>NZ_JBQEPL010000021.1:0-468 GCF_052045505.1 Sphingomonas sp. 22176 | reverse complement strand
CCGGTAGCTCAGGTGGTTAGAGCGCACGCCTGATAAGCGTGAGGTCGTAAGTTCAACTCTTACTCGGCCCACCATTCGCTGGTTGCGGGATGCGACGTTGTTGTCGCTTTGCCGGAACCTTCGGAACTTTTCAGGGGCCTTAGCTCAGCTGGGAGAGCGGTTGCTTTGCAAGCATCAGGTCATCGGTTCGATCCCGATAGGCTCCACCAGCTTTTCGTCGAGAGGCGCTTCGCGCTTCTCCGAAAAGCTGAGGCGAAAACATTCTAGCCAGATATCCAGAGATGAAGACACGAGATCCGCTGCTACGGCAGCGGTCCTGCGATCCAAGGATCGCGAGCTTTTTGACATTGTGAATGGGTTTTTCAAATCGATGCCGTGACGGCGTTGGTTTCAGTCGTGAGACTGGATCGACAGCTGTCCAATTAAAGGCTGAGATTTTCATCCACACCGATATGCCGCGCACGCTGC
>NZ_JBQEPL010000020.1:0-500 GCF_052045505.1 Sphingomonas sp. 22176 | reverse complement strand
GCCTTTTCATCCTCGCGCAGCACCGCCAGCCAGCTGCCGACATAATCGGCGTGCCGCACCGTCGGCCGGATCGCCAGCGATGCACAGGTGAACGCGCTCGCCATCTCGGCAACCAGCTCTTCCCGACTATAGGCTGCACTGCCGAATGCGCCGGACTGGTCACGATCCAGTCGCGAACGATGCCCGGTCCAGTGCCCCAGCTCGTGCAGTACGGTGCGATACCAGTTGATGCGGTCGTAAAAACCCAGCTGCGGCGGCACCGCAACATAGTCGCCGCCCGGACTGTAATAGGCTTCTCCGCCCCCGATCCTAATATCGGCACCACACGCTTCCATCAGCGCATGCGCAGCCGGGATGCAGTCAGCCTCCGTCACCGGCTCGGCATACTCCCCCGCCGCCAGTCGCTCGGGCAACCCCTCGCACTGGTCGACATTGAACACGGTGAAGCGCTTCAGAAACGCCAGCTGCCGCGCCTCCCGGTCCTCATCCCGCGCCCGCTC
>NZ_JBQEPL010000019.1:0-514 GCF_052045505.1 Sphingomonas sp. 22176 | reverse complement strand
GCAGCGTGCGCGGCATATCGGTGTGGATGAAAATCTCAGCCTTTAATTGGACAGCTGTCGATCCAGTCTCACGACTGAAATCAACGCCGTCACGGCATCGATTTGAAAAACCCATTCACAATGTCAAAAAGCTCGCGAGCCCATGGGGCTCGCAGGACCGCTGCCGTAGCAGCGGATCTCGTGTCTTCATCTCTGGATATAATGGCTAGCGTCTCGCGCCCGTCGCGCCGTCAGTCGCAGCAAAGCTGCGCCTTGTGGCGCGCTTCGCAGCGCTGGCCGTTCTTGCGGAGCGTGCGAATTAGCATGGCTAATTCGTCTCGTCCGCTGCGAACTGGTGGAGCCTATCGGGATCGAACCGATGACCTGATGCTTGCAAAGCAACCGCTCTCCCAGCTGAGCTAAGGCCCCGAAAGAGTCAGCGATCGCACGCTACAAGCGAATGGTGGGCCGAGTAAGAGTTGAACTTACGACCTCACGCTTATCAGGCGTGCGCTCTAACCACCTGAGCTACCGG
>NZ_JBQEPL010000018.1:0-13804 GCF_052045505.1 Sphingomonas sp. 22176 | reverse complement strand
TTTCAGTCGTGAGACTGGATCGACAGCTGTCCAATTAAAGGCTGAGATTTTCATCCACACCGATATGCCGCGCACGCTGCTCTGCCGAGTTGGTGTTTGCCGTAAGGCAAGCGCCCAGCGTTGTCGTTGGTGGTGTGGACTCTCAAGCGTGAGGTAAGGGCATTTGGTGGATGCCTTGGCATGTACAGGCGATGAAGGACGTGGCACGCTGCGATAAGCGTCGGTGAGCTGTGAGCAAGCTTTGACCCGACGATTTCCGAATGGGGAAACCCACCTTCACCAATTAATTCAGTGGTTGAGCAATCAACGACCGAGTTAATTGGGGCAAGGTATCACCGAAGTGAATACATAGCTTTGGTGAAGCGAACCCGGCGAACTGAAACATCTCAGTACCCGGAGGAAAAGACATCAACCGAGATTCCGTTAGTAGTGGCGAGCGAACGCGGACCAGGCCAGTGCCTGATATTCAACTAGCAGAACAACCTGGAAAGGTTGGCCATAGCGGGTGACAGCCCCGTATGCGAAAGTGATGTATCAGGACTCGAGTAGGGCGGAACACGTGAAATTCTGTCTGAACATGGGGGGACCACCCTCCAAGCCTAAATACTCGTACATGACCGATAGCGAACTAGTACCGTGAGGGAAAGGTGAAAAGCACCCCGATGAGGGGAGTGAAACAGTACCTGAAACCGAATGCCTACAAGCAGTGGGAGGGGCTTTATGCCCTGACCGCGTACCTCTTGCATAATGGGTCTGTGACTTAATGTATCAAGCAAGCTTAAGCCGATAGGTGTAGGCGCAGCGAAAGCGAGTCTGAATAGGGCGACTTAGTTTGATGCATTAGACCCGAAACCCGGCGATCTATGCATGACCAGGATGAAGGTGCGGTAACACGCACTGGAGGTCCGAACCGATTAACGTTGAAAAGTTACCGGATGAGTTGTGCTTAGGGGTGAAAGGCCAATCAAGCCGGGAAATAGCTGGTTCTCCGCGAAAACTATTGAGGTAGTGCCTCGGATGAACACCCTAGGGGGTAGAGCACTGGATGGATGCGGGGGTCGCGAGATCTACCAACTCTAACCAAACTCCGAATACCTAGGAGTGATATCCGGGAGACAGACGGCGGGTGCTAAGGTCCGTCGTCAAAAGGGAAACAGCCCTGACCTACAGCTAAGGTCCCCAAGTCACGTCTAAGTGGGAAAGCATGTGGGAATCCCAAAACAACCAGGAGGTTGGCTTAGAAGCAGCCATCCTTTAAAGAAAGCGTAACAGCTCACTGGTCTAAATAAGGGTTCCTGCGGCGAAGATGTAACGGGGCTCAAGACGTGCACCGAAGCTTAGGGTGTGATCGTTTACGATCACGCGGTAGCGGAGCGTTCCGTAAGCCTGTGAAGTGGAAGGGTAACCGACCATGGAGGTATCGGAAGTGCGAATGCAGACATGAGTAGCGATAAAGAGGGTGAGATGCCCTCTCGCCGAAAGACCAAGGGTTCCTGCGCAAGGCTAATCCGCGCAGGGTGAGCCGGCCCCTAAGACGAGCCCGAAGGGGGTAGTCGATGGGAACCACGTTAATATTCGTGGGCCTGGTGGTGTGTGACGGATTGCGTGTGTTGTCAGCTCTTAACGGATTGAGCTGGCTTCGAAGCAGTCCCGGGAAATAGCCCCACCGTATAGACCGTACCCGAAACCGACACAGGTGGTCAGGTAGAGTATACCAAGGCGCTTGAGAGAAGTGTCCTGAAGGAACTCGGCAAATTGCCTCCGTACCTTCGGAAGAAGGAGGCCCTACATAGGCGCAAGCTCTTGTAGGGGGCACAGGCCAGGGGGTAGCGACTGTTTAGCAAAAACACAGGGCTCTGCTAAGTCGGCTTCAAGACGACGTATAGGGCCTGACGCCTGCCCGGTGCCTGAAGGTTAAGTGGAGGAGTGCAAGCTCCGAAATGAAGCCCAGGTAAACGGCGGCCGTAACTATAACGGTCCTAAGGTAGCGAAATTCCTTGTCGGGTAAGTTCCGACCTGCACGAATGGCGTAACGACTTCCCCACTGTCTCCAGGACATGCTCAGCGAAATTGAATTCTCCGTGAAGATGCGGAGTACCCGCGGTTAGACGGAAAGACCCCGTGCACCTTTACTGCAGCTTCAGAGTGGCAGTGGAGAACAACTGTGTAGAATAGGTGGGAGGCTTTGAAGCATCGGCGCCAGCTGATGTGGAGCCACCAAGTGAAATACCACCCTGTTGTTCTTTACTGTCTAACCTCGTACCGTCATCCGGTACAGGGACCCTCTGTGGCGGGTAGTTTGACTGGGGCGGTCGCCTCCTAAAGAGTAACGGAGGCGCGCGAAGGTTGGCTCAGGCCGGTTGGAAACCGGCTGTTAGAGTGCAATGGCATAAGCCAGCCTGACTGCGAGACTGACAAGTCGAGCAGAGACGAAAGTCGGTCATAGTGATCCGGTGGTCCCTCGTGGAAGGGCCATCGCTCAACGGATAAAAGGTACGCCGGGGATAACAGGCTGATAACCCCCAAGAGCTCATATCGACGGGGTTGTTTGGCACCTCGATGTCGGCTCATCACATCCTGGGGCTGGAGCAGGTCCCAAGGGTTTGGCTGTTCGCCAATTAAAGTGGTACGTGAGCTGGGTTCAGAACGTCGCGAGACAGTTTGGTCCCTATCTGCCGTGGGCGTCGAAATTTGAGAGGAGTTGACCCTAGTACGAGAGGACCGGGTTGAACATACCTCTGGTGTACCAGTCGTTCTGCCAAGAGCGCAGCTGGGTAGCTATGTATGGACGGGATAACCGCTGAAAGCATCTAAGCGGGAAGCCTCCCTCGAGATAAGATTTCATAGAGCGGTCGAAGACCACGACCTTGATAGATCGGATGTGGAAGCGCGGTAACGCGTGGAGCTAACCGATACTAATTGCTCTTTTCGCGCTTGAGAGTTTCACACCCCCATCGACAACCCTGGGTTGTCTGGATCCGGGTGGATGAACATTCCAGCCTTTGACAGTGCACGATTTGAAAACCCCATGTTTCCCCAAACGCCACACCTGCTTCATTGCTTGGTGGCCATAGCGTCTGTGACCCACCCGATCCCATCCCGAACTCGGCCGTGAAACCAGACAGCGCCGATGGTACTATTGCTCAAGCAATGGAAGAGTAGGTCGCCGCCAGGCATTGAAGCCGGTGTCGCGTCTGGACCCAGGAAACACGGAAAACCCATTCACATGTCCCCCGTTCGCCCTACCAAGGGCACCAGCATTGGCGCGGGGTGGAGCAGCCCGGTAGCTCGTCAGGCTCATAACCTGAAGGCCGCAGGTTCAAATCCTGCCCCCGCAACCAATTTAACTTGTCGCACCTCGGACGCAGCCGCTTCCGGGGTGTTTTTGCGTTTGCCCTCCTGCGAGATCAGCAGCATCGCCGCGAGGTCGCCCGTCATTTCGACCTGCAGCTGCCCATCCACTGGCGTCAACACGATCCGGTCGATCAGGCCGCGGATGATCTCCTGTGCCTGCATACGGGTCTCTGGAGAGCTATATGCCTCGAGGAGATTCTCGACCTTCTCGCGATAGAGCTGCGCGATCCGCGGGTGCAGCAGGGCTGGCGTCTCGCCGTCGCCCGCTGACCGCATCATGGCCTTTAGATCCGACTTGCGCCTTCCAAGCCGATTGAGTTCGTCGCTGAGGAGTGAAGCGTCTACGCCTTTCAGGATGGCGTCAGTGAGTCGGCGGATACCTGCCTCCACGGATTTCAGTTCCTGCCGATGAGCTGCGCTGTCCTGATCCCGCTCTCGAGTGAGGCGGTTCGTTTCCCGAACATACTCCTCCACGAACGCTTCCACGACCTCCGGCTGGAGCATGTCCTGCTTCAGGGCTGCGAGGACCTGCTCCTCGAGATCGCGGATACGGATCGTGAGCGTGTTGCTGCAGCCGGCATCGCCATAGTTGGTGCGTGCGTGGCAGGCCGAGCGCAGCTTGCCGACTTTGCCATAGTTCGATCCGCATACGCCGCAGGTAACCTTGCCGGTGAGCAGGTACTTCGGCCGCTGACGTGCCCAAAACGGCGTCACGTCGGGACCGTGCGGGCAGGCTGTCTTCTCCTGGCGCTCCTTCACGCGCGCCCACAGGTCGTCGCTGACAATCCGCAGATGCGGCACTTCGGCCGTTTTCTTCACCTCCTCTGGGTTGGCGAAGGCGTGGCGCTTACCGGTTTCGGGGTCCTTGCGGAACGTCTGTCGCTGATGTTCAGGGCGCCCGATATATGCTTGGTTGTTCAGAATTCCCGTGCCCCGCTTCTTATTGCCGTTGATGGTGGACGCCGACCATTTGCCGCCCCTCGGGCCCGGCACTCCCCGCCGGACAAGCTCCTTGGCAAGATCCTTGCCGGAGCGTCCCGCCGCGTATCCTTCAAAAATCAAGACGACCGTGTCAGCCTCAAGAGGGTTCACCTTGAGGTGTCCAGGGATACGATCACCACGCGCGTCGAGCTTGAAGTCGAATTCATAGCCATAGGCGCGCCCCCCAGCATTCAGGCCCTTCATGTGGCGATCGGCGAGCGCATCCCGCGTCTTGCGGGAAGTCGCCGACAACTGCTCGGCATTCATGGTGCCCTTCATACCGACATGAAGCCGAGTGATCTCGCCCTCGGCGACGGTAACCAGCCGAATTCCAAGGAAAAGAAGTCGTTCGAATACTTTTGCCGTGTGCGCCTGGCCGCGGGAGACTCGATCCAGCTCATCTGCCAGAACGACATCGACCTCACGGCGCTCGCACGCTGCGAGCACGGCTTGAATCCCGGGGCGGTTCAGCGTGGCGCCTGATACCGCTTCGTCAGCCCAAGCACCGGCTTCGTGCCAGCCCTGGCGTGCGATGTACGCACGCATGTTGCCGTTCTGAACCGCGATGGTTTCCGGCTTCTGCATATCGGTCGAATAGCGGGCGTAGAGTGCGACCCTCGTCATTTTAGGTCCCATGCTAGCGAAGTTGCAATTGAAGATGTCCCCGTCCGTGTTGGCCAGCATGCGGCTTCCGTTTACCGCTTCCTTTCAACCGCGGACGGGGAGAGACGTCTTGTGCTTCCCGGGACCTTGGGAGAGGGGCTTCAGCCCCGCATGCTGCTACCGAGGCAGGTGATCTGCCCCTTATCCAGCGTCACCAGCGAAATACCCCTTGACTGAAGGTTCGCCACGAATGTGGCGACCTCCTCGGAACTGCGAGACACCCGGTCCAGGCTCTCCACCAGCACGGTTTCGACGGCGCCCGCTTCGCACGCCGCCATCAGCGCTTTGAAGCCCGGCCGATCGAGAGCGGCATCAGACCGCGCATGGTCTGCCCATCCACCGACTTCCCGCCAGCCGCGCTGCGAAGCCATGTCTCGCAGCCTCCGGAAAGGTGCCAACGCTTCTCGCGGCCCCTGCGGCTCATGCGAATGCCGAGCGTAAAGTGCAACTTTGGTCATTTTACCTGCCTTTCGGTGGGAATGTTCTGAAGGTGAGTCTTGGCGACGTCGCGCGCAAGCAGCCTCGCCAACGCGATTGCGGCGTTGTTGCAGTTGCCTTGTGTCGAAGTGGCACGAGTGCCAGAGGGAGTGCGATCTTCCATTCACCAGCACACACTCCAAAAGAATCGCCTAACCCATGCGAGTCGGCGGAGTTCTGCCGGCGCTTTTGAAGCGCTTGCCGCGGCCGCTTTAGAGAAACAGAGAACAGGCAATAGAACCTCACGGTATGCACGTGAGAGGCCTTGAGCGCTTGCGCCCCGTTCCCGTTCTGTTCTAGATGGTGGCCCGCTGCCGATGCAGCGGTCCGACATCATTGGGAGCTTCGGCATGGAGCATGACCTCCAGTTGCGCGCTGCTGCGCGTGCGATCTACGACGCCTGCTATCCGAGCGAGGAATGGGCGCCGTTCGGCTTCGACGAGGCGGAGCGCTTTCGGACGGTCCATTATCGTCAGGCGGTAGGCGCGGCGCTGCAGGCGCGCCGGGCGCTGTACGATCGTGCCGTCCAACCGACTCTGTTCGCCGAGCGGGCGCGCGCCTGACGCTCGCGCGATGGATGCGATCGAACGGACCAACTGGCTGGCGCATCGCTGGCCGATCGAGCTCGAAACCTTCTCCTATGGCGGATGGCTGATCCATGTGGGCAGGGTCGAGGGGCATCGCTTGGGGCAGGTCAACTCCGCTGCGGAGTTCGAGACCTGGAAGGCGGCACAGCGGCCGCTGTGCCTTGCGCGCTTCATTGCGGGGCGACGCGAGCTCCACCCGCCGGCGGTGCTCGTGGTTGCCGGCAAGTACCGTCTGGGCCGTATCCCGCCCGAGTTGTGGTGTGGCTATGACGCGACGCTGCTGATGGATGCACCGGCGGCCACGCTTCTCTCCGCCAAGGTGCGGGCGATGTTCCCGGCCTGGCCGGACGCCCTCATCCGGGTCGTGCCGCAGGCGCAGGTGCCTGCGCTCGGCCTGCACCCTGCGCCTGCCGCGGCAGGTCCGCGCCTGCGCTTGGTCGGCTGATATGGCACGCTATGACGCTGACGGCGGGCAGGTGCCCCGGACGCTGTTCGAGGCTGCGGCGTTCCACCGTTCGGTCCGGGCAGCCTGTGCCGGGTGCGGGCACATCGGCGTCTTTCATGCCGCGGCGCTCTGGCGGCTGTTCGAGCGCAGGCAATGGCCGGGCTTGGTCGCCGAGGTAGGCGCTCGCCTCCGATGTTCGCGATGCGGGCGACGCGGCACGACGATCAGCCTGACCCGCGATCCGCCGACGATCACCAGCCTGCCGCTCCCGAGCGATGTCGAATGGCGGCGGGCGGTCAGCCGGTTTCGCGCCTAGAACAGGGCCGGCTGTTCGACAGCGCCCTTGCGTTTCACCCAGGGCTCGCCGGTCCGCTTCATGACGATCAGGTCATCGGGGAAGCAGCGCGCCTGGAAAGCGAGGATGTCGTCGAAGCTGCCGTGCAGCCAGCGATCATGGTCGTCGCGGTGGAGCAGCACCGGCATGCGATCATGTACCGGGCGGATCGCCTCGTTGCAGTCGGTCATCACGCCGGAATAGACGGGACCCCATTCGGCGCTGTCGCGCCACAGTCCCGCCCAGGCGAAGATTGGGGCGTCCTTGACTCTGAACCAGGTCCGCATCTTCGATCCCTTGGCGCCCTCCGCTTCGGCAAAGCCGGTCAGCGGAATGAGGCAGCGCCACTCGGGCTTGCGCGCGAGGCCGACCCACATCGGCTTGGTGAGATCGGCGATGTTGTTGACCGGCTTCGGCTTGGCGGTTGGGCTCATTCCCTTGAGCCGGAGCGGGAAGCCCCAGACCATCGACTGCAGCACCCGCGCGCCCGCTTCCTCGCGCACCACCATGCCGGGGTAGCCGGGATAGACTTCCTCGCCCGCATTGGACTGCACCGGGGTATCGACGCCGAAATGGGCCGCGACTTCGGCGGCGCTCTTCCGAAGCTGGTAAAGATTGCACATGACGGCAGCCTAGGTCGCAGGCGAGGGGGCTGCAACGCGCAGCCCACGATTTGCGGCTAGAGCAGGTCCAACTGCGTGCCATCGGGCGGCGGACCGCCGCCGCGCCAGGGATCTTCGGTGCGCAGGACGGCCATCCGCTCGGCGGCGATCGGCGGGCGAAACTGGAAGTTCCGGCAGAAGCCCGCCCAGGCTAGGATCGGCTGGTCGCGGACCGAGAACCATGTCCGTGTCTTGGCGCCTTCGTCGCCGTCCGGGTTGCCGAAATGCGTGATCGGGATGACGCAGCGGTAGCGCGGATCGACGACAGTCTGCTCCCAGAGGGGATTGGTGAGATCCGCTACCAGACCGATGATCTCGGGCTCGTTCCGCTGCAACTGGGTGTCGCGGATCCGGCGGGGAAAGCCCCAACGCATCATCCGCAGACGCCTGCGGCCACCGGCCTCGAACATCACCAGCCCTTGGCGGCCCTCAGTAACGTGGGGCGGAAGGGGGATCTGCCCCACGGGCTCCGCGTCCAGGAAGCGGGCGACATCGTCGATCGTGGCACGGAGGCTGTGAAGGCGCGACATGGTTCGACGCGGGAGCCTAGCGGTACCCGCTAGGTGGGCAAGACCCAGCTGCCTGCACTGCCGAATGTTCCAGACGGCCGTCCGACATCGCAACGCCGAGGAGACGCTCAGCGAGAATCTGGAGGCCGGTCACCGATTGAAGCCGAGGAAATCTCGGAAGGCTCACGGTTCGTATAGGACACTCAGTACAGGTTGCTTATCGCGACACCGCAGATCCCTCTATTACGGCACCTCGCGACCAGCTTGCGCCATTCACGCGTCCGCCGTTCAACGGCGGGTTATGCCAGAACCTGCCGCCTCCTCGGCAAAAGGCCTCTTCCGGCTGCGGGCACACTCCCACCATATACGCGCTCCGCCCCCGGTGGGGGGGAATCAGGCGTGCTTGGAGAAGCGCAAGCGATGCGTGGCGGGATTGGTGCCGAGGTGCCGCTGGAAGGCACGTCGCATGGTCTGCTCATCACCGTAGCCGGACTGTACAGCCACGTTCTTGAGCGGCAAGTCGGTCAGCTCCAAAGCTCTACTCGCAGCCTCGAGGCGCATCAGCTCGACCGTTTTCGCCGGCGTGCGTCCGACCTTCGTCACGTAGGCACGCGCGAAGGTGCGCGGTGTCATTCCCGCACGCTCCGCCAGGCAATCGACGGAAAGGTGAGCCGTCAGGTTCGCAGCGATCCAAGCGTGGAGCTCAACGAAGGCGGGGTCTCGCGATTGCATGGCGAGTGGAACACTGAATTGCGATTGGCCACCCGAGCGCTTCATAAATACGACCATCTGCCTCGCAGCGTCTATCGCGACGCGCGAGCCATAATCCTGCTCTATCAGCGCCAGTGTGAGATCGATCCCCGCGCTTACTCCCGCCGACGTCCAGAGCTTGCCGTCGCGGACGAAGATACTGTCCGAATCTACGTCCAAGGCCGGGTGAAGAACCTTCAGCTTCTCAAGCCACGCCCAGTGCGTGGCGACCCGCTTGCCTTCGAGTTGGCCCGCGGCCGCCAACAAGAACGCGCCGGTGCAGATCGAACAGAGCCTGCGCACGGACGCCGCGCGCGTTGCAAGGAAGTCTCGCAGGCCCGGAGTGACCACATATTCGTCGCCGGGACACCCTCCGGGTGCCATAAGCGTGTCGATCGCCACGCCCTCAAGCGAAGACACGCTAACGGTGACAACCGGCAAGCCCGACCCCGTGATAACCTGGCCGCCCTGTTCGGACGCTACGATCAAGGCGTAGCGCGCAGGTGCGCCCGTCGGCACGCTTCTATTCGCAGTCGTTAGCGCTTGCAGCGGACCCGCAAGGTCGAGCAGGTTCATGCCGTCATAGGCAAGCAGAACAACAGTCAGCGGCCCGGCAGGCTGCTCAGCAGCCCCGCCGACGACGTGCTCGTTCAGCGGCAGGGCGGTAGGCTCGCTCATTTTCCTGCCTGCAGATCCCCCCAGGGGTACTCCATCGCCAAAGCCGACAAGCGTGCCGTGCCGCTGCCATAGCGCTGCGCGATGGCGTCGAGTGCGGCGTTCAACGCGGCGCCCCCGGCAGGCGCCCCTTCAAGGACAATTCGAAGGTCAGGGGAAAGGGTCGCGGCGGCCTCTGTCCTTATGCGCAGGCCTCCCCGCAACCGCACCGGCGCGCCCGTATTGGAGACGAGGTGAACCTTATCACGCATGGTCCGCGACCATGCCTCGGCTTGCAGCGAAAGCGCAACCTCCTCTGAGCCGTCCCAAACGTCGATCGAAATGGTCTCCGGTTTCGCTCTCATATTGGCCGTGTGCACGGCAAAATCGTCGGCGCGGATTTTGAAAGCGTCGCTCTCGTGCACCGTACCCCAGGAGCGTTCGCCGAAGCGCTCAGCTGTAACGTGCGCAACCTGTGCTCCTGCCATCGTTTCAATAAGCGCCAAGCTGATCGGAAGGGCAGCGGAGACACCGGCGCTGGAGGCGACGTCGCCGTCAGCTACGTAGCGCGTGTTCGTGCGCCAGTTAACCTTAGGGTAATGCTTGCGTCGAGAGGACAGTGACGCCCAGTGCCCGGTAGCGCTACGACCATCAAGCAGCCCAGCCTCCGCCAAAAGTTCCACACCGTCGCAGATCGACATTAGCGCAGCCCCGCGCGCGTGCTGCGTTCGAAGCCAGGCGACTTCTTCAGTGTGCTTGTCCGAGGTAGCAGGCACGATTACATAATCGGCGCCTTCTGGGTAAGCGCGATCGAACTCGGCCGCCGTCATATCCGGCACAAGCGTGAGCGGGCCTGCTTTGAGATCGCCCGGCGTCATGCTGACCGCGATCACCTTGGCGACCCCGGATTGCGCCAAAACCCCATAGGGCACGACGAAATCCGACAAAACCGCCTTCTCCGTCGCAACAACGACTACCACGGGTAGCGCTCCGGGGCGCTTATTCACATGGGCGAGCGGCAAGCCTTCCCCTTCGCCTTCCTTCGGCAGGCCTGAAGGCATTGCCGGAGCAGCAATAGCCAAGCCGCAGCCTACGCCGAAGGTGACGGCGGCAAGAAGGAGTGGAGAACAGGCGCGAGGCATTCGGAGCATGGAGGTTCCTTTCAGTCACCCCCTTCCTCCCACCCGTCATGCTCGGCTGAAAGGTCATCCTAGCGTCTTTTCCTGCCAATGCGCAGGTCGTACCTGGCGTGGTGTTCCCCCTCGGGGCGGATAGCCGCCGTTGATCACAATCGATCAAGTCGACCGCTGGCGAGTAAGCGCGGCCTGCAGGCCGCCTTGCGGCATCGTTGATAGCCGGGATGCTTGCCGCCTTTAACGAGGGCGGTGGTGGTGCAGGGAGTTTCGGGTTCTACGAGCAGTCCTACGAGCAGTCGTATGACTGGTCGCATGGAGGTCGTCGGCCGTGTGTCGGGCCGGCGGCGATGGTCGGATGCGGAGAAGCTGGAGATCCTGGCCGAGGCGTTCCAGCCTGGCGTGCGGGTCTGCGATGTGATCGCCCGGCGCGAGGTTTCGAGCAGCCTGATCTATACGTGGCGCAAGCAGTTGCGGGCCGGCAAGCTGGCCGGGGCGGCAGCGTCGCTGCCGGTGTTTGCCGAGGTTCGGCTCGCCCGGCCGGTGGTGCCCGCGTCGCCGCCGGTGCCGTGTTCGTCGGGCCGCATCGACATCGCGCTGCCCAGCGGCGTGCGGATCAGTGTCGACGGCGGGGTGGATGCGGAGGCGCTGGCACGGGTGCTGTCGGTGCTGCGGTGAGCCCGGCGCCGTTGCCGACGCGGGTATATCTGGCGTGCGGCGTGACCGACATGCGCAAGGGCTTCGACGGGCTGGCGGTGCTGGTGCAGCAGGTGCTGGCGAAAAACCCGCATTCGGGCGCGCTGTTCGCGTTCCGGGGCAAGCGCGGGCATCTGGTCAAGCTGCTGTGGTTCGACGGGCAAGGCCTGTGCCTGTTTTCGAAGCGGCTCGATCGGGGCCGTTTCGTCTGGCCAGTGACGACAAGCGGCACGGTGGTGCTGACGCCGGCGCAATTGTCGATGCTGCTGGAGGGCATCGACTGGCGCCGCCCTGAGCGGACGTACACGCCGACGCTGGCGGGCTGAAACCGGCGGTTTTGCGTTGCTTTTGCTCGCCTGTGGTGCTGCGATCTGCTAGGAAATCCGGGTGTCGGAAGCGCCCGTTTCCCCTGCTGATGCCACCGCGCGGATCGCCGCGCTGGAGGCGTTGCTGGCCCGGGCCAATGCCGCGCTTGCTGCCCGCGATCTGCTCATCGACAGATTGCGCGGGCAGATCGCCCGGCTGCGGCGGATGCAGTTCGGCGCCTCGTCCGAGAAGCTGGGCCGCGAGATCGAGCAGCTCGAACTGGCGCTGGAAGAGCTGGAAGCCGAGCGCGACGCGGCGCCGGTAGGGGAGCGCCTGTCCGAGACGGCGTCGCGGCCGGCACCGGTCCGCAGCCTGCCGACGCACCTGCCACGCGAGGAGGTCTTCCACGAACCGGCCTCGGGCGCCTGCACCTGCCCCGATTGCGGCGGCGCGTTGCGCCGGCTGGGCATGGATGCGCATGAGATGCTTGACGTGGTGCCGGTGCACTGGCGGGTCATGCGCAACATCCGCCCCAAATATAGCTGCCGGGTCTGCGAGAAGATTGTCCAGGCGCCTGCGCCGGCCAGCGCCGTCGCGCGCGGCAAGGCCAGCTTCGCCACGCTGGCGCATGTCGTGGTCTCGAAGTTCGAGCACCATCTGCCGCTGTACCGTCAGGCGGAGATGATGGCGGCGCAGGGGCTCGATATCGACCGCTCGACGCTGGCCGGCTGGGCCGGACAGGCCACTGCGTTGCTCGATCCGGTCGTCGCCCGTATCCGCGACGCAGTCCTCAAGGCCGACAAGATCCATGCCGACGACACCCCGGTGCCGGTGCTCGACCCCGGCCGCGGCAGGACCGCGACGGGACGGCTATGGGTGTACGCGGCCGACGACCAGGCCTCGGGCAGCACGGCGCCGCGTGCGACTTGGTATCGCTTCACGCCGGACCGCACCGCCGCCCACCCGCTGGCACATCTCGCCGGCTTTCGCGGGTTCCTCCAGGCCGATGCTTATGCTGGCTATGACGGGCTGTATCGGGGCGGCGTGACTGAGGTTGCCTGTTGGGCGCATTTCCGGCGCAAGATCTTCGACCTGCACGAACGTACGCCCACGCCGCTGACCACCGACATCCTCGAGCGGATCGGCGCGTTCTACGCCGTCGAGGCCGAGGTGCGCGGCCAGCCGCCGGATATTCGGCACCGGGCACGGCAGGAACGCAGCAAACTGCTGGTCGAGGCGCTGCGCGCGGTGCTCGATGCCGCGTTGCGTCGCCTGTCGCCCAAGTCCGACATGGCCAAGGCGATCGCCTATGGCACCAAGCGCTGGCCGGCGCTGTCGCGCTTCCTGGACGATGGCCGGCTGGAGATCGACAACAACATCGCGGAACGCGCGCTACGCGGCGTCGCCATCGGCCGCCGCAACTGGCTGTTCGCCGGTTCGCGCGTGGGCGGTGAACGCGCCGCCGCCATCTACACCGTCATCCAGACCTGCAAGGCCAACGGCGTCGACCCACAGGCCTATATCGCCGATGTAATCGCCAAAATCGCCAGCGACTGGCCGGCCAGTCGCTGGGATGAACTCCTGCCGTGGAACTGGGTAGGCGAACCTGCCAAAATGGCGGCATGAGCGCCGAAACCATCGCCCGCCTCCATATTGTCCTGAACGACATCGAACCCGCCATCTGGCGCCGGGTCGACGTGCCGGTCACTGCCAGCCTGAAGATGCTCCATGACATCATCCAGGCCGCCATGGGCTGGGGGCATTACCACCTGTGGCATTTCGAAGCCGGAGACCGGCGCTACGGTGTGCCCGACCCGGCATGGCCGGACCACGGCATGGCTGCGGCGCGGAACGTCAAGCTCGCGGTGCTCCTCGACCGCGGCGTACGGGAACTCCTCTATACCTACGACATGGGTGATGACTGGCGGCACACCATCACCGTCGAAAGCATCGGCTCCGGTGAGCCGGACCAACAATATCCGCGCTTTGTCGATGGCGCGCGACGTTGTCCGCCCGAGGATGTCGGGGGGCTACCCGGCTTCGAGATGTTCCTCGATGCCATGGCCGACCCGACCCACGAGGAGCACCATCGTCTACGTGAATGGTACGGCGGCCCTTACAATCCCGACGATATCGACGAACGCCTCACCCGACGCGCCGTCGCCGCCATCGCGGGCCGCCGCCATGCCGGGAAGATCGCCTACCTGAAAAGCCGAGCACAATAGCAAGGCGGCCTACCGGCCACGCTTACGC
>NZ_JBQEPL010000017.1:0-14419 GCF_052045505.1 Sphingomonas sp. 22176 | reverse complement strand
GGCAGGACGACGACACCGTCGTCGCGGCGCACCAGGGTGCGGACGAACTGGCGGCGCCAGCGCATGCCGACCGCGGGGGGCTCCTCGCTCGCCGTCTCGGCAAGCGTCGCCACCTCGTGGACCTTGTCGGTGCGGATGCCGATCTGGAGCGGCTCGTCGCCGAGCGCGATCTCGATCACGACGATGCGGCTGTCGAGCGTCGCGCTTTCTGCCGGCGCCATCGAGAAGGCCTGGCGCAGATCGGCGATCGGGATGATCTTGCCGCGGAAATTGACCACGCTGTGGACCAAGGGTGCCGCGCCCGGCACCCGGGTTTCGGGCAGCAGGTCGAGGATCTCGCGGACCAGCACGGCCTCCAGCGCGAAGGTCTCGTCGCCGAGATCGAAGGTGAGGACCTCGAGATGGCCGGTCTCGTCCCAGGGGACGGTTTGGATATGGGCTTCCTGCATGGGCTCAACCGGCGGCACGCAGCCGCTCCTCCTGCTGCTGGCCGGCCAGCACGAGCTGGACGACGTCGAGGATCAGCGCGACGCCGCCGTCACCCAGGATCGTCGCGCCGGCAAAGGCGGCGACGTCCTGGTGCAAGGGCGACATCGACTTGATCACGGTCTGGTGGCTGCCGATGATCTGGTCGACGACCAGCCCGACGCGCTCGGCGCCGGTGGCGATGACGACGATCTTCTGGTGCGGATCGGGCCGCGTGCCGGTCTCGAACATCTCGCGCAGGCGCAGGAACGGCACCAGCCGGTCGCGCAGCGTGATGAAGCTGCGGCCGCGCGAGCGCAGATCCTCCTCCAGACTCAGCTCGAGGCACTCTTCCACCGCCGCCAGCGGGATGACGTAGCGGCCCTCGCCGACGCGGACGAGCAGCCCGTCGATGATCGCGAGGGTCAGCGGGATGCGCAGCACCACCTTCGATCCCTCACCGGGATTGGAGGTGATGTCGATCGCGCCGCGCAGGCTCTCGATCGTGCGCTTGACCACGTCCATGCCGACGCCGCGGCCGGACAGGTTGGTCACCGCCGCCGCGGTCGAGAAGCCGGGGTGGAAGATCAGGTGGAGCAGCTCGCTGTCGCTGAACACCTGCCCAGGCTGGATCAGCCCCTGCGATTCCGCCTTGGCGCGGACGCGCTCGCGGTTGATGCCGCGGCCGTCGTCCTGGATGGTGATCAGCACTTCGCCGCCGGCCTGGTGGGCGGACAAGCGGACATGGCCGGTGGCGGGCTTGCCTGCGGCCACGCGCTCGTCCTCGGGCTCGAGGCCATGGTCGCAGGCATTGCGGATCAGGTGGACCATCGGATCGGCCAATCGCTCGATCACGGTCTTGTCGACTTCGGTCGCCTCGCCTTCGGTGGAGAGCTCGATCGCCTTGCCGGTTTCGCGGGCGAGATCGTGGATCAGGCGGCGGAAGCGGCCGAACAGCGTGGCGACCGGCACCATGCGCAGCACCATCATCGTGTCGCGCAGCTCGCTGACCAGCCGCTCGATTTCCTCGGAGATCGAGCGCAGCACCATGTCGCCGCCCTGGCCGTTGGCGAGCTGCGACAAGCGGCTATGGACGATGACCAGCTCGCCCACCCGGTCCATCAGCTCGTCGAGCCGCTCGGCGGGGACGCGGACGCTCTCGCCGGTTTTGGTCGCGGCTTTGGCCGGACCGGTGGCTTCGGGCGTGGCGACGGCGGTTGCGGTTGCGACCGGCGCCTCGACGATCTCGGCAGGGGCTTCGGCCTCGCCGCCCAGTTCCTCAATCGTCAGGTCCATGTCGTCCATCACGAACAGGAACACGTCGTCGATATCGTCGCGCGACACGTCGCCGAACAGCGTGACGTCCCACCCGATATGGCATTCGACCGGGTTGAGCTCGGCGAACGGCGGCAGCCGGTCGGTGCGCGCGGCGATGGTGCATTCGCCCAGCTCGCGCAGCTCGTCGAGCAGCATCAGCGGGTTGGTGCCGTTCGCCATCGATTCCGGCGGCAGATAGAAGGTCAGGCGCCAGCCCTTGCGGACGGGTGCGGCAGGTGCCGCGGGCGGCGCGCCGGCGGCGGCATCGACCTCGCGCTGCAGTTCGGCGAGGATCGCGGCGCCCGTGGCTTCGAGCCCGGTGCCGTCGCCGTCGACCAGCGCGCGCATATGGTCCTTGGCGGACAGGATCACCGCGACCAGCCCCTGCGTGGCGGGGGCCAGGCCCTTGCGCACGCGGTCGAAGGCGGTCTCGCAGTGATGGGTGAAGCTGGCCAGCGCGTCGAAGCCGAACATCGCGCCCGAGCCCTTGAGCGTGTGCAAGCCCCGGAACACCGCGTCGATCAGGTCGCGATCGTCGAGCCGGTGGATCAGGTCGAGCAGGCCCTGTTCGACCTGGTCGAGCAGGTCGCCCGCCTCGACCCGGAAGGCCGCGATCGGATCGCTGCCGCTCACCGGCCGAGCACCTTGCGCGACACCTTGAGCAGCTGTTCGGGGACGAAGGGCTTAACCAGCCAGCCGGTGGCACCGGCGGCCTTGGCCTGCTGCTTCATCGCATCGTCGCTCTCGGTGGTGAGGAACAGGATCGGCGTCCCGCACTGGGCGGGATCCTTGCGCAGCTCGCGGATCATCGTCAGCCCGTCCATGTTGGGCATGTTCAGGTCGGTGATGATCAGGTCGAACTTCGCGCCCTTGGCCTTGCTCAGGCCCTCCACGCCGTCCCCGGCCTCCGTGACGGCATAGCCCGCGCCGGTCAGCGCGATCTTGATCGCCATGCGCAAGCTGGGCGAATCATCGACGGTGAGGATCGAGGCGGTCATTGGGCACGTTCTCCGTGAAACCAGAAGTCGAGATCTTGGGCGCTCGGCGCGGCCAGAAAGCCCGCACGCTCGAGCAGCGCCGCAACCGGCGCTGGCGCAGGACTGCGCAGCCGAACTTCCCCGCCCGCGTCTCGAAGGGCCGTCAACAGCTGGAGAAGGCTGAGATCGGCCTCCTCAACCGAAGCAAGGTCGATACAGAGGGACGAATCGGTTTCGCATCGCGCGATCAACGCTCGGTAAAACTCGGCGATATTGCGCATGGTGAGCGACACCGGAGCTACGACTATGGTCGACATGGCAGGCCTACAAAGTATTTACACTATAAGTATTAACACGTATGTCACTACGTGCAGGTGATGTACCAATATTTGTAGGTCGTCATCACCACTACTTTGCCGATCCATGGAAAATTTAGTGAATCATCGCGAATTGGATTGATGCACGACAGAGAAACCATGCTCTGTCCTTCGCTCGCAGCAAGGCGACAGCAAGAACGCCGCCGACCGCTACTTCTCGCCCTGCCGGCACGACAGGCGCAGGGTCGTTGCCCTGGTAGTGCGGTGCGAATGTCGTTGGGGGGGGGGAGGTCGGGGCGCCGGCCGAAGGGCCCTGCCCGGCACCCGAGCAGAAGTCGCGCGACGACGGGGCGCCACCGCGAGGCGCGGGCGGAGCGCAGCGTCGCGCGGCAGCCGGAAAGTCAGCTTTTAGGGTCTAGGCGCGGCAGCAGGGCCGGTGCCCTGCCCGGATCGCAGATCCGCGGCCGCAGCCGGCCCGGCCGCAGCCGGCCCGGAGCGGCCGCGATCTTCATCCTCAGCGGCGCGCCGCCGAAAGCGTCGGCCTAGAGCATTTTCAAGTTGACCGTTTACGGTCAACGACCCGGAAAATGCGGTAATCGAAGAACTAGAGCGTCTTCGCCCAAAGTGAAAACGCTCTAGAACAGCCCGTCATCGTCGTCATCGTCGTCCATGTCCGCCTGCGTGGACGATACGGTGCCCGGCAGCGCGAAGCGGCTATGGACCTCACGCTCGCGCGCCATGGTGTAGCTGCGCGCCATGCCGTCGAGCAGCACGGCCAGCCCCGCCGCCACCTCGCCCTCGGGCGCGGGGCACGGCGTGCCGAACAGCTTCAGGCGCAGCACCACACCGCGCAGCGCGTCGCCGAACGCGGCTTCGCAATCGACGTTGCTGGTCGTGGTCTCCAGGATCCGCGTCACTGCCGCCGCATCGTCGCTCAGCCCCGCCATGCCGGCGCGCATGCGCTGCGCGCCGTCGCGGATGCAGGCGAGCGATTCGCTGAGCGCCTCGGCCGCATCGCTACCATGTTCGGTCTCGGGATCGCGCAGCGCGGTGACCGCGCCGACCAGCCGCTCGACCGAGTGGCGGATCTCCGCGGAGATCGTCGCCAGCGCCGTAGCGAAACCGCGAATTTCGGACGCGACCATCGCCAGTGCCTTGCCCTCGTCGCCAAGGCGGTGGCAGCGCAGATCGGTGTTCCACGCCATCAGGTGCACGTCCTCGTTCACCCGGTGCACCACGCGCAGCCGCTCGGCGAGCCGCTCGGCGCTGTCCGAAGTCGAGCCGCCCAGCGCCTGCGCCTTGGCGTCCGCATCGCGCAGCCGCGCGGTGACCTGGGCGACGTCGGCGACGCTCTTCTCCAGCGCGCCGAGGAAGACGCTGTGGTCGCCGGTCTGCTGGCGATCGCCCTCGGCCTTGATCTCCAGCAGCTGCGCCGCGCTCGGCGCGATCCCGCGCAGGCTTTCCGCCAGTCGCTGCGATTCCGTGTGGAAGGCCTCGATCGTGTCGGAGGCCTGGGCGGCGAACAGCGCAACCATATGGCCGACCACGTCGATCGCAGTCGCCGGATCGGCGGAATCGCGCCACGCGATCAGCGCCTGGATGCCGCTGGCGACATGCTCCAGCCGCTGTCGGGTGATGTCGCCGATCTGCATTGCGCCGATCGCGGTCGCCACCTTGGTATGAATCTCGCGGCCCACCGTGGCGATGCGCTTGGCGCGCGCCGCATCCGCGGCCTGGTGGCGCTGCAGCGCCTCGGCATCCTCGGCGAGCTTGCGCGGCACCTGCGGAATCACCTTGACGCATTCGGCAGCGAGCTGGCGATCGACCTCGATCAGCGCCGGGATGCTGCCGGTCAGCCGTTCGATCTCGGCACCGATGCCCGCGATCTCGATCTCGCCTACGTCCAGCCGGACGTTCATCGTATCGGCGAAGTCGGCAAAGCCGTTGCGGCCGGCGGCCGCCACCTTGATGTTGAGCCCGCAGATGCGCAGGAAATCGAGCGTGCGCTTGACCTGGTTGATATGGTGCGCGAGCGGACGCGCGCCCGCGGCGATGCTTTCCAGCCCCGCCTGGCGCGCCGCCTGCACCGCGGGCAGCCGCTCCAGCCGATCGGCCGTCGCGCGCATATTGTCCACCGCCGCTTCCGCCGCGTCGCGGCCGAGCGCGTTGGTTACGCCTTCCAGCGCGCTGACCAGCCGCTCGACGATGCCATAGGCCTGGGCCAGCGCCTCGCCTGCCGAGACGAACCGGGCGTCGAGCTTGCCCGCCACCTGGCTGATCGTCGCCTCGATCTCGGCGAGCGACAGTTCGGATTCGGGGTTCGGTTCAGGAATGGGTGCGGCGTACATGGCCGTCTCCTTGGCAAGCGGTCATCGTGCGGTGGCCGTGAGCAGTTCGCGGGCGATGTGCCCGAGCGGAATGATCTTGTCGGCGGCCTCGCGGGCGATCGCCTCCTTGGGCATGCCGAAGACGATCGACGTCGCCTCGTCCTGCGCGAAGGTGCGCGCACCGGCCTGGCGCATCTCCAGCAGACCGCGGGCGCCGTCGTCGCCCATGCCGGTCATGATGATGCCGACCGCGTTCGATCCCGCCGCGCGCGCCGCCGAGCGGAACAGCACGTCGACCGAAGGGCGATGGCGCGAGACCAGCGGCCCGTCGCGGACCGAGACATAATAGCGTGCGCCCTGGCGTTCGAGCATCGTGTGCTTGCCGCCAGGGGCGATCAGGACATGGCCCCGCAGCACCGGATCGCCGTCCGCGGCTTCCTTGACGTCGACCTCGCACAGGCCGTTCAGCCGCTGCGCAAAGGCGCGGGTGAAATGCTCGGGCATGTGCTGGACGATGACGATGCCGGGGCTGTTCGCCGGCAATGCCTCCAGCACCTCGCGCAGCGCCTCGGTGCCGCCGGTCGACGCGCCCATGCAGACGACCATCTCGGTGGTGCGGCTCATCGGCTTGCCGCTGGGCGGCGGCAGCACGGCATCGGCGGTCAGCTTCTGGGCGGGCGCCTCGGCCCGCGGCATCGGCTTGCCCGGCCGACCGCGCACCCTGGCACGCGCCGCGGCCTTGACCACGTCGCGGATCTGAAGGTGATGCTCGGCGAGATGGTCTGCCACGCCCACCTTGGGCTTGAGGATCACGTCCACCGCGCCCGCCTCCATCGCCTGGAGCAGCGTCTCGGAGCCGTTCTCGGTGAGCGACGAGCACATCACCACCGGCAACGGGCATTGCTGCATCAGCTTCTTGAGGAAGGTGATGCCGTCCATCCGCGGCATCTCCACGTCGAGCGTGATGACGTCCGGCACCTGTTCCTGGATGCGCTTTGCGGCGCTGAACGGATCGGCGGCGGTGCCGATCACCTCGATCGCCGGATCCTCGCTGAGGATCGACGCCATGGTCTGGCGGACGCTCGCCGAATCGTCGACGATCAGGACGCGGATCTTGGGCATCAGCTGCCCCGCCGGAATACGGTGTTGGCGACCTGCTCGAGCGGCAGCCCGAGCCCGGTGATCGATTCCGAATGGCCGAGGAACAGGAATCCGCCGGGCGCCAGGCAGTCATAGAGCTGCGAGACGACCTTCTTCTGCGTCGGCTTGTCGAAATAGATCAGCACGTTGCGGCAGAAGATCAGGTGCATCGCGTCGCCCACGGGGTAGCGATCGTCCATCAGGTTCAGCCGGCCGAAGCCGATCGCGCTGCGCAGCCGCGGGACCATCCGCACCTCGCGCCGGCGCGGATCGTTCGAGGTCATCACATATTTGCGGCGCAGCGCCGCGGGCACCGGATCGACCAGCTCGGCGGCATAGATGCCGTTACGCGCCGCCGCCAGCACCTCGGTATCGAGATCGGTGGCGAGGATGCCGTAATCCGGGCCGCCCGTGCGCTCGGCATAGTCGTCCAGCACCATCGCCATGGTATAGGGCTCCGGCCCGGTCGAGCAGGCGGCGCTCCAGGCGCGCAGCGTGCGCACCCCGCGCGCCTCCAGCGCCGGCAGCGCATGCGCGACCAGATAGTCGAAATGCGCCGGCTCGCGGAAGAAGTCGGTCTTGTTGGTGGTCACCGCGTTGATCAGGTGCAGCCCTTCGGCCGCGAGGTGATCGCCGGTGAACAGATAGTCGCAATAGCCGTCGAGCGTATCGATGCCTACTGCACGCAGGCGGCGGCGCAGCCGGCCTTCGAGCATGGTCTTCTTGGTCTCCGGCATCTTGATGCCCGAGACTTCGTAGATATAGGCGGCGATCTGCGCGAAATGGCGCTTGCTCATCGTGTCGAGCCCCGACGGGGGCGACGGATCCAGCGCTACTGCTGTGGACAAGGGCTGCTCCGTGAGGCTCAGGCGGCGGCGCGGACGACGAGCGCCCGCGCTTCTTCCGACGAGAAGATCTTCGCCATATCGACTAGCACGACGAATCCTTCGGACCGTTTAATGACGCCGCCAATATAGTCGGACGACCAGCGCACGCCGATGTCCGGCGCGGCGTCCAGCTGGTCGGTGGTGACGCTGCACACCTCCAGCACGCGGTCTACCACCAGGCCCAGCATCAGCACCCGATCGGCGACCGGCACGTCGACCACCAGGATGCGGGTGGCCTGGGTCGGTTCGAAGGCCGAGAGGCCCAGCCGCTGACGGAAGTCGATCGTCGGCACGCCCTGGCCGCGCATGTCGGTCAGGCCGAGCAGATAGGCCGGGCCGTTGGGGATGCGGAAGGTCTCGCGATAGTCGAGAATCTCGCGGACCAGGGTCACTGGTACCGCGAAGATCTCCGCATCCAGCCCGAAGGTGACGAGCTGGAGTTCGGTGGCATCGCTCATGCGGCCTCCACGTCGAAGGCGCTGTCCTGCGCATCGGGGCCGCCATTGGCGAGATCGAGGGCGAAGCCGTTCACCCGCGCCTGCTGGTCGGCAACGCTGTTGGGCTTGTGCCGCGTCGCCGGCTTGGCGGCGGCCTTGGGCGCCGGACGGCGCGCCGGGGCGGCCGTGCGGCCGCGCGGCTGCTGCTCGACGCGGAAATAGGCGATGCTGGCCTGGAGCTCCTCGGCCTGTGCGGCGAGTTCCTCGGACGTGGCGCTGATCTGCTCGGAGGCGCCGGCATTCTGCTGGGTCACCTGGTCGAGCTGCTGGATCGCCTCGTTGATCTGGGCGGCGCCGATGTCCTGCTCGCGGCAGGCGGCGCTGATCTCGCTGACCAGCTCGGCGGTACGGCGGATGTCGGGCACCAGGCGGCCGAGCATGTCGCCGGCCTCTGCCGCTGCCTTCACCGTCTCGGACGAGACCGAGCTGATCTCGGCGGCAGCGCTCTGGCTGCGCTCGGCCAGCTTGCGCACTTCCGAAGCGACCACCGCGAAGCCGCGGCCATGCTCGCCGGCGCGCGCTGCTTCCACCGCGGCGTTGAGCGCGAGCAGATCGGTCTGGCGGGCGATTTCCTGCACGATGCCGATCTTCTCGGCGATCGTCCGCATTGCGCCCACCGCGCGATCGACCGCGACGCCGCTGACTTCCGCGTCCTTGGCGGACTGGCGTGCGATCTTCTCGGTCTGCGCGGCGTTATCGGCGTTCTGCTTGATGTTCGAGGCCATCTCTTCCATCGCTGCCGAAGCCTGTTCGGCCGCAGCCGCCTGCTCGGTCGCGCCCTGCGAGACCTGCTCGGAGCTGGACGACAGTTCCTGGCTGCCCGACGACACGTTGGTCGCGGCAACCGTCGAGTCCGACACGACGCCGCGCAGGCGATCGACCATCCGCACCAGCGCGTTGCCCAGCACGTCCTTGTCCGAGGCCGGCTTGTGCTGCACGGTCAGATCGCCATCGGCGATCTTGTCGGCCAGCGTCGCGCTCACCCGCAGGTTGGCGACCATCGTGTTGACGGTGTCGACCAGATCCTTGATCTCGTCGTTGCTGGTGACCTGCACCTCCTGGCTGAGGTCGCCGATCGACACGGCGCTGACCGCGGCCGAGACGCGGCGCAGGCCCTGCGAGACGATCCGCGAGATCCAGAAGGCACCGCCCACGGCGATCAGCAGCGCGATGCCGGCGACGATCCACAAGGTGGTGGCGGCGCTGGCGTAGAGCGCGTTGGTATCCTGATCGGCCTGGGTCATCTGCTGCTTGGAGATCGCCACCAGCTGATCGGCCACGTCGCTCATCGCGGTCGCGATCTCGCGCGACTTGCTGATCGAGATTGCGCCAGCCTCGGCGTTCTTGTTGGCGAGTGCCAGCGAGCGGACCTGGTCGTTGACCGGCACGAACTCGTTGAACTTGCTGCTCAGCTGCAGCCACAGCGGCTTGCCCTGCGCACTTGCGCCGGCCAGTCCCTTGGCGATCTGCGCCTGGACCTGCTCGCGCGACTTCATCAGCTCGGCATCGAACTTGCGGGTGAGCCCATCGTCCTCGGTCAGCGCCATGTTCTTTTCCTGGCGCAGGATGTAGCTGATCCCGCCGCTGACGCTCTGCGCGATCTCCTGGCGCTGGGCCGGGCCCGCAATCACGTCGCTGATCGCCTGGTTGAGCGTGGCGAGGCGCGAGTTGGCGACGCCGACCACCGCGAGCAGCAACAGGATGAGCACGCCGAAGGTGATGCCAAGTTTCAACTTGATCGTGGCACGCATGGGTTTGAGTCCTTAGATTAGGTAGAGGTCGAGGTCAGGCTGCGTGGGCGCCGAAGGCGGCGTCGTCGGCATCGGGGCCGCCATTGCTCAGATCGAGCGCGAAGCCGCTCACGCGGGCCTGCTGATCGGCAATGCTGTTCGGCTTGGGGCTGTTGGGCTTGGGCCGCGCGACCGGCTTGGGTGCCGGGCGGCGGGCGGGGGCTGCGGCACGCGGCGCAGCGGCCCGCACCGAGTCGACGCGGAAGTACGCAATGCTGGCCTGGAGTTCCTCGGCCTGGGCGGCGAGTTCTTCCGACGTGGCACTGATCTGCTCGGAGGCGCCGGCATTCTGCTGGGTCACCTGGTCGAGCTGCTGGATCGCCTCGTTGATCTGCGAGGCGCCGATATCCTGCTCGCGGCAGGCGGCGCTGATCTCGCTGACCAGCTCGGCGGTACGGCGGATATCGGGGACGAGGCGGCCGAGCATCTCGCCCGCTTCGGCGGCAGCCTTCACCGTCTCGGACGAGACCGAGCTGATTTCAGCGGCGGCACCCTGGCTGCGCTCGGCGAGCTTGCGCACTTCCGAGGCGACCACCGCGAACCCACGGCCATGTTCGCCGGCGCGCGCTGCCTCGACGGCGGCGTTGAGCGCGAGCAGATCGGTCTGGCGGGCGATTTCCTGGACGATGCCGATCTTCTCGGCGATCGTGCGCATCGCGCCCACCGCGCGGTCGACGGCGACACCGCTCACTTCGGCATCCTTGGCCGATTGGCGCGCGATCTTCTCGGTCTGCGCGGCATTGTCGGCGTTCTGCTTGATGTTGGCGGCCATCTCTTCCATCGATGCCGATGCCTGCTCGGCGGCGGCGGCCTGCTCGGTCGCGCCCTGCGAGACCTGCTCGGCGCTCGACGAGAGTTCCTGGCTACCGCTGGAGACGTTGGTCGAGGCGACGGTCGCATCGGCGATCACGCCGCGCAGGCGATCGACCATGGCGTTCACCGTCTCGACCAGATCCTTGATCTCGTCGTTGCTCGTCACCTGCAGGCGCTGGTTGAGGTCGCCCTCGGCCACTGCGGTGACAGCAGAACCTACCCGACGCAGGCCATTTGAGACGGTGCGCGAGATCCACCAGGCGGCGCCCAGCGCGATCAGCAGCGCAATCCCCGACACGGCATACAGCGTGGTATTGGCGTTCGCGTACACGACGTCGGTGTCGCGCTCGGCCTTGTTCATCTCCTGCTTGGACATCGTGACGAGCTGCGCGACCGTCTCGCTCATCGCCAGCGCCAGATCGCGCGACTTGCCCATCGACAGTGCCGCGGCTTCGGCGTTCTTGTTGGCAAGGCCGAGCGTACGGACCTGATCGTTGACCGGCACGAACTCGCTATGCTTGGCCTGGAGCTGCGACCAGAGTGCGCGCTCCTGGTCCGAGGATCCCGCCACGCCCTTGGCGATCAGCTGTTGCAGCTCGCCACGGCCCTTCATCAGCTCGGCATCGAAATTGCGCATCTGGGAGTCGTCGCTCGTCAGCGCCAGGTTCTTTTCCTGGCGGATGACGTAGCTGAGCTTGGATTCGATCTGTTGGGCCAGCTCCAGGCGCTGGGCGGGGCCGTGAATGACCTCCGTGATGGCCTGGTTGAGCGCACCCAGCCGCGTGCTCGACACGCCCACCACCACGATCAGCAGCGCGATCAGCACGCCGAAGGTGATGCCGAGTTTCAGCTTGATGGTTGCACGCATGGTCATCGTTCCTCGAAGCGGGAGAGCATCGGCGACGTCGGCCGTGCGGACGAAAGGGAAAGGCCGCTCATGCCGCGGCCGCAATGGCAGTGTCGCCGAGATGGGCCGCGAAGATGGCGTGGAGGTCTGGCAGGACGACGACACCGTCGTCGCGGCGCACCAGGGTGCGGACGAACTGGCGGCGCCAGCGCATGCCGACCGCGGGGGGCTCCTCGCTCGCCGTCTCGGCAAGCGTCGCCACCTCGTGGACCTTGTCGGTGCGGATGCCGATCTGGAGCGGCTCGTCGCCGAGCGCGATCTCGATCACGACGATGCGGCTGTCGAGCGTCGCGCTTTCTGCCGGCGCCATCGAGAAGGCCTGGCGCAGATCGGCGATCGGGATGATCTTGCCGCGGAAATTGACCACGCTGTGGACCAAGGGTGCCGCGCCCGGCACCCGGGTTTCGGGCAGCAGGTCGAGGATCTCGCGGACCAGCACGGCCTCCAGCGCGAAGGTCTCGTCGCCGAGATCGAAGGTGAGGACCTCGAGATGGCCGGTCTCGTCCCAGGGGACGGTTTGGATATGGGCTTCCTGCATGGGCTCAACCGGCGGCACGCAGCCGCTCCTCCTGCTGCTGGCCGGCCAGCACGAGCTGGACGACGTCGAGGATCAGCGCGACGCCGCCGTCACCCAGGATCGTCGCGCCGGCAAAGGCGGCGACGTCCTGGTGCAAGGGCGACATCGACTTGATCACGGTCTGGTGGCTGCCGATGATCTGGTCGACGACCAGCCCGACGCGCTCGGCGCCGGTGGCGATGACGACGATCTTCTGGTGCGGATCGGGCCGCGTGCCGGTCTCGAACATCTCGCGCAGGCGCAGGAACGGCACCAGCCGGTCGCGCAGCGTGATGAAGCTGCGGCCGCGCGAGCGCAGATCCTCCTCCAGACTCAGCTCGAGGCACTCTTCCACCGCCGCCAGCGGGATGACGTAGCGGCCCTCGCCGACGCGGACGAGCAGCCCGTCGATGATCGCGAGGGTCAGCGGGATGCGCAGCACCACCTTCGATCCCTCACCGGGATTGGAGGTGATGTCGATCGCGCCGCGCAGGCTCTCGATCGTGCGCTTGACCACGTCCATGCCGACGCCGCGGCCGGACAGGTTGGTCACCGCCGCCGCGGTCGAGAAGCCGGGGTGGAAGATCAGGTGGAGCAGCTCGCTGTCGCTGAACACCTGCCCAGGCTGGATCAGCCCCTGCGATTCCGCCTTGGCGCGGACGCGCTCGCGGTTGATGCCGCGGCCGTCGTCCTGGATGGTGATCAGCACTTCGCCGCCGGCCTGGTGGGCGGACAAGCGGACATGGCCGGTGGCGGGCTTGCCTGCGGCCACGCGCTCGTCCTCGGGCTCGAGGCCATGGTCGCAGGCATTGCGGATCAGGTGGACCATCGGATCGGCCAATCGCTCGATCACGGTCTTGTCGACTTCGGTCGCCTCGCCTTCGGTGGAGAGCTCGATCGCCTTGCCGGTTTCGCGGGCGAGATCGTGGATCAGGCGGCGGAAGCGGCCGAACAGCGTGGCGACCGGCACCATGCGCAGCACCATCATCGTGTCGCGCAGCTCGCTGACCAGCCGCTCGATTTCCTCGGAGATCGAGCGCAGCACCATGTCGCCGCCCTGGCCGTTGGCGAGCTGCGACAAGCGGCTATGGACGATGACCAGCTCGCCCACCCGGTCCATCAGCTCGTCGAGCCGCTCGGCGGGGACGCGGACGCTCTCGCCGGTTTTGGTCGCGGCTTTGGCCGGACCGGTGGCTTCGGGCGTGGCGACGGCGGTTGCGGTTGCGACCGGCGCCTCGACGATCTCGGCAGGGGCTTCGGCCTCGCCGCCCAGTTCCTCAATCGTCAGGTCCATGTCGTCCATCACGAACAGGAACACGTCGTCGATATCGTCGCGCGACACGTCGCCGAACAGCGTGACGTCCCACCCGATATGGCATTCGACCGGGTTGAGCTCGGCGAACGGCGGCAGCCGGTCGGTGCGCGCGGCGATGGTGCATTCGCCCAGCTCGCGCAGCTCGTCGAGCAGCATCAGCGGGTTGGTGCCGTTCGCCATCGATTCCGGCGGCAGATAGAAGGTCAGGCGCCAGCCCTTGCGGACGGGTGCGGCAGGTGCCGCGGGCGGCGCGCCGGCGGCGGCATCGACCTCGCGCTGCAGTTCGGCGAGGATCGCGGCGCCCGTGGCTTCGAGCCCGGTGCCGTCGCCGTCGACCAGCGCGCGCATATGGTCCTTGGCGGACAGGATCACCGCGACCAGCCCCTGCGTGGCGGGGGCCAGGCCCTTGCGCACGCGGTCGAAGGCGGTCTCGCAGTGATGGGTGAAGCTGGCCAGCGCGTCGAAGCCGAACATCGCGCCCGAGCCCTTGAGCGTGTGCAAGCCCCGGAACACCGCGTCGATCAGGTCGCGATCGTCGAGCCGGTGGATCAGGTCGAGCAGGCCCTGTTCGACCTGGTCGAGCAGGTCGCCCGCCTCGACCCGGAAGGCCGCGATCGGATCGCTGCCGCTCACCGGCCGAGCACCTTGCGCGACACCTTGAGCAGCTGTTCGGGGACGAAGGGCTTAACCAGCCAGCCGGTGGCACCGGCGGCCTTGGCCTGCTGCTTCATCGCATCGTCGCTCTCGGTGGTGAGGAACAGGATCGGCGTCCCGCACTGGGCGGGATCCTTGCGCAGCTCGCGGATCATCGTCAGCCCGTCCATGTTGGGCATGTTCAGGTCGGTGATGATCAGGTCGAACTTCGCGCCCTTGGCCTTGCTCAGGCCCTCCACGCCGTCCCCGGCCTCCGTGACGGCATAGCCCGCGCCGGTCAGCGCGATCTTGATCGCCATGCGCAAGCTGGGCGAATCATCGACGGTGAGGATCGAGGCGGTCATTGGGCACGTTCTCCGTGAAACCAGAAGTCGAGATCTTGGGCGCTCGGCGCGGCCAGAAAGCCCGCACGCTCGAGCAGCGCCGCAACCGGCGCTGGCGCAGGACTGCGCAGCCG
>NZ_JBQEPL010000016.1:0-20461 GCF_052045505.1 Sphingomonas sp. 22176 | reverse complement strand
CGCGAACTCGGTGCCGCGATCGAACGTGATGGAGCGCCGGAGGGGAGGGGGAAGGGAGCGAAGACGTCGCTCGATGCCGGTTATCACCTCGGTCGAGTGCTTGCTCGGGTTTGGGCACAGGATCGTGAAGCGGCTGCGCCGCTCGACGAGCGTGGTGAGGTTTGCTTTTCCGTGAACCGCGCGGAAGGCGATCAGATCGCCTTCCCAGTGACCGAAGCTGCTCCGCTCGGCGATCTCCGGCGGGCGCTGGGCAATCGTGTTCGCCTCGGGGATGCGGGCGGCGCGCGGCTTCCGCCCATAGCGCGATCGTCGCTTCTTCCTGGCCATCGGGAGCAGCTTCCACAGCCGTTGGCGCTTGCCGTCCTCACTATAGACGTACTGGTAGATCGTCTCATGGCAGACGTTCCCGGCTCCCATGCGGTGCCGACGCAGATAGCCGGCGATCTGTTCTGGAGACCAAGCGGCCTCAAGGCGGTCCAGGATATAGGCAGCCAAGGGCAAATTCCGCGAAATCTTGAGCCCTCGGCGCCGGCGAGCCGCTGCCTTGTCATTCGCAAGCGTCGGGAAGTAGCCGCGGAACATCGGCTCGTCATCCAGATGCCGGTTCCGCTTCAACTCCCGATAGATGGTCGACACGTGGCGGCCAAGCTCGGTGGCAGCCTCACGAACACTTCTGCCGGATTGCCGAAGCTGATAGAGACGTCGCCGTTCGTCCAGATCCAGATGCCGATAATGGCGCATGCTGCGAAACCCTCAAGCGGCTGGACACCGCAGATTGCCTAGGTTTTCGCACTTCGATTTGGAATGCGCCACCGATCCGAAGCGTCCGCGGTTCCACGACCCGGCTCAGTCGCCCCTCGACCGTGCCGTCGCGATCCACAGAGGGGATGTAGGACTCGTAGAAATTGGCAATGTCCTTGTCGCGGCTGTCGATTGTGAGGGCACTGTCGAGGGACGCATGAGCCGCGTCGTGGAGCCCAGGACTCTGCGGATCGGCACACGCTTCTCCTTCTAACCAGCTTAGTCGCCTGGGCCTTAAGGAGCTTTCTAAAAGAAGGCACACTGCTCCGTGGGCGCGAAGTCGGATCGAGGCAGGCTTGGTCCGTCGATCATGGGCGTCCGATAACCGGGTAAGTAAACTAACCGGGTAGGTGGACGCGCATAATAGGCCACCCTTAGGACACGCGGCGGCTGCGCGCCCGAGTCCAGCGGTTCAGAAAGTCGATCAACCTTCCGAGCAAGGACGTAAATGGACTGCCTCCGGCTGGTGAGGGCGTTGGAATCAGTTGGGCGCACGCGAATAAATCGATGAATTAGAGCACACCGACGCCGGAAGCATCTCCAAACAGAGAATATTGAGCTCAAAGCCAAAAAATATGAGCGGCACTTCATGCCTTATCAAAAAAATAATTTAGATGAAGTTTTAGTTAGAATTGTAAATGTGCATTGTTGACTGCAGATAATACTTCGGAATCTGGTTTACCTAACATGTAAGGTCGATTATTTTCTATTGATTAGGCAAGGCAAAAATGCATGGTCAGCACAGAAAAGACGAAATCTTATAATATCCATGCCGTACCCGTTTCAATATTCCTCTTTTTCTGAGTTGACTTATATGTTGACGTGAAATGCCCATGCTCTGCAGATAGCAGCTAGAGACTACACCGCGATCTTTGAGTGCATGGATAATCTCAAAAGATGTCACGGAATCGGCTCCGTATAATCGAGCTTTCCGGCGATATTAAAGGCGGCCGTGGGCTTATCCATCCTTTAAAAAGTGTCCCTAAGGTTTAATAGGCGTGCCAATTCGGGCCTGACGGCGTTTGGCGTGGAACACGCGGCGCCCAGATCCGCCGGACGGCCTGCGTCGGCGACCGCATAGCCAATCGCCGTGAGGGGCGGGTCGGGTTACTGCAAAAAGCTCGCATTAGCATTGACTCTGCTGAGGGAGAGACCGATACGGTGGCAAAACGTTAAAAGGGGTTATAGTTGTTCAAGTCCCATTCAGTTCATGGGGGGCGCGTTCCTTCCTTCCTCGCCATTGCATGTGTGGGCTTTGTCGCCACTGCGCCAGCGCAGGCTAGGTCGGACACAAAAAGCTCAGATGCTGATGACCAGGACCGGATCGTAGTCACCGGCCAAAGCGTGCGAGAACAAGCCAACCCCAAGGCTGTTGCGCCAGTCGTGAACACTCCGCGCTCGGTGGTGGTTCTCTCGGCGGAGATCATCGACCAGACTGGCTCCACTACGTTGGCTGAGGCGTTGCGCACCGTGCCGGGAATTACGTTCGGCGCGGCCGAGGGCGGTAACCCGATCGGGGATCGTCCCTTCATCCGCGGATTCGATAGCCAGGGCTCGACCTTCGTCGACGGCGTGCGCGACATCGGCGCGCAGACCCGCGAGGTGTTCGCCACCGATCGCGTCCAGATCGTCCGCGGCTCGGATTCGACTTTGGGCGGCCGCGGAAGCGCTGGCGGCTCGATCAACATCATCTCAAAGCTGCCGGTGTCTGGCAATTTTGTCTCCGCCTCGGCCAGTGTCGGCACGGCCGATTTTCGGCGCTTCACCCTCGACGTGAACGAGAAGGTCACGGACAAGATCGGGGTCCGCATCGCCGGGATGTTCCATGATCAGGATGTCGCCGGCCGCGACGCGATCTGGAACCGCCGCTGGGGCATCGCGCCATCGATCACGCTGGGCATGGGCACGAATACGCGCCTGACCGCGGCCTATTATTACTACGAGACGCACGAACTGCCCGACAGCGGCATTCCCTACAGCTACACGCTAGCCAACGCGCCGGGCACGGGCACGATCTACAGCCCGCCCGCGATGGGCGACTTCACCACCATCGGCGGCACCAAGGGGCATATCGATCGCTCCACCTTCTACGGCCTCGCCAATCGCGACTTCCGCGACACGCAGGTCCAGCAGGCGACGCTGCGTGCCGAGCATGATTTCGGCGGCATCACGCTGCGCAATACGGCACGCTACGGCTATACCAACCAGTCCTATATCTACACGCAGCCGGACGACAGCCAGGGGAATGTCTACGGCACCAGCGCCACGGCGGCGACCGGCGCCGCGGCAGCGCGCGGCGACCAGATCCAGGGCGGCTATGTGTGGCGCCGGGCCAACACCCGCTATGGCTATACCGAGACGCTGACCAACCAGACCGACCTGTACGGCACGTTCAAGACCGGCAGCATCGAGCACAGCTTCTCGACGGGCGTGGAAGTGAGCTGGGAGAAGGCGCGGCGCGGCACCTATGTGCTGGCGACCGGCTCGACGGCCAGCCCGCGGTGCAACACGAGCACGATCGCGCGCTACAACTGCACCAGCCTGTTCAACCCGAATCCCAACGATCCGTGGGTGAACTACGCCAGCGACACCTCGCCGACGCCGGCCGCAATCACCAAGGGCGCGCCGATCACCGAGACGCAGAACGACGCCAGCACCGTTGCGGTCTACGGTTTCGACTCGATCACGCTGCTGCCGCAGTTGATCCTCAACCTCGGCGCCCGCTATGATCGCTTCAAGTCGACCGTCACGCCGGGCCAGACGGCGACCGCGACCAGCACCTTCAGCCTCAGCAAGACCAACAACCTGTTCAACTGGCAGGCGGGCCTGGTGTTCAAGCCGACGTCCAACACCAGCCTTTATGCCAGCTACGCCACCGCCGCCACGCCGCCGAACAGCTTGATCGGTGAGGGCCAGGAAGGCAATGCGCTCGGCACCACCAACACCACGACCGCGCTGGCGCTGCTCGACAGCCTGAAGGTGGAAAAGACCAAGTCGTACGAGGTCGGCGCCAAGGCCAGCCTGTTCCAGGAGCAGCTCGCGCTGGGCGCGGCACTGTTCCAGACCGACACGGACAATGCCCGCGTGACCGGCCCGGACAACACGGTGGAGTTCGTGGGCAAGCGCCGGATCCGCGGCGTGGAGCTGACCTTCAACGGCAACGTCACCAAGTGGCTGAGCGTGTTCGGTGGCTACACCCATCTCGATGCAAAGATCCTCGATGGCGGCTCGACCATTCTCACGGCCGCGGCGATCACGCAGACCGTGAACGGGGTCACGACCACCATCCAGGCCGCGAAGCCCGTGCCTGTGCCCTCGGTCAACACCGGCCGCCAGGCGACGCAGACGCCGGAGGACAGCTTCACCCTGTCGGCCAACTTCAAGCCGACGCACCGCTTCAGCTTCGGCGGCGGCGCCTATTATATGAGCCGGGTGTTCGGCGGCTATCAGGACAATCGCAGCGCCACCCAGGATGCATCGGGCTTGGTGACGGTGAACCCGGCCACGAAGCTGCTGGTGCGCACCGTGCCCTCCTATTGGCGCTTCGATGCGCAGGCGGGCTACCAGCTGACCGACAAGATCCGGATCAGCGCCAACATCCAGAACCTCACCGACAAGACCTATTATACCCAGGCCTATACCTCGCATTACGCGACGATCGCGCCGGGCCGTTCGGCCTTCGCGACGCTCAACGTGAAGTTCTGATGCGGGTCGCGCTCGACGCACTGACCGCCGACGATATCACCGCCCGCCTCTCCGGTTCGCCGGAGGCGCGGGCGGCGCTGATTCGGGAAGGGGCGGAGGCCGGCGTGGCGGAAGCGCAGACGGTGTGGGGCCAGATGCTGCTCGACCAGGGCCGCAAGACCGAAGCGTTCGAATGGTTCGGCCGCGCCGCCCGCGCGGGCCATCTGATGGCGCTCAACATGCTGGGGCGCTGCTACGATCTCGGCTGGGGCACGGCCATCGACAAGGTCCGCGCCGCCGAATGCTTCCGCGTCGCCGCCGAGCGCGGGCTCGACTGGGGCATGTACAATTACGCAACCGCGCTGGCGCTCGGCGAAGGCTTGACCGAAGACAAGGCCGCAGCACTCGGCTGGTTCGAAAAGGCCGCGGCGACGGGCAATGTCAAGGCGATCAACTATGTCGGCAGCTTCCACGAGGATGGCTGGGTGGTGCCGCAGGACATGGTCAAGGCAGCTTCCTGCTATGCCCGCGCGGCCGAGGGCGGCGACTTTCGCGGCGCGTTCAACCATGCCCGCATGCTGGCGGGCGAGGGGCTGCTGGACATGGCGGCCCACTGGCTGACACGCTGCCGCGAAACCGCGACCCCGGCCTTTGTCGAAAAGGCCCGCGAGTGGCTGCGCCGCTCGCCCTGGCCCGAGCTGGAGACCCATCTTTGCTGATTTCCATTCCCGACCTGCTCAGCCTCCAAGAGGTCGCGCAAATCCGCGCCATCATCGATGCGGCGGAATGGGTCGACGGCAACGTCACCTCGGGCGCGCAATCGGCGCTCGCCAAGCGCAACGAGCAGTTGCCGGAAGGCAGCGAAGCGCACCGCCAGGCCGGCGCGATCATTCTCGACGCACTGGCGCGGTCGCCGCTGTTCGTCGCCGCCGCATTGCCGCTCAAGGTGTTTCCGCCGCTGTTCAACCGTTACGCCGGTGGGCAGGCGTTCGGGACGCATGTGGACAATGCCATCCGCATCCAGCGCGGCAGCGACTTCCGCATCCGCTCTGACCTGTCGATGACCGTATTCCTCGAGCCGCCCGAAGCCTATGACGGCGGCGAGCTGCGGATCGAGGGGCTGTTCGGAGAGCAGAGCGTCAAGCTGCCGGCGGGGCATGCGATCCTGTATCCATCGTCGAGCCTGCACCGGGTGGACCCAGTGACGCGGGGTGCTAGGACCTCCAGTTTCTTCTGGCTCCAGTCGATGGTGCAGGACGACGGCGAGCGGCGCGTGCTGTTCGATCTCGATCGCTCGATCCAGGCGCTCGCCGTGGAGGTGGGGCAGGGCCATGGCGAGGTGGTGGCGCTGACCGGCGTCTACCACAATCTGCTGCGCCGCTGGGCCGACGCTTAGAGCTCGCGATTGAGTGTCGGCTTCTGCGACTACTGCGCCTTTAGGCAGCACGGTCTAAGCCAGAGCCCCGCAAGGCTTCGAACTACAAGCTGGCGGGCAATTGCGCGCCGAAGCTCAGACATTCAACATGGCGATTTGATCACCCCAAAAGCGGACGCGAACGACTGGCCTTTAGATCCGCCCCGCCAGGGACGCAAACCAGGACTGCTGCCGTTGGCAGATTTCACGGCGAAGTTCCGCTCTCGCCCAGAGCCGACATCTAATCGTTCGCAACCGTGCACTCGGAAGAGCAATTGGGCTGCAGACTGAGCCGAGTACGCGTCGTGCCTACAACGGTCGGTTACACCAGCCTAAGGCGGGCCATTAAGGGGGCTGCATTCAATACCGAAGCCGCACACCAGCCTCAAAGCTTTGTCTATAGAATTCGCGCTGAACGGTGCGATTCGAGAATCCCTCATAGTAGCGGAGCGGGGAATTGTTGAGGTTTCGCGCGTTAAAATACACGCCCACACTTCTTGCGATCTGATACGAGGTAGTCAGGTCGAGCTGGGTGCGCTGATCTTCGAACGTGTCGAAGTCGGGGCCGCCGCCGACGCCAAAGATCGCCGCATCGACATGGCTGAGGGACAGCCGCAATTGTAGGCCGTGCGCCTCGTAAAAGGCCGCGACGTTGTAAGTAAGTGGCGAGGTGCCTGGAAGGCGGCTCGTCTCGCCGGGTCGGATTGCAAACTTGGACCAGACATAGGTGATGTTGCCAAGGATGCCGAAACCATCGAATGGTGCCGGGAGGAAGCTGAACTTCTGGCTATACTGCGCTTCAATCCCACGCGCATGCGAGTTCTTGACGTTGCTGTAGCTGGTGACGTCATACCCGGCATAGGATGTGCCGCCCGCGTCGACATAGGTCGTGTTCTGTTGCAGATTATTGATGATATAGTTGTTGAACTCCTTGTCGAAACCACCAATCGACAGGATACCCAAGTCCGCAAGATAATATTCGAGCTGCGCATCGAACGCGTTGACGGTGGTTGGCTTCAACTTCGGATTGCCGACTGATACGGCGAGGTTCCCGGTGTCGATCACCGCGCCCGACAGCAGTTGAAGGAAGCCGGGCCGGCCGATGCCGGTGGAGTAGGTTGCGCGCGCGACCACGTGCGGCGCGAGGTCGTAGCGCAGCTGTACCGTCGGAAACACATTGGTGTACCGCGACGCCCTGCTCGACGGGTTGAACGTGCTGCCGTCGGTGATCGACGTGCCGCGATAGGTGCCTTCGGTATCTTCGACACGAACCCCGGCAAGAACCCCGAGCTTGCCGAAGGTGCCGGAATATTGCGCGTAGCCGGCATAGACATTCTCGGTGTCGTCGAAGAAGCCCTGCGCATTGCGCTCCGCATTGGCAGCGCTCGTCACCTGGGTGAGCGGCGCCAGCACTGCACGGACCCGAAGGATGCTGGGCGCATAGCCGATATTGTAGGTGCCGCCGTAATAGTTCGTGTATGGACCGCCACCGAGAACGGCGTTCAGGGACGTGGCCGGTACGCCCACATAGCTGCGATTGTCGGGCTGGTCGATCTTGTCGCGGAAGCGCAGCTTGCCGCCGACCTGGAACTTGCCATCCCCCCCAAGCAGCGTGGTCGGCACAGTGAGGTTGAGCAGGCCGGCATATTCGCGGTCGTGCGCCCGCTCGCTGGCATTGGTGGCGCTGGCCAAGGTGAACTGGGTCGGGTCGCTCGGGTTGAAGCCCCTCGGCGTCAGCGTCGGATAGACCAGTGACGTGTTGTCATAGGCCACGGTGAAGCTGGGTTGGCCCGATCGCTTGAAGGTCGAGTTGCGGTCATAGTCGCGGTGGTAGGTCGAGGCCGTATAGGAAAGCTGGTAATCGACGATTACCGGCCCAAGGTCGTTGCGGCCGCCCGCCGCAGCAATGAAGTTCAGATGGGTTTCCTGCTCGTCCCGCAGCGTTACCCGCGCATCAACGCCTGTCGCCGTGATGGTGCTGCGGCTGGTTGTGGTCGTGTCGCCGAGCCCACGATATTGCAGGATCGAGCGATGCACCGACTCGGTGTAGCCGACATTATTGACGCGCACATAGTAACGGCTCTGGGCATCGGGGTTCCAGTCCATTTCCCCACCGAAGCCGAACCGCCGTCGGTTATAGGTATAGCGACGCAGATCCAGCGTATCGAGCACCCGGTCTCCCGGCGTACCCGGCTGCACGGCATCGAGCAGGCCGGGCTCGACATCGTCGAAGCCGCGCTTGTCGGTGTGGAAAGATCCGGTCAGGACGATCGCGAACCGCCGCTCGGGGCCGAAGGCCGTGCCCACCGCTGCCTCGCCGACGAAGACGTCCGCGCTTTTGTGCGCATTCTGATAGCCGCCTCCGATCGTTCCTTCGAAGAACGACTTTGTCAGTCCTACGGCAGTACGCGGGGTCAGTTCGACCGAACCGCCCAGGCCTTCGGCCTCCTGGTCCGGCAACCCCGTCTTGCGGACGACGAGCCGATCCACCGCGCCGATCGGCACGGTATCAAGCTCGACCGCACGGCCGCCACCGCCGAAATAGGTGCCGCCCGGCTGGGTGTTGAGCAAGGTGACACCGCCGAAGGTGGTGCCGTTCAGATTGCCGTCGATCCCGCGAATGTTCACGAACCGGCCCTCGCCGGTGTCGATCGCAAGGCTGACGCCCGGAACGCGGCCGAGCGCCTCCGCAGCGTTGAAATCGGGATATTTGACGATGTCTTCCGCCGCCTGAACGTTGATCAGATTCGGTGCTGCGCGTTCCTCGGCGCGCGCAGTCTCCGCGGCGCGCTTGCCAGTAACGACAATGTCGCGACTGTCCGCCTGCGGCTGCGAGCCCGGCGTCGTCTGCGCGTGAGCAGGCAAATGAGCGAGCGAGATCATCGCCGTCGACAGAAGCGACAACGTCCGATTCTTCATGTTGGCAATCCCCAATATGTTCTCGCACCGGCCTTTTCGAAGCGGTTGGGCGGTGCTGCGAACAGGGACTGGGTGAGCGCCGAATGTTACAACAATGGGACTTTCAGACTTGTTTTGCGTAGGTTGGGAAGAATCAATCTTGGACCAACGAGGACCGCGTAACGGGCGAGCAACTCCCTCAAGGCGAGGCTATCGCTGATCCGTGGCTGCTGCCGGCCGGTTGAGGAGCCACCAGGCGATTGCCCACCAGAGCAGCGCCCAGACTGCGCCGGTGATCCACCCCATGGCGACATCGGTGGGCCAATGGACACCGAGATATACCCGCGAGACGCCGATCGCTGCGGTCAGCGCTACCGCACAGGCGATCGTGTAGATGCGCAGCCGGGCCGTTGGCACCACACGCATCAACAGGCCAGCCAACGTCAGATACACCACCGCCGAGTCCATAGCGTGGCCGCTTGGCAAGCTCGCCGATCCGAAGCTGGTCAGGTGCGGGACGACGTCGGGACGCGGTCTATTGAACAGATGTTTCAGGATAGTCGCGACCCCGCCGCCGCTACCCGTTGCCGCGAGGAGCAATAGAGCGAGGTTTCGTTCGCGAGCAAGCAGAAGAAAGCCGAAGATCATGGCGACGACGATTGTCAGAATGTCGTTGCTGCCCAGCGCCGTGATGCTCTGCATCAAGGTCAGCAAACCGGTCTTCCACGGCGCGTCGCCATCAGTCGCTCGGCGCAGGTGTAGGAGTAACGCCCGGTCGAAGGCGAGCGTGTCTCCCTCCAATATCTCGGCGCCTATATACAGAACGGCAAGAAGCGTCAGTCCCGTAATCGCAAACGCCAGCAGGACGACCACTTCGGGTCGCCTGCTTGCGAAGGCGCGCAGCTTGTCGATCACGTCCGCTTGACGACGAGGATGCGGAACGATCCGGGGACCATCGCAGGACGAGCTCCAGGCGCCGCGGGTCCACCGAAATCTGCAGTCGGCAGATAGATCGTTCCGGTCTTGGGATCGAGGGCGCCGGTTCGTGCTCCGACCGCCGTCTTTACCGTTCCGACATGCGTGACCTTTGGTCCGGCCAGGGACAGGATATCGAGAACGCCGTCCTTCCCGCAGGGGATGAAGGCCAAGCCGCGCGCGTCGTCCAGAAGGACGGCATCCGGACCGGCTCCAATGGCAACCAAGCCCGCAAGCTGCCGCTTGTGCACGTCGACGATCGCGGCCTTGCCGTTGGCGCACGCGGCGATCAGGCGATCATGCCCCTTGTCATAGGCGAGGCCAGTCGGGCCGCTGCAGCCGGGAAGGGCAATCGGCTTGCCGGTCGAACCATGGGCGACATCCACGACGTCTACTTCGTTGGCATCCTCGTTGTTCACGAACAGCGTTCCGTCGGCTCCCAAGGCCGCATATTCTAGCCCAGGCTTCACCGGGATGGTCTTGGTCACGTTCGCCGACGCCAGATCGATCACCGACACGGTGCCGCTTTCGGCGTTCATGATGAAGGCGCGCGTCTTGTCGGCATTCAGGATCGCGGCATCCGGCTTCTTGCCGACCGGAATGCGCGCGGTTTCGCTACCCGAAGCGAGGTCGATCAGCCGCACCGTGCCGTCGGTCCCGCTCGTCACCAGCAGTTTGCCGCCGGGCAGCGGAACCGCGGCGTGCCCGCGCTGCACCGCGCCGAGCGAGGAAACGGCGCCGGTGGCCAGATCAACGACCGTGACGCTGGTGCCCCGCGCGACATAGAGATGCGCGCCGTCCGCATCGGCGCGCGCATAGTCCCAGGGCCCATCCGGGCCAGCGATGGATTGGGCAACCGTGTATGTAGGCGCGGAGGTGGTGGCGACGGTCAGCGGCAAAGCAGCAGCGAGCAGCAGGAGGAGGCGTGAGCGGCGCATGGCGGTCTCCAGGATGTGTTCATCCCTTTTGGCGCCGTGGCTGCCCCAGGTCACGTTACCGATTGCCAACCTGTTCGGGCGGCGAACCGATGGCCAGCGCGGGAAAGGTCAAGCGGACGAGCAGCCCAGGCGCGTTGTCGAGCAGTTCCAGGCGCACGTGATGTAGCGAGGCAATCGCGGCAGCCATCGACATCCCCAGGCCGGAGCCCGGCAAGTTGCGGCTGCGATCCAGTCGATAGAAGCGCGTCAGAACATTGGCCCGCTCCTCTGCTGGGATACCGGGCCCGTCGTCTCCGATCGTCACCACAACGCTGCCTTCGATCAGTCCAATCTCGCTGCGGATGCGGCTGCCGGCGGGTGTGTGCCGGATCGCATTGTCGATCAGATTGGTCATCATCTGCGCCAGCAGGCCTTGGTCGCCCTCCACCAGCAGATCCGGTGCATGCTGCGCGATGAGCAGCTTGCCTTCGTCTTCGGCAACGGGCTGAAGCGCTGCGACGATCTGGTTCAGTAGTTCGCTAAGGTCGACCGACGCAAAATATTGGCGACCATCGCCCCCTTCGAGCGTGCCGATCCGCAGCAGCGCCCTGAAAATGCCCAGAATCTCGTCGGTCTGCGTGATCGCATGTTCGATGCTCGTTTCGTAATGCGCCGGACTACCCGCTTCGAGTGCAGCCTCGAGCTGTTGCCGCAGCCGGGTCAACGGGGTCCGAAGATCATGTGCGATGTCGGTGGTGACCTGGCGCAGGCCGTTGATCAATGTGCCGATCCGATCGAGCATCGCGTTCAGGTTGATCGACAGCGCGTCGAATTCGCGGCTGATACCGATCCGCGGAAGACGTTCCGCAACGTCGCCGGCCATCACGCGGGCGATCGCAGCGTTGACGCGATCCAGCCGCCGCATGAAGAGCCCGCCGATCAGATAGCCGCCGATCAGCGCGAAGAGCGTGATCGTCAGGCCCGCAGCGATCGTGAATTGATCGAGGCTGGCGCGCAGCTCTTCGATGTCATAGGTGTCGGTGGCGACGACGAGCGTTCCGCCTTGCGGCAGTGCGACGCCCAAGGTCTTGAGAGTTTCCAGATGCGCACTTGGCTCCTGCGGGTCGTCGCGCAACGTGACATGCCCCCAGCCGAGACCGGTCGATCGCGTACCGAGGTCGTCGACCAGCAGCTTTCCGCCGATGTCGATCACCTGATAGCGATAGGCTTCCTCGCCGCCCGCGCGACGGTGCAGCGCGATCGCGCGGAGCAGGCCGGCCCGCCCGCCCTCGCGATCCTCGGCTTGCAGAATCGCGGCTTCGCTCTTCAGGCCACCGTCCGTCGCGACCGTCGCATACTGCGAAATGGAGCGCTCGACGACGAAGAGAAGCAGCGCCGCGCTGACCGCAAACATTATCGCCAGCAGGAAGGCGAAGCGGAAGGCGCCGCTCCGGAAGCCGTTAAGCAGGGGCATCGATTCGATAGCCGGAGCCGCGGATCGTGCGGATGAGTTCCTGGTCGAAGCCGCGATCCACCTTCGCGCGAAGGCGGCTCATGTGGCTCTCGATAATGTTGGTCTGAGGTTCGAAATGGAAGTGCCAGACATTCTCCAACAGCATCGAGCGCGTCACGATTTCGCCCGCGTGCCGCATCAGATATTCGAGAAGCTTGAACTCCTGGGCCTGTAGCTGAATGGGCCGGCCACCGCGCCGCACGCTGCGTTTGAGGAGGTCCAGTTCAAGATCGGCAACGCGCAGCACAGTTACGGTGCTGGTCTCCGGCTGCCTGCGCGAGAGCGCATGCACCCGGGCGATGAACTCGATGGTTGCGAAGGGCTTGATCAGATAGTCGTCGGCACCGGCGTTCAGCCCTTCCACCCGGTCATGCACGCCGTCCATGGCGGTCAGGAAGAGCGCGGGTGCGCGTATTCCCGCTGCGCGCAGGGCTTTCAGGACCGCCAGGCCGTCCACCCCGGGCACCATCCGGTCGAGGATCAGCACCGCGTGCTCGTTACTCGATCCCAGAAAGATCGCATCGCGGCCATTGTCGCATACATCGACCACGAACCCAGCTTCGCCCAACGCGCGCTCCAGATGGGCCCGCGTCGCTTCGTCATCTTCGAGCAGCAGCAGTTTCACGGCGCAAGACTACTCCCGGTTGCACCGCGGGTCACTAGCCGCAGGGCGGACCTCGCGCGCAAGTTGGGAATAATCAATCTTCAGGTCATCTCCGGCGCAGGGCGGCTGGTCTAGGAGGGGCAGTCCCGCACTTTCAGGAGCATGCACCGATGAAGCGCAGTCTTGCCAGCCTCGCCATGATGACCGCCCTGGCGGTGATCACGCCCGCAATCGCCGGCGGCGCCGGCAAGCTGCACGGAGCCAAATACCTGCCGCTCGCGCGCATCCCGCTCGCCAAGGCACGCGCAGCGGCGCTCAAGGCGCGCCCCGGGACGATCACGGATCAGGAGCTGGAAAAGGAAAAAGGCGGCAGCGGCCTTCGCTATTCATTCGACGTGCGGCGGCACAGCAAGACCTATGAGGTTGGCATCGACGCAAAAACGGGCAAGATACTCGAGAATCGAGCGGAAGGCCCCCACCCGGACTGACCGGATCTTGCACGATCGAACAAGTGGCGCCTGCTTGTTCTGGAGGACGGTTTCCTTGCGCCAGTCGGAATTCATGAGCGACAGATCACCATTTCTACGGAGCCGGGCCATCCGCATCGCTGCGGCGTTGGCGGTCGATTTCGTCGCCGGATGTAGCCATTACACGCCGCTTCCGCTGGCGGCCGCGCCTCCCTTGGCCGCCGACCTGCACGCGCTGCAGCGGCGCGATGCGGGCCTCCCCCCCGAACCTCTTTCCGTTGCACGGGTCGTCGACCTTGCACTGGCGAACAATCCTGACCTGAAGGCGGCGCGACGCAGGCGGGCAGTGGCCGCGGGGCAAACCCGACAGGCCGGCATCTTGCCCAATCCCCAGCTCACCGGCGCTTTCCTGCCGCTGCTGTCCGGGGTGGGATCGGTGCCCGCCTGGAACATAGGGCTTGCGCAGGATGTGCGGGCGCTCGTCACCTATCGGTCACGCCGTCGCGCCGCTACCGACAGCGAAGCCCAGGTCGCCGCCGATATCGTCTGGCAGGAATGGCAGGTTGCCGGACAAGCGCGCCAGATCGCAACCGATCTGATCGTCAACGCCAACAGCCGAGCGAGCTATGTCGGGGCGTATCGGCTGCTGGCGGCGCGGAACGCGAAGCTCGAGCAGGCGCTCGCCGCCGGCAACGTGACACTGGTGACGGTCGCCCCCGATCGGGTGGCGCTGCAGGCCGCCCGCAGCGCGCTGAACGCGCTCGACCAGCGCCAGCTGGCGCTGACGCACCAGCTCGACGCGCTGCTGGGCCTTGCACCCGATGTCGTAGTCCCGCTCGCAACACGGGCGGACCTGCCGCCCTTCGATCCGGCTGCGATCCGGGCAGGGCTGGCCAGCCTGCCAAAGCGACGCCCGGACCTGATCGCCCTGCAGATGGGCTATGCCGCAGCCGACGAACAGCTGCGCCAGGCGATCCTCTCCCAATTCCCCGATCTGGTGCTCGGCACCAGCGTCAACAGCGACAATTCCAGGGTCGTCAATGGCGGACCCAATCTGGCCGTGGGCCTCCCGATTTTCGACCGCAACCAGGGCAATGTCGCGATCGCACGCGCCACCCGGCTGCAGCTCCATGAAGAATATGGCACCCGTCTCGCTGCCGCCGTCGGCACCGTGGAAGCCATGCTGCGCGAGATGGAGCAGCTGTCGGCGCAGCTCGCCGCCGCGCGGGCGGATCTTCCGGCGGCACAGCGCGCCGCGACCCGTGCGGAGGCGGCCTTCGGCGCGTCCAATCTCGACGAACGCGGCTATGTCGACCTCGTCTCGAACCGCTTCATCAAGGAACAGGACATCATGACGCTCGAGTTGGCGCTGCTCGATCGACAGATCGCCATCCAGACGCTGGTCGGCGACGGCCTCCCCGCCGTCACCCTGCCGGCGGCCGATGCGGACGCGATGCCGCGATGAGGCGGTTGCTCTGCCTTGCGGCCGCGTCGATGCTGGCCGGCTGCAGCACGGGCGCGGCGCCCGAGGCATCCTCCACGGCGACGCCGAGCGTGCTGGTTTCCACCATACTGCCCCGCCAGGGCGCATTGCCCCAGACCGTTACCGCCTATGGCGCGGTCGCGCCGGCGGTGACCGGCACCCAGACCTTCAGCGAGGCACAGCCGGGCCAAGTCACGCGGCTGCTCGTCGCCGCGGGCGCGGCAGTGCGCCAAGGCCAGGCGCTGGCGGTGTTCGCCACCGCGCCGTCCGCGCGCAGCAGCTACCTTCAAGCGGTCGACGCGGTCGCCGCGGCCAGCAAGCAGCGGGCGACCACCGCACAGCTGCTGTCGCAGCAGCTCGCGACCCGCGACCAGTTGGTGCAGGCGGAGAAGGCGGTTTCGGACGCCGAGACCGCGCTTGCCGCCTTGCGCAGCGAGGGCGCGGGGAGTGCATCCCACACGCTCACCGCCCCCTTCGACGGCGTGGTCACCAGCGTCACCGCGGCACAGGGGGATCGCATCCAGCCGGGCGCCGCGATCCTGACCGTCGCCAAGGCGGGCAGCATCGTCGTCAGCGCCGGCGTCGATCCTGCCGAGCGCGGCAGGCTGGCGGTTGGCCAATCCGCATCGCTGACGCGGCTTTCCGGGGGCGCCCCGCTGTCGGGGCGGGTAATCCGCGTGAACAGCGCGCTCAACCCCAAGACGCGCCTGATCGATGTGGACATCGCCTTTCCCGCGGGCACGCTGCTCGCCGGGGAGGGCATGCAGGTGGCCATCGCCACCGGGCAGGTGCAAGGCTGGGTGGTGCCGCATCGCGCGGTGGTGACCGCCGGCGGGCCTGCCCATGTCTTTCAGGTGGATGGCGCGAAGGCGAAATCGGTGCCCGTCGCGATCGCGCTGGCGTCCGACACGGGCGACGTGGTCACCGGAGCGCTGGATCCGCACCGCCGGCTGATCGTCGACGGCGCCTATCAGGTCGGCGACGGCGATGCCGTGCGGTGGGCGCACTGATGCTCGAACGGCTGCTGCGCGAACAATCGCGCGCGTTCGTCCTTATCGCGGTCGCCGTGGCGCTGGCCGGACTGGTCGCGGCTTGGTCCTTGCCGATTGGCCTGTTCCCGCAGGTTTCCTTCCCCCGCGTCGTCGTCGATCTGGATGCGGGCAGCCGTCCGGCCGATCAGACCGCACTGACCGTCACCCGCCCCGTCGAGGAGGCGATCCGTGCCATCCCCGGCGTGCAGGACGTGCGCTCGGCGACGAGTCGGGGCGCCGCGCAGATCTCGATCGATTTCGGCTGGGGCCGCGACATGATCGCGAGCACGCTGCTCGTCGACTCCGCAGTGGCGCGCGCGCTCCCGGCGCTGCCGCAGGGCACGCAATATACCGTCCGGCGCATGGACCCGACGGTCTTCCCGATCATCTCCTATGCGCTCGTCTCCAGCTCGGCCAACCCGGTCGCGCTCCAGGATCTTGCCAAATACCAGATCACGCCGCTGCTCTCTGCGATCCCCGGGCTCGCGCGCGTTGGCGTGCAGGGTGGCGATACGGCGGAGGTGCAGGTTCTTGCCGATCCGCACCGGCTGGCCGACCACAATCTGTCGATGGCCGATGTCGCCGCGGCGATCCGCAACGGCAACGTGCTCAGTGCCGTCGGCCAAGTGCAGGATCGCGGGCGCCTGTCGCTGGTCATCGCCGATCGCAGCATGGCGAGCGCCGCGCAGATCGGCGCGATCGTCGTCAGCGCCGACCCGCAAGGGGTTGTGCGCATGCGTGATGTCGCCACCGTTCAGGACGGCGCGGTGCCGGTGTGGCAACGCATCGTCGAGGACGGCAAGCCGGCGGTCCTGTTCAACATCTACGAACAGCCCGACGGGAATGCGGTCCAGATCGCCCAGGCCGTGCAGCAGCGGCTTGCCGGCCTCAAGCTGCCGCCTGGCGTCCAGCTGGTCTGCTGGTACGACCAGAGCGAGCTGGTCACCCAATCGGTGGCAAATGTGCGCGATGCCGTGTTGATCGGGCTGGTTCTCGCCGCGCTGGTGCTGCTGTGGTTTCTGCGCAGCTGGCGGGTGACGCTGGTCGCCGTGATCGTCGTGCCGGCGACGCTGGCCGCCACCGTGCTGGTGTTGCGCATCCTGGGCATGAGCTTCAACATCATGACCCTGGGCGGGATCGCCGCCGCGGTGGGGCTGCTGATCGACGACGTGATCGTGATGGTCGAGCATATCGCCCGCCGCGCCGCTGCGCCGGGGGAGGACGGCCAGCCGCTCGGCGACGCCGCCGTTCTGCCGGCGGCGCGCGAGTTCATGGCGCCGCTCACCGGCTCCAGCCTGGCGACGCTGATTGTGTTCATCCCGCTCTCGTTCCTCAGCGGAGTGACGGGCGCGTTTTCGCAGGCGCTGTCGTTGACGATGGCGGCGGCGCTGGCGATTTCCTGGGCGATGACCGCCTTCGTGGTACCGGTCCTGGTCCGCTGGCTGGTCGATTTCCGGCGCTGGCACGATCCCGGCGAGCCGGGCCAAGGCAGGATCGCGCGCGTGCACGATCGCGCGCTGGGCGCGCTTGCGGCACGTCCCTGGCTGCTCGCCGTCGTCGCGGTGCCGCTGCTGATCCTCGGCTATGTCGGCTATGCCAATGTCCCCAGCGGCTTCATGCCCAAGGTGGACGAAGGCGGCTTCGTCATGGATTACTACACCGCGCCCGGCACCTCGCTCGACGAAACGAGCCGCCAGGTCGGCCAGATCGATGCGATGCTGCGCGCCAACCCGGACGTCCTGACCTTTTCGCGACGTCTCGGCACCGGGCTGGGCGGCGACCTCGGGCAAAGCTATCACGGCGACTATTTCGTCCGGCTCAAGCCGACGCATTCGGCGCCTACGGAAGAGATCGCAGCGGCGGTGGCCGATCAGGTTACTGCCAAGGTGCCGGGCGTGCAGGTCGAGGTCGCCCAGCTGATCGAGGATCTGATCGGCGACCTGACCGCCGTGCCCCAGCCGATCGAAGTCAAGCTCTACGCCGCCGATCCGTCGGTGCTGCAGGGAGAGGCGCGCAAGGTCGCTGCCCGCATCGCCAAGATCGACGGCGTGGTCGAGATCAAGGACGGCGTGCAGCTCGCCGGGGACGCGCTCAATGTCCATATCGATCCGGTGCGCGCCGGCCTCGAGGGGGTGACGCCCGCCGAGGTGGAGAACCAGCTCAACACGGCGCTTAGCGGCACTGTGGCCACGACGCTCGCGGGGGCGACCAAGGCGGTCGACGTGCGTGTGCGGCTACCCGACGCGCTGACGATGAGCGAAACCGGCCTGGCGCAGCTGCCGATCCGGGCGCCGGATGGCCATATGTTTTCCTTGTCGCGCGTCGCGACCGTCCAGTCGGTTACAGGGCAACCCCAGATCAGCCGCGAGAATCTGGAGCCGATGGTGGCGGTGACCGGGCGCATCCAGGGGCGCGGCATCGGTGCGGCGGTGGGCGACGTGAAGGCGGCCCTCGATGCGCCGGGCATGCTCGAGCCCGGCGTGCGCTACGAGTTGGGTGGGCTCTACCAGCAACAGCAGATCGCTTTTGCGGGCCTGGTCAAGGTCTTCGGGGCGGCGCTGGTCGCCGAGTTCGCGCTGCTGCTGGTCCTCTATCGCCGCATCTGGCTGCCGGTGATCATCATCGGCTGTTCCCTGCTCTCGACCACCGCGGTGTTCACCGCGCTGTGGGTCGCGGGCGTCGACCTCAACATCACCGCGCTGATGGGCATGACGATGATCATCGGCATCGGCACCGAGATGGCGATCTTCTATGTCTCGGAATTCGAGGAACTGGCGAAGACGATGCCGCCCGCCGATGCCGCGCGCGAGGCCAGTCGTAACCGCCTGCGCCCGATCACGATGACGACGCTGGCCGCGATCCTGACGCTGCTGCCGCTGGCGCTCGCGATCGGCCAGGGCTCGGGTATCCAGCAGCCGCTGGCGATCGCCATCATCTCCGGGCTGCTGCTGCAATATCCGCTCGTCCTGCTGGCGATGCCGGTACTCGTCCGCTTCGGCTTGTCGCGCAGGGACGTTGCCGGCGCAGAGGGATAATCGAGATTGCCCGCCGCCAGCGATCAACCATCCGGGACCAGCAGCGACAAGGCGCGGTGGCGCGGTGTTCCTCCGGGCGTCACCTCCGCCTTGTGGAGCATATCGTCATGCCGCCAGTAGATTTCATAGTAATGCCCATCGCCGTGCACCTCTTCGATCAGGACGATCGTACCCGCGGCTTCGATGCCCGGGAGAACCGCAGAGACGGGTGCCGGCAATTCCGAGCGCGCGATGGCGCGCTCCACGACCAGACCGCCATGCTCCTCGCGCTCGAGCGAAATGCGGGGGACACCGCCCCAATATAGCTGGATCTCGTGCTCATCCCCCGGCGCGACGTACGAAACCCAGGCGCGATGGACCGCCATGATCTGGCTGCCGGACAGGCTGAACATCGCAATGCCCGATGCGACCATTGCGAGCAGCCCTGCACGGCGAAAGATGCTCTCGCGCATCAGCGAGAGAAGATGCCGGGCGGCGAACGATGCGGCGACCGCGGCGACAGCGACCAGGGCGCCGGCAATCAGCGCGGATCGCGGCAGCAGCCCAAACGCCGTGTAGAGCCCAATTTTCAGAATATGCAGCAGCACTTCGTTGGTCGCGCGGGTCGCGACGATCTCCTCCTTGTCGAGCCCCATGCGATAATAGGCGCGGTTGAACACCACGCCGACGGCACCGGTGAAGCCGGACAGGAGCCCCGCCGCAGCCCCGAGCAATGGGAGCCGGCCGAGCGACAGCGGGCGCTCCGTTCCCGCCGGGGACGGCCGGCGAAACAGCGCGGGGAGGTTCAGGAGCAGGAAGCAACCCAGCAGAAACTCGACATAGACGGGCTCGAAGCGGGTCAGCAGCCACGCGCCCAAAGCTGCTGCAGGGATTGCGGTCGGGACGAAACGCCGCACGACGTCCCAGCGGATCCGTCTCCAGAACAACCAAATGCGAGATAGTGAACTCGCCGCGGTACCGATCGACAGGGCGCCGGGGATAGATGCCACTGGAAGGATCAGCCTGAGGAGCGGCACAAGGACGAGGCCTGCCCCACCGCCAGCCACGGCACTGACGACGAATGCGAGGAAGGCGCTGATGACAACGAGCGCTACGATCATACCGTCTGGTAGCCTGTCAACTCCGCGGCGCCCATGGCTGTGCATGTTATGTTTTGTTGCGGGCTTTATTCAAATCACGGGGTGGCCTCGCTGGATCTGTAAGGAAAGCAAGAGTTGTCAGGATAGGACGGTGCGAACGCCGGTTGCCGGTTGACGGCCAACATAAACCCCGCGTCGCTAACGGCCGCTTACGGGCTAAGCTGCCATTGTCGGCAACCTCCCGGAACGGCGTATTTTGGGCGGGAGCCGCCTGTCCGCTCTTCGTCGCGTTCCGGTCATGGATCCACCGGAACCGATAGCAAGGGAGCGTCCAGCTGCTGGCTCAAGACCTCCTGCGGGGTTTGATAGCCAAGGCACTTCCGAGGCGTGTTGTTCAGCCGATCGACCATGCCTTGCAGCTGCCGGTCAGATACCGCGGCAATGTCGGTATCGAAGGGCAGAAACCGCCGGATGCGACCATTGGTGTTCTCGACGCTGCCCTTCTGCCAGGGTGCTGACGGCTTGCAGAAATAGGACACGATGTTCAGCGCGCTCTCGAG
>NZ_JBQEPL010000015.1:0-23074 GCF_052045505.1 Sphingomonas sp. 22176 | reverse complement strand
CACTGGTCGACATTGAACACGGTGAAGCGCTTCAGAAACGCCAGCTGCCGCGCCTCCCGGTCCTCATCCCGCGCCCGCTCGGCCTCGTCCTTCGGTGTAAAGCGATCGGCATAACAGATCGTCGTGCCCCGCTCGCCGCGCCGTACGCTCCCGCCCGCCGCCTGCGCCTGCCGAAAGGTCAGCCAGCGCTGCGCGGCATAGCGCCCCTCGATCACCGCAGCCCAGAGGATCAGCACATTGATCCCCGAATAGCGCCGCCCAGTCACGGCATTGGCCGGCATCGCACAGCCACACGCCGCCGCATCCCAAAGCTGAACCCAGGGCAGCCGTCCCTGCTCCAGCTCGGCAATCACCCGTCCCGTCACCTCGGCATAGAGGCTCACCCGGTTCTCGTGTCCAACACCCATGATCCTTGCTCCTTCCAAAACACCGCAACCGGCGCCGGAAGGGCGGGGGGAGCGGCAGGAGCGAACCGGCAGTCCTGCCGTCAGAGGCAGGCCGCACCCGCAGGGCCGTAACGGAGTGGAGGAGCCGGGCACCGCCCGGCTTGCGGCATGCCGCGGCAGGACTAGAGGCGAGCGACGCTCCCCCCGCCCTTTCCCGCGTGCCGGCGCACCAACGCCGCCGCGCCACAGCGCGGCGACCATCTTCTCAGCGCAACCGCGCTGCCGGGCGCCGCCGGCGCCCGGACAAGAACCGCACCCTTGCAACCGGGCGGGCCCGCGCGGGTGGCGTGCGCGCGCCAGCACGTGCGCCAGCCGCCACCCGTGCCTCCCGCCCGGGCAAGTGTGCCACGCGGGCACCAGTACCTCGTGCGCCCTGGTGTCACCGCAGGCGTGCGCCAGCGCGCGCACCGCACCCGCGCTCCGCTGCCGGCACCTGCCGGCCCGATCCGCAGGATCGGCGCTCGCGTCCGCGATCAAAACCCGAAGGGCCGAGACGGCCACGCCGACTCGGTGCCGCAAAGCGGCGTGCGAGCGCAGTCACGCCGAAGGGGTGAGACGCCCTGGCACACCCGCCTTGAACCTAAGATGTTTCCTGTTCAACGACCGGGGGCCGGGAATCCCCAGGCGGCCCCATCTGGCCCCAACCAGGCTATTTTCCCGACCAGCCACTCGGCTCAAACTTGACCAAGAGCGCTCCACCAACCTTCAAACGATGCGAGGTGATCGCAATGCAACCCCAAGATCCTGACCGCAATCTCCGGATCAAGGCCGCCCTCGCGTTGACCGGCCTCACGCGGTCAACCCTCTACCGAAAAATGGAAGCCGGCACCTTCCCCCAGAACACGCAGATCAGCACCCGCTGCATGGGCTGGAGGGAATCCGTCATCACGGCATGGCTGAAAAATCCGATATCCTATGACACTGCCGATCGAGGGCCGGGATGATCGCTGCAGCAGATTACTCCGCCGCTACGTTTAGCCCATCCGTCGTGAAAATATCCTCACTGGCCTGCGATCTGCCTTTGTTCTTTATATGTTCCTACGCATCTGGTTGCGGAACGACGCGATCTGACTAAGGTGCGCGCGATGGTGGGGACCACTCCGGAATTTTCGCAGAAGCGCTCGGGCGCCTATTTCACGCCCGACGACATTTGCGCGGCGCTTGTCGCGTGGGCATGCCGCAAATCAAGCGACCGCATGCTCGACCCGTCGTGCGGCGACGGGCGATTTCTCTCGCTTCACCGCAACAGCGTTGGAATCGAGCAGAACCCAGTGTCGGCCTATGCCGCGATCGAACGAGCGCCCAGCGCGCTGGTTCACGAAGGAGACTTCTTCACCTGGGCCACGGAAACCCGCGAGCGCTTTGAGTGCGCCGCGGGCAACCCGCCATTCATCCGCTACCAGCATTTCAAGGGGGAGACCCGGCGGCGGGCGCTCGATCTTTGCCTTGCTTTAGGGGCCAGTTTCAGCGGTCTCACCTCCTCCTGGGCGCCCTTCATCGTCGCGACTGCCGGGCTGTTGAAGCGCGGTGGGAGGATGGCGTTCGTCGTGCCGGCTGAGATCGGCCACGCGCCCTATGCGGCCCCGCTGCTCGACTATCTCGTCCAGTCGTTCGCGAAGGTGCAGATCGTGGCTGTGCGCGACAAGCTCTTCCCGGAGCTGTCGGAGGATTGCTGGTTGCTCTACGCCGAGGGCTTTGGTGGAACGGCGGGTGCAATCGACATCACGGTAGTCGACAAGTTCGTACCGAAGAAAACACCCCCCAAGCCCTCGCAGCAGGTCGATCTCAAGGAGTGGCGCGAGATTTGGAACCGTCGCCTGCGCCCGTATCTGCTGCCGGCATCCGCGCGTAGCCTCTACGCAGCGACGCTGGGCCGTCAGGATACCTACCGGCTTGCGGACTTCGCCAGTGTGGGAATCGGCTATGTCAGTGGTGACAACCAATTCTTCCACCTGAGGCCCTCGGACGCCAAAAGGCTTCGCATTCCGGCGAGCCTGTTGCTGCCGTCGATCCGCAACGGACGTGCGATGCCCGATGCCCAGATCACCAAGGCGACCGTGGCAGAGTGGACGCGCAACGACGACCCGGTCCTGCTGCTGAGGCTAGCTCGCGACATCGAACTGCCAAACGCGGTTAAGGATTATCTCGACAGCGAACCAGGCCGCGAAGCGCGACTTGGCTATAAATGCCGCAATCGTGCGCCCTGGTACGTTGTGCCGGATGTGCAGATACCTGACTATGTGATGAGCTACATGTCGGGCCGTGCAGTCAACGTGGTCCGAAACCTGGCAGGCGTTTCCTGCACCAACAGCGTGCATGCCATCCGGCTTCGCGACAAGGCACTTGGTGCCAAGCTGATGCCCAAATGGTCCACACCGTTCGTGCGGTTGAGCTGCGAACTTGAAGGCCACGCGCTCGGCGGTGGCATGTTGAAGCTCGAACCGCGTGAAGCGGGGCGCATCGCTTTTCCAGCGGTTACGGCAACCAAGGCAAAAACCGAGATCCTTGAGGAGGCAATCATGGTGATGCAGCGCTGGCGGCATTATGCACATTGATCACCACGGCACTGCCCCACTTCTCGTCTTATCTCGACAGCTGTCGTTGACGCGAGCGAGCTGATCGTGGCCGCTGAACTTTCGTCAAAGGCCAAGGCTTGGGTCCTGTTCGATCACATCGTGGCGGATGCTCCGGTTGATGGTGTGCCCACCAATCCCTGGGTGCTGAATGCCGATGGCCAGCTCCACTTCGAGCCAGATTATGCAACGCTGGAGCGCTTGCTCGGCGTACCCTTGCATCTCAAAGCCAGCACCACCTCTGGAGTGCCGGCACTCGCGCTTGACGTCTGGCTTAGCTACGAGCTGCGCCGTGCCGGCTTCGTCGCCGACCAAGTATGGCCACGCCCGGTGCATCCCAGGATTCTGCCTGCCGCCGCCGCGAATTTGATCAAGTCGCTTCCCGGGGCATTGCGCGCGCAGGTCGCCGACCGCGTTGCCAAAATGAGTTCAATCCCGGGAGTCACGGCCTCGTCGGCCAACATTCTCGGCAAAAATTATCTGAAGCAGGTCGATGTCATCATGACTGACTGGGTCACCGGCCCAGAGCTGCTCATCTCGACCAAGCGGATGGACTCCTCCTACGGCAAGAATGCGCCCAACCGGATCGAGGAATCCTACGGCGACGCAAAGAACCTGCGGCTGCGTCATCCGCTTGCGGCACTCGGCTTCGCATTTGGCCTGCGGTCAGACATTCTCCAGAAGGAACCAAAGACCGCAGAATGGCTGTTCGACCTGCTTGCCAAGCTCGGGCAGGAAGACGACGCCTATCACGCAACCTGCCTCGTGATGATGGAGTACGCCGATGATGCGGCGGTTGCCGAAGCTGCCGCTGAGCAGCCGGCCGGCATCCTCGAACCCGGGCTCGAAGCCGAACCGAGTATAGAGGAAGTCGCGCTCGTCATCCCCGAGGCGACCGCTGCTGAGATCATCCAGACGTTACCGAAGGTGAAAATCCTCACCGACCCAATTCCGGCGATACTGTCTCCCGGACGGTTCCTGACGATGATGGTGACGCGCGTTTTGGCTGCGACGCCGGTCAACATGCATGAAGAGGCGCGGCACCGGCGGGCGTCCGCCATCACCGGCTAAACCCGGGATCACCAAGCGCGTCTCTATTTTATAGTGTTCAGGCAAAAGAAGCCCCTCTGGCCGCTGGTCACAGCGACGGACAACAAATCGGCATTTTGTTGAGCCGACCTGACACCTTAGGTTTGCTCAATTGAAATTGGCGCAGACCTTCGGGGGTTCGGCGCAGCCAACGGAAAGCTCACGCACTCAGCTCCTGCCGGCGCTGCTCGCCTCGTATCCAACCGGCACGCGCTCTACGCGGGCGGCGGACCGAGGTACCGCTCGGGCGCAGCGCAGAACGCCGGATCCGCGGCAAGAGTCCTCAGTAGCGCCACGCGCCAGTCGTTCCGACCGTAGGAAGCAATCAGGGCCGCGGAGGAGCGCTGCAGGAATTCGCTGAAGACCGCTTCGCCGGCAGCGTGAAGCATCAGTATGGCCGCCCGCTGTTCCGACAGATACTTGTTCACTTGCGCGCGGTAGCGGGCGTTCAGCCTCAGTCGGTCCAGCTGGAACTGGAGCTTGGCGGCAAGGGCGGGATCCATTGTTGGATTATCTATGCGGAACGTGACCGACAGCGTGCCGTCCGGATCAAAATCGGCATCCGCATGCAGGAAGTCTTCGTCCGGCAGCGGCTGGTAGTAGGCGTGGACCAGCCCTGGTCCCTGCGCGGCCGGCATTCCCGGATATACCGTCCGCTTGGCGTTGTTGCAGGGGCCGCAGCTCGGCACGAGGTTGCGCGGATAGATGGCGAGTTCGCCGTAGGTGCCCCGCGGCAGGTAGTGGTCGAGGTCCTTCACCTCGCCAAAGCCACAATACGGACAAGCCTGCGTCGAAGCCAGAATGCGCGCCCGCAAATCCTCCAGCCGGCCACCGATCTGCACCTGCGAATAGGCGTCGTGCATGAACTGCCGGGCGGCGTCGAGCGCAACAGGCCGCAAGCCGGGAGCGGGCTGCCCTAGCATCACTTCATATAGTGCGTAGACTGCGTGGATCGCGGCACGTTCAACCGGCGTCAGCGCATAGACCGCATTACCATTTTTGTATGTGAGCGCGGCGGTAAGATCGGCGTCCGCATCACCCAGGTCCTGAGCATCGAGCCGCCACATCAGCTTGCCCTGCCCGAGGCGAGCTTGGTCATTACGAACGCGCGCGCCTGCATGCTGAGGCCCCCCTCAAACAAACTCTCAATAATCTCCAGCGACATGCCCCGGTCGACCATGTTCGCCAGCGTCACATGGAAATCGGTCGCGTCGGTTGTCAGGCCGAAGACCTCATTCGTAATCTCGCCGATGCTCTCGCCATATGTCTGGATGCGTGGTCGGAATATCCACGTCTCGTCACCCGATCGGCGCACGATCGAAACGTGGCGGCTCAACGTCTCCTGCACCACGACCGGCGAATGCGTAGCGACGACGGCGAAAGCGTCATTCTTCCGAAGAATCGCGCGGACCGCATGCATCAGCGCGGCCAGCAAAGGCGGGTGCAGGTGGCTCTCCGGCTCGTCGATCAACACGATTGACTTGGGCTCGGTGAAGGCGACCAGCGAGGCGACGAGGTGCAGCGCGATTTTGTGGCCCGTGCTCCATTTCCTGAAGTTGCCGAGCGGATCGTTGGAGATCGTCGACGCAGGATGCTCGCCAAGATCCTGGAACGACACGTCGGAGGCAAGGATGCGGCAAACCTCCGCGAAAAGGTCCTGCCGCCCGATCTCCCAGATACGCTTCACCAGCGAGGCGAACTCGTCGGATAGCTGCTGGCTCGTTTTGAAGATCACCCGCGCCAGGCGGTCCGGTCCCTCCGCGGTGATTTCGTCGCCGTCTACGTCGCCGATGCCCTCGGCGGACCGTAGTTCCGCCGCGATGTCGCGCAGCCCGCAATAGTGGTAGCGCCCAATCCCGCGCGATGTCTCGTCGGCGATCTGACGCCGCTCGGAAGCGTCCACACCGGGGACCTGAAACGCGTCAAAGGCGCTATAGGCGACATTGACGACGCGGGTGAAGCCGATGCCCGGTGGGTCGATTGTTCCAATCGAGCGCAGCAGCTCCCCAGCGCGATCCCGCTGCGAAGCGTGAATCACCCGCGCTAGGCGCGACAGTAGCGTGCTCTTGCCCGACCCGTTCCTGCCGACGAGCACCGCGATCCGGTCGGGAAGCATATTTTCGCCCGCGCCCCACATGAAGGGGTCGTTCGGCGCCCGGAAATCGAGCTGGAGCGCGTTGTGCCATCCGGTGACCGCGAAGCTGAGCGACACGTCGAGGCGGGCGACCTTGTCATAGTCGCGGTCGAGCAGCACTAGCGCGTCGCGACGGAAGGTTGGCCAGTCGATGTAACGGAGCACCGATTTTTTCCAGCCGTCCTCCTCGTAGAATGTCGCCGCGTGATCTGTGTTCGTCAGCGCGTCGCGTAGGCGCGACAGGATCTCCGTCCGCAGGCCGTCGGGAAGCGTCGCCAGACGCTCGTAGTAGTCGAGGTCCTGGCCGAGTGAGACGAAGTCATCCCCCAGCTCAGGCAGCTCGCCGACGCCCATGTGGAAGGCACCGTCGGCGCGCTGGCCCCGCCGCAGGATCTTCACAGTGCCGATCTGCCCCGTAAAAGCCGGCGTGTTCAGGTATAGGTGGTACTGGGTGACGTAGGAGAAGTCGTTCCAATTGTCCTGCTTCAGCGCCGCGCCCTCGAATGGACTAGGTGCTATCTTCGAGGGCGGAAATACGGTGAACCTCGTCATCTTCGTCGGCGGCCTCAAGCGTCGGTTCGGGCACAGTATTAGCGGCGCAGTGCCACGGTCCAGTGCCATCGCGACCAACACGCGCTTTCCGACTTGATAGGCTTGCCGCAGAAGGCGAAGACATCGACGAGAAGTTGAGACGGAGTCTGGATGAACCACGATCTTTCCGACCTCGCGCAGAGCCTCGGGCGCTGGATGGCCGAGCAGTGCACCGACGGCCTGCCAGGCCACTTCGGAGAGGATCTGCTCGAACGCTTTCCAGACGAGGGCAGCCGTTCGATCGGCATCGCGCTAGCCGAGCTGGAGGCGAACGGCCTAGTTACGCTGAGCCACGTCATCGGACCGCATGTCCCGCGGGTGCGGACGACCGTGGAGCTGTTCGTCGCCTGTGACGCGGCAATCACCGGTCACGACCCGGTGGAGGATTCGGTGGTGCTGGCGCGCATGCTCCTCGCCGACCCGAACCTCGGCGGACGCGCAAGTGACCTGGAGGAGGCCGCGGGCTGGGAGCGCCGCCGCTTCAACCCTGCCTTCGCCCTGGTCATCCCAAACATCGCGCCGGGCCGCGTGCGCTCGTCGATCCAGAACGACTATCCGACCCTCGGCGTACTGATCGCCGACGAGGACGTCGTTCAACTGCGCCGCTACATCCAGCGGAGTTCGCGATGACCGACGCTAGATCCAATCCCGCCACTATGCCGCGTCCGAAGGTCTACTTGGCGCATGCGACTGAGGATAAGCCGATTGTGAGGCCAGTTGCGGCCTTTCTGATGGCCCAAGGCATCGAGGTGTGGCTGGACGAATGGGACATCGGCGCGGGCGAGAGCCTGCGACAGCAGATGGAGGCCGGCCTCGTGGGCATGACGCACTTCGTGGTCATGCTGACGCCGATTGCACTCACCATGCCGTGGGTGGCGATGGAGATCGACGCGGCCATCATCCGCAAGCTCGGCGGTGAGAGCCACTTCATCCCGCTCCTCGTCGGCGTCCAACCGAGGGACCTGCCGATCATGCTCCGGACGATCCTCGGCGTGCCGTTCGACCCGGCGAGCAACGCCGACCCGAAGTTGCTCGCAGATCGGCTCTGGGGTGTCAGCGCGCGGCCTGCACTCGGTCCGATTCCCCACCATGTTCGCGCGGCCGCGTCTGCGCCGCCGGGCTGGTCGGCTGCCGCCATCGCTATAGCGCGCCTGATGGTCACCACCAGCGAGTACGCGATGCTGCGCGATCCGGTTCTGAGCCTCACGGAGATACAGGCGGCGACCGGCCTCGGCGAGGAGGACGCGCGGCTTGGCGTGCTCGAACTCAAGGAAGCGGGACATCTGTGGGAGGGCGCAGTACAGGCCCACTACGCGCCGGATTGCCCGATGTTCGCCGAGTTCGCTAGCGCGTTCCTGCCGTTCGACCCGAGCGCTGATGCTACTGCGGTGGCGGTCCGCATGGTCGAGGGGACCGAGCGCGTGACAGACACGATGGCGCTGGCCAATGATCTTGGCTGGGACCCGCGGAGGATGAACTGTGCGATCTGCTACCTCCAACAGGTCGGCGCGATTGAGCAACGCCATGCGCTCGCCAACAGGCCGTGGCGGGCTGTCCAACTGATCAGGACCGACGAGACGCTGCGATTGGCCAGAAGCTGAGCGTGAGGCATGCCGGCACGTATCGACGAAGCACGCACGGGACAAAGTGTCGGACCGGAACATCGAGGGGGCCGTGGAACAGGTGAGCGATGTTCCGGCTGCGTAGCCTGCGCGCTTCGATTGGCGAGATCGCACGGTACCTCGACGCCGGCTCCGGCGACCTCTCGCCGTGCCGCCGGACATCCCCGCACGAGTGTAGGCAAGATCGACAAGAATTTGGTGCGCGGCGACATCGGCGCTGCGTCCTGTTGATCGTGATGGATCCGTGCGCGGGCAGTCGTCCGCGGCGGGGCCACTGTTCAACCGGCAGTGGATTGGGCGTTTTCCAGAGCGAGCCGGTCACTACAGTTGTTGTCGATGTGACCGCGATCACGTCGCGACGGTATCTTCCAGAAACGAAGGCATTCACATGAAGCACCGATGGGCAATTCAGGTCGCCAACAACTATTCCTGGTTCGAGAGCCTGGTCGATCAGCACAACGCCGTGGACATCGGCTTCATGGTGGACGCAGTAGACGCTCAGCCGAATCAATACGCGATCGTGTCGCACCACCTCGACGATCTGGCCGATGTGGACCAGGTGATCGACCGGGCGACGGCGCTGATAGCGCTGCTCGACGGCGCACTTTACCTGCAGCAGGGGCATTACGCCGGCATGCGCACCGCCGACCTGATCAACCTCGATGACTGCCGCCGCACAGTATTCGCGGACGGCAGCGTGCTCGCGGACCCGTTCTCGCCAAAGTGGAGTGGGGCGAGTGTCCCGCGTTCCTACGGTCACCTCGTGCTGCCCGCCGAGCGGATGCTGTTCATGGCGCGGACCGACGAGCTGACGCGCAATATGCTCAAGTTCCTAGGTGTGAACGGTCCCACCTGGATCGCGCTCTATGCCCTGAAGGACTACATGAAGAGTGGTGGATGGGACGAGGGCGCCCTCGCGAATGCGTCGGAAGTCAGCAAGAGCGAGGTCGAGCGCTTCCGCCGCACAGCCAACAACCCGGCCGCCATCGGGCCGTTCGCGCGGCACGGCGAGCAAGGGCACCAGCCGCCCGACGTCGCGATGACGCTGCCGGAGGCGCGCGCCATCATCTTGAAGGCAACCGGTAGGTTCCTCGACGAGCGCGCCCGGAAGCTCGACGTCGTCGGCAGCTACGAAGAGCAGCGGACGCCGAGACGCTGACGAGCCACGAAGTCGTTGACCGTGGGATGCGCTTCGTCAGCCATTGCGCCAATATAGACGTTGGCGGACGCGCGGTCACCGCCCCCGCAACTGGAAACGACTCGGCGCCGCGAATCGGCCTGCGAGGGCCGTTAGGCAACCTACACGAGCGACCAGAAGATCCATACTCCCCTGTGGCAGCATCCTCGAACGTCGCCTCAACGCTCCACCGAGCGCGCGCAGCTCGATCGTCGACGTCCACCACGTCCTTACCGCCGAAGATATTGGCGACCACCGGCTCGGTTTCGTTCATCACCCATTCGGACCAGCGGGCGCGGAAAAGCTCAACCTCGACTAGCGTCAGTAATAGCTTGCCCTTGAGCGCCCCCCGCCAGTGTAAAGGTGTCGATGAACGCGCTGTGCTGTATGGCGAACAACCCTACAGCTGCTCCGCGTCCAGCTCGGCAAACGCCGATAGCGCGCTGCCGCGCTTTTCATCGCGCGTGCGCTTGTAGGCGAATAAATCCTCAGCCTTGATCCGACGATGGCGGCCAGCGGTGTCGAATGCGATCTCGCCTTTCTCCAGCAACGAAATGAAGAAGGGACGAGGGACGTTCAGAATGTGCGCCGCCTGCTGGGTGCTGAGCATCTGGCTGACCGGCACCAGCGTCGCCGCATCTCTCCGGCGGGCGCGGAATTTGGATCGTTCCAGGCTGGCTGGTCTTCGTAGGATGTGATTGGATTTCACAGGAAGCGAGGATTTAGAATCGGTTTCGCAGCCGGTGATCGGCTTTCGCGCCTTCCTTTTTCAAAGCGGATGCCCGCCGACGAACTTACGATCAAGAAACTCGGACGGGCAGGACACGGCAAAAATCGCTTATTTCAACGTTTTGTTGAATGCCGTGGAATGCGCGGGTGGTCTCGGATCAAAACCCAATCAAGAAATGCGATTCAGGCCCAGCTGGGAAAGTAGCCTGCGCGCGGGTGATCCGGGTCCGCCAGTTACAGATAGCCCTCCCTCATCGCCTCTTTGATCACTGCGGAAATCTGCGCGGCGTTGCGGCGATCGACACTGAGCCGGTCGCATAGAGAGGCATTCCGCATTTTCTCCCCCTCAAGCCATTTGATCACCGAGTGCTGGTATGCCGCCTGGACACGTTCGCCGGGAGTCATGTCGGCGAACAGGCGGGCCATAGAGAATCACGTGGAGCGAGGCCTCGGTCGTCTGAAAAAGGGGCGGCGGCAGGTGCAATTCCTCGATCGCCACCACCACCTTGTCCAACCCGCTGCCTTGCTCCTCGCACAAGCCGATACGACGCATGAATGCGCCGATCGTTGGATTGCGAGACTTGGGAGGCAAGTCGATCATGCGCTCGGCTGCCACCAAGGGTTGACCAGGATTGGTAATCTCCAGACGGTCCTTGAACAAAGCGATCTGCGGACCGGCGCCTGCGATCGTCATATCCTGATGAATTAGCGCGTTTGCGATCAACTCGCGGATGGCGATCTGGGGAAATAGCGGAACCGCCTCGCGGAAGGCTGGACCGATATGCTCGGTCTTCGCACATGTTGACACGTGGATGCTGCGCCGCTTCTACTACTCCGATCCGGCCGGCGTCGCCGGCATCGGGTGGGAAGCGTTTCGCCGAACGATGCGCCAATGCGCAAGGCAGGCGTGCTGGTGACGGTCGGCAAACTGGACCGGGCATGATGGGCATCTCGGATGCTGGTGCTCGATGCCCAGGGTGATGTCTTGACCTAGTGGTGCCTGCCTATGACTATCGGAAGGCGGGCCGTCACTGGCAGAGGCCTGGACCGCCGTGGCCGAGGCGGTAGGGACCCTGACGGCAGCGCTCGCCGTAGCCTGAGCAGCGAAGCCGATGCGCCCAATCCGCCTCAGAACGAATAGGTGTGCGGCGTTTCCTGCACCGTCACCCAATGATCGGTGGTGACTTCGGCAACAATCCAGTCGCCGTTGAACCACCCCAAGCCCCCGTTCCTCTCGCCGCCGAACATGTTGGACGGGGTGTCATGGGTCGAGATGTTGTCGACGTGGGTCATCCCCGCTTCGATCTGCCGCGCCAGCTTCATACCGCGTGCCACGTCGCTGGTGAGATCGCGCTCGACAAACCGTATCCGGCGGCGTTGTCCAGCCGGACCGCATCGGCCTCGTCTTTCGCGCGGATGATTACAGCCACTGAGGCGAACTGCTCCGACTGAGGAAGGGGGTGTCGTTGGCTACGCCCGAAAAGATTTGCAGCGGCATCACCCCTGCCCCCACCGACCAGATTCTCGGTAAAGACGGCATCTCATGACACCGCGACTTTGCGAAGCGCGGTGTCACGTTGCCGGGCGATTATCAGCGGCCGATCGCCGCAGAATAGATGAGCGTATACGGCGAGTTGCACACGCCGTTCCCTGCAAAAGACGCCATTTTTCGCGCACTGTCGTCACTCAGCGCGGAAAGCGTCGCCCGTTGTCGCGCCGCCCAGCGCCAACTCAACGATTCGGTCGATCACCCGGTCGCGATCCTTCCATTTCATCACGAGCTTGGCCGGGTCCATTCCATACTGTGCGACGACGTCGAGAAGCTTCTCCAGATCTAGATTGGCTAGGTGTTTAGGCCCACCGCTCGCCCTATCCCTGAGCAAGCATGGATTTGCCGCCGTTCGACGGCCTGATGATGCAAATGCGTGTGCCCAGCTTGTTTAGCGTCATGGCGCAGGTTTTCTCTTCCCGATGCGCAATACGTGTACGGCCGGGCTCCTACAAACGGGCAGAACGCGGGACGGCAAAAGGCTTTCCCAATGGCAACGGAGAGGCAGACAGCCCCGTTCGTCGGGTATGGGATCGAGAAAAGGGAAAGCTGACTTGCTGCGTTGACCACGTCAGCCAGGGGCGCGGCAAGGTCGAAGACGAAGCAGTTACCATCGAGGCCGCGCACCTGCGGCTGCATCGGCGAACAGTGCAGTAAGGGCGTTCTCGCTTCCGGTGCCCGCCGCCGCGATAGCGCGGCAAGGGCGGCACGAAATCCGCCGCGGCCAGCGTTTGCCCTGTGCCCGGCATCAGGAGCAAGCGCCGCGATGGGGCCGACGCCAGACAGCCCTTACCTCGCGGGGTGATCGCGTAGCCCGCGGTGCGACAATAGAAATTGGCACTGCCCGCCGGCCCGGAACAGCCGAGTTCGGCATGGTGCAGCCGCGCGACCAGCGCATGGGTCAGCCGCGGATTTGGTGGGTCGGGAGTGACCGGAGACATCCTCCAGGAGGAAGCTCAAGATGCGGAATGGCGACAAACATTTTTCCGGTTATGCCGGAAAATCGTTGTTATGAGATTTCCGAGGGCCTATCTTCGTTCCACCACATTCGCCGATCCGTATGCATCCGGACGGTAAGGAGTTTGGAAAGATGACCCTCGCGTTTCCTGCGACTGCAGATTTCACCGGCCCGCTCTATGCGCCGTCTCGGTTCGAAGGGGCTGTGCGCGATCTTGAGGTGACGGGCACCATTCCCCCCGCGCTCAGCGGCACTTTCGTGCAGGTGGCACCCGATCCGATCTATCCGCCGATGCTGGGCGACGACATCTTCTTCAACGGCGACGGCGTGGTGACGGCCTTCCGCTTCGTCGACGGACATGTCGACGTCCAGCGGCGCTATGTCGAAACCGACCGCCTGAAGGCACAGCGGGCGGCGCGGCGCTCGCTACACGGCGTCTACCGCAATCCTTATACGAACGATCCTTCAGTCGCCGGCCTGAGTCCCAGCACGGGCAATACCAACATCGTTCCTTTCAACGGCATATTGCTGGCGCTGAAAGAAGACAGCCTGCCCTTCGCGGTCGATCCCGAAACGCTGGAGACGATTGGCGAATGGGATTTCCAGGGTCAGATCGGCAACACGCCCTTCACGGCACACCCCAAGTTCGATCCTGCCAACGGCAACATGCTGGCCTTCGGGTACGAGGCCGGCGGCACGGCATCGCGCGACCTTGTTTACTATGAATTCGCCGCCGACGGGCGAAAGCTGCGCGAAATCGGGGCCCAGTCGCCCTATGCCGGGATGGTGCACGACTTCGCCGTGACCGAGCGTTTCGTGGTGTTTCCCGTTCTCCCCGTCACCGCCGATCTCGACCGGATCAAGGCTGGCGGACGTCACTTCGCGTGGCACCCCGAGCTCGGCTACCAGTTCGGTGTGATGCGCCGCGACGGCGACGGGTCGGACATTCGCTGGTTCACCGGTCCCAATTGTTTTCAGGCGCATGTGCTGAACGCGTTCGAGGTCGGCGAATTGGTACAGCTGGACATGCCGTCGGCGGACGGCAACGTCTTTCACTTCTTTCCCGAAGCGGACGGCACCGTGCCTGCGCCAGAATCGCTGCACTTCGAGCTGACACGCTGGACCTTGGACCTAGAGTCCGATTCAAACGAGGCCGTCCGCACGACGCTACTTGACGCGCCCTGCGAATTTCCGCGCTGCGACAACCGCGTCGCCGGGCGCCGCTATCGCCATGGCTTCATGCTCGGGCTCGACATGCGCGAATATGCCGTTGAGCGGCTGGGACCTCCGCCGTTCCAATTCCTCAACCTGCTGCTGCACATCGACGTGACGACCGGTGGGGTAAAGCGCTGGGCACCTGGCGACGCGGAGTGTTTCCAGGAGGCGACCTTCGTGCCGCGCAGTGAGGACGCCCCCGAGGGAGATGGTTATCTGCTCGCGCTAGTCAACCATTTGGAGACGAGCACGACCGAGCTGGTGATTCTCGAATCGCTCGCGGTGGACCGGGGGCCGGTCGCCCGTGTCAAATTGCCCTTCCGGCTGCGCATGAGCCTGCATGGCAACTGGCTGCCCACCACGCCCACCACTCTCGTCGCCTGAGGGAATCAAAGGAACAACGCCATGTCTTCTCCCTACACCGGGCTCGACCGCCAGTTCATCGGCGGACGCTGGGTCGACGGCACCTCCGGAAAGACCGCCCCCAACCACAATCCGTTCGACGGCAGCCTCCTTAACGAAATCGCGCTGGCCAGCGCGGCCGACCTCGACGCGGCCTATCAGGCCGCGCACAAGGCGCAGCGGGCGTGGCGACTGACCGGGCCGAGCGAGCGCGCCGAGCTGTTTCTGCGCGTTCTGGCCATCCTCGACGCGCGCAAGGACGAAATCATCGGCTGGCTGGTGAAGGAGAGCGGGTCGACGCTGCTCAAGGCGACGGTCGAATGGGGCTCGATGCGTGGCGGGACGATCGAGGCAATGACGCTGCCGTCACGGGTCGAGGGCCGGATCATGCCGATCGACCAGCCCGGCAAGCAAAGCTTTGTCTTCCGCGAGCCGCTGGGTGTAATCGGCGTCATCAGCCCCTGGAACTTCCCGCTGCACCTGTCGCATCGCTCAATCGCTCCCGCGCTGGCGCTGGGCAATGCGGTGGTGGTGAAGCCCGCCGAGGATACGCCGGTCACCGGGGGGCTGCTTATTGGCAAAATCTATGAGGAAGCCGGCCTGCCCGCCGGCCTGCTCAACGTCGTCATTGGTGACGTCGCCGACATCGGCGATCCCTTCACGCTGCACCCCGTACCGCGGCTGATCTCGTTCACGGGTTCGACGCGGGTGGGCAAGCATATCGCGGCGCTGGCAGCGGGCGGCAAGCAGCTTAAGCGTGTCGGGCTGGAACTGGGTGGCAATGCGCCGATCGTGGTATTGGACGACGCCGATCTCGATCTGGCGGTGCGCGCGGCGGCGTTCGCGCGCTTTCTGCACAACGGCCAGATCTGCATGAGCGGCAACCGCATCATCGTCACCGCGAACCTCTACGACACCTTCGTCGAGCGCTTCGTCGCGCATGTTCGCGGCTTCCAAACGGGCGATCCCGCGGATCCGCAGACCGTCATCGGCCCGTTGATCAACGCCAAGCAGCGTGACGCGGCGGTACGCAACATCACCGCCGCGCGAGACGCGGGGTTCGCCGAGCTGCTCGGCGGCGAGGTGCAGGGGCAGGTGGTGCCGCCGCACGTATTCGCCGGGGTACCGAACGACAGTGCGTTCGCTCAGGCAGAACAGTTCGCGCCGGTGGCGCCGCTGATCCGCGCCGCCGACGAGGCGGAGGCCGTCGCCCTCGCCAACGCCACAGAGTTCGGCCTATCGAGCGCGGTGTTCACCCGCGACACCGCGCGCGGCATGCGCGTTGCGCGGCAGATCGAGGCTGGCATGACCCATGTCAACGACATTTCGGTGCAGGACAGCCCGTTCAACATGTTCGGCGGCGAGAAAAACAGCGGCATCGGTCGGTTCAACGGCGACTGGATCGTCAACGAGTTCACCACTGACCATTGGATCACCGTGCAGCAAATACCGCATGACTATCCGTTCTGATCCGGCGGCGGCAATCGACCCCCGATCAGTCGACGGTCATCACCTTGGTCAGCGCGACGTCGGCCGTCATGTCGGCCGGCGTCGTGATCGCCAGCCGCTCTCGGGCGGCTCGGAACGGCCAGGCCCTGACGACGAAGCCAATGCTGCTCAGCCTCGTCCGGTTCGCGGGAGTGGGAGCGGAGATGCCCATCATCCCTGCGCGTCGTGGATCAGCGGGTCGAGGTGCCGCATCAGCCCGTCCAGCTCGATCACCGACGGGCCGATGGTGGTGCAGCGTCCGTCATGCCACCAGCAGGCCGGCATCCACCTGGTTGCGGCGGCCGTATTGACAGGCGGTGCTTCTCGACAGGCCGAGGGTCGCCGTGTTCTCTTCCAGCCGTTATTCCGGCTGCTCGATCTTCAACAGGTTAGGATGGGTAGCACCTTGTCGGCTGTCTCCATGGTTCGTTCGCTGGCCGGCGACGGCCTATGTACAGCCCCTCTGCTAGCGTGACCCGAACCGTCACGCCAAGGCCGGGCGTTGATTCGAGCGTGCGCGCCGCGCTCTCGCTTACCGAGGCCTCGGCGATCGGGCTGCTTGTCGCCGCGACGCTGGGGATTCGCAAACCGTGGTGGGCGGCGATGACGGTGTTCCTCGTGGCACAGCCGACGCACGGGCTGCTGCTGGAGCGCGCGCTGGCCCGTTGGCCGGGTACGATCGCGGGGACTCTCGCCGGAGAGTTGATGCTCTCTGCACTCAACGGTCTCCAAGTCCCGACCCTCGCGGCGCTGACGCTTTGGCTCGGGTTGTGTGCGGCGGGGGGAGCATCGTCCTGCATTTCCGCACCTATGCATTTACCCTCGCCGGCTATTCGGCGGCCATCGTCGTACTGTCGCAACTGGCACATGGCGGGGCCGGTGCGTCGATCGCCGCCGATCGCGTGTGGTGCACCGTGATCGGCATCGCCGCATCGCCGCTTGTTGTCTTCGGCTGGTCCACGCCGGCGCGTGGCGAGCCAGTGGCGACATGCTATGCGCGGCTGGCCGCCGCAGTGCTCGACCGAGTCGAAGCGTCGCTCGAAAAAGCGGCCAACCCCGTCCCCGACAGCCTTGCCGCCGAGATCGAGCGACTGGACCGAGAGGCGGACGACATCGCCGCCGGCTCGCGCGCCGGGCGGCTTGCCGCGTACCGGGTGCGGTGGACATCGGGCCTGTTGCTCGAATTGCTCGCACTCACAACGGCTGCAGGGCGCACCGCGGCCGCGCCGGGCCAAGCGAGCTACAGCGCGCGGCGTATCGCGGTACTGCGCGACCAGGCAGCGCACGCCGGTCAGGCCGCGCTCGCCTCGACGCTGACCGAATTGGCGCTGTGGAGCGGGACACCGGGAATGCGGCTGCGCTGGCGCCGGTGCAACGCGACGCGCTCGATAAGGCGGACACTCCGCGCGGCGGCAGGGCCGGTCGTCGCGATCACGCTTGCGTCGCAGCTATGGCTTGCCACCGGCTATGGCGACGGTGCCGCGATGACGATGACAGCGGCGCTGTTCGCATCGCTGCTGTCCAGCAACGTCCGGGGCGATCAGGTGATGCGCCACGTTTTGACCGGCTGTTCGCTCGGGGTCGTGTTGGGGGAGGTATACCGGCTCGCGCTTCTTCCGCATGTCGGCGGGACCATCGCGACAGTCGGGTCGCTTCTTCCAATGCTCCTATTCGGCGCATGGCTGATCCGCCGTCCCGCGACCAAGCTTGACGGTTGCCTTATTTTGTCAGAGTAAAAGATTCGTATATAGCTTTAGTGAGGTTGCCGGCTCGATCGCACGTCGAAGCTGGTCGGGAAGCTGTGAACAAAAAAAACTTGGTGGAGTACCTGATGCTTACCCGACGTTTCTTCCTGGCTGGCGCTGCCGCCGCCTCGGCGACCCCCGCACTGGGCCGGGCCGCGACGCCGACCATCGTCAACCCGGTTGTGCGCCAGCGTGCGGATGCGCAGGTGTTCCGCCACACCGACGGTTGGTACTACATGACCGGATCGGTGCCCGAATATGATCGGCTGGTACTGCGCCGCTCGCGTACGCTTGCCGGCCTGTCGAACGCGCCCGAACGCGTGCTGTGGCGCCATCAGGCCAGCGGACCGATGTCGGGCTTTCTCTGGGCGCCGGAACTGCATCTCGTCGACGGCAAATGGGTGATGTATTTTGCTGCCGGCCCCAGCGGTGGTGGCGAGGACGTGTTCCGCATCCGGACCTATGCGGTGGTGTGCGACGGCCATGATCCGATGACGGGCAACTGGTCGGTGCTCGGCCAGCTTCAGACCCCGTGGGACAGCTTCAACCTGGATTCCACCAGCTTCGTCCACAAGGGCCGGCGCTATCTGGCCTGGGCGCAGCGCGAGCCGGGCATCGACACCAATTCGAACCTCTACCTCGCCCCGCTCGCCTCGGCGCTGACCCTAGCGGCGAAGCCGGTCCGGCTGTCGGTGCCGACGCTCGACTGGGAAATCCGCGGGTTCAAGGTGAACGAGGCTCCGGCGGTGCTCGCCCGCAACGGCAAGCTGTTCCTGACCTATTCGGCAAGCGCGACCGATTCGCGCTATTGCCTGGGGATGCTTACCTGCCGCGCCGACGCGGACCTGATGGAGGCGGCCAACTGGTCGAAGTCGCCGGTCCCGGTCTTCAAGACGTCGGCTGAGCACAAGATTTTCGGCCCGGGCCACAACAGCTTCACTGTCGACGAGCGTGGCCGCGACGTGCTGGTCTACCATGCCCGCGACTATGACCACATCCAGGGCGACCCACTGTTCGACCCCAACCGCCACACGCGGATGCAGTATTTCCGCTACGCGGCCGACGGCACGCCGGTCTTCGGTACGCCGGTAGCGAACGGTCCCCTGCGGCGCAGCTAAATGCGCAGCGCTTCGGCTCCGGCCTGCGCCGGAGTCGAGGCGCGCCCGCATTACTCTGATAAATGTGACTCCTGATGGTGCGCTCGGGCCGCGAGATTGCGTGGTTTCGGGCCGTTATCGCTAACTATGTGGCAAATTTGCAACTTCTTCGCTGAAATATGCCGGACTAATAGCGTACAACCACACGTCGGCGCTTGCTGCGTACACGCATCCTGATATCCAAAAGTCCGAGTAATGGCGCCACAAGAGCGCTGTCTTAGTGAACCTTTAGTCGTGGGGAGGATACCAGATGGTGTCGAAATTGCTGTTTCTGGCTTCGGTTTCCGTAGCGTCGATCGCGATCAGCGGTCAGGCGGAAGCGCAGGCCAACCTCGTTTCCGGCGGGGATGCGCAGCAGCAGGCCGGGGCACCGCAGGACCCGGTAGCCGACGAGATCGTCGTCACCGGCGTGCGCGCCTCGATCGTCGGTGCGCTCAACCGCCGCCGCGAATCCACCCAGATCGTCGACTCAATCGTGGCCGAGGACGTCGGCAAACTGCCCGACAACAACGTGGTCGAGGCGCTCCAGCGCGTCACCGGCATCCAGGTCACCGATCGTGGCCAGGGCGAAGCCGCCGGCATCCAGATCCGCGGTCTGCCCGACGCGCTGACCACACTCAACGGGCGCAACATCTTCACGGCGGCCGGCCAGTCCTTCTCGCTGCAGGACGTCTCGGCGAACCTCATCCAGCGCGTCGATGTCTACAAGACCCGCGCGGCCGATCAGATCGAGACCGGCCTTGCCGGCCAGGTCGATGTGGTGACGCGCCGTCCGTTCGACTTCAAGGGCCTCGCCGTCTCCGCGCTGGCTCGCGGGATCTACGACCAGGAAGCGGACAAGATCAATCCGAACGCCGCGCTGCTGATCAGCGATCGGTGGGAAACCGGCATCGGCGATGTCGGCCTGCTGGTGAACGGCAGCTACACCCGCTCCAAGTTCCGCACCATGTCGGCCACGGCCGGCGCGTTCGTGCCGTTTGCGACGCTCAACCCGCCGGCCGGCACGGGCCTCACCGGCTTCCAGCGCATCTTCCCGGCGGCGACCGACCCGAAGACCGGCGCGTTCCTCTCGGGTCCAGGCGTTGGCGACTGGCAGGTCGGCACCCAGACGGGCCTGCCCACCGCGGTCGGATCGACCCTGCCGGTCAACGGCATCGCGACGCCCTATTGGCTGTCGCGCGACGCGGTGTTCAGCTCGGACCTGTACGGCAAGCGCGAGCGCCCCTCGGCCAATGCGGCATTCCAATGGGCGCCGAACAGCAGCTCGGTCTACACCGCCGAGATATTCTATTCGGGCTTTCGCGGCGAGACCTATAACAGCCTGCAGTTCAGCTTCGTCGATTTCTGGGGCAATCCGCAGGCCCCGACGCTGTATGACGGCACCAACATCGTGAAGTCGCGCGTGGCGAACAGCGTCTACGGCTTCAACAGCGGCGACTATACCCGCAGCCAGACCGACAGCTTCGTCTATGCGCTGAACGGCAAGTGGGACCTGGGCAGCCGCGGCGGCATCGTCGCCGACCTCGCCTACCAGACCAGCACGTACAAGACCGCCTTCTTCGCGATGCGCACGGACCGGGTAGCGAACCAGATCACCGCCGACTTCAACGGCGGCGGCGGCATCCCTTCCTATCATTTCGACAATGATGCGGCGCTGGCCGATCCGAGCGTGTGGAACGTCGCCCAGCTCTACGACAACGCCAATCGCGACAAGGGCAGCGCCTTCACCGCCACGCTCGACGGCCATTACGGCTGGGACGAGGGCTTCCTCCGCCAGATCAAGGCCGGCTTCCGCTTCGATGATCGCAAGGCCTCGAGCGACGTGCGCACCGCCGATGCCGCCAATCTGGGCCGTCCGCTCTCCACCCTGCCGGCCGGGGCGAGCTTCACCAATTCGGACTTCTTCGAAGGCCGCGGCGACGTGCCGACCAGCTGGGTGACGGCCAACGGCTATTACAACTATGCCCATGCCGACGAGATCCGGAAGCTCTACGGGCTCAAGACCTCCGACCAGCTGACGATGACGCGGGTGTTCGACGTCGAGGAAAAGACCACCGCCGCCTATGTCCAGGCCGACGGCCAGCTGACCATCTTCGGTCGGCCGCTCAATCTCCAGGCCGGCGTGCGCTATGTCGCGGTGGATACCGACGCGGTTTTCGTCGATCGCTTCAACAACGGCGCGATCTCGCGCGCCTCGCCGGGATCGGACCGCTTCCTGCCCAGCTTCACCGCGCGCTACGACATCCTGCCGAACCTGCGCGCCCGCTTCAATTACGGCCAGACGCTGCGGCGGCCGAACTTCGGCGACATCAACCCGAACTATTCGCTGACCGGCGACCTCACCAATGTCGGCTATGGCAGCGGTTCGGCGGGCACGGCGGGCCTCCAGCCGACCACGTCGAAAAACTATGACGCGGCGCTCGAATGGTATCTCGGCCGCAACAGCGCGATCACCGTCACCGGCTTCCGCCGCGACATCCAGGGGCTGGTGGTGCCGGTGAGCCAGCTGGAGTTCATCCCGAACAACGGCATCGTCGCGGGCGCCACCAACAACTTCGTGATCAGCCGCCCGGCCAATGCCTCGAACGGCGTGCTCAAGGGCGTGGAAGTGGGGCTCACCTATTTCCCGACCTATCTGCCCTCGTTCCTCGATGGCCTGGGCTTCCAGGGCAGCCTGACGGTGCTGGACTCGAGCCAGAACGTGCCGATCTACGACAATGGCGGCAAGAAGATCGGCGAGCAGCAGTCGAGCTTCTTCGGCGTCTCCGACTTCTCGTACAACGCCACGCTCGCCTATGATAAGGGCCCGATCGGCGCGCGACTTTCCTATGTGTACCGTAACGCCTGGCAGGTGCGAAACGAGTCGCGACTGTTCGCCAACCCGCTGGGCGTGTGGCGCCGGGCCGAGGCCAGCCTCGATCTCCAGCTGACCGCGCGGATCACCGATCGCCTGGGCCTGACATTCGACGCGGTGAACCTGACGCGCACCAAGCAGCAGGAATATTACCGCTTCGGCGATGTCGGCGACAAGGATCGCTTCAACCTAGGCACGGTGCTGATCCCGCGCACCTTTGCGATCGGGGCCCGCTACAGCTTCAACTGATCTCCTGACGGGCGGGCCCAACGGCCCGCCCGCTTTGCATTCGGAAGGAATTGCCCGTGAAGCGCATCTCGCCGCTCGCGCTGCTGCTCGCCTCGGCCTGTGGCGGCAACGACAGCCCGCCGCCCGCCTCGGTCGTCGTCGTGCCCGCCGCGACGCCGACGCCCAGTCCGACGCCAGCGCCCACACCGGCCCCGACAGCCAGCCCGACGCCGACCCCGATCGCGCTCAGCGGCGCGGTCAGCCCGGTGCACGATCCCTCGATCCTGAAGGACGGCGACAGCTATTACCTGTTCACCACCGGCAATGCCGGGGATCCGGAGGGGCTGCTGGCGTTGCGCACGGCGCCGGATATGCGCGCCTGGACGTTGCGCGGCGGCAGCTACCTCGCGTTGCCCGACTGGGCGCGCACCGCGGTTCCGGGCGCAACCGGCATGTGGGCACCGGACATCTCGAAGGTCGGCAGCCAGTATCGCCTCTATTATTCGGTTTCGACCTTCGGCAAGAACCAGTCCGCGATCGGCCTGGCCACCGCGACCAAGATCGATCCGGCGGCACCGGCCGCCAACTGGGTCGATCAGGGCCCAGTGATCCAGTCGCAGACGACCGACGATTTCAACGCGATCGATCCGATGGCCTTTGCCGATGCCGACGGCCGTTCGTGGCTGGTATTCGGCAGTTTCTGGTCCGGCATCAAGCTGATCCGCATCGACCCCGCGACCGGCCTGCGCCTTGCCGGCGATTCGGCACCACGGGCGCTCGCGCAGCGGCCTGCCCCGGACGCGGTCGAAGCTTCGTACATCATCCGCCACGGCAGCTATTACTATCTGTTCGTATCGTTCGATTCCTGCTGCCAGGGGGCGGCGAGCACCTACAACACCGTCGTCGGGCGCGCCTCGGCACCGGACGGCCCCTATGTCGATCGCGACGGGCGGGCGATGATGCAGGGCGGCGGCACGGTGGTGCTCACCAACGGCCAAGGCGACGGCAGTCGTTTCGTCGGCCGCGGCGGCGCGTCGATCCTCCAGCAGAGCGACGGCGACTATATCGTCTACCACGCCTATGACCGGCAGCAGAACGGCACCCCCACGCTGCAGAT
>NZ_JBQEPL010000014.1:0-30567 GCF_052045505.1 Sphingomonas sp. 22176 | reverse complement strand
GCGGGAGGGGGAGCTAGGCGCTCAAGCCAGCTGGCAGATATCCAGCACCTGCATGTCGGTATAATCCTGGTTCTCGCCGGCCATCGCCCAGATGAAGGCATAGGCCTTGGTGCCCGCACCCATATGGATCGACCAGGGCGGGCTGATCACCGCTTCCTCGTTGGCCAGGACGATATGCCGGGTCGCCTCGCCCTCGCCCATGAAATGCATCACCCGATCCTTCTCCAGGTCGTCGAGCTCGAAATAGAAATAGATCTCGCTGCGGCGCTCATGGACGTGCGGCGGCATGGTGTTCCACACGCTGCCCGGCTTGAGCACGGTCAGCCCCATCACCAGCTGCGCGCTGTCGCACACGCCGGGGATGACCAGCTGGTAGATCGTTCGCTCGTTGGACTCGGCGAGGCTCCCGCGCTCCAGCGCATTGGCATCGGCGATGCCGAGCTTCCGGGTGGTGAACGCCTTGTGCGCCGGGCAGGACGCCAGATAGAAACGCGCGCCTTCGCCGGAGAAGATCACCTCCTGTGCACCCATGGTGACGTAGAGGCAGTCCTTGTTGCCGAGCGCGAATGCCTCGCCGTCCACCGTCACGGTGCCGTCGACCGCGCCGACGTTGACGATCGCCAGCTCGCGCCGTTCGAGAAAGGGATGCCCTTCGGCCGACTTCGGCTCGGCCTGCGCGGGAAGCCGGACATCGCCGCCCGCCACCTGCACCCCACCGATCACGAAGCGATCGGCATGGGTATAGTTCAGCACGCATTCGCCTGCGCGGAACAGGCCAGAGATCAGATAGCGGTCGCGCAGTTCCTCATTGCTCACGCACTCCATCATGTCGGGATGGGTGGCATAATAGGTCCGGTCGAACATGCGATACTCCTTCCAAGATCATGCGGGCCAGGATCCTGCGGGACGGAGAGCCGATGCGCCGATCATGGCAAGGCCTGGCCACAACGGCCGGCACCTTGCGCCCAATCGTGACATGCAGATCATGACGATCCTCTCCATCCGCCTCGCCAGCGGTTGGCGCAATTGGTAACCGGTGTCAGGAGCGAGCGCAACCCTGTCGGAGCCACACGTTGCGTCCGCGCGTACATATCTGGCCGACTTCCGTGTCTTGCGTGCATACGCCATCCAGCCTCTGCGGGTCGACCAGTGCCCCTCGTCGCTGGAGGCAAGATTTTTATTGCACGGACGCACGCGGCGGCTTGCCATTGACACCGGTTTCCCATACCGATCGGGAAACAACGACCATAGTGAGAGGGGGCGGCCGTGGAGCCGAATAGCGACACTTCGCAGATAGCGCGCGCATTCGTGGAAGCACGCCGGACCGCCTCTGCCCTGCCCGCGTTTCCCGGCGCGATTCCGAGCCATCTGGATGCAGCCTATGCCGTGCAGGACGCGGCGCTGACGCTCTATGCAAAGCCCGTTGCCGGCTGGAAGGTCGGTCGGATCAACCCGCCCGTCGAGGGCATCGACCGGCTGGCTGGCCCCATCTTCGCAGACCAGATCCAATCGCACGACGGAATCGCGATGCCGATCTTCGCCGGCGGCTTCGGTGCGGCCGAAGCGGAGTTCCTGTTGCGCATCGGCCAGGCGCCCGATCCCGCACAGCTCAGCTTCAGCCTCGACGAGGCGCTCGCGTTGATCGACGCCGTCCATGTCGGCATCGAAATCGCCAGTTCGCCCTTTGCCGGCATCAACGATCACGGCCCGACGGTCACCATTTCGGACTTCGGCAACAATAACGGCCTGGTCGTCGGTGCGGCCGTCGACGACTGGCGCGACATCGACCTCAACCGCTGGCCCGTCGCGCTGCACATCAATGGCGCTCAAATAGGCACCGGCATCGCCGCGGACATGCTCGACGGCCCCTTCGGCGCGGCGCGCTTCCTGTTCGAGCACCTGGCGGCGCGCGGCATCGCGATCACGCCGGGCCAATGGATTTCCACCGGTGCGGTCACCGGCGTACACCCCGTCGCGATCGGCGACCGGGTGGAAGCGCGGTTCGACGGCCGGCTTTCGGTACACTGCACGATCAACGCACAATAGGCCCGCAAAGAGGCCCCGACACAGGAGAGAGGACCGATGGCTAGCAGGGAGGCGCCGGCGGTCGCGGCCGCGGCGGACAAGGTCGGGCGGTATCGCTGGGTGATCTGCGCGCTGCTGTTCGCGGCGACGGCGATCAACTATGTCGATCGCCAGATGATCGGGGTGCTGAAGTCGACCATCTCGGGCGAACTCGGCTGGTCCGAAACCACCTATGCCGACGTGATCTTCTGGTTCCAGGCCGCTTATGCGATCGGCTATCTGACCTTCGGCAAGCTGGTCGACTGGGTCGGCGCGCGGATCGGCTATTCGGTCGCCTTCGTCATCTGGACACTGGGCCATACGCTGTGCGGCTTTGTCGGCTCCGCCTTTCAGTTTTCGATCGCGCGCTTCATCCTCGGCATCGGCGAGAGCGGCAATTTCCCCGCCGGCCTCAAGGCGGTGACCGAGTGGTTCCCGGCACGCGAACGCGCGCTGGCCACCGGCATCTTCAATGCCGGCGCCAATGTCGGCGCGGTGGTGACGCCGCTGATCGTCCCGGCGATCACCATCGCCTTTGGCTGGCGCATGGCGTTCATCGTCACGGGTGTGGCGAGCCTGGTCTGGCTGGTCGCCTGGGTGGCGCTGTACCGACGCCCGCGCGAGAGCAGCAAGGTCTCCGCCGCCGAGCTCGCCTATATCGAAAGCGACATGCCCGATCCGGTGCGCAAGATCGGCTGGCTCAAGCTGCTCGGCTATCGCGAGACCTGGGCCTATGCGCTGGGCAAGTTCCTGATCGACCCGATCTGGTGGCTGTTCCTGTTCTGGACGCCCGACTTCCTCGCCAAGACCTATCATCTCGATCTGGTCAGCTTCGGCCCGCCGCTGATCGTGATCTACCTGATCTCGGACCTGGGCAGCGTCGCCGGCGGCTGGTCGTCGTCGCGGCTGATGAAGCGGGGGTTCACCGCCAATGCCGCGCGGAAATGGACGATGCTGGCCTGCGCGATCCTGGTAACGCCGATCTTCTTCGCCCAATATGTGAACCATCTGTGGCTCGCCGTCGCCATCGTCGGGCTGGCGACCGCCGCGCACCAGGCCTTCTCGGCCAATCTCTACACCATCCCGTCGGACATGTTCCCGCGCGCCGCGGTCGGCTCGGTGGTCGGGATCGGCGGCACGGTGGGGGCGATCGGGGGGATGATGATGGCCAAGTTCACCGGCTATATCCTCGAGGCGACCGGCAGCTACACCATCATCTTCGCCGTAGCCGGCAGCGTCTATCTGCTCGCCGTGGCGGTGGTCCATCTGCTGAGCCCGCGCCTCGCCCGCGTCGACAGCATCTGAGCCGGTTGCAGGAGAGGATCGCCGCCATGCCCACCCGCCCCCTAACCTCCGCGCTCGCTCTGGCGGTCGGCTCCCTTTCGCTGTCCGCACAAGCCCAGACCGATCCCGCCGCCGGCCTGCTGTTCCGAGCGTCCGCCGATACGTCGCTCAATGCCGATGTCGCGCAGGGCGACCCCGCCCCCAATTTCCGCGCCCATGTCGACATCGTGCCGGACGGGGCGATCGGCGGCGCGGCGCGCTGGGCGGACGACGGCTATGTCGCGTGGAAGGCACCGGGCAACATGCGCGCGGCGCGCGGCACGCTCTCCTTCTTCTGGCGCGCGCGTGAGCCGCTGGGCGAGGTGCCCTTCGTGATTTTTCGCGCCGGCTTTGCTGACCACACGAGCTGGGACATGGCCTTCCTGCGGATCGACTGGAACGGCCATGGCTTCGACGCCTTCGTCACCGATGCCAATCTCTCGCGGATCCGCGTTTCCTGGCGAATCGACCGCCTGCCCGATCCCGCCGCGTGGAAGCACATCGCCTTCGCCTGGGACGAGACGCAGGGCGTTCGGCTCTATGTCGATGGCCGCGAGGTCGCCCGGAAAGAGCAGCGCGCCGATCTGGATTCCGGGCTCGACCAGTTCGGGCTTGCCGGCCGCGTCATGGCCCCGCACCAGGTGCAGAGCCGCTACAGCTTCATGCGCGGATCGGACGTGGACGAGATCCGCGTCTATGACCGGATGCTCTCCGCCGCCAATGTCGCGCGACTGGCAGCCAAGGCCGAGCCGGGTCCCCTCCCCACGCCCGATGCCGCGGCCGAGCATCAGGCCTGGCTCCATCGCTATGGCTGGGACAAGGCGCTGCCGCCGGTGCTCGATGCGCCCGTCACCCGGGTGCGCAAGGTCGAGTTCGCCGATGCGAAGGACCTGAAGCAATGGATGTGGAAGGGCGTCGACGGCATCGCCGAGACGACCTGGCCCGGCGTCTACAACCGCTCGCGCCTGCCCGGCCGCGACGATTATTTCGAGCTGCCCGACTGGAACACCTATGTCGAGGGCGGCAAACGCTATGACCTGGCGGTGCCGACAGGCGAGCGCTTCAACCGGGTGGAGCTGCGCGGCGCCGCCTATGGCACGCTCAGCTGGAGCGGCGACGGCAAGGACCAAGTGCTGGCCAAGCGGCCGGAGGGCGTGGTGCGCAGCGTCGACCAGTTCACGCCCCGGACCGGCGGAATCCTCCACTTCACCAACGTGATGCAGGAACAGCCGATCCAGGAGCTCTGGGCGTATGACATCGGCGCGGGCGCCGAGCCCGACGGCAGCTTCAAGCTGGACTACACCATCCGCGCAGACCTGGCGCCGACGCTTGCCGCACTGGCGCCGCTCAACGCCTTCATCGCCGGGCGCTATGCGCCGGACGAACGTGCGACCGTGGTCGCGATGCCGACGGCGGGCGTGAAGGCCGCGGTGGGTGCAGGTGCTGCCGGCGGCGGCGGCAAGGTGGCGCGGCCCGCGGGCATGGCGCCGATCGTCCACATCCTCCTGCCCGCCAGCCTCGGCGACGCGCCGCCCGACCAGCCCGTCGCGCGCGCCTTCGACTATGGCTGGCAGAATATCCATGACGGGCTGGACGGCATCGCGCTCGACCTGCCCGCGCTGCCCGGCACGCAGCCGGTCGCGCTCGACATCCGGGTGAAGGACCCGATCTGGCCCGAGCGCGACATGATCGACCTTTCGGTCACGCTCCGCCCCGGCGAGAAGCGCACCCTCTGGCTCGACCTGCGCGATCGCCTCCTGTCGCAGGACAGCCTCTATCTCTCGATCGCCGCGTCCGATCCCGCTTTCTCGGCGGCAAGCCTCGACGGCGCGCGCATCCGGCTGGTGTTCAAGCCGCGCGCCGACGCGCTGCAGGAGCATGTCGCCGATCGGCTCAACCAGGTGAAGGACAATTGGGCGTTCCTCGTCGAGGAGCATACCGCGTCGAAGCGGATGGCACTCTATCGCCGCCTGTTCGCCGACATGACCGACCTGCTGCGCGTCGATCCCGACAACAAGCTCGCGCGCACCTATTGGGCGGACATCAACTATCGCCCGGAAAACATGCCCGCCTTTACCCAGCCAGTGCCGCAGGCGGGGGAGCCGCTCTGGGCATTCCGACAGCTGGAGGATCTGCGCTATGTCCGCCGCTTCGTCGACTGGTGGATCGACGAGCGGCAGGTGCCCTATGGCGATTTCGGCGGCGGCATCTCCGACGATACCGACCTGACCCAGCAATGGCCCGGGCTCGCGCTGATGGGCGTCGAGCCGGACAAAGTGAACGCCTCGCTGCGCGCGCTGTCCGACGCAGCCTATGCCAATGGCATGCGCACCAACGGGCTCGGCACCATCACCACCGACGAGCTCCACGCCTATGAGGAAGGGCTGAACTCGGATGCCGAACGGCTGTACCTCAACTGGGGCGAGCCCAAGGCCGTCGAGCGGCTGATGGAGACGACGCGGGCGCTGCAGGGCGTGATCCTAAAGAACCCGGCGGGGCATTTGCACTTCGCCTCCAACTGGTATGGCGGGCGCAAGATGTACCGCGACCCGGCCTGGGCCTGGCAGAAGCCGTACAGCTTCACCGTGATGCACGCGCCGATCCTGATCGGCCTGTACAACGGCAATGCCCAGGCGCGCGGGCTCGTCACCGGCGTGATGGACGGGTGGCTGGCACATGGCCGGCAGGACGCGAGCGGCGGCTGCAGCTTCCCCAACGAGATCAACTGGGGCACCGATGCCGAACGCGTCGGCGACGGCGGCGGTATCACCACGCCGCTCCAGAGCGCGTGGAGCGCCTGGCGCTTTACCGGCGACGCCAAATATCTCCGCCCGATCGACGCGCGGATCGCCAAGAGCGGCGCGGCGACACTCGCCGAATTCAACGAAAATGCCTTCACGGCGCTGCCCGGCGGCGCGAAGCTGCGCGCCGACATCGACGCCGCCGCCAAGGCCGATCCCTTCTCGCTCTACGCGCGCTGGGACGCGACCGGCGACACCAAGGCGCTCGAACGGCTCCACGCAGACGCGATCGCCGACAAGGCGCAGCACGAATATCTCTATACCGAAGGCCATTGGTGGTCGGACCGGGTCGAGCAGCCCAACGAGATCCTCCAGCGCGAGCGGCTGGGCGGCATCGCGCTTCGCCGCAACCAGACTTGGCCCGGCAACAGCGTCTCCTGGCGCTTCGCCGAGGCCGGCGCCGGCGAGCAGGTGGCGATCCTGGTGCCCGGCGCGACGCCCGACCGCTTCCGCGTGCTCGCCTATAACCGCACCGATCGGCCGCAGCGGGCGACGATGACCGCCTGGAACGTCACCGCCGGCAGCTGGACGATGCGGCGCTCGACGAGCGCCGATGGCGGCGGCGCCCTGGTCGCAGACGGTGCGCCGACCACGCTGCCCCTCGAACGCAGCCTCGGCACCGATCTGGTCTTCGCGCCGCACACCACCACGATCTACGATTTCGCGCTGGCGTCTCCGACGACGCCGGTGGAGCAGCGGCCGGATCTCGGCATCGGAATCGACGATGTGGTGCGCACCTCCAAGGGCTTTGCCGTCACGGTGCACAGCCTCGGCGCGCAGCGTGCCCCCGGCGGCACCCTCACCCTGCGCGGCGCCGATGGCGCGGTGCTGGCGACGGCCCAAATCCCGCCCCTTGACGCACCGACCGACCTGCGGCCGCGCACCGTCGTCGTGCGGATCGCGCCGCCGAAAGGGCAAGTGACGCGCGTCGAGGTAGCACTCCCCGACAATGCGCCGGAAGTCACCCGCCTCAACAACCGCGTTGACCTGACGCCCGCCCGATGACGCTGTCGCGGCGTCATCTGCTCGCGGGGGCCGGTGCGATGGCGATACCCCCCGCGCGCGCGTCCGCGGCCACGGACTTGGACGTCCGCCACGCGCTCGATGAAGCGGCGACGCTTCCGCCCGACCGCGCTTTGGCCCTGCTCAACCCCCTCACGGCGCGGGGCGCATCCCTCGGCAGCCGCCTCGACCTGCAGGCCGCGCGCGCCGGTTTGCGCGTCGATCTTGCGCTGGCGCACGCACCCGAAGCGGGGCCGCGGCGTTTCGCGCTGCAGGTACAGCGGGTCACCGGCGACGATGCCGAGCTAATGCGGGTGGAGCGGGATCTGAACGCGGCGCTCCGCACTCTGCTGGCAAGCGCTACTGCTATCTTCGATCGCCTCGCCCTCCCCGGCGCCTCGGTCGGCGCGCGCTTCGAGCGCCTCTGGCACGACCCGCGCTATCTCTTCCCGGACGATGCCGATGGCCGCGCCGCCGCCTTGGAGGGAATGCGGGCGACGCTCGCCGCCATCCAGCCCCGGCTGCCGCGGCTGGTCGGTGCGCTGCCGCCGGAATGCCGCCACGTCGAGATCCGCGCGCTGACGGCAGAGGAGATCGCCGCCGGCAAGGGCGGGTACCGCATCCTTCCCGGCGCGGGCGTGCCCGGCAGCTATGTGGTGGACCTGAAGGACATCCGCCGCCGGCCGAGCTTCTCGCTCCCGAGCGTCGTCGCGCACGAACTGCTGCCCGGCCATATGGCACAGCTTCCGCTGGAAGCCCGCGCCCAGCCACACCCGCTGCGGCTACGCTACGCCGCCGCTTTCACGGAAGGCTGGGGAAGCTATGCCGAGATGCTGATGGCCGATGACGGGCTGTTCGCGGAGCCGCATGCGCTGCTCGGCCACCTCCACTGGATGCTCTTCCGAACCTGTCGCGGCCTCGCCGACATCGCCTTGCACGTTCGCGGCGCGAGCCTCGATCAGGCGCTGGCCCCGATGCGGGCATCGATGGGAGAGCCCGTCTATTTCGCGCCCTTCGAAGCAGACCTCGCGCGGATCGCGCAGGAACCCGCCCTTCGCGCCGCCGAGGCATGGCTGCCGCTCCGCCTGCGCGCCCTGCGCCCGCGGGATCGACGTGACTGGCCGCGCTTCCATGCGGCGCTGCTTCGGACGGGGCGCCGCCGAACCGAGCAATGCCGCTAATCGGCGACCGCTTCGGTGGTGCCTGCCGCTAGCCGCGACGCGCGGAAGGCCTCAGTCCCGCGACAGTGCCGCGACGCGCAGCATCGCCACCGCGGCCAACAGCAGCGTGCCGCTCGCAAACGCCATGGTCCAGATCGGCTCGCCGGGAAAAAAGCGGTTCATGATCGATCCCATCACCGTCGCCACCAGCAGCTGCGGCACCACCACGAAGACGTTGAACAGCCCCATATAGATGCCGAGTTTCGCCTGCGGCAGGCTGGAGGCGAGGATCGCATAGGGCATGGCGAGGATCGACGCCCAGGCGATGCCGATGCCCACTTCGCTGGCGATCAGCCACGCCGGATCGCGCACCAGGAAGAAGCTGGCATAGCCCGCCGCCCCGCACAACAGCCCGAAGATATGCGTGCGCGCCTTGCCGAAGCGCGCCGAGAGCAAGGGCAGCAGCGTCAGCGCGGCCACCGCGGCGACGCCGTTATAGGTGGCGAACAGCACGTCGACCCAGTTCGCGCCTTCCTGGTAGCCGGTGCTCTTCGGATCCGGCGATCCATAGAAGGCCCCGGCGACGATCGGCGTGGTGTTGATCCACATGATGAACAGCGCCGACCAGCTGAAGAACTGCGCCACCGCCAGCCGCTTCATCAGCACCGGCATGCCCGCGAAATCGCCGACGATATAGCCGAGCATGCTCGCCCTGCCCGCCCGCGCCCGCACAATTGCGACGATCTGCGCCAAGCCATAGGCAGCCAGCAGGCCACCCAGCAAATAGACTTCCTTTTCCAGCGCAAACCGCCAGACGCCAATTACCACCAGCGCACCCAGCACGATCCACGACAGACCCGCACTAGGCCTTCGTGCCGCGAGCAGAGCCACCGCTTCGCCCGAATCTTCGGCCGCCGGGCCGTCGAAGGCCGCCATCTCCGCCGGGCTGTACTCACGGGTGGTTAGCACGGTCCAAAGCACCGAGCAGAACAGCGCCGCGCCGCCGAACCAGAAGGCGTAGCGCACCGTGTCCGACACGCCGTGCGCCACCGCCGCGTTGGAGACGCCGAGATGTTCGAGCGCCCAGGGGAAGATCGATCCCAGCACCGCGCCCATCCCGATAAACGCGGTCTGCACCGCATAGCCGGCGCTGTGCTGGTCCTTGCGCAGCATGTCGCCGACAAAGGCGCGGAACGGCTCCATCGAGATGTTGAGCGAGGCGTCGAGTACCCACAGCAGCCCGGCTGCGAACCACAAGGCCGGGCTCTCCGGCATCAGCAGCAGCGCGAGCGCCGCAAGGATCGCGCCGCCGAGGAAATAGGGGCGCCGGCGCCCGAGCCGCCCCAGCCAGGTCTTGTCGCTGAGGTGCCCGATGATCGGCTGGACCAGCAGCCCGGTGAGCGGCGCGGCCACCCACAAGGCCGGTAGGTCGTCCAGCCGCGTGCCGAGCGATTGGAAGATCCGGCTCATATTCGCATTCTGCAGGGCGAAGCCGATCTGGATGCCGAAAAAGCCGAAGCTGATATTCCACAGGCCTGCGAAGGACTGGCGCGGCTTCTCCATGCTCACGCCCCGCACGACTTGCGCACGATCAGCTTGGTCGGAAGCAGCGCCGGTCCCACCGGCTTCTCGCGAATCCGCCCGATCAGCGTCTCCACCAGCGTGCGGCCCGCGAGCCGCGCATCCTGCATCACGGTGGTGAGCGGCGGGTTGGCCGAGCTGGCCGCGGGAATATCGTCGAAACCGATCACCGAAACATCCTCTGGAATGCGCTTGCCCGCGGCCTGGAGCACCCGCATCGCACCGATCGCGATCAGGTCGCTCGCCGCGAGGATCGCGTCGAAATCCGCGCCGCTGTCGAGCAGCGCCTGTGCCGCGGCCGCCCCGGATTCCTCCGTGGTGATCGCGTCGATCTGGAGCGCCGGGTCGACGGCAAGCCCTGCCCCGGCCAGCGCCTCGGCATGGCCGCGATAGCGCTCGTAAAACTCGGGATAGTGGCTCGATGCCGTACCCAAAAATGCAATGCGCGTGCGGCCGAGCCCGAGCAGGTGCCGCGTCGCCTCGGCCCCGCCGCCGCGATTGTCGCAACCGATGGTCAGCCCGGCACCCTCGGCCAGCACCGATCCCCAGCGGACGAAATGCGTGCCGGCATCGCGCAGCGCCTTCAGCCGCGCGCGGTACAGTTCGAAATCGCCATAGCCGAGCAGGATCAGCCCGTCCGCCTTGCGCGCATCCTCATAATCGGTGTGCCAGTCGCTGGAGAGCTGCTGGAAGCTGATCAGCAGGTCATGATTATGCTCGGCGCAGGTGCGGATGATCGATCCCAGCATCGAATGAAAGAAGGGATTGATCAGCGAATCGTCCGAGGTCGGATCCTCGAAGAACAGCAGCGCCAGCGTCTGCGAATGGCGCGTGCGGAGATTGGAGGCGGCCTTGTCGACGCGGTAGTTCAACTGCTTGGCGATCGACTCGATACGCAGCCGCGTCGCCGGATTTACCCCCGCTTCGCCGCGCAGCGCACGCGAAACGGTCGGCTGAGAGACGCCCGCCAGCTGCGCGATATCGAACGACGTAGGCTTGCGCTGCATGCCCATCCTGCTTCCTCCCCGCGTACGGCCGTGGTCGCCGCATCGCATAATATGCATGGGCGCAGCAGGGTGGTGCCGTCAATCGGCAGACTGGTGCCGAAAGGCCATAGCGGGCCCGCATCGGGCCTGAATACGTATGTGAGCGGCTGGCCTCCATACCCCCTTTTGCAAGATTGAATGCAGCACTGCGCAGAACCGGCGCATCCCGCATGGGGCGGGCATTCATCCGGCCACCCAAGAGCCGGGGTAGAGACAGATTGGGGAGAGACATGTTGCTCAGCACGTTCCGCGGCCGTCACGCCGCCCGCATCGCCCTTGGCGCCAGCGCCGCCGCGATCGCCTTCAGCTTCACCACCGCCGCCTTCGCGCAGGACAGCGGCACCCCCGCCGCCGATGCGCAGGACAAAGGCCCCGGCGAGATCGTCGTCACCGGCTTCCGCGCCGCGCTCGCCAGCTCGGCGAACATCAAGCGCAACAACACGATGATCGTGGACTCGGTCTCTTCCGAAGACATCGGCAAGCTGCCCGACGTGTCGATCGCGGACTCGCTGGCGCGCATCCCGGGCGTCACCGCGCAGCGCCTCGAAGGCCGCGACCAGCGCCTGTCGATCCGCGGCCTCGGCCCCGACTTCTCCACCACCCTGCTCAACGGCCGCGAGCAGGTGACCGTGGGCGATAATCGCGGCGTCGAGTTCGACCAGTACCCGTCGGAATTCTTCAAAAACGTCAACGTCTACAAGTCGGCCGACGCCTCGCTGATCGCCGCCGGTATCGCCGGCACGGTCGACCTGCGCATGCTGCGCCCGCTCGCCCAGTCGCAGCGCACCTTCGTCGTCGCCGCGCGCGGCCAGATGAACGAGCAGAAGAAGCTCAATCCGGACGGCACTCGCTACGGCTATCGCGCCTCGGCGACCTATGTCGACAAGTTTGCGGGCGACACGCTGGGCATCGCCATCGGCCTCTCCGCGCAGAACACGCCGACCCAGATCGAGCGCTATGCTGCCTGGGGCTTCCCGGCCGAATCCAACGCCGGCAACAACCTCTTCCTCGGTGGCGCCAAGCCCTATGTGCAGTCGAACCTGCTCAAGCGCTATGGCGGCGTCGCGACGGTGGAATGGCAGCCGAGCGAGAATTTCCACTCGACCTTCGACGGCCTCTATTCGCACTTCGAGGAAACCCAACGCCTGCGCGGCATCGAGTTCCCGATCGCCCCGGCCTATGGCTCGAACGCGACGATCCAGCCGGGCTACACGGTGCAGAACGGCCTCGTCACCAGTGCGACGATCTCCAACGTCGTCGCCGTCCAGCGCAACGATTACAACAAGCGCAAGGCCGAGAACATTTCGCTGGGCTGGAACAACGACTTCAAGCTGAGCGACAGCATCCACTTCGTCGTCGACGCCAGCTGGAGCCACGCCACCCGCACCGACTTCCTGCTCGAGACCTATTCGGGCACCGGCTATAACCAGTCCGGTGCGAAGGACACGATCAAGATCAACCAGAATGCGAACGGCACCTACAGCATCGTTCCGACGCTGGACTATACCAACACGAACGTGATCAGCCTCACCGATCCGCGCGGCTGGGGCTATAACGGCACCCAGTCGGTGGTGCAGGCCGGCTTCCTCAACCGGCCGGACTTCGAGGACGACCTCAAGTCGCTGCGCGCCAGCTTCAACGGCGAGTTCAGCGGCAGCATCGTCAAGAGCTGGGAAATCGGCGGCAATTTCAGCCGCCGCGAGAAGCAGAGCCGCTACACCTCCTACTTCCTCTGCCCGCCGGGCGCGGGCACCGGCTGCACGATCGCCAGCGGCACGCCGACCAGCTTCGCGGTGCCGTCGGATGCGGTACTCGGCGAGCAGGTCGCACTCGCCTATCTCGGCGTGCCCAAGATGCTGACCTATGATCCGCTCAAGGTTTATGGGCAGTTGCGGCCGGTGTTCGACAATCGCCCCGGCTCGCTGGTTCGCGACAACACCGTCACCGAGAAGGTCTATACCGGCTATGCCAAGCTGACGATCGACGGCACCGTGGGCGGCAAGTCGCTCAAGGGCACGCTCGGGCTGCAGGTGGTACACACCGACCAGGGCTCGTCTGGCGCGATCGCTGCGCTGCAGGGCGGCGTGGTCACCGTGGCGCCGGTGGCGGACAGCACCAAGTACACCAACTTCCTGCCCTCGGCGACGTTCAGCCTCGAGCTGGTGCCGACCTTCTACGTGAAGATGGGTGCGGCGCAGACGATGGTGCGCCCGCGCCTCGATCAGGAACGCATCACCCAGGCGGTGAATGTCGACCTGTCGAAACTCGGCTTGGGCAGCCTGCCGCAGAACAGCCCGTTCAGCTCGGATGGCGGCAATTTCCGCCTGCGCCCTTACCAGTCGACCAACATCGACATTTCGCTGGAGAAATATCTGCGCGGCGGCGGCTATCTCTCGGTGGCCGGCTTCTACAAGCACCTGACCGACTTCGTCGATCCGAACAACAGCACGCTGTACGACTTCTCGGCGCTGCTCAACGCCCTGCCGCCCGCAGCACAGGCGATCGTGCGGTCGCAGAACGCGCAGTTCGGCCTGGTGAAGACCCCGGACAATACCGGCCGCGGCGACATTCTCGGCGTGGAAGCCACCGCATCGGTGCCGTTCAGCATGTTCGCCAACGCGCTCGACGGGTTCGGCATCTTCGCCAGCGGCTCCTATGTCGACAGCCGCGTCATTTATGGCAGCAACCCGAACACGCCCGTCACGCTGCCCGGCCAATCCAAGTGGATCGCCACCGGCACCGCCTATTACGAGAAGAACGGCTTCCAGGCGCGCGCCACCTATCGCTGGCGCGACAGCTTCCTGGCGGAACTGGCCGGACTTTCGGCCAATCCGGAGTTCCGCACCGGCAAGTCCGAAGGCGTGCTGGATGCGCAGATCGGCTATGAGTTCCAGACCGGTCCGCTGAAGGGTCTGGCGATCCTGGCGCAGGCCAAGAACCTCACCGATGCGCCGTTCATCACCACCGAGGCGGGCGATCCCCGTCTGGTGCGTGAATATCAGCGCTACGGCCGCGATTATTATCTCGGCATCACGTACAAGTTCTGAGGTTCGTCGGCCCGGTCTCCCCGCGGAGATCGGGCCCCATCGCCGGCACCGGAGGGGGAGCGCCATGGCAGTCGCAGCACCATATCGCATCGTCGTCGTCGGCGGCGGCACGGCCGGTTGGATGGCCGCGGCGGCGCTGGCCCGCTTCCTCGGCCCCGGCTTCACGATCACGCTCGTCGAATCCGACGCGATCGGCACGGTGGGCGTCGGCGAGGCGACCATCCCGCAGATCGGCCTGTTCAACGCGAGCCTGGGCATCGACGAGGACAGCTTCGTCGCCGCCACCCAGGCCAGCTACAAGCTGGCGATCGAGTTCGTCGGCTGGACCAAGGGCGGGCGCTACATGCACGCCTTTGGCAATGTCGGCCGCGACAATGGCCTGCTCGCCTTCCGCCACACCTGGCTGCGCGGGCTTGCGGAAGGCGTGGCCGAGCCGCTCGCCGCCTATGCGCTCAACAACGTGGCGGCGCTCGGCAATCGGATGCAGCGCGGCCCGGCCCGCACCGCCCGCGTGCTGCCGGAAATGCCCTATGCCTTCCATTTCGATGCCGGTCTCTATGCCCGCTTCCTGCGTAGCTATGCCGAGGCACGCGGCGTGGTGCGGCATGAGGGACGGATCGAAGCCGTCGCTCGCAACGGGGAGGACGGTGACGTGGCCGCGCTCCACCTCGACGGCGACCGCCGGATCGAGGGCGACCTGTTCCTCGATTGCACCGGCTTCCATGCCCGCCTGATCGGCGAGGCGATCGGCGTCGGCTATCAGGACTGGTCACAATGGCTGCCCTGCGACCGCGCGCTTGCGGTGCCGAGCGCCCGCGCCCGCGACTTCACCCCCTATACCCGTGCCACCGCGCACGATGCCGGCTGGCAATGGCGGATCCCGCTCCAGCATCGCACCGGCAACGGCATCGTCTATTCGAGCCGCCACCTCTCCGACGACGAGGCCGCGGCGCGGCTGCTCGCCGGGCTGGACGAGCCCGCACTCGGCGATCCGCGCCCGATCCGCTTCCGCACCGGGCGGCGCGAGGTCGCCTGGGCGGGCAATGTCATCGCGCTGGGACTGGCCAGCGGTTTCCTCGAGCCGCTCGAATCCACCAGCATCCACATGATCCAGTCGGCCGTGGAGCGCGTGCTCAAACTCCTCCCCGGCCGACGCGCCCTTGAGCCGCTGCGCGACAGCTATAACCGCCAGGCCGCGCAGGAGAGCGAGCGCATCCGCGACTTCCTGATCCTCCACTATTGGGCCAACGACCGCGACGGGCCCTTCTGGCGCGAGCGGCGCGAGGCGCCCCTGCCCGAAGGCCTTGCCGAGAAGATCGCGCTGTGGCGCGACACCGGCGAGATCGTCCGCGAAGAGGGCGACCTGTTCAGCGACGTCGCCTGGCTGCAAGTGCTGGCCGGCCAGGGCATCACCGCACAGGGACACCACCCTCTCGCCGATCAGCCGCCGGTGGCACAGATCGCCGAATATCTCGACCTCCTCGCCAAGCTGAATGCGCGCGAAGTCGCGCAGATGCTCCCCCATAGCGACTTCGTCCGCGCGCACGGCGCTGCGGACGCGGAGATTGCCGCATGATCCCTTCGACCGCCCTCGCCCTGCTCGCCGCCGCGCTCGCCGCGACGCCGGCCATGGCGCAGACCTATCGCGACCGATTGCCCGAAGACGAAGTGCTCTACTTCCTCCTGCCTGACCGCTTCGACAATGGCGACACCGCCAATGATCGCGGCGGGCTGGCCGGCGACCGGCTCGTCACCGGGTTCGATCCCGCCTCCAAGGGCTTCTACCATGGCGGCGACCTGAGGGGCGTGCTGAACCGGCTCGACTATATCCAAGCACTGGGCGCCACCGCGATCTGGGTCGGGCCGATCTTCAAGAACAAGCCGGTGCAGGGACCGAAGGGGCAGGAATCGGCCGGCTATCACGGCTATTGGATCACCGATTTCACCCAGGTCGATCCGCATTTCGGCACCAATGCCGAGTTCAAGGCGCTGGTCGACGCGGCACACAAGCGCGGCATCAAGGTGTACATGGACATCGTGGTGAACCACACCGCGGACGTGATCCAGTATCGCGAATGCGGCGACTGCAGCTATCGCAGCCGTGCCGACTATCCGTACAGCCGCAAGGGCGGCCTCAGCGGCGCGCCGATCAACCCGGGCTTTGCGGGCGACGACGATCATGGCGCCGCCAATTTCGCCAAGCTCACCCGGCCGGACTACGCCTATACGCCGGTCGTGCCCGAGGCGGAGCGGAACGTGAAGGTGCCCGCCTGGCTCAACGACCCGATCTACTACCACAATCGCGGCAACTCGACCTTTGCCGGCGAGAGCTCGACCATGGGCGATTTCGTCGGGCTCGACGACCTGATGACCGAGCATCCGCGCGTCGTTGCCGGCATGATCGACATCTTTGGCGGTTGGATCGATCGCTTCGGGATCGACGGCTTCCGCATCGACACCGCACGTCATGTGAATCGGGAATTCTGGCAGGCTTTCGTCCCCGCGATGCTCGCCCGCGCCAAGGCCAGGGGCATCCCGAACTTCCACATCTTCGGCGAGGTCGCCGATCCCGAGGTTGCCGCGCTTGCCCAGCATACCCGCGTGGACAAGTTCCCTGCAGTACTCGACTTTGCCTTCAACCAGGCGGTGATCGACGTCGCCGGCGGCAAGGGCACCGATCGCCTCGCCAAGGTCTTCGCAGCGGACGTGCTCTACGAGGGCGGCGAGAGAACTGCGCATTGGCTGCCCACCTTCGTCAGCAACCATGACGCCGGCCGTGCCGCCACCTTCATCAAGCAGGCCAACCCGAAGATCAGCCAGGCCGAACTGCTCCAGCGCGTTCAGCTCGCCCAAGCGATGCTCCTGCTGCTGCGCGGCGTGCCGACCATCTATTCGGGCGACGAGCAGGGCTTCGTCAGCGACGGCAACGACCAGGACGCGCGCGAGGACATGTTCGGGAGCAAAGTGGCCAGCTACAACGACAATCACCTGCTCGGCACCGACGCGACCACGGCCACGCCGAGCTTCAACATCGACCACCCGCTGTTCCGCGAGATCGCGACGCTCGCCCGGCTGCGGACCAGCCACCCGGCCCTCACCCGCGGCCGACAGGTCACCCGCTTCGCCAGCGACAAGCCCGGCCTGTTCGCCGTCTCGCGCTTCGATCCGAAGACCGGCGCCGAGACGGTGATCGCCTTCAACACCAGCCCCGAGCCGTGGAGCGGCAACGTCCAGGTCGAGACCGGCTCCACCGCCTTCCGCACGCTGGCAGGTGCCTGCCCCGCCAGCGCCGCTGCCCCCGGCAGCCTCACCCTTTCCCTTCCCGCGTTCGGCTATGCCGTCTGCGCGGCCGGAGCAGCCAAGTGAACCTGATGACGATGCGCGCGCTTTCCACCGAAACCCGGCCCTGGTGGCGCGGCGCGGTGATCTACCAGATCTATCCGCGCAGCTTCGCGGACTCGAACGGCGACGGCGTCGGCGACCTGCCCGGCATCACCGCGCGGCTCGATCATGTCGCGGCGCTGGGCGTGGATGCGGTGTGGATCTCGCCCTTCTTCACATCACCGATGCGGGACTTCGGCTATGACATCGCCGATTTCTGCGGCGTCGACCCCGTGTTCGGCACCCTCGCCGACTTCGACGCGCTGGTAGCGCGCGCGCATGCGCTGGGCCTCAAGTTACTGATCGATCAGGTTTATTCGCACAGCTCGGACCAGCATCCGTGGTTCCAGGAGAGCCGCACCAGCCGCACAAGCGCACGCGCCGACTGGTATGTCTGGGCCGATGCGAAGCCCGATGGCAGCCCGCCCAACAACTGGCAGTCGGTATTCGGCGGCCCCGCCTGGACCTGGGACGCGCGGCGCGGGCAATATTATCTCCACAATTTCCTGCGCGAGCAGCCAGACCTGAACTTCCACAATCCGGACGTGCAGGCCGCCACCCTTGCCACCGCCAAGTTCTGGCTCGATCGCGGCGTCGACGGCTTCCGGCTGGATGCGATCAACTTCACGATGCACGATCCGCAGTTGCGCGATAACCCGCCCGCGCCGGACACGGGGCTCCCGCGCACCCGCCCCTTCGACTTTCAGCAGCATGTCTACAATCAGAGCCATGCCGACATCCCGCTGCTGCTCGAGAAGCTGCGTGCGCTGGCCGATGGCTATCCCGGCCGGTTCACCGTCGCCGAAGTCGGCGGGCCCGCACCCGAGGCCGAAATGCACCTGTTCACTGCCGGGGAGAGGCGGCTGAACAGCGCCTATGGCTTCAACTTCCTCTACGCCGATCGCCTGACGCCCGCGCTGGTCCGCGACGCCGTCGCGGAGTGGCCCGAGGCGCCGGGCGTGGGCTGGCCGAGCTGGGCGTTCGAAAACCATGACGCGCCCCGCGCCATCTCGCGCTGGGTCGCCCCCGAGCACCGCGCCGCCTTCGCTGCGCTCAAGATGCTGCTGCTGCTATCCTTACGCGGCAATGCGATCCTCTATTATGGCGAGGAGCTGGGCCTCACCCAGGTCGAGATCGGCTATGAGGACCTGCAGGACCCCGAGGCGATCGCCAACTGGCCGCTCACCCTCAGCCGCGACGGCGCTCGCACGCCGATGCCCTGGGTTGCGGACGCACCCAATGCCGGCTTCTCGGTCGCCCGGCCGTGGCTGCCGCTCGGGCCGGATCATCTCGGCCGCGCGGTGGACGTGCAGGATGCCGATCCCGCCTCGCTGCTCCGCCGCACCCGCCGGCTGATCGACCTGCGCAAGCAGCACCCGGCGCTGGTCGAAGGCGCGATGGACGTGCTGCACGCCGACGAGGCACTGCTGGTATTCACCCGCGCCGCTGGGGACCAGCGCCTCGTCTGCGCCTTCAACCTCTCGGCCGTACCCGTGGACTTGCCGCCCGCCCTGGTGGACGGGCTGGCAGTGGTGGAGGCGCTGAACGGCGCGACCCTCCACCGCCTGCCGGCTTATGCGGGGCTTATCGCCGGCTGATCCGATCCCGCCGGCATGCCGCGAGCGAGTTCGATCATCCGGTTGGCAGTCTCGCGCTCGCCCATCACCACCTCGTCGGCACCCAGGCCTTCGAGGTGCGCGACCTCGTCGGTCGAATGGGCGCGCACCACCACCGGCACGCCGGGCGCGAGCTGGCGGGCATGCTGGAGGATCGCCCCGCCCTCGAACCCGGCGGGGATGGCGATCAGCAGCTTGCTTGCCTGGCCGATCTGCGCGGCGACCAGCGTCCGCACGTCGACGGCATTACCTGCCACCACGGTTATGCCGGCCTTCCGCGCCTGTTCGGCCATATCGTTCTGGTCCTCGATCAGCGCGAAGGCCTTGCCGTGCTGCTGGAGATCCTCAGCGATCATCTTACCCACCCGGCCATAGCCGATCAGGATCACATGTCCCTTGGGCAGATCGATCGGAGCGACCGCCTCACGACCGGCTTCCGCCGCCTCGTAGCGCTTGGCCACCCAGGCGAAGAGGAACGGGTTGAGGAAGATCGAGAACATCGCCGCCGCCAGGATCACATCCCGCGCCGCTGCCGGCATCAGGCCAAGATCGGTGCCGAGCCCCGCCAGGATGAACGAGAATTCGCCGATCTGCGCGAGGCTGACCGCCACGGTGAGCCCGGTCTGGTTTGAGTAGCCGAACAGCCGCACGATTCCATAGGCTGCGAGCGACTTGCCGACGAGGATGACCGCCACCGCCGCCAGCAGCACCAAGGGCTGTTCGACCAGCACCGAGGGATTGAACAACATCCCCACCGAGACGAAGAACAGCACCGCGAAGGCGTCGCGCAGCGGCAGCGTCTCCTCGGTCGCGCGGCGGCTGAGCGAAGTTTCGCCCAGGATCATGCCGGCGAAGAAGGCGCCCAGCGCGAACGACACGTCGAAGGCAAGCGCCGCACCGAACGCCACGCCCAGCGCGATCGCCAGCACCGCCAGCCGGAACAGCTCCTGCGAGCCGGTGCCGACCACCCATTGCAGCGTCCACGGGATCACCCGGCGGCCGACGACCAGCATCAGCGCGACGAAGCCGGCGACCTTGAGGAAGGTGGAGACCAGGGGCTGGAGCAGCGACCCGCCGCCTTCCCCGCTCATCACTTCGCCCAGCACCGGCAGCAGCACGAGCGCCACCACCATCGCCAGATCCTCGACGATCAGCCAGCCGACGGCGATCCGCCCGCGCTCGGTCTGGACGATGTCGTGCCCCTGCAGCGCGCGGAGCAGCACCACCGTGCTCGCCACCGACAGCGCCAGGCCGAAGACGATACCCGCCTGCAGTCCCCATCCGGCGACATAAGCGAGGCCGATGCCCATCGCGGTCGCCGCGGCAATCTGCACCACCGCGCCGGGCACCGCGATCCGGCGCACCGACATCAGGTCGCGCAGCGAGAAATGCAGTCCGACGCCGAACATCAGCAGGATCACGCCGATCTCGGCGAGCTCGTTGGCGAGCCCCGAATTGGCGACGAAGCCGGGGGTGAACGGCCCCACCGCGACGCCGGCGAGCAGATAGCCGGCGATGGGCGAGACCTTGATCCGGTGCGCGATCGCGCCGAAAATGAAGGCGACGACAAGTCCGGCGACGATGGTGGCGATCAGGGGCGCATGATGCGGCATCGATCCTCCTTGAAATGAAAAACTGGTTCGACACCGGTCGCGCCTGAAGGCGACCGGTGTCGATGCAGGTCAGGACTGGGCCACGCCGATCGCGGTTGCCAATAGCGCTGCGGTGCCGGCAATGCCGGACCAGACGGCGATGGCGAACCATTTGGGGGGCCGCTTGCCTCTTCTTGTACGCATACAGTCCTCCTCCAGCGCCGCAGCGGCGGCGAAGACGAAGTTCAGGCGTTGGGGCGCGCTTGGCGCCTCAGCAGCGGCGGACCGGTGGCGACCGTGCGCCACGCGCACCGCACCGGATCGGGCGAAGTACCTTGGCCGGCGTGCAGGCGTAGAGCAGCACGAAGAGGGAGAGGATGGCGGCAAGCGCGGGAGCCAGTGCAACTATCGCCGCGCCACCGCCAGCGCCGTCGTGCCGCACGCCGCGGACGCTCTGCCACAGTCCCGCGGTCTGGTCGCTGCGCTTGGCGGCGATCGCCACGCTGGTCGTCGCGGGGTTGAAGGCCGCGCCGTGGACCAGCGTGTCGGGCGGACCGAGCGGCGCCACTGCGCCGAACAGCAGCGCCAGCACGAAGGTCCACACCGCCACCGGCAGCATAAGGCGCCGGCTGGTGCCCCGATCGGACATGGAGGTGAAGGAACGGCCCATCACGCAATCAACGCAGGGATCGCGTGATGGTGCCGTAACGAAGTGTTACTTGGGCATGCCTGTCAGTCCGCTCGCCTTGCGCAGCGCGTCGCCGTCGAGGCGGTAGCCGTCGAGGAACACGGTCTGGACATGACGGAGATTGCCAATGTCCTTGGAAACATCGCCTTCGACCAGGATGATGTCCGCCGTCTTGCCCGGCGCAATCGCGCCGACGCGGTCGTCCATCCCCACCATCCGCGCCGGCACGATGGTCGCGGTCTGCAGCGCTTCGACATTGGTCAGGCCGGCCTGCTGGTAGAGCTCCAGTTCGCGCACCAGTTCGAGGCCATAGCCGTCGGTACCCGCGACGATCGGCACGCCCGCCTGGTGCAATCGTCCGACCACTTCGACCATCTTGCCGAAGCTTTTACGGAAATCGTCGCGGGTCAGGCCGTCGAACAGCGGATATCCGCCGATCTTCCAGCCCCGCGCGACCGAGGGCGGCGCGACGTCGACATAGGCGGCATATTCGGGCGGCACCGCGCTGCCGTCCGAGGTCATTAACGGCTCCCACACGGTCAGCGTCGGGTCGATGATCGTCTTGCGCTTGGCGAGCTCGGCATAGAAGGCGCGCAGCTCGGGCGAGTCGCGGTTCAGGTCCTTGCCGTACTTCGCCGGCCCCTCCAGCCGCGCCGCGGTGTTGGCCTTGTCGACCACGTCCTGCGGCATCGCCTGCATCAGGATGAAGTTGATATGGGTGACTTCGTCATAGCCCGCGCGCACCGCATCGAGCGGACGCATATGCGCGGGCACATGGCCATGGACGTGCAGCCCGAGCTTGTGCGCTTCGGCCGCCGCGGGGGCGATCCAGGCCGGGTCCATCGAGGTGTAGAACTTCACCCCCCACATGCCGGCCGCCTTGATCTTGTCGACCGCCGCCACCGCTTCCGCGGCAGAGGAAACGGTGAGCGCGCCCTGCGCCGCCAGTGGATCCTTCCTGTCGATGATCACCGAAACCTTGCCGTCCGGTGCCAGCAGATCCCCCGCCGCGCGGCGCTTGAAGATGCTCTGCGCATCCTCGATCGACGAACCCGGACTGCGATAATTGGTCATGCCGGTGGCGACGTTCTGGAGCAGGTTCCAATCGTCGCCGACATGCTGGTGCGAGTCCCACAGGCCGGGGAGCAGCGTGCGGCCCTTGCCGTCGAGCACCGTCGCGCCCGGCGGCGCCGCGATGCTGCCGGCCGGGCCGGTCTTCGCCACCTTGCCGTCGGCGACCAGCACGGCCTGGTCAGGCACGTATTTGCCGGCGACCGAGTCGAACAGCAGGACGTGATCGACCAGCGTCGGCGTGTGGTTCGCGGGCACGAGGAAGCGGTGCGCCACCCCGCGCACCATCTCGGCCGCTTCCTTGTCCTGCACTTCCTTCAGCTTCGGCCCCGCCGCCTCATAGCCCTCCGGCAGCAGCGACATGCCGCCTGCCACGCCGAAGAAATGGTTCTGCGTATCCAGCCACACCGGTGAGGGCGAGAAGCCGGTGCCGGTGACATAAGCGAGCTTCACCGTCTTCTTGCCGCCCGGTCCGTCGATCTCCACCGCCTTACCGATGGTGATGCTGGCATGGCCGGTAGGCAGCAGGTCGATCCCCGCCGACCCGGCTGCGACCAGCGCGTCGACGTCCTTCTCGAACGCCAGCCAGGGGCCGCCATAGCTGTTGTAGCGCGCCTTGCCGAACGGCTTCTCGCCGGAGTCGACCGCGGTCTTCCAGTGCGCGACGCCGGCGGGATCGACGGAGAAGGTCTCGGTCGCATCGCCGCTGTCGGTGAAGCCGCGCACGGCGATGTCGACCGGCCGCTGGTCGGGCCCCAGCTTCACTACTTCGTCGGTTTCGGTGATCCAGCCGCGCAGCGACATCGACGTGCGATAGGCGATCCGCCCGTCCGGCAGCGTCCAGGACCAGACATCACCATGCTTGCCCGCGGTGGAGGTAATGGTGAAGTGCCGTGCGCCCGCGGCCGGCGTCATCAGGTCCGCTTTCTGGGTCTGCGCGGCAGCGGGAAGAATGGCAGCGGTAGCAAGCAGGAGCGCGAAGCGAAACGAACGCATGAAAGGTCCCCCCGGAGATATGATCGTCACATCCTGACACGCCTCCATCCATCGCGCAATTCGGCCAGGTCACCGAACACGAATGCAGTGTGGCAGCAAAAGCGCAGCCTCGGCGGATCTTTATGGCCTGACCATTGACCATTGACGGCCAGACCAAAGCGTGAAAGATAACGCTAACATGACGCTGGCAACATAAGCCGGCGCGCCGCTGGGAAGAGGATCGGATGGGCCGAACGACGCACAGAGTGCCAAGCGAACACGTCGCGAAGGCAAGCGTCATGGGCGGCGCCGATCCACCCTGACCCAGCACAACTGACACCAAGCAACGCGAACGACTGCCCTGCCGCAACGCCCGTCAACGGCGCTTGCGCGAGCGCTGCCGTGCGCTTCCACCACCAGCATCAAGCAAAGAGCCGGCTCAAGTCCGGCACCATTCGAGGGGATTGATCATGAACAGCATGTCCCGCAGCTTCCGCCCTGCCCGCACCGCGCTGCTTTGCGCGACCATCCTCAGCGCCAGCTGCGCCTCCACCGCCTGGGCACAGAGCACGCCGCCCGCCGGTGAGACCGCACCCGATGCGCCTTCCGTTTCGCCGCAATCGGGCGAAGCGCCGATCGCGCAGGGCAACGAGCAGGAAATCGTCGTCACCGGCTATCGCTCGTCGCTGGCCAAGGCAGTCAACGCCAAACGCGATGCCACCGGCTTCACCGACTCCATCTTCGCGGAAGATATCGGCAAGTTCCCGGACACCAACATCGCGGAATCGTTCAACCGCATTCCCGGCATCACCATCACGCGCGACGTGACCGGCGAAGGCGTGAACGTCGCGATCCGCGGCCTGGGCTCGAACTTCACCAACGTCACCCTGAACGGCGCGCCGATCGCGGTCGCTTCCTCGGGTGCCACCGACGCGCAGGGCACCGATCGCTCGGTCGACCTCAGCTTCTTCCCGACCGACCTGTTCACCAAGCTGACCGTGAACAAGAGCTACACGGCCGACCTCCTCGAAGGCGGCGCGGCGGGCAATGTCGACCTGCGCTCGGCGCGTCCGTTCGACCGCGCCGACTCGTTCATCGCCTACAACATCCAGGGCTCGAACCAGGAGCCGGCGAAGCAGATCGGCGGCCGCGGCTCGTTGATCGGCAGCTGGCACAACGACACGATCGGCATCCTCGCCGGTGTTTCGGCGCAGCGGCTGTACACCCGCACCAAGGGCTTCGAGACGATCGGCTACACCAACCCGCAGCTGACCGCGGCGCAGTGCGGCGCGACCTCGGGCTGCAACGCCACCGGCGGCGGCAACTGGACGATTCCGGCGGTTGTGCCCGCAGGGGCCGGCGCAGGCCTGGTCGCCGGCACGGTGATCGACAAGAACTTCCTGCTCGCCAACAATCCCGGCGCGACGATCCAGCAGATCGACAACGGGCTGATCCCGCGCCTTGGCCGCATTTCCGACATCCGTGGCCCGCGCGATCGCATCAACGCCATCGTCAGCGCCGAATATCGCCCGTCGGACACGCTGCATTTCTACGTCGACGGCCTGTACGGCTATAAGCACAACGAGCTGATCCGCGAGGACATGGCCTGGGTCGGCCGCAACGGCGCGTCGATCCCCACCAACCTGAAGTTCGACAAGTCGGATTGCAGCGCGGGCTGCACCGTCACCAGCGGCACCTTCGCCAACACCCAGTTCTTCGACGAATTCCGCCCCTATTACGAGACGACCGAGCTGTGGAGCGTCAACCCGGGTGCCGAATGGGAGATCAACGACAAGCTGAAGGCGACGCTGCAGGGCAATTATGCGCGCTCGACCTTCCACCGCGAGAGCCCGACCGTCGGCGGCATGACGCCGCTGGGCCAAGGCGGCACCGTCACCTACACCAACAATGGCGGCATCCCGGACATCCAGAGCAGCATCGACCTCAACAACCCGGCCAATTTCGGCTGGTACACCGGCGCGCGCGTCAACATGCAGGACGAGCGCCGGCTCAACAAGAACAAGGGCGTCCGCGGCGACCTGACCTGGGGCGATCGCGCGCTGAGCCTGAAGGTCGGCGGTGCGTTTGACGACACGTCGCGCCGGATCCGCGGCTATGACAACAGCCAGGCCTGGCAGAACGCGGTGTGCGGCAACAATCCCAGCGTCAACCTGCCGAGCCCGAACGGCCAGCCGCCGTGCGAAGGCCTGAACGCGCCGGGTGCAGCGCCCGCGGGCTATCCCACCTATCCGGGTCTCGGCACCGGCTACACCGCCGGCCAGACCGGCCCGGTGACCTATGCCGGCTCGCTGATCCCGAACGCGGCGTTCCCGACCTATCTGCAGCCCGGCCCCGCCGGCTTTGTGACGGTCAACTGGGATGCATTCCGCAAGGCCAGCAATTATGACTATTTCCACGACAATTCGCCGGAAAGCGGCGGTTCGAACACCGGCGCCAGCGGCGGCCTGATCCGCGAAGTCGTCAAGTCGGCCTTCGCCACGCTGAACGGCGAGCAGGAAGTCGGCGGCAACATGCTGCGCTTCAACCTCGGCCTGCGCTACGTCAACACGATCCAGACGATCCAGGGTCGCGTGTCGGTCGCCGATCCGCGCAACAGCACCGCGGCCGGCACCCAGATTGCAGACGGCAGCCGCTATCCGAACCTGGTCACCATCGTCTCCACCCGCAACAATTACACCAAGTGGCTGCCGGCCGCGACGGTGGCCTATGACGTCAGCTCGCATGCCGTCGTCCGCCTCGCCGCCTCGAGGACGATGACCCGTCCGGATCCCTCGGCCCAGCTGCCGGGTGTGAGCTTCGGCGCGCCGTCGGCCGACCAGGCGACGATCGGCAACCCGGCGCTCCAGCCCTACATGTCGACCAACATCGATCTCGGCTTCGAATATTATACCGGCCGCGACGGCGTGGTCAGCTTCAATGCTTTCCGCAAGTCGATCACGGGCTTCACCAACAATTCGAACGCGACGGTGCCGTTCTCGGCGCTGGCCCAGTATGGCATCACCTACGACACGCTGAACCCGACCCAGCAGATCGCGCTCAACTCGCGCGGTGGGCCGAGTGCGGCGACGGTGCTGGTCACCAGCCAGGTCAATGTGCCGAACAAGCTGAAGATCAACGGCCTGGAATTCCAGTGGGTCCAGCCGCTCGACTTCCTCACCGAGAAGCTCGGCTTCCGCGGCTTCGGCTTCAACGCCAACGCCACGGTCGTCGACCAGACCAGCGACGGCCCCGCCCAGGCGTACGGCGTTGCGCCGTTCACCTACAACATCACCGGCTATTACGAGCGGAACGGCGTGATGCTGCGCGTATCCACCACCTCGCGCGAGGGATCGCAGAGCAGCGGCAATACGCAGAACGGCATCCCGGCGGCGTCGCTGTACAACTCCGACTACACCAGCTGGGACTTCTCCTCGTCCTTCGATCTCGACAAGATCCTGGGTGTGAAGAAGGCGCCGCAGCTGACTTTCAACGTGTCGAACTTCACCAACGCGACGCTGCGTTCCTACTTCCAGTTCCCGAACGCGACGTTCACCTCGTACAAGCCCGGCCGCCAGTTCCTGGTCGGCCTGCGCGGCACCTTCTGACGCACGACAAGGGGCGGCGGTTCGCCGTCGCCCCGCTTCTTCCATTTACCAGATCTCAGGCGCTGCCCGGCCTCGGCGGTGCGACCGACGCGCGGTGGATCAGCGTCGAGGGGAAGAGCGAAGGCTCCTCCACCCCCTGCTCCTCGCCGAAGAAATCGGCCAGCAGCTTCAGCGCCGCCGACCGCCCCATCGACACGATCGGCCAGTGCACCGTCGTCAGCGGCGGCCAGATATGCGCGGCGATCGCGGTATCGTCGAAGCCGATGATCGACAGGTCCTCGGGCACGCTCATTCCCCGGCGCCGCGCGGCGTGCAATGTCGCCGCCGCCATCTCGTCGTTCGACGCGAAGATCGCCGTGGGCCGCGGCGAGAGGTCGAGCAGCCGGTCGGCAGCCGCCAGCCCGCTCTCGAACGTGTAGGTACCCTCGGCGATCATGCTGCGCGGCAGCTTGATGCCAGCATCGCTCAACGCCTGCTCGAAGCCCTTTCGCCGTTCGCGCGCCGAGCGAAAACCGTGCGGCCCGGCGATCAGCCCGATCCGGCGATGGCCGAGCGTGATCAGGTGCTGCACCGCCTCCACTACCACTTCGCAGTCGTTCGAGGCGACCATATGCTCGGCCGTGTCGAGCGTCGTCGATCCCATGCGGACATAGCGGGTACCGAGACTCTGGCAGAGCTCGGCCAGCATGTCGTTCTCGGAAACCGGGGGGAGGATCAGCACGCCGTACAGCCGCTGCCGCTCCAGGAAGGCCCGCACGTCCGCCAGCATGGTGGAGGAACCGCGATCGATCGGGCGGACGATCAGCTCGAACTCGGTGTCGCGGATGGCTTCCAGGATGCCCGCCTGGACGTTCATCACCATCTGCGCGTTGGGATTGTCGTGGATCAGGCCGAGCAGGAAATTGTGCCGCAGCGCCAGCGCGCGTGCCTGGACATTGGGTATATAGCCCAGGTCGGCGATCACCGCCTCCACCTTGGCACGGGTATCCTGGTTCAATAACGGCGAGCGATTGATGACCCGGCTGACGGTCTTCTTCGACACGCCGGCGATGCGGGCGACGTCGTTGATGGTGGGCTTGCCCGTCTTCTCCATGCGTCCATGCTATACGGCGGCGGCACCGATGGCGATAGCCGACCGAGGCAGTGGACACGGGTGGACAACTATTTCCCGCTGCCCAAATCGACACAGAATCGTGCCCGAGGCGCCGTGCCGTGCGGCGCCAAATTGCGCCCCAACACGGCGCGCCGCCGGATTACCGCCGCACGTCGAGCCCCCCTTCGGCAAAGGCGGCGAGGTCGGCGCGGGTGAACAGGCTCGCGTCGCCCGGCAGCGAGTGCTTGAGCGCGGTCAGCGCCAGCCCGGCCTCGGCCATGGCGCGCGCGTCGCCGCCCTCCAGCAGACCGTGGAGCACGCCCGCCGCAAAGGCGTCGCCGCCGCCGATCCGGTCGACGATGCCGCTTACGCGCAGTTCCTCGGTCTGCTGCCCGCCCTCGCGGGTATCGACGCGCGCAGCGATGCGGTGGCTGTCGACATCGTCGACATGGCGCGCGGTCGAGGCGATCAGCTGAAGCTTGGGGAAGGCCGCGAATGCCGCCTCGGCCGCCTCGCGCCGGCGATCGGCGCCGTCGCCCGGGAAGTGCTCGCCGAGCAGCAGCGAGATGTCGCGGTGGTTGCCGAACAGCACATCGGCGTGGCGGATCAGCTGGGTCAGCACGCCGCGCGGATCGCTGTCCCAGGCTTCCCACAGCTTGGCGCGGTAGTTGCCGTCGAACGACACGGCGATGCCGCGCGCGCTCGCCGCCTCGGCCGCAGCGATCGCGGCTGCCGCGGTGTTCGGCCCCAGCGCGGGAGTGATGCCGGAGAGATGCAGCCGGGTCGCGCCGTCGAGCAGCGCATCCCAGTCCCAGCTCTCGGCAGGACGAGTCGCGAACACCGAGCCCGCGCGGTCGTACACGATCTCGGAAGCCCGCAACCCCGCGCCGGGGGTAAGGAAATACAACCCCATCCGGCCGGGCTTGGCGACGACATGCCGGGCATCCACCCCGCGACGCCGCAGTTCGCCGACCGCCGCCGCGCCCAGCGGATTATCCGCCACCGCGCTGATCATCCGAACGTCATGGCCCAGGCACGCCAGACCGGTCGCGACGTTCGCCTCCGCCCCGGCAATCGCCACGTCGAGCTTGGGCGTCTGCAGCAGCAGTTCGCGGCCCGGCGGCGAGAGCCGCAGCATCATTTCCCCGAAGAATGCGAACGTCATCGTGCCAGCCAGCCTCCGTCAACGGCGAGAATATGCCCTTGCACATAGTCCGAAGCGCGCGATGCAAGGAAGACCGCAGCGCCCCCAAGATCCTCCGGATCGCCCCAGCGCCCCGCCGGGATGTGCTCGAGGATCTGGCGGTTGCGCGTCTCGTCGGCCTGGAGCGCCGAGGTGTTGTTGGTGGCGATATAGCCCGGCGCGATCGCGTTTACGTTCACGCCCTTCCCCGCCCATTCGTTGGCCAGCAGCTTGGTCAGCCCGGCAATGCCCGATTTGGACGCGGTGTAGCTCGGCACGCGGATGCCGCCCTGGAAGCTGAGCATGGAGGCGATGTTGATGATGCGGCCCCGTTCGCCCGTCTCACCGAAGCGGCGGACCATGAACTTGCCCGCCGCCTGGCAGAGGAAGAACACCGATTTCAGGTTGGTGTCGACCACCGCATCCCAGTCCGCCTCGGTGAAGTCGAGGCTGTCGGCGCGGCGGATGATCCCGGCATTGTTCACCAGGATGTCGATTTTCCCCAGCTTATCCACAGCTTCGTCCACAACCCTGTCCACAGGCGCGATCGTCGACAGGTCGGCGGCAATCATCTCGGCGCGGCGGCCGAGCGCGCGCGCCTTGCGCACGGTTTCCTCCGCGGGCGTGCGGCCGACGGCGGCGATGTCCGCCCCCGCCGCGGCGAGCGCCAGCGCGATGCCCTGGCCGATGCCGGTGTTGGCGCCGGTGATGACGGCCACCTGGCCGGTAAGGTCGAAGGGGTTGGTCATGGCATGTCCCTCTCCCCCTCCCGCCTGCGGGAGGGGGAGCTAGGCGCTCAAGCCAGCTGGCAGATATCCAGCACCTGCATGTCGGTATAATCCTGGTTCTCGCCGGCCATCGCCCAGATGAAGGCATAGGCCTTGGTGCCCGCACCCATATGGATCGACCAGGGCGGGCTGATCACCGCTTCCTCGTTGGCCAGGACGATATGCCGGGTCGCCTCGCCCTCGCCCATGAAATGCATCACCCGATCCTTCTCCAGGTCGTCGAGCTCGAAATAGAAATAGATCTCGCTGCGGCGCTCATGGACGTGCGGCGGCATGGTGTTCCACACGCTGCCCGGCTTGAGCACGGTCAGCCCCATCACCAGCTGCGCGCTGTCGCACACGCCGGGGATGACCAGCTGGTAGATCGTTCGCTCGTTGGACTCGGCGAGGCTCCCGCGCTCCAGCGCATTGGCATCGGCGATGCCGAGCTTCCGGGTGGTGAACGCCTTGTGCGCCGGGCAGGACGCCAGATAGAAACGCGCGCCTTCGCCGGAGAAGATCACCTCCTGTGCACCCATGGTGACGTAGAGGCAGTCCTTGTTGCCGAGCGC
>NZ_JBQEPL010000013.1:0-42059 GCF_052045505.1 Sphingomonas sp. 22176 | reverse complement strand
TTTCAGTCGTGAGACTGGATCGACAGCTGTCCAATTAAAGGCTGAGATTTTCATCCACACCGATATGCCGCGCACGCTGCTCTGCCGAGTTGGTGTTTGCCGTAAGGCAAGCGCCCAGCGTTGTCGTTGGTGGTGTGGACTCTCAAGCGTGAGGTAAGGGCATTTGGTGGATGCCTTGGCATGTACAGGCGATGAAGGACGTGGCACGCTGCGATAAGCGTCGGTGAGCTGTGAGCAAGCTTTGACCCGACGATTTCCGAATGGGGAAACCCACCTTCACCAATTAATTCAGTGGTTGAGCAATCAACGACCGAGTTAATTGGGGCAAGGTATCACCGAAGTGAATACATAGCTTTGGTGAAGCGAACCCGGCGAACTGAAACATCTCAGTACCCGGAGGAAAAGACATCAACCGAGATTCCGTTAGTAGTGGCGAGCGAACGCGGACCAGGCCAGTGCCTGATATTCAACTAGCAGAACAACCTGGAAAGGTTGGCCATAGCGGGTGACAGCCCCGTATGCGAAAGTGATGTATCAGGACTCGAGTAGGGCGGAACACGTGAAATTCTGTCTGAACATGGGGGGACCACCCTCCAAGCCTAAATACTCGTACATGACCGATAGCGAACTAGTACCGTGAGGGAAAGGTGAAAAGCACCCCGATGAGGGGAGTGAAACAGTACCTGAAACCGAATGCCTACAAGCAGTGGGAGGGGCTTTATGCCCTGACCGCGTACCTCTTGCATAATGGGTCTGTGACTTAATGTATCAAGCAAGCTTAAGCCGATAGGTGTAGGCGCAGCGAAAGCGAGTCTGAATAGGGCGACTTAGTTTGATGCATTAGACCCGAAACCCGGCGATCTATGCATGACCAGGATGAAGGTGCGGTAACACGCACTGGAGGTCCGAACCGATTAACGTTGAAAAGTTACCGGATGAGTTGTGCTTAGGGGTGAAAGGCCAATCAAGCCGGGAAATAGCTGGTTCTCCGCGAAAACTATTGAGGTAGTGCCTCGGATGAACACCCTAGGGGGTAGAGCACTGGATGGATGCGGGGGTCGCGAGATCTACCAACTCTAACCAAACTCCGAATACCTAGGAGTGATATCCGGGAGACAGACGGCGGGTGCTAAGGTCCGTCGTCAAAAGGGAAACAGCCCTGACCTACAGCTAAGGTCCCCAAGTCACGTCTAAGTGGGAAAGCATGTGGGAATCCCAAAACAACCAGGAGGTTGGCTTAGAAGCAGCCATCCTTTAAAGAAAGCGTAACAGCTCACTGGTCTAAATAAGGGTTCCTGCGGCGAAGATGTAACGGGGCTCAAGACGTGCACCGAAGCTTAGGGTGTGATCGTTTACGATCACGCGGTAGCGGAGCGTTCCGTAAGCCTGTGAAGTGGAAGGGTAACCGACCATGGAGGTATCGGAAGTGCGAATGCAGACATGAGTAGCGATAAAGAGGGTGAGATGCCCTCTCGCCGAAAGACCAAGGGTTCCTGCGCAAGGCTAATCCGCGCAGGGTGAGCCGGCCCCTAAGACGAGCCCGAAGGGGGTAGTCGATGGGAACCACGTTAATATTCGTGGGCCTGGTGGTGTGTGACGGATTGCGTGTGTTGTCAGCTCTTAACGGATTGAGCTGGCTTCGAAGCAGTCCCGGGAAATAGCCCCACCGTATAGACCGTACCCGAAACCGACACAGGTGGTCAGGTAGAGTATACCAAGGCGCTTGAGAGAAGTGTCCTGAAGGAACTCGGCAAATTGCCTCCGTACCTTCGGAAGAAGGAGGCCCTACATAGGCGCAAGCTCTTGTAGGGGGCACAGGCCAGGGGGTAGCGACTGTTTAGCAAAAACACAGGGCTCTGCTAAGTCGGCTTCAAGACGACGTATAGGGCCTGACGCCTGCCCGGTGCCTGAAGGTTAAGTGGAGGAGTGCAAGCTCCGAAATGAAGCCCAGGTAAACGGCGGCCGTAACTATAACGGTCCTAAGGTAGCGAAATTCCTTGTCGGGTAAGTTCCGACCTGCACGAATGGCGTAACGACTTCCCCACTGTCTCCAGGACATGCTCAGCGAAATTGAATTCTCCGTGAAGATGCGGAGTACCCGCGGTTAGACGGAAAGACCCCGTGCACCTTTACTGCAGCTTCAGAGTGGCAGTGGAGAACAACTGTGTAGAATAGGTGGGAGGCTTTGAAGCATCGGCGCCAGCTGATGTGGAGCCACCAAGTGAAATACCACCCTGTTGTTCTTTACTGTCTAACCTCGTACCGTCATCCGGTACAGGGACCCTCTGTGGCGGGTAGTTTGACTGGGGCGGTCGCCTCCTAAAGAGTAACGGAGGCGCGCGAAGGTTGGCTCAGGCCGGTTGGAAACCGGCTGTTAGAGTGCAATGGCATAAGCCAGCCTGACTGCGAGACTGACAAGTCGAGCAGAGACGAAAGTCGGTCATAGTGATCCGGTGGTCCCTCGTGGAAGGGCCATCGCTCAACGGATAAAAGGTACGCCGGGGATAACAGGCTGATAACCCCCAAGAGCTCATATCGACGGGGTTGTTTGGCACCTCGATGTCGGCTCATCACATCCTGGGGCTGGAGCAGGTCCCAAGGGTTTGGCTGTTCGCCAATTAAAGTGGTACGTGAGCTGGGTTCAGAACGTCGCGAGACAGTTTGGTCCCTATCTGCCGTGGGCGTCGAAATTTGAGAGGAGTTGACCCTAGTACGAGAGGACCGGGTTGAACATACCTCTGGTGTACCAGTCGTTCTGCCAAGAGCGCAGCTGGGTAGCTATGTATGGACGGGATAACCGCTGAAAGCATCTAAGCGGGAAGCCTCCCTCGAGATAAGATTTCATAGAGCGGTCGAAGACCACGACCTTGATAGATCGGATGTGGAAGCGCGGTAACGCGTGGAGCTAACCGATACTAATTGCTCTTTTCGCGCTTGAGAGTTTCACACCCCCATCGACAACCCTGGGTTGTCTGGATCCGGGTGGATGAACATTCCAGCCTTTGACAGTGCACGATTTGAAAACCCCATGTTTCCCCAAACGCCACACCTGCTTCATTGCTTGGTGGCCATAGCGTCTGTGACCCACCCGATCCCATCCCGAACTCGGCCGTGAAACCAGACAGCGCCGATGGTACTATTGCTCAAGCAATGGAAGAGTAGGTCGCCGCCAGGCATTGAAGCCGGTGTCGCGTCTGGACCCAGGAAACACGGAAAACCCATTCACATGTCCCCCGTTCGCCCTACCAAGGGCACCAGCATTGGCGCGGGGTGGAGCAGCCCGGTAGCTCGTCAGGCTCATAACCTGAAGGCCGCAGGTTCAAATCCTGCCCCCGCAACCAAACTCACACGTACCAAACCGCTTCAGGAACTCCTGAGGCGGTTTTTTTATGCCTGTTTTCCATGGCTTACGCCCGAGTCGCGACGTCTCAGATGGTTCCTTCGGACTCCATCGAACGCCAGGACGTCGATTTGCTTTTGGGGGTATTTTCTGGGGTAATCGCCGCAACCCCCAGCGGAGTACCCCCAGATGGCGCTCAAGGAACTCGAAGTCCGCTACGCGACCAAGCGGCAGAAGGACTACAAACTCGCCGACGGCGAAGGCCTCTACCTGCTCGTCCGACCCAATGGCTCGAAGCTCTGGCGGATGAAGTACCGCTTCGACGGCAAGGAGAAACTGCTCTCCTTCGGGCGCTATCCCGATCTCAGCCTTGCAGAGGCGCGGCTGCGCCGCGCCGAGGCGAGGGTGGCGCTGGGGCAGGGCAGAGACCCCGGCGCCAGCAACAAGTCGCCGGTTGGCAAGACCTTCGAGCAGGCGGCCCGCGCCTGGCATGAGAACCGGGAGAGCAATCTCGACGAAGGCCATGCCAGGCGGCTGATGACGCGGCTCGAGCGGGATGCCTTTCCGGTGATCGGCGATCGGCCGCTTCGGTCTATCACCAGCGCCGACGTGCTGGCCATGGTCCGGACCGTGGAAGCGCGTGGCGCACTCGACGTCAGCCGGCGGATCAAGCAGCATGTCAGCCAGATCTATCGCTTCGCCATCCCGCAGGGCTGGGCTGATCAGGATCCGGCGGCCTATCTCTCCGACCTGTTGAAGCCTAAGCCGCGCGTGCGGCACATGGCACGAGTGGGATTGCAGGAGCTGCCGGCACTGTTGCAGGCGATCGATAGCTACGATGGCGAGGAGAACCCTCGGCGGCGTGCCGTCACCCGTGCGGCGTTGCTGTTCACGCTGCTGACCTGGGCACGTACCAACGAGACGCGGCTAGCCCGATGGGACGAGTTCGAGGGGCTCGATGGATCGGAGCCGATTTGGCGCGTGCCAGCGCAGCGGATGAAGATGGAGCGCGAACACATCGTGCCCCTTTCGCGTCAGGTCGTGTCGCTGCTTGAAGACGTTCAGAGCTATTCATCTGGCGCCTACGTCTTTGGCGGCGACAAGCTTGGGCAGCCCATTTCCCAGAACACCATGATCTACGGCTGCTACCGCATGGGCTATCGCGGACGACAGACCGTCCATGGCTTCCGAGGTCTGGCCTCCACGTGGGCGAATGAAGCCGAGTGCTATAGAGCGGACTGGATCGAGATGGCGCTCGCCCATGCCGACCGTGACGACGTCCGCCGCGCGTACAACAGCGCGCTGTACCTCTCGCCTCGAAGGCGCATGCTGCAGGAATGGGCGGATCATGTCCACGGGTTCCTGCTGCCGAAGCAGAACATCAATGAGGCAGCCGTTCAGAGAGTTGCATAAAACCCTCGGACGGCACGCGGCTGCTGCGCGCCCACTTCCTGCCGCTCAGAGGTTCCGTAGCGCTCCCTAAAAGCGGTCATGGGTAGCCCTCCGTCGGACGACGTGAAACCCCTATGCCATATCGCCGTTGAGCGGCGATGGCAGCTATTGCACATCTTTCGGATATCCACTTCGGAGCCAACGACCCCAAGATTGTAGCCGCGACCGAGGCTTGGCTGCAGGCCCGCCAGCCTGACCTGGTGATCATAAGCGGAGACCTCACGCAGCGTGCGCGCGTCAGCCAGTTTCGTCAGGCCGCCGCTTATGTGAATCGCCTTCGCGCAGCCGGCCACAACCTGTTGGTGGTACCCGGAAACCATGATGTGCCCCTCTATGACGTCGTTCGGCGGTTTGCGGCACCGCTTCAGCGGTACAAGCGCTTCATCTCAAACGATCTTTGCCCGTGGTTTGAGAATGACGAGATCAGCGTCCTCGGGATCAACACCGCCCGTTCGCTTACGATCAAAGACGGTCGGGTTAATCGCGAGCAGATCGCCTTGATGAGAGGACGCTTCGCGACGGTCAGCTCAAGCAAGACGAAGATCCTGGTCACCCACCACCCGCTCTTCTCGATGCCGATCGGCGCTGGCGGCGAACTAAGCGAAGCGGTCGGTCGACATGATGAGGCAGTCAAGGGCGCGTGCGAGGCTGGGGTGCACATAGCCCTCGCGGGGCATTTCCACAGGACCTATGCCGAATCCGCGCGGAAGATGGCTGAGAAGGCGGGCTCCGCGATCATCGTCCAGGCAGGGACCGCTACCTCGACCAGGCTACGAAATGCGGAGCCGCAGAGCTTCAATTGGCTTGAAGTAGCCAGCCATGACCGTTTCAGCCTTCAAGTGATTGCGTGGGGCGGCACGTCGTTCCTCGAAGCCAGCAAGGTTGCCTTCACGTACGACGGTGGGGATTGGCAATCCCGTAAGGACCTCTGATCACCCGCGGGCTCTCGCCGCAGGGGTTGCGGCTCTACGCCTGCGCTTGCGTGTGAGAAGGCCGTGATTCCGATCGAATAGCGAAGATGCGCTCGGACGTTACCCGTCGGCGCGCCTGGGTCGCTTTATAGTTTGCCACCCCCGCCAGGAGTGGGGGATCTCGGAGGTGGCGAGAACCTCATTAAGGGCTCGATCTTAACGCACTTCCCCGCGGCGTATCCGGGTTGTTCCGCGCGCGCAGGGTGGCGGCCGGCCGTCGATCTCATCAGTAGTGTGAACGGCCAAGCCGGCGAGCGAAGGGTGCTAGGCAGCTGCGCGCCCACTTTTAGTCTTTCAGCCGGCTAACCGGGCCTTCCGAAAGCGGACGCAGACTGAATGGTGCGTAGGGGTGGCTGCTGGCTGAAGTGGCAGGAGTCGACCAAATGAAGCCGTTCCTCGCCAGCCCCGGGGAACGGCGGCAAACGCTGCGACCTGCCGTTCCCACCGTTGCCTCAAGCACCACTAGCACGGGCGAAAAAATGATCGCTCATGTCACACCGCTTCCGGCTGCCTCGTCATGCGCTCAGCACATGCAGAAGACGTGGACATGAAAATTGTTATCCTCGGCGGTTCCGGCCTCGTCGGCTGTCAACTCGTCGCCAAGCTCGCCGGTCTGGGCCATGACGCGGTCGCCGCGTCTTCAAGCAATGGCGTCGACAGCATGACCGGAGCCGGGCTCCTCGCCGCGTTCACCGGAGCGCAGGTGGTTGTGGACGTCACTAACCCCAAGTCGTTCGAAGACGATACCGTCATCGATTTCTTTCGTTCGTCCGCGGGGAACATCGCCGCCGCCGCTCGGAAGGCCGGCGTGAGCCATCTGCTGGTCCTCTCGATCGTCGGCACCGACCGGCTGCAGAACTCCGGCTACTTTCGCGGCAAGCTCGCCCAGGAGCAGGCCTTCGTGGACAGCGGCGTTCCCTTCACGATCGTCCGAGCGACCCAATTCTTTGAGTTCCTGCGCACGATTGCGGACGGTCACACGCAGGACGGCGTGGCGTATCTGCCGACCTTCGTGTTCCAGCCCATGGCGTCGGCTGACGTTGCACTCGCACTCGCGAATGCCGTCACCTCACAGCCGGTGAATGGCATCATCGAGATCGCCGGGCCGGACCGCGCTCCGCTCTCCGAGTTCGTCGGGACTTGGCTGGGGGCGCAGGACGATCCTCGCGGCATCGTGCCCGACGAGGGCGCCGGCTACTTCGGAGCGCCAGCCGACGATACAACGCTGGTCCCCGGTGACGATGCCCGCCTGATGCCGACCCGGTTCGAGGTTTGGCTCGAAGCGCAACCCGCGAAGGCCGCAGCATGATCAACACGCGATCCATCATCCTGGGGGTAACGACCGCACTCGGGCTCGTCGGGGTGGTCAACGGCACCTTCATGCTGCGCGATCCGATGTACTGGTATTTTGCTGTCCCGGGCGACGCCTCGACGGGCGCGTTCAACCAGCACTTCGTCCACGACGACGGACTGATCTTCTTGCTGGTTGGGGCGGTCCTGCTGATCGGCGTCCTGCGGCAACCCGTGCCAACCGCCTTGTGGAGCACTGCCGCGCTATGGCTTCGTGGCCACGCGATGTCCCAGCTGCGGGAAGTGGCGGTCGGGAATTGCGGCCCAGGCGCGATCGGGCGGAACTTTCCGGCGGTGCCGCTCCCGGCTATCCTGACGGCGGCACTTGCAGGATGGGCGTCGTGTGACGCGCGGGTGAACGGCCGGAGGGCGATCGCATGACTGCGAAACCAGAGGATGGCTCTGCATTGCGCCTCTCGGACTTCAAGGCCGAACGGGCGCGCCTGCTGCGGCTGGCCTACCGAATGCTCGGCTCGGTGAGCGAGGCCGAGGATATAGTCCAGGAGGCGTGGCTGCGCTGGTGCGACGTCCCTGGCGGCGTCGATAGTCCGGCGGCCTATCTCACTCGGATCGTGACGCGTCTGTGCCTTGACCAGCTCAAGTCGGCACGCGCTCGCCGCGAAACCTACGTTGGCGCCTGGCTCCCTGATCCGCTCGTCGGGACGACCGAGCGGGACGAGGCTCTGGCCGATGACGTGACGCTCACGCTGATGCTGGCGATGGAGCGGCTCTCGCCGCTTGAACGCGCGGCCTTTCTGCTACACGACGTCTTCGATACTCCGCTTCCCGAGATCGCGGCGGCGCTAGGGCGGGAACCGGCTGCCGTGCGTCAGCTTGCATCCCGGGCGCGCCGGCACGTCCAGTCCGCCGGGCCACGCTTCGCCCTGCAACCCAAGGAGGCTGAAGAGATCTCACGCGCCTTTTTCGCAGCTGCAGCTAGCGGAGATGCGAAGGCGCTGTCTGCGCTCCTCACCGAGGATGTCGCGATCCACGCCGACGGAGGCGGCAAGGTGTTGGCCTTCCGCAACGTCGTGCGGGGTCTGGAGCGCGCACTAAGGCTTTTCGAGGGGCTGAAGCGCAAGCACGTCGACTTGCCACGCTTCATCCGTCCAATAATGGTCGACGGACTTCCCGGCTATGTCAGCATCGAGCGCGGCGAGGTGCTTCAGACAACGGCGCTGGAGCTTCGCGAGGGACGGATCACCGCGATCTACATCGTCCGCAACCCAGATAAACTACGCCATGTCCAGGAAGCCTTGGGTCTTTTCTGACAGGCCGCGACGCGGTGGGCGCCCTCCGCCGTCTTTGTGACCGGAAAAAATTCGCGCGGGGATGTCACACCCCGCCGTCTCGGTTCGTCAATCCGGCACAGCCAGAAGGCTGGCGCACGTTGAAGGATTGATCATGGAAGAAAACAAGCGACTGGTCTGGCACGAGATCACGCCGGCGGGGGCGAAGGCGCTCGCAGGCGTCCACCACTATGTCACGACGAGCACAGACCTGCCCAGTGAGTTGATCCACCTCGTCTTCCTGCGCGTCTCCCAGATCAACGGCTGCGCCCACTGCATCGATCTGCACACGCGCGACCTCCTGAGGACGATGCCCGTAGACAAGGTCGCGCTTGTGCCGGTTTGGGCCGAGGTGCCGCAGCTATTCCCCGAGCAATACCGGGCTGCGCTGGCCTGGGCCGAAGAGGTGACGCGGGTTAGCGAGACCCATGCCTCGGATGAGTCCTATGCAGCGGCTTCAGAGGCATTCGCGCCGAAGGATCTAGTCGATCTCACGATCGCGATCGCCGCCATGAACGCCTTCAATCGCCTTGGTGCGCCCTTCCGACTGCCGGTGAGGGCGCATCCCTAAGCTCCCGGCCTCTTGCGACCCGCTGGTCTTCAATACGCTTCACAAGGACTTACGAATATGACCTCCAAGCCAGAGCTTTCCCGCACGCCCGAAGGCATAGTCCCATCACTCCTCCAGCACTTCAACTCGATGGACGTTGACATCATGTGCGGCTTTTACGAACCGGACGCGATCCTGGTGAGCGCCAACGGCGAGCCGCAGCGGGGCATCCCCGCCATCCGAGCAGAACTGCTCAAATACTACAGCGTGCGGCTGCCAATGGCGATCATCGCCCGCCACGTGTTCGTGGCTGACACGATCGCCTCGCTGGTGTTGGACTGGAACATCGTCGGCAAGACGCCGGAGGGGCAGGATTTCCACATGGTCGCGACGTCCAACGACATCGCCCGACGCGGCGAGGACGGCTACTGGCGCTACATCATCGACAATCCGTTCGGGACGCAGGTTCGGCAGCTCGCTTGACCAATAGCCTGCTCGCTCAGCTGGATCGCTTCTGACGCGCCTCAGCCGCTCCCACCAACCGAGATGCTTCGAGAGTTCCATGGACCGGCTATCGACACCCTTCGGCTTCCAATCCACAGCCGCGGACGTGCTCCGCGGCATCGACCTCGCCGGAAAGCGGATAATCGTAACGGGAGGCGCGGCCGGCATCGGTCTCGAGACCACCCGCGCGCTTCTACTCGCCGGAGCGCATGTCACCCTGGCGGTGCGGCGGCCGGAAGCTGCCGTTACCGTGGTGGAAGAGCTTCGCGGGCAGGTGCCCGGCGCTGCGATCGAAGTGCGTCCGCTCGACCTTGCCGACCTTCGCTCCGTTCGCGCGTTCGTGGAAGGTTGGTCCGGTTCGCTCCACGTGCTGATCAACAATGCCGGCATCATGGCTCTGCCCGAGCGGCAGCTGTCGCCGCAGGGTTTCGAGCTCCAGTTCGCGACCAACTACCTTGGCCACTTCGCGCTGACGTGGGGCTTGCGCGATGCACTGGCTTCGGCCGGGGGTGCCCGCGTCGTGTCGATCAGCTCGAGCGGGCATCTCTTTTCGCCGGTGATCTTCGACGACCTCAACTTCGACTTCGTGCCCTACACTCCGATCGGCGCCTACGGGCAGTCAAAGTCGGCCACAGCGCTGCTGTCCGTAGCCATCACGCGGCACTGGGCCGATCGCGGGATCGTCTCTAACGCCCTCAACCCCGGCGCGATAGCGACCGGCCTGCAGCGCCACACCGGCGGGCTCCGGACGCCTGTCGATCGACGCAAAACGCTGGAGCAGGGCGCAGCGACGAGCGTCCTCCTCGCAGCCTCGCCGCTCCTTGAGGGCAGCGGTGGGCGCTACTTCGAGGACTGCAACGAAGCGCCTTTGGTGACCTGCCGCCCCACGGACTTCTCAGGTGGCTTTGCGGCCTATGCGTTGGACGGCGACAACGCCGACCGGCTCTGGACCATCTCGCAGGCCCTGGCCCGCGCCTGAGCGCATTTGTTTCTTCCGGGATCGCTGCTTAACTTCAGTCTTCGTCGCAACCGTTTCTCGGCGACAAGGATGGCCGGTTTCAGCGATACCGGTCGTTCTTGGCGGCGGCAGCGACCGGGAGTTTTGTCCCACGAACGGCTGGCAGCTATCGACCCAGACCGTGTGAAAACGGCGGACGGTTATCGAAGGCATGTATGCAAAGACGCGCAAGCCCGTCGCGCGACGCGCGCTCAGGTGGCAATGGCGGTTAGAATCTTCCGGGTCCCGAGGATGCTGAGCGCGCGGGTCAGGTTATAAGCGAGAACATGGAGCGCCATCTCGGTTGAGACGTGCCGCTTGGTTTTCATGAGGAAGTGCGATGCACCCATTCGCGCCTTCAACGTGCCGAAGGGGTGTTCGACGGTCTGGCGCCGTACCCGCATTGCGTTGGGGTTTGCGTCCAAGCGCTGCTGCATGGCTTCGAGGATGTGCTCATGTTCCCAACGCGTGACCCTGCGTTCCGGGGCCGGTGTGCAACGCGCCTTGAGGGGGCATCTTGGGCAGGCACTTGTCCAGTATCGGCTTACCGTCAGACCCGCTTCCACGTTGGTGTAGCGATATGTCAGCGTCTCGCCGGCTGGGCAGCGATACGTGTCCTGATCGGGGATATAGACGAAGTCCTGCTTGCCATACCGTCCCGCCGCCTTGGCTTGCGAGGTCAACGGCTTTGGCAGTGTTACGGTGACGCCGGCCTGTTCGCTGGCGAGAATCTGTTCGCTGGAGAAATAGCCGCGATCGGCGACCACATCGAGTTGCTCTACGCCAAGAACCGCCTTGGCCTTGGTTGCCATGCCGCTGAGTTGCGCCCGATCGGTTCCGACGTTCGTCACCTCGTGCGTGACGATGATATGGTGGTCTGTGTCGACCGCCACCTGAACATTGTAGCCGACCACGCCTGTCCCGCGCCCACTCGACGACATTGATCGTGCGTCGGGATCGGTCAGCGATATCTGCTGATCCGGTGAAGACAGCATCTGCGTTTCCAACGCGTCCAGACGCCGCATCTCGTCACCGAGCCTGGCTATTTTTTCCTTGAGCCGCTCCGTCTTGGCGGCCATCCCCTCGGTCGGCTCCTGAAGGTCGGCCGTGTCGAGCTGGGAGAGGTACCGCGCGACGCTTTCCTCGATCTGTTGCCGTCGGCGCTGGAGCTTAGCCTTGGTGAAGTTGCGGTCGCGATTGTTGACCGCTTTGAATTTGCTGCCGTCGATGGCGACGCTTCGGCCAGCGAGCAGGCCCATCTCCCGGCACAGCAGGACGAAGCGGCTACAGACCCGTTTGATCGCCGCGCCGTTGTCGCGCCGGAAGTCCGCGATCGTCTTGTGATCGGGCGCGAGGCGCCCCACCAGCCACATCAGCTCGATGTTGCGACCGGCCTCGCGCTCCAGGCGACGGCTCGACTGGACCCGGTTCAGATAGCCATAGATGTAGAGCTTCAGCATCACCGACGGATGATACGACGGGCGTCCGGTCGATGCCGGTGCGACCCCCTCAAATCCAAGATCCCCAAGGTCCAGTGCATCGACGAACACGTCGACCGCCCGAACGGGATTCTCCTCGTCGATCCAATCGTCCATGCATAGCGGAAACAGCGTCGTCTGCGTGCGATCCGCGCCGGCAATGAAGCGACCCATGCGACCCTCCAAACTGTCGGATCATACTACCACATCTGCCGCGTTTTCACACGGTCTGGACCAGATATTGCCATTCACGTGTATCGGTCCGAAAGTCCGGATTTGACAGAAGCCGCCGATCGAGCGACGCCAATTGCCGGATATGAAGCACAGGCATCACTATTCAAGCGACTCCGCCCGCTGCCCGAAATCGGCCCGCGGTGGGAGTTGCGACAATCCTGTTCTTCCATCTCCGACGCGCCATTTCGGGAAAAAAATCGAGAACAGGACTCAAGGAGCCAAACCTGCTTTCCAAGTGCGGGCCTGGACAGTCTCCTTCTGCCCGCATGAGGTTCCCAATTAGGAACGACGCTATCTTTTCGATGCGAAGGTCGCCCGGATATCATCGACCAGCGCCGCGGGATTTTCCATCGCAGCGAAGTGGCCGCCGCGCTCGGGCTGGTTGTAGTGCCGCAGGTCGGCGAACCTCTTCTCCGCCCAGCGACGCGAGAGGCGCAGCGCCTCGCCGGGGAACATGCTGACGCCCGCCGGCAGCGGAACCGGACCGCCGGGCATGCCGCCCTGCGTCCGTGCATTGTCCCAATAGAAGCGCGCCGAACTCGCTCCGGCATTGGGCAGCCAGTAGAGCATGATGTCGTCGATTATATGGTCGAGCGGGATCACCCGCTTCGGCTCTCCGCCGCTATCACTCACGTCCTGGAAAAGGGCATAGGTCCAGGCTGCGAGCCCAACCGGCGAGTCCGCCAGTGCGAAGCCGACCGATTGCGGCCGGGTGTTTTGGAGCTTCATGTAGCCGGATTGCTCGGCCTCGTACCGTGCCATGGCAGCCAGCATCGCCTGCTCTTCCAGAGACGCCTCCGCCACTTCCTGATCGGTCGGCCGGAACAGGACCATGTTGAGGTGGATGCCGGAAAGCCCGGGCGCGCGCATATGCGCCAGCGCCGACACGACGGCCGCGCCCCAATCCCCGCCCTGCGCGAACCATTGCGCGCCATATCCGAGCCGCCGCATCAGCTCGACATAGGCGCCGGCGACCCGGGCGACGTTCCAACCAGGCTCGGTAGGCTTGTCCGAAAAGCCGAACCCCGGCATCGACGGGATGACCAGGTGGAACGCCTGCCGCGCATCACCGCCATGCGCCACCGGATCGGTCAGCGGTGCGACCATCTCGCGAAACTCGAGGATCGATCCCGGCCAGCCATGGGCCAGCAGCAACGGCACCGCGTCGGGCTCGGGCGAGCGGATATGGAGGAAGTGGATACCAATTCCGTCGATGACGGTGCGGCTGCTTCCCGAGGCATTGATAAGCGCCTCGGCAATGCGCCAGTCATACTCGTTCTGCCAGCGCTTCACGAGGGACCGGATCGCGGGAAGTGTCGGCCCCTGGCTGCCGTCGGTGACGGTGCCGGCATCGGGCCAGCGGGTGCGGGCCAACCGGTCGGCGAGGTCAGCTAGCTCGGTATCTGCGACCCGGATCGGAAACGGGGTGATGGCGTCGGTCATGGCAGGCTTGTCCTTTCCGCAGGGTCAGAGGCTCAAAGGGTGGGGGCGAGGACATCCGCGGCGCGTGACCAGTGGCGCTTGCCGTAGCGGGAATTGTCGAGGTCGTGCAGCTTGCCGCGGCCGGTCGACATGTCACGGAGATATTGCATCCCTTGCCACACGGGGAACGGTGCGTCGGTATTTGGGGTCAGCGCCCGCACCACCGCGATGATCGCGCTCAGGCGCCCGATGCCACCGGCACGCAGCAGCTTCCACGGCCGGCCATCCATTCCGGTCAGCAGCGCGGCAAGGCCACGCGGGCTGATCTGGTCGCCGGCGATCCGCAGATAGCGAGGTGCCGCTGGGTCCATCGCTGCGTCCGCGGTGAACGCCGCCACGTCGTCCTTGGTCGTGAAGTCGAACAGCTGGTCGGCGTTCCCCCAATAGAGGACGCGGCGTAGCTTGTGCAGGACGATCGGCGCTTCGCCTTCCAGCAGATCCGCGAACGGCCCGTTCAGGATCGACGTGGCACGAATCGGGGCGGCGTCGACTCGCGCTGCGAAGGTGCGACGCAGGTCCATGTTGCGGTTATCGCCCGGGCGCGTCGCCCGATAATCCAGGCTGAAGTCGGACGAAATGAAATGCGGCGTCCGCGCCGCGACGGCGGCATCAAGGAGCCGCCCTTGGACTCCCAGGATCACCGGCGCCGTGCCGTTCAGCGCCGAGACTACCGACACCGCGCCGGTGACGGCGCCGGTCAGCGCCGCCGCGTCATCGAAATCGACCGTGACCTGCTCGACCTGGTTCAGGATCAGCGTATCGAACGGACGCCGCACCAGCGCCCGCACAGACGCACCCTTCGCGGTCAGCGCCGTGACGATCCGAAACCCAAGGTCACCTGCGGCCCCTGCGACGGCCACCATCGGCTGGGTCTGCCCATCGTCCATCGCTTCGCACCTCCTGTTGTGTGATGCGATCGCAGATAGCTGTTGCGCTTCGTTGTGATTAGGCCGACCGATCGCGACAGGGTGTTGCGAAAAGTGAAACGACCATGGAATTGTCAGACCTACGCGCCTTCGCACGCATTACCGACCTGATGAGCGTGTCGGCTGCGGCCCGCGCCCTCGGCTTGCCGAAGTCGGGGGTCAGCCGAGCGCTTGCCAGACTGGAGCGGGATGTCGGGGTGCTCCTGGTCGATCGCTCGACGCGGCACTTGCGGCTGACCGACGCCGGCGCGCATTTCCGCCCGCACGCCCTGCGTATCCTGGCCGATGTCGACGAGGCGGGCGCTGCGCTCGATGGCCTTGGTGCCGTCCCTGCCGGTTCGCTCACGATCAGTCTGCCGTTTACGATCGCGACGGCGCTGGTCGCACCGATGCTGCCGGCGTTCATGGCGCGTTATCCGCAGGTCCGGGTCGTGCTGGCTGTCGAGAACCGATTCATAGACATGCCGGCTGATCCCGTCGACCTGATGATCCGTGTGGGGCCAATGGCCGACAGCGACCTGATCGTGCGTCGGCTGCTGGTATCGGAGACATGGCTGTGCGCCAGTCCTGACTATATTGCGGCGCGCGGTACGCCCCTTCGTGCCGCCGACCTGTCGGACCACCGCTTGATCGGCTATCATGATCGGACGATCGTGTACGTGGACGTCCCATCCGGCGATGCCGGCCGTATCGAGTTGGCACCCGCGATCGCGATCTCCGACGCTGCAGCGCTGCTTCCCGTGGTGCTGGCCGGTGCCGGGATCGCACCCTTGCCCGACTTTCTCGCCCGCTCTCTCGTGGCGGATGGTCGGCTCGTCAGACTGCGGCCGACCATCGCGCGCGAGCACAGCGTAATCCACGCCGTCTACCCCAGCCATCGCAGCCTCTCCGCAAAGGTGCGGGTCTTCATCGACGCACTGGCGGCGAGTATCTCGCACCTCGAACTTGGCGAGCAGGCTCTCTGAAGACGCCTCGATGCGATCTCAGGAACGCTTGACCATTACCACAATATCTTCCTTTTCGCGACACTCGAGAACGGCAGCTCTCGGTTGATCCCGCCTTTTGGCGAGACTTGCGCGGATGGCAGATTCGTCCCAGTTTTTGTCATTGATTGGGCCGACCTCAGCGCGACCCGTGCGTCTGTTGGTTGCAACCGTGATAATAGCCGTTCAAACCACAACGTGCCTCTTAAACAGTCGGTTCGGTCAACACTTCGAACGCTATGTTCGCGATCTCTGATGCGGCGAACTGCATCTGCGCGATCGGGGCTCCACCCCCCTCATGACGCTTGATACTGCCATCCTCCTCTATTCGAACGGTAAACCGGTCGACTCGGCTCAACACGACCATGGCGACCTTCTGGTCATCGTCTAAGGCAAGTCGATCAACGATCCCCTCATATGCTATGCTGGTTCCGTTGTGGCTGGTCTTGCTCACCACGTAGGCAACCACCACAGAGTTGCCGGCCTTCACCGCTTGAACCGCTGGGTTAAGCCAGCCGAAATCAATCGGGTCGAACGTGCCCTTGAAGGCTGCGGACTGAGCTGCTCGGCTGAATAGCCAGCCTGTGGCCGCGCCAAGGGCTCCGAGGAAGAAGATCCACCATTCTATTGCACCGTCTGTCAGGTCGCGGGCCGGGTGCTGGCTGGCAAGCAGCACACGATACACGTTCGGATCATAGGCAGTCGCGACACACAGACCTGTATTTTGACACCAGGCGGCTTGAGCGGCGAAGATGCCGGCACCAAGAATATGGCCAGCAATGGTGCCAGCTACGACAATGAACAGCGTGTTCGTGGAGTTTGGTTTCTCGGGCCGCGGCGCGAGGAAGTCGGTTCGCTCTCCAGCTCGTATCCCAACGAATGCGCAGAGCCCTGGAAAAAGAAGCAGCAGGGCTAAAACCAGTGTGTAGCTGAACGTCACAACGGCTACGCAGTCGCGGCAGTCTGCCTCTTCCGCTCCTGCTTCTCGCTTTCGGCAGGAACCAGATAGACGCCATTGCGGAGCCTGGAGGCCTTGCGTGCGGCTTCCCAGCTCCCAAAGCGACCGTGGATCCGCTCCCCGAGCTTGATCGATTCGTCAGTATTAACTCGCATCAGCTCCTCCTGGTCAGAACATAGCGCGGACAGGTTCCAAAACCAAGAACGCACACAAGTGACTTTGTGACGCACGATCCTGCTCGGAGGGCCGCCTACCCCTGAACGCCCACGCACCTGCAGCCAGGGGCAGCGGTCAGACCAAGAAGGCCCGACAATCGGGCGGCAGGCGAAAGCCTGTCGCCCTCCGCTATGATTAGGCCGTTCAGCCTTTGCACTCAGGGGTGGAAACCGGCGCATTGGCCCTTCCAAAGGTCGTCGAACAGCTTGCGGTTCTGGTCTATGATCGCCTGCGACACGCCAGACCCCGTTGCCCATAGCCGGTGCATCTCGACCTGCTTCACTCCGGTCTGGAAGTCGTAGATGAAGCGGATATAGCGAGGGTTACCACCGAACTCTGGGGGGGAATCGAACTGGCCGCACACCATATGCTGATCCGCGAACCCTTGCGAATACCAGACGCTATCGAACTTGAGCGGGGTGCGATAGCCATGATCGGCTGTTACCCATCTCTCGACGGCCGCCCGGCGGGCGCCGGTCACTTCAGCTGACGGACCGCCGCAGCCAGACAACAGCGTCACGGCGAAGGCGCATGCGGAAATTTCTAAAACATAATCGAGATGCATACGCTTCCCCCTAAGCCAACTGCATCGCTGCGCCTGCCGCGATGACAAGGCGCGCGCGCTGCCGGTCCATGTTCATGACCGGAACGAGCGTCGCGGCATTGCTGGCAGGGAAGGAGAGCTAAGCTGTTGGCGCTGATCATCGTTCCAGGAAAGGCAGAGACGCAATACCCGATAGCACGAGTCAGCGTCCCCAAGCCTACTGTCCGCTTTCGCATTTCCCGGCCTAAAAGCTGCCTGGCGGCTTACGGCCCATTAGCAGTCGCGGTGAATGCGTCTGAGAAGAACACCTCACGAGTGTAGGCCGGGCTCATCCGATGGGAGGCTGGCAAGCCACTCAGCGATAGCGGATTCCCGCCAGCCCATGCAGCGGGTGCTAATTCGGATGTTCTTCGGGAATGTGCCGGCTTCCATCTTTCGGTAGAGGGTGGAGCGGGTCAGGCCGGTGCGTGCGAGCACGGTCTTGATCCGGAGAATGTGATCTGGTGGGTCGGGTTGGATCTGCATTGCTATCACCTTGCATCGTTTTGGGGATTGGTGGAGCGCTCCGGGGCAAGTCTGAACCGGGTGGCTGGTCGGGAAAAGAGCCTCGTTCGGGTCAAATGGGGCCACTTGGTGACTCCCAGCCCCTGTCGGCGAACAGGCAACACCTGAGTTTTAATGCGGGTGTGCGAGGGCGTCTCAGCCTTTGGCGTGACTGCGCTCGCACGCCGCTGCACGGCGCCGAGTCGGCTGGGCCGTCTCGGGCCTTCGGGTTTTGATCGCGGACGCGGCCGATCCTGCGGATCGGCGGCCGGCAGGTGCTGGTAGCGGAACGCGGGTGCGGTGCGCGCGCTGGCGCACGCCTTCGGCGACACCAGGGCGCGCGAGGTGTTGTTTCCCGCGTGGCACACTTGCCCGGGCGGGAGGCACGGGCGGCGGCTGGCGCACGTGCTGGCGCGCGCACGCCGCCCGCGCGAGGCCCGCCCGGTTGCAAGGGTGCGGTTCTTGTCCGGGCGCCGGTGGCTCCCGGCAGCGCGGTCGCGCTGACAGGGTGGTCGCCGCGCCGGGGCGCGGCGGCGTTGATGCGCCGGCACGCGGACAGGGCAGGGGGAGCGTCGCTCGCCTTTAGTCCTGCCGCGGCATGCCGCAAGCCGGGCGATGCCCGGCTCCTCCTCTCCGTTGCGGCCCTGCGGGTGCGGCCTGCCTCTGACGGCAGGACTGCCGGTTCGCTCCTGCCGCTCCCCCCGCCCTTCCGGCGCCGGTTGCGGTGTTTTGGAAGGAGCAGGACAATGGGTGTTGGGCACGAGAACCGGACTAGCCTCTATGCCGAGGTGACGGGGCGGGTGATTGCCGAGCTGGAGCAGGGGCGGCTGCCCTGGGTGCAGCCTTGGGATGCCGCTGCGTGTGGATGTACGATGCCGGCGAATGCCGTGACGGGGCGGCGCTATTCGGGGATCAATGTGCTGATCCTCTGGGCGGCGGTGATCGAAGGGCGGTATGCTTCGCAGCGCTGGTTGACCTTTCGGCAGGCGCAGGCGGCGGGCGGGAGCGTGCGACGCGGCGAGCGGGGGACGACGATCTGTTATGCGGATCGCTTCACCCCGAAGGATGAGGCGGAGCGGGCGCGGGATGAAGATCGTGAGGCGCGGCAGCTGGCGTTTCTCAAGCGCTTTACCGTGTTCAACGTCGACCAGTGCGAGGGACTGCCCGAGCGGCTGGCGGTGGTGGAGCAGGGCGAGCCGGTGGCGGAGGCCGACTGCATTCCCGCCGCGCACGCGCTGATGGAAGCATGCGGGGCGGATATCCGGATCGGGGGTGGCGAAGCCTATTATAGCCCGGCGGGAGACTATGTCGCGGTGCCGCCGCAGCTCGCTTTCTACAACCGTATCAACTGGTATCGCACCGTGCTGCACGAGCTTGGGCACTGGAGCGGACACGGCTCTCGGCTCGACCGCGATCAGTCGGGCGCGTTCGGCAGCGCCGCCTATAGCCGGGAGGAGCTGGTTGCCGAGATGGCGAGCGCGTTCACCTGCGCGTCGCTGGCGATCCGGCCGACGGTGCGGCACGCCGATTATGTCGGCAGCTGGCTGGCGGTGCTGCGCGAGGATGAAAAGGCGATCTTTCGGGCGGCGAGCGCTGCCAGCAAGGCGGCGGACTATCTGCTCGGCTTCGTCGCGGATGGGGAGGCGGGGCAATGATGCGCTGGCTTCGTCTGCGGCGGATGCGCCGTGCTTTTCGCGCAATGCCCGAGCGCGATCGGGCGATCTTCGGATCGGTGCGATTCGACGATTGTGATTTCGTCGAAACGGCCGAATTGCATGGCTGCACGGTGGAAGAGGTCGAGCAGACCGTCGCCCGCGTGCTGATTGCGCTGGGTCGGGCGGAGCGGGGCGAGCAGCCATGAGCGATGCGACACCTCGCCCGGGGAACCAGGCGAGGTGTACGCCGCCGCATCAGCGCGTTAGGATCGATCCATGAGGACCAGCCTCGACCATCTGCCCCCAGCCAAGCAGCGCGAGCTGGAGCGCGTCGTCCAGATCCTGTTCGAGGAGTTTGGCGACGCGATCGCCATTGCCACGTCGGACTGGAAGAAGCAGGCGCGGATTCTCAAGGTCATTCTGTACGGCAGCTATGCGCGCGGGGGCTGGGTCGACGAACCCCATACCGCAAAGGGCTATCAATCGGACTTCGACCTGCTCGTGATCGTCAACAAGGACAAGCTCACCGATCGGGTGGAGTTCTGGGCGACCGCCGAGGATCGGCTCAACCGCGAACTGGCGATTACCAAGACGCTGCGCACGCCCATCAACTTCATCGTCCACACCCTGCAGGAGGTGAACGACGGGCTCGCACATGGGCGCTATTTCTTCATGGACGTCGCCCGCGATGGCATCGCGCTATACGAGAGCGAACCGAGTGAGCTGCATCAGCCCAAGCCGAAGACGCCACCGCAGGCGTTGGCGATGGCGCGGGAGTATTTTGTCGAGTGGTTTCCGAGCGCCGAGAAGTTCAAGCGAGCGGCCGATTTTCTGGCGGCAGAGGATGGACTTCGGGAAGCGGCATTCAACATGCACCAAGCCGCAGAACGCCTCTACCACTGCGTTTTACTGGTCTGCACCTTCTACACGCCGCACACCCACAATCTTGGATTTCTGCGCACCCAGGCCGAGCGGATCGATCCGCGCCTGGTCGACGCCTGGCCTCGCGACCAGCGTGGCGACCGTTCGCGATTCGAGAAGTTGAAAGAGGCTTATGTGAAGGCACGCTATTCGAAGCACTACCGCATCAGCGCCGAGGAGCTGGCGTGGCTGGGCGAACGCGTCGAAGTGTTGGGGCAGGCGGTGCAGGTGATCTGCGAAGAACGCATCGCGGCGCTGGAGCAAGCTGCCGCATGATTGCGCGCGTCGCTGGACAGGTTGATGGCCCGCACCTAGATGGCACGCCCCTTTTCACACGGAGAACACGTCCATGAACAATGCCGATCTCGCCGACCGCGTTTCCGAAGCTTACGGCCTCACCAAGGCGGACGCGCGCAAGCTGGTCGACGGCATTTTCGCCGCGATCACCGAAGCTGCAGCGGCTGGCGAGGAAGTGTCGCTGAACGGCTTCGGCAAGTTCAAGGTCAAGGAAAGCGCCGCACGTGAGGGCCGCAATCCTTCCACCGGCGAGGCGATCCAAATTGCAGCGTCGAAGAAGCTGGCCTTCACGCCCGCAAAGGCAGTGAAAGACAAGCTCAACGGCTGATGGGCATCGAGGCGGTCCGCCTTTCTGGAGGTGCCGGCACCCGACATTTCGATCATCGAACAGGCTTCGAGCACCGCGCCGGTGTTCAAAGCTGCCGCCACGCTTGATGTGCTGACGGGGCGTATCGCCAAGACGCTGTCACTGCGCGTCGGCGATGCGGTGGTGCTGGTCGTGGCGGCTGGCGATTACCGGCTCGACAATCGCAAGGTGAAGGATGTGCTGGGCAGTCGTCCGCGCATGCTCGCCCCGCGCCGAGGCATGCAGCCTCGGCGCGGGATTGAATTCAGGTAGTAGGTGCCGCCGTCGCGCGGGGCTTGCGCGCCGGCTTCGAGGCTGGCGCTTCGGCAGGCGCGTTGCGTGCTGCGCGGCCCTTGGCGCCCAGGCCGATCTTGTGCGCCATCGCGCGGCGCTGCTCCGAATAGGTCGGCGCCACCATCGGGTAATCCGCCTTCAGATTGTAGCGCGCGCGATATTCCTCAGGCGTCAGACCGTGCGTGCTCAGATGCCGGCGCAGCGTCCGATACGGCTTGCCGTCGATCAGCGAGATGATGTGGTCTTTCGAGGCCAGCGATTTGCGGACCGAGACGGCCGGCGTGAATTCTTCCGGCGCAGATTCTTCGCTCGCAACTTCCGCGCTCGCGACGCCACCTGAAAGTTCAATCACATCTGAATGCATCTTCCGCAGGAACGTGGACACGTCGTCCATCGTTGCGCGATTGTTCGGGTTCGACAACCAGGCAATGGTGAGGTCGCTGGCGAGTTCAACGGGATCGGTATTGTTCTGCTCAGACATTCTGCGTCCCTGCTCCTTGTTTTTCGGCATGCTGCCGACAACAGGATTATAGGAGCGTACGTGCTCCGTCTGCTAAAATATGTTGGAGGATCCGGCGAGATTAATCATTCTGCAGCTGCTCGAACGCGCGACGCCCACGTCTTCGCCATAACGTCAGCGCCTGATCGCGTTGTTCGCCTTTGAGCGTGGCGGCAGCGTCGATCATCACACCGAACAATACGGCGCGATCATCGTCGGTAAGTTCGACCAATCCGGCTTTCGCAACCAGGCCGCCCAGTTCGATCAACTGGTGCGTCCGCTCGCGGCGCTTCACCACCCATTCTCGCGTGTCATTCCGCGCCCGCTGCGCTTCCAGCCGGTGCTGCGCCGTCGTCAGCTGACGTAGCCGATGCCGAACGCGCACCAGCGCTGCCACGAGCTTTGCCCTCCCGTTGAAAGAAGGCCGCGCCACGCTGGCGCCAGCCCTCCCGCACCATCATGTCCGACGTGCCGACGGCAGCGAGCAGCACGCCTGCCAGTTGCTCGACCGGTAGCGCATCGGCACCAGTCGCAACGACCAATTCGCCGAGATGCTGGAGCTTGGCTTGTTTGAGCTGTCGCGCCTTGCTGTCGAGCGTCTTCAGTTCCAAATCGAAGTCACGTGGCTTGCGCATCGAAACCTCCGCAGTTGATGGCTGATGTTCGGTGATTTAGGAACTGCGTCGATCAGCGCAATATCGTGAAATATCTTGGGATGATCACGTCGCGAAAAAGATGAAATCTTTTGAGGGCGCGCTTATACGTCGTGCCGACGTCGCTTGTTTGGTGTAAATGGATTGCCGCTATGGCGATCTACCATTTTTCAGCCAAGATCATCAGCCGCGCCAGCGGATCGTCGGCGCTGGCCGCTGCCGCCTATCGCTCGGCTTCGCGGCTCCACGATCAGCGGCTCGATCGGCATCATGATTTCTCGAACAAGGCGGGCGTCGTCCATTCCGAAGTGCTGCTGCCGGACGGCGCACCCGAGCTTCTCGCCGATCGGGAAAAGCTTTGGAATGAAGTCGAGGCCGTCGAGCTGCGGAAGGACGCGCAGCTGGCGCGCGAGATCGAATTCGCGATCCCGCGCGAGCTGAACCAGGCGGAGGGCATTCGGCTGGCGCGCGAGTTTGTTCAGGCGGAATTCGTGGACCGCGGCATGGTCGCCGATCTCAATGTGCATTGGGATATCGGCGCCGACGGCGAACCCAAGCCCCACGCGCATGTCATGCTCGCGTTGCGCGAGGTGGATGCCGACGGGTTTGGCAAGAAGAACCGCGACTGGAATCGTACCGACCTGCTGGAGACATGGCGCGAGCGCTGGGCGGGGCATGTCAATGCGCGGCTGGCCGAACTGGATATCGATGCGCGGGTCGATCATCGCTCGCTGGAGGCGCAGGGGATCGACCTCGAACCGCAGCACAAGATCGGCCCGGCCGCTGCGCGGATGGCCGAGCAGGGGCTCGCCTCCGAGCGCTTGGAAGAACATCACGACATCGCGCGCGCCAATGGCGAAAAGCTGCTCGCCAATCCGGCGATTGCGCTCGACGCGATCACCCGCACCCAGGCAACCTTCACCACGCGCGATCTGGCGATGTTCGTGCATCGCCACAGCGAAGGGAAAGAGCAGTTCGATAAGGTGATGGCGGCAGTGCGCGCGGCACCCGAACTGGTGAAGCTCGGCAAGGACGGGCGCGGCGAAGACCGTTTTACCAACCGCGATATGATCGAGACCGAGACGCGGCTGGAGCGCGCGACGGTAAAGCTCGACGCGGGCCGCCGACACGGCATGGACGAGCGGCATCGTAAGCTTGCCTTGGCCCGCGCAGAGATGCGCGGACTGGTGCTGTCGAGCGAGCAGCGCAGCGCCTTTGACCATGTCACCAGCGGCAAGGATCTGGGCGTGGTCGTCGGCTATGCCGGCACCGGCAAATCGGCGATGCTCGGGGTGGCACGCGAAGCTTGGGAGAGCGCCGGCTATCAGGTGCAGGGCCTGGCGCTTTCGGGCATCGCCGCCGAGAATCTTGAAAGCGGCTCGGGCATCGTGTCGCGCACCGTAGCCAGCATCGAGCATCAATGGGGGCAGGGGCGCGAGTTGCTGACCGACAGGTCGATCCTCGTGATCGACGAAGCCGGCATGATTGGCACACGCCAGATGGAGCGGGTGATCGCCGAAGCCGAGAAGCGCCACGCCAAGGTGGTGCTGGTCGGCGATCCTGAACAGTTGCAGGCGATCGAAGCGGGGGCGGCGTTCCGTTCGGTTGCTGAGCGGCATGGCGCCATCGAGATCACCGACATCCGCCGACAGCGCGACGACTGGCAGCGGCTGGCGACGCGCCAGCTTGCGACCGGCCGCACCGCCGAGGCGCTGGAGGCCTATGCCCAGGCCGGCATGGTTGTCGACTCGGACACGCGAATCGAAGCTCGAACGGCGCTGATCGAGCGCTGGGATCGCGAGCGGATCGCTGATCGGACATCCTCGCGCATTATTCTGACCCACACCAACCAAGAATGCGATGAACTGAATGCGCTGGCCCGGGATGCGATGAAACGCAGTGGGTCCTTAGATGCTGATATTGCTGTCGAAACCACCCGTGGAGAACGCTTGTTTGGGACCGGCGACAGGGTCATGTTCCTGCGCAACGAACGCAGCCTGGGTGTGAAGAATGGCAGTCTCGGTACCATCGAACAGGTGGATCATGCCCGCATGGCCGTGCGGCTCGACGATGGCCGCCAGGTCGCCTTCGACCACAAGAACTATGGCGACGTCGCCCATGGCTACGCCGCCACGATCCACAAGGCGCAGGGTGTCACCGTCGACCGGGTGCATGTGCTGGCCACGCCGGGGCTCGATCGGCACGCTGCCTATGTCGCGCTGTCGCGGCACCGCGCTGCCGTGCAGCTTCACTATGGCCGGGACGATTTCGCCGACCAGGGCAAACTGGCACACACGCTGTCGCGCGACCGGCAGAAGGACAATGCCATCGACTATGATACCGCTGCCGAGCGCTTCGCTGCACGGCGCGGTGTCGAACGGTCGCGTATCCTCGATACGCTCGCAAGAGAGCCGCTCGCCGAACCCCAGCGCAGCGCGCCTGCACCCGCCCGGCGGCGGGGCATGTTCGATGGGTTGCGGTTGTCCATCCCCGAGCCCGATCGCGCGCCGACCAAGCTGCGCTTCGACGGGCTCAAACTGTCGGTGTCAGCGGCTGCGCCCGAGGCATCCGCAACGCAGAAGCTGGAGCGGGCGGTCGAAGGCTATGCGCGCGCCGTGCAGGAGGCAGGCCGCATGACGAGCCAGGGCCGTGCGCCGCTTGAAGTGCAGAAGGCGGCGCTTGCGCGCACTGCCGAGGCGGTCAACGCGCTGCATCCCCACGGCGCCCGCGATCTCGACATGGCGTTCGAGCGGACGCCGGGTCTGGTCAGCGAAGCGGCCAATGGCCGCACCGCCAACGCCATTCGCAAGATGCAGCTGGAAGCCGAGATGCGCACCAATCCTGAGTTGCGGGCCGATCGATTTGTGCAGGCCTGGCAGCAACTGCAGGCGCGGCGGGCCAAGCTGAGCGGGTGGGAGAATGAAGAGAAGCGAGTCGGTGTCGAAAACGCGATGCGATCGATGGCGAAGGGGCTGGAGAAAGATCCGGCCCTCGGCGCCGCGCTCAGCCGCCGGGGCAGTCAGTTGTTTGGCCGGCAATGGTCGCCGGAATGGACGCCGGGCAGCCGCGATGGCGGTGTTAGCCGAGCACTTGGCGACGATGCTCGTACCCGCTCGATCATCCGCCAGCTTACCTTCTCGATTGATCGTGATCGGGGTCTTGGAATTGGGATGTAGCCATGGGTATCCACGAACCTCCCGTCGAAGCGGACCAGACCGTCCAGGCGTTCAACGACATGTCGCGCAAGCTGGCGGGGCTCACCGCTGCGGTCGACGGTTTCGCTGCCCGGCAGCAGGAATTGCATGCGCGCGACTATGGGCCTGACCTGGAGAAGATCCGTGAGGGCTACGAGAAAGTTTGCGGTGCGATCAACATCCTGGCCAAGCGGCCTGCGATGGCATTGACGCCGCAGGATGTCGCAAAGCAGATTGAGGCGGCTGGGACGCAGGGTCGTGCGGACGATCATCGTGCCTGGACCGGCGCCAGCCGTGCCCTTGCCGGCGCAGTCCAGGAACTGAAGGGGATGGTCGTGTCGGCCCACTCTGCGGAAACTCAGCAGCTGTGGATCGCGGGGGCGGCGGCTTTGGCACTATTGGTCGGCTTCGCTTCCGGCACAGCCGTCCCAACAGTTATTGCTCAGCTCGCGCCCGAGAGTTGGCATTGGCCAGAAGAACGGGCTGCAGCAATACTCAGGCGGACGCCTTGGGACGCGGGCGTGCGGCTCATGCAGGTTGCGAAACCGCAGCAGGCGCATGCGCTCGGCGAGGCCGCTCGGCTTTCGACAGACAATGCGGACGTACTTGCAGGATGCCGGCAGCGGGCGAAACAGTTCGGTAGACCGGTGAAGTGCTCAATCGAAATCTCACATGTCAAGCTCGATTGAAGATTCCCATCGTTGCCGCCAGTTAGAAAAGGCACATCCCGCAGCCAGATAGAAATGGCACACCCCCGCTCGTGGCAGCGGGGGCTGCGTGGAGCCCTCCTCATAGCGCAGCGCTGCCCCCGCTGATGTCCCACACTCCCGGCTCCTGACCCAGGACCCGCTGCGCACGCAGCGGGCCCGGTCACACCGCCTCGACTGCCGGTGCTCGTGCTATCGGGTATGGTGTCGACGGCAGCTTTGGCAGAGAAAGCGGACCGGCAGCTCGCGCCCAGCAGCGGACATTCCGAAGATCGCGCAGCCTTTTCACTCGAAGGGGCAAGCCATGACAGCGGACGTACGAAATTCGATTTGTCTATATAGGCATAATCGCCATTTCGCTCAGTTGTGGGTGGGGCTCCACTTCCACGCTCTCGACTGGGTTCCGAATTAGGCATTGTGGCCAATGGGAAGCACCGCAGCGGTAGGTATCTCATCCATTCGTTTGGGGCATTTGAATACGTCGAGCATCTAGGGTGCTCCCGATGGACAGTAGCGGCTAAGAAACTCCGGGTGCGTCGGCATTCGCGCGACTATTTCCCTGATCTGGTGCCGCATTCTATCCAGCTGACTCCGGAGCTCCTCCTGCGGCATCATCTGCGCAAGGCGGTGATAGCCAATCGCCGGAAAGCGCTGGCCGAGCAGCACCATTGCCCAGCTCTCGACCCGGAACAGCTCATGATCGAGCTGGTAAGCCCGACCGTCCTCGCGCCAGAGTTCCAGGCGCTCCTTCAGTGAGGGTGGGATCTCCATGCTGCGGCACCTACGCCAGAAGGGAGAGTCGTCGCGCTCGGTGACATGGTAGTGCAGGATGATAAAATCTCGAATGCACTCGAATTCCAGCCGCGACTTCTCGTTGAAGTGGGCAATGAGGCCCTCATTGCAGCCGTTGAACGGGAAGTCCTGAATTAGCCGCGTAACTGCCGCCATCATCAAATGGATGCTAGTGGATTCCAACGGCTCGATGAAGCCGCCGGCCAGCCCCAACCCCACGCAGTTGCGACTCCAGGTCTTGGCTCGCATGCCAGTCTTGAACCGGATGAGCCATGGCTCAATGGTCGGCTCGCCTTCAATCTCCGCCAGCAGTCGCGCTCGAGCTTCATCGTCTGAAAGGAACTCGTTGCAGAACACGAAGCCGTTGCCCTCGCGAGACTGAAGCGGGATGCGCCATCGCCACCCCGCCTCGTGGGCGATCGCGGAGGTGTAGGGCTGGGCCGGCCCAGCGGAGGATGACTGGACCGCAACCGCGCTGTTCGTCGAAATCCATTGGCCCCAATCTTCGAATGGTACCTCCAGAGCCTGCCCCAACAGGAGCGAGCGAAAGCCGGTGCAGTCGATGAAGAGGTCTCCCTCTACTCGCTCGCCGGTTTCAAGCGCGAGTGCCTTTATGAAACCGCTTTCAACATCAAGCTCGACGCGCTCGATCTTACCTTCAACACGGCGAACTCCTGCGGGCTCGGCGAGATCTCGGAGAAATCGCGCGTAGCGGGTCGCGTCGACATGATATGCGTAACCGATGTAGGGCGCCGCATCGAGCGCCATGCGATTTGCTTCTCCAGCAACCCACTCGAGACAATATTCGCCGAGGTCGCCGCCGAAGCCATTCGCACGTGCATGCATCCAGAAATGGTGGAAGTCGGCCATCCAAGAAGCTCGGGTACCGATCGTTCCGAACGGATGGATGTAGCGATCGCCAATCCTCCCCCAGTTACGAAACTCGATACCCAGCTTGAAAGTAGCCTGGGCCGCAGCCATGAACCGGTCTTCCTTGATCCCAAGAAGGTCATGGAAGCCCTTGAAGGTGGGCACCGTCGATTCCCCAACGCCGATCGTGGAGATTGCGTCCGATTCCACGAGCGTGACGTCGATCAGCGGCCCAAGATGCCGGATCAGCGCAGTCGCGGTCACCCAGCCTGCGGTGCCGCCCCCTGCGACTACGACGCGCCGCACCACCCGATCTCCCGTCAAACCTTCTTGCATATCAATTCTTCCTGAGCGCCACACGGCGCACCTATGTCGGCATTGCCCTACGGGCTCTGCCCATCGGGATGCTCTGAGGTAAGCTTAGCGCGATGCCAGAGCGCCGCCGGCGTTTCGTTCGTCCGCGAACTCGTTCTCGTTCAGCTTGCCGAGCAGCCCTGCAGCGCGCGCATTTCGCCCGTAAACGATTTCGAAGAGGGGCGTTGCCATCAGCGTGGTGACGATCGCCATCACAACAAGCATCGAGAACAGCGCTGGCCCGATAATGCCCTTTTGCAGGCCGATGTTGATAATGATCAGTTCCATTAGACCACGTGCGTTCATCAATGCGCCTACCGCCATTGCAGTGGCGTTGTCCTGGCCCGTTGCACGGGCCGCAGCCCAGCAAGCCACCCCCTTGGCGAGAATTGATCCAGCAACGATTACCAGCGCGATGCCGGCGAGGCTCCAGCTGTTCACCATCGTCAGCTGGGTGTTGAGCCCGGAGAAGGTGAAGAACATCGGTACCAGCAGGGCGGTGGCGAACGGCTCGACTTGCTTGCGGATTTCTCGGGTCAATAGGCCACGCGGCATCGCGACGCCGAGCAAGAAACCGCCGAATACCGAATGAAGCCCAGCCGCATCCATCGCCCATGCGCTCAGCGCGAACAGCATGAGAATGACGGTTAGAAGCGGCGGCGTGATCCGCTCCTCTCGCTCTGCCCACTTGGCCAGCGGGGCGAAGACGCTAGGTCCAAGGAGCACCATGAAGGCAGCGAAGAATACCCCGCCCAGAACTGCTTTCACCGCCACCAGTGGCCCGGCGCCGATGCTCGCTAACACGATGGCAAGCACCGTCCATGCCCCCGCATCGTCGATTGCACCCGCTGACAAGGACAGCGAGCCGAGCGGTGTGCGGGTGATGCCCCGCTCCTGGATAATGCGGGCGAGGACCGGGAACGCAGTGATCGAGATGCATGCACCCATGAACAACGTGGCTTGAAGCTCGGTAACCTTGTCTCCGAACAGGTGGAGCCCGATCAGCCAAGGCGTCAGCGCGAGCGCCACGAGAAAGGGCGCAGCCATGCCCGAGAGTGAGACTGCGACCGCGCTTTTGGCATTCAGACGAAAGTGGTCGGTTCGGAAGCCCAGCCCCACCATAAACATATACAGCCCGACGCCGAGCTGAGCGACGACGTAGAGGATCGACTTGGTCTCTTTTGGGAAGATCATCCCCTGCACATCCGGCAGGAACAAGCCAAAGAGCGATGGCCCAAGGATCACGCCGGCAATCATCTCGCCGACCACTTGCGGTTGGTCGAAACGCTTCATCACCCATCCCATCCCACGGCACGCCGCGAGAATGACAAGAACCTGCATGAAGAATGCGACGCTCAGCTCGCCTGGACTCATATCCCCTCTCCCTCCAAGGCCTGCTGGGCCGACAGCCTTGTCATGGCGGTGCTTGGCCCGTTGCCGTGCGCTAAAGAGCACGAGGTAAGTCGCCTCACGCAACCACTTTTCGACCAAAGATGGCGATTTTCACCGCACTAGATCGCAGTGTGTCACGGGCGCTACAAGGTAGGCACGTGCCTACATTTTGCTCGGCTTCGACTGTGTTTTGTCGCCAGAACGCCCCCCGCGGTCTACCCCGCTGGAGAATCGCTGTTTAGCTCTGACTAGCTCCGACGTTACGAGCCAACGCCGACGGCAGCTTTCCACCCAGCATGGGACCTTAAGGCGTGCGGCCAACTACGATTGCTTATGAGATTACGATACGGCGATGGTCTGTGGCGTTCGCTAGGTCGCAACTCCGCAGCTTGTCGCAAATCCGCTGGCAGCCACGCCAATCCCCCTCCTGCCAATCTATAAAAGAGCATGGCAAGTGTAGCGAGTATGGCTGAAGGCAAGTCCGTAGCGGCGACCGACCCCAAAAATGAGCAGGATGCGATCCCGCCCGAGCTCCAGGAAAGCGTTCAGCGGCATCAACGACACCTTTCCTCCCTTGTGGAAAGCCTTCGTGCTGCCGGTGTTGACGTGCTCCCCTTTTCTCCTCCACTCATAAGTAGAGTCCGGGGCTGCCAGGATGCGCTGGCGGGTGGGTTTGCACAACGCGCTTGGCGGCATCGGCAGGCGTCAGCCCGCCTATGCCGCTATGCGGCCGCACATGATTGTAGTCGTTTCGCCAGTTGCTCAGCACCGAGCGGGCATGGCTCAGCGAGGCGAACAGCGTCTCGTTCAGGCACTCGTCGCGCAAGCGACCGTTGAAGCTCTCGATGTAGCCATTCTGCTGCGGCTTGCCCGGCGCGATGTAATGCCACTCGATCTGCCGGTCCTGCGCCCAGCGCAGGATCGCCAGGCTGGTCAGTTCGGTCCCGTTGTCGCTGACGATCATCAGGGGCCTGCCGCGCACCGCGATGATCGCGTCGAGCTCGCGAGCGACACGAGCGCCCGACAGCGAGGTATCCACCACCAGTGCCAGGTTCTCCCGCGTGAAGTCGTCGACGACGGCAAGGATGCGGATGCGCCGGCTGCACACCAGCGTATCGCTCACAAAGTCCAGGCTCCACCGCTGGTTCGGCCCCTGCGGGTGCGCCATCGGCGCCCGCGTGCCCATCGCCCGTTTGCGGCCGCGGCGACGACGCACCCGCAGATTCTCCTCGCGATACAGCCGCAGCAGTTTCTTGTGGTTCATGACGATCCCTTCTCGGGCCAGCATGATCCCAAGCCGCCGATAGCCGAACCGACGGCGCTCAAGCGCGATCTCGCGAAGCCGCGACCGCAGGTCGCCATCATCACTACGCCGATGCGCATAGCGCATCGACGACCGATCCACGCTCAGAATGGCGCATGCCCGACGCTCGCTGATGCCGAAGATCTGCCGCACGTCCTCGACAGCCCTTCGGCGAGCGGCAGGCTTCACCAGTTTTTTGCGGCAACTTCCTTCAGCACCGCATTGTCGAGCATCGCATCGGCCAGCAGCCGTTTCAGCCGCGCGTTCTCGTCCTCGAGCACCTTCAGCTTGCGCGCCTGCGACACGTCCATGCCGCCATACGTCGCCTTCCACTTGTAGAACGTCGCGCTGCTTACACCGTGCTTCCGACACACGTCTGCCGTCGACGACCCGGCCTCCTGCTCGCGCAGAATCCCGATGATCTGCTCTTCTGAAAACCTGCTGCGCTTCATCTTCGTCCTCCTTGATCGAGGACTCTACCTCAAACTGGAGGAGTTTCAGGGGAGCACGTCAGTGTCGATGAAGCCGTCATCGAGATGAGCGTGTACCAGCTTCTCGACAGCTACCGTGACGAACTTACTGCGGCGATGCGAGCGGTGGTGCTGGGGAATGCCCGTGCTTGATGAGAAGCTTATGGATGACGAAGCGCGGCTGTCTGCGCTCGGGCGCATGCAGATCCTGGAGACCGCACCAGAGGAGCCTTTCGAAAAGATCGTCAATCTTGTCCGTACCGTCCTCGCGGTGCCTATCTCAACCGTTTCCCTGGTCGACAGGGAGCGGCAATGGTTCAAGGCCTATCGCGGTTTGGACGTTCGCGAAACGCCGCGTTCGATTTCCTTCTGCAACTACACGATCCAGCAGGCTGAACCGCTGACTGTCGAGGACGCTCTCCTTGATGAGCGCTTTGCTCGCAACCCGCTGGTGCTGGGCGGACCGAAGATCCGGAGTTATGCCGGTGTGCCACTGCGCTCGCCAGATGGGTACAATGTCGGCTCCTTGTGCGCTATTGACACCACACCTCGTCGGTTTAGCCCAGCTGACATTGCCATCCTCAAGAACTTCGCAAACATCGTAAGCGATGAGCTGGAGCTGCGCCTGATCGCGAGCACAGACCACCTTACGGGAGCGCTCAGCCGTCGCGCCTTCGAGGAGCAGGTGAACCGCGAGTTCGCGCGCAACGCACGGTATCATAGGCCAAGCACCCTGGTGGCGTTCGACATCGATCACTTCAAAAAGATCAACGATGAGCACGGCCATCCAGCGGGAGACGAGGTGCTTCGTCACATCGGCCGGATTGCGACGCAGACACTGCGGCCGACCGACTTCCTCGGGCGAATGGGGGGAGAAGAATTCGCCATTCTTCTCCCTGAAACCAGTGCCGCGGAGGCGCTCGTGGCTGCCGAGCGGCTGAGGCACAGCATCCAAAACCACGATTTCGAGCTCCCCGGGGGTGAAGCCATCAAGGTTACCTCGAGCTTCGGAGTGTCGCCCATCGGGAGTTTTGTCGACGTCGGCGCATGGTTCGCAAGTGTGGACCAGGTCTTGTATGACGCAAAGTCGAGCGGCCGAAACTGCACCCACTTAGCTGCCTAGACAGCGCGGCGTGCGCGTAACACAAAGAGGGGTTTCCCCGACTGACCGCGTGGAGTGCAGGACGCTGCAGCGATGGCGGTGCAGCAGAGGGGAGGCTGCCGAAGGCCTTCAGCTCGCGCCTAGACGCGATCAACCAGCCAGTCCGCACCCCGGGTGGACGCGCAGGTCGACCCTTTCAGAGCCCGGTGCTAGCCTCGTTGATGAGCGTGGAAATAGCAGTCAGAAGCTGTGCCGGAGCAAACGGTTTTTGCACCAGAATGCTTTTGGGAACCCCTTGGGCCGACCAGTCTTCCGCGCTCTCGGCCGTCATATAGACGACCGGCATCGTAGGTTTCAGCTCTCTCGCGCGCCGCGCAACGTCCCATCCTGTTGAACCGGAGCCAAGGCGCACGTCGGTGATCAACCCGCCGATGGTTTCTGCATCAGCTTCGAGAATTCTGATAGCATCCTCTGCGTCACTTGCGTCTAAAACCTCAAATCCCCCGTCCCGCAAGCTATCCTGAGCGTTAATTAGAAGCATCGGTTCATCCTCTACAAGAAGAACGAGAATCGCGTCTGCCATTATGTGCTTCTTTCATGGACTCTGCAGGCGAAAGCTCTACGGCCGTAGGTTTATTTGCGCTCGCGCTCTTCAGGTAGATGGCAGGTTTCAGCCGCACCAGTCAGGAATACTACTCTTGATCTGCATCACATGCCTGCGAGCGAACACTCGGACGCGCAACTTGTTCCGCGTAGAGAACGACCGATTTGGAGCCACGTGTCCCAATTTGGATCAGTGCGACTGCCCCGCTTCACCCTGACGAAAGGGCGCTTGGAGGACGTCGCGTTTCGCAGGTTAGAACTGCCGTAGAGACCTGTGGCTCTAGTCCGCTTTCCACCATTTTCAGCCGCTCAGCGCCCCGCAGGCGCCAACAGCGGTCATCCGCTTCGCAGGAAAAAGCAGCCGGTCTGCTCCCGCCCCAACAGCGGACGAGCCCGAGGCGGGCGTCTGCCGAGATGGGCCGTTCAACCAAGCGAGCGCCTTCGCTGATATATGACGCCGGAGTGGCGGCTCCCCTGAGTGGTAGGCAACTGCCATCGCCACCGAGGGACTAGCTCGCGGGGTCGTACATGAATTCGCGCAATTCTTGGGAGCAACGGCAAGCGACGGCGATTTTCCGCGCCCATTCCTCGGCATCAGGTCGCGTTGGTAGCTCCAAAACAGTGAATCCCCCATCCAAATGGCTGCCCGGGTAGACATCGGATGTCGTCGAGCCGTCGGCGGAGACCAACACCGGACCTACGTCTTCGTTGATGCCACCGCCAAAGACGTAAACACCCGCTGCTTTTGCCTGCGCGATCACGGCACGCGATTCCACCCCAGCGCGCACGAGTTCTTCTTCGTTCAGTTGCATCGCGTCGCTGGGAAAAGAGATTAGATACTTCGTCATGTCAGCGTGCCTTCCTGTCTGGACGCTCGATGTTGGCATTCGTCAGCCACCGCGTCCAGAACCGAGCAAGTGGCGGCAAGCGCCCCATTATCGGTCGTTCGGCGCGACGATCGCCGGTCCCTGACGCGGTCGCTCGCTTAACCTTGGAAGCGGGCGGACCTGAACCGGCTGATTCCGTACAGACGACATGCCTATCGGCCCCAAAGGCAGCTCCCAATGGTTCAGTAGCAACCAATAGGAGCACCCCCTGAATGAATGAGGTCCAACGCGGCACCGGCCGCAAGCTGCTACTTGTTCACGGTCTCGGCGGCAGCTGGCAATCGTGGAACACCGTCATGGGGCCGCTCAGCGTCGAACGGACGTTGATCGCGATTGACCTTCCCGGACACGGCGCCACCCCGCCGGATCACGATAGCGGGACCTTTGATGGCCTTGTAGGCAGCGTCGAGCGTTATATCGCGGACAACGGATTGGACGGGATCGACGTCGTCGGTAGCTCGATGGGTGCCCGGATCGTGCTGGAACTTGCCCGGCGTGGCCGCGTCGGCAACGTCGTGGCACTTGACCCTGGCGGCTTCTGGCGCGGTTGGGAACGCACATTCTTCAAAACCACCATAGGCGTTTCGGGGCGGCTGGTTCGCGCAATTCGACCTATCTTGCCGATGCTCAGCAAGAACGCCGCATCACGCACCGCGTTGCTCGTGCAGCTGTCCGCGCGTCCTTGGGCGCTCGATGCGAAAGTCGTTGCGACCGAGTTGGCAAGTCTCAGCGCGACACCGACGTTCGACGCGTTGGTTCGCGACCTTGCGGGCGGGCCTCAGCAAGTTGGCCCGGCAGCCGACTCTGCGCGTCGGATCGTGATAGGTTGGGGCCGCCATGATCGGCTGTGCCTGCCGAGGCAGGCAGCGCGGGCGAAACTCGCCTTTCCCTCCGCCGACCTGCACTGGTTCGAGGCCAGCGGACATTTTCCTATGTGGGACCAGCCGGACGAGACGGTTGCCGTGATACTGGCCGCGACCCAGTGACGTGGTGCGGAGAGGAATGCCGCCTCTCTCATTGTAGGCTACGGTCACGGATGTGACTGACGAGGGTCGACCATCCCTCGTTCCGACGCGAGGGTAAGTCTGCTTTCCACCGTTGCGGCTTTTTAGCGGACAGTCCGCAAACCACCATTTTCAGCCACTCAGCGCCCCGCACGCGCCAGGAGCTGCCATTCCGCTTCGGATGAAAAAGCTGCCGGTCTGCTCCCGCTCCACTTGTGGACATCGAGAAGCACCGCCAATCTGCCGGGAGCGGATGAGAGGTACGGTCCGATGGCGATACAAATGCTGACCGCCGACGATGCGATCGCGCGGATCAAGCTGTGCACCGAGACCGGCGGTCAGGTGCTCGGGGTGGATGGGATCGAGATAGCTGCCGAAGGTCATATTGGTCGGCTCGATCTCGTTCTCGATCTTTCGGCGCAAGCCATCACTCCAAGAGCGGCTGAACAGGAAGCTATCCGTTTCGTGGGAGCACACTCAGCCAGCAACATATTATTCGACGTCGTGACGGGGCGCCCGGAGGATGTCGCCTAACGCCCCAATCTCGGCCATTCAGGCGAGCGGTCGTGTCAAAAGCCGCCATTCGCTGCTCGCCCCAGGGAAACGTCCGCTTTCAGCTCGAACCCTCCCGGCGACGGCCGAGATTGGTGGTTTGTTGCCTGTCCGCTTTTGTTGAGGATAAGCGGGAAAGCTGCCGTTTTTTGAAAGCCGCGGGCGAGGCAGCTGACGACCAACTTAAGCCGTTCCTGTTAGCTGGCGGGAAGGACCGCTCGAGCCGAAAGCCGCCGAACGGAGCCCTAATTGCTCCATAGGCGGCAGCCGTCAGAAACCGGATCCCGGACTGGCTGCTTCCGCCCGGATGCGCCCAGTCAGGCGTGCGATTGCGCGCTTCAAAGGTGCCGATTGCTGACGGCATAGATCCGGATTTCTTATCTCCGGACGGCAAACTCGGGAACAGCAGTCGGCAACATATTTAAGGAAAGCGAACGCTTTGAAGGACTTTCGAACCGATCTTTGAGGTGCTGATCCCCAAATGGTTCCCAATCGGGAACGGCTGGCGTCTACCGAGACGCTTCCGGGAAAGCGGCAAGCTTGGGTATATCGGTTGGGTCATGCTGCACGACAATCGTGGCACCGAGGTTCAATGCTAGCTTCTGCAAGCGATCCATCGACGCCAAGCTATCGGCGCGTTCCGTGTTCCATGTCGGCACGGCCGATAGGGGCCATTGCGCTTCCAGATGGGCGACGTCGCCGCTCAGGATTATGGGGCCGGTTTTTGGCAGCCTTACTAGCAATGCGGTGGAGCCGGGAGTATGTCCTGGCGTCGCTAGAATGACGACCGAGCCGTCGCCAAACACGTCCCTGTCGCCTTCAAGCGGGTCGACCTTGGCCGTCCCGTTCAGCCAATTCGCGAGGAGGATCGGATCCGCACCGAAGGGCATGGTGCTGGAACGGAGCGCAGCCCAGTCCGCGGCTCCGATCATCAACGTAGCATTGGAAAACGCCGCCGCTTGGCCGGCATGGTCAAAGTGGTAGTGGCTTAGACCCAGTCGCGTAATATCCCCCGGTCGCACGCCGATGCGCGCCAACTGGGTCGGCAGATCGACCGACAACGTTGGGCTGATCGGCTGATGATCGATCGGCTTGCCAAGCAGCGATTTGGGCAAGCCGGCATCCCACAGCATCAACTCCTTGCCATGGCGGATCAGGTAGCAGCCGACGCTCAAGCGACGGGATTCACCATTGTAAATGCCAGCATCCGACAACGGCGAGGCGTCGTTCATGACGATCTGACCGCAGTCGAGACGCCAGATCATCACCTCAGCTCTGGGCGCAGCGGCCTGGCCTCCCGCGCTCATAGCGGCGAATATGCACCCCGCGACAATGCGGGACCACAGCGAAACAAGCATGGCGTTCTCCTTAGATACGGTGTGACGATGCCCACCCTCCAAGAAGCGAAAGTGCCGACTATGCTCGTCTTTGCGCCCGAAACGCTCACTGCGTTCTTGCGGGGTGCAACCGATGAGGCGATTATTGTGCCATGCCGACCACCGCTGTCGATCAGAACGGGCTGCGTGCCTCATTGTTGAACCGCTTGGCCGGGCTTCGTGCGCCGTCTGGCGTGCACGGATCTGTCTCCCATGGCGCCGAAACAGGCGTTCGCGTCTTTGGCTATTGCATCCAGGAGCGCGAGCGCATCGCCCGCAACCGGATGGAGCATCCAGCAGTCGTTGTGGTTTTGAGCGGCACCAAGGAAGTTTGGCGTGGCGACGTTGCACAGACATTCGCAGCAGGCGTCCCGTTCGTCATTCCGGCGGGCATGGATTTCGATCTGGTGAACATTCCCGATCCTGCATCTGGCCGATATGAATCGATCTGCATCACTGTCGATGACGTTCTTCGCCAGATGCTCCGCCGCAGTCTGCGTACCGTCCCGGTGAACAGCGCGACTGCCGATCGGCTCGACATTGACCTCACACCAGCGCTTGTCGAGGCCTATGGCCATGCCGCCAGTGCATTGACCGGGCTGGGGGTTGCGGTCGCCGCAACCCTGGCGCGCAACCGGCTACTCGAAATCCTGTTGCTGCTGGCGGAGACGCCTGTAGCCGGGATGCTGACGACGGTCGGCCGGAAAGAACAGGTCGAAGCAATCATTTGCGCCGATCCAAGCCACTCATGGCAGGTGGGTGATGTCGCAGCCGAACTTGGCGTGGGAGCTTCAACGCTCCGCCGGCAGCTGGACAGGGCAGGAACATCCTTTCGCGAGGTGTTGCTGTGCGTCCGCATGAGAACGGCGGGCATGCTCCTGGGATCGTCCGGCTACTCCGTTATGCAGGCTGCTCAGGCCGCCGGCTATGCTTCACGATCCCATTTTTCTCGCCGCGTGCAATACGCTCACGGCAAGACTCCCCGGCACTTGAAGGCGGAAATTTAGAGCCCTTTCCCAATTTCTGAAATGCCCGCGTTTCGAGGGCGAAGCTATCGACAGCGCATTCCCAAATCGCGTGCCCGTTCTTCACCCAGTATGCAAAATTCGGCATCGGCGACTGTCGACCACCTTCAGCCGTTCGTCGGCGGCGTGTTGAACGGCGGCCTCCGCCGAAACCTGCCGCTGACGGGGGGGGCAGCTTTCTGGAAGCAGCGCCCCCAATCGCTGTCGCTCTGTCGAAGCCACGCTTTCATGGCGGTCACAGGCATCTGACGCTCCTCGATGTTGAGAAAGATTCGAACCGCCTGCTGAACTAAGGACCGGCGCTTGGCGTGAGCAATATGTGCGCCCAGTTGCGTCGCCAGCTGAGTGGTGTCTCGCCGACCATTCGCCGGAAAAGGCGAGTGAGATGAGCTTGGTCGGTAAGACCGCAGGCAAGGGCGATCTGGCTCAGCGGATCGCTGGTGCGAAGCATCAGGGATTGCGCACGTCGCACACGCCGCCGGATCAGAAAGCCATGCGGGGTCTCACCAACGCTCACCTTGAAGGCGCGACAGAAATGACCGGTGCTAAGTTGCGCGACCTCCGCCAGCGCGTCCACAGTCACCGGCTCGGTCAGTCGCGCTTCCACATGCTCGCTGACCCGACGAACCTGCCATGATGCGAGCCCGCCTTTGCTGATTCTGCGCCCATGCAAGCCCGGAGGCATGGCAGGCAAAAGAATGCTGTCGAGCGCTGGTTCGCTGGCAGCGAGGATCACTTCAAGCCTGTCCAGAAAGGCATGCGCGGCTTCCGGGTCATGGTCGAGGGCGCGCCGGACCTGCGCGAGTAATTCGCTCACACCATGCGACAGCTCAGGGGATGTTGTTTGATGCGAACTCGCGCTAGGCCGCGCCGTAAGCGCGGCCTGCAGGCCGCCTTGCGGCATCGTTGATAGCCGGGATGCTTGCCGCCTTTAACGAGGGCGGTGGTGGTGCAGGGAGTTTCGGGTTCTACGAGCAGTCCTACGAGCAGTCGTATGACTGGTCGCATGGAGGTCGTCGGCCGTGTGTCGGGCCGGCGGCGATGGTCGGATGCGGAGAAGCTGGAGATCCTGGCCGAGGCGTTCCAGCCTGGCGTGCGGGTCTGCGATGTGATCGCCCGGCGCGAGGTTTCGAGCAGCCTGATCTATACGTGGCGCAAGCAGTTGCGGGCCGGCAAGCTGGCCGGGGCGGCAGCGTCGCTGCCGGTGTTTGCCGAGGTTCGGCTCGCCCGGCCGGTGGTGCCCGCGTCGCCGCCGGTGCCGTGTTCGTCGGGCCGCATCGACATCGCGCTGCCCAGCGGCGTGCGGATCAGTGTCGACGGCGGGGTGGATGCGGAGGCGCTGGCACGGGTGCTGTCGGTGCTGCGGTGAGCCCGGCGCCGTTGCCGACGCGGGTATATCTGGCGTGCGGCGTGACCGACATGCGCAAGGGCTTCGACGGGCTGGCGGTGCTGGTGCAGCAGGTGCTGGCGAAAAACCCGCATTCGGGCGCGCTGTTCGCGTTCCGGGGCAAGCGCGGGCATCTGGTCAAGCTGCTGTGGTTCGACGGGCAAGGCCTGTGCCTGTTTTCGAAGCGGCTCGATCGGGGCCGTTTCGTCTGGCCAGTGACGACAAGCGGCACGGTGGTGCTGACGCCGGCGCAATTGTCGATGCTGCTGGAGGGCATCGACTGGCGCCGCCCTGAGCGGACGTACACGCCGACGCTGGCGGGCTGAAACCGGCGGTTTTGCGTTGCTTTTGCTCGCCTGTGGTGCTGCGATCTGCTAGGAAATCCGGGTGTCGGAAGCGCCCGTTTCCCCTGCTGATGCCACCGCGCGGATCGCCGCGCTGGAGGCGTTGCTGGCCCGGGCCAATGCCGCGCTTGCTGCCCGCGATCTGCTCATCGACAGATTGCGCGGGCAGATCGCCCGGCTGCGGCGGATGCAGTTCGGCGCCTCGTCCGAGAAGCTGGGCCGCGAGATCGAGCAGCTCGAACTGGCGCTGGAAGAGCTGGAAGCCGAGCGCGACGCGGCGCCGGTAGGGGAGCGCCTGTCCGAGACGGCGTCGCGGCCGGCACCGGTCCGCAGCCTGCCGACGCACCTGCCACGCGAGGAGGTCTTCCACGAACCGGCCTCGGGCGCCTGCACCTGCCCCGATTGCGGCGGCGCGTTGCGCCGGCTGGGCATGGATGCGCATGAGATGCTTGACGTGGTGCCGGTGCACTGGCGGGTCATGCGCAACATCCGCCCCAAATATAGCTGCCGGGTCTGCGAGAAGATTGTCCAGGCGCCTGCGCCGGCCAGCGCCGTCGCGCGCGGCAAGGCCAGCTTCGCCACGCTGGCGCATGTCGTGGTCTCGAAGTTCGAGCACCATCTGCCGCTGTACCGTCAGGCGGAGATGATGGCGGCGCAGGGGCTCGATATCGACCGCTCGACGCTGGCCGGCTGGGCCGGACAGGCCACTGCGTTGCTCGATCCGGTCGTCGCCCGTATCCGCGACGCAGTCCTCAAGGCCGACAAGATCCATGCCGACGACACCCCGGTGCCGGTGCTCGACCCCGGCCGCGGCAGGACCGCGACGGGACGGCTATGGGTGTACGCGGCCGACGACCAGGCCTCGGGCAGCACGGCGCCGCGTGCGACTTGGTATCGCTTCACGCCGGACCGCACCGCCGCCCACCCGCTGGCACATCTCGCCGGCTTTCGCGGGTTCCTCCAGGCCGATGCTTATGCTGGCTATGACGGGCTGTATCGGGGCGGCGTGACTGAGGTTGCCTGTTGGGCGCATTTCCGGCGCAAGATCTTCGACCTGCACGAACGTACGCCCACGCCGCTGACCACCGACATCCTCGAGCGGATCGGCGCGTTCTACGCCGTCGAGGCCGAGGTGCGCGGCCAGCCGCCGGATATTCGGCACCGGGCACGGCAGGAACGCAGCAAACTGCTGGTCGAGGCGCTGCGCGCGGTGCTCGATGCCGCGTTGCGTCGCCTGTCGCCCAAGTCCGACATGGCCAAGGCGATCGCCTATGGCACCAAGCGCTGGCCGGCGCTGTCGCGCTTCCTGGACGATGGCCGGCTGGAGATCGACAACAACATCGCGGAACGCGCGCTACGCGGCGTCGCCATCGGCCGCCGCAACTGGCTGTTCGCCGGTTCGCGCGTGGGCGGTGAACGCGCCGCCGCCATCTACACCGTCATCCAGACCTGCAAGGCCAACGGCGTCGACCCACAGGCCTATATCGCCGATGTAATCGCCAAAATCGCCAGCGACTGGCCGGCCAGTCGCTGGGATGAACTCCTGCCGTGGAACTGGGTAGGCGAACCTGCCAAAATGGCGGCATGAGCGCCGAAACCATCGCCCGCCTCCATATTGTCCTGAACGACATCGAACCCGCCATCTGGCGCCGGGTCGACGTGCCGGTCACTGCCAGCCTGAAGATGCTCCATGACATCATCCAGGCCGCCATGGGCTGGGGGCATTACCACCTGTGGCATTTCGAAGCCGGAGACCGGCGCTACGGTGTGCCCGACCCGGCATGGCCGGACCACGGCATGGCTGCGGCGCGGAACGTCAAGCTCGCGGTGCTCCTCGACCGCGGCGTACGGGAACTCCTCTATACCTACGACATGGGTGATGACTGGCGGCACACCATCACCGTCGAAAGCATCGGCTCCGGTGAGCCGGACCAACAATATCCGCGCTTTGTCGATGGCGCGCGACGTTGTCCGCCCGAGGATGTCGGGGGGCTACCCGGCTTCGAGATGTTCCTCGATGCCATGGCCGACCCGACCCACGAGGAGCACCATCGTCTACGTGAATGGTACGGCGGCCCTTACAATCCCGACGATATCGACGAACGCCTCACCCGACGCGCCGTCGCCGCCATCGCGGGCCGCCGCCATGCCGGGAAGATCGCCTACCTGAAAAGCCGAGCACAATAGCAAGGCGGCCTACCGGCCACGCTTACGC
>NZ_JBQEPL010000012.1:0-49168 GCF_052045505.1 Sphingomonas sp. 22176 | reverse complement strand
CTCGAGAGCGCGCTGAACATCGTGTCCTATTTCTGCAAGCCGTCAGCACCCTGGCAGAAGGGCAGCGTCGAGAACACCAACGGTCGCATCCGGCGGTTCCTGCCCTTCGACACCGACATCGCCGCGATATCGGAAGCTTCAAGGCATGGTCGATCGGCTGAACAACACGCCTCGCAAGTGCCTCGGATATCAAACCCCGCAGGAGGTCTTGAGCCAGCAGCTGGCCCCTTCGTCGCTATCCGCTTCGGTGGATCTATGACCGGAAGGCGATGAAAAGCGGACAGGCAGCTCCCGCCCCATGAGAGGACGTCTAACGGGATTGCCGTTTAACCAATCAGCGCTTGGTGTTGTTTGGCCATCCTCTCAGTAGTCCACTTCTCAAGTGAGCTGAAAATGCCCGTTGATGGCCATCTTGGGTCGGGCTCTTCGCTTTCGCGCCAAGTTAAGTGCACTTCCGCGATCCTGCCGTCAGGCAAACGAAAGAGAGCATCATCGCAATCGAAGCGTCGTGCAATTAGAGTAGGAACTAGCCCTCTTAAAATATGCTGCGGGCCGACTTCGCGGACAAGCTGCTGCTCCCAGGCAGTGCAAAAGTCGGAAATTTCTTCTTCGGACCAGCCGAAGTCGTCTCTTGCCACCCAAGGCTTGAGCCACATCATACGTATAACTCCTGTGTGAGGGCACTTTGCCGGATTCCATGGCGGCTATCCACCAATCTCGGACGCAGCCGACGAGGTTCGCGCTAGAAGCGGCCGTTGGCCTGCGACCAGCGGCGAATGACGGCTTTTGGCTCGACCGCTAGGCCGAATGACCGAGAGTGGGTGGGAAGCGGACGTTCCTAAAGCGCGAGCCTAAAGCGCGAGGCGAAGCACGGCTGTTATGATTGTCGCATCTGCCACCGCTCCGAGCATAAACAGCGCTCCCGGGCCTCTTTGGGTGTGCGGGCCGAATGTGATGATCGCCACCAGATGCACGGCGATCAGCCCAGCCATCACGGGCATGTAGAGGCGATGGCGGCGCTTGTCCCACGTAAGGCGAGCCGTGATGGATAACGCGACCAAGGCCCCAGCCGTCAAGAAGGCTGCCCCGACCCAGCCAACCAACACCAATCCAGCCATGCTGCTGGCAACTGCTAAAAGGGTAAGCGGTACCCACCCTCGTCCAAGAAAATCATCATCGTTGACCGACATGGTGGGAGCATATCTGCGCCCGATAAGAATGCGAAGAGCGTCTGCTAATGGGGCGGAAGCGGACAGGCCGCTTTTCTATCCAAAGCGGAACGGCAGCTCCTGGGCCAGGCGCGGCGCTGAGCGGCTGAAAATGGGTGGAAAGGGGACATTGACGCGGCCGGTTCCCGGCGCGCAGTCTGGCTCCATGTTGACGGTTCACACCACCCCCACCGTGACAGCTGAACCTTCGCGTGGATGGGATCTGACCTTCTGGCTCGGCGAGGCTTTCGATTATCAGATACCTTTCCGAGTAGCGCTCGCACAGATTGCCTCAATCCTCGGGCAGTCGGAGCCGGTGAACATCGCGCTTCCCGACTTTGTGGAGGGGGAAGATTTCGTCGAGGGCCAGCTCTCCTTTGGCAGCACCACCATCGGTATCTACTATGAATACTCGCTTGGCTATCTGTCTTTGAACAGTGAGGACCGCGCCCCCCTCGATCAGATTGAGGCGCTTACCCGCCCATTCATCCGCACAACGTAGGTCAGCTATTGGGGCGTGAGCGGACGCGGCTACGCGTCTGAAGGACCCGTCCACCCGGTACGAGCAAGCGTGCCCACGAGGGTAGATCGAGCGATGCCGAAATTCCGGCACACCGCCGCTTTGCTGGTGCCGGATGCCAGTGCTTGGATCACCGCTTCCATCTTCTCGGCATCGATCGTCGGCGGCCTCCCGCCCTTGCGGCCTCGGCGCTTCGCTGCGGCAAGGCCGGCCACCACTCGCTCGCGCGTTAAAGCTCGCTCGTACTGTGCCAAGGCACCGAACAGGGAGAACAGCAGCTCGCCGTGGGGGGTGGTCGTGTCCATCTGCTCGGTAAGCGAGCGGAACGCGACGCCGCGCTCTTTCAGGTCCGCTATGATCGAGAGGAGGTGGGACAAAGAGCGCCCGAGACGGTCAAGCTTCCACACCACCAGTGTGTCACCTTCAGCCAGATAGGCGAGGCAGGCTTTAAGGCCTGGTCGATCGTCCCGCGCGCCGGAAGCCTTGTCGGTATGAATGTGCCGCGGGTCGACACCCGCTGCGATCAGCGCGTCACGCTGCAGATCCACCGATTGACGGTCATCGGCGGACGACACACGCATATATCCAACAAGCATGTACGACAAACCCTCAAAATCACCTTTTCGTACACTGCGCCAAAGCGACAGGGTTTGTCGATCACTTTCAGCGACAAGGCGATTACGTAAGCAGCGTTGTCGTGCGGGGTGTCGGAAATCATGTGTTTTTCGACACCCCTTGCCACCAGGATCCGGGTGGATTGTTATACCTAGTCCTCAAAGGCTCTGTCTGTCTTGAGTGATTGTGCGACGCTTGAATCGGCGGCGCGCGCCAGTGCTCGGAAGGCATATCCAAAACGCATCGGCTGACGACAGGACGCTTGAGGGCCCAACCCGCCGAAGCGGGGAGGGGGGGAAGCCCTTGCGCGCACTTAGCAGACTTTGGCATGTGCGCAGTCGTGCGGCCAGGAATACATTTCTTGCCCCGTCGGACAGTAAAGGGTATATTGGAGGTAAATGTGGCAATCTGAGTCCGAGGTGCCCTATGACGGTGCAGATCAACATAACCGCAACCGGGCGCATGAGCCTGCCAGCTGACGTTCGCAAGCGCTTGGGGCTAACAGGCGGCGGAGCGGTGTATCTGGATGAAACCGAAGACGGCGTTGTGTTGCGGACAGCCAATCAAGCTGTGGCTCGAGCCCAGGCCTTGGCCAAGCAGTACACCGGCGACAATCCCGATGCGTCGGTGGAAGCATTCCTAGCGCGACGCCGGGAGGAGAGCGGGGAGTGAGCATCGTACTCGACGCAAGCGCCATCATTGCCATGCTTCGAGGGGAGCGTGGCGCTGCCAAGGTCGCAGGCGCCATTGCCGAGGCCCGAGTTAGCAGCGTGAACTACGCTGAAGTTATCAGTCACTTCATTCATGCCGGCATGCCGGAGCGAGAGATTGATGCCATGCTAGATCCGCTCCCGATAACCATCGTTCCCGCGGACAAGGCGCTCGCACAAATCGCTGGCAGGCTGCGTGGGTCGACAGCGGAAGCGGGCTTGAGCTTGGGTGATCGGTTTTGTCTTGCACTGGCGAGGCGGGATGGCCTGCCAGCTTGGACAAGCGACCAGAACTGGAAAAAGGTCGCGGACGCTGTCGAAGTCAAGGTCGTAGCCATCCGCTGACGCAGCGAACGGTAGGGCAGGGGAGAGCCCTCAAACCTGGCATGGGGCCGAGGGCCTCGAGAGGCAGCGAACCGAACGTGGGACAATTCCTGCCGTTGCCGCGTCACCTGTCTGACGGCAGCTATCGCCAAAACCTGCCTCTTAGCCGGCGCGAAACCGCTTGGCCGCTGCGCGCCCACTTCCGGCCGTTAAGAGGTGCTCGACGGTTTCCTAGAAGCGGACATGGCCTGAGCCTGGTTCGCAATGCTTCCCGGGGCCGGTAGATGCAAGAGTAGGGAGCAGGGGAGGGGGCGAAATCTCGGCTATTCAGAAAGCTCGAGGAGCCGCCTGCCGGCGGACGTTCGGAGGCGGAACAGCTCCTCTAGCTTGGACGGATCATCCTAAGCCTGCGAGCCATCGACTACCACCTGCCCAACGTCGCGCGACGCTGGGTCTCGATGGCGATCAATTCGCCGATCGGGCCCATGCAGAGCGAAGACGCGTGCTCCTGAAAAAATTCTAGGTCCTTGTCGGACGTGTCCTGGAAGATGATTCTGGCTGCCGCCCGAACGGCGCTTTCTGGAAGCGCAGCGCTCAGCCGGCGAAGAGTGGCGCTCTCTGCACGCTCGTGCTCGATTTCGCAACTAGCCACACGCGTCTTCACCCCGACCATGCACTCGACCTCAAGCCTATCCCGGACCCAAATAGGGTTATCATCCTGAAAACCGGTAAACAGAGGCAAAGCCGTGGACACGCGGAGCAGTTAGCGCCGGAGAGCAATCACTGCATAAGCGCAGCGGAAGCCCCGATGGCGGTTTGGTAGCCCAGTCCGGTCCGGTTCACAGCCGCAACGTGCGAGAGGCGGTTGTGCGGAAGCGCCGCATCAGGAAGGATGGAAACCTTGCTTGCGCGAGCCTGGGATCGCTTGGACGCAGGTCGGCCACCCTCGGCCATCACGATGAAGCGGGGATCGGCGGCGGCAATGCCAGCGATCGCCTTGGCGGCGCGCTTAGTAATCTGCCGGACGCGTTCTGCGGTCACACCCGTGTCGGCTGCGAGTTGCTCAAGACTCGCGCCGCTGAAAAGTCGGCCTTCGACGATCTCGCGCTCGCGCGCGATCGTCGCTTCCAGCTTCTCGACGTCGGCTGCAGGAATGCCGTTCACGCGCAGGCGCGGCAGCTCCTTGCGGCGGGCCGCCTCCTCACGCTTGGGCAACGGGCGGCGTGCGAGTGCCTCCATTCCAACTTTGCGCAGGTGATCGACATAGGCCTCGATCAGAGATGACTTTGCACCGTCTGCCAAATAGTCCGAAGCAGCGGATTCTGTCGTCTCAAGGGCAAATTCATCCTCGATGGTGTCGAGGAAAGAGCCCTTTTCGCCGCTGGCATCCACGATTGCGTCGATGGATATGGTTGTAGCTTCAACCCTCTTCGCGGACGGCCGCTGATCGGTCATCAGGCGGAACCGTAGGCTCTGAAGCTCGCCTCGGATCTGCCAGTTCACAAACGTCGTGAACTGCGCCTTCTCTGGCTCATACGCTTCGACCGCACGGTGCACGGCGATGGCGCAGCACTGTTCAGCATCTTCGAAATAATTGATGAGCCCGTACTGCCGCACGAAGTGGCGAACGCGGGGTGCGATGAGCTTCATGATCTGCGCATGAGCGCGGTCCACATTCACACGCTGCCGGTTGGTCGACGTCGCACCGTCCTTGGGACGGTTCTCGAGGATAAGTGCAACTGCCGCTTCAAGCGCGAGGGTGGTCTTGGACGTCATGATCTTCCCCTGGTTCGCGCCCGGACATGGGAATGTCCGGGCGCCAGGGAAAAATGCCGTTAACCAGTTAACGAAGTGGTAAACGCCAGTTTAGGTGGAAACGCGTATCGGCTTAGGGGTGGCGTCGCAGATCCCACGCAGACAGAGCGTTCAGCACTACCCGTGATCCAACTCAGTGGCGAGGCATCGGCGCGTGACCCAAAGGTAGATGGTGCATCACGGAGAGGTTGTCGCGGCGGTCGACTGCTTGTCCGCACATGGGGCAGACCTCGAAATGAAGCAGTTCGTCTACGGAACGCCCCTGGCTAAGCTCTCGAGAAGGGCGTTCTCCCGTGAGAACGGCGGCTACGAAATTCATCATCGACAGGCTCGCTGTTAGCGCTTCCTTTACCATATAGAGGCTAGCGTCGGGGTTCGGTTTAGCTACTTGAAATTTTTCGGGCGGAGCCGATGGCACTGGGCGCGACGTAGCTCGAATACACGATAATTCGCTGCTGAGATGCGTAGGATCTAACCGAGTGAGCAGTCGTCCCGTCCACCTTCGCGGTGATCAAACGCTGGTGTGGCCTGGAGAGAAACCGGACCGCTCTCGGTGCGCGGCGGCACGCCGTAGAACTCGCGAGACCTGATCGATGGAATAGGGCTTGTGGATCAACTCGAAACCGTCGGTTCCACCGGCGGCCAGAACGTGACTGTAGCCACTGGCCAGCACGATCGGGAGCCCACCATGCAGGCGGCGGATCTCCTTGCCCATCTCGATGCCCGTCATGCCCGGCATTACGACATCGGAAAAAACTACATCGAAGCGCTCAGGAGCGTTGTTAACCTCCCGCAGACCTTCGAGACCGTTCGTCGCCAAAACGGTGCTGAAGCCGAGCTGGTCTAGAGCATCGACGGTGCTCGCCGCCACCTCTGCATTGTCCTCCACTACCAGGACGCAAGGGGTCATGTCGGTGGCAATCTCATCTTCGACGGAAGCAACGGCCTCGTTTGAGGCGGGCGCCTCGATCTGAGGCAAATACAAGGTGAAGCGGCTGCCGGCGCCGACTTCGCTTTCTACCTGGATATCGCCCCCAGATTGACGTGCGAATCCAAAGACCTGTGAAAGTCCAAGGCCGGTTCCCGAACCCGTAGGCTTTGTGGTGTAGAAGGGCTCGAAGATGCGCTCGCGGTTGGATGGCGGGATACCAGTTCCTGTGTCCACGATAGTTACCGCAACGAAGGGCCCCGCAATGGTGGGGCGTTCCCGAAGAGCGGGCATCGAGTCAACCGCTTCTATGTTAATTTGGACGCGACCCTCGCCAGCCATCGCATCACGGGCATTAACGACAAGGTTGACCAAAGCAGTATCGAACTGGTTTTTGTCCGCGCGAACGCAGACTGGTTCGTCAGGCAAGACTCGCGATATTGCGACTCTGGTGCCGACAAGTGTTTTGAGCATTTCCTCTATCGAATCAAGGTTCGCCCTCACATCAAAGGGTTCCGGCGTTAGCGTTTGCCTCCGAGCAAATGCGAGAAGCTGCTGAGTGAGCTTCGCGGCCCGACCGACCGCTTCATCGATTGCGCCGATGTATCGCTCCCGGCGCCCCTCCTTCTGGATGGGCAACTTCAGCATCTCGATCGCCGACTTCACGATCGTCAGCAGATTGTTGAAGTCGTGCGCGACGCCGCCCGTTAGCTGGCCGACCGCCTCCATTTTCTGTGACTGTCGAAGCGCATCCTCGGCGGTGCGAAGTGCGGCCTCGGCTCGAAGCCTGGCGCTAATGTCCTTCGCGTGGTGAAACGCACCGATGATCGTCCCATCGACGTCTCTCAAGGGGGCATAGTAGATGTCCCAATAGGGTTTGGAGAGATCAGGGTCGCCGAACTCCTCGGTGACGTTGAACACCTCCCCCGAAAGCGCTCGCGACATGAAGCCGCGGATGATTGGGCGCTGCTCTGGAAGGAACAAATCCGGAAAAACATCTCCAATTTGGACATGATATTTGTAGATGCGATAGAACTCATCGCTGTGAGCCCGATTGAAGGCGATAAGTTTAAACCCATGATCAAAGGCGCAGATCGGGGACTGGTCGGACTGCCCGATGATCTCCCATAATGCAGAAGATGCGTTAGTCATCAATGTGCAAGCTCGACCTGTTACGCTTCGCGGGCAACAACTTTCCGCAGACCTCGCTTAAGATCAAGTTAATTTTTGCGTCTGTTTCCGCGAAGATAGCGCTTTGCGCAGAATTTGAGCGTCGCGTTCGCTTTCCGATGGACGGCATCTCAGCGAGGTCGGCGGCTGCGGCCGGCTTGGTGTGAGAGCCAGCAGGCGCCCAAGCCCTCATAGGCGTCATTGGCGGTCTCACCAGGCTCGGGGCGTCCCTCCAATTCGCTGCGCAACGGCCTGCTCGATTTCATTCAGCTCCGCTTGGCTGAGCACCCCTGCGACGTGCATCTTGCGCATTAGCTCCTCAACCAGCGCGGCGAGGAAGTGCAGTTCCGCTCGTTCAGAGCTGATGTCCCCGTCCGTCATGCTAACGCTCATTTTGATCCCCTATCGCGAACTCAATGTCCTGCAATTTGCATAGAGTTCCATAACAAAGAAGGATAACAAGGCTGATCTCTCGGACCGCAGGCCCCCGGCGGCTGCGCGCCCAATTGCCGCCATTCAGCGGACCGATCGACACTCCCGGAAGCGGACGCAAACGGGGCGACCTCTGGCAGCTCCGCTGGAGGCCGGTCCCGGGTTCTCGAGCGGTCCGGGTGGGGGGAAAGGGAAAACGGCAACTAGTTTGGGACTCCTAGGTACATAAGGGCCAGTACCGTGTGGCTCGTTTGCGCACCTTAGTATTGAACGGCGCAAGCTAACTCGCTCTGATCTCGCAACCTTTTTCGACCACGCTCGTTTTCATGTTCCCTGAACAGTGTACTAGGTCACGCAGTTGGCGGGCTGTCGCACCCCCCGTCCGTCGACTGGTAGAAGAGCCCGCCGAGCTTCGCAGCTGGCGGGCTCTTTTGCGCTGTCGAAAAGGGCTCTTCTAAACTGCCAGCTACTCGATCGGCTAGGTCTTCAGTGATGCGATGAAGCCACCCACAACGCGAGCTGGCACAAGCCAGGTGCGGTTTATGCCTGTCCAGAGGGATAGCGATCGATGGCGCGAGTACCCTCAACCTCATCGAGAGCCATGGCCAACGCCGCTTCTTCGCCTTCCCGCAGGAAATAAGGATACAGCGATCGTGAATTGCTTCTGTCCCCTTCCCTGTGGCTTCTGATGTTCGCCCTTATCGCATCGACGCTGAGCCAGAGCAGATGGGAAGGCGCATTTACGCTTTCATTTGTGCGGGCGTCTCCCACAGGGCGAAAGCCTAGCATGGCTTCGTAGAAGGCTCGGTGTCGCGGGTTCACTTCGATAAAGAGATCTGTGCAATGGTGCTTTGCTGATCCGTAGATCAACACGGCATGGAACAGGTAGGCCAATCGAGGCCGAGCCGGAGTAGACGCGTCGAAAGCGAATTTGGTTAGCTCGCAAATGCTCGAGCCCGGAGCGGCACGAAACGTGTCTAGGATATCTCCAAAGGTGCGGTCAGCGGCAAGGCCTGCGGCGCTGTCGACCGTCAGCGTAAGAGTACCAACCAGACCTTCCGTTGCGGCGGCTACAAAGGTGGTGCATCCCTCTCCCTCAGGAATCTGGTGATCGCGGCCATACCCCCGCCAACCATACATTCTGTTCAGCAGATCCGCTGCGCGAGATCGATGCTGGTGAGTTGTTGCGACCTGAATTCCGAAATCTGCAAGCGCCTCACGCGGTGTCTTGTGCAACCATTCTGTCGCCAAAGATCCGGCTGCGGATGACGCACGTCCGGCAGCCGCATTCACTGCGTCCAATGTCATGAAAAGCCCCATCATTTTGCTCTCGACCCGAGCAACCAGTACCGTGACTGCGTAACGTTTGCGCTAAGGGCCAACCGCATTCCGGCCATACCGTGCTGAAAACACGGCAAAAATTTTGGGGCAGTGGAACGATAGCGGGAGTGCGACGCGCACCAGCGCAAAGCGCATCAGTTGATCGCATTTTTGCTGAATGGAACCAAGTACTTAGTTAGGCGTTCGGCCCTCCGGCCGAACATCGTTAACGGCTTGGTAACCTTTTCAGGGAGTCTACTGTATGAAGCGCTATCTCGCGGCCGTTGCCGCCATTTCGGCGGGCCTTCTTGGCACGACCGCAGCCCAGGCTGCAACCACGATCATCACCCCGAGCTCGCAGCCGAAGGGCACGACTTTTCTCGTTTCGGGCGATCCGTTCTCCGGTCCGGTCGCCGCAACGTTCGGTCACACCGGCATCGTCAAGGGCGCTTTCACTGACATTTTCCAGTTCACGCTGGGCCAGGACGGCACCGGAAGCGGGTCGGTCACGACCAGCGTCACCAAGACGGGCTTCCTGAAGTTCACTGACCTCGACATCACCTCGGTCGTCTTCAACGGCATCACTGCGGCCAGCACGCTGTTCGACCTCGGCGGAAACGTCTGCTCTACCCGCGGCGTCGGAAGCTGCGGAGCCAGCGAGTCCTTCGCTCTCACGGATGCAATGGTTAAGGCCGGGGTGCTGAACTCCATCACCATCACCGGCGTTTCGCGCGGTCTCGGCTCCTATGGCAGCAACGCAACCTTTGATCCGTCGGCCGTCCCCGAGCCCGCCTCGTGGGGTCTCATGATCGGCGGCATCGGTGCCGCTGGCTTCAGCCTGCGCCGCCGTCGTTCGAGCAGCGCTCGCCGTTCGATCCAGGCGGCCTGAAGTTAATCTGTGCTTTTGGTGCTGTTGCATCTTCTGGAGCAACAGCACCAAAGAGTATTGGATCAGAAGCGCTTCTCGCAAAGCGCCAAACGCAGAAGGGCCCAGGTAGACACCCCTGGGCCCTTCGCTTGCCAGTCCACCTAGGATATAGGCGGCAGTCAAGTTTGTTCCAAAAATAGAGCCCACTCGTTCGCTGCTCCACCTCTTTGAGGGGGTGTTCCCGTTCTGAGAGTAGTGGAGAGGTTAGCTACAGCTAACCTCTGCAACTGGTGCAGGATCGTCTGATAATGGCGTCCTCAGAAAAACATGGTTAACCGTCGGTTCTAGCGGAACCTGACTTGGTCAGTAGCGAAGGTCAAGCAGATCAGCGGTGAGTCGAAGGAACGCCAAGCCTGGGCGTTCTGAAGTCGCACGCAGGAGATCGTAGAGAGAACGGCAAGAAGGCTGGGAGCCGATCCCCGCCCTCGACCATTACGCCGGCGGATGACGCCCGCAGCTGCTCGTCAACCTCACGGTGTTCCCAAGCCAACTAATTTTCGCAGAAGCCACCGCCAAAGTACGACGCTTTTTCGGCCTGCCAGCGAGTTGAAGTGGATAGTTTGCTGCGAGTGATCGACGGCGGTGAGACAGGGTTCTTCCAAGCCTTGGGCCAATGAGGTGAGGAAAGGTGCAGCAGCTCGGACCTTTGGGCGCGACTTGAACGCTATGTTCCATGTGCTCCATTTCGGGACAGGGCGCGCTAAAATGTAATCCAAGGTAGCGCAACCGGGGAGGAAGCCAAACGTTCCGGCGACATCAGGTTCGTTAACGAACTGTTAATGTAAGCAGGGAGAGTTTGTATGAAGTGCTATCTAGCGGCCGTCGCCATGATCTCCGCAAGCATCCTCGGCACGACCGCAGCCAATGCGGCAACCACGATCATCACTCCTGGTGTCCAGCCTACGGGAACAACATTCGTTGTCGCCGGCAATCCGTTCTCCGGCCCCGTTGCCGCGACCTTTGGCCACACCGGCATTGCAGCGGGCGACTTCACCGATCTCTTCCAATTCACCCTCGGCCAGGACGGCACTGGAAGCGGGTCGGTGACGACCAGCGTAACGCAGACTGCGTTCCTGATGTCGACGGATCTCGACATCACCTCTGTTCTCTTCAACGGCATAACCGCAGAGCGGACGCTTTTCGACCTTGATAACAATGTATGCACGACCCGTGGGGTCGGTAGCTGTGGGGCTAGTGAGTCTTTTGCACTCACTAACGCGATGGTGAAGGCCGGCGTGCTCAACACCATCACCATAACCGGCGTGTCACGAGGCCTTGGCTCTTACGGCGGCAACGCCACTTTCGATCCTTCGGCAGTCCCTGAACCCGCTACCTGGGGTCTCATGATCGCGGGCTTTGGGGCTGCGGGGTTGAGCCTTCGCCGCCGCCGTTCCAGCGACGCCCGCCGGCTGGCTCAAGCGGGCTAGGGCCAGAATGACGCGCTTGGAGTTTCCGCAAGCGCGCAAGCGAACGGCAGCGAAGCGCAGGAGCTGAACGCTCCCATCGAATTGTAACGGGTCAAAGGGGCTCAGGTGGACAAACCTGAGCCCCTGTCTTGCCCGTTGCGCCGAAACCCAGATGCTGCGCCAAAAGCGCCCCCCTTACGCCGAATCTGTAGATCTGGACCGCGCCGAGGCGAGGCGTTGCCGAGCACGGCAGTAGCGGCGCCCGAGGCAGCTGCGCGCCCACTTCCAGCCGTTAGAAGGTGCTCGACGGCTTCCCAGAAGCGGACATGGCGCGAGCCTGGTTCGCAATAGGTCCCGACGCGCTGGTAGGGGAGGGAGCACTCAGCTGCGCACCTACTCTCAGACGGCCAGCAAGGCGACTGATCGACCCAAAGCGGACCCCGGCGAACGGCTCGCACATCCACCTCGCCCATGTCCGGGAGTGGGACATTCCTGCCGTTCGGGCGCGACGGGCGGAATGTCATATCTTGTTTAGAGGAGACATTCGACTGTTACCTGAGCGGCACGGCGGAGCGGCAGAGGCGGGAATCTAAGCCGAAAGGCAGCTTGGGAAAACCAGCCATACGACGAACGGTTGAGGAAATTCTCTCGTTCTGCGGCTACCTCCTTACGGAACCAAGGTCTCTGCAGCAGCGCGTTCTGGCGGGGTTGACCTCACCGGGCGCGGTGTCGCATCGCGCTGCAGGGGGATTTTAGATCCAGATGCGAAAGTTAAGCCGAACATATAAGAACTGGCTTCTTAGGCGTGCTCGCAAAGAGGCTTATCGCAGACACGCGAGACGCCCCGACCGGATGAGCCAGCTGCGACGCGATGCGCTGACACGCTTTGAGGCCGCGCAAAAACTTCTTCCACCTCCAGTCCTAATCTTCGACGAACGCCCGGGGTGCTGCGTGCTTAAGCCGCCCGCCGCTTTAGATTTCGATGAAAACTATGAGGAGACGATGGCGTTCCTGATGGCGATTCGGGGTCGTGCATCTGTTCGGGGTATCAAGCATCCGGAGACGGGCGTACGGCTGAGGCTCTTCACAGATTTCGCGATACTTAAGACGATCGCGCCAGGAGCTGGGCTCGTTTTGGCGGCGGAACTTGATCGGAGAAGACTTGGCACTGGCTTAAAGCCCCGCTCTTTGGACGATGAGTGGGATCCCGAAGTCCGGGCATATTTTCATCAGGCAGGGCTCTTTGACCTTCTTGGGATCAAGCCGCAGCACGAAGGCAAGGCTGGCGACCATGCAACCCTACATGCCGTTCGATTCGTGCGCGGCCGATCGGTAAAAGGCCAAATCGGGTCGGCCGTTCGGGACCAGCTTGAGGCGCTTTGCGGGAAAAAAATTGGCCCGCGACTGACTGTCTACGAAGCAATATCGGAAGCGATTGCAAATACGCGGCACGCCTATCCCCGGGATGTTGCGATTTGGCCCTCAAAGGCGACGGGGAGCTGGTGGTCCGCTGGTACCTGGAACAGCGCCACCAACACAGTGTCGCTTCAGATTTACGATCAGGGGGTTGGGATACCTGCGACTCTGCCTAGATCTGAACATTGGTCCAACATCATCAAACTTGTAGGCCTCGCCGACAGACTGCACCCGGAAAGGCGGGATGATCAGCTTCTGGCGGCCGCTTTAGAGGTGGGAAGGACATCGACTGGCGAGAAGGGACGTGGCAAGGGGCTGGCGGAAATGGCCGCGTGGGTAGATAAGCTTGGTAACGGTTTTCTGCGAATCACGAGCGGAAAAGGCTCGATGACGTATCGGCCCGGCGTATCGGTAAGCGGAACCTCTCGGCGAGCTCCGTTTTTTGGTACTCTGGTTGAATGGGAGATTTGCCTCGGTGGCTGACGTAGCAAGGATCTCGATCGCACGGGATTTCTCGCCGTTCCCGGCAGGTCGGAAACGGGGGGATGGCCCGTACACAGGTGAGATGTTTCGCGAAGACATTTTGCGGCCTCGGCTTGCAAACGGCTCCCATGTCGTCCTCGACATCGACGGCGTTGAAGGGTTGCCATCCTCGTTTCTCGAAGAGGTCTTTGGCGGGCTCGTTCGCGCGGGATGGTCTCCCAGTGACTTACGTAAAGCCGTAGAGTTTCACCTAACGGATCCCGAGTTGGAAGCATATCCATCGCTTGCTTGGCGATTCGCGGAGGCAGCTGCGAGCTTGCATTAACGGTGAGAGGGTTCCTCGGTTACCTTTTTGCACCTGCACTTGTTAGCTTAGCGGTTTCTCTTTGGATAAATCGCGTGCTTGAGGCTCGTCGTGCACGCCGGGACCACATAACGAAATTATTTGAGGTTACTCGTGAAGATATCCGGCGGGCCATTGAGGCGGCGGTAGACTACTTCGCCACTCAGCCAGGAGCTCGGACGGCCATTCAAGAATCAAAGGTAGTTCTTGCAGATCGAGAACTGCGCTCGGCAATGCCTGTCATCCTGGGTCCGCATCCGGAGCTTGATAATCCTATCAGAGCGCTCGTCAGTCAAAAGTATCAAGATGTTTTGGCGGAGCTAACCGGCGGGAACTTTCAAGTTGCTGAGGGAGAAATTGATCTCGAACACATTCGCCGCTTGACCTTGGCGGGGGCAGGACTTCGAGCTGGCTTGGCTCGAATGCGTGATGCTGAGTTGAAGATGCTCGCATCGAGCGATTTTGTTCAGCGAGTATCGAATGGGGTTCTGGTTCGTCTCGATCGCACACTGGGAATCCCGGAGCGTTAAGCCTGCTCTTGCTCTGCGTTTGTTAGGTTGAGATGAGTGTTCATACTGAATGAAGAGCTCGTTGTGGCGGAAGCTGCCGTTCAAGGCTCGATGCGCCGAACGACGCATCTTGGTCGGGAGCGGTCGCGGGGAGGCGGGCAGGGGCACCATGCAGCAGCGCGTCCATACTCAATCGTTCGGCCATGTTCGCCGCGTCCCTGACACCTGCCATTCGTTCAGGCGATCGTAGGGCGGCGGCTATTGAGTGGTTAATCTAGCGCGTCAGCGATTACGCGAATCCCGGTAGGAAATGCCCCCTGGCCCAGTCCCTGACGTATTGCTGGGCACCTGGAAAGCGTGCCGTGTACTTGATGACCACTCCGAGAATGTCGCGCCATTCGTCACGCTCACGGATTAGCTTTTCGAGTATCAGGCCGGTAGCGGGTTCCCGCACGGTCCTGACACTCTGCGTCGACCATAAGTGGGCGATCGCCTCGCAGGCGGCCTGGACGTGCGATCGCACCTCGGCCTCCTTGCCCCCAAGGCGGCTAACCAGCGCAGTTGCCCGACCGCCGAGCCTGCCGTGCTGGAGAGCATCCATCTCCATCCCGAGCGCGATCATGCCGCCGGAGACGCCGAGGTAGGATTGGCCACTCGCGATCATGTCCGCTGTGAGCTGGGTAAACTCCTCGTCCGAAAGCGCGCCGATGTCCGCGGCATGGGTGAGGGCTGAATGGAGCCACGCGGACCTGGCGCCGCCGAAACCCTTGTGCATCGCTCGAAGAGCTAGGTCGTCGCATATTAGCAGGTGTCCCGATCTCAACGAAACGGCAATGGCGTCCAGCATGTCGCTGCGGCCCGACCGGACGTGGTCGCGAACGACAGGTGGCAGCGCCTCGTCCAGAACCACGGGCCTCGCGGCATCGTTGACCTCAATCCAGGCGAGCGCTGCGGAGACGTCATCCCGCAATTCGGCGACCCGCTCCGACGGGATCTCTGTGTGCAGGATCTTGCCGTCCTGATACGCGATCGACCCGTGTCCCGAGGTGATCGACATCGCCAGCCGCTCTCGTCGGGCCTGCAGTCGGTCGACTACACTCTGCGGCACTGATATCGGGCCACACAATCTCGCCAGCCGGTCCAGTACCTTCAGGCGCCATGCCGACCAGAACGCGAGCAAATCGAGCACGCATCCCTGGGTCGAGTTGGCAACGATCGAATTGCGCGAAGATCGGCGCTCCTCCTCGTTCCCGGCGGCGACGGAGAGCCTCAGCCCCTGCTCGACTATGCCGGCAGCCACATCGATGGTGTCGAGCCCGAGTCGAGCTGCCAGCACATCAATCGGCATCCCACTAGCGAAATGGCTCTCTTGTTCGGCGAGGACCCAGTCGTGGCGCTCCTTGAGCGATGCAATCAGGTCGTCCAGGCCGTTAGGGCTCGTTGGATCGATGGTCATCGACTTGAAGCCGAAGACTTCTGGAAAGCGCTTTTCGTAGTTCTCCAACACGTAGTGGAAGCGCGCGACAATTTTGTGGCGCAGCTTCGCGATGGTGCCGCGGCGACCGTCAGGCGCCGTGCAAGCGTCGCCGACGGCAAGTCCCATTACGGCGCGGACCATCGGGTGCTCCGGCTCCCAAGAGTCGGAGTCCATTGATCGCAAACGGGGATCCGGCTCTACGATGAAGAAGGCGGTGCCGCCGTCATCATACTCGACGTCAACGGCGACCTCGAGTGTCACGAGCTCGGGCGACCAGGTGTCGGGACGCGCGCCCGGCTCCTGCCCCTCTCGTACCGTCATCGAGGAGAGGGTCATCCAGGCCCTCGGCTTGTCCCGGTGAGCAAGGAAGAGCCTGTACGCGTAGCGGGCTGCGCGATCGTGATGGCCGAAGTGGCTGAGCAGGTTAGCTACGCGGAAAGGGTCACTCGATCCTTTCCACGGCAGATCCTCTATTGGCTCGTCGATAGCCTCGAGCACCTGCCGCGACCGGTCTAGGCGTAGCAGCGCTTCGATCCGGAGGAGGACGGCTTTCGGGAGATCCGGTTTTAACTGGAGCAGGAGCTCCGCATTTACGAGCGTACGCTCGACATCACCCGCGTTCCAAGCATGACGGGCGTCAAGCCATAGCACGTCCGGGTGTCCACGCACAGTGTCGGAGGCGGCGGCAAGGGCGTCGCGATACTCGCCGTCGCGTCGCGCGTCTGCGAGCGCCGTGAGAAACAAGAACGTCGCCGGCCTCGGGCTCGACAGGTCGATGTGATCCGCGACCAGATCGGCCGCGTCGCCGGGCATCCCTGCCTCAAGCAAGGCCTCGGCCACGAGGAACCGGTCAATCGGATTGACGTCGTATCCCAGTTCCGACGCGATCCGCAGCAACCTATCCTTCGCCTCCTCGTCCAGGATGCCTGTCTGCCGATCCCTCTGAACCTGCAGCAGCTTGGCCGCCACCACGTCGCCGGGGTGACGAAGCATGTCTTCAATCGCCTGGTCCGCTGCCTCCAGGTCCTTCGCCATAAGGGCGAGTTCCACAGTGAGCCTGCGCCGCATCCCTGCGACCCGGTCGTCGGCAGGCTCGGACATGCGCTGCAGGATCGCCAGACGATCTGCCGCGGCTCCGGTCCTGGAGAACTGCGCCTTCATGAGCACCGTCTCCGGCTCGGTGCCCGACTCCAGGACCTCGAGAGCTTCGTCGAGATACCCCCGGTCGATCAACGACATTGCGAGCAGGCGCATCAGCTGGTCCTCGCCGGGCACGGCCCTCAAGCCCTCTCTCAGGAGGCCCTCGGCTTCCTCGTTGCGGCCAGCAAGCCTGAGGAGAAGAGCTCCGTTGCTCACGTGAGCCATGAGGTCGTGATGATGCTGGTACCCGTTGCGCAGGAAGTGAACCGCGTGGGAGTGCATCTCGGTGGCCGCCGCGTCGATCTGCGCATCCGTCACCGCATCCTTGCCGCCCACCACGTGAACGCGACTGTCCACTGCGATCGACAAAACGGCGAGCGCCTTCTGCCGGCCGATGTCGTCGAAGTCGCTCTCGCCATCGGGCAGCGCAAGCGTCCGAGCCTCCCATCCGGGAAGCCAGCGCTTTCTTAGGAAGTCTGCGACCGCCAGCTCAGCCGTGGGGGTGCCGCGCATGTCCTCTGGCACCAAGCTGTCCGGATTGCCTTGCCAGTCAGAACGGGATGCCGCTTGAAGCAGTGCGCTCAGCGCAAACGTCGTCCTGTCGGGTCGGGCCAGCACCTCCAGGGCGATCCTCATGCCCTCGTCGGGATCTCCCTTGATCGTCTTTGCTATGGAGAGGTTAGCTAGTGCGCCCGGATCGTCAGGCCGCATCGCATGCGCGCGCTCGTAGGTCTCGGCGGCATCAAGTTCCCGGCCCTGGTCCATCTGCGACGCGGCAATGTTGGTCTCGATGCGGTAGAGTGCCCACGGCGCGTTGGCGGCCTCTGGACTGTCGCGCAGCGCGATTAGGCGCTGTTCCAGGGATTTGGCACCGCCCTCGCGCACCAGGTCCCGGAGGACGTCTATCTTGGCGTGCAGTGCTGGACTCTCGTCGCCGATGCCATTTGGTCCCGCAGGCAGCGCGTCTGCCTGCGGCGCGAGCTTATAACCCCTCATTTGCTGGGCGATTGTGTCGGCTATGATGGCCATCAGCCCTTCGGCCTCCGTATGGGAGCTCGGATCCAGCTCTACGGGCCGCGCCGACGCCACCACCCCAGGCATGAAAGCGTTGTACGCCGGCTCGTGCATCGCGATCAGCGTCTGGAGCTGCCCCCAGCCATAGACATGCACGGTGAGGTCGCGTCCTTCGGCCCGTAGCTCGCGCTCAACCGCCTTGGCGGCCTGGTCCGACTTCGTGTCGTCCGGCGCGGTGGTAGCGAAGATGATCTCCCTGAGACCAAACTCCAGCGTCAGCGCGCTCTGGCAGTCCTCCATGATAACGGACTGCTTGAGACTTTTGCCTATGTTGCGGCACTGGATTCCGACCGCATGCGCGGGATCTCCGTTCCGATAACCCAGTATGTCAATGCCGCCCTGCTTCTGCCCGTTGCGACCATACTCCTTCGTATTGGGGTCGCGCAGCTCCTCCCTGAAAAGAACGACGCAATTCCGCTGCAGGGCACCCCAGTCCCTGGGCTTCACAATCTCGCTCGCCAGCCTCGCACCCAGCGGCACTCCGCCGTTGGTGGCGAATCCGCCCGTTTCACCATCGCTCTTGATCTTGGACGCCATAGTGTGATGTTAGGGAACATGTCGGGAACTACAATTCCGAAAGCAATGCTTCCGCTGTCCCATGCACAAGTGTTTCGCCCGCCTGTGGTCGAAAGCGCGGCGAAGCCGATCTCAACCTGTCTTGGCTCGCGATGGTGCGAGGGCGCGGTGATCGAGGTGAAGGGCTGGGGCCGACGCGCGGCATAAGCCGTCGCGATCGCCTCAGAGGTCGTCGAGGCTGCCGAACGCTTCGAAGTCGGCGAAACGGTCGACGGCGCGCCGAGCGGCGAAAATTCCCCAGACCGGTACCCCCGGAAACCGGTCCTGCAGCAGCTGGCGGCACGCGACGAAGCTGCAGCCCGTGGTGATCACGTCGTCGATCAGAATGATGTTCTGCGGCGCGGGCGCGCACTGCGCTTCCACGATGGTCAGCGTCGCGCGCAGCTGGTCCGGATCGAGCCGCTGCTCTCTCTCGTGCTGTGGCTGCCGTGCGGCAATCGGTTCGATCAGCTCGCGCACATTGGCGCTCGGTGAAACCAATCGCGCGATCTCCACCATGCGCGGATCATACTCCGGATCGGTTCGCAGCTTGGACGGGGGGATGGGCACCAACGTCACGATCCCATAGGATTGCGGATTGATCGCGCCCCGGATCGCCGCCGCCACCCGCGACATGTCGCGCACCTTGTACTGCCACTGCTGCGTATGCCGCAGGCTCGGCTTCTTTTTGATGTTGATGATGATCTGGTTGGTCGAGCTGTGGCTGTATCCGCCGCGAGCGGTATACTCGCCGAAGAAGTAGCATTCATGCTCGGCCGTCAGGTACCAATGATCCTGACGCTCGAGATCACCGATCTTCCGTATCTGCGGAGACCAGCTCGCATCTAACGTCGGCATAGCTGTGGATCCTGATCGCGCCCTGTTCCTCGAAACGGGCCGGCCAGGTGAGATCCTTCCGTTCGAAGCAGCTGTTCATGATGAAGAGTTTGCGGCCCTGGCGCAGCGCTTCGCGCGCCTGCACCAGTGTCCCCGACGTCTCGCCGGCCTCGACGATGATCGTCGCCTGGGTCAGTGCCGACATCAGTTTGTTGCGCTCGGGGAAGAAGAACCGGTTCGAGCGGAAATCCTGCGCGTCATAACGCAGCACCGGAACCTGGCTGATCAGCAGATGGTCGCGGGCGATCTGCTCCTGCAGCGCCGCATTCGCCTTCGGATAGACCTTGCCGAGCGGTGTGCCGATCACCCCGATGGTGCGGCCGCCGGCCGCGATCGCCGAGCTATGAGCGGCGGTGTCCACGCCTTCGGCGAGCCCTGAGACCACCGTGAAGCCGTCCTTGACCAACCGATAGGCCAGCGTCTGTGTGCGCTCGATCCCGAGCGGCGACGGCTTGCGAGTGCCCACCACCGCCACCGCCGGCAGGGTCACCAAGTCCCAATCGCCCTGGATGTAGAGCAACTCCACCGGATCGGCGGCGTCGCGGAGACGCTCGGGATATTCCCATTCGCCGTGAATGCGGATGTCGAAACGCTGTCGCGTACGTTCACGCAGCTTGGCGAGCACGCGGCTCCCGACTTCCCGAGCCTGGGTCTCCGGGACCAGATGCGACGGACGCGAGCCGGGCGCGCCGCGAAACCGCTCGGCAATGGACTTGAAACTGGCATTACGCTCGCACCACAGCGCTTCATAGGCGCCGATCTCGAGTGCGGCGTCGATTGGCCCCGAGATTAGGTTGCTCCGGTCGCCGACGCTCCACAGAGTCGATTGATGCATCCGCTTCTAACTCCCCGTCACACGATAAGAACCTAGCCAAGGCTGGACGCAACGGGAAAATCGCCTCGCCTCGGCATTAGGAGGTAGAACATTGAGCGAACGGTTTCAAGCAGCGCCGCTCCGTCCGCGCGCCACCAATTGGATTCAAGCGGCCATGTCGTTTACCCCCGCATCCGGAAGAAGGCCTAACACAACAGTCCACCTCCCCTGAGGCCTAGGCGCACTGCGGCCTTGCAGAGCTGCATCTCGATCGGGCGCAGGCAACGTGCCCAGATCTCGCATAGCCATCGGGTTCGAGCGTCTGGTCTCGGCACAGCCCGACGTTTATCGGTAACTTAGTGAACGGCAGGTGTGTCCCAGATGTGGCCGTCTGCGCAGGCTATAAGAGTAAGGCGAGTATTGTGCCTGAAAAACCGACACGTTACCTCGTGATGCCCTAGCCATCGATTTTAGAGACATGATACGCTCGCCGCGTGATACTCTGTGCCCTGGCAAGGGCGCGAACAGGCTGAAGACGATGCTCGACACATTCACCCGTCTAGCTGATGTGCAAGAACGAGAACTCCTCCACTGCACTGACTGCGAACGTGAGACGATCCACACGCTTGAAGCCCGCTGCACAGGGCGATGGTCTACCTTGGACCAGCAGGTCGACGGAGGATCAACGTACTCAATCTTCCGCTGCGGGGCCTGCGACACAGTCTGCTATCGCAGTGCCTTTTGGGACTCTGAGGATGCCGACTGGGATGAAGACGGACATCCAATACCAATAGTGCGCATCAGGCAGTACCCGCCTCCTGCCTCAGAACACTTCACGTTCAACACAGACTACGTTCCCCGGAAACTGAGTGATATCCTCGACGAAACACTTCAGGCGCTGGCCGGGTCTCAGATGATCCTCGCGACTATTGGGCTGCGCTTGGCCGTAGAATTTATAGTGAAGGACAAGCAGTGTGCTGGACGATCCCTAGCCAAGCGGACCGACGACCTCCATGCACAGGGTCATGTCGACGAGGACCAAAAAAAGATTCTTCATCGCATTCGGGAACGGGGCAATGCGGGCGCCCATGATGCCAAAGGTATGACCGCTGCCGAAATCGTTGCCGGCATGAGCATTGTCGACGGGCTTCTGGAAAAGCTGTACAACATGCAAGCGCGAAATGACGAAAGAATGAAGAACGCGAAAAAGCTTCTAGATAAAGATGACCTGCGAGAATTTGAAGATCTTATCGGTTAGTTCGCGGCGTTTACACCTGAGATCGCAAGGATTTGCGCGCCGATTTGCCTATAGAGGACCTGATGTGGTGCTGGTGGTTTCGGGCCGTCTAGAGCAGAGCCAGATGACTGAACCAGGCCAGTTTCCTGGACTGCGTGAGTCAACTCAGAGACAGAGAAACGAGCGATACCCGATACTACGGGCGGGCGCTGCAAGGTCATGTCCGCTCGTGCACTTTTCACCCGGAATCTGCTTTGGCAAGCTACGGCCCGGAAGCGCCAGGCGATATGATACCCTATAGCACGAGCCAGCCGCGACAAGCCGATGTCTGCTTTCGTGCTTCCCCCCCAAAAAGCGGTCTGGCAGCTTGCGGCCCAACAGCAGCCGAGCCACTCCCAATCAAGACAGCGCGCGAGCGACGAACGCTGCGGCCGCCGCAAGTCCCTCCTGATCAACCGAGTGACCTAGACCTCGCGAGACGTGCTTCGTGATGGGAACGCCTGCAGCGTCCAGTGCCCGCGACGCCAACTCCAGCGATCGGAACGGCACCACGTCGTCTGCGGTGCCATGGATCAGCAGCACCGGAGGTCGATTCGTAATCTCCGCCTCGAGGCTGTCCGGATTAACGAGCATGCCCGAGATGCCGATGATCCCGGCGATCGGCTGTTGGCGCCGCAGCCCCACATGGAGCGCCATCATGGCGCCTTGGCTGAAGCCGACAATCAGCAGTCGGTCGTCTGCGAGACCATGGGCTTTCAGCTCGTCTGAGAGAAATCGGTCCAGATCAGGTGCCGCATTTGCAACACCCATCGCCCGCTCCGCCGCCGAGAATGTCTCGATCGGCCACCACTGGTGAGCATTTGCCATCCGCGGCATCAGCGATGGCGCGTTGGGAGCAATGAAGGCTATCCCTGGCAGGGAGGGTTGGATCATCCTGGCGAGGGAGATCAAGTCGTCGCCATTGGACCCGTATCCGTGGAGGAGTACGACTAAGCCAGTTGGTTTACCGCCCGCGATAGGAGCAAGCCGGGGGCCATCGAGGAACGGAATAGGATGAGCTGTCATAGCCGGAATCTAGGCCGTCAATGCATGAGTCGCCACCCGGGCCTCTCCTCCCCGGCCTGGGCGTTGGCCTTAGCCACTGATCGAACAGCTGAATCACTGACGATGCACTGATTCAAAGTCTCGGTTGGCTTCGTCCTGAAGAACAAAGCAGGATCCGGGCATGCTGGACCTGCCAACCAAGCTGATCGATTGGCGATGCGAGCTCGAAGCTCGTTGTGCGGTCAAGAACATGGCGCGATCCTACGAGATCACCGTCAGCAGAGATCTTTTCGGGTGCGTGCTCGTAGAGCTCGCATGGGGCCGCATTGGGGCCGCTGGTTCGCGCCTGCGCGTGTCGTTCCAATCAGAAAGCGCCGCGCGGCAATTTGTTGAGCGAACGCTTTCAAGACGCGCCAGCGCGCCTCGACGCATCGGCGTCGAGTATCAATTGGTGCGGCGGCCAGAGAGATCGAAATGTGGCCATCAGATCAGCAATGGTGTGGCGAAGCGAGCGGAATAAGATGCCTGCCAAACAAGATAGCTGAAGAACTTCAGAAGCCGAACATTGATTTGGCAATGTTCGTGCATTCAGCGATAGTTTGAGTCCTCACAAGGGATATTCGGCAATGCTTTCTCCAAGGATTCTACGAACGATCACCACGAAGCGATTTGATCCAAAGAGGGTCCGGATCGATCAGGCCCGCAACGCCGAGCTGATGCGCACGCGAGGTGCTCGCGTCGCCAAGCTTCTAGGCAAGACCACTCCCTATGACCTGAAAACGCCGTGGCTTACGCTGAGGCCGGATCGCCCGAGCGTCCCGGACAAAGGGTGGATCGAGTACACCAGCCCGAGCTCCGTCGGCATGGGGCATTTCGATGATGGCGACTACATGTTTGCCGCGTTCGATCTGATCTTCGAGAAGCAAGAGAGCAATGGATATTCGATCGAGCGTCCTCAGCTAGCTATCTATCTCAAGAACCCACCCTCGTCTCTGATGCTGGCGGAGCTTGACGTCTTTACCTACGATTGGCCTTCGGGAGATCCCAAGTTCGAGCTCTACGCGAAAGAGCATCAGACGATCACGATTTCCGAGGGGCACCGCGAAACGGCGATGTTCCTGATGCAGGATTTCGCGTCCCTGCAATCAGCCTGGGCGGATGGACCGGACTTCAACGATAAGGATGGCAACTGGGCCTTCTTCGAGGCTCGCATCACCCCGATCGGCTGAGGAAACGCACTCGTACCGCAGTGCGCGCGGCCGCCGTTGTACGTTGATCTCGAGAACGCGCGCCGAGTGAGCCGGACTTGGCCAGCGACGGAGGGCGTCCAGGTCTATGCCGAAGGTGGTTGCTGCCTCGTCGGGAAAACCGGACCAGCAACGGTCATGCGGCTAGCATCATAGGGCCGCTGCAGGTCCACTATGTCCTCGTACGATCCGCTGAGCCATCGGTCCACGTCGGAAGGTTCAAGGATTGTGATCATTGCCTTTGGGTGGATCGGCTCAACCAGCTCATTGGCGTCACATGTCACCATCGTGAAACCGGCGCCGTTGTTCGTTGGCTGCCAAAAACCCGCCACAGCGAACGTCGGCTGATCCACGACGCTGAACCACATCTCGCCCTTCAGCGGCGGCTTGCCGTCGCCCAGATCGTGTTTCTCGGGGGTGAACTCAGCGAACTCAGTCAACGGGATGATGCACCGGTTCTCAGGCTTCTCAGCGAGCCGGCGCCACTGCGGTAGCTGGAGGTTCCTCACGTTCGTCATCGGGTAGGCAGCTTGGCCGCCGAGGACGTCCCAGGTCATCACGTCCCAGGCCCGCTTCCCGTCCTGCTGGCGAATTACATAGTTTCGCGACTTGGGCCGCAGCTCCACCGGGTTGAACCGGTTGTCTCGAGGCCGCTCTTCAAACAGCTCGGCCGCAGATCCAAACAGCGTTTCGGGTTCACCGCTATAGCGCGCTCTATTGCACATGGTGGCAAGCTAGCATCCGGATCCTCATCTGCAACGAACCTCGAAGCCCGCGGCTGTTCCACGTCCGTTCCGTCAATCCACAGCTCCGTGATTGCCCTGCCTTGACCGATCCCGCCCCTTAATGGAACATAAAGGGAACACGTAGAGTCTTAGAACACGATGACCGCCGCCCTCGAGTCCCTTGCGCCCAGCATAGCGCACCTCCGCACGATCGCGACTCCCGCGACTGACTACCGGGTGCTGCCTTTCGGCGTCGACGCGATCGACAGCAGGCTCGGGGCAGGGGGGCTGCGTGCCGGCGCGCTCCACGAGGCATCAGCGCGCAGCGTCTCCATGGTCGACGATGCAGCGACGACTCTCTTCCTCGCCGGCATCGCTGCACGCGAAGCCGCGGAGGCGGGTGGACCAGTGCTGTGGGCGAGCTGCCGCAGCGACCTCTACGCGCCAGGGCTGGCCCAAGCGGGCTTGCCATCCTCAAGCGTGATCTACGCGCAGCCCCGGGACGATGCCGCGCTCTTGGCCGTCATCGAGGATGCGGTGCGCGACGGCACCCCATCTGTGATCGTTGCCGAGGCAACCCGGGTGTCGATGGTCGCGACGCGGCGCCTGCAGCTGGTGGCGGCGGAGGCGGACATGCCGGTGCTGCTGCTGCGCCGCCGGCGCGCGCGCGATCAGGATCCGCTGGACGAGCCTTCGGCTGCGTGGACCCGGTGGCGCATCGGCGCTGCGCCGTCGGAGCGGTTGAGCGTCGCTGGTGTGGGGCGTCCGCGCTGGTCGGTGGAGCTGGCGCGCCAGCGTGGTGGGGCATCCTTCTCCCTGATTGTGGAGGGTAGCGATGAGACGGGTCGTCTCGCTGTTCCTGCCGAACTTGGCCATCGAGCGGCTGAGACGGTTGGAACGGCCCGCGTCGCGGCCGCCTGAGCGGCCGCCGCTTCAGCTCCCCGTCGACGATGATCCCGGCGCTTGCTCGGTGCCAAGGGGCGGGGGCTGGCGCCCTGGTGCCCGCTGGGCGCGGCAAGGTGCGGACCCACGCGCCGACGTCGAGGCGCAGATCGCGGCATTGCCTTCGCACGCTAAGCCACTGATGCGCGAGCTCGGCCGACGCTCGGAGCCCGCCAGCAATCCGTACAAGGCAATTCATGGCGTAAACGCTGCAGAACCATCGCGTTTTCATATTAAAGCCACATCAGACGCACCGCTGGCGCTAGTGGGCAAAGTCGGCCGTCGCGAGGAAGTTGTGGCCGCGTGCCTAGGCGCGCAGGCACTGGGCATTCGCCCCGGAATGGCTGCCACGCATGCTCGCGCCCTGGTGTCGGACCTGGACTTCCGTCCCGCGGAGCCCGAGGCTGATGCAGCGCTTCTCGATCGCCTAGCCCTGCTGGCTGTGCGCCGCTGGTCGCCCACGGCGGCGGTGACGCCGACCGACGGGCTATGGATCGATCTGACCGGCTGCGAGCATCTGCACGGCGGCGAGGAGCGGTTCTGCTGTCGGCTGCGGCAGTTCTGCCGGCGCGCGGGTTTCACCGTGCGGGTTGCCATTGCCGATACCCCCGGCGCTGCACATGCGCTCGCCCGCTATGGACGAGATGATCTGATCCGGGTCGAGCCTGGCAGGACGGCTGACGCGCTCGCACCGCTGCCGATCGCCGCCCTTCGCCTATCCGCGACTGCACAAGCCGCAGCTCGCAAGTTCGGGTTCGAGCGCATTGCGGATCTCCTGCCTGTCGCACGCGGCCCGCTTGCCCGCCGCCTCGGTCTGCCGGCGATCGAGCGCCTCGATCAGGCGCTGGGCGCGGTAGCCGAGCCCATCACGCCTCGCGAAGATGCGGAGGTGCCGTTCGTCGAGCGCCGGCTGCTGGAGCCGATCGGCACCGCCGAGGCGATCGAGCAAGTCATGGGCGATCTGCTGGGTGATCTGGCGCAGGTGCTGCGGGAGCGGGGGCTCGGCGCCCGCTCGCTCCGGCTGACGGGTCTGCGCGTCGACGGCGGCGAGCAGGTGGTGGCGATCGGCACATCACGGCCGACGCGGGAGGTGTCGCACCTTCTCCGCCTGCTGAAGCTCCGCATCGATCGCGTCGATCCCGGCATGGGCATCGAGCAGTTCTGGCTTGTTGCGCCACATACCGAACCGCTCGATGCCGTCGACTTAGGTGCCGTGCTCGCCGGCGACACGATGGTCCGCGATCCGTCGCGCCTAGTCGACGTCATCGCGGGCAGGATTGGTCCTGCCTCGGTATTCCGGATTGCGCCCGTGGAGAGCCACGTGCCTGAGCGCGCGGTCGCGCAGGTCGATCCAAACGAGCAGCCGGGGGAGTGGCCAGCATGGGAGCGCCCGATCCGCCTGTTCTCGCGGCCCGAGCCGCTCTTCAACGTGCTGGCGCTGCTGCCCGATCAGCCTCCACGCCGCTTCGAGTGGCGCGGCAAGCGCTACACGATCGTCGGCGGCGATGGGCCCGAGCGCGTCCACGGCGAGTGGTGGCGCAGAGACGCGGAGACCTGGGCCGTGCGCGACTATTACCGGGTCGAGGACGAGGAGGGCGGCCGCTACTGGGTCTTCCGCCGCGGCGACGGCTTCCAGGACAACACCGGCGACCTTTCCTGGTGGATCCACGGTGTGTTCGGATGAGTCGCTATGTCGAGCTGCAGGTGCTCACCCATTTCTCGCTGCTGCGCGGTGCATCGAGCCCTGACGAGCTGTTCGCGGCGGCTGCGCTGCTGGGTTACCCGGCGATCGGCATCAGCGACATCGGTACCGTCGCGGGCGTCGTGCGTGCCTGGGAGGCGCAGAAGGCGACGGGGGTCCGCTCCATCGCCGGCACGCGGGTCGATCTGTCGTGCGGCCGTCGGCTGCTGCTCTATCCGACCGACCGTCCTGCCTGGTCCCGCATCACGCGGCTGCTGACCGTCGGCAAGAAGCGGGCAGGGAAGGGGGGATGCCTGCTCCATTGGCACGACCTGGAGCCGTGGTCAGAGGGCGTCATCGCCATCCTGCTGCCCCACGAAGCCGACGAGGAGAACCTGGCCGCCCTCCGCTATTTGAAGAAGGTCTACGGCCGCCGCGGCTACATGGCGCTGTTCCAGCGTCGCCGCCCCGGGGACGCGGTGCGGATCGACGCGCTGGCGCGGCAGGCGGGCGGCGCCGGCGTGCGCGCGGTGGTGACCGGCGACGTGCTCTACCATGCCCCCGATGCCCGCCTGCTCCAGGACGTGGTGACCGCTGTGCGCGAGAAATGCACGGTGGACGAGCTCGGCTACCGGCGCGAGGTGAATGCCGATCGCGCGCTCAAGTCGCCCGACGAGATGATCCGGCGCTTCCGCGCTTATCCCGATGCGCTGCAGGCGAGTGTCGACATCGCCAACGCCTGCTCCTTCGACCTGGGCGAGCTGGCCTACCAGTACCCGCATGAGCGCCTGATCGACGGGCTGACCGCACAGGAAGCGCTCACGCAACTGGCCACGGAGGCGGTGGGCCAGATGTTCGACGGCGACGTGCCGGCTGCCTACACCGATCAGATCGCGCATGAGCTGAAGCTGATCGATGAGCTTGGCTATGCCCCTTACTTCCTCACCGTCTATGCGATCGTACGCGAGGCGCGCCGGCGTGGGATCCTCTGCCAGGGTCGGGGCTCGGCCGCGAACTCCTGCGTGTGCTTCGTGCTCGGCGTGACCTCGATTGATCCGATCAAGCACGAGCTGCTGTTCGAGCGCTTCGTCTCCGGCGAGCGGCGCGAGCCGCCCGATATCGACGTCGACTTCGAGCATGAGCGGCGCGAGGAGATCATCCAGTGGATCTACGAGACCTATGGCCGTGATCGCTCGGCGCTGACTGCAGTCGTGACGCGCTACCGCGCGCGCGGCGCTGTGCGTGACGTCGGCAAGGCGCTCGGCTTGCCCCAGGATCTGACCTCCTCGCTCGCTGGCCTGGTCTGGGGCTGGTCGGCCGAAGGGGTAGGAGACAAGCAGGTCGAGGAGCTTAACCTCGATATCGGCGATCGTCGGCTCCGGCTGACCCTCGAGCTCGCCCGCAAGCTGATCGGCGTGCCGCGCCACATGAGCCAGCACCCGGGTGGCTTTGTCCTGACGCACGATCGTCTTGACGATCTGGTCCCCATTGAGCCGGCAGCGATGGAGGATCGGCAGATCATCGAATGGGACAAAGACGACATCGATTCTCTCAAATTTATGAAGGTGGACATTTTAGGTCTGGGCATGCTCGGCTGCATGAACCGGGCCTTCAACCTGCTTGAGGCCGAGAAGGGCGTGCACGTCGAGATGAAGGATCTGCAGGAGGATGACCCTGCAGTGTTCGCCATGATCCAGAAGGCGGACACCCTCGGCACCTTCCAGATCGAGTCTCGCGCGCAGATGTCGATGCTCCCACGGATGAAGCCGCAGCGCTTCTACGACCTCGTCATTCAGGTCGCGATCGTGCGGCCAGGTCCGATCCAGGGCGACATGGTGCATCCCTATCTGCGCCGGCGCGAGGGGCTGGAAAAGCCGGAGTATCCTCGGCCCGAGCTGCGCGCGGTGCTCGAGAAGACGCTGGGCGTGCCGCTCTTTCAGGAGCAGGCGATGCGCGTCGCGATCGTCGGCGCCGGGTTCACCGCGGCCGAGGCAGACCAGCTGCGCCGCGCAATGGCGACCTTCAAGTTCACCGGCGGCGTCTCGCACTTCAGCGAGAAGTTGATCGAGGGCATGGTCGAGCGCGGCTACCCGCGGGAGTTTGCTGAGCGCACCTTCCGCCAGCTCGAGGGCTTTGGCTCCTACGGCTTCCCGGAGAGCCATGCCGCCTCCTTCGCCAAGATCTCCTACGCCTCGTGCTGGATGAAGCACCACCACCCGGATGTGTTCTGCGCAGCCCTCATGAACGCGCAACCGATGGGCTTTTACGCGCCGGCCCAGATCGTCCGCGACGCGCGCGAGCACGGCGTTGAGGTTCGGCCGCCCTGTATCAACGCGAGCCGGTGGGACTGCACGCTGGAGAAGGCCGGCCGCCGCTACCTGGCCGTGCGGCTTGGACTGCGGCAGATCCGTGGGCTGTCCAACGCCGACGGCGCCAAGATCGTGGCGGCGCGGGGCACCGCCCCCTTCACCAGCGTCGAGGAGGTCTGGCGGCGATCGGGCGTCCCGCGCGCGTCGATCGAGAAGCTGGCCGACGGTGACGCCTTCCACAGCTTTGGCGCCGATCGCCGGCAAGGACTTTGGAAGGTGCGGGGGCTCGGCGAAGCACCGCTGCCGCTCTTCGCCGCCGCCGATCGCGCGGCCGAGCGCTTCAGCGCGGAAGGGATGGAGCCGGAAGTAGCGCTACGACCGCTGACCGACGGGCGCGAGGTGATCGAGGATTATCGCTCGCTCCAGCTGTCTCTCCGCGCACATCCGCTGTCCTTCGTGCGAGACGATTTGATGCGGCGGGGCGTTACCAAATGCGCCGATCTCGCAAACATCCGCGACGGCCGACACGTCGAGGTCGCCGGCATCGTCCTGGTCCGCCAGAAGCCGGGTTCGGCAAAGGGGGTCTTGTTCATCACGATCGAGGACGAGACCGGAATTGCTAACGGGATCCTCTGGCCCGACCGTTTCGAGGCGCAGCGCCGGACCATCATGTCAGCGTCGATGGTGGGCCTGAAGGGGCGAGTGCAGAAGGAAGGCGAGGTCATCCACGTCATCTGCGACCGCATCATCGACCACGGCGATCTGCTCCACCGAGTGGGGGATATGTCGTTCCCGCACAAGACTGGCCGCGGCGACGGAGCACGGCATGCAGGCTCTCCGGATCGCGGAGACGAGGCCTGGAAGCCCGAGGCGCGCAACCAATACTGGCCGCCTCACGCCGACGGCATGGATCCGGAGGAAGTGGTGCGGTTTAAGTCGCATGACTTCCATTGATCGATGGCGAAGCTCGCCAGGCATCAGCGCGTCGTCATCGCGCTCTCGGTGCATATTCTCAGGAGCGGCGTCACCAGGTGCGCGCATTCGCGCGTCGACCTGCCCGAGATCCGCTTGGCGCTGCGCTGCCTGCTGCCGCATTGCCCAGAGAAGTGGCCGCTGACCTGCTACTGGGATGCCGCTGGCCAGGAAAACGAGATCGGGCGCTCCCAAGGGGTGACTGCTGCGTTCAACGGCATCGTGCGGCAGCTGCGGCGCGCCGGCTGCTACGAGGAGGTGACCCCGCATGATCTTCGGTAGAGCGCGACGTGGTGGCTAAGGTCGAAGGCCCGTACAAGACCCTAAGCGAGTGGGCCGTTGAGCGCGCCGATATGCGGATCGTCTGTGACTGCGGACGCACGATCAACGTGCCCGCAGGCAAGATCCTTTCGCGGTTCGGCAGGGACAGCAGCGTCCAGCAAGCCGTGATCCGCTTGCGTTGCAGCACATGCTGGCGCCGCGGGCATGCCACCATTTCTCCCATTCCGGTGTTGAAGCGCTAGGAAGGGTTGGCACGATGCCGGAGACAAAGCCCACAACGACCGACGATATCCGCAACTTGCTTGCGCACCTTCTAGCCGGCGCGGCGGGTGAGGATGAAGCGCACTGGCTGAAGCTGATTGGGCCGGTGACCGCTCTGTCGATCATAGACGCTCCCAGATCTAATTGGCGGATCGATCCCAAGGGCAAACCGGGGGAGGTAGAGGCAATCGAGAAAGCCGCCGAAGTGGTACGCTTGGCTTACCCGTATGTGCCGTCGCCTCGTGCAGGAGGGGCCGCTCGCTGAGCCTGCGGAAATGCGCCGAGCGAGCGTCAGCTCTGCTCGGCGCAATGCCTATCATTCGTCGCGTTAGCGGTTCAGATACTCGCGAACGTCGTCAGCGCGATCGCCTACGGCGTTCACTGCCTCGACCAGCTTCTCCTTCGACACACCGAAGGATTCCATCCAGTCACGGACCTCATACTCCTCGCTCAGCGAAATCCGCTGGCGATCCTGACCACCAAGCTGCGTCTTATCGTCTGCCATGCCTTCACCTCCTGGAGCGATGCCAAGCCTTTGATTATTCGGCTGAAGGGCCTTCCGGCTCATCGGCCTGCTTCCGCGTTTGGAGGTACGCAGCCCCAACGAGGGCCAGCACAACCGCCGCACCTGCAATCAGGCCGCGGTTCCTCCTGAAAAATCCTTTCGAGGGTCGTTTGGACTTCGCTTTCGCGGACCGGGCTTTCTTATTGGGCTTCTTCGTCATGCGGGCTGAACCGTTGGGCCGCCCACTAGTTGCTCACATTGTCCGTTGCAGGCATCGCGCTAGCGTTGTCTTTTTTGGAAAGCGGCTTTCTGTTGTGGAGAGGATCATTGGCAGCTTCGCCCACCCCCGACTTCACCGTTTCGGACGCCGACAAGCTCGCGATCGCCAGCCACGTTGTGCCGGCAATCATGGAGAGCTTCCGAGCCATGTCCTCTGAGGGTGTGGTGACGGCAGACGATGTGATCGACACCTTGTCCCTTGGCATCGCCACGATGCTCGAGAACGACACCCACATCAGGACGCCGGAAGATACCGAGGCCGCGATGCAAAGCGTTGAGACGTTCGTGAACCGCTGGGCCCGCCGGCTCCGGGACGGACGATCCTCGCCCGACGGCCCGAGTTTCCTGGCCAAATCGATCGAGAAGTATCGTGCCGAGCTGGCCGAGATCGAGGCGCAGGCCGCCGGCCAGAGCTAAGCCGGCGCGACCTCGCGTCGCTCGGCGCTCTATTCAGGCGGCTTTTCCACGTACCGGCTGAGCACGGCGTTCCGTGCCGCCATTCTCTCCCACATCTCCGCGCTCTGGCTGTGTTTCTGCCGCACATTGATCAACGGCGTCGCGGCCGCAGCTTCCCGGTGCTCGCGGGCTCTTTCGAGACAATAAGATGGGCTCTCGCTCATTCCGCACCTTCATTTTGGGAGCGAAAAACGTGGCTTATCGGCAATTGTTTCGGCCGAATTCGCTAACCTTTATCGATCGCTGTCGAAACGGCGCTGAATAACCGGCTCAAAAAAATGGCGCTCCACCACGGAGCGCCTACTGAGTTTGGGTCGTGCGGCGTGAATATCATCGCATCGGCGATGATCAACCGTCTGCGACAATTCATTACAAAATTCTCAGAGCGTTACGCCTACGAATACCATGAAAAAGGCAAGTAGGCCGGCAGCGATCTTGCCTGCACCCAGCATTCTCGCAGCCACTCCGCGCTCTTGCCTTCCCCATGTCTTGTCGCGTGCTGTGCGGAGCGCCAGCACGCCGTCAACAGTGAGGACCGACCCGGCGATGAAGAGCGCGATGCTGAAGCCTTTCACGAAGCCGGTGACGCCGTGGCCGGTGAGCGCGAAGAAGGCGATGAGTGCCATAGTCATCAGCGCATAGACCAGCATGCCGACGTCCAGGACGCTGTAGATCCGGTACAGCCGCGGGCGCCCGAAGGGACTGCGGGCGATCACGAGTGGTCGCTTGCAGGTGATGCAACCGCGGACCTTATGGCGCCTCAGGTTCTGGAACAGGATGTTCTTGCAATAGGGGCAGTGCGCTGCCTGGATCTGCACGGGAGCATTCATGCGCCTGCCCTTCCGACGTAGTAGACCTCGATCACGGAAAGGCCGCGTCGGACACCTTCGATCGTGACCTCCTCGGCGTCGTCGCATTGTGAGAGAGCTTCTCCGGTCAGGCGCCAGCGCATGCCGCCATTGTCGCAGAGCATGCGGCCGCGCGGCGTCCTGGTCATTTTGCCGGAGAGCCGCATCGGGGGATCAGACGCCATCGTCAATCTCCACGGGTTTGTTGAACACGCTGAAGCACTCGGGCGCGCAGTGGACGAGCCGGCGCCCCCTGCACACCGCCTGCAATCCGTCCATCATCACCGGCTTGTGCCCGAGGCGTCGGCACGGACTGTTGGTCCTGTCCCGCCATCCACAGGGCACCGCCAGCGGCTCTGGAGCGATTTCAACATATTGCGCTTCGAGATCCTCGGGATCAATCGACTGCTCGTTTTCCGAGAAGAGATCTGCCTGCAGCTTCATCGCGCACCTCTCAGGAAGGGAAGGGGAGGCTGCCCAGCTGGCATCCTCGCCCTTCCTCTCCCCCTCTCCTCACTGCTGCACTGGCGCAGCGCCGGCGCCAGCAGGCGCGGGAGCTGCCGCCGCAGCGGGCGGGGCAAGCCGCACCTTCGCGTCCGCGGTGAGCTTCCGGTAGGCGTCGAGTAGGGCCAGAGAGGTGATCTTGCCCATGTCGGTGCTGGTATAGCTGCCGCCGAGAGCGCCAATACCGGCGTTCAGGAGCACGCCGCCGCCGACGATCGAAAGATCCTTCTTGCGGACCTGGCCGCTGGCGATCGCGCGCTGGATGCCAGTGGACACTTCCACGAGCGCCAGCATGACCTGGGCTTCCAGCTTCTTGCTCTTGAAGCCCATGCCGCCGCCGAACATGCCGGCGACGCCGCCGCCATAGCCGCCCGCGTTCCCGTCCGAGTAGACCACGGTTGCGGTGAGGAGATAGTCTGCGGCTCGGAGCGTGTTCGTCTTTGCGCCGGCAGTGGTCGAGCCTGCCATCTCGCGCTCCCGCTGCAGGGCATCGAAGCCTTCGCCGCGATCCACGATCAGGAAGCAGTTGGAGTTGGCCGCGAGCAGCTTCAGAAGCGGGATCGGGTCAACTCGGGCCTGGCCGCCGTTCTGCTGGGCCTCTGCCATCCGCATCATAGCCGCGATCTGAGGAGGGAGGCCGTCCGTTGGCGACGCTGCGCTGCGTTTCTCGACGATCGCCATCGTGCCGAAGGGTTGAACGCATTTGGGCACCTCGGAGGTCTCGTCGACCCCTGTGCCGCCTTTGCCCATCTTCTGTGCATTGGCGGTGCCGATCGAAAGGGCCAATGCGGCCGCGGTGAGTAGAACCTTACGCATCTTGTTCCTCCTGGTGCTCGTTGCTTTGGTCTTTGATCATGGTGCGGATCTCGAGCGCGGTTGCATCGTCGCTGCAGATCCAGTTCTGGAAGCGCGGCTGCCAGCGCGCGCGGCCCTTACACGCGGCAGTAAGCCGCTCCTTCGCCGCTTCATTGTCCCTCGCTGCGAGGAATGCGATCCGTCCATCGGGCAACTCGCGCTCTGTGATCCCCGGCGAGATCACGACCGCGGCCGACGCCTTTCGCTTCGCCACTGGGAGCGCCTCCTCCTGTTCGGGCACGGGCGGCGTGGGAGCATCGGCCTCTTCCTCCTCGGCCGAGATGACCACAATCTCTCCCTCTTCCTCCCGCACCGGTAGGGATAGATCCGGGTCCAGGGCGGCTTCTGCTGCTTCAGCCGCCAGCTGCTCCTCGTCTGCGGGCTCATCCACCTGGGCAGCAGCCTCATCGCCCTTGTGGGGATAGGATCGCGGTTCGAGGCCGAGCCGCTGCGCCATGGTTTGCTCGTCGGAGACGTGCGCGGCTGCGAGCTGCGCGCCGATCGCGGCCAGAGTGCCGCTGGGCACGCCGCTCGAGAAGAGCTTGCCGATGGGGCTGACACCGGCGAACTCCACCCAAGCCCGGTGGAAGTTATCGATTTTGTAGACCGGCAGCGCCTCGGTGATCTTCGTGCGATCTATCTGCCCATCCGAAGGGATGACGACGAAGGTGCCGACCTCACTGAACGCCTTGTCGTGGTCATGGGCCTTCAGCCAGGCCCGTAAGACGTCGCGCTGCCGGCGCGCTTGAGCAACGGGGTTCGGGATCTGAACCGGCCTGCGGCCGCCCTCATACCAGACCATCCATTCGTCGTGCTGGTTGCGCGACATGCGGCCCGAATAATTCTTCACCTCCACCACAGATGCCTTACGCGACAAGCGCGACAGGATGATGTGATCGAATTGGGCGAAGCTCCCAATGCCATCAGGTATCCGCAGGTCGTGGATTACGAGATGATCTTTTGAATCGTAGAATAGTCGATCCAGGATATGCGCCGTCTGCTTCTCGCCAATGATGCCGCGCCTGTGCGCCAGCATCTTCTTTTTGATCCGATCTGATGGCCCACGCGCCATTGCGCGGGCAATCATCTCGTTTGCCTCGAGCAGTTCGTCAGCTCGTGTAGATGGCTTGGAAATCACCCTTTTCCCCCTGTTGAATGTGCAGCTTGTCAGAGTTCCAGACCGAGGTTCTTCTCCGGCACCGGCGGCCCTTTCGCGCCCTTGCCAGCGTCCCCAAGCCCCATGTCGTCAGGCTTCTTGCTGAGCCCCATGTCGTCGCCGCCCTTGGCGTAGCGGGCCGCATCCTTCTCCTCGAACCGGGGCAGGGGCGGCAGCGAGCCAAGGTCGCTCGAGCTAAGGCTGAAGCTCATCGATGGGCCGCTCGACGCCTTGGAGCCGGTGCCGGTGCTTGGCGCGCCGCTAGCCCCCGGACCATCGATGTTGATGCGGCCGACGGTCTCCAGCGCTGAGGTTTTGATGCCGGTGTTCCGATCGAGCTGGCGGGAGACCTTCTCCTGGTCGTTCACCACCACGGTGAGATCCGAGCGCACGCGGGTGACGCCCACGTTGAACAGCTGCTGGTTGGTGAGGTTCGTCTCGGCGCTCGACAGCGCCATGATGCCCTTATCGGCAGTCACGCCTTGGGCCATGTGCATGTTGAGCGAGTAGCCGAGATCGAGGCGCGAGAGCATCGCGTCGCCGTGCTGCAGCGTCAGCACCTGCTTGCTCGCCGTCTCGATTGTGACACCCTTGCCGTCGATCGACATCACGCGCGCCAGCGCGGACCGCTGTAGGTCCCGATCCTTGTCCTTGTCGGTCCAGCGGATCGTGTCGCCTTCATGGATGCGGATCTGCTTCGGCACCGAGAGTTCGAGGCGGTCCCGCTTGATGGTGGGATCGAGCTTCTGCGGATCGATCTTTAGCCGGCGGCCATTGTGGTCCAACTCGACCTTGCCGCGCGGGGTAACGCCCACAACCGTGAAGGTGCCGCGCTGAAGCCCGAGTTCGGGGATCTTGCCCGTGACGTCGAGGATCTGCCCCTTCTCGTAGTTCTTCGCATAGCGCAGCTCCTCGCTGGCCAGGTTCACCCGTTCGCGCACGGTGAGCGTCAGGCCCTCGCCCTTGAGCGTGCCCTCGGCGGCCAGACCCTCCTGGATCCTGTTGTTGATCGTGGCGCGGGATTCTCGACCCGAGGAAAAGACGGCGGTCGACGCCCGCTCCTCCGGACTCAGGTCGAGCCAGCGCTCGGCCGCGTGCAGGGCAGGGTTCTCGTGCGTGGTCACCTTGTCGCCGAGGACCTTCAGGGCCGCGCTTGCCTTGCCCACATTGGCGAGCGCGGCGACGGCCTTCAGCTGGTCGGTTCTCTGGCGAAGGTTCTCGTTCATCCAGGTGATGGTGATCCCGCCGGCTTGCGTCAGCGAGAATGCCTTGCCGGCGTTGATCGAACCGAGCTGCTTGCGGTCACCGACCAGGACGAGTTTGCCGGCGCCGATCGCCTCGGCGATGTTGATCAGCTTCACCATGTCGTCGGTCGACACCATCGATGCTTCGTCGACCGCGAGGATGGTGTCCTTCATCTCTGCCCGCTTCTCGACCGCAGCGGGGCTGGTCCTGTCGGTGAGGAACCGCTCATTCTGCCAGATGAACGAGGCGATCGTCTGCGCCTCGATCCCGGCCCCTTCCTTCAGATCGCCGACCATCTTGTTCTGGAACGCCAGGCCATGCAGCCGCTTGCCGCCGCTCTCAGCGACGCGGGCGGCCGCCTCGAAGGTCTGGGAGACGGTCTGCAGCATCGTGGACTTGCCCGAGCCGGCGACGCCCTGGATCGCCACAATCTTGTCGGTGCTCGAGACAATCAGCGTGGCAGCCGCAAGCTGCCCCGGGTTGAGCTCGTGCTTGGATGCAGCCTGTACGCGGTCAGGCGCGGCCTCTGCGTTGACGATCGGGGTTGCTTGGCCCTTGGTCGCCTCGATGCGGTCGAGGATGTGCTGTTCGGCTTGCAGCGCCTCGCGGGTCGTGACCATCGTCCAGCTCGTCTCGCCCTCGCGCGTGACACCGGGGATGATGCGTCCTTGCTCGACCAGCTTCTCGATCCGCTCGGTGACGTGCTGGATGGTCACGCCCTTCAGCCCAAGATCGAGCGCGGTTTTGGAGAGCCTATTGACGTCGAAGGCCGCCTCGCGCTGCGCGTGGATCCTGATCGCCGAGGCAACGGCGAACTGCGCCCGCGCCGCCTCCGGCGAGGAGGCCAATCGTACGACACCTTTGTCGACCAATGGATCTGGCGTGCGGGTGAGGTTGCTGACGAACTCCCGCGCGCCGCGCACCACCTCGGCCATGAAGGCATAGCCTCGCTGCAGAGTGCTTGCATTCTCCGGCGCGGCTGAGGCCCGCATAGCAGCGGCAATAAGCTCCTTGCCGTCAAACCCGTAGGCGACGGCTTTCTCCCGCCAATCCGCGATCATCTTGTCGCGATCTTCGAGCGAAAGCTTGGGATCGCGGGTTCGGACCGTCACCCCATCCAGCCCTTTGGGAGACGAGATACCGAGCGCTGCGGCGGCCTTCAGGATCTCGGCACGACGCTGGCTGTTCACCTCCATCACGTCCTTGGGCACCCCGACAACCTCGAAGGTGCCGTGCTTCCCCTTGGTCTCGATCTGGTAGCCAAGCTTCTCCATCTCGGCCCGGAGGAAGGCGTGGTAGATCGAGCCGATCACGGTGTTGTTCGACCAGATCTTGTCGGCGTGGATTGCCTGCCATTTGCCGTCGGGGCCCTTGGTCAGGTTTGCAACGAGCGCGTGGATGTGGAGCTGAGGATCCAGCGCGCGAGAGGTGTCGTGCTGGACGAGGGCGTAGACCAGGTTGCCGGTCTTCACCGGCACCTTCTTGCCGTCGACGTCCTTTCGGGTTTCGGCGAGGTTCTTCTCAACCCACGCCATCGTGGCGCGCACCGCCTTCGTGTGTGCGCCATCCTCGCCTAGGATCCGCTTGTCGCCGGCAACCAGGGCCATGATCGACACCGATTTCGGCGCGGAGAAGGTCAGGTCATAGCCAGGGCGGCGGCCTTGATAATCGGCCACCTTCTCCCCCGAAGCGAGCTGGCCGTTCAGGATCTTGCCCAGGTCCGATTTGGTGACCTCGCCGGAGACGCCGGCCTCCTCGGCCGAGGCGCCGCCCCACTCGCTATAGTCGGCCGCATTCTCCCCGGCGTAGTAGTCCGCCGAGGCGAAATCGTCCTTGCCGTAATAGTCAGCGGCGCCGCCTGCAGATCCGATCGAGGCAATGGAGTGCATGGCTTACATCCCCATCCCGTCGTCGCTCGGACCGAAGTCCTGGCGCAGCTCGATGGACGTCTGATCTTCTACCTCTGCGGCGGGAGGGGCAGCGAGATCGTCGCGGTGGCTGAGCGTCGCCGTTCCGCGTTCAGCATCGCCTTGCCGGGTGATCTCGGCATTGGTGTCGTCGTCGCCCTTTTCGGCATCGGTCCGAGGCGCTGAAGGGTCCATCCTATCCTGCGCCTCCCGGTGGATCTGGGCCTCTTCTTCGGAGGCCTCGGACGGTTGCGCGAGGATCCCTGCGGCGAGTGCGGCTGCAGCGCTGGGAGAAGTCCCAACCTCCTCCACCAGTTCGGGCGAGCCGTCCCTACCGCCCGTCGCTTCTCCGCCTGCACCTCCACCACTCTTTCCGCGAACACTAGCCGCCGGCGGCGCCGGCGGACGCTTCACGAAGCCGGGTGCGATGGTGGGGTAGTTCTCCCACTTCAGCTGGATGCGCGCGGCAGGAAATCCGTCAGGGAATTTGACGAACCCATGCATCGACGGGAGGTTTGTGATGTCGTCGGGAATGACGAGTGGCTCGACTTGTTTGCGGGGCGTCAGCGTCGAGGCATCGCGGGTGTTGTTGTAGCCGTAGCTATAGGCCTCATCCATCTGCCGAACTTCGCGGCTTCCGATGTACCGGCTGCACTGTTCAGCGGTCTCCAGGTCCGCTGCCGCAAGGATCAGTTTAGTGCGGGCGAGGGAGGAAAGGTTGCGGGCATTTTCCTCGCCGTAGACATGCACCAGCTTATCGAACGAGTGCAGCCCGAGGATCATCGCGCCGCCGAAGTTTCGGGCGGTTTGCAGGCCGCTTTCGATTGCCGGCAGACGATGCAAAGCGCCGAGCTCGTCGAACATGAACCAGGTGCGTAGCGACCGCGTGCGCGGCATCTCCATCAGGGCGTAAATGGCGAGGTTGCTCCACAGCGTGAGCAGCGCGCGGTTCATCTCGAGGTCCGTGTAGTTCGAGGTGATAAAGAGGATCGAACCCGGCTTTTTGTCGCGGGTGATCCAGTCCTTGATCGAAAACGGTTCGCCATCGTCGGGGAGGAAGCGGAGCACCTGCGCGTTGGTGTTGAAAACCGCGCGGATCGACTCTGCCATTCGGGCGGCTTCCGGCGCAGTCAGCGGGTTCGCGATTGTCTTGGCCAGGTACTTGTGGACCGCCTTCAGATCGGCCGTCATCAGGTTCTCAGCGAGCGCGCGGTTGCTGGTCTGCTTCTTCTCGATCAGCTTCATGCACATTTCAATGAAGAGGGTACGCGCAGCCATGGCCCAGAAGGGCTCTGCCGAGCCGCCGTCGGATGGGATCAGAGCGGCCGCAGCGGCGGTAAATTCCGAGTAGGTCACGCAGTCGTTGAAGATCGACCAAGCGGGGCAGCGAGCGTCCAGCGGGTTCAGGATCGTGTCGCGTTCGGGATCGTAGAATGCCTCGACATAGGCACCGGTCAAATCGAACACGACCGCGTTGTCCTGGCGCTCCTGCATCTGTTTGATCAGCTTGCGCAGCGCAGTCGTTTTACCAGCACCCGTGGTGCCGATCAGCATCGTGTGAGACTGCTCTAGGCGGTGCGGATAGGGGATGCCGGCAAGGGTGTAGGGGTGGTGGATGCCAGCGGCCTTCCGAGCCCCGAACGGCATGCGAAGAACCTGCTGCGGCGTGTGGCCGGGGAAGAGGTTTGCAGCCTCCTTCTCGAACTCGACCTGGTTGTGCTGGACGATCTCGGCATAGAGCACTTCCCGGGTCACCAGCATGGCGCCCCGCTCGTGCCGCTCCTCAAGGATGTTTTTGCCGCGACGACGGGAGAAATCGACGTACCAGACAGCCGCTGGGACGGTGATAAAGGTGGCGATAAACAGGCAGCCAATCAGCCCCCGCACAGCCTTGTGCCAGGCCAGCGCGACCTCCGGCACATAGGGCACGTAACCCATGTAGGTTTGGCGCACGGAGCCGTCGGGCAGGAGGAGGTTCACCTGCTTCATCGGGTCGAGCGAGACCCAGCCCCAAAGCGCCGACAGAACGCGCATGCAGATGAGCTGGATGTTGTTCTCGTCCAGCGTGATCGACAGCACGATCGTGTACGCGAGAGCGAAGATCACCAGCCACATCAGAACGGGCATTTTCGCGCCCGACAGCCACATCAGAACCTCGTGGCTGAGGAGCTGGCTGCCGCGGGTAAAGTTACCCGAATTGCGCTTCACCTCGCCGCGTGCGGAGTGGTGCTGAACGGTGACGGGACGGCCGTCACTGCGGATGTCAGCGCGCGCCATGATAGCGCTCCATCCGGTTGTTTACTTCGAGGAGAATACCATCGCGGCGCTCAGGAAGGTCTTCCTGGATCATCACGTCGAGGGCGAGCTGAGTGTACTCACAAATGCGGCGTAAGCGTTCGTCGCTGTCCCGTAGAATTTGCTCCGATCGAAGGTAGCGCTCGAGGGCCTCTCGGGTCAGCTCTGCATTAGAGCAACCTTGCCGCTTCGCTTCAGCCTCAAGCTGAGCGTGCAATTCGCGCGGGAGGCGAACCGTATAATGGAGCGATGGTTTCTTCATTTCCAGCCTCTTGGCGAGAGGCTGGTGGGTCCTTCGTAAGCACTCTGCTCATACTGAAAGTGGACGCGCTACACAAGGCAGATTGGGCCAAAAGTCGCAGATTTGTGTTGCGCCGTAACACAACTAAGTGACTGGATTTACATCATAATAACGATGCAACACATTGTCCCACAAAGGGTGGCACAGTGTAACACGTGCTACGTTCACAATAAGTGCCGGAAAAGACACGACAATCCTTGCACCTTGGTGCGTAGGGTGTGCTCTCTGCAGTCCCATATCATGAGTGGAGTTGATCCTGCTGCTGATCGATTCAGATCGAGGGGGTTGGATCGCGGATTCCGCGGGGTACCGGCTCGCCGAACGGCGAAACTGGTTGTTGGAAAGCGCTTCGCGCGGGGTCACGGCCCGCTGCAAACTAGTCTGCATTGGTGTCGATCCTGTAGGGGGGTAGGGGGTCTTTTCCGCCGATCCGGGAAGGGGTAAGATGGGCCTGTTCAGAGCCCGATCAGCCTGACCGAAAAGGCATGGAAATGGCGAAATCACTGGATGCTGAACAGGCCGCGATCGAGGCCGACGAACGCAAGCTTGCTGAGCGCCGAAAGGCGCTTCAGGCAAAGCAGCGGGAGGCAGCGATCGCAGCGATCGAGAAGGCCGGCTTGCTGCGGATGCCGATCGACCGTCTCGAAGGCCTGATGAAGGCGGTGAAGAAGCTGGGCTTGGACACCGTGGAGAAGAGGCTGGAGGCTTCAGCCTAGTCTCTTCGAGGTCCAAGCAATGCGACGGCCGCACGCGAGGAAAAGCGCGTACGGCCGTTTGCCTGTCCGGCGATGTGAGGCGACGACGAGCGCCCTGGGCGCGATGCCGGAAGCCGAGCAAGCAGGGCAGGGGCGTGGCATCGCCGGCTCAACGGTATCAGGCAAAAAAATGGGAAGCGTGGCCGTCAGGCCAGCACTTCCCATTGCCGTTTCTGGGTAAGTAGAAGGATCAGGCCCAAGCCAGATGCGGAGACCCGTCGAGCGGTCTCACCCGGGCCATTTCGTTCAGGTGGGGCAGGTAGGTCTGAAGCTCCGACTCACTCGATATGCGGCGGTGAATGCAAGGGTCGGAAAGGCGACGGCGAAGCTCGTCGAGTGGGATCGCTCCAATTCTCTCGGAACCGTCGAGCCCGAGCATTTCTAGGATAGCGGAGCCGTTCTCGCTCGATACCTCCAGCGCTGGCGCGGCGTCGGGATCGGACGACAGGCCGAGCCAGATGTCGCGGTCGTCGGAGCGCCAAAGGCGGATCCTGCGGCCGCGAAATTGCGCCTCTTCAAGCACCGAAATCACGCCGGGATAGTGGTCGAAGCAGGCCGAGACGGAGGCGAGGGCAAGGGGGCAGACGCGGGCACTGAAAGAGAAGCTACGATCAACGATTGTGCCGTGCTCCGGGATAAGGAGCTGCATATCGAGACGGACGCTCTCTCGCTTAAGCAATCGGCAGAGTTCCACCAGCTGATCTGGGTTGATGATCGCGGGCGTGATGGTGAGGGGATTGAAGCCGTCGTCGACGCGGAACCTGATGGACATCGCCACCTCCTTAGGTTGAACCGCGCTTTTCTCTCCCCCTCCTCTCTTGCGCTCATGGACGCCCCTGATCGTCGCGGTTCAGCCGGCGATGCGTAGTGCCTCGCAAGGCCCGCCAGGGCCGACGCCAGAGGCCGAGCGAGCCGGCCTGGGCGGTTGGGCAGCAGGCATGAAAAAGGGCCACGAGGTTGCCCTCGCAGCCCTGAAAAAAGGAGGAGCAGAGCGCTCCCCCGATGTTACTTAAGCACCTGCACCACCACGCTCGCGACGCTGCCAAGCAGCGCGATGATCGCAAGAATGCTCGTGATGATAACCATCCACACGCGCATCTGCTCGTTGCCAGCCTTCACCGCGTCGACGCTCATCTTGATGCCGTCGAGCTTCGCTTCCAGCGCCTTGTTTGCCTGACCGATAGCCACGTCGATGTGCTCCTCGAGCGCTTCCACCACTTTGGCGGCAGTTTCCCCTTCGATATTAGCGCTCTTCAGAGCACGAAACAACAGAACCTCCATGATGATCCTCCTAGATCGTCGAAAAGACGGTCCCTCGCGTTGGGTGCGGCGGCGAGGGTCAAGGATCGCGCAGCGACCGCGTAAGCGGCGGTGGGGGCAACGATTTTCCCGCAGGGAAAATGGTGGGGCCCCGCCGTCCTTGAGGCTCGTCGCCGCGCCCAACACACTGGGACATCTTTGAGAAAGAGATCCCCACACGCGCTCATGGCGTGGGCCGGGGCTCGATGCCCCGGTTCACGCCTATCCGCGGCAATGCGTAGCTAGGGGAGGCCCGAAGGGGCCGTACCGACGCGAGCGAGCCGGATCATACCAGCGCCAGGGCGCGGGCAATGACGGGCGCATCTGCGCCGTTAACCAGCTCTCCGCGGATCTGGCCGCTGGCGATCCTGCCTCGGATCGCGGCCAGCGCTTCAGCAGTGGGTTTGAGCTTGTAGGCGAACAGCACCGGTGCGCCCTCGTCCGTGTCGAGTACTATCACCTTAGCCTTCAGCAGGTGGTCGAGCCGCTTGCGTGCCAGCTCGGCATTGATCAGATCGCATACGACGAATTCGAGGCAGTTCTGAAGCTCGTCGCCTTCCCCTTTCGAGGGTGGGGTATTCGCTGCGAGCCACGCATCGATTTCGGCGGTGCTCGGCCCTGAGTAGCCGCGTAATTCGTGGTACTGATCCGGGCCGCCGCAGCCCGCATTGCTGGCTTCGAACGCCGCTACGCCGTCGACGCAAATGATTGCGGTGAAGGCATGTGTTTCCTGCGACAGCGAAGCACAGTGGCGCAGCTTCTTGATCGTGATTTTCATGGTGGAATCCTCCCTACGTGGATAGGTCAGGCAGGCACCGCGGCGAGCAGGAGATGCGGCGGGATGACGAAGCGGGCGAACATCTCGATCGGGCCGTCGCCCTCGCGCGCGAGGCGGGAATCGAGGTGCTGCAGGTAGAGCCACGCCTCGGCGGTTTCGTCGTTGACCCACTCGTCCGCCATCGAGGTTCGACGGCAGAACTCTGGGGTCATTTGCGACCAATCCAAAGCGTCGAGGAAGCGCGATCGCCGCTCCGCATATCGGACGATCCGAGCATAATCCGAGGCGATGATAGCGATGCAGGTTGAGAGGAGCATGATGCTGCCTTTCACGCGGTTGAAACCGCCCTTTTCTCTCCCTCTCCACTCTCGGCCGCAGGCCGATCGGGCTCGCGAAGCGTGGCCGCCGGCGAGGCGTAGCCAGCGCGCCGAAGCCGAAGGGCTTGGCCGCGTTGCGAGCGAGCCGGGTGGGGCGGCAAGGATTTCCCGGTTCGTCGCAAAAGGCGGCAAGAATTGCCGGGTGGGCCGCTACGGAATGCGCGGTTGATCTATGATGAAAGTCTGCGGCAGCCCCTTACCGGAGGGGGGAAGGTCGCCGCGCGCGACGCCGCCAGCGAGCCCCGGCGGGGGCGAGGCTGGTGGTGGCGCGCGCGGCGACCTGGCGTGGGGGGAACCTGTAGGGTTTCCCCCACTCCCGAAAGCACGACAAAGGGCCAGCGCCGGGGAGGGATCGCCCCGGGGCTGGCCAGTCTCTTTCCTGCCAAGGAAACGGGGGAGGGCGGCGCGAGGGGCGCCGCCCTTTGCCTCATCCCCACATGCTACGCTGCGGGGCGGGGGCCTGAGTGGAATGTCGGAATGCGTGGGTGGGGACGCCTGCCTTTTTCAGGCTGTCGAGCAAGTTTGCCTGAATGCCCGAACCTTCACAGACGATTGCCTCGACGGGGCGCAGGCCCGCCAGCTGGTCGTTTCGAACAAAGCCCGCGCGCTTGCCATGGCGGGCCGTGTTAGGGGTGAAGGCGACAACCGGCACGCCCTTGCTTGCCGCCCACGCGGTAGCGATCGCATCGGCTCCCTTACGCTGGGCGGTGGTGCAAAGCGTCATGTTGGGCACGCGCGCCTTGATCTGGTCGAGCCGGGTCCAGATTTGTTCGTGGTCGTGCCATTCCTGCCCGCCCGAGAAGACGACAAGCGGGCCGCTCGGCGCGCGCTGTTCGCGAAGGGCGGTTGCGCGGGCTTTGAGGAAGTCGGCTGCGGCGATCTGGCTTGCGGTGGTGGCGCTGGAAACGCGGGTTCCGCGCGCGCTGCTCCACGGGCGGCCTGTCTGGGCGTGGTAGCACTCGGCGGCATAGTCGCGCATGCACTCGATTGCGGCTCGCTGTTCCATCTTGGTTTGAGTGCGCAGCTGCAGTTCCTCGAGTTCCACCGCATAGATTTCGGAGGAATCAGGGTGGCGGACCATCTCGCCAAGCTCGAGCGAAAGTGCGTCTTCCTCGCGGGCCAGCTTGGCGGCTTCAAAGTGGAAGCTGTTGACGAAACCCCACGCAATCGCCTGCGCGCTCGTCTCTAGGCGGGTATCGCGGAACAGGTCGAAAAGGGTGACCATGATTGCGTGGCAGTCGTGCTGCGCCTCGGCGGGCTCGGGCATGTCGAGTTCCTGCGCGGGCGCGCCTGCTTCCACGATGGAAAGCGCGCCGACCTCGCCGAACGCTTCGACAAATCGGGTGGCTGCGGTTTCTTCGACGAACGCGGCGGCAATGGCCTGTTCGCGTTCGGTGCGGAGGGCTTCGCCAAGCTGGGCAAAGCTGGTAAGGCGGGCGGAAGTCGTTTCCTTCGTCATGGCATGCAATCCTTGGCAGTCGGTTGCGATCAGGGTCGGGGGAGCGTTCCCGCGCTCTCCCCTCCCGTCTGACGATTGGTTATTCGGCGGCGGCTTCGATCAGCTTGCCGGTTTCGGTCGCGTTACCCTCGAAGGCGTCGCTGCGCTGGCCGCGCGGGCTGCGCTGGCGACGGGGGGCGGCTTCCTCGCCAGCCATATCGGACAGCGGCGGAATGGCCGGTTCGCCTGCTTCCTCGGTGGTTTCGTCCGACCGATTGCGGCGGCGGCGGTTGCCGTCCATGTCGCGGTTGCCGCGCTCTTCGCGGTTCCACACGACGCGGAAGCCGTCGATATCGTCACCGAAAAGGAGGATGGGCAGCGGGTTCTTGAAGCTCGGGTCTTCGAGCTTGCCCTGATAGAAGGTTTCGCCACTGGAGTTGCTGACCTGCTCCCACAGGGCACCGACGACAACCCAGCGGTTACCGACGTTCAGGGCCATGATCTCGAAAGCGGGTGCGCGATCATTGTCGCTGCGGACGGGGCGGAGGCCGAGGCGCGGGAGGTCGATAGTAACCGAAGCGATCGAACCAAGAAGATCACCGTTCTGGGCGCGCTTGAACTGACCGATGTTCATGATCATTACTCCATCAGGCGGGGGCTTCTCCCCCTGTGTCTGGGTCGGGGCCTCTCCCCTTCCCTTCCGACATCTTCCTTTTACTCTCTCTCCTCTAAATATTGAAGCGCATTGATTTCTTGACAGAAACTCATCGTACTCGGTGAGTCCGAGCAAAGAAAAAGCCCCGACTAGGGGCGCAAAGAAAAAGGCAAATAACGCATTGGCCGCTCATGCGGCCAATTCTGTCTCTATAGCTGCGTTGAGCGCGGCTCGCCCTTGATCTCATCGCACCCGGAGCCGTCCTCGCAGGGGCTCAAGGGGCAGGCCTGTTCGGCGCGGGCAACATAAATGACGGAGGCTCCGACGCGCTTGCGCGTTGGAAACCGTAGGGCCATCAAACAAAAAGCATTGGCCGCAGGCCAATTCAGAAGCGGCCCGGTATTTCTGTTGAGGGGGCTGCCAACAAACAAAAGCATCGGCCGTAGGCCGATACATGCTTGCCCCCGACCGTGGCGGGCAGGGCTGCAACGCAGAGACACTGAGAGGCGGCGAAGGGTGCGATGAGATCATGGGCTCACAAGCAGCCCATGACGCGCCGATGCGCGTCATTCGACAGCCGAAGGCTGCTAGGGGTGCATGGTCAGCGGGCGACCTGGTGCGGGGCAGGGGTAGTGTGATTTCCGCGGATGCCACGATAGGTGGTCGTTACCCGACAGGGCCGAGACCGCTTGCGGGCTCGGTCGGAGCGCCTTCAGGCGCGGAGATAGGGCACCGGTGCCGGTCAAACGAACAAAAGCATTGGCCGCAGGCCAATTCTAACGCCGGCAATCGCCAGAACCTCTTCCTGCTTCAGCGCGACAGCGAAGCCCGCAAGCGACTGATCATGCTGGGCCTGCGCATGGTGCTGCGCGGGCGCACGATTGTCTGGATGAACTGCTCCTCCAGCTGGTTGAGGAGCGCCTTGAGCTCAGCCAACCGCTCAGGTGGATGCAGCATCTCAAACGTTCCGTCCCCCGTGCCCATGGTGCTCACATTGTGCAGGTTGTCGGTGATCAGGCGGATCGTGTTTGCGGCTTCCGGCGACAAGCCGGCGCCAACGTTCCCGCTTACGTTGCGGATTACCATCATCGCGCGCGCCGTCATGGCGAGCCACTCAACTTCCCTGTCGTTCAGACGGCGCGACATAGCTGGCCCTTTCAGAGATCGATGTTCCGAATTTCGAGCTCGGCCGCCAAGGCGTCCTGGAGCGGATCCCCAGCTTCGGCGGTGTTGCTCAGATATTCTTGGCGCAGCTCCTCGTCGGAGAGCGCCGCGATTCTTTCAGGCAGACAAAGTGCAAGCCGCTCAGCATCGTCATCGGCGTTCATGCAGCAATCCTATTCAAGAAGTCGGTAAACAAGCATCGGGTGTGCGTGCGTGCGTTGCAAGCTTCTGCGCAATCAACAGCAAATAATGCTGGCCTGTGTTCCTAATATGTTCTATACGGCTCGCCTGCAAAGGAGAGTACCCATGGACGTCAACGATGCTCTGCGTGACTTCGATTATGACATCGCGCTCCGCGATGCTTTCGAAGATACGAAGCTAAGCCACTCGCGGCGGATGCTCGCGGGTGCGTCGATCGGAATCGATCTCGCGGCGGCCTATTATTCGGTCGCGCAGCTGCTGGAAGGTATCGCCGATCTGGAGATCGATCACCGCAAGGGGTTGCGGTTCGGCGCCGGCTATCTGGCGATCGAGGATATCTTGAAGGATGGCGGGCCGTTCCAGAAGCGGATCTGGCATTTGGTGTGCGACCTGCACCTTTCGCAGGCGGTGGTAGATCTGAGCTGGCTCAAGGCGATCCTGTATGCGCGCGGCAGCATGGCGAAGGCGGCATCGAAGCACGTCCAGGTGCGGTATTTCACCGATGCCGATACGGTGGAGAGCCCGACGGCCGCTGAGCTGATGAAGGTAGATGCCTTCCGCTGAGTGGTTCCTCAAGCGACGAGCGCGAGGAACCGCTCCTGGCCGATCGGAGGCTCTTCGCTGACGCGGAAGGGCTGCATCGGGTTACCGGTGGAGACGACGAACTGCTCGGCGCCGCTCGCGGCGCGGAGCTGCACGGCGACAGCGTAGGCGTTTTCCGGCGAAGCGAGCTTGCCGCGGAGCGGCGAGAGATTGTGGCTGCACATACGCGATTTCCGTCAATGGAGTGGAAAGGAAGGCCGTGATAGGCATCGGATCCTGATCCCAGTGGTGCGCGTTTGGATCAGATCTTACGCAAGTGATCTCCTTGGAATGCGGGGCTGCGAACACTGCCGGTTCGTAGCCCCGTTTCCGTTCTGGGCCTTGATCCGTTTAATTGGCATGGCGTGCCTGCTCCCAATAAACCCGCACGAATGCGGGCATGGATCACACCAGTTCTGATTGTCGCGAGCTATCTGCTCCTGCTGTCCGCGCCGCAGCTGCTCAACATGCCGTTTAACCTGATAGGGTTCATGGCGCTGGTCGTGGTCTGGTTTGCAGTCGCCAACTGGTCAGCATGGTCGTTCACGCGACCGAGCGTGGCGTGCGCGGTTACCGGCATCAGCATCGTCGGCTTGGTCAGCGCACCGGTGAACGCGATTTTCGTGGGCTGCTACGTGTTCAATCGGTGCCCATAGCGAGACCCTAAGTAGCTGATTTTACATAACTTCCATTATCGTTTCGCAACCGTTCTAACCGGCGGATTCCAAATCGAAGTGCGAAAACCTAGGCAATCTGCGGTGTTCAGCCGCTTGAGGGTTTCGCA
>NZ_JBQEPL010000011.1:0-80000 GCF_052045505.1 Sphingomonas sp. 22176 | reverse complement strand
ACGTGCGGCGCGGCGCGGCGGAGGCGCTCGGCCATCTGAAAGGGAAGCGCGGGATCGAGCGCGAGCGTGGTGACGCCGCCCAGTGCGTCGGCCAGCAGAGCGAAGGGATCCTCGTCCTCCTCCCACAGCCGCATGTCCGCCTCGAACGCCATGTCGGCGGTGAGCGAGCCGAGTTCGAAGCGCGGGCAAATCATGATCGGTTCGCCGTGGAGCGGCAGCAGCACCGCGACGAGCCGTTCGGTCGCCCCCCAGGGCACGCCGGCGAAATAGCGCAGCGACATGCCGGCATTCACCAGCAGCGCCTGCGCGCCCATCGCTTCCATACGCTCGCGCACGCGCGCGAGACGATCGCGGCGCTCGGCAAGGGTGATGGCCGGCGCGCGATCGGCCCAGGGGGCGAGCGCGGCGAGTTCGGTTTCCGCGGTGGATCCGCCGATGGTCATGGAGAGACGTCCTTATGCGTGGAAGCGTTGAAGATCGAAGGGGGCGAGATCGGCTGCCCTGCCCTCGGCCAGCGCGGCGACGCGTTTGCCAGTGATCGCCGCGAGCGTGAGGCCGAGATGCTGGTGGCCGAAGGCATAGAGAAGATTGCCGGCCTTGCGGCTGCGGCCGATCGCCGGGAGATAGTCCGGCAGGGTCGGGCGCGCGCCGGTCCAGCGGGTGAAGGGCGGGCGGAGCGGCAGGCCGAGCGCAGTGATATGCGCCTCCAGCCGTTCCCATTTCGCCGGATCGGGGGGCGTGTCGATGCCGGCGAACTCGACGAAGCTCGCCGCCTGCACGCACCCGGCATAGCGGGTGACGATCATCGAGCGGTCCTCGAACACCAGGGGCGGCAGGTCGGCGGGCCAGTCGTGATCGGTGGCGCGGAGATGATAGCCGCGCTCGGCGATGATCGGCACGCGGTGGCCGAGCGGCGCCAGCACGCGGCCCGAGGCGACCCCGGCGGCGACCAGCAGCTGCTCCGCATCCGGCACGGGGACACCGTCGATCGCCAGCCGCGCCTCGCCGCCTGCGAGGCTGAGCGTCGCGTGACCCGAGAGGATCGTGCCGCCCGCCGCGACCAGCGCCGACCGCAAGGCGCGGTCGAGCGCGCCGAGGTCGCTGATCTGCGCGGTGTTGGCGAAGCGGATCGCGCCGGCCATCGCCCTGCCCGGCAGCTGGAGCAGTTCGGCGGGGGTGGCGTCGCGGAAGGCGGCGGTGCCGATGTCCGCCGACGCCCAGGCGCGCCGCCCCGCCTCGACCGATGCAGGGCTGCTCCAGGCGACGATATGCCCCTCGTCGCGGAGCAGATCGGGGGTGTCGAGGCTGGCGCTCAGCCGCTGCCAGGCCGGCATCGCCTCGGCGAGCAGCCCACCCAGCGCCTTCTGCCCCCGCGCGAACACGCTCGGCCGCGCCGCCCCGAGCAGCCGCAGCCCGAAGGGCAACCAGTGTCGCCAGGCCGATGCGGGCAAGGACACCGCCCCCCCTGCCCCGAAGCGCCGCCGCCGCAGGCTGCGCACCGTCGCCCAGGAGGCGAGCGGCGCAACCTGCTCGATCGCGATGTGGCCGGCATTGCCCCAGGAGGCGGCGCGGCGATCGGGATCGGCATCGACCAGCCGCACCGACCAGCCGGACCGCGCCAGGGCGATCGCGCTCGACAGTCCGACGACGCCCCCACCGATCACCACGATATTGCGCTGCATCAACTTCGCCTTGCCGATTTTGGGGTACAGGTATACTGTATTTGTGCGTTTCGCCTGCCACAAGCCGCGCCCTCAGGACGGGGAAATCCTGGCGCCGGCGGCGGGTATTCCAGGGAAAGACCAAGCACATGAGTATCGTCGTCCGCACGCTGTCGGAACAGATCTTCACGATCGTCCGCGAGCAGATCGTCTCCGGCAAGCTGCCGGTCGACCAGGCGATCCGCCAGGACGCGCTGGCCAACCAGCTGGGCGTGAGCAAGATCCCGCTGCGCGAGGCATTGGCCCGGCTGGAGCAGGAAGGGCTGCTCGTCGGCCAGGCGAACCGCGGCTATTTCGTCCGCGCGATGTCGTCGGGCGAGGCGGAGGAGATCTTCGCGCTGCGCCTTGCCATCGAGCCCGACGCGGTGGCTGCCGGCGCGCTTTCCGCCACCGATGCCGATCGCGCCGCCGCGCGCGAGGCGCTGGCCGCGCTCGATGTGGCGGCGGCCGAGCATCTCGACGAGGTCGCCGCGCACAATCGCGAATTCCACATCGCGATGGTCCGCCCCGGCGGGCGGCTGCTCACCACCCAGCTGGTCGAGCGCTTGCAGATCCTCGCCGAGCGCTATGTTCACAAGCATCTCGAACCCGCCGGGCGCGAGGATCGCGCGCATCTCGAACATGCCGAACTGATGACCGCGTGGGAAAGCGGAGACGCCGATCGCACCCGGGCGCTGGCCCGCGCGCATATCGAAGGCACCCTCACCGATCTGCGCCGCCAGCTGAACGGGTAAACCTTCAGCCGCGCGCCAGCACGCTGCGCGCGCGGCCATAGAGGAAGTAGACGGCAAGGCCCGCGACGTTCCAGATCAGGAAGCGCACCAGCGTCTTTTCGGGCAGCGAGAAGAGCAGATAGAGGCAGCCGAGCACCGCCAGCGTGCCTACCACATAAGGTTGCGGGCAGCGGAAGATGCGCGGCGCATCGGGCGCGCGGCGGCGGAGCAGCATCATGCAGACGCCCACCGCGATGAACGCGATCAGCGTGCCGGCATTGGCGAGCTCGGCAATCTCGTCCAACCGCAGGAAGCCGGCGACCGCCGCGACGAACAGCCCGGTGATGCCGGTCACCAGCACCGGCGCACCGGTGCGCGGCGAGACCTTGGCGAGGCCCCGCGGCAGCAGCCCGTCGCGCGCCATCACGAAGAAGATGCGGCTCTGCCCATACATCATCACCAGGATCACCGAGGGGAGCGCGACCAGCGCGGCCGCCGCGATCGCCCAGGCGGCGAAGGGGTGGCCGAGCGTGCGCAGCACCAGCGCCAGCGGCTCGGGCGAGTTGCCGAGCGCGGTGTAGGACATCGCCCCTACGGCCGCGACCGCGACGAGGATGTAGATGGTGGTGCACAGCGCCATCGATCCGACGATGCCGATGGTCAGGTCGCGGCCCGGATTCTTGGCTTCCTCGGCCGAGGTGGCGACCGCGTCGAAGCCGTAAAAGGCGAAGAACACGATCGCGGCGGCCGCCATCACGCCGCGCGTGCTGCTGCCGTCCGCATGGCTGGCGAAACCATAGGGCATGAAGGGGTGGAAGTTCGCGGCGTCGAAGCCGGGCAGCGCCAGCGCGACGAACACCGCGAGCGCCACCAGCTTGATCACGACCAGCACGATGTTGAGCGTCGCGCTCTCGCGGGTGCCGAGCATCAGCATGCCGGCGATCGCAAAGGAGACGAGCACCGCCGGCAGGTTGACGATGCCCCCGGCATGCGGCCCCTGGAGCAGCACCGCGGGCAGATGGATGCCCGCCGATTGCAGCCAGCCGACCAGATAGCCCGACCAGCCCACCGCCACCGCCGAGCAGGCGAGCGAGTATTCGAGGATCAGGCTCCAGCCGACCACCCAGGCGATCGTCTCGCCCAGCACCGAATAGCTATAGGTATAGGCGCTGCCCGCCGCCGGGATCATCGTCGCGAGTTCGGCATAGGCAAGCGCGGCGCAGGCGCAGACCGCACCGGCGATGACGAAGGCGAGGATCACCGCCGGCCCCGCCCGCTCGGCGCCGACGCCGGTCAGCGTATAGATGCCGGTGCCGACGATCGCGCCGACACCCAGCGCGATCAGATGCGGCCAGGAAAGCGTGGGGCGCAGCCGATGCGCGCTAGGAGCCGTGCTGCGTTCGATCGGCTTGATCGGTCCCCAAAATCCCATGCAACCCCCGACTTTTGGTTATTCTGTTCAGACGACCGAGAAGCCGGCCCAGAACGGGTCCTCGCGGTCAATCCAGATGGTGTTGAAGCCGGTCGCGATCGCCGAGCCTTCGATCGAGGGGATGATGCCGGGGCGATCGCCCACCATCACCGTTTCCTCGACCCGGCCGATGAACCGGCTGCCGATATAGCTTTCATGGACGAAGCGATCGCCGACGCTGAGGCGCCCCTGCTGCTCCAGATGCGCGAGCCGCGCTGAGGTGCCGGTGCCACACGGGCTGCGATCGATCGCGCGCTCGCCGTAGAATACGGCGTTGCGGCCATCGACCCCCTCGCCCTTGGGCTTGTCGGCCCAGAGGACGTGGCTGACCCCGCGGATGCGATCGTCGAGCGGGTGGACCGGCTCTACTTGCGCGCGCACCAACTCGCGGATGGTGCGGCTGAGCTCGACGATGCGCGAGGCACCGAGATCGTCGAGGCCGGTATAGGGCCCCTGCGGCTCGATGATCGCGTAATAATTGCCGCCATAGGAGACGTCGATGCGGAGCGGGCCGAAGCCCGGCACCTCGATCTCGATGCCGCGCGCGGCGACATAGGCGGGCACGTTGCGGATGCGCACCCAGCGCACCCGATCGTCCGTCATTTCATAGGTGATGTCGATCACCCCCGCCGGCACTTCGATGCGAAGCTGGCCGGGCGTGCGGGGGGTGATCAGGCCGTGTTCGAGCCCGAAGGTGACCATCCCGATCGTGCCGTGCCCGCACATCGGCAGGCAGCCCGAGGTCTCGATGAACAGGATGCCGCAATCGGCGTCGTCACGGGTGGGCGGGTAGAGGAACCCGCCCGACATCATGTCGTGCCCGCGCGGCTCGAAGCAGAGGCCGGTGCGGATCCAGTCGAACCGCTCGAGAAAGTCCGCTCGCCGCGCCAGCATGTCGCCCCCGCGGAGCAGCGGTGCGCCGCCCGCGACCAGCCGCACCGGGTTTCCCGCGGTGTGGCCGTCGATGCAGAAGAAGGTGTGGCGCATGGGTATCCTCAGGCTGCCTAGGCGGCGCGCTGGCTCGGGCGGGTTGCCGCGGCTTCCTCGACCCAGGCGATCACCTGGGCGCGGCGGGCGCCCGAGAGCGGCAGGCGCGGCATGCGGACGCGCTCGCTGCCGCGGCCCATGATCTGCTCGGCGAGCTTGATCGACTGGACTAGGTCATGCTCGGCATCGAGGTGGAGCAGCGGCATGAACCAGCGGTAGATGGCGCGGGCTTCGTCGTAACGGCCTTCATTGAACGCCGCGATGAGGCGCACCGATTCTTCCGGGAAGGCGCTGGTCAGGCCCGAGACCCAGCCCGAGGCGCCGAGGAACATGCCTTCGAGCGCGACGTCGTCCAGACCCGCCATCAGCGTGTAGCGATCGCCATAGCGGTTGAAGAGATCGGTGAAGCGACGCGGGTCGGGCGCGCTTTCCTTGACCGCCACGATGTTCTTCACATCGGTGAGCCGATCCAGCGTCGCGGTGTCGATCGACACGCGATAGGCCGGCGGGTTGTTATAGAGCATGATCGGCAGCGAGGTCGCCTCGGCCACCGCGCGGAAATGCGCTTCGAGCTCCTCGGCGGTCGGCACATAGACCATTGCCGGCAGCAACATCAGCGCGTCGACGCCGATCTTCTCGGCATCGCGGGCGTACTGGATCGCGCGCGCGGTCGTGAATTCGGACACCCCCGCGACCAGCGGCACGCGACCGCCTACCGCCTCGACACCCGCCTTGAGCACCGCGCGCTTCTCCTCGGGCTCGAGCGAGTTGTTCTCACCGCAGGTGCCGAGCAGGATGAGGCCGTCGACGCCGTCATCGACCAGCGCGGTCTGGGTGCGCTGGGTGGCGTCGAAATCGATCGAGAGATCCTTGGCGAACTGGGTGGTCGCCGCGGGATAGACGCCGGTCCAGAGCGTCTTGGCTGCAGTCATGGGAACACGATCCTCCATTGGTTGGCCATTTCGTATACCGTATGCCGCAGGGGCGCAAGGCTGGTTTGAACCAACGCACAAATTTGCGATTCCCGAAAGGGGTAACCCGCGCCGCACCGCGCCCGTTAACATATCGTATAATTTATTTGACGGAATGATGCTTCTCATGTTGCATATGCGCGACTCAAAAAACGGGGTGCGGCGCACATGCGTAATTTTCTTTCCATTCGATCGGGAGCGGCGCTTGGCGCGCTCGCCTTGTCCCTCGCCTCTACCGGGGCCTATGCGCAGCAAGCGAGCGGCGACACACCGGCAGCAGGCAATGATCCGGCGGAAATCACCGTCACCGGCACGCGCATCCGCCGCCCCGATCTGGAGAGCAACAGCCCGCTGACCAGCGTGGATGCGCAGGAAGTGCGTTATCAGGGCGCGGTCAATGCCGAGACGATGCTGGCGCGGCTGCCGCAGTTCACCGCCGATTCCAACGAGAACGTCTCGAACGGATCGGACGGTTCGGCGCAGATCAACCTGCGCAACCTCGGCTCGAACCGGGTGCTGACGCTGATCAACGGCCAGCGCATCCTTTCCTCGCAGGCGACCGACATCAACTTCGTGCCGACCGCGCTGATCGAACGGGTCGACGTCGTCACCGGCGGCGCGTCGGCCGTCTATGGTTCGGACGCGATGTCGGGCGTGGTCAACTTCATCCTGCGCGACCATCTCGATGGACTACGGCTCGATGCGCAGACCAGCTTCGCGCAGCACACCAACGACAATAGCTATGTCCGCGGCCTGGTATCCAGCAACGGCTATCAGCTGGCGCCGCGCAACGTGCTGGACGGCGCCAAGCAGGACGTGAACGGCGCGTTCGGCAAGAATTTTGCCGACGGCCGCGGCAACGTCACCGTCTATGGCGGCTACCGCCATACCGACCCGGTGCTGCAGGCGACGCGGGACTATTCGTCCTGCGCACTCAATGCCAACGGTCCGAGCGCACTGGTCTGCGGCGGATCGAGCAACACCCCCTATGGTACCTTCGCCCCGCTCGAGGGGCCCAGCAAGGATCTGGGCTATCTCACCAACGCGCGCGACGGCTCCAAGAGCTGGGTGCCGTACGACGCCAGCTACGCCTATAATTACTCGCCGACCAACTACATCCAGCGTTCGGACGAGCGCTATACCGGCGGCGGCAGCGCCTCGTTCGAGATCGCGCCCGCAGCCAAGGTCTATGGCAGCTTCATGTGGATGAAGGATCACACCTTCTCCCAGGTCGCGCCGTCGGCGCTGTTCCTCGGCACCACATTCACCCTGCCCTGCAACAACCCGCTGATGAGCGCCGGCCAGCAGACCGCGCTGTGCGGCCCCGCCGCCGGCACTGCATCGACGATCGACACGCTGATCGGCTATCGCCTGAACGGCGCCTATTCGCGGCGTGACGATCTGCGCCACCAGGATTATCGCTACAATGCCGGCGTGAAGGGCGATCTGGGCCGCGGCTTCAGCTATGATGTCGGCTATCTCTATTCGCTGTCGCGCTACAACGAGACCTATCTCAACAACGTCGACAATGTGAAGGCGCAGCGCGCGCTCGACGTGGTGTCGGTGAACGGCACGCCCACCTGCCAGTCGAAGATCGACGGCACCGATCCGGCTTGCGTGCCGATCGACATCTTCCGCGCCGACGGCATCACCACCGATCAGGCCCGCTACCTGTTCAGCCCGTCGAACACCGCGTCGCGCAACACGCTCGAGGTCTTCTCGGGTTCGATCAATGGCGACCTCGGCACCTTCGGCATCGAGAGCCCCTGGTCGACGCGCGGCGCGGGCCTTGCCGTGGGCGTGGAGCGCCGCCGCGAAACGCTGAACTTCACCGCCGACGAAGTCGCCCAGCAGGGCGGCAGCGCCGATGCCGACGGATCGATCACCGTCAACGAAGCCTATGGCGAGCTCGAGCTGCCGCTGGTTGCCAACAAGCCCTTCTTCCATGATCTGACGGTCAATGGCGGCCTGCGCTATTCGGACTATTCCAATCGCCAGGGTTCGACCGCGACGGAGTCGCACTACAAGGCCTGGACCTACAAGGCCGAGCTCACCTGGTCGCCGATCGAAGGCGCCCGCCTGCGCGCCAGCTATAACCGCGCGATCCGCGCGCCCAACATCAGCGAGCTGTTCGGCGCCCGCGGCATCGGCAACGTCTCGCTGACCGACCCCTGCGCCGGCGCCGCTCCCGACGCCTCGCTCGCCGCCTGCAAGCTGACCGGCGTGAGCGATGCCCAGTACGGCCACATCATCCAGTGCCCGGCGGAAACCTGCTCGCAATCCTATGGCGGCAACCCGGCGGTGAAGCCGGAAGTGGGCGACACCTACACCTTCGGCGCGGTGCTGACCCCGAAGCAGCTGCCCGGCTTCTCGCTGTCCGTCGATTATTACCACATCAAGGTGAAGGGCTATATCAGCTCGATCGACCCGTCGCTGGTGGTCAGCCAGTGCACCTCCTCCGGCGATCCCTATTATTGCGGGCTGTTCCACCGCGATCCGCGCTCGGGCGCGCTGTTCGGCAGCAACGGCTATGTCACAGGCAGCACGCTCAACACCGGCTATCTGCTCACCTCGGGCATCGACGTGTCGGCCGCCTACACGCGGCGGATCGGCAATCTCGGCAAGCTCGACGCGAACATCGTTGGCACCTGGCTGCAACAGCAGGTCGAAGAGCCGCTGCCGGGTCTCGGCAGCTATGACTGCAAGGGCTATTACGGCTATAGCTGCGGCCAGCCCAACCCGACCTGGCGGCATGTCGCCCGCCTGACCTGGACGGTGCCCGGCGACAAGGCGACGCTGTCGCTCGCCTGGCGCCACTTCGCCAAGACGGCGCTGTCGACCTCCTCGTCGAACGCCTTCCTCAACCAGGCCGGCCCGACCAGCATCATCAACGCGACGATCCCGGCCTATGAATATTTCGACCTGGCGGCAACCGTGGTGCCGACCAAGCAGCTGCAATTCCGCATGGGCATCAACAACTTGACCGACAAGGCGCCGCCGGCGATCGCTTCGGGCGTGCTCGCCAGCTTCGGCAACGGCAACACCTATCCGGGCGTGTACGATCCGATGGGCCGCACGCTGTTCGTCGGTGCGACGCTGACCTTCTGAGCTCTCCCGGGGCCGGTGTACCTCCACCGGCCCCACCCCTGCCTTCTGGAACGAGGGCGCCGACCGCTCGTTAGCGGTAGCTCGCTCGTTCCAAAGGCTTTTCTCGCATGGCTTCTTCCCGCGATCCCGTTTCCCGCGCGATCGCGCCCGCCAAGACGGCCCCTGCCCTCGCCACCGGCGAGACCGCCGCGTTGCTGGCGGAGGCGTTGGCCGCCAACGACCTGTTCTTCGCCGCCGCCGACGAACCCCGCGCCATCGCCGTCGCGCGTGCGCTGGCGGCACTGGCGCCCGAGGCGACCGTGGTCTTCTGCCCCGGCAGCGACGCGCTGCCCGGCGATGCCGCCCCCGCATCCCCTGCCAATGTCGGTGAGCGCGTCGCCGCGCTGCGTCGTTTGCGTCTCGCCCGCGCCGAAGCAGCGCGACCGCGCCTCGCCTGCATCACCACCGGCGAGGCGCTGGCCCGCCTCTACCCGCCGCCGCACGCCTTCGAAGCCGCCCCGCCGCGGATCGCCACCGGCGCGCCCATCGACCTGGCCGCGTTGTTCGAAACGCTGGTCGAGGCCGGCTATGTGGAAGACGAGCGCGTCGATGAGCCGGGCGAAGTCGCGCTGCGCGGCCAGGTGCTCGACGTCTACCCCGCGGACGCCGAGGAACCGCGCCGGATCGAGGTCGCCGACGGCGTCGTGCTCTCGCTGCGCAGCTATGATCCCGGCACCCAGCGGACCACCGGCGACTGCGAGAAGCAGGAGCTGGGCCGCGTGTCGGAACCGCCGCTCGGCAAGGATGCCGTGCCGCTCACCGCGCATCTGCCCGGTGCCCTGCTGGCGATCGAGCCCGCCGCGGAGGACCGCCGCAAGCGTTTCCTCGCGCTCGCCGCGGACTCGCAGCGCCGTCGGCCGAGCCGCGCGCTGCGCGACGTGCTGGACGACAAGCAGTGGCAGGGAGCGGTCAAGGACCATCCGCTGCTGGCGCTTGCCGCCGCCGGCGACCCGCCGCCCCGCTTCATCGAGGGCCGTGCGCCGCTGCGCGCCTTTGCCCGGGTGGCCCGCGATGCGCTCTCGGCGGAAGACCGGCTCGTCGTGCTGGGCAGCGCCCGCGACCTGCGCTTCCTGCGCAGCCGCATCGCAGGCGTGCTGAAGACCGAGTTGCACGACGTGCCGAGCTGGGCCGCGCTGCAGGGCGCGCCGAAGGAAACCGTCGCATTGCTGGAGGCGCCGGTCGACCGTGGCTTCCGCCGCGACGGCATCCTCGCCATTGCCGCCGCCGACCTGCTCGGCAGCCGAGCGGAGCGCGACACCGCGCAGACCGGCGCCGCCGACCCCGCACTGTTCGGCCAGACTGAGATCCGCCTCGGCGATCTCGTCGTTCACGAGGATCATGGCATCGCCGAAGTCACCGGCCTCGCACCGATGCCCGGCGAGGCCGAGAAGGGCGGCGATGCGATCGCCCTCACCTATGCCGATGGCGGGGTGCGGCTGGTGCCGGTGAGCGAAGCCGATCGGCTGTGGCGCTATGGCGGCGATGCCGATGCGGTGGCGCTCGACAAGCTCGACGGCTCCAGCTGGCAGAAGCGTCGCGGCGCGATCGATCTCGCCATTGCCGAGACCGCGCGGGGGATGATCGCACTCGCAGAAGAACGCATGCAGTTAACCGCTCCGGTTCTTTCTCCCGATGCGGCTGCATATGAACGGTTCGTTGCGGGCTTCGCCTATACCGAAACGCGCGACCAGGCCCGCGCGATCGATGCCGTGCGCAGCGATCTTGCGGCAGGCACGCCGATGGACCGTCTGGTGATCGGCGATGTCGGCTTCGGCAAGACCGAAGTCGCGCTGCGTGCCGCCGCCCTGGCGGCGCTTGCCGGACATCAGGTCGCGGTCGCCGCCCCCACGACCGTGCTGGCCCGCCAGCATCTCGAGACCTTTACCGAACGCTTCGAGGGCACCGGCATCGAAGTCGCCGGCCTCTCCCGGCTGTCGAGCGCGGCGGAGAAGAAGCGAGTCAAGGCGGGGCTGGCCGACGGCTCGATCCAGGTGGTGATCGGCACCGGCGCGGTCGCCGGCAAGGGCGTGGCCTATGCCAAGCTCGCGCTGGTCATCATCGACGAGGAGCAGCGTTTCGGCGCCGCCGACAAGGCCAAGCTGCGCGCGCTCGGCGCGGGGCATGTCCTGACGCTGAGCGCAACGCCGATCCCGCGCACGCTGCAGGCCGCGCTGGTCGGCATCCAGCATCTCTCGGTAATCGCCACGCCCCCTGCCCGCCGCCAGCCGATCCGCACCGCGGTGGGCGTGTTCGACGAGGCGATGGTCCGCGCAGCACTGCTACGGGAACGGAGCCGGGGCGGCCAAAGCTTCGTCGTCGTGCCGCGGATCGAGGACATGGGGCCGCTGGCGGAGAAGATCGCGCGGCTGGTGCCCGAGCTCGAACTGCTACAGGCCCATGGCAAGATGCCCGCGGCCGAGATCGACGAGTCGATGGTGCGCTTCGGCCGCGGTGACGGCGACGTGTTGCTGGCGACCAACATCATCGAGGCGGGGCTCGATGTGCCGCGCGCCAACACCATGGTGCTCTACCGCGCCGATCGCTTCGGCCTCAGCCAGCTCCACCAGTTACGGGGTCGGGTTGGGCGCGGCAGCCGGCGGGGCCAGGTGCTGTTGCTCACTGAACCCGACAAGCCGATCGGCGCGCGCACGCTCAAGCGTCTGCGCACACTGGAGGCGTTCGATCGGCTCGGTGCGGGCTTTGCGATCAGCGCGCAGGATCTTGACATGCGCGGCGCCGGCGATCTGCTCGGCGAGGCGCAGGCGGGGCATATGAAGCTGATCGGCGTCGACCTGTACCAGCATCTCCTCGAGGGTGCGTTGCGCACCGCGCGCGGCGAGACGGTGGAGCGCTGGGCGCCCGAGCTGCATCTTGGGCTGCAGGGCGGTCTCCCGGAGGACTGGATCCCCGACGAGGAGCTTCGCGTGGGCTTCTACGTCCGTCTCGCCCGTGCGGAGGACGGCGCGGCGATCGATGCGCTCGAAGCCGAGCTGGAGGACCGGTTCGGTGCCCTGCCCGAAGCGGCCGCGACCTTGATCGCGATCGCCCGCGTCCGCGCCCAGGCACTGGCGCTGCGGATTGCGCGGATCGATGCGGGTCCCGCCGCCATCGCGTTCACGCCGCGCGCCGATTTCACGGGAGATGCGGACGCGGCCGGCCTCACCACCAAGGGCGACCGGCTGCTGCTCGCCGACCGGATCGACGACCCCGCCGCGCGGCTGGAGCGGATCGAGACGATACTGGAGACCATGACGGGCGATTGACGCATTGTGCTGCCTCCTCCCCCGGCCTAGGCTGGCCGAAGAAAACAAAAACCGGAGAGGAATGGCGCCATGATTCTGCCCGTTCTGCTGCTGATGCTCCAGACCACCCCGGCGTTCAACGCCGAGGAGGAGATCATCGTCGTCTCGCGCCAGTTGCGCATGATCAAGGTCGACCTGAAGACCGACAAGCGCGAGGACGGCCTGCATCTGCGCAGTTGCCGAATCCTCCGCGGCTCGGGACATAGCGATCTCGATGCGATTCCCTGCGGCGTCGCCGAGCAATGCGTCGCCGACGGCGTGCCCTCGCGGCGCATGCTGAAGGACTGCGTCGAGGATCGCTCGACCAGCCGGATCAACCTGGTGCTGGCCTCACGGCGGATGGCGCGGGCCGACTGACCGGCCTCAGCGCTGCTCGCCGAGTCCTGTCGCCGCCCAGGTGATGCCGCCCAGCAGGTGCTGGAGATAGCGGTCGTCGCGGTACATCTCCGCCTCGTGGCCGAGCAGGGTGACGAACACCCTGCCCTTCTCGTAGCGGTGGAACCAGGCCTCGGGATGATCCTTGCCCATCCGTTGCCCCACCTGTCCCGGCCAGATGCGGGTGGGATCATAGCTCGCCTCGTCCACGCCGAGCACGCGGTGGATCGCGATCTCGAACGGATCGCTGGTCACATAGAATTCGTCGCTCCACAGCCAATGGTCCGGGAGCCCGAACGCTGCCGGGAAGCCCTTGTCGAGCACGTTCACGACGGCGGTCTGGATCATCGGATGGTTAACGAAGCTGCGCCCGACCAGCTTCTCGTACCAGGGCCACGCCCCTGAAGGGATGATCGCGGCGCGGTGCACCACCATCGCGTTGCCGCCGGCCTGCAAATAGTGCTCAAGCCCCGTCCGTTGGGTAGGCGTGAACTCGTCGGCGGGCGTATTGAGCAACAGGATTGCCGCATAGCGGGTGAGGTCGCCATCGAGCGGCGCGCCGTCCTTGTGCCAGGCGACGGCGAAGGCGTGGAGGCGACCGAGCTTTTCGAGGCTTTCACGCGCCACTGGGATGTATTCGTAGTGATATTTGCTGGGCGCTGCGATCACCAGCAGCGTGAACTGCGGATCGGCCCGCCCCACGGTGGGCAACAGCAGCGCGGCAAGCGCCAGCAGCAGGCGGACCACAGCCTTCATCGCGCGCTGCGTTCCGCGCTGAGCCGCGACATCAGGATCGCCGCGCGCTTGGCCTGGCGGCGGATGCTGGCGAGGTCCACCGTCTCCCCCGGAGCATGGTCGCCGGTGCTGTAGGTGCCCAGCCCCGCCAGGCTGTCGACATCGGCGGCGACGAACGAAATGTCCCCTGCCCCGCGCTTGAGCGGATCGAGTGCCGGCATCTCCGGCAGCCCGAGGTCCCGATTGACGCCGTTCAGCGCCGCCAGCAGCGCGCGGTTGCCGTCGGTCGGCGCCATCGCTGGATAGCCCTCGCCGAAGCTGATCGTGGCGTCGGTGCCCGGCGCGTGCGCGGCGACGATCGCTTCCATCTTGGCCTTCACCCGCGCGGTCTGCTCGGAGCTGAGCGTGCGGAAGTCGCCGGTGGCGATCGCGGTCGCGGGGATGATGTTGGTCTTGCCCGCCGCGGTCGCATTGCCGCTTTCGTCGATGGTGGCGCGGGCGCCGCCGGCGATTACCCCGGTGTTGAAGGTGAGATTGGGCTCGGGCAGTTCCTTGCGGAAGGCGGCGAGGATACGCGTTAGCTCGTTGATCGCGCCGTCGCCGAACTTGGATCCGAAGATCAGCGAGCTGTGCCCGGTCTTCCCGGTAGCGCTGATCCGCCAGTCGATCGTAGAACGCCGCGCCACCGAGCCCATGTCCCGCCCGCCGTCGATCACCAGCCCTTCGTAGTCGAGCGCGACATCGGCATGCTTGCCGGCGGCGATCAGGTCGGCACGGGCGATGCTGTGCGGGCTGCCCGACTTCTCCTCGTCGCCGGTCAGGACGATCTCGATATTGGCGGCCTTGAGGGTGCCGGCGGCCTGCATCGCCCGCAGCGCGGCAAGCATCACCACCATGCCGCCCTTGTCATCCCCTGCCCCCGGGCCTTCCGCCAGATCGCCCTTGCGCACGAACTTCTGGAAGGGCGAGTCGGGCTCGAACACGGTGTCGAGGTGGCCGATCAGCAGCAGGCGCTTGGTGCCGGGCTTGCCCTTATGGGTCGCGATGAGATGGCCCGCGCGCTGCACCGCGTTCATCGGCTTCCAGGTCACCGCGAAGCCCAGCGGCTCCAGCTCGGTACGCATCCGCTCGCCTACCTTAGTGACACCTGTCAGATTGAGCGTTCCGCTGTTCTGGTTGACCAGCGTTTCGAGCAGCGCGACCGAGCGATCATATTCTGCATCGACGGTCCGGGCCATCGCCGTTTCTGCTGGCGAGAGGTGCTGCGCGGCGGCAGGCGCGATGGCGGCCGTGCCGGCCACCAGCATTGCGGCAAGGCGGGAGAAGCAAGACAGATTGGTCACCGGCGTCCCTTTGTGTCAGGCGCCCTTCAAACCACGCCCGCGAGGAGCGAGCAAGCCGGTCGAAGTGATTTACGAAAGCTGTCGGGCAAGATCCGCAAGCAGGATGCGGGCGACGGGCTGGTCGCGATCATCCTCGATGTCGAGGCTGCCGCGTACCGGCGTGCGCCCGTTTCGGTGCCGCAGCAGGGAGCGGGCGAGGCTGTGCCCGGCGATCAGTGCCTGCCGCAGGTCGGGCAGTTCGCGACGCTCGGCAGTGTGGGGGTGGTGATCCGGGGTGCAGAGGCGGAAGCGATAGGCGGGCATGCGTGGATAATGCCCACGCCCTCAACAAGTTGCTGCCGGTTGATGTATATTATTGTTGCTTCCTGCGTTGCGCCGATTGGGCCTCTTTGGCTGGGCTCTCGATCTGTCCGTGTCCCCTTCTCTCTCCTTATCCAAAGAAGAGGACTCGACGCCTGGTTAGGAGGTTTCTTGAGTCGTTACGGAGTTAAGCGACGCCGTCGATCCACCGAATCGCGCCAACTCCGCGATTCGGCAAAAAACCGCGTTCCCATTGTGTCGAGTATCCGTTCCCGAAAGGTCGACGGCACCGTTCCCGAAAGGTCGATAGATCGTTCCGGAAGGGTCGAATGCCGTTCCCGAAGGGTCGAAAGGCGGTGCAGCGGACCTGATTTTTGACGCGTCTGCGGGTGCAGTATCCACAGGTTGAATCAGTTGGAGGGCACCTGTGGATAAATAGGTTCAAACCAGAGTCGCAAATGGCGACGCTTTCGTCCGGGCGCCATATCCGCCCGACACTTCGGGAACGGAGCACCCGCCTTACCGCCCGCTTCCTCAGCGCAGCTGATGCTTGTTGCGGGCGTGCCACTGGCGCACGAACCCCAGAAAGGCGTTCTGATAGTTGGCGGGCGTTCGCGCCGGATCGGCCTCCACCCAATCGCGAAACTGGCGGTGCAGATCCTGATAATCCCAGCCGGGGCATTCGCGTCGGGCCTGCTCCAGCGTCGCATCGGTGAGCATGCCGCTCGTACCGCGCGTCGCCAGGCTGGTGACCGTCCGGCGGAGCAGCGCGCGCGCCTCGGCGCCGAGCGGTTGCGGCTCGGCTTCTTCGGGCTGCTTGGTAGGCCGCGTGGCTGGTTCCACGGGGGCGGTCGAGGTCACGGGCCGAACCTCCCCTTCCCCGCGCCGCCGCATCCGCAGGCTCGGCTCGCGCTTGCCTGCCGGCGTCTCCAGCGACAGCGTATAACCCGGCAGCTCATCGCGTTCGACGATCTTGGCGAGCTCGAACTTGAAGCGGCGATATTGCCCTTCGGCGCCCGACTTCTCGAACAGGGTCGGCATCGAGATGGCGAAACCGGCCTCCCCTGCCCCGCCGGCATGTTTGCGCGCGACCTTGTAGAGCCAGCGCTCGCGGCCGCCGGTCAGGTCGAAATAGGCACGGTCGATCGACAGCACGCCGCCGGTCATCAGCACGCCTTCGTAGAACCAGCTCGACAGCTCGATTGTCATGCCGCGCGAGCGCTCGGTGCGTTCGTCGACCAGCTGGGTCCAGCCGTCGAGCCAGCTGAACGTCGCTTCGCGGCGGTTCTCGGCGCGGATGTTGGTCTTGATCGTCGTCGCCACCAGCCGATCGAGCGATTGGCCAAGCAGCTCATAGGCGCGCCCCGTCGTCGGCCGGCCGATGGCGCGCAGCAGATCATAGGGCATCAGATGGAGCTTGCGCGGAATGTCGTTGCGGCCGCGCCGCGCCATGTCGGCGAGTACGCTGGCGCAGTAGATCAGGATATCGGCATCCCAGATCGTCGCCATGCCGTAATCGGGATTGGCCGAGACATGGACCCACAGCTTGCCGTCCGGGCTCTTGTAATCGATCGGCTTGGCCCGCTTGGTCTTGGCCAGGCTGAAGAAGGGACGCTCCATCATCTCGCGCTGATCGCGCAGCGGCATGTCGGCGAGATAAGGGAGGAACAGGTCGAACTGTTCGGGGATCGACTGGCGATCGGCCTGGGTCATGAAGCCTCGAGGAGCATGGTGGGGGAGGGGCGTTTCCCCGGGGAAACGCGGGGCGATCCTTGGATCGCGACGTCGGTGGACGAGAGAAGGGCACGAAGCCAAGGGGGTGTTTCCCCGGGGAAACGGCCACCATGTCCGGCGCCGTCGTTTCCCCGGGGAAACACGCTCATGGCTGCAACCCGCGGCCTTCGCGCTCGAGCTGGTCGAGCGCGTCGCGGAAGGCATTGACGAGATGATCGCGGCTCGCACCCGAGCCGGCATGCAGCCGCACGGTCACGCCCTGGCGATTGACCGACAGCACGCTAAGCGCGGTGCGTCCGCTGGGCATTGCCCAGGAATATAGCTCGTCGGCCAGCTGCGGTCCCGAGGGTGCCGCAAGCAGCCGGCGCAGCACATCGGCGGCGGCAAGGGGCGCATGCCCGCGCGCGCGGCGTTCAGCCTGTTCGCGCGAAAGGGCCTTGGCCTCGGCGAGGATCGCCTTGGCCGCCACCTTGTCGTCCAGCGCCTGGGCCAGCGAATAGGCGGGCTTCAGCAGCACGTCGGCGGGGGAGGCGAAGGCAGCAATCACCGCGTCGGGAATGCCCGCCACCTTGATCATCTTCGACAGCCAGCCCTTGGAGAGCTTGAGCCGCTCGGCCATCCGGGTGAGGTGGTTGCCGTAATGCCCCTTGAGCGCCTCGGCATAGTTGCGCGCACGCTCGAGGTCCGACACGTCCTTGCGGGCGCGGTTCTCCAGGTCGGCGAGACGGAAGGCGGCCTCGTCATCCAGCTGCGCGACCTGGGCCACGAACTGCATGTCGGGATAGCTGTGCGCACGCAGCCACGAGATCGCGAAATGGCGGCGCGTGCCGGCGATCACTTCATAGTCGTGGTCGGCATCGCCTTCGATCCGGCGCACCACAGCGGGGACCTTCTGGCCGTTCTCCGCAACGATCGAGTCGATCAGCTCGCGGACATTCTCCTCGTTAAGGTCGGCATAGATCCGGGCGTTACCCGGCCAGATGCGAACCCGCGACGGGTCGAGCAGCAGCTGGGTGACCTGGCGCACCTCGCCCGAGGCGACCCGTGCCAGCGCGGACTCGCGGCCGAGCAGCGTGGTGCCGCGCGTGCGGGCGAGCCGGGGCGGCAGTTCCGGCTCGGCAGCGGGGGAGGGGAGTGGGGCAGGCGCAGACGGCGCAGGCGCGTCCGCTTCCGCCGCGGCTTCCTCGGCGAGCAGATCGGCGAGATAGTCCTTCTGGGTACGTGCCACGGTTCAGCCCTTCTGCCCGGTTGCGGCGATGCGCTCAGGCCGCTTCATTGACGACATCCTCTTCGCTCGCGGGGGCGACGCGGCCCCAGTTGCGGCGAACCAGCGCCTCGACCTGGCCGAGCGCTTCGTCGAGATTGGCCTTGCAGCGCTTGTGGGTGCGCGCGGTGCCGATCGGGCGATCCAGCTCGTAGATCGTCATCATCCGCATCGCGGCATGGCTGATCTCGGCCGATTCGAGGATCGGCACCGGCAGCAGTGCGGGACCGAAGGCCTGCTCCATGATCTGGCGGACCATCGCATGGCTGGGATCATTGCCGTCGAACTTGGAGCAGATCAGCCGGACGAAGTCATATTGTACGTCGATGCCTGCTTCGGTCAGCTGGTGGAGCACCTGGTCCATCATCGAGAGGAACTGGACGGTGGAGCAGAAGTCCGGCGTGGTCGCGGCCAGCGGCACCAGCAGCGCGTTGGCCGCCTGCATCACCGCCAGGCTGATCGTGCCGAGCGCGGGCGGCGGATCAAGGATCACCACGTCATAGTCGCGGGCGAGATCGTTGAGGCCCGCCTTGAGCTTGCGGAAGCGGGTAGCGAGGATCGAGCCGCCATCGGCGCCGGCCGCCGCCAGCTCATATTCGACGTCGAACAGCTCGAGGTTCGACGGGATCAGATCGACGTTCGGCCACGGCGTCTTCTTGACCGCATAGAGCAGGTCCGCCTGGGTCGGATCGATCGACAGATAGGGGTAGAGCGTCTCTTCGCGGGTGATGTTGAAATGCGGATTGAAGCCGAACAACGTGGTGGTGGTCGCCTGACTGTCGCAATCGACAACGAGCACGCGGTACCCCTGCACCGCGAAATAATGGGCGAGGTGGGTGGTGACCGTCGACTTGCCGACGCCGCCCTTGAAGTTCTGCACCGCGATGATCGCCGGCACGTCGAGCGGTGCGCGGGCAGGGGAGGCACCGAGCACCTGCCGCATGTTGAGCAGCTCTTCCACCGTATAGCCGGGGCGCCGGCCATTCTCGCTTGGCGGGGGCGGGGGCAGGCGACCATCGTCTTCGGCCATGCGGATGCGGTTGGTGGAGCAGCCGAGCAATTGCGCCGCCTCGGCAATGCCGAAGCGGACATGGAGTCCCTTGCGACTTTCGGGTAAGAAGGCCTTGCGCCGCAACCGTTCGATCATGCGCTCGCCGGCATCAGCAAGCTCGCCGATCCGCTCAATATCTGAATGCATTCGTGCCTCGCCCCGCGCGGTTGAATGAGAGTTACGAGACATATCTCATATTTCGTTCAAAACGGCAAGGTTAGCGCCATAACGGCGCAACTATCCGGGCATGCGATTGTTATAGCGGCGTGGGAGGACTATATTCAGACCGATAATGGTCTGAAATTATATCCATAAGGGTCGGAGACCGAGATGCGCTACACCGAACAGGTCAAGCCTGTCAGCTATTTGAAGGCGAACGCTGCCGACGTCTTGCGTGGGTTGGCGGAGGGTGGCGCACCGCTGGTGATCACCCAGAATGGCGAGGCGCGTGCCGTGTTGCAGGACGTGGCAAGCTATCAGGAGACGCAGGAAACCCTGGCGCTGCTCAAGCTGATGGCGCTGGGCACGCGGGACGTGGAAGCCGGCCGCTTCACGCCCGCACGCGATGCCATCGCCCGTCTGCGCAAGGGCAAGGCCGACACCGCCGCATGAGCGGACGCTACACGGTCTACCTCACCGACGGCGCCGAAACCGATTTGGCCGAGATCCATGGCTGGATCCGCGACCATCGCTCGGAAGAACAGGCTGATGCCTTTCTGGACGCTATGCTGACCAAGGTCGATAGCTTGGAAACCTATCCCGAGCGCGGCAGCGTGCCCCGCGAGCTCGACGCGCTCGGCATCCGCGAGTTTCGCCAGCTGGTGGTGCCGCCCTATCGACTGATCTACCGCGTGATCGTCGATCACGTCTTCGTGTTTCTCATCGCGGACGGGCGGCGCGACTTCCGGGCGCTGCTGGAGCGCCGTCTGCTCTCGGCCTGAGCCGCGCTCAGCCGTGCGACCAGCCGAACTGGCCGGCGGCGATCGCGGCCTGGGTGCGGTTGCGGACGTTCAGCTTGCGCATCACCGCAGTCATGTGGACCTTCACCGTCGCCTCGGCCATGCCGAGTTCATAGGCGATCTGCTTGTTGAGCAGGCCGGAATGGACGCAGCGCAGCACCTGCATCTGCGTGGGGGTCAGGCGCGGGGGTGCCGACGTCTCGACGCCGATTCGTTCCATCTGCTGTGCTTGAGTCGCGGCTTGCATGCCCATCCTCCCTCGCCGATCCGTTTTCCGAGGCTCTGCCTCCAGATTCGTTAACGTTAACGTAGGCCAACTTGTAGGACAGGTTCAAGTGCAAATTTGCGCGGCTCCCTGCAATAGATCGTTTCGGCTGGCAATTTTATTCGCATCCGCCTAGAACCTGTCCGATAAGTTGCCGGGGAATATCCGGCGGAGGATGGGGAGGGTCATGGCGGTTGCAGGGGCCCGGAGCGCGGGGCGGTGAACCAGCCGCGACTATCCGATCACGCCTATGCGGCGATCGTCGAACTCATCAAGGCCGAGGATCTCGAGGTCGGCGCTCGGCTACCCTCCGAGGCGCGGCTGGCGGAAATGTGCGGCGTCTCGCGCGCGATCGTCCGCGAGGCGCTGGTGCGGCTCGGCTCGGACGGGATCACCGAGGTGCGACGCGGCGCCGGCTCGTTCGTGAAGGGCCGTCCCTCGGAGCGACTGGCCGCGTTCATGCCGCTTGCCGAGCTGCCGGCGACGCTGGGCAGCTACGAGGTGCGCTTCGTGCTGGAGACCGAAGCGGCACGCCTCGCCGCGGTCCGGCGTACGGCCGAGCAGATGGCGGTGCTGGAAGCCGCGCTCGACGCGCTGCGCACGGCGCTGCTGTCCAGCGCACCCGCCCATGTCGAGGATCGCGAACTCCACCGCGCGATTGCCGATGCGACCGGCAATCTCGCCTTCCAGCAGGCATTCGACGCGCTGTGGCCCGATGTCGAGAAGGTGATGCAGGCAGGCGTCGACATCTCGCGGTCGCGCTCGGCGGATGTGATCGCGGTGATGCTCCACGAGCATGAGGTGATCGTCGATTCGATCCGCGCCCAGGATCCCGAGCGCGCCGCGCTGGCGATGCGCTGGCATCTGGGGGAGGGGCGTCGCCGGCTCATGCCCTGAGCGCAGGCTGCTCCAGATAGGCCAGGACGCGGTCGCACAGCGTCGCGGGGGGCAGGGTTGCGGGGAGGATCAGCACGCCTTCGTCGGGCTGCGGTCGTTCCAGCGTCTCCAGTTGGCTGTCGAGGAGGCTGGTGGGCATGAAATGGCCCGGCCGCGCCGACATGCGGGCGAGGAGCTGCGCCCGGTCCGCCTCCAGCAGCACGAACTGCACCGTGCCGGGGATCTCGGCGCGCAGCCGATCGCGATAGACGCGCCGTAGTGCCGAGCAGGCGGCGACCGAGACCCCGCAGGTGTCGATCGACGCCGCCACCGCCGATCCGATCCGATCGAGCCAGGGCCAGCGGTCCGCATCGGTGAGGGGGGTGCCATCGCGCATCTTCACCACCGCTTCGGCCGAGTGGAAGGCGTCACCCTCCAGAAACACGCAGCCCAGCGCATCGGCGAGCAGCGCGCCGAGCGTCGACTTGCCGGAGCCGCTGACCCCCATCACGATCACGGCCGCAGCGGCAGACGATCGGGCAGGCAGGTCGGACATGGGCAAGCTCCGGAAAAGAGGGGCAGCCTCGCTTGTGAAAGGCTGCAGCGATGCTGAAAACTACGACCTTGGTCGCAGATGCCGCTAGCCCTTCAACGGGTTAGCCCATGCAATCAAGAACTAAGCTTAGTGTGGGGATGGATATGCGCTGCTTCCTGGCCGGTCTGCTCGTCGCGACCTCGCTCACTGCGCCGGCGGTGGCGCAACATGCGTCGGTCTTCCCCACCGCGCCGGACGAGCCGCGTGCGGTGACGGTCAAGGCGCGCGGCGACGGCAAGGCGGACGATACGGCGGCGATCCAGAGGGCGCTCGATGACGCGCGCGACGCCACGCGCCACGGCATCGTCTTCCTTCCCTCGGGTCGCTACCGGATCAGCCGCACGCTGGTCGTGCCGGCGGGCGTGCGCGTCTACGGCGTGGGGCCGACGCGGCCGACGATCCTGCTCGGCGCGAGCACCCCCGGCTTCCAGCAGGGCGTCTCGACGATGATCGTGTTCGGCGGCGACGATCAGTATGCGGTCGGCAAGGTGCCGGTGCCCGTCCCCAATGTCGTGCCGCGCGATAGAATCGTCCGCGACGCCAATTCGGGGACTTTCTATTCGTCGATGAGCAATGTCGACATCGAGATCGCCGAGGGCAATCCGGGCGCGGCGGGCGTGCGCTTCCGCATGGCGCAGCATGCCTTTCTCAGCCACATGGAGTTTCGCCTCGGCAGCGCCTTTGCCGGGGTCTACCAGGCCGGCAACGTGATCGAGAAGGTCGCGTTCAAGGGCGGGCGCTACGGCATCGTCACCGAGAAGACCTCGCCCGCCTGGCAGTTCACGCTGATCGACGCGCAGTTCGACGGCCAGCGCGAGGCGGCGATCCGCGAGCATGAAGTGGACCTGACGCTGGTCAATGTCGCGATCCGAGACACGCCGGTCGGGATCGAGATCGACCGCGGCTATTCGGACTCGCTCTACGGCAAGGACGTGCGGTTCGAGCGCGTGTCCAAGGCGGGCGTGGTGATCTCCAACGAGGACAGCGCCTTCACCCAGATCGGCTTCGACAATGCGGTGGCAGTCGACAGCCCGGTCTTCGCCCGCTTCCGCGACAGCGGCAAGACGGTGGCGGGGAAGGGCAGGGCGTACCGGGTCGGCGCCTTCTCCTATGGCATGAAGGTGCCCAAGCTCGGCGAGATGGGGAAGACCGACCTCCAGGCGGAGATCCAGCCGCTGGCGAGCGCCCCCGCACGCCGCGACCTGGCGGTGCGCCCGCTGCCGCCGATGTCCGAGTGGGTCAATGTCCGCAAGCTGGGGGTGAAGGGCGACGGCACCACCGACGATACCGCCGCGCTGCAAAAGGCGATCGACGGCAATCGCGTGCTCTATCTGCCGATCGGCTTCTACAAGGTCACCGACCGGCTGAAGCTGCGCCCCGACAGCGTGCTGATCGGGCTGCACCCGGCGACCACCCAGCTCTATATCCCCGATGACAACCCCGCCCATCGCGGGCTGGGCACGGTCATCCCGATCCTCGAGACCCCGCAGGGCGGCGACAATATCCTTTCGGGCCTCGGCCTGTTCACCGGCCGAGTGAACCCGCGCGCCTCGGCGGTGCTGTGGCGCTCGGGCGCGAACAGCCTGATGCAGGACGTCAAGATCATGGGCGGCGGCGGCACGCCTACCGCCGACGGCAAGCCGCTCGGCACCCTTCAGGGTCGAACTGGCGATCCGGTGGCCGAGGGGCGGTGGGACGCGCAATATCCGAGCATCTGGGTGACCGACAATGGCGGCGGCACCTTCACCAATGTGTGGAGCCCCAACACCTTCGCCCAGGCTGGCTTCTACGTCACCAACACCAGCACGCCGGGGCATGTCTACGAGATGTCGGTCGAGCACCATGTCCGCAACGAGTTCGTGCTCGACAATGTGGCGAACTGGGAGTTCCTCGCGCCGCAGACGGAGCAGGAAGTGGGCGACGGCCCCGACGCGGTCTCGCTGGAGATCCGCAACTCGCGCAACCTGCTGTTCGCCAACTATCACGGCTACCGCGTCACCCGCAGCTACCACCCGGGGAAGAGCGCGGTGAAACTGTTCAACGCCTCGGACATCCGCTTCCGCAACGTCCATGTGAACGCCGAGAGCGGCTTCGCGGCCTGCGACGACGAGGGCTGCGGGACCTTCCTGCGCGTCAGCAAATATCCGTTCGACAATGCGATCGAGGACGTGACCGGCAAACGCCTCGTCCGCGAGCGCGAATTCGCTCGGCTGGACGTGGGCGCGGTCGAGCGGCAGGTGGCGGAGAAGCCGCTGACGGGCAAGGTCGAGAAGCTGGAGGACGGCTTCTACTCGATCTCGGGGGCGACGGTGGATGCACAGGGGCGGCTCTACTTTATCGATCGCCGCTTCCAGCGGATCCAGCGCTGGACCGAGGCCAAGGGCCTGGAGATCATCCGCGACCATGCGCTTGATCCGGTGAACTTGGCAGTGGATGCCTCGGGGCATCTGCTGGTGCTGTCGTCACTGGGGCCGAAGGGCGCGGCCTATTCGATCGATCCGGACGGGCCGCGTGACCAGCTCACCCGCATCGAACCGACACCGATCAGCGCGAGCGCGGGTGCGAAGACGCTGCTGCCGGTCAACTGGTGGGCAAACGGCGAATTCCGCGACCAGCTCAACCAGCAGACCTATCAGTTCACCACCATGGCCGAGCTGTTCGCCAAGGAAGCGAGCGAGCCCAAGACCCAGGCCTATGTCTCCCCCGACGGCAGCGTCGTGCTGCCCGCCTTCCGGGTGTGGCAGCAGGGGCCGATCGACCATGTCGGCTGGCGCTGGTCGCACGCGCTCAACGCCAACGGCCTGGTCGGCGGCAAGCAGGGCGAGCGGCTGTTCGTCACCAACGGGTCGGAGAACATCACCTACATCGGCACGGTGGGCCCGGCGGGCACGCTGACCAACCTCAAGCCCTTCGCCAATCGCGGCGGCGAGAGCGTTGCGGTGGCGCCGGACGGGCGCGTCTATGTCGCGAACGGGCAGGTGTTCGTCTACGGCGCCGACGGCAAGGAAACCGGCCGGATCGATGTGCCCGAGCGGCCGCTCCAGATCCTGTTCGGCGGTGCGGACAAGCGCACGCTGTTCATCCTCACCCATCACGCGCTCTACGCCACCCGGCCCTGAGCGGCCCTGAGCGGTTCGCGGGCATCTACCACCTATGTCGTAGATGCCTGCGACGCGGCGCAGGTCTAGCGTCGCAACATCATTGCCACGGGTCGGATAACGCCCGGAAATCATTGGAGGGGTTCGTCGCATGAAAGCCAATCTCACGTCGCAGCTGCGCCTTGGCGGCGCGAGCCTGATCGCGCTCGCGGCCATGGGATGGGCAAGCGCGGCGCATGCCCAGACTACCGCGGCTGCCCCGGCGCCCGCCGCCGAAGTGCCGCAGGCGGACACTCCCGCTCAGACCGATCAGAACGACCAGATCGTCGTCACCGGCTCGCGCATCGTCGCCAGCGGCTTCACGGCGCCCACGCCGACCACCGTGATCGGCGGCGAGCAGATCGCCGCCAATGCGCAGCCGAACCTGTTCAACACCATCGCCCAGCTCCCCTCGCTCCAGGGCTCGACGGGCGCGGCGACCGGCACCTTCAGCACCTCCAGCGGCACCCAGGGCCTCAGCTCCTTCTCGCTGCGCGGCCTCGGGCCCATCCGCACGCTGACGCTGCTCGACGGCCAGCGCGTCGCTGCCGCGAACGTGAGCGGCGTGCCGGACATCAGCCTGTTCCCGCAGCTGCTGGTCAAGCGCGTCGAGGTGGTCAATGGCGGTGCCTCGGCCACCTATGGCTCGGACGCAGTCGGCGGCGTGGTGAACTTCATCACCGATACCCGCTTCACCGGCTTCAAGGCCAATGTGCAGGGCGGCATCACCACCTATGGCGACAACAAGCAGATCCTTGCCCAGGGCGCCTGGGGCGGATCGTTCGCGGGGGACAAGCTGCACCTGATCGTCAGCGGCGAATATGCCCATGACGGCGGCGTCGGCCCGGGCGATTTCGGCACCGATCTCGCCCGCAGCCGCAACTGGTACAAGGCGACGACGCTGCTCAACACCAACCAGACCAACAATGGTGCGCCGCAGTTCGTCTACAGCGACTATGCCCAGCCTTACCAATATGCCCGCTATGGCCTGATCAACAACGGCCCGCTCCAGGGCATCGCATTCGACGCCAACGGCACGCCGTACAATTTCAACTATGGCTCGGGCGGCCAGCCGCTCGGCAACGGCCGCGTGAGCAACTGCTATCCGGGCAACGCCTTCTGCGTCGGCGGTGACCTCAGCGGTGCGCCCGGTTCGGGCGCGTCGCTGGTCTCCAAGCTGCAGCGCGTCGTCGGCTATACGCGGATCGGCTATGATTTCGCGCCGGGCAACGAGTTCTACGGCACGCTCAGCATCGGCCAGGTCAAGACCAACAACCAGCCGAGCCCGGGCTATAACCGCCCGAACCTGACCGTACAGTGCGCCAACCCCTATCTGCCGCAGCTGGTGCGCGATCGCTGCGCGACGGCGGGGATCACCCAGTTCAACTTCGGCACCAGCAACGGCGCCTTCCCCGATCCGCAGGTCTATACCGACCGTCGTCAGTATCGCGGCGTGCTCGGCGCCAAGGGCAAGTTCTCGGCCGCCGGCGGCGAGTGGAACTATGACGCCTATTACGAACATGGCGAGACCATCGCGGACATCAACGTCCACGATATTGTGCTGCAGAACCGCTATGTCGCGGCGACCAACGCGATCGCGCTCAACGGTGCGATCGTCTGCGCCGATCCGGTAGCGCGCGCCGCGGGTTGCCAGCCGATCAACATCTTCGGCGGCTTCGCGCCCTCGGCCTCGGCGCTGGCCTATGTCACCCCGGCCGCCGGCCCCTTCCAGCACACCAAGCTGACCCAGGACGTGGTCAGCGCCAACATCTCGGGCAATCTGTTCGACCTGTGGGCCGGCCCGCTCAGCCTGGCGATCGGCGGCGAATATCGCCGCGAATTCTACCGGGTGAACGCCGATCCCTATGGTGCGGGCGCCAGCAGCCCCAACAGTGCCGACTATCCGGTCGATCCGCTGCTCAACCAGTCGCTCGGCAGCAACTGGGCCGCGGGCAACTACAAGAATGGCGGCGGCAAGTACAATGTCTACGAGTTCTCGGCGGAAACGAACCTGCCGCTGCTCGATAGCGAAAGCCTCGGTCGCGCCAACCTGAACGCCGCCGCGCGCTACACCCATTACAGCACCTCGGGCTCGGTATGGGCGTGGAAGGTCGGCGGCAGCTGGGCCACGCCGATCGACGGTATCCGCCTGCGGGCGGTCACCTCGCGCGACGTGCGTGCGCCGAACCTGTCGGAGCTGTTCGCCGCGCCGACCGTCACCACCCTGCCGAACTTCAGCAATCCGTTCCCCGGCGGGGGCGCGGTGCAGGCGTTCCAGAACACCATCGGCAATCCGAACCTCAAGCCGGAAATCGCCCGCAATACCGAAGTCGGCATCACGCTCGCCAACCCGCACTGGCTGCCGGGCCTCAGCCTGTCGTTCGACTATTACACGATCAAGCTGAGCGGCGTCGTCTCGACGCTGTCGCCGGACCAGATCGTGCGCTTCTGTGCCGACGGCAACCAGGCCTTCTGCGGCGGCTTCGTGCTCAACAGCCCGGTGCAGGGCGGCAATTTCATCAACGTCCAGCCGTTCAATCTGGCGAGCTGGAAGACCAGCGGCTTCGATATCGAGGCGAGCTATCGCTGGGCCCGCCCGCTCGGCCTGCCGGGCAACTTCACCGTCCGCGCGCTGGGCACGCACGTCAGCGAGTTCCTCGTCCGCGCCGGCATCGCCGGTGTCGCGACGGTGGACAATGCCGGTGCCAATAACGGCGCCACGCCGAACTGGAAGTGGCTGGCCACGCAGACCTACGATACCGACAAGTTCAGCCTGCTGGTGCAGGAGCGCTGGTTCTCCGACGGCAACTTCGGCAACCAGTATGTCGTTTGCCAGACCAACTGCCCGGTATCGACCGGCAACAACCCGACGATCAGCCGCAACTTCATGCCCGGCGCCTTCTATGTGGACGTCGGCGGCTCCTACAAGGTCACCCGCGGGTTGGAGGGCTATTTCAAGGTCGACAATCTGTTCAACGTCGACCCCGTCCCCGCGCCGCAGACCAACACCGGTCTCGACGTCAATCCGGCGCTCTACGACACGATCGGTCGCACCTATCGCATCGGTATGCGCCTGAACTTCTGATCCTTTCGTCCCCCCGACGATCTCCTGGTCCCGGTCGCAAGACCGGGACCTTTGTTTTGTGCGGAAACCGGAGCGACGGCGGGCGTTGAGGGCGGGTGCGCAACGCTGCGCCCGGATCAACGGAGACGAAGCATGACCGAAGCCACCCAGACTGCCGCCAAGACCGTGTCCAACGGCAAGACCGCGCTGACCGACGACATCCGCGCCCATTTCTCGGGCGATGCCCCGATCACCGAAAAGGCCAAGAGCTTCGCCAAGGCGCGGCCCTGGACCAGCGCCGCCTTTCTCGGCATCGCCGCGCTGGCAGTGCTGAACGGCGTGCGCGGCGTTCGTCCGTAAGGATCTGCCGGGTGGCGGCGCACCCGCCGCCACCCGGGGCCTGGACCTTTTGCGGCGTGCGGAAATACGCGTACTGGCAATCGGCCGTCGTCGGGGTTATATACCGCTCGTTATGAAAACCGCTGCCTGTACCGTAGCCAAGGGTCGCCCCCGCGAGTTCGACGTCGAAGACGCATTGACGGCGGCGCTCCGCATCTTCTGGACCAAGGGCTATGAAGGTGCCTCGCTGACCGACCTGACCGAGGCGATGGGCATCACGCGACCCAGCCTCTATGCGGCGTTCGGCAACAAGGAATCCTTGTTCTGCAAGGCGCTGGAGCTCTACGAGCGCGAGAAGATGTGCTATATCGGCCGTGCGCTCGAAGCACCGACCGCGCGGGGCGTGGCGGAAGCGCTGCTGCGCGGCGCGCTGGAGCGCCAGCGCGATACCAGCGATCCCAAGGGCTGCATGGGCGTGATCAATTCGGTGGCGTGCGGCGCCGAGGCCGAGTCGATTCGCGAGGAAGTGCTCAAGCGCGGCGAGGCCGCCAAGCGCGCGATCGTCGAGCGGTTCGAGCGCGCCAAGGCCGAAGACGATCTTCCGCCGCATGCCGATCCGGAGGGGCTGACCTCCTATATCATCGCGTTGATCCAGGGCATCGCGCTGCAGGGCGGGGCGGGCACCAGCTGCGCCGATCTCGAACGGCTGGTCCAGACCAGCCTGTCGATGTGGCCGGCGCGCTGAATAGACCTGCTTAGATTCAGTCGTTGGGAACGGTAAGCACCACGCCGGTCTTGTCTTCCTGCTTCGAGACCATCACCGAAACCTGCTTGCCGTCTTTCTCGCCGGTGATCATCGCCGCGTCGGGCATCAGCATGGACTGGGGCAGCTTCCACCCCTCCTTGGCCAGCGCGGCCTTGTAGAAATCGCCGACCTTGGCGACCGGATCCTGGGTCGCGAGCGTCACCATCTTGGTCTTGCGGCCCCCCGACTCGGTTTCCATCACGCCGTCGACGGTCGCGCCCGGATAGACCGGCGCATAGGCGGGCATCACCACCGCGGCCGCGGCGGCACCCTGCGTCGTCTTGATGCTGCCGTTCGCCGTGGTGATCGAGGAAGTCCCGGCGCTCTCGTCGGTCTTGTAGGTGGTGCCGGCGATCGTCGTGGACTTTTCCTTGGATCCGCAGGCGGTGAGCAGGACGGCGGCAACGAGAAGGGCACAGCGCATCGGGCAAGTCTCCCACGACAGATGCAGACGTTTGGAACGCCTGGGCAATGGTCGTCTACCCGCCGCTCGGTCGCATGGCAAACAGGTCGGGAGTGCGCGTGCAGCGGCTTGAAAAGAAAACGTTTCGCACACGCAAAATGCGCTTGCGAGGAAAAATACCGGCCGGTATAAAAAGCCTGTTGACGCACCGCAGCGCGACTTATATACCGACTGGTATAGAAGACGATCCGCCGCCCCCACGGGGTCGCGGGGCAGACGGAGACGCGGACATGCGCAAGCTTGCACGCAAGAAACGGGGTGAGCCCTAGGCTCTATCCCATCATACCCACGTAGTAACGGGCGCTGCCTGCGGGCAGGTGGACGGGGCGAGGTATCGCTGCGATCCATGGCGCACGACCAACAATATTCATCCCGGCACCCGGAACCGCAACAGGCGCTTTTCGGGAGGGCGGAGCCTTGCTCCCCGCCGGCGCAACCGAGGGAGAATGACATGGCATATCTCGATCTCACCGACATGGCCGGCAACGCAGCGACGCTCCCCGCCTTCCTCGCCGCGCCGCGCGAGGAAACCAAGCTGAGCGCACTCGAATGGCAGGTCGTCGCGATCGCCCAGCGCGATCGCATGTCCTCGCTGGAGGCGCCGAGCCGCCTCTCGATAGCGTTCGGCGTGATCTTCGGCGGCGAGCGCGGCAATCCGCGGCTGGCCGATCCCAAGCTCGAGGCGCTGCGTCGCATCGCCGTCATCTCGTGGCACCGCGGCTTCCGCGTGCCCCAGTCCGAAATCCAGCGCTTCCACGAGGCCGGCTACACGCCCGGCCAGCTGGAGACGCTGCTCACCAGCATCAGCCGTGGTCGCGCGGCGATGAATCAGGGGAACCATCATGAATATGCACGCGCCCATTGAGGGCGAAGCGGTGGCAGAACGGGCGCCTAGGCGTCTGCGCACCTGGCAGAAGGCGGCGCTGGTCGTCGTGCCGGTAGGCGTGGTCGCCGCCGGCTTCAGCCTGAGCGGGCGTAACGCCCCCGCCGTGGCTGCGCCGGTCGCACCCGTCGTCACCGTTGCCACGCCGCTCGCCCGCGAAGTCAACGAGTGGGACGAATATGTCGGCCGCTTCGAGGCGAGCCGCACCGTCGAGGTGCGGCCGCGCGTCTCGGGTGCCGTCACCGCGATCCACTTCAAGGACGGCATGGTCGTGAAGCAGGGCCAGCTCCTCTTCACCATCGATCCGCGTCCGTTCACCGCCGCCCTGGCCGAGGCCAAGGCCGGCGTGGCGAGCGCGCAGAGCGATCTGGCGCTTGCCCGCTCCGACCTCGACCGCGCCCAGCGGCTGGTGAGCGTCGAGGCGGTGTCGAAGAGCGATGTCGAACGTCTCCAGGCCCGCGTCCGCGCGGCCACTGCCGCTGTCGCCGCGGCGGAGGCCCGGGTTCGTGCGCGTGCGCTCGATGTCGAGTTCACCCAGGTGCGTGCGCCGATTTCGGGCCGCATCTCCGATCGCAAGGTCGATCCCGGCAATCTGGTCGCCGCCGGGGAAGGGCAGGGGGGTACGCTGCTCACCACGATCAACGCGCTCGATCCGATCTACTTCACCTTCGACGGTTCGGAAGCCTTGTTCCTCAAGGCCAAGCGCGCGGCGGGTTCGTCCGCCAGCCCGGTCGAGATCCGGCTGCAGGACGAAGGCGATTATCGCTGGAAGGGCCAGATCGACTTCACCGACAACGGGCTCGATCCCAAGTCCGGCACGATCCGCGGTCGCGCGGTGCTGTCGAACAAGGACATGTTCCTGACGCCGGGGATGTTCGGCAACATGCGGCTCGCCGCGGGCGGCAAGGCGCAGGCGCTGCTGGTGCCCGACGCCGCGATCCAGACCGATCAGGCGCGCAAGCTGGTCCTCACCGTCGGCGCCGACGGCACGGTGGTGCCCAAGCCCGTGGTGCTCGGCCCGGTGGTCGACGGCCTCCGCATCGTCCGCTCCGGGCTCGCGCCCCAGGACAAGGTGGTGATCGCCGGCACCCAGTTCGCCCAGCCCGGCGGCAAGGTGCAGCCCAAGGCCGGCACCATCGCGCCGAACGCCGCGACCGACGCGCCGATCGTCTCCGCTCCGGTCACGGGCCAGGCGACCTTCGCCCGCTGACCGAACTGCCGCCGGGCGCACCCCAGAGGCCCGGCGGCAGGTAGTTTCCGCATGCCCGTCCGCGTGAATGCACGCGGGCGCGAGCACGCGCGTCCGCTAGGAAAAGGAGAAGGCCATGCGCCTCTCACGCTTCTTCATCACCCGCCCGATCTTCGCGGCGGTGATCGCGATCATCATCACGATCCTGGGCGGCATCGCCTATTTCGCGCTGCCCATCTCGCAATATCCCGACATCGTACCGCCGACGGTCACGGTGACGGCCAGCTATCCCGGCGCCTCGGCCGAGACCGTGGCGGAAACCGTCGCCGCGCCGATCGAGCAGGAAATCAACGGCGTCGACGACATGCTCTACCAGTCGTCGCAGTCGACCGGCGACGGCAACGTGACGATCACCGTCACCTTCAAGACCGGGACCAATCTCGATGCCGCGCAGGTGCTGGTGCAGAACCGCGTCGCGGTCGCGATCCCGCGCCTGCCCGAAGAGGTACAGCGCCTCGGCGTCGTCACCCGCAAGACCAGCCCGGACTTCCTGATGGTCGTCAATCTGATCTCGCCGGACAACTCGATCGATCGCAGCTACATCTCCAACTATGCGCTGACCCAGGTGAAGGACCGCCTCGCGCGTCTGGAAGGCGTGGGCGACGTGCGCATGTTCGGTGCGCGCGACTATGCGATGCGCGTGTGGATCGATCCCGGCCGCGCCGCCGCGCTGAACCTCACCGCGGGCGACATCGTCCAGGCGCTGCGTGGGCAGAACATCCAGGTCGCGGCAGGCTCGCTCGGCCAGCCGGGCTCCAGCCCCAGCGGCAATGCCTTCCAGCTCAACGTCGAGACGCAGGGGCGCCTCAAGACCCCGGCCGAGTTCGGCCGCGTCGTCATCCGCACCGATAGCGCGGGCCGCCAGGTCCGCGTGAGCGACGTCGCGCGCGTCGAACTCGGCGCCGCCGACTATTCCTCCAACACCTATCTCTCGAACAAGCCCACCGTGATCCTCGCGGCCTTCCAGCGCCCTGGCTCCAACGCGCTCGCCGCCGCGCTGCGGATCAAGGCGGAGATGGACACGATCTCGAAGACCTTTCCCAAGGGCCTCGAATATCGCGTGATCTACAACCCCACCGAGTTCATCGCCCAGTCGATCGACGCGGTGTACCACACCCTCGGCGAAGCGGTGGTGCTCGTCGTCCTCGTCGTGATCGTGTTCCTCCAGAAGTGGCGGGCGGCGATCATCCCGGTGGTGGCGATCCCCGTGTCGCTGATCGGCACCATGGCGGTGCTGCTGCCAATGGGCTATTCGCTCAACAACCTGTCGCTGTTCGGCTTGGTGCTCGCTATCGGCATCGTCGTCGACGACGCGATCGTCGTGGTCGAGAATGTCGAGCGCAACCTCGCGCGCGGCATGACGCCGCTGGAAGCCGCGCGCACCTCGATGGACGAAGTGTCGGGCGCGCTGGTCGCGATCGTGCTGGTGCTGTTCGCGGTGTTCCTGCCGACCTTGTTCCTCAACGGCCTGTCGGGTGCCTTCTACAAGCAGTTCGCCGTGACGATCTCGGTCGCCACCGCCATTTCGCTGCTCGTCTCGCTGACGCTGTCCCCGGCACTCGCTGCGGTGCTGCTCAAGCACCACGAGGGCGAGGCCAAGGGGCGGATCGGGCGCGGGTTTGCGCGCGCGGCCGATGCCTTCAACCGTGGCTTCGAGCGGATGAGCAACGGCTATGCCCGCCTCACCCACAAGCTGGTCACCCGGCCGAAGCGGATGATGGTTGCCTATCTAGGCCTGATCGCCGCCACGGTCGCGACCTTCTGGGTGACGCCGGTCGGCTTCATCCCCGCGCAGGACCAGGGCTATTTCCTCACTGTCATCCAGCTGCCGCCGGGCTCGTCGCTCGAACGCACCGACGAAGTGATGCGCAAGGTCGTCGCACGCATCCTGCCGATCCCCGGCGTGAAGGGTTCGGTGATGCTCGCGGGCTTCGACGGCCCGTCGCAGACGCTCGCCCCGAACAGCGCCGCCGCATACGTGCCGCTGCAGAGCTTCGAGGAGCGCAAGAAGCTCGGCGTCAACATCGCCGGCATCATGGCCGAGGCGCGCAAGCGCACCGCCGACATCAACGAGGCGATGCTGCTCGTCGTCCCGCCGCCGCTCATCCAGGGCATCGGTTCGGCCGGCGGCTACCGCCTGATGGTCGAGGATCGCAGCGAGCATGGCTATCAGGCACTGGGCAACACCGCCTTCGGCCTGATCGGCCAGGCCAACAAGACGCCGGGGCTCGCCCAGGTCTACACCTTCTTCAACACCGCGACGCCGCGCGTCTTCGCCGATATCGATCGCCGCAAGGCTGAGATCCTCGGCGTGCCGCCGGAGCGGGTGTTCGAAGCGCTCAACGTCTATCTGGGCTCGGCCTTCGTCAACGACTTCAACATGCTCGGCCGCACCTACCGGGTGACCGCGCAGGCCGACGCGCCCTTCCGGGCGACCGAGGCGGACATCGCCAACCTCAAGACGCGCTCGGACGCCGGCGGCATGGTGCCGATCGGATCGGTCGCGACCTTTGAGAACAAGACGGGCCCGTATCGCGTCACGCGCTACAACCTGTTCCCGGCGGTGGAAGTCGATGGCGATACCGCGCCGGGCTACAGCTCGGGTGCCTCGCTCGACGCGATGGAGAAGCTCTCGGCCGAACTGCCTGCGGGCTATGCGGGCGAGTGGACGGGCATCGCCTATCAGCAGAAGATGGCGGGGAGCACCGCGGGTCTGGTGTTCGCGCTGGCGGTGCTGTTCGTCTTCCTGGTGCTGGCGGCGCAATATGAAAGCCTGACACTGCCGCTGGCGATCATCCTGATCGTGCCGATGTGTCTCCTGGCGGCGATGGCGGGCGTGAACCTGCGCGGCATGGACAATAACGTGCTGACGCAGATTGGGCTCGTCGTGCTGATCGCGCTCGCCGCCAAGAACGCGATCCTCGTGGTCGAGTTCGCCCACCAGGCGGAAGTCCGCGACGGCCTGTCGCCGGTGGAAGCCGCGGTGCGGGCGGCGCAGGACCGGTTGCGGCCGATCCTGATGACCAGCTTCGCCTTCATCCTCGGCGCGGTGCCGCTGCTGATCGCGAGCGGGGCAGGGGCCGAGCTCCGCCAGGCGCTGGGGACTGCCGTGTTCTTCGGGATGATGGGCGTCACCGGCTTCGGCCTGCTGTTCACGCCGACCTTCTACGTGGTGTGCCGCGCGCTGGGTGCGCGGCTCGCCCGGCGGCGCGGGCAGGGTGGGGCACACCACCAGCTCCAGCCGGCCGAGTAAACTGAACCAACCGGCGGGCGCTTCCTATGCGCCCGCCGCAGGAGATTTCGCATGCAACGCATGGCTTCGATCATGGCCGCAGTCTCGGCGCTGGCGCTTTCCGCCTGCGCCGCCGGCCCGAACTACACGGCACCCGCCCGGCCGCAGAGCGCCGCGGGGGCGTTTCTTTCCACCACCCCGGCGGTGTCGACCGCGCCGGTGCAGGAGGGCTGGTGGCGGCTCTATAACGATCCGGTGCTCGACCGGCTGGTGACCGAGGCGCTAGCCGCCAACACCGATGTCCGCGGCGCCGTCGCCCGCATCGAGCGCGCTCGCGCGACGTTGCGCGGCGCAACTTCGGACCGGCTGCCCCAGGCGACTGCTAGCGCCGGGGCCAATTATGGCCGCCTGCCGGTGGGCCAGCGCCCAATCGGCAGCGCGCAGAACGACTGGCAGATCGATACCGGCCTCAACGTCTCCTATGAGGTCGACCTGTTCGGCCGCATCTCGCGCAATGTCGAGGCGGCGCGCGGTGACGTCGCCGCGGCGCAGGCTGATGCGGATGCGGTCCGCGTGATCGTCGCGGCGGATACGGCGCGCGCCTATGCCGATGCGGTATCCTCGGCCGAGCGGCTGGCCGTCGCCGAGCATATCGTGGCGCTGCTCGACCAGTCGATCGACCTTACCCAGCGCCGCCGTAATGTGGGCCTGGCGACCCGCCTGGACGTCGCCCGCATCGCCGCGCTGCGCAACCAGCGCCAGGCCGACGTGCCGTCGCTCGCCGCCCAGCGCGACGCCGCGCTGTTCCGGCTCGCCACGCTGATCGGCAAGACGCCCGCCGAGCTTCCGGCAGAGGCACGCGAGCGCCACACCACGTTGCGGCTCGACCAGCCGATCCCGGTTGGCGACGGCGCCGCGCTGCTCGCTCGGCGGCCGGACGTGCGAGCAGCCGAGCGCCGACTTGCTGCGTCCACCGCGCGGATCGGCGTCGCCACCGCGGACCTCTACCCGCGCATCTCGCTGGGCGGGTCGGGCGGATCCACCGGCAACGATTTCGGCAACATCTTCGGCGCGGGGCCGCTGCGCTGGCTGGTCGGGGGGCTGATCAACTGGACGGTGAACCCGGCCCCGGCGCGCGCCCGCATCGCCGCGGCCGAGGCCGATAGCCGCGAGGCGCTCGCCACCTTCGACGGCACCGTGCTCACCGCGTTGCAGGAGACCGAGACCGCGCTGTCCAACTACGGCCGCGCGCTCGAGCGGCGCACCGCGCTGCAGGCGGCGCTCAACGAGGCCGAGGCGGCGGTGCGGATCGCCCGCGCGCGCCAGACTGAGGGCGACATCAACTCGCTCGACCTGCTCGACGCCGAGCGCACCTTCGCCGATGCGCAGGCCGCGCTTGCGACGGCAGATGCCGCGATTGCCGAGGCGCAGGTCAACCTGTTCCGCGCGCTCGGCGGCGGCTGGCAGCAACAGGCATGAGACCCGGACGCTGGCGCCGCTTCCTAACGGGAGCGGCGTCAGGCCAACCGTCAGAGGGCGATCTCGCCTTCGTCGCTGCCATTCCAATAATGCAGCCGCTGCGCGCGGACATGGATCATCACCACGCCCGGCGTGTCAATGCCCTGCTCGAACCAGCGATCGAGATCCTTGGTCCAGTGCTCGGCGAACTGCGCCTTGTCGCGCACCAGATCGGCATCACCCTCGACCGCGACGAACAGCGGCGGCCCCCCGAGCAGCCCCGCCGCACCGGTGAAGGTGAGGCCCACCCGCGGCTCCGCCTCGATGTCGGCGATAGTCCGCGCGCTGTCATAGCTGAAGAAATAGCTGTCGCCGCGATACTCGACCTCGCCGTTGTTGCTCATCGGGCGGCTCGCAATGGCGCCCCCGTCGGTCCGGGTGGAGAGCATGCCAAAGTCGATCTTGCCCATCTTCTTCGACAGGTCTTCCAACGTCATTTCCGCCATGATGCATCCTTCCACACGACCGGGCGCTCCGGCCGGATGCTTCAACCATGCCGAACGGTGTCGGTTGCGCCTGCTTCCCCTTTCGACGGCCGCAAAAAAGTTAATCCGCTTTGAACCATTCCCGCGCGGGCCGGCACTGACGGCATGCGAACGCTTCCGGCCGCGGCGTTCCCCCTGTGCGCGGCCGAGGCGGACGTGCGTGTCCGATCCGGTGCCTGCCCCCTGTGCACCGGATCGGACCAATCAAGGGAGAACCAATTGATGCGTATTCTGTTGGGCGCTGTCGCGCTCGTCTCGCTCGCCGCCGCGCCCGCACTGGCGCAAACACAGTCTCAGACGGTCACCGACGCGACCGGCGACTTCCTCTCGGGCTATACCGGCCCGAAGCTCGCCGACCTGGACGTCACCAGCTTCTCGGTAAGCTATGACTCCGCCGCCAAGCTGTTCACGCTCGGCACCACCTTCGCCGGCGCGATCACCCCGGGCACGCCCGGCTTCTATGTCTATGGCGTCAACACCGGCAAGGGCGCGATCCGGCCGTTCGGCAGCATCGGCCAGGGCAATGTGATCTTCGACCAAGCGATCGTTGTGCAGAAGGACGGCACCGGCTCGATCGGCGGTACCGCGCTCGATTCGAACTGGGTGGCGATCGCCGGCAACATCCTGACCGTGAAGGTGCCGCTGTCGCTGCTGCCGAGCACCGGCTTCGCGCCGGGCAAGTACGGCTTCAACCTGTGGCCGCGCACCGGCTTCAGCAGCAGCGCCCAGATCAGCGACTTCGCGCCCGAGAACGCCACGCTCGCCGCCGCCGTGCCCGAGCCGGCCAGCTGGGCGATGCTGATGCTCGGCGCCGGCGCCGCGGGCGGCATGCTCCGCTATCGCCGCCGCCGTCAGGCGACCCCCGCGCTCGCCTGATCGTTCGCCGCCGGCCGAGCCTGGAAAACCATCCGGCCGGCGAAAAAATGCACCTCGGGTCGCACCGATTGAACCTTCGCTCCCCTACACACCACTAAGGGGGAGCGAAGGCAGGTGCGTGACACAGAACGACGAACAGGCGCGGCGATCGAGCTCACGGCAGGACGACGAGGAAATGGGCCTCGTCGCCGCGGTGCGCGCGCGCGACCTGCGGGCGTTCGAGCAGCTCTATCGCCGCTACCAGCCGCGGCTCACCCGCTTCGTCGGCACGCTGCTGCGCTCGCCCGGGCTGGTGGAGGAAGTGGTCAACGACACGCTGATGGTGCTGTGGCAAAAGGCTGGCGACTTCACCGGTGCGAGCCGGCTGTCGACCTGGCTGTTCGCCATCGCCTATCGCAAGGCGGTGCGCGCCCGGGCCGGCGAGCCGCTGCTCCCCGACGACGCGGCGGTGCTCGCCGACATTACCGATGACGGCACAGCGGATGCGGGGCTGTCGCGCGACCGTACCCGCCAGGCGCTGCAGCGCGCGATGGGCGTGCTCTCGGCCGAGCATCGCGCGGTGGTGGACCTCACCTATTTTCACGAGATCGGCTATCGCGAGATTGGCGAGATTCTGGGATGTCCGGTCGATACGGTGAAGACGCGGATGTTCCATGCCCGGCGCCAGTTGCGGCGTGCGATGGCGGGCGAATTGGCGGACTGGATCTAGACGATGGGCGACCTACTCCATTTGCGCGGCGATCCGCACGAAGCGACGATGCTGCTGCTGCCCTGGTATGTGACCGGGGAAATCGAACCCGGCGACCGGCTGCTGGTCGATGCGCATCTCGCCGACTGCGCCGACTGCCGCGACGAACTCGCCGCCGAGCGACGACTGCACGGCGCCGTTGCGGACCTGCCCGCGCCGAGTGCGGCCGGCTGGGACCGGATGATGGCCGAGCTTGCCCGGCCCGAGGCGCCGGCGCAGCTGCCGCGAAGTTTTCTCCGCCGCGCCGGCTGGATGCTGGCGGCGCAGGCGGCGGTGCTGGTGCTCGGCGTCGGCGTGGTGCTGCACCTCCAGCGCCAGGCGCCGTCGGTCGCTACCCCCCAATCCTATCATGCGCTGGGGTCGCCGCAGCAGGGGCAGGCGGGCAACATCCTGGTGATGTTCGCACCCGACACCCGCGAGCCGGCGCTGCGCAAGGCGATCGAAGCCTCGGGCGCGCGGCTGGTCGACGGGCCGACGGCGGCGGGCGCCTATCTGCTCGCCATCGCCCCGGGCGAGCGCGCGGCGGCGCTGGCCCGGCTGCGAACGCAGGCGGGGGTAACACTGGCGCAACCGATCGACGCTGCGCCATGAAATGGCTGCGCGCGGCCCTGCTGCTCCTCCTGCTCGCAGCGATGCCCGCGCAGGCACGCGCCGCCGCGGACGACGCACCGCGCATCCTGATGATGCTCCGCCTTGCCCCTGCGCATTTCCGCGCCGGCAGCGGCTATGGCGGCGGCTATGGCGAGGACCAGTCGGCGGCGGCGCGGCGGCGGATCGCGGCGGCGGTGGCCAAGCGCAACGGGCTGCGTCTCGCCGGCAACTGGCCGATGCCTATGATCGGGATCGACTGTTTCATCCTGACGATCCCAAAGGGCCGTACCCCCGCCGAGGCGGCCGCGCAGGTTGCTCGCGATCCGGCGGTGGAATGGTCGGAACCGATCGAGACCTTCGAGGCCCAAGGCGATCCGACGCCCAATGATCCGCTCTATCCGGCGCAACCCGTCGCGCGCGCCTGGCATCTGGCGATGCTCCACCGCACCGCCACGGGTCGCGGTGCGCGGATCGCGGTGATCGACAGCCAGGTCGATGCCCGGCACCCGGATCTGGCGGGGCAGGTCGAGATCGAGCGCAACTTCGTCGACGGCGCGAACGTCGCGGCGGAGCGGCACGGCACCGGCATCGCCGGGGTAATCGCGGCGCGACGGGACAATGGCGTAGGCATCGTTGGTATCGCGCCCGGCGCCAGGTTGCTCGCGCTGCGGGCCTGTGCGGAGCAGGGGGCGGGCCCCAGTGCCGCGACGCTCTGCGACAGCCTCAGCCTCGCCCGCGCGGTGACCTTTGCGGTCGAGCAGCGCGCCGACGTGATCAACCTCAGCCTCGCCGGCCCCCCGAGCCGGCTGCTGGAGACGCTGCTGCGGGTCGGCGTTGCGCGCGGGGCCACGGTGGTCGCAGCCTATGATCCCAAGTTGCCCGGCGGCGGCTTCCCGGCCTCGATGCCGGGCGTCGTCGCAGTGGCAGAATCGGCGGTGGGGCAGGCGGGCGGCCCCTATGCCGCACCCGGCCGCGATATCCCCACGACGCAGCCCGGCGGCCGCTGGTATCTGGCGAGCGGTTCCTCCTATGCTGCCGCCGAGGTGAGCGGGCTGATCGCGCTGATTCGGCAGGAACATACGCAAGGCAGACGAACCGCGCTCGTTTCTGCTAGACCCGGCGGCGGAGAGATCGATGCCTGTGCGAGCGTGGTGGGGAAGGCGAAATGCGCAGGTCTGCGTCGCTGAGGCGCTGCTGGCGCTCGTACTGCTGAGCGCCGCCCCGGCGCGGGCGCAGTGGAGCGGGCAGGTTTCCCTCACCACCGACGAACGCTGGCGCGGGCGCAGCATCAGCGCGGGGCGCCCCGCCGCGACGCTGTCGCTCGGCTATGACGATCGCTCGGGTGTCTATGCCGATGCCTCGGCCACCGCGGCAGCGCTGCCGCAGGGCCTCTCCCTGGTCTCGGCGGGCGTGGATGCCGGCTATGCTTGGCGGTTGTCCGGCGGGCGCGTAGTCGATGTAGGGGTAACGCGGCGCGAGTTCCGCAGCGCCGCCACGACGCCGCGCGGGGCGGGCTATACCGAAGCCTATCTCGGCATTGGCGGCCGCAGCCTTTCGGCGCGGCTCCACTATTCCCCCGATTATCTGTGGCGCAATACCTCGGCGCTGTACGCGACGCTGGACGGCGTCGTCCGCCCGGCGCCCGGCTGGCGCCTGCTTGCCCATGGCGGCGCGATGCAGTTCCTCGGCACGGTGCCGCGCTACAGCGCGGATCGGACGCAGTTCGATTACAGCCTCGGCGTGGCCAAGCGCTTCGGAAGGATCGACGCCCAGCTCGCCTGGACCGGCGGTGCCCCGGGTACCGATTTCTACCGCGGCGCCGAGCATGCGCGCCGGGCGGTCACGCTGGCGCTATCGCTCGGTTTCTGAAGGGCGGGCGGGCCCGGTGCTGTCGCGCAGGGTCAGCCTATGGGGGAGGCGCAGCAACGGCGTCGTCTTGCGGTTCTCGGCAGGACGGGTGAGCAGCTCCACGGCGGCCGCCGCCATTTCGACATGCGGCTGGTGGACGGTGCTGAGCGGCGGCCAGGCCATGCGCGCGATCGCGGCATCGTCGAACCCGGCGATCGAAAGCTGGTCGGGCACCGCGATACCGGCACGCATCGCCGCGACCAATACGCCGAGCGCCATCTCGTCATTGGCGGCGAAGATCGCGCTCGGCCGGTCCGGTCCCGACAGCAGCGTTTCGCCGGCGGCGAGCCCCGAGCGAAAGGTGAAGTCGCCGGGCAATGTCCGCTCCGGCCGTACGGGCAAGTTTGCCGCCACCATCGCCGCTTCGAACCCTTCCTGACGCCGCGCGGCGGCATGGTGGTCGGGATTGCCCTGGATGAAGCCGATATCGCGGTGGCCGAGCGCGATCAGCGCCTCGGTCAGCTCGCGCGCGCCGCCGCATTCGTCCATCTCCACCGCGGCGGTGCGCGCCTCGGTGTCGCCCGGCGAGATCCGCACGACGGCGACGCCCATCCGCGCGAACAGGTCGAGCAGCTCGGGCCAGTCGCACAAGGGCGGGGGAAGGATGGCGCCGCCCAGTCGCATCGAGCGCAGCGACGCCTCGCACTCCTCCAGCCAGCCTGGGCGGTCGCGGGTCACCTGCTCGACGACGAGATGGTAGCCGAGCGCCCGGCAGCGGGCGAGCGCACCGCGCTGGACATCGGCGGCATAGGCCGAAGCAGGGTCGTCGAAATAGAGGCCGAGCAGGAAGGAGCGGGCGCTGGACAGCTCGCGCGCAAAGGCATTGGGGCGATAGCCGAGTTCGTCGACCACCTTCTGCACCGCCGCGCGAACTTCGGGGCGGACATAGGCCTCGCCATTGATCACGCGCGACACGGTCTTGGGCGAAACGCCCGCCTGCTGGGCGACGTCCTTGAGGGTGAGCGGCTTCATGCGTGCGCAGTCTTATCGTTTCACGGGCGATAGCGCTATCATCAACGCGAAGCAGGCGATCCCCAGATAGCACAGCAGCGGCAGCCCCAGCGCTGCGGCGAGCCCGACCCGGTCGGCGAGCGCGCCGGTGGCCAGTGGCACCACCGCCCCGCCGACCACCGCCATGCACAGGATCATCGAGGCATAGGCGGCCAGCCCGCGCTCCTCGGGCAGCGCCAGCGCGAAGATCGTCGGGTACATGATGGCATTGCACAGCCCCACCGCGACCAGTGCTGCAGCGCCGATCACGCCATGCGCGCCGCTCGCCACGCCGACCAGCAGCACCGCCGCCAGCGCCATCCCGGCGAGCAGCCGCGCCGGTGCGATCCGCGCGAGCCCCAGCGCGCCGGCGAAGCGGCCGAGCATCGCCCCGCCCCAATAGAGGCTGACCAGCCGTCCGGCGCTCGCCGGATCGATCGCGAGGATCGTCGGCAGCGCGAGGTAGTTTGCGAGCAGGCTGCCGATCGTCACCTCCGCGCCGACATAGCCGAACATCGCCATACTGCCCCAGGCCAGTCGCCGCGCGCGCAGCACCCGGCCGAGTGCCGCCAGCGGCAGCCGCGCCGGCGCGGGGTGGGACGCCAGCAGGTCACGCGCGCGCCAGAAGACGAGACACAGCCAGCCGAGCACCAGCGCGCAGGCAAGAAACGGTAGCGCCAGCGGCACCCGTCCCATCGCGCCGAGCTGGAGCAGGAAGCCCGCGCCGATCAGCGGCGCCAGCACGGTGCCGACCGAGTTGAACCCCTGGAGCAAGGTCAGCCGCGCGGGACCGCCGCCTTCGGTGGCGACCAAAGGCTGCACGACATTCGCGGCGATCTGGAGAAAGGTGATGCCGGTCGACAGGCTCAGCACCGCGAGCAGCAGCAGCGGATAGCTCCCGATCCAGGCAGCGGCGCCCAGCGCCACGCACGCGATCGTCATCACGCCCAGCCCGGCGGCGATCGCGCGCATATAGCCGGTGCGGACCAGCAGCGCGGTGATCGGCACCGCGAACAGCAGATAGCTCGAATGGAAGGCGAATTGGACCAGGACGGCGCGGGTATAGTCGAGCCGGTCGATCAGCGTCAGCCGCGGCACCAGCAGCCCCACCAGCGCGGTGACGAAGCCGCCCATGAAGAAGATGCCAATCGACCGGCGAAACAGCCGCGCGACCATGTCCGATGCCGAAGAGGGGAGGGAGTTCGAAGCCACGCCCGGACCTTAGCGGCCGTCGCTGCGCAGGCAATGCGGATTGGCTTTGTGCTTGACATCGATGTCAGATGTATTCAGACATCGCTGTCAGATAACAACGCCGCAATAATGTGGTGATCAGGGGGAGAGGACATGCTGGGCATTGCTGCCGTTTGCTGCGCACCTGCGCCGACGCCCCTCTCCACCGATCTGTGCTTTCCGGTTCCGGCCCCCTCCTCAAGGGCGGATTACCTGCGGCCGTCGCCCGCCCCGATGGGCGGCGGCCGTATTTTTAGGGCCGTGCCTTTCCCCCAGCATCAGGAACTCCCGCGCCGATGAACGCTGCCCGTGCCCTTGCCCTGCTTCTTCTGGCCGGAACGGCGCCCGCCGCGTCCTATGCGCAAAGCGCGTCCCCGGCATGGCAGGACAGCAAGCTGGCGCCCGAAGCGCGCGCCGCCGCGCTGGTCCGGGCGATGACGCATGCCGAGAAGCTGCAGCTGATCCACGGCCTGTTCCCGCCGCGCGCGCAGCCCGCGCCTGCGGACATGATTCCCTCGGCCGGCTATGTGCCGGGCATCCCCCGGCTGGGCATCCCGACGCTGCGCGAAAGCGACGCCAGCCTCGGCGTCGCCAACCAGGTCGAGCAGCGCAAGGGCGATGTCGCGACCGCGCTCCCCTCGGGCCTCGCCACCGCCGCGACCTTCGACCCCGAACTGGCCCGTGCCGGCGGCGCGATGATCGGCGCCGAGGCGCGCGCCAAGACCTTCAACGTGCTGCTTGCGGGTGGGGTGAACCTGACCCGCGATGCGTGGAACGGCCGCAATTTCGAATATCTCGGCGAAGACCCGATCCTCGCCGGCACGCTGGCGGGCGCCGCGATCGACGGGGTCCAGTCGAACCACATCGTCTCGACGATCAAGCATTTCATCCTGAACGCCCAGGAGACTGGTCGCGCCGTGCTCAACGCGCGGATCGACGAGGCGGCGTTGCGGGAGAGCGACCTGCTCGCCTTCGAAATGGCGATCCGCGCCGGCAAGCCCGGCTCGGTGATGTGCGCCTATAACCGCATCGAAGGCGATTACGCGTGCGAGAGCGCGCGCATGCTCACCGACGTGCTGCGCCGCGACTGGGGCTATACCGGCTGGGTGATGAGCGATTGGGGGGCGGTGCACTCCACGGTCAAGGCGGGGATGTCCGGGCTCGATCAGGAATCGGGGCAGGAACTCGACCACGAAATCTATTTCGCGCCGGAGAAGATCGACGCGGCGATCAAGGCAGGTCAGATCACTGAGACCCGCCTCGACGAGATGGTGACGCGCATTCTCACCGGCGTGATCGCCAGCGGGCTCTACGACTATCCGACGCCGGCCACCGCCCAGCCGATCGACTATGCCGCGCATGCCGAGGTCGCGCAGCGCGTCGCCGAGGCGGGCATGGTCCTGCTGCGCAACCAGGGCGACCTGCTGCCGCTGGCGAAAACGGCCAAGAAAATCGTGCTGATCGGCGGCCATGCCGATGTCGGGGTGCTGTCGGGCGGCGGGTCGAGCCAGGTCCGCTCCGTCGGCGGCGCGCCGGTCGAGATCCCGCTGACCAGCGGCGCGGCTGCGTCGTTCGCGCGGGTGACGTGGCATGCGTCGTCGCCGCTCCAGGCGATCCGCGCCAAGGCCCCGCAGGCACAGGTGACCTATGTCGACGGCAGCGATCCCGCCGCCGCCGCGGCTGCCGCGCGCTCGGCCGACATCGTGGTGCTGTTCGCGACGCAGTGGGCGACCGAGGCGCAGGACCTCGACGCGCTGGCACTTCCCGACAAGCAGGATGCGCTAATCGCCGCGGTATCCAAGGCGAACCCGAAGACGGTGGTAGTGCTCGAGACCGGCGGCCCGGTGCTGATGCCGTGGCTGGAGCAGGTCCCCGCCCTGCTGCAGGCCTGGTATCCCGGCCAGCGCGGCGGCGAGGCGGTCGCCGGCATCCTGTTCGGCGACGTGAACCCGTCGGGCCGGCTGCCGATCAGCTTTCCCAGGAGCGCCGACCAGCTGCCCCGGCCCAGGCCGGTGGTGCCCGCGGGGCTCAATTCCAACGCCGCGAGCGACGCCGGTGCCGGCGACGGCAGCGCGCTGCCGAGCTGGGACGTGACCTACAGCGAAGGCGCCAATGTCGGCTATCGCTGGTATGCCGCCCAGGGAACGCAGCCTTTGTTCCCGTTCGGCTATGGCCTCAGCTACACCCGGTTCGATTTCAGCGGTGCGCGCTTCACCGGCGGTGCGGCGCCGTCCGTCACCGTTACCGTCCACAACCAGGGCGCGCGGGCGGGTGCCGTCGTGCCGCAGCTCTACGTCACCGGGCCCGAGGGCGGGACCCCGAGGCTCGCCGCGTGGAAGCGCCAGGTGCTCAAGCCGGGCGAGACCGCACAGGTCACGCTCGCCGCGGACCCGCACGCGCTGGCGCGCTGGAAGAACGGGCGCTGGGTGATCGCGCCCGGCAAGTATCGGCTCGCCGTCGGGCAGAATTCCGCTTCCGCGACCATGGTTCGCGAAGTAGAGGTGCCATCCGGGGCGATTCGCAAATGAAAACATAACGAAAGGGGAAAGTGTGAAGAAAATTAGGACAACGTTGTCGCCGGCCTTATTCGGTACTCAGCGGACCAACAGGGCCTAACGGCCCGTTCAGGAGGGGAAGAGACCCAATGCGTATTCGTTCGTCATCGCGCGTTCGCGCGGTATCCATGCTCGCCGTCGCGACGGCACTTGCCATGCCCGGCATCGCCGCGGCGCAGACCAGCACCGCAACCGACTCTGCCGCCGCTGGCACCGCGCAGGACGCGGGCCAGGACAGCGGCGAAATCGTCGTCACCGGCATCCGCGCCTCGCTCGAGCGCTCGATCGCGCTGAAGCGCGATTCGACCGGCATCGTCGACGCGATCTCGGCCGAGGACATCGGCAAGTTCGCCAACACCAACCTCGCGGAATCGCTGCAGCGCATCACCGGCGTGTCGATCGACCGCGTCAACGGCGAAGGCTCGACCGTGACGGTCCGCGGCTTCGGCGCGCAGTACAACATGGTGACGCTCAACGGTCGCCAGCTCGCGGCGTCGAACATCGTCGCGGTGGGCGGCGACCAGGGCGGTGACGGCGCTGGCGGCTTCGGCCGTTCGTTCGACTTCGCCAACCTCGCCTCGGAAGGCGTGAAGACGCTGGAGGTCTACAAGACCGGCCGTGCCGCGATTCCCTCGGGCGGCATCGGCGCCACGATCAACATCGTCGGCGTGCGCCCGCTCGACGGCAAGGCCGGCTTCACCGGCTCGGTCGGTGCCAAGGCGAGCTACGACACCTCGGCCGACGACTGCATCAGCTGCGGCAGCCACGTGACCCCGGAATTTTCGGGCGTCGCCAGCTGGAGCGACCAAGAGCAGCGCTTCGGCGTCAGCCTGTTCGGCAGCTACCAGAAGCGCAACTTCAGCTTCCCGAGCCAGGCGAACGATTACTGGAACATGCGGAAGCTCTCGGACTTCCTCGATCCCAGCAAGGGTTTTGTCGGGCCCGGCACCAAGTTCAACAACACGCCGACGGATCCCAATACGCTGGTCGCGGTGCCCAACGACTTCCGCTACCATTATTCGGAAGCGAGCCGCGAGCGGATCAACGGCCAGGCCGTGGTGCAATATCGCCCCTCGGACAGCATGACCTTCACCGTCGACGGGCTGTTCGCGCAGCTGCGCTCGTCCGAGCGGCGGTCGTCGCAGTCCAACTGGTTCAGCCGTCCTTTCGATGAGGTCACCTTCGACGACGCCAGCAACGGCATCGCGACGACCAAATATCTGCACGAGACGATCAACGGCGTGAAGGACGAGGCGTTCGAGCAAGCCTATCGCGCGCAGAAGAACCGGCTCTGGGACATTGGCGGCAACCTGAAGTGGCAGCTGGCGGACAATTTCTCGCTGAACGTCGATGGCCATTTCGGCAAGGCGGAGAGCCTGCCCGACAATCCCAACGGCCAGACCTCGACCACCGTTGCATTCAACGGCAACATCGTGTCGTCGCACGGCCTGAGCTGGGACAATGGTGGCTTCCCGACGCAGACGTTGACGATCAACGATTGCTCCGCGGCGGCTACCCCGAAGCCCTTTGAGAAGCCCTTCACCACCGGCAACTGCAACGGCGTGTTCGACGCCGGCGATCTTTCCAGTGCGGTGCAGCGGCAGTTCGCCTCGACCCAGTCGCAGAAGATCAAGGAAGGCCGCATCGACGCGGGCTGGGATCTGGGCAGCGGCAGCCGCCTCGATTTCGGCGGCGACTATCGCTCGACGGAGACGCGCCAGACCCAGTACAATACCCGCCAGGTGCTGGGGAACTGGAACAACGCGCTGCCGCCGGACATCGCCGCCTATGCGCCGGGCCTGGTGCAGCAATATTGCCTGTCCTGCCAGTTCCATCACAACAACGCGGCGGCCGACGCGCTCGGCAAGGTCGCCTGGCGCACCGAAGACGCGACCAAGCTCTACAACGCGCTGTACGGCCACTATATCAACGCTGCTCCCGACGGTGTCGACCATGCGAACGTGATCGATGCCAATAACGATAACCGGGTGAAGGAAGACATCTGGGCCGCCTATGGCCAGCTCACCTGGAAGGGGGAACTGGCGGGCCGCAACGCCACGCTGGTGATGGGCGTGCGCTACGAGCACACCAAGGTGAAGGCGACGTCGTTCCAGACCATCCCGCTCGCGTTGGTGTGGGATGCCGACAACGACTTCTTCATCACCAACTCGACCGACCGGCAGGCGGTGACCGGCCGGGCCAGCTACGACAATCTGCTGCCGCAGATCGACTTCCAGATCGAAGCGGCGAAGAACCTGATCGGCCGTGTCTCGTACAGCAAGACGATCTCGCGGGCGCCCTATGGTAGCCTGTTCGCCTCCACCGGCGTCGGCGCACTCAACAACCCCACGTCGCTCGGCGGGGTCGCGACCGGCAACCAGAACGATCCGGGGCTGAAGCCGCTCGATTCGGACAATTTCGACGTCTCGCTCGAATGGTATCCGCGTCGCGACGTGTATCTGTCGGTCGGCTTCTTCGACAAGCGGGTGCATAACTTCATCGGCAACACCGTCGTGCAGCGCAACCTCTTCGGCCTGCGCGACCCGACCGCCGGCCCGCTGGCGCAGGCCGCGCGGAACATCGTCACGGGGCTGGGTGGGGACATCACCAACGTCAACCTGTTCACCAGCGCGGCGATTCTCCAGCAATATGGCGGCAACGTCGCTCAGGCGACGGCGGAACTGCAAAACCACTATGTGCCGACGACGCGAACGTTCGACACGCCCTATGTCGGCCAGACGCTCGGTGCGCTGAACGTGAACCCGACCTCGGCAGATCCGTTGCTCAACTTCTCCGTCAACACGCCGATCAACAACAAGGATGCCGAGATCTACGGCGTCGAGCTCGCCGGCCAGTATTTCCTCGGCAATACCGGCTTCGGTATCGCCGCGAGCTATACGCTGGTGCGCGGCAATATCGGCTTCAACGTCACCGCCGACCCAACGGCCAACCAGTTCGCGCTCGTCGGCCTGAGCGACACCGCCAACGCCACGCTGATCTACGACAAGCACGGCATCTCGGCGCGCCTGTCGTACAACTGGCGCGGCAAGTTCCTGAGCGACGTCAACCGCGGCGGCGATCACAATCCGGTGTTCAACGATCCGTACGGCCAGGTCGATCTCAGCATCAACTACGACCTGACCAAGAACATCGCGCTCAGCTTCGAAGGCATCAACCTCCTCGAGGAAGGCGTCCGCAGCTACAGCCGCGATTACATCAACACCTGGTACGAGTCCGAAGGCTCGGCCCGGTATCTCGTCGGCGCGCGCTTCCGCTTCTGAAGCCCGCCTGTACAACAGGGAAAGGCCGCTCGCTTCGGGCGGCCTTTCTCGTTTAAGGTTCGCACATCATGCCTCGCGCCGTGCTCAACAATATCGACCATGCCGATCTCCGGATCCGGCTCGACCGTGGCGCCGCGTTCGGTGACGCGGTGAACCAGATGACGGTGTTCCCCACCGAATTCGAAGCGCTTCAGCGCGACTATGTGCTGATCTTCCGTCGCGACGCGGACGGCAGCTGGCGCTCGACCGTGCTGCTGGGGCTCGACACCGACGAGAATCTGTATCTCGACGGCAACCGCTGGGATGCCGACCAGCTGCCTGCGCTGATGGAAATCGGCCCCTTCTCGATCGGCCTGCCACGGCCCGGCGAGGCTGGCGAGCCGATGATCCATATCGATACCGATCACCCGCGCGTCTCGACCAGCGAAGGTGCGCCGCTGTTCCTCGATCACGGCGGCAACGCACCCTATCTCGATCGCGTCGCCGCCACGCTGCAGGCGATCTATGTCGGCGACCAGCTTTCGGCACCGATGTTCGCGGCGTTCGAAGCGGCCGGGCTGATCGAGCCGGTCACCTTCGACATCGAACTCACCAGCGGCCGTCGCTACAAGGTGCCCGATTGCTGGGTGATCGAGGGCGGCCGCTTCGCCGCGCTCGGGGCAGAGGCATTGGCAGCGCTGCACGCGCAGGACTTCCTGCGCTGCGCAGTGTGGCAGCTTTCCTCGCTCGGCAACCTGCCGCGCCTGATCGCGCGCAAGGAACGCCGCGAAGGCTGAGGACAGAAGCAAACAAATTTCGGAGGGGATCAGCGATGGACGAGCAGGAGTTTCGGGTGGTGATCGCCGGCGGCGGCACGGCGGGCTGGGTCGCGGCGGCGGCGCTCGTACGGCATCTGGGGCCGAACCTCGACATCACGCTCGTCGAATCCGATGCGATCGGCACGGTGGGCGTGGGCGAATCCACCATCCCCACCGCCTGGACCTTCCACAAGCTGCTCGGCATCAACGAGCAGGTCTTCCTCCGCGAGACCAATGCCACGTTCAAGCTCGGCATCGCGTTCGAGAACTGGCTGCGCGACGGCGCTCGCTATTTCCACCCGTTCGGCTCGGTCGGCCGGGCGCTGCCCTTGTGCGATTTCCAGCATTTCTGGTTGGAGGCGCAGCGGCGTGGCTTCGGCGGCGCCCTGGAGGACTATTCGCTCGAAACCCAGGCGGCGCTGGCCGAGAAGTTCGCCACCGGCGATCCGATGCCGCTCGCCTATGCCTATCATCTCGACGCGACCGCCTATGCCGCGTTTCTGCGCGGCCTGGCCGAACCTGCGGGTGTGCGCCGGGTCGAGGGCCGCATCCTCGAGGTCGAGCAGGCGGCGGATGGCGACATCGCCGCGCTGGTGCTGGAGGGCGGGCTGCGCATCGAAGGCGATCTGTTCATCGACTGCACCGGTTTCCGCGCGCTGCTGATCGAGGAGACGCTCAAGACCGGCTTCGACGACTGGAGCCATTGGTTGCCGACCAACCGCGCCTTCGCGGTCCAGTCCGAAACGACCGAGGCACCCGTCCCCTATACTCGCGCGATCGCGCACGGCGCCGGCTGGCGCTGGCGGATTCCGCTGCAGCACCGGATGGGCAATGGCTTCGTCTATGCCAGCGATTATCTGTCGGACGAGGAGGCGAAGGCGCAGGTGCTCGCGGCGGTGCCAGGGCGGGCGCTGTTCGATCCGCGGCTGATCCGCTTCACCACCGGCATGCGCAAACAGGCGTGGAACCGCAACTGCATCGCGCTGGGCCTGTCGAGCGGATTCATCGAGCCGCTGGAATCGACCAGCATCCACCTGGTGATGATCGCGGTGACGCGGCTGCTGCAGAACTTCCCGTTCCGTCGCGACATGGCGGCCTTGTCCGCCCGCTTTAACGCGCAGTCGCGCGCCGAATCGGAGCATATCCGCGACTTCATCATCCTCCACTACAAGCTGAACGACCGGCCCGAGCCCTTCTGGCGCGACCATGCCGCGCGCGCGGTGCCGGACAGCCTGGCGGCGCGGATCGCACTGTTCGAGGAAAGCGCCTCGACCTATCAGGAAGGTACCGACCTGTTCCGCATCGACAGCTGGAACGCGGTGATGCTGGGGCAGGGCGTGGTCCCGCGGGACCACCACCATATGCCGGCGCAGATCCCTAGCGAGGATCTGGAGCGCGCACTGGGCGATCTGCGCGCCGGAATCGCGGCGCAACTCGCCAAGCTGCCGGGGCATGCCGAATTCATCGCGCGTTATGCGGCGGCCAAGGTGCCGGCGGCTGCCTGACCCAGGCGCTTAGCGGCGGCTGCCGATCAGCGCGAGTTCGGCGACGCGCAGGCTCAGCTGGTCGGCGGCGGCAGGATCGGCCTCGCCCCAGGCGAAGGCGGGGCGGGCATTGCCCAGATCGGCGCGGACGCGCCGCGCCACCTGCTCCAGCTCATGCGGAGTCGGCGGGCGCCCTTCGGCGATGCAGGCGATCACTTCCGGTGCGATCGTGCTTGGCATGGCGAACATCCTTACCCCTCCCGGTACTTTGCGGAAGCTGGGGACGAATGAACGCGAAAAAAGGTCCATAACGGCGCGCTTGCGACGAACCGCGCGGCCGCTAGGATCGGTGCCAATGTCCTCCCCCGCGCTCCGCATCACCGGCCTGCACAAGGCATTCGGCAAACCCGTCATTTCCGGTCTCGACCTCACCGTCGGGGCGGGCCAGCTCTATGCGCTGCTCGGCCCCAACGGCGCCGGCAAGACGACGACGCTGCGCATGGCGGTGGGGCTGACCGAGCCCGATTCCGGCAGCATTGAGATCTTCGGCGTCGACGCGCGGCGCGATCCGCAGGCGGCCAAGGCGATCACCGCCTGGCTGCCCGACGAGCCGATGCTCTATGACAAGCTGACCCCGGCCGAATATCTCGGCTTCGTCGCCGGGCTGTGGCGGATCCCTGCCGATCGCGCCGCGCCCGAGGCCGAGCGGCTGCTCCGTTGGCTGGAGCTGTGGGAGGTGCGCGACACCCGCTGCGAGGGCTTTTCGCGCGGCATGCAGCAGAAGGTGGCACTGGCCGGTGCGCTAATCCACGATCCGCAGCTGCTAATCCTCGACGAGCCGCTGACCGGGCTCGACGCGGCGATGGCGCGATCGGTGAAGGATGCGCTGCGCGCTGCGGTCGACCAGGGCAAGACGGTGATCGTGACCACCCATATCCTCGAGGTCGCCGAGCGGCTGGCGGACCGGATCGGCATCATCGCCGGCGGCCGGCTGCTCGCCGAGGGCACGCTGGAGGAATTGCGGGCGCTCGCAGGGGCCGACGAGGCGACGCTGGAAGACACCTTCATCCGCCTGACGAGCCGCCCGTGATCGGCTGGACCATGCGGCGATTGCCGCCGGGCAGTCTCGCCTGGCTGACGCTGCACGAGTTGCGCGGCAACCTGCGCGCTACCGGTCGCAGCAAGCTGGGGCAGGTCGTGCTCGCGCTGGTGCTGCTCGGCTATACCGGGCTGGGCGTAGGGCTCGGGCTGCTGCTGGCGGACGAGCATTGGCAGGCGGGGCCGCTCGCTTGGAGCATCGCGCTGATCGTCTCGATCCTGCTCTTCACCTTCATGACCACCCAGGCCCTGCTTGCCAGCCAGCGGGCCTTATACGGGGCGGGCGATCTCGACCTGCTCTTCTCCGCGCCACTCGATCCGCGCACCGTCGTCTCGGCCAAGCTGCTCGGCATCGCCGGCGGAGTGATGCTGACCTTCTCGCTCTTCCTGCTGCCGATCCTGCTGCCGGTGGCACTGCTCGGCCATCCCGAACTGCTCGGCGCGCTGGCGCTGCTGGTGGCGCTGGCGCTCACGGCGGCGTGCCTGGGGCTCGGCGTTACGCTGCTGCTCGCGCGGACCCTGGGGCCGCGGGCAGCGCGGACGCTGGGGCAGATCCTGGCCGCCTTGACCGGCGCGAGCGTGTATCTCGGCAGCCAGATCCTCAACAGCCAGCACGAGGATCGCCGCGAGTCCGCCGCCGTGCTGCTGTTCGATGCGCTGCGCAGCCGGGGCCTCGGCGGAGGCGGGCTGAGCAGCCTGCCCGGTCGCGCCGCATTCGGCGAGCCGCTGGCGATGGCGCTGCTGCTCGGGGCGGCGCTGGCGCTCTTCGCCCTCGCCTGCTGGGGGATGCGCCACGCTTTCCTGCGCAGCTATCGCGCCGGCGGGGCGCGACCGGCGGCAAAGCGCGCGGCGAAGGGGAACATCGCGCGCCACTTCCATCGCAGCCTTTTCGCCGCGATCTTCGCCAAGGAGCTGCGGCTGCTGCTGCGCGATCCGGCGCTGATCTTCCAGGTGCTGCTGCGCATCGTCTATCTCGCGCCGATCCTGCTGCTCGCCCTTCGCGACCACGGATCGCTGCCATTGGCGCCGACGCTCGCCTTTACCAGCGTGGTGATCGCCGGGCAGCTGGTGTCGAGCCTCGCCTGGCTCGCCGCCTCGGCCGAGGATGCGCCCGATCTGCTCAAGGTCGCACCGGTCGACAAGGACGATCTCGATTTCGCCAAGCTGCTCGCGGCGATGGCGCTGGCGGCGCCGTTGGGCATGCTGCTGCCGATCGCGATCGCGATGGAGACGATACCGGGCGCGCTGGTCACGTTGCTGTTCACCGCCGGGGCGGGCGGGACGGTCGGCTATCTGGAGGTGGCGCACGCCCAGCCGGCACGGCGCGCGACCTTCCAGCGGCGGCAGAAGGGCGGGGGGATCGTCCGCAACCTGATCGAGTTCGTGATCGCGCTGCTGCTCGGGCTTGCCGCCGGGGTGATCGTCTACTTCCTCTGACCTCAGCCGCCGGGCTGGAGCGCCCGGCGGGCTTCCTCGGTCACCGCATAGACGGCGTGGCGCTGGGCGCCGCGATTATGGTGATCGACACGGAAGCCCTGATAGTGCCGCCGCACGAGCCCGGCGCGAACCAGTTCGGAAACCGCCCGGCTGACATTGGTGCGGCCGGACAGCCGGATGCGATGCTGGACCTCCGCCTCGATCGCTGCGCGCGCCGCTTCGGGGTCGGCGGGAAGGGTGCCCGCCTTTTCCAGCTCGGCCCGTGCCCGCGCGGTCAGGCCCAGCCGGCGCGGATCGCGCCGGGCGACCGGCGACAGCGCCTCGCTCAGCCAGTCGCGCACCGAGAGGCGGCGGCCGTCGCGCTCGATCCAGGGCCCTGCCCAGCCGCTGCGGTCGGTCGCCTGGGCGATCAGCTGGAGCACCATGAAGCTGTAGCGCGGCCGCTCGCAGGTGGCGCTCAGCCGGTCGAGCACCGCGGGCAGATCCATGGCGGTGGGGGAGGCCGCATCCGGCCGAACGCGGGGGGCGGCGGCGAAGAGATCGGGCTGGAACATAGCAGGAATCTAAGCACATCGCGATTCGCCTGTGAATCCCCTGCGTGCGCGCGCCTGCAATTGGACCAGCCATGGCACTTTGCCGCGCGCGGGAAACGGCCGGTCGTGGCACTTTGCCCGGCGGTAAAGTGCCACAGGCGGCAAGCGCGCCCAAGGGCTAGGCGCGGGGGCATCGGCGCGATAGGATCGGCCACGACGCGCGGACAGCAATGGCAGGCGGGTCGCTCCGCCCTCTCGACGAGCAATGCCCTTGAACGATCCGCATCCCGCCTCCGCTCTCCTCGCTCCCCCTACGGTGCTGCCGGCACCCTCTACCGATCCGCGAGCGGGCATCGGTTTTTCAGGCGGACAGGTACGCGGCGCAGTCATCGCTGCAGTGGCAGCCTGTGCGCTGCTGCTTTGGAGTGCCGGGCTGACGATCGATCCGTTCGCGCGCAGCAATATCCCCTATTATGCGATTCTCGCCATCGCGCCGCTGCTGCGGCTGTGGTGCCTGCGCGACGGGCGCCGCTGGAGCCTCGTCCTTGCCCAGGTGATCGAATACTACACCTTGTTCATGGCGCTCGCGCTGATCGGGGCGGTGAGCTCCTACCCGATCGCGGGAATGAGCCAGGGCTTCGCCGATGCCGGGCTGCAGCGGGTGGACGAGCTGCTCCAGTTCGACTGGCTTGCCTGGTACCGGCTGGTCGCCGCGCACCGCTCGCTCCAGCTGCTCGGCCTCGCTGCCTATCAGAGCATCTTCCTCACCCCGGCGCTGCTGCTCGGCTGGTTCGCGCTGACGGGGCAACGGCGCCAGGCGCATCGTTTCCTCGCCGCCTTCGCGATCGCCGCGGTGCTGACGCTGACGATCTACAGCCAGATGCCGGCAGTGGGGCCCTTCTCCTACCTCTGGCACGGGCCGATCCCCTATATGCCGGTGAGCGAGCTGTGGCAGCCCGACCTGATCCCGGCGCTGCGCGACCATAGCCTGACCGTGGTCGATGTCGGCCAGCTGCGCGGGCTGGTCTCGGCGCCCAGCTTCCACGCCGCCTCGGCCACGCTGTACATCGCCGCCGCCCAGCGCTGCGGGCCGCTGCGTTGGTGGCTGACCGCAATCCCCTGCGCGATGCTGCTGTCTACCCCGGTGGAAGGCACCCACTATCTGATCGACCTGATCCTCGGCGCCGGCGTCGCGCTGGTCGCCTGGTTCTTCGCGACGCTGCTGGTCCGCTGGCGGGTGCGGACGGCGCTCGCTGCCGGTTGATCCTTTCGCAGCGTCAGACTCGCGCGAGGAACTCCGGCGGAACCGCTTCCGCCAACCAGACACCGTTGCTCGACAACCGGAAGACGGCGCCTTGGCGTGCCATCTTTCCTGCGGCTACGCGTAGGAGGACGGGCGCGCCGCGCCTTTCACCGACACGCGCGGCGGTTTCAACATCGGGCGAAAGATGCACATGGTGTCGCGCCATAGGCTTGAGCCCGTCCGCGAAGATCGCTTCCAGAAAGCGATCGACGGTGCCGTGATAGAGCGTCTCGGGGGGCATGGCGATGGCCCATCCCAGATCGACGTCGATGGAATGCCCCTGCCGCGCCCGGATGTAGGCGCTGTCGGCGGAAAGTTCGAAACGCTGCTTGTCGCTGTCCGCCACCACCTGTTCGAGCAGCGCGGGATTGACCCCTTCGCGCGATAGCGCGGTGCGGACGGACTCGACCGATGCCCAGCCCGCGTCGTCCAGCGTGAGGTCGCCGGCTTCCGGCGCATGGCGCAGCCAGTAGGATAGCAGTTTGGAAAGTTTCTGAGTCATCGACGGCAGGTCTAGAGGCCCGCACCGCCATGGTCGACAATTTCAACAGCCGCCGCGCACCCTCAGCCCGCGAACACATTCTCCACCGCGGCGCGCAGCGCACTCGGCGAGCAGGGCTTGGAGCAGACCACCGCCTGCGGGTAGCGGTCGCGCAGCGAGGTCGCGTCGGCATGGCCCGAATGGAAGATGATCGGCACGCCCGCGTCCCGCAGCACGTCGGCGGCGGGGAATACTTCGCCGTCGGTCAGGCGGACGTCGAGGATCGCGCAGCTGGGCAGATGGCTCGCCACCGCCGCCAGTGCCTCGGCGACCGAGACATAGGGGCCCTCCACCGCAAAGCCCGCCTCTTCCACCACGTCCTGCACGTCCAGCGCCACGAACAGCTCATCCTCGATGAGCATCACCGTCTTCGTCATTCGCAAGCACTTTCGCAGGCAGATGGATCTGGATGGCGAAGACATGGTCCTCCGCCGATCGGGTGACCGTCACGCCCAGTTGGCGTGACGAGGTTTGTACCAGAATTGTGCCGAAGCCGGTGCCCGATTCCACCGAAACGGGGCGATCTCCGGTCTCGCGCCAGTCGAGCCGGACGCCGTCGGACACACGTTCCCAGCGCACGGCGAGTTGCCCGCCGTTCGCACCGAGTGCCCCATATTTGATAGCGTTGGTCGCCCATTCGTGCAGCATCAACGCGAGCGGGGACAAACAGGTCCGATGAATCTTCACCGCCGGGCCATTTATTTCGATACTGGCATGATCTCGATATGGGGCGAGCGTCGCTTCCACCAGCTCGGCCAGGTCGATCGATTGCACGGCGCCGGCCGGTGCCGCCAGCGAATGGGCGCGGCCGAGCGCGGCGATCCGCTCGCGCATGTCGTTTGCGAAGCGGGGCACGTTGTCATGGCTGCGGGAACCGGCCGAGATCATCCCGCTGACGATGGCGAACAGGTTCTTCACCCGGTGGTTCATCTCGCGCAGCATCAGCTCGCGCGTTTCGGCCAGCGCATATTCGGGGGTGACGTCGATCGACACGCCGACCAGCCGGCGCGGACCGGAATCGTTTACCATGCGGCCGAAGGTCTTGATCCGGCGGACATTGTCGCCGTCCAGAATGCGGTAGCTGATCTCCAGGTCGCCGCCTTCGGACACCACTTGGGCGAGTTCGGCATCGAACCGGGGGCGGTCCTCCGGATGCAGCCGGTCGAGCCGCGCTTCGGGGTCGTCGAGCGCCATGCTCGCGGGGATGCCAAGGACCTCGCGGGCATGATCGTCCACCACCGTCTCGCCGGTGTCGACGCGGAATTCCCACACCGCGATGCCGCCGGCGCGGATCGCCATGTCGAGCCGTTCGCGCTCGGCGGCCAACGCACGTTCCAGCGAGAGCGCGTCGGTGATGTCGGTCAGCACCAGCGTCGCGCCGTCGGTGGTGCCGTTCTGCGCGCGATAGGGCAGGGTACGCATCGACAGGGTGCGGCTGCCGTCCTGGGTGGTCACCCGGCGCTGGAACGGGCCTTCGCCGGCGATCACCGCGCGGGCATCGGCCAAATAGTCGTTCCCCGCCAGGCGGCTGGCGACGTCGGCCAGCGGCCGGCCGCGATCGCCCGGCTGGAGCGGGAACAGCGCCGTCGCCGCTTCGGTGAAGCTGCGGATGCGCATGTCGGCATCGAGCACCACCACCGCGAGATCGGTCGATTCGAAGAAGTTGCGCAGGTCCGAATTGGCGATGGTCAGCTGGTCGACTTTGCCCTTCAGTTCGTCATTGACCGTGGACAGCTCCTCGTTGGTCGACTGGAGCTCCTCGTTCATCGACATCATTTCTTCGTTGGAGCTCTTCAGCTCCTCGTTCGCGGTCTCCAATTCCTCCACGGTGGTGCGCAGCCGGTGGCGGGTGACGCGGAGCTCGTCCTCGAGCGCATCGAGATGGTCGTCGCCGGCATCGAGCTCGGCGACATCCTCGTCGAGGGCGGGGCGGAAGGGCGCGGTCTCGCGGAACACGAACAGCAAGGTGCCGTCGGGCATCGGATCGCAGACCACGTCGATGGTCTGCGCGCCATATTCGGACTCGACGGTCACGTCGCGCGCCACCACCCGCTTGCGCCGGTCGCGCCCGGCACGGAGCAGCGGCCCCAGCACGTTGCGCAGGCCCGGGCGGGCGAGGCCGATCGCGCTAGACCCGCCGGTGCGGGTGACCGGGAAATCGAAATAGCGGCCCAGCCGGCCATAAGCGGCGATGATCACGCCGTCCTGGTCGAGCACCAGGCTGGCGGGCGCATAGCGATCGATCAGCCGGCGAACCGCGGCGGTCTCCTCGGCACCGACCCGGCCGGCCTGGCGCTCGTGCCGGTCCTCGCGGGGGCTGCGCGCGCGGGAGCTGCCGGGCAGGTCGATCGGGTAGTTGGGCGCGCCGGGCGAGCGCTGGAAGATGCGTGCCTGGCCGTCGATCGCGGGGAACAGATGCTCGAACCGCCCGATCGTCTCCGAGGGACCGAGGAACAGATAGCCCTCGGGCCGGATCGCGTAGTGGAGCAGCGGCATCACCGATTGCTGCAGGCGATCGTCGAAATAGATCAGCAGGTTGCGGCACGAGACCAGGTCGATCCGCGAGAAGGGCGGGTCCTTGACCAGGCTGTGGTTGGAAAAGCGGATCATGTCGCGGATCTGCGGCACGATCTGGAAGCGCTCGGTATGCGGCAGCGTGTAGCGCTCGCGCAGCGCCGGCGGCAGGTCGAGCAGCGCGGAGGTGGGATACACCCCGTTGCGGGCAATCTGCAGCATCTGCTCGTCGATATCGGTCGCGAAGATCTGCACGCCGGTAGACGGCAGCGCCAGCTTGCGCGCCGCCTCGGCGAACAGCATCGCGATGCTATAGGCTTCCTCGCCGGAGGAACAGCCGGGAATCCAGACGCGGATATCCTCCTCGCTGGTCCAGCTGCGCATCAGCGGCTCGATCACCTGGGTGCGCAGGCGATCGAACAGGTCGGCGTCGCGGAAGAAGCGGGTGACGTTGATCAGCAGGTCGCGGAACAGCGCCTCGCACTCGTCGGCATCGGACTTGGCGCGGGCGAGATAGGTGCGGCCGCTGGTGATGCCGAGTACATGCATCCGTCGCTCGATCCGCCGGATCAGGGTGGTGCGCTTATAGCCGGAGAAGTCGTGGCCCACGGCGGTGCGGAGCACCTTGCACAGCTCGTCGACATGGTCGGCAACCAGCGACGCTTCTTCCTTCTGCTCGTCGCCGCCGCTGCGGTGAAAGAATGCGTGGAGGCAGTCGAGCATCTGACCCGGCGCCTTGACGAAATCGACCAGTCCGGTCCCCACCGCCGACAGCGGCATCCCGTCGTAGCGCGCGCTCTCCGGTTCCTGCACCAGGCAGACGCCGCCATGTTCCTTCACCGCGCGCAGACCGATCGTGCCGTCGGCGCCGGTGCCGGAGAGGATCACGCAGGCCGCATTGCCCTGCTGGTCGGCAGCGAGCGATAGGAAGAAGTCGTCAATCGGGCGGCGCAAGCCCCGGGGCTGGGCGAAATCGGTCAGCTCCAGCTTGCCGCCGCGGATCGCCAGGCCGTGGCCCGGCGGGATGATATAGACCTTGTCCGCCTCGATCTGCTCGCCCCCTTCGCACTGGAGCACTTCAAGGCTGGTCTGCCGGTCGAGCAGCTGCGCCAGCATGCTCTCATGATTGGGATCAAGATGCTGGACGATCACGAACGCCATGCCGGTCGGCGCGCGCGCCGGCGCCAGCATCTCGCGCAGTGCCTCCAGCCCGCCGGCGGATGCGCCGATGCCGACGATCGGCAGCGTGGTCGTCTTGGCGTCGAAGGGCGCGTTCACAGATAGCTGCCCGTATCGAGGTCGGACAGCGTCATCTTCGCCTGGGCGATCGTCGCCGCGGTATTGGCGATGGTGATCAGCGTGCCTTCCACGGCGATCCCGCTCTCGGCAACGACCGGCGCAAGGCGCGCAATCGTTTGACCCAGCGCATGGTCATAGTCCGCCAGCCGCTCAGGCTGGGTGCGGCTGACGTCGAACTGCGAGGCGAAGATGTAGCGGGCCTCGCCGGTGAGTGCACGCAGCTTCGACATGTAGAGCAGGTTGACGAAGGGCGTGCCGTCCTTGCGGAAATTGACGATCGCGGTGCGCACGCTGGTCTGTGCGTCGTCGTCGAGAAAGGCGTGGATGCGGGTCCGCGCTTCCCGATTGTCGCTGTCCCCCTGCAGGAAGCGGCAGTTCTTGCCCGCGATTTCGTTCGAGGCATAGCCGGTCAGGTCGCGGAAGCGCTGGTTGGTGAGCAGCAGCGGATGATCGCCGACGGCCTCGCCCAGCGACAGGGCGACAGGCGAGCTCTCGAAATAGTCGCGGAGCGCGGGGGGGAGTTGCTGGGTCATGTCTGCTGGGCCTCGATAGGGAAGCAGAACGACCTGTCCCGGAAACTGATCCAGGATAGGTGTGATTAGGCTGCGAAACAACCCGACACGAGGGGCGGCTCGTCGCTAGCTATTTGATTTCGCGGGCGTTCCAATCACCGAAGCAAGGCCGCGTCACCCCACACGATCGGCAGTCGCTCGTTCGCCGCACCGGCAGAGCGCGCCACCAGCTCGACCAGCTTCACGCCGGACACATTCGCCACGAGCGGCTTGGCGACGGCACCGCGGCGCACGGGCGCGGAGCTGGCGAGCAGGCGGCGGTCGCCATAGATCTGGAAGGTGACGGCGTGCGCCGCATCGGTCGCCGAATCGTCGACGCCGACCGAGACGGTGAGCTGGCGGTAGCCGGCGTTGCGCACTTCGAGCCGCGAGTTGGCGAGCACGCCCAGTCCGGCGGTGAAGTGCTTCCCCGCCACCGCGAGCTCGCGGCCATAGGGTGTCGCGTCCGCCTGCGCGCCGCCCCAGCCGGCGTAGAGCGGCCGCTGCCCGGCGCCGCGCGTCCCGCTCCACGAGACTACCGCGCGGTGGACCGTCGGGTCGGCCATCGGCGCGGTGACGCCGTCCACCGCCGGGTTCACGCTGCCGGGCATCTCGGACAGGTACAGTCCGTCGGCGAGCAGCCGGGTGCCCTTGGCACGGAACACCAAGGTCTCGTGCGGAGCAAGCTTGAACTTGGTTTCCTTGCTGAAGCTGAAGGTCTTGCCGGTCCAAAGATCGGTCAGCGCAACCGGCGCGTCGTCGCGCAGCTTCAGGTGCTGCGCCGTGAGGATCGCCTCCATCGGCGCGGCGGTGCGGTTGAACAGCGCGACGGCCTTGTCGCCATTCGCCAGCGTCTTGACGAGAATCTGGAAATCGTCGGTATCGAAGGCGAGTACGGCCTGGTTGCCCGCGGGATCCTGGTCGATCGCGATCAGCGCGGCATTGCCGAAAATGTCCATCAGCGATTGCGGCGTGGTGCGCAGGTCGGCGCCGATCAGCAGCGGCGCGGAGGCCATCGCCCACAGCGCGAAATGCGACCGCGCCTCGGTGAGATGGTCGGCATCGAACTCGCCCTTGCCGATGAACAGCATGTCGGGGTCGTTCCACGAGCCCGGGTGCGCGTAGAGAGGGCGGCGCGCCGCAGTGTCGAAGTTGGTGAGCAGCCGGGTCCAGTGCGGGGTGATGTCGTCGCTGGTTCGCGAGATGTTGCCCACGTCCTTGGCCCAGCTGCGCACGTCCGCCGAGCCCCAGATGCACAGCGACAGCAGATAGTCCTGGTCGGGATCGGCGCGGACCAGTGCCGCCTTCACCTGCCCGAACATCGCCCGCACCGCCGGGATGTTCGAGCGGTTGACGCTGTCGAGGTCGAGGATCGGCGCCAGCGCGCGGTAGCGGCCGGCTTGGACCAGCGGGCTTTCTTCGCCGTACGCGCGCAGGCCGCAGCCGTCGATCTTGATGTAATCGAAGCCCCATTCGCCGAAATAGAGCGCGATGTCCTGGTCGATATGGCCGTAGAGCCCGACTTCGCGTTCGAGCACGCTGCCGCGCGGCAGGTTCGGCTCGTTGGGGCCATAGGCCTGGGCGCAGGTGTTGCGGCCGAGATCGGTGTAGATGCCGGCCTTGAGCCCCATCGCGTGCAGCCGATCGGTGAACGGCTTGAACGAGGTCGCGCCGTCGGCGGTGCGGGCGGAGGGGAATTTGTCCGCGCGGACCAGCATCCGGCCGTCGGCACGGCGATGGTCCCACCAGCCTTCGTCGAGGTTGACGTAGCGATAGCCCTTCGCAGCGAGCCCGGTGTCGACGATCTTCTGCGCCGAGGCGAGCACCTTCTCCTCGTCGACATCGGTCGCGAAGGCGTTCCAGCTGTTCCAGCCCATCGGCGGGGTCTGGGCGCGGCCATCGGTGTTGGCCGACCAGCGGCCGGTGGGGGCGAGCGGATCGCGCGGGGCGGCCTGGACGCTCGCAGATGCCAGCAGCAGCGCCGCCATGCCTGCCAAGGTCTTGATCGCCATACCGCTTCTCCCCTCGTTTATTTGTCCGACTAACCGGGGCGGGGGCGACGAGGCAAATGCTTTCCGCCGGTCTACGACCATTGCCCGGCACGCCGCCGCGCCCTAGCGTGGGGCGATGAACCCCATGCGGCGGATCCTGATCCTGGGCGGCGGCACCGCGGGCTGGCTCACCGCCGCCTATCTCGCCCGCTATCTCGATGTCGCCCATCAGCAGCGTTTCGCGATCACGTTGCTGGAATCGCCTGCGCTGGGGATCGTCGGGGTAGGCGAGGGGGGCTTCCCGACCATCCGCGAGACGCTGCAGTTCCTCGGCATCGACGAGCGCAGCTTCGTCCGCCAGGCGAGCGCTACCTTCAAGCAGGGCATCCGTTTCGACGACTGGCTGCACGCGCCGCAGCCCGACGGCACCCGCCACCGCTTCCTCCATCCGTTCGAGGCGCCGTTCCACACCGAGGGGGCCGGGCTGGTGCCCTATTGGCTGCTCCAGCCGGAAGCGAAGCGTGCGCCCTTCGCCGAGGCGATGACGATCCAGAACCGCGTCGCCGCGCAGGGCAGGGCGCCGAAGCGTGCGGAAGAGGCCGGGTTCGGCGGGCCGCTCACCTATGCCTATCATTTCGATGCGGTGCGCCTCGCGCAACTGCTCCGCGACCGGGCGATCGAACTGGGGGTGACGCATCTGGAGGGCGAGGTCTTCTCCGCCCATACCGATGCCGAAGGCGCAATCGACCGGATCGAGACGCGCGAGCATGGCAGCCTCACCGCCGACCTTTATATCGACTGTTCGGGCTTCGAGGCGGCGCTGATCGGCAAGGCGCTGGGCACGCCCTTCACCTCGGTGCGCCACCAGCTCTTCACCGACCGCGCGCTTGCGTGCAAGCTGCCCTATGCCGATCCGGAGGCGCCGATCGCGACCACCACCGTCGCCGCCGCGCACCAAGGCGGCTGGACCTGGGACATCGGCCTACAGCATGCGCGCGGCATCGGCTGCGTCTATTCCTCGGCGCACCTCGACGACGGCCGCGCGGCCGAGATCCTCGACGCGCATCTCGGCGGCGCACCGCACGAGGCGCGGCTGATCAAGTTCGAGCCCGGCTATCGCCGCACGCCCTGGGTGAAAAACTGCGTTGCGGTGGGGCTGTCGGGCGGCTTTCTCGAGCCGCTCGAGGCGACCGGCGTGGTGCTGATCGAAGCCGCTGCGGGAATGATCGCCGAGCTGTTCCCGCATGCCGGCCCGGTGGATGCGCCAGCCGCGCGGTTCAACGCACTGATGACCGCGCGCTACGAGCGGATCGTCGACTTCCTCAAGCTCCATTACTGCCTCAGCCGGCGTGAGGAGCCGTTCTGGCGCGACAATCGCGATCCCGCCTCAATCCCGGAGACGCTGCAGGCGCTGCTCAAGCAGTGGCGCCACCGTCCGCCGAGCCGCTTCGACTTCCTGCTCGACGTAGAGAGCTTCGCCTTCTTCAACTATCAGTACATCCTCTACGGGATGGACTTCGGTACCGATCTGTCCGGCGCGCGCGACGGCTTCCCCCATGCCGAGGCCGCCGCGCGCCAGTTCGCCCGCATCCGCGGCTTCGGCGAACAGGCGGTGGCGGACCTGCCCGGCCACCGCGAGCTGATCCGCCAACTGGCCGGCTAGACCGTCGCCAGCTGTCCGTCGATCGCGTCGAGCTCGCCGCTCGCCCGTGCCTTGCGGCCATAGACCGCCTCGAACAGCGGGGTGGCCATCACCGTCGTGATAATCGCCATCAGCACCAGCATCGAGAACAAAGTCGGGCCGATGATGCCCTTTTGCAGGCCGATATTGATGATGATCAGCTCCATCAGCCCGCGCGAGTTCATCAGCGCGCCGATGCCCAGCGCCGTACGGTTGTCCTCACCGGCCACCCGCGCGGCCGCCCAGCAGGCGCCGAACTTGGCGAGCACCGACACCGCTAGGATGCCTAGCGCGATCAGCAGCAGCGACGGCGAGTTGACCATGTCCATCCGGGTGTTGAGCCCGGAATAGGTGAAGAACATCGGCAGCAGCAGCACCACGGCGAGCGGCTCGACCTTGCGCTTGAGCTCCTCGACGAACAGCCCGCGCGGCATGCACACGCCCATCAAGAAGCCGCCGAAGATCGCATGGATACCGATTGCGTCCATGAAGAAGGCGGACATGCAGAACAGCATCATCGTGACCGCAAGCACGCCGCTCGTCATCTCGCCGCGCGCCTCGACGATGCGGCCAAGCGGGGCGAGCAGGCGGCGGCCGAAGAGCAGCATGAAGCCGGTGTAGAGCACCGCCCCGCCGATCGCGAGCACCGCTACGCCGGCGCCTGCTCCGAAGGTCGCCAGCACCAGCGCCAGCACGCACCAGGAGGCGGCATCGTCGAACGCGCCGGCGGTGAGCGAGAGCGTGCCGAGCGCCGAATTGGCAAGCCCGCGCTCGTTGATGATCCGGGCGAGCATCGGGAAGGCGGTGAGCGCGATGCAGGCGCCCATGAACAGCGTCGCATTGGCCTGGCTGATGCCGGGCGTGAACAGCCCTGGCACGGTGAGCAGGAACGGCGTGATCAGTGCGGCGAGCAGGAAGGGGGCGGCGATGCCGGCGGCGGAGACGCCCGCCGCGCTCTTGGCTTTGGATTGGAAATGATCGAGTCGCAGCGTCAGCCCGACCATGAACATGTAGAGCCCTACACCGAGCTGGGCGCCCGCATAGAGGACATTGCGTGTCTCCTTGGGGAAGATCGCCAGCTGCAGATCGGGGAAGAACAGCCCGAGCAGCGAGGGGCCGAGAACGACGCCCGCGATCATCTCGCCGACCACTTGGGGCTGCTTGAGGAACTTCTGCCCCGCCCAGCCGACCACGCGGCAGGCGAGCAGGATGATCGCCAGCTGCAGGAAAAAATGGATGCTGAAGTCGCCGGGCGCATAGGTCTTCGCGGCGTGCACCGCCGGGCCGTGCGGATTGAGGACGTCGGTCAGCGCATGCCAGGCGCCGGTCAGCAGCTCGTTCATTCGGTCAGATCCCCTCTGCGCCCGACGTCTGCTGCGTCGGCGCGAGGCTCTAGGAAGCCCGTGCGGTGCATTCGGGCAAGGGCGGATCGAAGGGGAAACGCACTTTTCCCTTCCGCCGGGCCGGAGTGTTGCAGGGGCTCCACAAGGTAGGTACGTACCTACGTCTAGCAGATGCCTGGAGACCCATGATGAAGGTGATCACCAGCCGCGAATTCAACCAGGATGTGAGCGCCGCAAAGCGATTCGCCCGCACGGAGCCCGTGTTCATCACCGATCGCGGCAAGCCCACCCATGTGCTGATGAGCATCGCCAGCTTCCGCGCCTTTACCGGCGAGCGCGAGAGCATCGTCGACGCACTGGCCGCGCCTGAGCCCTTCGATGTCGACGCGCAAGCCGGGCGCTGGTGAATGTACCTGCTCGACACTGCGGTGCTGCTCGACCTGCGCAAGGCGCGCGCCGGCACCGCCGATCCGCGGCTGACGGCGTGGGCGGGCGGGGTGCCGCGCGAGCAGCTGTTCGTCTCGGTGCTGGCGCTTGCCGAGATCGAGGCGCAGGCAGCGAAGGCACCGCGCGGGGAGGGCGCAACGGCGCTGCGGCGCTGGGTCGACGACCAGCTGGTACCCGCGTTCGGCGCGCATCTCCTGCCGGTCGACCTCTCGGTGGCGCGACGGCGCGGGCAGGTGGCGCTGACCAGCGATCGGCATGCGCTGGTCGCGGCGACGGCGCTCGAACATGCGCTGACGCTGGTCACCTATGACGCCGCCGCCTATCGTGGCGTGCGGCTCAAGCTATTCGACCCACGCCGCTACGATCCGGACGAAGCGGTGGACGACTGGCGCGCTGCGGCTGCGCGGAGCGGCCCCGTCTGGTTCCGCAATCTCTTCCTGCGCAGCTGACGCGCTGCAACCGGTGCGTCGCCCAAGCATTTGCTTGCCAAGGAGAAACGCCATGGCCGACGACAAGCACGCGACCCTCTATCGCATGGTCCTGCCCGATCATGTCTGCCCGTTCGGGGTCCGCGCCCGCGAATTGCTGCTCGAGCGCGGCTACGACATCGACGACCGGGTGCTGCGGACGCGCGACGAGGTCGAGGCGGTGAAGGACGAGTTCGGCGTCGCCACCACCCCGGTGATCTTCCTCGGCGAGGAGCGGTTCGACGGGGCCGACGCTCTCGCACACGCGCTGGCCCGCCGCTGACTGTGCCTCAGGCTACCGAAGCGGCAGCCTCGAGGATGACCTTCGCCACTGCCTCGGGCTGCGAGAGCAGCGAAAGGTGACCCGCGGCGAGCTCGGTGGTCTTCGCCTGCATCCGCGCGGCGAACTCGCGCTCCAGCTCGACGCTCACCACCCGGTCCTCGGTCGAGACGATGTACCAGCTCGGCACCTTTTCCCAGGCGGCCTGGCCGATCACGTCGCCGAAGGTGCTGGCGGGGAGCGGCGGCTGGAGCACGGCGAGCACGCGCGCTTCGGCCTCGGGCAGGTCGTTGGCGACGTCCTCCACCCAGCCTTCGGCGCTGAGCGTGAGGTTGCCCTTGCCGTCGTCGTGGATTTTGCCGAGCGCGGGCGGGTTCGGATATTTGCCGACCAGCGGGCCCAGCGCCTCACCGGCGGCGGGTGCGAAGGCGGCGACATAGACCAGCGCCTTCACCTTCGGGTCGTTGCCCGCCTCGGTGATCACCGCGCCGCCCCAGCTATGGCCGACCAGCACCACCGGCCCTTCGACGGCATCGAGCGCCTGGCGCGTCGCGGCGACATCTCCCGCCAGCGACTGGGTAGGGTTCTGCACCGCCACCACCTTGTGGCCGGCGCCCAGCAGGATCGGGATCACGCGTTGCCAGCTCGATCCATCGGCCCAGGCGCCATGGACGAGGAGGACCGTGGGCGAAGAAGTGGTCGTCATGCGGAAAGCCTCCATGCAGGATGTTGCCGCACGGTCTAAGTCACGGGAAGCACGGCGGATTGTCGTATCCTCCGGTTTCTTGGCGGTTCTGCCCACCCACTCGGCTCGTCGCGTTCGCGTTACCCTCTCGGAACAAAGCGCCGCGTCGTTGATTTCCGCTGCCAACGATTTTCGACTGTACCAACGTAAAAGGGAATGATGATGAAGAAGATCCTCGTGCTCGGCGCCGCTGCCGGCCTGATCGCGCTCTCGGCGTGCAACAACACCCCGCGGGAGCAGGCAGCCGACAACATCGAAGCGAACGCCGAAGCGCGCGCCGACAACATCGAGGCAGTGGCCGGCAACGCCACCACCGATGCTGCGCAGGACAATCTGCAGAACCAGGCCGATGCCGTCCGCGCCGAGGGCGATGCCAAGGCCAAGGACATGCGCACCCACGACGCAGACACGAACCTGCACAACGGGATGTAATTCCGGAAGCTTTCCGGTCCGGGTTCCCGCCGTTCCCACGCAGGCGGCGGGCCCTAGCGAAGGGCGCTCGCAAACGCGGGCGCCCTTTTGCCTGTTCGCATTTTTGCTTCATTTTGATTACAATCGATTGTTGCCCCTAATCCCGAAACGTTCCATAATGACAGAATAGAACAGAAGGGCCCGGGAGGGGCGCGACGATGAACCCCGCTAGCGTGAAGCCGCGTCTTTCGCTGTGGCGCATCCTGGAGATGAACCTGGGCTTTTTGGGCCTGCAGTTCAGTTTCGGGCTGCAGCAGGGCAACATGGCGCCGATCTATTCCTATCTCGGCGCCTCCGAAGCCTCGCTGCCGCTGCTCCAGCTGGCCGGCCCGATGACCGGACTGCTCGTCCAGCCGCTGATCGGCGCGATGAGCGACCGTACCGACAGTCGCTGGGGGCGTCGCACGCCCTATTTCCTCGTCGGCGCGGTGCTATGTTCGGCGGGGCTCTTCTGGATGCCGCTCAGCAGCTCGATCCTGATGGCGGTGTCGCTGCTCTGGCTGCTCGATGCCGGCAACAACATCACCATGGAGCCTTATCGCGCCTATGTGTCCGATCGGCTCGATCCGAGCCAGCACGGGCTGGGCTTCCTCACCCAGAGCGCGTTTACCGGCCTTGCCCAGATGCTCGCCTTCCTCACGCCGTCGCTGCTCGTCTGGGCGGGGATGAGCCAGGACTGGGTCGACGCGCACCACATTCCTTATACCGCACGAGTGGCGTTCATGGTCGGCGCGGTGCTCGCGCTGGGCACGATCCTGTGGTCGGTGCTGCGCGTCCCCGAACTGCCGCTGACCCCGTCCGAGCGCGCGCATATCGCGGCCCAACCCAAGTCGCTGGCGGCAACGCTCGCCGAGATCGGCGGGGCGATCCGCGACATGCCGTTGGCGATGCGCAAGCTCGCGCTGATGAGCCTGTTCCAATGGTATGCGATGATGGCGTACTGGACCTATGTCATCCTCGCCGTGGCGCGCTCGGTCTATGGCACGGCGGATTCCACCGCCCCGGGCTTTCGCGCCGCAGTGCTGACCAATGGCGAGATCGCCGCCTTCTACAACGCCGTCGCCTTTGTCGCCGCGTTCGCGATGGTGCCGGTTGCGCGGCGGATCGGCGCGGCACGGCTCCATGCCGCCTGCTTGGTCTGCGCCGGGATCGGCATGCTCTGGCTGCCGCAGGTGCAGGACAAGGCGCTGCTGTTCGTCCCCGCGATCGGGCTGGGCCTCGGCTGGGCGAGCATGATGGGCAATCCCTACGTGATCCTCGCCGGATCGATCCCGCCCGCGCGGACCGGGGTCTATATGGGCATTTTCAACATGATGATCGTCATTCCGATGCTGCTGTTTTCGGTTACCCTGCCGTTCCTCTACGGACCGCTGCTCGGCGGCGACGCGCGCAACGTGCTGCGCCTGTGCGGGCTGCTGCTGTTCTGCGCCGCCCTGGCCGTGTGGACCGTGCGCGAGCGGAAGACCGTATGAGCGCCACGTCGGAATGGACACGCGCAGCGGTCGCCGGGATCGCCACGCAGGCGGGGGCGGCGCTGCCGCTGCTCGCGCCGGTCGGGGAATCGCCGGCGCCGGGCATGGACCTGTGGGACATGTGGCCGATCGCCGATGCCGAGGGTCGCACCGTGCTGCGCGGCGGGCGCAGCTGGTGGTTCTTCCTCGCCGCGCCCCGGCTCGACGATCCCGAGGGGCGGCACGACATTGCCCGCATCCGGCTGACCAGCCATGGCGCCGATGGCTGGCGCGACCATGGCGACGCCTTCCCCGAGGGCTTCACGCCGGGCTCGCGCGAATGGTCCGGCTCGGCGGTGCTGGAGGCGGACGGGGTCACGCTGACCCACTATTTCACTGCCGCCGGCCGCCGGGGTGAGGCGACCACCTTCGAGCAGCGGTTGTTCGTCAGCCAGGGGCGGTTTCTGCTCGACGGCGAGACCCCGCGGCTCGGGGATTGGACTGCGCCGCAAGAGATCGTCGCTGCCGATGGCGTGCTGTACACGGTCGCGGACGAGACGGTTGCTCCGGCGCGCGGCATCCAGGGCTTTCGCGATCCCGGCTATTTCCGCGATCCCGCCGATGGCGCGGCCTATGTGCTGTTCACCGCCAACGCCGCCTGGAGCGGCGCCCAGGTCAATGGGGTGATCGGTGTCGCGCGCCGCGACGGCAAGGGCTGGCGTCTCCAGGCGCCTTTGCTCTCGGCAATCGCCGTCAACAGCGAGCTCGAACGGCCCCACATCGTCGTTCGCGACGGCCTCTATTATCTGTTCTGGAGCACCCAGGCGCGCCGTTTCGCCGAGGGGATCGTCGCGCCGACGGGCCTGTACGCGATGGTCGCCGAAGGGATGGCGGGCCCTTGGCGCCCCGTCAACGGCACCGGCCTGGTCGCCGGCAATCCGCCCGAGGCGCCGACCCAGGCCTATTGCTGGTGGGTGACGGGGGAGGGCGAGGTGCTCAGCTTCGTCGACTATCCGGGCGTCGGCCCCGAAGACGCGGCGCTGCTCGCCGATCCGGCGCAGCGCCGTCGCATCTTCGGTGGGGTGGCGGCGCCGTTCTTCCGCCTCGCCTTTGCCGGCGACCGGGTGACGATCGCCCCTTAAGCGGAGTCCCGCACCACCAGCTCGGGTTCCATCACCAGCGAGGGCGCGTCCTGCCCGGCGATCCGCGCGAACAGCCGCTCGACCATCGCGCGGGCGCCTCTCGCGATGTCCTGCCGCACCGTGGTAAGGCGCGGCACCGTCTGCAGGCCGAGCGGCAGGTCGTCATAGCCGATCACCGGCACGTCGCTCGGCACCGCCATGCCCTGGTCGGCGAGCACGCGCAGCGTCGTCATCGCGATCATGTCCGATCCCGCGGCGATGCCGTCGATCCGGTCGAGATGGCGCGTGAGGTGGGCGGCGATCTCCCGCTCCATCATCTCCGAGGCGAGGTGCGTGTCGAGCTGGAGCGGCGCGGGCAGTCCCGCGGCGGCGGCTGCGGCACACACCCCTTCGAAGCGCGCGCGGATCTCGGGTGCGCGCAGTTCGCCGAGAAAGGCGATCCGCCGCACGCCGCGCGCGATCAGATGCTCGGCGGCGATCCGCCCGCCGGCGACATTCTCGGTGCCCACCGCGCAATGCACCTGCCCTGGCAGGCTGCTGCCCCAGGCGACCAGCGGGCGATAGCGCCGCGCGACCCTCTCGATCGCCGCCATCTGATCCGACTGGCCGATCAGCAGCACGCCATCGAGCATGCCGGAATCGACGATCCGTTCCAGCCAGTCCGTCGCGTTGGGAATGACGCGCGACAGCATCACGTCATAGCCATTCTCGGTCAGCGCATCGGCGAGATGGCCGAGGATGGTCATGAAGAACGGGTCGGAGAGGTGCTGGCGACGCTCGTGCCCCAGCGGCACGACGACGCCGATCACGCCGGTCTTCTGGGTGCGCAGCCGCCGCGCCATCTGGTTGACGCGAAAGTCGTTCGCGGCGGCAAGTGCCTGGATGCGCTCGCGCGTCTCGGCATTGACCAGGCTGCTGCCGGCCAGCGCACGCGACACCGTGCCGGTAGAAACGCCGGCGAGGCGGGCGATGTCGGCAAGCGTGCGGGCAGGCCGATCGGAAGACGGTGCGTCGTGGCTCACGGTGCAGGTGTGGCCGGGTTGGCGCGAAACCGCAAGATCGCGCCGCTCCGGACAAATACGGGGCTTGTTGCAATCGATTGCAATAGGAGATACACCGATATGTGAAGGGCTCCCACCAAGGAGGGCCCCAGATCAGGGAGAGAGGCTCATGGCCATGTCTGTGCGCGCCAACCACATCCGTCGGCTGCTGCTGATCGGCAGCATTCTAGCCGTACCCGGCGCCCCCGCCTTTGCGCAGGACACAACCGCGCCACGGGGGGCGGAAGCAGAGAAACACACCGAAATCGTCGTAACTGCGGTCGCGCGCGGACGGGACCGGCTCGACACCGCAATCTCGACCAGCTCGCTCAAGGCCGACGACATCCAGAAGGCGGCGCCGCGTTCGGTGGCGGAGATCTTCCGCAACCTGCCGGGCATCCGTTCCGAAAGCTCGGGCGGCGAGGGCAATGCCAATATCTCGATCCGCGGCCTGCCGATCGCATCGGGCGGCGCCAAATTCCTGCAGCTGCAGGAAGACGGGCTGCCGGTGCTCGAATTCGGCGACATCACCTTCGGCAATGCCGACATCTTCCTGCGCGCCGACCTCAATCTGGCCCAGGTCGAATCGATCCGCGGCGGCTCGGCTTCGACCTTCGCCTCGAACTCGCCTGGCGGCGTGATCAACATGATCTCGAAGACGGGCGACACCCCCGGCGGGGCGGTGCAGGCGAGCACCGGTCTGGACTACAAGGACTATCGCGTCGATTTCGATTACGGCGCGAAGCTGAGCGACAGCTTGCGCTTCCACATGGGCGGCTTCTACCGCCAGGGCACCGGCCCGCGCCGCATCGGCTATGACGGCAACAAGGGTGGCCAGTTCAAGTTCAACGTCACCAAGGAATTCACCGGCGGCCATATCCGCCTCTACGGCAAGTTCCTCGACGATCGCGCCGTGGGCTATCTGCCGATGCCGGTGCGGGTGACCGGCACCAATGCCAACCCGACCTATCAGGATCTGCCCAACTTCCGCGCGAACCGCGACCAGCTGCTCACCCCCAACTTCACCCGCAACGTGACGCTGGACGGCAACAACAATCTGGTGACGGACGACGTCCGCGATGGCCAGCATCCGTTGGTCAAGTCGCTCGGCTTCGAGGCGGAGACGACGCTGGCCGGGTGGACGGTTACTGACCGATTCCGCTATTCGGACATTTCCGGCCGCTTCATCGCGAACTTCCCGGCGAACGTGGATTCCGCCAGCACCATCGCGACCTCGATGGGCGGGGCAGGGGCGACGCTCGCCTATGCCAGCGGCCCGAATGCCGGGCAGGCGATCACCAACCTTGCCGGACTCAACGGCAATGGCCTGCTCGCGCAGATCGTGGTGTTCGACACCAAGCTCAACAGCCTCGACAACATCACCAACGACCTGCGCGCAAGCCGGGCGTTCGATGTCGGCACCGGCAAGCTCACGGCGACGGCGGGCTTCTACAAGTCGCGCCAGACGATCGACACCGACTGGCTGTGGACGTCTATCCTCACCGACGTGCGCGGCGGGGGCGATGCGGCGCTCGTCAATGTCCGCAGGGCGAATGGGACGGCGGTCACCCAGGATGGGTTCTATGGGTATAGCGCCGCCTATTTCGGCGGGTGCTGCCGGCGCAGCTACAATGTCGATTACAACGTCAACGCGCCCTTCGCCTCGCTCAACTATCAGGTCGGCAAGGTCTCGATCGGCGGCAGCGTGCGCTACGACTTCGGCGATGCGAGCGGCTCGATCGCCGGTGCCGATCTCGGCGGCGGCCGGGTGGGCACGATCAGCCGCGACATCAACGGCGACGGCTTGATCTCCGATGCCGAAACGCGCGTCGCGGTGATCCCGCTGACCAGCCCCGCGCCGGTCAACTACAGCTACCATTATTGGAGCTATTCGACGGGCATCAACTATCGCTTCGTCGACTATATGTCGGTGTTCGCGCGCTACAGCCGCGGCGGCCGCGCCAATGCCGATCGCCTGCTGTTCGGACCCGCGGTGAGCACCACTGACGGCCATCTGGTGAGTTCGGCCGCGGCGGTGGACTTCGTCAACCAGGCCGAGCTCGGCGCGAAATATCGCCGAGGCCCGCTGACGCTCAACCTCACCGGCTTCTGGGCGCGTACCGAGGAGCAGAATTACGAGGCGACGCGGCAGGTGTTCATTGATCGCACCTATCGCGCCTATGGCCTCGAGTTCGACGGCGCGGTGCGGCAGGGCCCGTTTAGCCTGACCGCGGGCGCGACCTGGACGCACTCGCGGATCGTAGCGGATGCGCTCAACCCCACGGTGGTCGGCAACACGCCGCGGCGTCAGGCGAACCTGATCTTCCAGGCGACGCCGCAGGTGGAGCTGGGCCGCGCCTCGATCGGTGCCAACGTGATCGGCACGACCAGCAGCTATACGCAGGACGACAACCAGCTGAAGCTGCCGGGCTATACCCAGGTCAACGCCTTCGCCCAGTTCCGGCCGATCCCGAAGCTGCTGGTGTCGCTGAACGCCAACAACCTGTTCAACGTGCGCGGCTTCACCGAGGCCGAGGATTCCGCGATCCCGGCCAACGGCATCGTGCGGGCGCGTTCGATCAACGGCCGCACGATCAGCACCTCGGTGCGGATCGACTTCTGACCGACGCGATCGGGGCCGGAGGTTCGCACCTCCGGCCCCTGTTGCTTACCAGATCCGCACGCGATCCGCGGGCGCGACATATTGCTTCTGCTCGGGCGTGATGTTCCACGCCGCATACCAGGCGTCGACGTTGCGCAGCGGGTTCACCGCGCGGATCTGCCCCGGCGAGTGGGGATCGCTGACCAGCTGCTGGCGCAGCGCCTCGTTGCGGAACAGCGTGCGCCACACCTGGCCCCAGCCGAGGAAGAAGCGCTGGTCCCCGGTAAAGCCGTCGAGCACCGGCGCCGGCTTGCCGCCGAGCGAGGCGTGATAGGCGTCGAGCGCGATCATCACCCCGCCCAGATCGCCGATATTCTCGCCCATCGACGCACGACCGTTGATGTGGAGCCCGGGCAGCCCCTCGAAGCTATAGGCTTCGTACTGCGCGCCGAGCCGCACCGCCTGTGCCTCGAACTTGGTTGCGTCCTCGGCGGTCCACCAGTCGCGCAGCACGCCGTTGCCGTCGGACTTGCGGCCCTGATCGTCGAAGCCATGGCTGATCTCGTGGCCGATCACCCCGCCGATGCCGCCATAGTTGACCGCATCGTCGGCCTTTGGATCGAAGAAGGGCGGCTGCAGGATCGCCGCCGGGAACACGATCTCGTTTTTGACCGAGTTGTAGTACGCATTGACCGTCTGCGGCGTCATGCCCCACTCGGCCTTGTCGACCGGGCCGCCCAGCCGGTTGCGGCGATAGTCCCATTCGAACTTGCCCGCACGCTCGGCATTGCCGACTAGGTCGCCGGGGCGGACCTCCAGCTTGGTGTAATCGCGCCACTTGCTCGGATAGCCCACCTTGACGGTGAAGCCCTGCAGCTTCGCGAGCGCCTGCTCCTTGGTCGCCGGGCTCATCCAGGCGAGGTTCTTGATGCGGCCGGCGAGTGCCACCCGCAGGTTGCCCACCAGCACGTCCATCTTCGCCTTGCTCTCGGGCGGGAAGTAGAGCGCGACATAATCGCGGCCGACGCCTTCGCCGATCGCGCGCTCGGTGAACGAAACCGCGCGCTTCCAGCGATCTCGCTCCTTGGGCTGGCCGTTGAGGAAGCGCGAGCGGAAGTCGAACTGCGCATCGGCAAAGCGCTTCGAGAGCAGCGGCGAAATGTCGTCGGCAATGCGGAAGGCCTGCCAGGCCTTGAGCGTTTCCAGATCGGTATCGGCGAAGACCTGGGCGATCTTCGGCACCGCGCTGTTCTGCGCAACGATCACGCGGCTCGCCTTGGTGAGCCCCGCCGCTTGCCAGAACGGATCCCAGGCGAAGCCCGGCGCCTGCGCCTTGAGCTCAGCGACGGAAACCGGGTTGTAGGTCTTGTCGCGGTCGCGGCTCTGCGCACGGGTCCAGTGGGCTTCGGCGATGCGCGTCTCCATCGCGACGACCTTGTCGGCAGCCGCCGCCGCATCCGGCCAGCCGGCCATGCCGAGCAGTTGCGCGACATATTGGCGGTAACGCGCGACCTGGGGTGCGAACTTGGGATCGAGATAGAGGTCGCGGTCGCCCAGGCCCAGGCTGCCCTGGCGCAGGTACAGCGCATAGACATCGGGCTGCTTGGCATCGTCGCTCACGCCGACGCCGAAGAAGCTGGCGCCGAAGCCGCCGATCGACGCGCCCATCTGCGCCGCCAGCGCCGCCTTGGTCTTCGCTGCCTTGACGGGCGCGAGGCGCTGGGTGAGCGGCTGGGCGTCGAGCTTCTCGATCGCCGCTTCGTCCATATAGCCGCGGTACAGCGTCGCGGCCTTGCGGCGATCAGGGTTGGCGGTGTCGGTGGGGCTATAGCCTTCGATCAGGCCGCGCAGCCGCATCTCGGAGACGTCGCGCAGCACGACGAACGCGCCGAACGAGGAGCGATCGTCGGGGATCTTGGTGCGATCGGTCCAGGCGCCGTTGACGAAGCGGTACCAGTCGTCGCCCGGCTTCACGCTGCGATCCATGCCCGAAAGGTCGAAGCCCCAGCTGCCATAGCGGGTCGCTTCCGCGCTCGGCGCGGCGGGGGCGGTCTGTTGCGGCTTGCGGCTGAGTGCGGGGGCGGCGATCGCCGCGATCGACAGGGTAGAGGCCAGGAGGACGTGCTTAAGCGCCAAGGAAAGTCTCCAAAACAGTCGGTTAGCCGACAATTAAGCCTAGTCTACACCGTGGCGGGCGGCTGGCAATCCATCGCGGGAAATTGGCGGTTGGGCGCTTGCGGCGGGCTTGCCGATCGTGCGGCCGGCGGTAGAGCGGATGGTGATGCAGACCTCGCCCGAACTCGCCATCCGCATGGCCCGCGCCGCCTTCAACCGCGCGCTGGCGGCGGCCGACCTCGCCGCGATCGGACCGCTGCTCGCGCCGGACGTGGTGCTGGTCGCCGGGACCGACAGCGCGGTGATAACCGGGCGCAAGGCGCAGCTACAGGCATGGAAGCACGAGTTCGCCGCGCGCGAGCGCAGCGTCTACAGCCGGATTCCGGAAACGGTGGTCGTCTCGCCCGTTGCGCCGATCGCGTTCGAACATGGCCAGTGGCAGGGCGTGGCGGCCGCAGGCGGGGCGGTGCAGGCCAGCGGCAGCTACACCGCCAAGTGGCGCGAGATCGGCGGCGCCTGGGTGATCGAGGCCGAGCTGTACCTCACGCTCGGCTGAGCGCGGAGCGGCTGGCCTCCATCGCCAGAAGCTGCGGAACGAAGTGCGCGCGGCAGCGGTTGAAGCCTTTAACTCCGCCGCTCTGGTACACACCACCGCCCCCCGGGAGACGCGCCTTGCCCACGTCCCGCAGCTTCTTCGAACGTCGTGCCCAGGAAGAGCGTGCCCGCGCCGCCTCGTGCGGCAACCCGGTCGTCGCCGCCGCTTTTCGCCGGCGGGCAGAGGCCTTCCAGCACCGCGCCAACGCGCAGTTCGAGGATGTCTTCGACCTGCGATAAGGCGACGCGCGCTGCGTTTCGGCCCCCCAATCTTTTCTTTCCTGCATTCCCAGCTCGAAGATGGGAAATCGCCTGCCGACAAGAACGAGATCAAGGGGTTGACCATGCGTACCTACCGCCACGCGCTGCTGATCGCAGCCTCCACCGCCGCATTGGCTCCCGGCGCCGCGCAGGCGCAGCAGGCCAGCCCGGAGCCCGCGCAGACTGACGCGCCGGTAGGCGGCGGCGACGAGATCGTCGTCACCGGTACGCGCAGCCAGGGCCGTTCGCGGCTCGATACCGCATCGCCCGTCGATGTGCTGAGCAGCGAGGCGCTCGGCCGCCAGGGCACGACCGAGCTGGGCGCCGCCGTGGCCGCAATCGCGCCGTCGATCGACTTCCCGCGGCCCTCCGCAACCGACGGCACCGACGCGATCCGCCCGGCGACGCTGCGCGGCCTCTCGCCCGATCAGGTGTTGGTGCTGGTGAACGGGGTGCGGGTGAACAGCTCGGCGCTGCTCAACATCAATGGCGCGGTCGGACGCGGCTCGGCGGCGGTTGACCTCAACACGATCCCGACCGCGGCGCTCGAGCGGATCGAGGTGCTCCGCGACGGTGCCTCGGCGCAATATGGCTCGGATGCGATCGCCGGCGTGATCAACCTGCGGCTGCGCGAAGCCCGTTCGGGCGGCGCGGCCTCGGCGACCTACGGCATCTATCATACCGATATCGACACGGCGCGCGGCAGCCGCTCGACCACCGGCGAGCCGGCCTTCACCGCATCGGTGTGGCAGGGATTCGGGCTGGGCGACGACGGGTTCGTCACGGTCACCGGCGAGTATGTGAACCGCCAGTCGACCAACCGCGCCGACTTCGACCCGCGCGTCACGCCCACCCGCGTCACCGGCCGCTTCGGCGATCCGAAGGTCGAGCAATATACCGGTACGGTCAATGCGGGGAAGGGCATCGGCGGCGGCTGGAGCCTCTATGGCTGGGGCAGCTATCAGGACCGCGACACCCGCAGCGCCGCCTTCCCGCGGCTGGCGAGCGCCACCACCGCACTGGCCGGCTATCCGGACGGCTTCCTGCCGATCATCAACACCAAGTCGACCAACGCAGTGGGCGCAGTGGGGGTGAAGGGCGATCTCGGCGACTGGGGCGTCGACCTCCATGTCGGCTATGGCCGCAACAAGATCGCCTATCGTACGCGTGATTCGGCGAACTATGCCTATGGCGCTGCGACGCCGAAGAATTTCTACGACGGCGCGCTGATCTTCGACCAGTGGGTGGCGGGGCTCGACGTGCGGCGCAAGTTCGACGTCCTCCAGTCGCTCAACCTGGCGTTCGGTGCTGAAGGGCGCCGCGAGGGCTACAAGATCACGCCGGGCGAGGCGGCCTCCTATGACGCGCCCGCCACCGGCGCCGTCGCGGGCGCTTCGCCGGGTGCGCAGGGCTTTGGCGGCTTTGCGCCGGTCAACGCGATTCAGCGCTCGCGCCGCAGCGTGTCGGGCTATCTCGACCTCGAGGCGCAGGTGACCCAGGCGTTCCTCGTCGACGTCGCGGTGCGCGGCGAGCATTATTCGGACTTTGGCGACACCGCCAACGGCAAGCTTTCGGCGCGCTACGACGTGGCGCCGTGGTTCGCGCTGCGCGGCACCATCTCGACCGGTTTCCGCGCGCCGAGCCTGCAGCAGCAATATTTCACCTCGATCGCGCAGGTCGTCCAGAACGGCACGCCGATCCTCACCGGCACCTTCCCCTCGATCGCGCCGGTGGCCGCCGCGCTGGGCGGCAAGCCGCTCCAGCCGGAGAGGTCGACCAATCTCTCGGTCGGCACGGTGATCCGCGCGGGCGGGTTCGACCTCAGCGTCGACGCCTATGAGATCCGGCTGCGCGACCAGCTCGGCCTCTCGGAGAACATCCAGGCGAGCTTCAGCCCGCAGGTGGCGGCGATCCTCAACCCGTTCAACGTGCCGTCTGCGCGCTTCTTCATCAACGGCCTGCGCTCGCGTACCCGCGGCATCGATGCCGTCGCGCATTATCGGCTCGGCAACGCCGCCGATCCGGCGGGATCGTTCGACTTCACGCTGGCCGGCAACGTCAACGAGATCGTCGTGACCCGCGTGCCGACCAACACCGCGACGGTAAACCCGGCACCGGTGCTGTTCGCCCGCAGCCGCGTGCTGACGATCGAGCAGGGCACGCCGGGCGAAAAGGTGACCGGCACGATCGACTGGGCGAAGGGTCCGGTGGGCCTCACGCTGCGCGGCACCTATTATGGGGACGTCAACCAGCCAGGCACCACGCCCGCGGCCGATATCCACAGCGGCCGTCACCTGATCAGCGACCTCGAGTTCCGCTACCAGCCGCGCAAAGGCGCCCAGATCGCGCTGGGGGCGAGCAACCTGTTCGACATCTATCCCGACCGCTCGATTCCGGCGAACAACTCGACGGGCGTGGTGGGGTATCCCTATTACTCGCCGTTCGGGTTTAACGGACGCTATCTGTACGCCCGGCTGGGTGTGAACTGGTAGGGGCGTCAGTGTGGGCCGCAGCGCCGGCCCACACCATCCGCCGATGGGGCTTTACATAAGTTCCATTATCGTTTCGGGACCGTTCTAACCGGCGGATTCCAAATCGAAGTGCGAAAACCTAGGCAATCTGCGGTGTTCAGCCGCTTGAGGGTTTCGCA
>NZ_JBQEPL010000010.1:0-105596 GCF_052045505.1 Sphingomonas sp. 22176 | reverse complement strand
TGGCCGTCCGGCACCAGATCCGGTTCGGTTTCGTCGAGCCAGAACCAGTCGAACCCCTGCGAGGCGATATTGTCGCGGATCTTGCCCCAGAACCCGCGCGGGCCTCGGGAGCGGTAGAATCGAGCAGCGCGCCGGCGCGGTCGGCGCGAACGGGCAGGCCGTCGACGACGCTGCCGTGCTTGTCGTGCAGCAACCAGCCCTTGGCAGCGAGGAAGTCGTAATAGCGCGATTCCCGCTCGAACCGCGGCCACACGCTGATGATCGAACGCATGCCCAGGCCGCGCAGCGTGTCGTTCATGCCCTTCGGGTCGGGGAAGTAGGTGCGGTCGATGTCGAGCCGCCCCATCCGGGTCCAGTAGAACCAGTCGAGGACCATCACGTCGAGCGGCAGGTTGCGCTTGCGATAGCCCTCCGCGATGCCGAGCAGCTCGGCCTGGCTTTCGTAGCGGGCCTTGGACTGGATCAGGCCGAACGCCGCCTTGGGGGCAGGGGTGTGCTGCCGGTCAGCTTGGCATAGCCCGCATAGAGCTGGTCAGTCGTGTCGCCGGTGATGATGAAGAACGACACGCGCTCCCCGACCTTGGACTGCCAGTGCGTGCTGTTGTTGAGGCCCGGCGACACGGTTGTGGCGGACGGATTGTCCCACACGATGCCATAGCCCTTGTTCGTCACCATGAAGGGAACGCACACGCTTTCGCCCGCGGGCGCATCATAATTGTGCCGGCAGTCAATGGTGCGGCCCTTCAGGTCGAGCACACCCTCCTGATTCTGGCCCAGCCCATAATAATGCTCGCCTGGCTGCACGGCGAAGCTCGCGCCGACGCGGAAGGTACGTTCACCGTTGACTTGCACCGGCGCCATTTCCCACCCGGTCATTTCGGTGATGACGCGGCCGTCGCGTCCGCGAACGGTAAGGCCGACATGCGGCAGCGACGGCGCGAAATAGCGCTGCATCTGCGTTGGGGCATTGGGCCATGGTTCGGCGTTGACCGTGAGCGAGACCGCGGAGGACGTGAAGACATCCCCGGCGGCGCTGACGACGTGGCTCCAGCCGGAAAGATCGGGCTTCGCGTTTGGACCGTCACCGGGCGGGGCATCGGCGAGCGCCGGATCCATCGCAATGGTCACCCGGACGATATTGGGCGCATAGGGCTCGATCGACACGCGTGCACCATGGCGATCGAGCGAGGCCAGCGGTGCTGCGAAGGCCGGCGCGGCGACAAGCGCGAACAGAGAGGCTCCGGCAGCGAAGCCGGCTCGAATCATTCCGCGGGTCTGCAGCATCATTGTCATTTCTCTCTTCCCAACTAGCTTAACTATGTACCAGTGATCTCGCCCAGCCATGCAAGAAGATCCAACTACATGGCGAGCCCGGATGGCAGTCGCACGCGCTTCTTGTGCGTAATGGATTGCGCACAGCTCCCCCGCGCGCCTCCTTTCAGCGATAGCGGCCCATCGTGACCTTGAGGACCTGCGGCCTGTCGATCAGGTTGAGCCCGTAATCAGTCTGGTCGCCGTTCCACACGCGCGCCGTCTTCCATTTGCCGTCGACGAAACTGCCTTCCTCGGCGCGGAGCATGATCCCGTTGGGTGGGCTGCCTTCCGCGGGCGCGAAGGTCACGCGCACATGGTCGCCCACCACCAGGAACTCGTTCTCGGAGAGCTGCGCGACCGCGACGCCGCCGATCTTCTCCGCGCCCCAGGGCGCCGGATCGGACTTGAGGAAGGTCCATTCCTTCATCCCGAACTGCCATTCGCCCCAGCTGGCGGTGATCTGCCAGCCGCCGAGCGTGGTGCTGCGCGGCTTGTTGTCGTCGGGCTTGGCGACGCCCCAGGTCGGGCGGGTATAGGCGATCCGCGCCCAGTCGCGCGCGATGCCGCCCAGCGTCTGATAGGGCAGCGCGAAGGCATCCAGCGTCGCGGAATCGAGATCGCGCGCGCCGAGCGGGAAGTTGAAATAGCCGGTGCTGTCCATGCCGAACGGCGCGAAGCCGATCGCGCCGTGGCCCAGCGCCTCGTAGAAGAAGCGCGCGAACTCGCGCGCATTGCCGATCTCCGGCACCATCAGCGCATTGTCGGCCCGGGCGTATTTCTGCAGGTAAAGCGAGACATTATCGCTGCTGCGATCATAGAGATCGGGCGCCGCGAAATCGAGCGAGGGCGCAGCCGCCTTCCAGATGTCGAGCACGTCCTGCTGCGGACCGCCGCTCGCCACGCCGTCCGGATCGGGAACGTTCGAGGCGCCGGCAAGGGCGGCGTTGACGTACATCGGCAGCGGCTTCACCGCCTTGCCCGCCGCCGCGATCGCGTTGACGTAGCGCGCGACATACCAGCTGTTGAACGCACGATCGGCCTGCGCGCCGAACGCCTCCGCCCAGGTGCCGCGCTTGCCCGTCTTCTTGGCGAGTTCGGACGGGATGGCCTGTGCGAACAGCCGGTTGCCCTCGCCCGAATAGTCACGGGGGTTGCGATAGCTGCCGGTCTCGTTCTCGGGCTGGACCAGGATCACCGTGTTTTGCGGATCATGGTCGCGGAGATATTCCATCACCTTCACGAAGGCGCGCATGTCGGCCTTCAGCGTCTCGGCGCCGTGCGCGCTGAGCACGCCGTGATCCTTGCCGTCGCGCGTCTTCATCCGCGGGAAGCGCGTCGAATCCAGCTTCACCCAATCGGGCGTGTAGCTGTAGCTCGTGTTCTTCCAGGTGCCGAACCACAGCAGCACGACGCGCTTGTCGTGCGCGCGGGCCTGGTCGAGCAGCGTCTGGAGGAAGCTGAGGTCGAACTGGCCCTCGCGCGGCTCCACCTGCTGCCAGGCGATCGGCACTTCCACCGTGTTGGCGTGCATCCGATCGAGCACCGGCCAGGCGGTGGCCAAGGGCTCGGCATAGTTGCTAGAGTTGTTGACCTGCGCCCCCAGCATCAGGAACGGCGCGCCGTCGACGATCAGCGCGTGGCGGCCGTTCTTCGTCTCGATATGCGGCACCGGTGTCGCGGTCTGCGCTGCCGCCGTACCGGCCGACAGCAGCGCGAGCGCCGCGCTCCCAAGCAAATGCAATTTCATTTTATCTCCCCTGCCGGATCGCCATAGAACAGCCCGCGCCCATCCGTGCCGAGATACACCCGCCCGGCAATGCGCGGATCGCCCGAAACCACGCGGAACCGCAGGCCCCATTGGTGCCCGTCGTCGTTGATCCGCTGCCAATGTTTCCCCAGATCGTCCGAGCGCCACACCGCGCGCAGTCCGTCCAGCGTGCCCACGGCATAGAGACCGGGTTCACGCCCCCTCCCCTTGCCCAGCCCGAACAGCTCCACCTGCAGCGCGCCGCTGGACGGTTGGAACGAGGCACCGCCGTCCGTGCTGCGCCACAGCTGACCGCCCAACTTCAGCCAAAGCTCGCCCGCCGCGACGGGCGAGGCGACCAGGGTCGATTGCTGCTCGCGGTTGCGGATGCGCGCCGCCGAAAGGTCCCTCGGCAGCCCCCGTCCGGCGAGCGGCGCGAAATGCGCCCCGCCGTCGCGCGAGCCCAGCACATGGGTGTCGCTCACCGCGTAGAAGCGCGTGGGGTCGACCTTGTCCGCGGTGGCGCGGGTGCTGCCTGGCAGCCCCTCCACCCGCAGCCAGGTCTTGCCGCCGTCGCGCGTGCGCAGCGGCTCGGGCGTTGCCACCAGCATCGTGCCGCCATCGGCGGAGACGCTGATCGCCGCCTCGCCGTTCAGGTCGGCACGGGCGGGCGGGTTGCCCATCGCCGGCACCCTCACCGGCGCCCAGCTGCGCCCGCCGTCGTCCGAACGCCCGAGCGAAGCGTCGCGCGGGCGGTTGGCATAGAGGCTGCCGCTGCGCACGATCACGCTCGGCTTGCGGCCGGCATAGTCCAGCGTGTTGGTGTTGGAGAGATAGGGATTGGTGAAGCTCGGCTGCGGCGAGACCGCGAAATCGTCGTGCACGAAACCGGCGAGGTCGCCGAAGCCGGAGACGAGATGCGCGCCGCCGGTCGGCGAGGTGAGCGTGATGATCGCGGTCTGCTCGATGCCGCGCACCCAGGGGGCCCAGTCGACCCGCGCCTGCTCCGCCTTGACCGTCGCATAGACCGTCGCCCCGGTGGTGTAGGCGATGTGCCCGGCATCGAAGGGATCGATCGCAAGGCCGGTGATCCAATGTCCGAAATCCGCGCCCTTGCCCTCGTGGAGCAGGAAGGGCGAGGCGGCGATGTCGCGCCGGCTGCGCGGGCCGAGATCGTCCCAGTGCGCGCCGCCGTCGTGCGACAGCCACAGCGTATCGCCCAGCGTGTAGCGGTCGAGCGTGCTGATCCCCACGGTGCCCGGCGCCGACGCAGCCACCGCCACGCCCAAAATGCCCCCTTCTCGGTGATCGGGTGGCGTGATCGCCTGGCCCTTGCCGTCCGGCGCGAAGCGCCACACCGCACCGTCCCGCGCATCGCTCTGGCCGATGCCGGTGGCATAGCCGACATAGAGCGTGCCGTCCGCCGCGATCGCCGCCTTCACCGCCAGCATCTCCGGCCCCGGCCCAGCGACCGACAGCCAGGACGCGCCGCCATCCTCTGAACGATAGAGGTGGACGGCGCCGGGATCGGCGACCCCCGCCCAGATACGCCGCGAGCCGGTGCCGCGCGCGCCGCTGCTCGGATCGAACAGCACGAACGCCACGCCGCCATGCGTCTGGCGCGGTGCGGGCCTGCCCAGCCCCGCCACGGGAAAGGCGGCGAGCTTGCTCCAGTGCGCGCCCGAATCGTCGCTGCGCCACAGGCCGTCATGCCGCGTGCCGAGGAACAAGGTGCTGGTGCGGTTGGGATCCACCGCCAGCCGCTCGCCCAGGCCGCGGCCCGCCTCGTTGCCGCCCATCGCGAACGGCACCGGGATCACTGCCCAGGTCGCTCCGCGATCGGTCGATCGCAGGATCGCCGCAGGGGCGTTCGCGCCCATGCCCGCAGCCATATATACCACCGCCGGATCGTGCGGGTCGGGGGCGATGCTCTCGATGCCCATATAGCTTGAGACAACGTTGCCATCCTGCAGCGGCACCCAGCGCGCCGCGGCAGCGTCCCAGCGATAGGCTCCACCCATATCGGTGCGCAGATAGGCGAGCCCGCGCTCGGCCGGACTGAATGCGATACCCGGCGCATAGCCGCCGGCACCCACCGTCACATTGATCCAGCGATAGGGAATTTGCGCGCGGGCTGCACCGCCCACCGGCACGGCGAGGATGGCAAGCGCCGCAAACATGCCAAGCGACATGGAACGCCGCATTCCTCTCCCCTCCCGCGCATTAGCCGCCGCGTCTCTCACGATCGCGTGCCAACAGGTTAGCGCTACCAGACCACAAAGGAAACCGCTGTTTAGAAATTTACTTTTACAGATGAATGAAATTTGCACCTGACTGGTAGCGGACTTTCCCGTCAAAGCCTCACAAAGGGCGCCGTGTCTTGACCCATCTGCATCAAACTCCTGCCGAGCAGGACGCAGGACTTTGGCTTACGCTGCCTCCACGACACTCGCGTACCTAAGAAGCTGATTCAATGGAAAATTTATGTCGTTAACGTGAACAGGTTTCATTGGCAAACCTTTGTTTCACATTATTGTTGCGATCAATCTGAGCAAATGGTAGCGCGAACACTCGGATGCCGGGACCACACCGGCACCGCGTGCGCGGCATGCGATGCGATGCGATGCGCCGCCACACCATCTGCGACCGGCGCCGGTGGCGCCCAGGGAGGGGACTCATGATCAACCGTTTCTCGTCATCTTTTCATGCTGCTTCGTTGACCGCCGCGCTGCGCGCTGGCGCCTCGCTGGCAACGCTGTCATTGCTCGGGCTGTCGGGCACCGCCCTCGCCCAGACCGCGGCCGCCGCGCCGCAGGGCAGCGAAGCCGCGACCCAGGATGCTACCGCGACGGATCGCCCCGCGGCCGACGGCGCCCAGGAAATCGTTGTTACCGGCATCCGCGCCTCGCTGCAGAGTGCGCGCAACCGCAAGCGCGACGCCGAACAGGTAGTCGATTCGATCACCGCGCAGGATATCGGCGCCCTGCCCGATCGCTCGGTCTCGGAAGCGCTGCAGCGCGTGCCGGGCATCACGCTCCAGCGCACCAACGAAAATCGCGACCCGGCACGCCTGTCGTCCGAAGGCGGCGGCGTGTTCGTCCGCGGCCTGTCCTGGGTCCGCTCGGAGCTCAACGGCCGCGACGTCTTCTCGGCGAACAACGGCCGCGGCCTGTCGTTCGAGGACGTCTCCTCGGACCTGCTGGTCGGCGTCGACGTGTTCAAGAACCCCTCGGCCGACCTGGTCGAAGGCGGCATCGGCGGCATTGTCAACCTGCGCACCCGCAAGCCGTTCGACGCGCCGGGCTATGTCTTCGCGCTCTCGGGCGACGTGAACTATGCCGATCTGCGCAAGAAGGCCTATTGGTCGGGCAACGGGCTGGCCAGCGGCCGCTGGAACACGCCGCTCGGCGAGATGGGCCTGCTGCTCAGCTACTCGATTAACAATATCGGCAACCGCACCGACAGCATCTCCAACGGCCGCTATGACCGCGGAACGCTGACAGCCGCGCAGGGCGGGCTGGCTGCCGGCAGCAACGTCTACATCCCCGCCAACATGGGCCTGCGCCGCATCGACTGGCAGCAGAAGCGCACCGCGTTCGACGGCTCGTTCCAGTGGAAGCCGAGCGACACGCTGGTCTTCACCGCTGAGGCGCTGATCGCCCAGGCGACGCCGCGCGACATCGAATATGCGATCGGCGACAACGGCACCCCGCCGACCGACGACGCCTCGTACAAGTTCGGCCCGAACCACGAGCTCGTCTCCGGCGTCATTGCCAACCGTCAGCTCAGCCTCGATACGCGTTCCGGCTATCAGCGCAAGCGCACCCAGGATTTCTCGGGCAACCTGCGCTGGACGCCCGACACGCACTGGACCGTCACCGGCGACCTGCAATATGTGAAGTCGACGGCGCAGGTGAGCAGCATGACCGCGTTCACCCAGACCAACACGCCGGCCACCTTCGACTTCAACTTCAGCGGCGACGATCCCAAGCTGGTCATCACGCCAACGCCGGCAGGCGGCTCGCTGACCAAGCAGAGCGACTATTGGTGGGCCGCGGCGATGGACCATCTCGAAGACAATGAAGCGCATGAATGGTCGGGCCGTGCCGACGTCGAATACAAGTTCGACGAGGGCTTCCTGCGCTCGCTCAAGGTCGGCGGCCGTTATACCGATCGGAACGCGATCACGCGTCAGACCGGCTACAACTGGGCCGAGCTGTCGGCGCAGTATTGGGATCCCGGCACGCCGGTCTATCTGAACCAGACCGGCTTTGCGGCGACCACGCCGCCGACCGGTTTCGCGGGCGGTGCCCAGAATCCGGGGCTGCCGAACCAGTCGCAGCTGATCAACTACAACAATTTCTTCCGCGGCAAGGTCGCGTCTCCGGGCGCCGGCTTCTGGTTCCCGGCGGCCAGCCTGGTGCAGCGCAGCCCGTCGGCTGCCTATGCCGACTATCTGCAATATGTCAGCAAGGGCTGGAAGCCGTACAACAGCGACGTCAGCGTCTCCGGCCTGTCGGGCGGCGGCGTCAACGACCAGACCGAGCGGACCTATGCCGGCTATCTGGTCGCCCGCTTCGGCATGGACACGAGCCCGATCGGCCATTTCGACGGCAATATCGGCGTCCGCGTGATCCGCACCGAGATCTCGGCGGTCGGCTCCGGCGCGTCGCTGCCCGCCTTCCCGAGCGGCACCTGCGTTCCCGGCACCCCGATCGTCGGCGGCCCGCGCGACGGCCAGCTGACCACCGCTGCCGACTGCACGCAGTTCACCGCGGCACAGGCCTTCGCCCAGGGCTCGCTGGGCTTGGCGACCAGCGCCCGCAACGACTATACCGACGTGCTGCCGACGCTGAACCTTCGCTTCTTCGTGAAGGACAATCTCCAGCTCCGCTTCGCGGCGGGCAAGGCGATCTCGCGTCCGACGTTCGCGCAGCTCAACCCCTATGTGCAGTTGGGCTACAGTTTCGCGAGCACGCCGAACGCGGCGGTCGCAACTGGCGTCGGCATCAACGGTCGCCTGACGCCGTTCACCGGCACTGCGGGCAACCCCAACCTGAAGCCTACCCGCTCCAACCAGTTCGACGCGAGCCTCGAATGGTATTTCGGGCGCGCGAACAGCATTACGGTCGCTGGCTTTTACAAGGACATCAGCAACTATATCTTCGCCGGCACCAGTGAGCGGCAGTTCACCAGCAACGGCCAGACGCTCACGTTTGACGTGACGCAGCTGACCAACGGCTCCAGCGGCAAGATCAAGGGCGTCGAGTTCAGCTATACGCAGTTCTTCGACATGCTGCCCGGTGCTCTGTCGGGTCTGGGCTTCCAGGGCAACTACACCATCGTCGACTCCTCGGGCGGCAAGAACACGGCGATCAACGTGTTCGACTCCAACCAGACCGCCGGCGCCGGCAAGGAACTGCCGCTGGAAGGCCTGTCGAAGTACTCGTACAACGCAGCCCTGATCTACGAGAAGTACGGCATCTCGGCACGCGCCGCGTATAACTGGCGCTCGCACTATCTGCTGACGACCTCGGCCGCGAACATCAACTTCCCGGTCTGGTCGGAGTCCTACGGGCAGCTGGATGCGTCGATCCTCTACTCGATCAACAAGCATGTGAAGATCGGCGTGCAGGGCACCAACCTGCTCAACTCGCGGACCTTCCTCGACGTTGGCGATCCGGATCTCAAGCCGCGCTACAGCTGGACGGATACCGACCGGCGCTTCGCCTTCCTGGTCCGCTCGGTCTTCTAACTTCCTCCACCTCCGCCCCCGGACGCCGCAAGGTTTCCGGGGGCGCATTTCATCTGCCGGCCGGAGTAGCCGGCACAGGGCAGCTCGGGACGGACGCAGGCGTGGCGCAGCACATCATCATCGCAGGCGGCGGGAGCGCGGGCTGGATGGCCGCGGCCCTGTTCGCGCGGCTGCGGCCTGTACCCGATACGCGGATCACCCTGGTCGAATCGCAAGCGATCGGCACCATCGGGGTCGGCGAAGCGACCGTGCCGATCCTCCGCGATTTCAACCGCCTGCTCGGGCTGCATGAGCCCGATTTCGTCGCCGCGACGCAGGGCAGCTTCAAGCTCGGCATCGAGTTCGTCGGCTGGGGCGAGGCCGGCAACCGCCACTTTCACGGCTTTGGTGATTTCGGCGCGCCGATTGAAGGCCTCGCGCCTCATCATCACTGGCTGCGGCTGCGGGCTGCGGGGCGCATCGCCGATCCGATCGACGGCTGGTCGATGCCCGCCCTCGCCGCCGCACAGGACCGGTTCGCGCCCCCTGAGGCGCTACGCGGCGAGGCGGCCGAATATCGCTACGCCTATCATTTCGACGCCGGGCTCTACGCGCAGCTGCTGCGTAGCTATGCCGAGGCGCGCGGCGTCACCCGCATCGAAGGGCGCATCCTCGCCGCCGAGCGCGATCCCAGCACCGGCGATCTGGCCGCGCTGCGGCTCGAAGGCCAGCGGCGGATCGCAGGCGACCTGTTCATCGACTGCACCGGCTTCGCCAGCCGCCTGCTGGGCGAGGCGCTGGGTACCCCCTTTGTCGACTGGTCGCGCTGGCTGCCCGCCGATCGCGCGCTGGCGCAGGGCTGCACGCGCGCCGGCCGGTTCACGCCATTCACCCGCTCCACCGCCCATGCCGTGGGCTGGCAGTGGCGCATCCCGCTCCAGCACCGCACCGGCAACGGGCTGGTCTATAGCAGCGCCTATCTCTCGGACGACGAAGCGGCGGCATGGCTCGCGGCGAACCTCGATGGCGACGCGATCGGCGATCCGCGCCCCTTGCGCTTCACCACCGGTCGGCGCGAGCGCTTCTGGGCGCACAATGTCGTCGCGATCGGGCTCGCCGCGGGGTTCATGGAGCCGCTGGAATCGACCAGCCTCCAGCTCGTCCAGACCGGCCTCGTCCGCCTCGCCGAACTGCTGCCCAGCATCGGTGCCGCCGACCCCGCGGTGATCGCCGAATATAATCGCGAGACGATCGGCGAATATGAGCGGATCCGCGACTTCCTCATCGCCCACTACTGCATCAGCCGCCGCCCCGAACCCTTCTGGCGTGACATGGCGGCAATGGCGCTACCCGACACGCTAGCGCACAAGCTAGCGCTTTGGGACGCGATCGGGCGGGTGCCGCTCTACGATCGGGAATCGCACGCCGAGGCGAGCTGGGTGGCGGTGCTGCTGGGCCAGGGACGGTTCCCGCGCGGCCATGAACCGACCGCCGACCGGCCGCCGCTCGACGCGCTCGACCGGCTGTTCGCGCAGCGCCGTGCCGAGCTGGAGGGCGCGCTGCCGCGGCTGCCGGCGCATGACCATTTGGTCGCGAAGACCTGCCGGGCGGATGACGCGTGACCTCCGCGCCACCGCACCGGCACGCGCTCCAGGAGAAGATGCCTTGACCAAGAACGCCCTGCCGCTTGCACTCGGCGGCCTGCTGCTCGGCCTCGCGCCGCTGCCGGCCCTCGCCCAGCCCCACGCCCGCACCGTCCAGGTCGATATCGCCACCGCTAAGGCGCCGGTCGATCGCTTCTTCGATCTGTCGATCGGCTCCGATTATCCCGGCACGCTGCGCCGCGACGATTCCATGGCCCAGCTGAAGACCGCACATGACGAGCTCGGCTTCCGCTATGTCCGCTTCCACGCGATCTTCCACGACGTGCTGGGCACCGTGAAGCGCGAGAACGGCAGGATCACCTATGACTGGTCGGGTATCGACGCGCTGTACGACAAGCTGCGCGCGCGGGGACTGAGGCCCTTCGTCGAACTCGGCTTCACGCCCGACGCGCTGAAGACCTCCGACAATTCGATCTTCTACTGGAAGGGCAATACGTCGCATCCGGAACTGGGAGCGTGGCGCGACCTGCTCACCGCCTTTGTCCGCCACGCGCAGGAGCGCTATGGCCGGGAGGAGGTGCACAGCTGGTTCTTCGAGGTGTGGAACGAGCCCAATCTCGACGGCTTCTGGGAAAAGGCCGACAAGGCGGCCTATTTCGACATCTATGACGCCAGCGCGCGTGCCATCAAGGCAGTCGATCCGGCGCTGCGCGTAGGTGGCCCCTCCACTGCCGGCGCAGCTTGGGTGCCCGAGTTCTTGGCGGATATGCACAAGCGCGGCACGCCGGTCGATTTCGTAACTACCCACACCTACGGCGTAGAGGGCGGCTTCCTCGACGAGCAGGGAAAGCAGGATACCAAGCTATCGTCCTCACCGGACGCGATCGTCGGCGATGTGCGCAACGTCCGCCAGCAGATCGCTGCCTCGCCCTATCCAAATCTGCCGCTCTACTTCACCGAATGGAGCACCAGCTACACGCCCCGCGACTTCGTCCATGATTCCTATGTGAGCGCAGCCTACATCCTCACCAAGCTCAAGGCGGTGCAGGGTATCGCGCAGAGCATGAGCTACTGGACCTTCAGCGACCTGTTCGAGGAGCCAGGCCCGCCGACGGCCCCCTTTGAGGGCGGCTTCGGGCTGATGAACCCGCAAGGCATCCGCAAGCCAGCCTGGTTCGCCTACAAATATCTCAACGCGCTGCACGGGCGCGAGGTGCCGACCGGCGACCCGCATAGCATCGCCGCGGTCGATGGCGCGAAGCTGGCGGTGGTGCTTTGGGACTGGCATCAGCCCGAGCAGCCGGTGAGCAATCGCTCCTTCTACGGCAAGCTCGTCCCTGCCAAGCCGGCGCCGCCTGCGTCCGTCCAGCTGGCCCATCTGCGCCCCGGCAAGTACAAGCTGCGCTTGTTCCGAACCGGCTATCGTCACAACGACGCGTTCTCGGCCTATATCGACCTCGACAGGCCGAAAGCACTGACCGAGACGCAGGTCGCCGCACTTCAGCGCCTGACCCGCGACCTGCCCGAACGCGACGCGACGGTAATCGTACCCGGCTCCGGTACGCTTAGCGTCCCGATCGCACTGCAGACCAATGACGTGCTGTTGCTTCAACTGGAGCCGCTGGCACGCTGATACCCATCCGCGCTTCGCACTGCGCGGGCGCGCAACGCCTTGCCCGCGCCTTGCGACGCGTTACGCTCGGCACGCCGTCGATTCACCCCGCCCACGAAGGATGCCCAAGATGCTCCGTACGCTCGCCCTTCTGCTTTCGCTGCCATTGGCGGGCGGTGACCAGGACTCCAAGGAACTCGCCCGCGCGCTCGCCGGACCGACCAGCGCGGCACCGCAGCATCTCACGCTCGTCGATCTGCCCAAGCCGACCGGGGGATCGATCGCCCTGTTCGACGGCAAGTCGCTGGACGGCTGGCAGCCCTGGCTCGGCTATGCGGATCCCGCGATCACCTATCGCGGCGATCGGGCTGCGGCTCCGATCGGCACGTCACGGGACACCAGCGGTGACTTCGCCGTGCGCACCATCGATGGCGAGCCCGCGATCTGGGCAAAGGGCGAGACCTGGGGCAGTCTGGTACACCGCGCCGATCTGCGCGATTACCACCTGCGGCTCGAGTTCAAATGGGGCCCCAAACGCTGGGCGCCGCGCGCGACGCTGCCGCCGAACAACGGCCTGCTCTATCACACCCATGGCAGGCCGGGTGAGGTGTTCGGCACGTGGCAACCGTCCGTGGAGTTCGAGATTATGCAGGGTTCGACCGGCATGCTGGTGATGGTGGGCAAGGCGCTCCGCGCGCGAACCAATATCGCCTTCGATGACTCGCTGGTCGCCCCGCACTTGCGGTTCCACACCGACGGACGCGTGGTCGACATGATCAACGGGACCGCGACCTGGAATGTCGAGGCCGCGGTCGATGCCGAGAAGCCCGAAGGCGAATGGAACGTGCTGGATCTCTACGTGCTGGGCGATCGGGCGGTACATGTTGTCAACGGGGTGCCGGTTGCCGAAGCAAAGGACCTCGCGGTAATCGGCTCCGACGGAAAGCGAACGGCGCTGACCCATGGGCGTATCCAACTGCAATCCGAAGGTGCCGAGACCTGGTTCCGACACATCACTGTGGAACCAATCCGCAGCCTGCCGAGGATCGTGGCAACGCCGGGTTGAGGAAAAGAGATCGTGCCGCTCTGTGGCTGGCGAGGGCTAGATATGGTCTAACGCTCTGTCTCCTCGAGAAGGGTCTTAAGGCGAACTCCCGGAAGAGAGTACGTCCCGAGCTGACGCGATACCATCCTCGGTGCTGCATGAGGAATGCGCCGCCCGCATTATGATGATAGCCGGAGACCTCCGTGCTGCGATCGAATCACCGTCAGCTTTGCCCCTCGTCGCCGATGGTCGAGAGCGATACGACCTGCGGCGGTTCATCTTGAAATTGCACGTCCTTCCAAGCTCTCGCGCCTCGAATCTTCGGAAATCGGCGGCCCATACGGCAACGCGCTTCCGAAACGTTCGATCGTACGCCTCCTGAGGCACTCGCTTGTCGAGAAGGGCGTCGTCGATCACCGTTTGCCCGCGCAGCAGGCACTCTTCCGTCGTTCCGGTGATGGAGCTTTGTAAAGCCCTTCCAGCGTATGTGATCGGCCGGGATTGGAAAGAACGTTGCTAGGGTCAGGACTTGTTGATCACAGCCAGAAGATGACGGTGGCAGCGAGGGCAACGGGAGAAGAAAGCCGTTGGGCAGCGGTCGTAGCGGGTCGCGACGCGGCGCCAGTCCTTGAGGCGTCCGAACATAATCTCGATACGGCTTCGACGCCGATAGCGGCGTTTGTCATACCTGATGGGTTTGTTGCGGGATCGCCGGCCCGGGATGCACGGCTGAATTCCCTTGGCCTAGAGCGCGTCCCTGAACCAGTCAGCGTCGTCGCCACGATCGCCAAGCAGCCACTGCGCCTTGGGCATATCATCGAGCAGCGCAGCCGCACCGGTGTAGTCGCTGACCTGGCCTGCTGTCATGAAGACGCTCAAAAGGCGCCCATTCGCATCGGCGACGGCATGGAGCTTGGTGTTCATGCCGCCCTTGGTGCGGCCGATCAGGCGGCCGAGATCCCCTTTTTTACCCACAGGCTCGAGGCCGCGCGGTGCGCCTTCAGGTAGGTTGCATCGATCATGACTGTCTTCGGCTCGGCACCAGTTGCAGCGAGACCTTCCAACATTCGCGTGAATACAACGGCTCGCCCCAACGCTTCCACCGGTTGTACAGCGTCTTGTGCGGCCCGTATTCGCTCGACGCATCTCGCCAGCGCAGCCCATTGCGGTTTACGAACACGATGCCGCTCAGCACCCGCCTGTCATCTACCCTCGGACGGCCATGGCTCTTCGGTCGAAGCCGCTCGATCTGCTCATCCGTTAGCCAAAACAAGTCGCTCATCCCGGTCTCCTTCCAGAGCCTGAATCAGATTGCGACGCTCACATCAATGGGTCCTGACCCTGAGCCATTCCACCGAACAATTGCAATATAGCGGTGATTTATCTTGGCTGCCAAAACGAGAGTTGTCGCCCGACAACTCTCTCGACTTGAGGATGGGCGTGAAAGGACAGAATGAACAACGGCTTGAAGAGAGCGCCACGCGTGGCCGGACATCACGTTGCGCCGCGTTTACTTCCGCGCTGCGGAGCGGTGTTCGCCTCTGAAACTGTTATTTCGCCCTGACGGAAAATGCGATCTCATGTCTCGAAGGAAGCGAAGAGGAGAGCAGCCACGGAACGGACGGCACTGGCGGCATGGGTGGGACGCGAGATTCTGCCCCACGAACGCGACCTTCGCGGTTGGTTGCGGTCGCGCGTCGTGGCGGCTGAGGACGTGGAGGACATCGTGCAGGAATGCTATTGCCGGCTCTCGCAGCTCTCCGACTTATCCCACATCGCCGAGCCGCGCGCCTACTTGTTCAGCATGGCGCGAAACCTGGCCCATCGGCAGCGGCAGCGCGCCCGCGTCGTTCGGATTGAGCCCATCGCCGAAGCCGAGGGCAACGAACTGGCGAGCGACCTGCCACTACCCGATCGAATTGCGGTGGGGCGTCAGGAACTCGACCGGGTGCGTGCCGCGCTGGCCACCCTGTCCGATCGCGCGCGAAGGATCTTCCTGCTCCGCCGCGTCGACGGGCTGAGCCAGAAGGAAATTGCAGCACGGCTCGGCGTGACAGAGATGGTGGTGGAGAATGATGCCAGCCGCAGCCTTCGTGCGATTCTGCGGATGCTGACCGAAGCAGACGAGACCATCCCCGCGTCGGAGAAGGAAAGAACGCATGTCCGATCGCGTTGAGCAGGCCGCCGCCGAGTGGGCGCTGCGCCACCCGCTCGATAGGGCGGGCGAGGCCGAAATCAAGGCATGGTTGGCGGAAGATCCCCGCCATGCAGGAGCATTGCTGCGAGCGATGGCCGGGCTGAGCCTCGTTGACCAGGCGGTCGCAGCGCCCGCGGATCGCGCGGCACTGGCGCATTCTTCACCACCTGCGCGTCGCCGGTTCCTCGCCGGCGCGGGCGCCGCGCTCGCCGCCAGCGTAACCGGGCTGTTTGGATGGCAATATTGGCGTGCGCAGCATGTCGAGACGGCACGCGGCGAAATCCGCCGCCTGCCGCTCGCCGACGGATCGGTCGCGATGATCAACACCGACAGCGCACTCAGCGTCGCATTGGAGCGGAACATCCGCCGTGTCTCGCTCGATCATGGTCAGGCCTGGTTCCAGGTCGCCAAGGATCGCGCCCGTCCCTTCGTGGTCGATGCCGGTATTGCGCTCGTGCGGGCGGTGGGAACCGCCTTTTCCGTGGAGCGGCGCGATCAGGGCGTGGAAATCGCCGTGACCGAGGGCACGGTGGCAGTATGGGCGGCGGACGCCAGCGGCGCGATGACGATCATTGAGGCAGGCCAGTTCGCGCGCTTTCATGCTGGTGCGGCCGCGCCCGTCGTCGGCACCGCACCTGCCGCGATCACGCGCGCCCTGGCCTGGCGCAGCGGCGAGATCGCGCTGGAGAACGAAACAGTCTCCAACGCGGTCGGCCAGTTCAACCGCTATAACCGGCAGCAGCTCGTGATCGAGGATCAGGATCTGGCGCGGGAGCGGCTGATCGGCCTCTTCCAGATCGACAAGCCCGGTGATTTCGCCGCCACGCTTGCCACCTCATTCGGCGCCCAGGTGACCATAACGCCTCAGGAAATCCGCATCGCGCGGAAAAAGCCGGAGCAGCGCTGACGGAATTGCCGGCCCGCCGGCTCGTACGGGGTGAGCGCTTCGGAACAGAAAGCGCCGACACAGGGAGAGGTTCACCCATGGTTTCCGTGCGTTCTCAAATCCTCGGCTCGGCCGCGCTTTTGGTTGCGTCCGTGGCGCCGATCGCGACCGCGACGGCCCAGACGCGCCAGTTCGACGTCTCCGCGCAGCCAGCGCGCACCGGCATCCCCCAATTCGCCCATCAGGCTGGTATCCAGATCCTCGTACCGGGGCCCCTCGCGGACAATCTCCGGGTCAACCCCGTAAAGGGATCGCTCGACGTCGCCGCGGCGCTGCGCCGGTTGCTTGACGGCACGGATCTGGTGCCGGTGCGCGCGGGCGGCGCGATCGTCCTGCGCCGCCGAGCGGCGAACGAACGGGCGTCGCTCACGCCCGCCGTCGCGGAGGCGGAACCGGCGTCGATGCAGGTGACGGCGGAGCCCGAACCGCAGGAGGCACCGGGCGCGGGCGAGGAGATCGTCGTCACCGGCATCCGCGCCTCGCTGCAGCAATCGATCAATGTGAAGCGCGCCGCCGGCAATATCGTCGACGTCATCACCGCGCAGGACATCGGCAAGCTGCCGGACCAGAATGTCGCCGAGTCGATGAGCCGGATCACCGGCGTGCAGATCACCCGCCGCGAAGGCGACGGATCGAACTTCACGGTGCGCGGCATTTCGCAGAACCGGCTCGAGATCAACGGCCGTACCTTTCTGGGCCCCGGTGCCGGGGGCAGCGCCTCGCTGGAGTCGGTGAGCCCGGAGATCATCTCCAGCATCGTCGTATCGAAATCGCCGACCGCCGACATGCCCGAAGGCGCGCTGGGGGCGACCGTCAACCTCAAGACCAAGCGGCCGCTGGAGCTCGCCGATTTCGTTGTCAGTGGCCGGCTGCAGGGGGCCTATACCGACCAGGCGGATCATCTCGGCTATCGCGGATCGGCCTTAGTGTCGAAGACGTTCGCCGAGAATTTCGGGATTCTCGCCAGCGCGGCCTATTCCAACACGCACACCCGCGGCTATTCGTTCGACACCGGCGGCTGGACGCGCACGAATAATATCGACGGCAATGGCGACGGGGTGAACGATCCCGGTCTGTACCGCCCCAATCGCTATATGGCGCGGATCTACGATCGTGCTGAGGAGCGGCTGACGCTCAACAGCTCGGTCCAGTATCGGCCGGGGGAACGCTGGGAGATGATCCTCGACGGCACCTATACGCGGCTCAAGCGCAACCGGCAGAGCGCGAACTACCAGATCCTGTTCAACGACAACGACGTCGGTGCGGTCGCCGACGCCAACGGCACGGTGGTACGCTCCACCTATACCGGGGTGACCGTCCGCCCGCTGGTCTATGACGAGCCGACCGAGTTCAAGTCCACCAACATTGGCTTCTCGACCAAATATGAGGGCGAAATCGTCACGGTGAAGGCCGATGCGTCCTACGCCAAGGGCATCGGCACGGATGGGGGACCCGGCGCGTCCTTCACCTATGTGGTGGTGCCGCGCGCTGGCCGCACCGCCAACGCCACGATCGACTTCTCGCGCGGCGGCACCGTGCCTGACCTGTCGCTCGCGTCCAACTTCAACCCGAACGATCCGGCGCAGTACCAGCTCGCGTCGATCTTCGAGAACGACTTCCGTACCAACAATAAAGGCTATGACGGCCGAGTGGACTTCACCATCCGCACCGATGCCGGCCCGCTCAAGACGGTCGAGGTCGGCAGCCGCTACGAGTCGATCCAATTCTATTCCGAAGCGCCACAGAACATCCCGACGGCGGCCAGCCTGCTGTCGCGCGGGGACAAGAATGGCAACGGGATCCTGACTGTCGATGAGCTTCCCGGGCTGGTCTACAATAACGAACAGGGTAGCTTCTACCCGGGCGTGCCCGGCAATTTCCCGCACGACATCCTCGGCGGCACCACGAGCAAGCAGGCCGCGCGCGACGCCTTCGGCCTGCCCGTGCCGCGCGCCGACACGATCCCGTTCGGGCGCGTCTCGATCAAGGACGTCCGCCAGGATACGCTGGCCTTCTATGCCAAGGGCAATTTCGAAGGCACAATCGGATCGCTGCCGCTCACCGGCAATGCCGGCGTCCGCTACATCACTTTCGAGCGGATCTCCTCGGGCTATCTTTCGGACACCCAGCCGACGGCGTCCAAGTCGCGCTTCGGCTATTGGCTGCCGAGCGCCAACGCCGCCCTCAGCCTCCGCCGCGACCTCACCTTCCGGGTCGCCGCCGCGAAGGTCGTCGCGCGGCCCAGCCTCAGCGACGTGGGCGTGAGCTTCGTGCCGCTCTTCGTGTCGCGGACGGGTTCGCGCGGCAATCCCGGCCTGCGCCCGTTCGAGGCGACCCAGTACGACGCGACACTCGAATGGTATTTCGCGCCCTCCAGCGCGCTGACGGTCGCCGGCTTCTACAAGAACGTCGACTCCTTCACGCTCAACCGTACCCAAAGCGAATTCATCCCTGGCCTGTCGGACCAGGTAGACCCGAGCACCGGCCAGACTTATGGCGCGTTCCAGATCACCCAGCCGGTCAACGGCGCGTCGGGTAGGATCAAGGGCGTGGAGGTCGCCTATCAGCAGTCGCTGCGTTTCCTGCCCGGCCTGCTCGGCAACCTCGGCGTGCAGGCGAACTACACCTATGTCGACAGCGAGACGCCGCTGATCGACGAGGCGACGCGCGCTAGCCTGCCGCTGCCGGGGCTGTCCAAGCACAGCTACAATCTGATCGGCTTCTATGAGGACAAGACGCTCTCCGCCCGCGTCGCCTATATCTATCGTTCCAGCTATCTGCTCGGCCAGGGGAGCGCCGCCGCCGGCGGCAGTTCCTATGCGGCGGGGCGCGGCCAGCTCGACGCATCGGCGCAGCTCAACCTCACCCGCAGCCTGCGGCTGACCGTGGAGGCGATCAACCTCACCCGCTCGATCGATCGGCAATATCTGCAGGACTCGCTGCGGCTGCTGACGAGCGCGCGGGAAGATCGGCGCATCTTCTTCGGCCTGGCAGCGACGTTTTGAGGAGCACGGGCATGCGATCGCTTCTCCTCGCTTCGGCGGCGCTGCTCGCCGCGTCTGCTCCGGCCGTGGCGCGCAAGGCCCCGCTCCCCGCCGACATCGTCATCTATGGCTGCACCGCCGGGGGCGTGATGGCCGCGATTGAGGGCCGACGCCTCGGACGCAGCGTCACGCTGGTCTGCCGGGACGCCTATCTCGGTGGGATGACCACCAATGGTCTCAGCTGGTCCGACACCGGCAACCATCGTGCGATCGGCGGGCTGGCGCTCGAATTCTACCGCCGCGTGAAACGGCATTATGACGACCCGAGCGCCTGGATCCATGCGCCGCGACCGGCACGCGCCGAGAACTTCATCGACGATGGCGCGATGTGGCAATTCGAACCCAAAGTCGCCGAGCGCATCCTGGAGGACTGGGTGCGCAGCGCCGGCGTCCGTGTCGAGCGGCGCCAGCCGCTCGACCGCAGCCGCCAAGGGGTCGAACGACGCGGCGCGACGCTGGTCGCCTTCCGATCCAAGACGGGGCGGCGGTTCGCCGGGCGCATGTTTATCGATGCTAGCTACGAGGGCGACCTGATGGCGGCCGCGGGGGTCTCGTTCACGGTCGGGCGCGAGGCGAATGCCACCTATGGCGAGACGCTGAACGGGGTCCAACTCGGCAAGACGACCAACCATCAGTTCACGCTCGATATCGACCCGTACAGAATACTCGGGGACCCCGGCAGCGGCCTGCTGCCGCGGATCAGTGCCGAGAAGCCTGCACCTGACGGCAGCGCCGATACCAAGATCCAGGCCTATACCTATCGATTGTGCCTGACGGACGTGGCGTCCAACCGTCTGCCGCTGCCCAAGCCGGCGGGATACGACGCCAGCCAATATGCGCTGCTGCAGCGCTACATGGACGCGGGCTATCGCAACTTCTTCCAGAAGTTCGATCGCATTCCGAACGGCAAGGCGGACGTGAACAATTTCGGCGCGTTCTCCACGGACAATATCGGCAGGAATTATCGCTACCCGGAAGGCAGCGACACCGAACGCCAGGCGATAGCGCGCGCGCATGTCCGGTATCAGCAGGGCCTGTTGTGGTTCATGGCGCACGACCGGCATGTGCCGGCCGAGACCCGCGCGGAGATGGGGCGCTGGGGCCTGTGCCGCGACGAATTCACTGCCAGCGCCGGTTGGCCGCGGGAGATGTATGTCCGCGAGGCGCGGCGAATGGTGTCCGATTTCGTGATGGCGGAGCCGCAGGTACGCGGCCTCCAGCCGACGCCGCGGCCGATCGGCATGGGCTCGTACCAAATGGATTCGCACAACACCCAGCGCATCGTCGATGCCAAGGGTCATGTGCGCAACGAGGGCAATATCGAGGTGCCCGTCGGCCACGCCTACCCGATCAGCTACGACGCCATCGTGCCGAAGCGCGCGGAGGCCCAGAACCTTTTGGTTCCGGTCGCCCTGTCGGCGTCGCACATCGCCTATGGCACGATCCGGATGGAACCGGTCTTCATGATCCTCGGCCAATCTGCGGCGGCCGCCGCGGATCTGGCGATCCAGGGCAAGCTGCCCGTGCAGGCGGTTCCCTATCCGCAGCTGCGCGAGCGGTTGATCTCGGAGGGACAAATCTTGGCGCTTGACGAAGGATCATAGGGCTATCGCCGAAAAACACCGACAGATTTGGAGTTGGCAAGTAACGGCCAGCAGACATAGACCACCGCGTCCGCAGCGGGTACGGGTGCCCTGAACCCCGATAGGCTGGGCTCACCCAGATCCCGAACGAACAGTGCAGCGGCGGTTATGAGCGGCGGCGCGGAGGGCGCCGCCGCCGCAGTCTCAAAGCTTTATGCGAACGCCGAAATTGTAGCGCGCGCCAGTTTCCTGCCGGAGCAGGTATCGCTCCTCGATGGCCGACCACTCGTCGATCTTTGTATTCGTCACGTTGACGCCCTGGAGATAAAGCTGGAAGTTGGGCGTGAGGTCATACGACAGGTTGAAATCGAGCTGTCCGTAGGCCGAGCGATTGCGCGGTCGCGATTGGCTGTCGCGGCAGTTGCGCAGATAGTCCGAACGCCAGTTGTAGGATACGCGCGCCGAGATCCCGTATTTCTCGTAGAACACGCTGCCGTTCGCCGAGTGGGGCGACAAGCCGTTATAGCCGCAGGAGAAATCGCTCAGCGTCTGGTCGCGCTTCGCGCTGCTGGCGACATAGGTGTAGTTGCCGGTCACTCCGAACCCGCCGACGAAGCCGCCCAGCGCATCAAGTGAATATTGCGCGCCGACCTCGATTCCCTTGATTGTCCCGGTCTGACCGTTGCGGGTGCGTGTGTCCTGGTAGATGCGGCCGAAGCGGTCGACCGGCAGCGTCTGCAGCTCGAGGAAGTCGGACAGGTCCTTATAGAAGCCGCCCACGCTGATATAGCTGACGCGCGACAGGTACCATTCGACCGATAGATCGTAATTGGTCGAGCGAAACGGCAGCAAGCTGGGATTGCCGCCAGAGGACAGCGGCACGGCGATGCGGCCGCCATAGTCGTTGTTGACGCCAAGATCGGTCAGCGTCGGGCGCGTGATCGTCTGGGAAAAGGCGGCGCGGGCGATCAGCTTGTCCGTCAGGCTGTATTTGATGTTGGCTGAGGGAAGCGCGTTGAGGTAGCTGCTGCGCACTGCGATCGCCGTGGCGGGGCCATAGGTATATTGGAGCGTGTCGTCGCCGGGCGTGTTGTTGATGCTCGTCACCGGCGTGTCGAAGCCAGAGGACAGCACCTCGGTGCGGATCACGCGGACCCCGGCATTGCCGGTCCAGCGATCGTTGCCGAACTGCATGCTGATATAGCCCGCGGTGAGCCGCTCGCGCACGTTGACGGTGCCGCGCAGCTGCTCGCGGACGCCGAAGGGGCCGCCGTCCAGCGCCTGCACCTGTGCCGCGAACGCCGCCTGCTGCTGCGGGGTGCGCCCGTTGGAGGGAATAGCGAGGGTTGCGGGATTGTTCAGATAGGCGAGGAAGGCCTGCGGATCGACCTCGAATACCGAGGGCGGGATGTTCTGGCCGCCGCCGAGCAGGTCGCCCCATTGATAGGGCTTCAGCAGCCCCTGCGCGATCGGCACCTGATAGCCGCAATAGGTGCAGCTGGTGTCGCTGTTGTTGAACGAGCGGTTGACCTTTCTCCGCTCGGTATAGGACAGGCCGACCATGACGTTGCGCAGGATCGAGCGGTCGACGTCGAACTTGGTGTCGAAATGATATTCCGAGCCGCGATCGCGCGAGCGGTTGGCGTCGATCCCCATATAGTGAAGACGCATCAGATCGGGATTGTTGATGATGTTGTTGTCGAAAGAGATCGACGGGATGCCGTTGCCGCCGTCAAGCTTGAACTGGTAATTGTACGGCAGCAGCGCACCATAGACGAGATAGGCGTTGGGCGAGCTGCGATTGGCGCCGGTGGTGGAGGCGTCGAAGCGCAGCTCTATGTTTTCCGCCGGATTCCATTTTAGATTGGCGCCGATTTGATAGCTGTCGGACTTGCGGTTGGTCGTGTTGTAGACGTGATCGACCTTAGCGTTGACGCCGTTGTTCGTCAGATCGGGGTTGGCGGCCAGGAATTGCGGGTTCTGGGCAATGAAGTCGCGCCCGAGCATGGTGAGGCCGGTCGCCGTGTTGGTGCCGTCGAACGTCGGCTGAAAATAAGGTGCAGCCATGAAGTTGTCGAGGCGACGGGTCACGCCGGAGATGTTGAAGCGCGAGTAGATGCCGTCGACGGTGATCTCGAGATTGTCGCTCGGTTTGAGCTGAACCGCGCCGGAGACGTTGATCCGCTCGCGTTCCTCCTGTGCGCGCTGGTAGTAGAGGCTCTGCGGCAGGTTGGCGTTGCCGGTGACCGGATAGCGTGGATCGGTGCCGGTGATCATCGTCGGCACGCCGCCGATCAACTGCACGATGTTCGGGCGGCCATTGATCCAGCCGTCGATCGCGATCGTGTCGGTCTGGCTTTGGCGCTTAGTGTAGGAGCCGGCCAGCAACACCCCGAAGGTCTTGTCCGGATTGGCATAGGAGACGGTGGCCGAGAGATCGGGCGACACCTTCTTGCGCGAGCGATCATAGATGCCGCCGATCTGCGCCGCCGCCTGCAAGCCGCCGGGGCCCTTGAGCGGGCGCGCGGTCACGATGTTGACCGTTGCGCCGATGCCGCCTTCCTGCAGCTCGGGCACGCTCGATTTGAAGACGTCGGTGCGCTGGATCATGTTCGACGAGAGGACGTCGAAAGAAAATTCGCGGCCGGCATTGTCGGTCGCCATGACGCGGCCATTGACCAGCACCGTGTTGAACTCGGGGCCGAGGCCGCGAACCGTGATGAACTGGCCTTCGCCGCCCGAACGGTCGATCGCGACGCCGGTGATGCGCTGGAGCGATTCGGCGATATTCGCGTCGGGGAACTTGCCGACATCTACCGCACTGATGGAGTCGACGATCTGGTTGGCCTCGCGCTTCACCTGCGCCGAGGAGCTGAGGCTGGCGCGGATGCCGGTGACGACGATCTCATCGCGAGCAGCGGTCGTGTCGTCCGGCGCGGGAGCCGAGCTATCCTGCCCCATGGCGGCCGCCGTCGGCGTCTGGTCCTGTGGGCTGGGCGCGGCGAGATCGGGGGAAGATCCGGTTTGCGCAAACGCGGGTGCACCCGACAGCACGCTGCCGAGCAGCAAGCATAGTTTTAGCGACGTTGACATGACGCGTTCCTCTCCCATTTGAAACATAATTACCGCTCGTTGGCGGAAAATATCTTGTTTTTTCAATCTATGAGAAAAACAAGTTGAGATATCAAGGCGAGAATGTAACCGGTTAACCTGTGATCGCTAACATCCGGAGAGGCGGACGATCGCTCCAGTTCTGGAAGAAGCCTGGCAGCGATGACACCGCGCGCCTTGGTACAGTTGCCCGCTTGTGCGGATCCCTTCTGGGATCGCACGCCATCCACCACGCTGCATCGTATCTTCGGGAGCGCGGGCACACGCTCGCTCCCGAACTTGCAAGCGGGCGGCGCTTCCTGCTTGCACTGCGGAGGTGTCGCCATGCCGATGCAATTTGTTCCGGGGGAAGTGTGGCGGCGCTACTGTCGTTTCTTCGCCCGACCATTTCCGCCGCCGGCCGGTAGGGCCGCCGACCAAAGCGGCCGTGCCATGGTCGCGAACGCCTCCGGCGGCGCGTTCGCGACGGCGCGATCATAGGTCAGCAACCCGTTGATCTGGCCCTCCACGTTGGCCGTCTGGGGTGTAGACCGAGGCGCTGAGACCATGGACCCGGGCCTGGCAGACGATCTCCTCGAACTTGCGCCGGTATCGGTCGAGATAGTCCGTGGAGTCGTTGTAGACCTGATAGCTCCCAGAGCTTGTCGTTCCGCCACAGATGCCCCTCGATCGGCTGGCCGACCCCGCCACATTCGCCGATCACGATCGCACGGTCGCTCTGTCGGGTGGGGACATGGGGCACGTCCTCATAGGTTTGGATGTCGAACACGTCGGAAGCTCCAGGCCCGACATTAAGCCAACTGCTGTCGGGCATTGACCGGCCGGCTCGGGTCAATGGTCTTCACGAAGCGGGCAAGGGTGGCTGAGTCATACTGGCCCAGCCTTCATTGTTTACCAGCCACAGCATGATCGAGGGAAGGTGCGAAGACGGTGCAACTCCGATGTCGCGAAGCTCGTAACGATCCGAGCCGAGGCTCAGGCGCTGATGGATACACATCCGCCCGAACCGCCAAGCAAGTGGAGGCAAGTCCCCAAGGCCCGATGGCCCCGGACCCTCGCCTGCCTCAGCCCCGAAAATGTTACGGTTCACACTTGGGGCGTCGATATCACCACCAAATCATATCTCGATGAGGGCTACGGGTACGAGGTGCCGCGCCGCAAAGCGGGACCTCCCGATGCTCGCAGCTTGCTATTGGGAGCCAAGCCAAGGTGTGTACTGGCACGCCCCATGCTGAACGGCAACTTCCCACCATTTTTCGCCATGGCGGCTCGCGGCCCACTTGCGGGCAATCCGCCGAGCGGTAAGCGTATGGTGATGCCGCGGGATAACTCGAGACTAGGCGGCGTGGACAAATTCGGGGCAGGCTGGATGCCTATCTGGGTTGATCGCCCGTTACGAATTGCACGACAAAGAACAGCACTGCGCATCCGCACCAGAAGATCGCCCATGCCGTGAAGGCCCGACGGAACGCCGTCGGGTATTCTGGTTTCTTAATGAACCAGACGAAAATATACGGGCACCAGAGGGTCATGAGCCCCATCAGCGCCAGTTTCAGTGTCGATGCCTTCGGCGCGGCGTCGTTTATTGGCACGGCTGTCATGGATGAACTTATTTCCCAAAGGGCGGCTTTCGCAATCGAGCTGCTGAAGGAAACGCGCGGCGAGATTGACGTGAAGCGATGAGGTTGATTCAAGGCTGCCTTTTGGAGGTAGGCTTGAGCCGCGGTGATCTGACTGAAACGGAATGGCGCGTTATGAAAGGCTTGCTGCCGATCGAGCCTCAGAACCGTGGTCGAGGCCGTCCGCCCGAGCAAAACCGTTCGATCATCAACGGCATACTCTGGCGGCTCCGTTGCGGCGCTCCGTGACGCGATGTCCCGCCCAAATACGGCAGTTGGAACACCATTTATCGCCGGTTCCGACGTTGGAGCGAAGCGGGAGTCTGGGAGACCATCGCCGTGACATTGGCCGAGTGGCGGATAGCGACCATTACAGCATCGACAGCACCACCGTTCGCGCCCACGTCTCGGCAGCGGGCGGAAAAGGGGAACTCATCGACGCGCTCTTGGCCTCTCGCCGGGCGGGTTCACCAGTAAGCTTCACTGTCTGGCAGATACCCTCGGGCGACCACTCGCCTTCCATCTGACGATCGGCGAGGCGGCAGATTGCAAAGCCTATGACGCCCTGATCGGCCTGTCCGAGCGTCCACCTAAGGCTTTGCTCGCCGACAAGGGCTACGACGCTGACGCGATCCGTGCCGACCTTGCCGAACGGAATATCGAAGCCGTCATCCCCGGCAGATCAAACCGCCGCGTGAAAATCGAGCATGATCGGGCGCTCTACAAGCAGCGCAATCGCATTGAGCGCATGTTCGGGCAGCTCAAAATCAACCGCGCCATCGCCACCCGCTACGATCAACTGGCCAACAGCTTCCTCGGAATGGTCCATATCGCCACCGCCAGATACTGGCTCAAATTTGTCCACACCGCCTAGATCGATCTGGTCCCAGCGCATCTCCGCCACTTCGGTTTGGCGTTGTGCAGTAAGTAGGAGCATTTTCATGAAACCACCGGCAGGGTAACCGAGCAAGTCGGCACCTACGTAAATGCGCCGCACCTCGTCCATCTCGAGGACACGGTCGCGCGCATTCTCAATCTTTGGCTTACCAATTGCCCCCGCTGGTGAAGACTCTATCCAGTCTCGCGAGACAGCATATCGAAGAAGCGTGCGCACCAAAGTCAGGTTACGGTTCGGCGATACCTCGCCTTCGATCGAGTCGATAAGTTCGCGCACGTCAACACGGCGGATAGTATCAAGTTTCCGGTCACCCCATTTCGGCACAACGTGGATCTCCAACCGTCGCTTTTGCAACCGCCAGGAGCGGTTGTTCGGCTTGGCTACCTTGTCCAACCAATCCTCTGCCAGCTGACCGAACGTCCGGTTCACTCGCGGCGTGCCAGTGGTCGCCAAATCCTCAAGAAACTTGCGGGCCTCTTCGCGCGCCTTGCCCACGCCGAGCGTTGAGTAGCTGCCGAGCGTCTTATTAAGCACCTTAGTGCCCGCTCGCGTTCGCACGATCCATGACTTCCGGCCACCCGCTCCGATGCGGAGCCGCAATCCGGTGACGAGATCGTCAAGATACTCTGCTTGTCCGACCGAAGGCGGCCTCAACGCGGCTACGCGAGTATCGGTCAACCTGGCCATGTTACCTATCTTTCTGTCAGGTAACATTTTAGGTCACGGGGAATGGGACACCCCGCAATAATCTAGGACCCCCTGCTCCCTATTTCTCCTCCAAAAGAGACAGTCATAGACGCCCTCGGAAGCCTCTTGCCACGCCTTCTAAGCTTCAGGCCGCTGGTTCGAATCCAGCCGGGCGCGCCATTGCTGGCCGACAAAAATCCTTGCTGCGTTGTGCGATGCCTCCCAAGGCCATACGCCGACCTGCCTTATCGCAGAAACCTCCGCTCTATCACCGTGCACCGCGCAATCCTGGCGTCCAGCCGTAGCACAATCGCATCAAGTCCCGCCTGAAGGTCATGGGTCGCCGCGCACAGGAAGATGTCCACGCAGGCGGTGCCATATTCGGGCCAGGTGTGGATAGAGATGTGCGATTCGGCGAGCAGCGCCACGCCGGTGACGCCCTGCCCCACCCCGAAACTGTGCAGCCGCACTTCTAGCAGCGTCGCCCCCGCCGCCGATGCCGCCGCGATCAGGCAGGCTTCGATATGCGCCGCATCGGTTAGCTGCCTGCCCTCCGCGAGATCGGCGATGAGATGATGACCGATCACAGCAGGCTCGCGTAGGGATGGCCGAACAGCGCCATCGCGCCCTCGGCTGCGACCACGCCCTGATAATTTGCTTCCTCGAACAGCGACAGGCCGCTCACGTCCGAATGGGCGAGGAACAGCGGCGGCTTCGGCCGAACGGCCTCGCCGCGTGCCAGGAAACCGGGAGTCGGGCGGATCATCGCGTGTCCCCAGCGCCAGAGGTCGATGCGCCGGATCGCGTCCGCGAGATCGGGGTGCATGGCAAGCAGATCGTCGCGCACCATCTGCTTCCACGCATCCGCCGGCCGTTCCAGCAGCAGGCGCCGCGCGACCGGCGGCGGCATGTCCGAGAGCGGCAGATACCAGGTAAGCACCGTCGCGGTCGGATGCGCGTCCGGGGCTTGGTGCGTGGCGACCACATAGCCGAGGGCCTCGCTCGTGCTCGACACATTGTCCCACGCGAGCGGCACCCCGCGGCCACCCGGCAGGCGATCGACGGTGACGTTTGCGATCAACCACGGCGCGTAGGTAAATGCCTTGTCGCTCGCCACCGCGGGGCAGATCCGGGCAGCGACGAAGTGTGGCATGGCGAGGATCACGGCGCGGGCCCGCGTCCGCACTGTCACACCGACGGCGGTGTCGAAGCTGTCCACCAGCACCGTTTCCCCTTCTTGGGCGACATGGTGGACGATATGGCCGCGGGCGATGCGATCGGGAAAGAAGCCCGCCAGCCCGCGTGCCAGCCGGGCGTTTCCCTCGGGCCAGGTCAGTTCGTTGTCGCCGGCGCCGTCCACCGTCCAGCCGCGCCGACCGGCGAAATAGTGCACGCCTGCCCAGGCCGAGGCTTCGTGCGGCTCGGTCCCGTGATCGTCGCGCATCGCGTAGCGGACATGGGCGCGCAGTACCGGCGAGTGCCAGCCTTGCTGGTCCAGCCAACTGGCGAAATCGAGACCGTCCAGCGCAACTAGATCGGAATCGCCGGAGCTATAGGCTCTCGGCACGGCGAAGGCTGGTTTGCCGTCGCTGCCGATCCGCGCGGAATACCCGGCCATGGTTTTTTCGAACGCGGCCAGGTCGGCGCGATCCTGGGGCGTCAGGCCCGTACGGGGAACCAGCCCCTCCTGCCAACGCCCCTGCCAAAACAGCCGCTCCTGCAGATCGGCGCAAAGCTGCTCGGGATCATAGACCGGCACGCCGTCGCGCTCGCCGACAAGGATGCCCAGCTGGCGGAGCAGATGCCGCACCGCCTTCGCCTCGCGATTGGGTACCGGCAGGTAATGCGCCCCTAGCGGATAGGCGGAAACCGCATTGCGGCCGCCCCGGGCATTGCCGCCAACCGCATCCTCCAGCTCGAGCAGACGGAAGCGGGTGAAACCGGCGTCGTGGAGCCGCCAGCCGGCGGACAGGCCCGCGATGCCGCCGCCGGCGATCACCACGTCGACCTCCTCGAAGCGGCTGGGCGCCGGAAAGCCGCCGTCGCGCAGACGATGCCCGCGGGCGAGATCGGCACCGCCCAGCGCACCCGGCGGCAGCGGGGCACCAGGTTCCAGCGCCATCGCTAGGCCGCCGCCGGCAAGCGCGACCGCACCTGCCCCCAGCCCCAGCACCGTCCGCCGGTCAGCCTTCATAGCGGCTCCACGCGTCGGCGAACTCGCGGACGAGTACCTGGTTGTCGAGCCGGTTCACCGGCGTCGGGCGACGCGCCATGTCCGGCGGGAAGTCGAACAGTGCAGCATCACCAGCCGGGGTGAGAAACCGCCCGCCTGCTGGAATGCGCGCCTCCACGGGGAGGGATCGCGCGGCAGCGAGCACGAAGCCCCATTCGCCGAAGCTGGGCACATAGACATGGTAGCCACGCGTCTGCAGGCCCGCCGCCTCCAGCGTGGTCGCAACCGTCCAATAGGCCATCGGCGCGACCAGCGGCGAGGTACTCTGCACCACCATTGCGCCCGCCGGCGCCATCAGCCGCCGCACGGCGCGGTAGAAGGTCTCGGTATAGAGCTTGCCCACCGAATAATCGACGGGGTCGGGGAAATCGACGATGATCGCGTCGAACGATCCCGCCCGCGTCGCCGCCGCCTCGCGCGCCCAGCGAAAGCCGTCGGCGTTGATCACCGTCATGCGGCGGTCGGTCAGTGCGCCCTTGTTGAGCGCGGTTAGCATCGCCGTCTTGGAGAACAGACCGGTCATCTCGTCGTCGAGATCGACCAGCGTCAGGTGCCGGACCTCGGGATGCCGCAGCACCTCGCGCGCGGCGAGCCCGTCGCCGCCGCCCAGGATCAGGACGTTGCGCGGGTTCGCCACGCGCCCCAGCACCGGCTGCACCAGCGCCTCATGATAGCGATACTCGTCGCGCGAAGAGAATTGCAGGTTGCCGTTGAGATAAAGCCGCAGATCGTCTTCGCGGCGCGTGAGCACGATGCGCTGATACTTGGTGCTCACCGCATAGATCACCGGCTCGCCATAGCTGGCCACCTCCGCCCAGCGCTGAAGCCGGTCCGATGCGGCGAAGCCGGCGGCAAGCGCCAGCAGCACGATCACGGCCGAGACGGTCTCGCTGCGGTACCGGCTTGCCCGGGGCAGCGTCAGCAGCACCGCCAGCGCCACGCCGGCATTGAGGATGCCGAACAGGAAGCCGGTGCGGATCATGCCGAGATGCGGCATCAGCAGCAGCGGGAACAACAGGCTGGCCGCCAGCGCACCGACATAGTCGAAGGTCAGCACGTTCGAGACCGTCTCGCGGAAATCGAAGCCGCGTAGGATGCGGATCAGCAGCGGGATCTCGAGCCCGACGAGGAAGCCGATGCCGACGACCAGCCCGTACAGCGCGACCCGGAAATGCTCGACCAGCGGAAACAGCACGAACAGCGCCGCCGCCGAGGCGCCGCCCAGCACGGCGATCAGCAGCTCGACGCGGATGAACAGGCGCAGCTCGTCGCGGGTGACGTAACGCGAGCACCAGCTGCCCAGCCCCATCGCGAACAGATAGGTGCCGATCACGGTCGAGAATTGCGTGACGCTGTCGCCGAGCAGATAGCTGGCGAGCGTGCTGGCCAGCAGCTCGTAGATCAGCCCACAGGTGGAAACGACGAAGGCAGAGGCAAGCAGCGCGGCGGCAGGTGCCGACGCGCGGGATTTCGGATGCGCGGGATCGCCTTTAGCCATGAATGGCGGCAGCGACGATGATGGCGAGCCCAATCGCGACCGCGCCGGAGAAGATCGCGACCGCGACGTTCTGCTTGTCGCGGATCTCCTCCCACAGCTTCCCCGGGGTCAGCAGGTCGAGCACGAAGAAGCCGACCACGAAGACGAGGATGCCGACCACGGCATAGAGCAGCGTCGCGAGCAGCGCCGGAAGGGTAGTGACCATGGTGCGTCCTCCTATTTGTGGTGCGGACCGTAGAACACGGCATGGCCCCCGCCATGGCCGCCGCTGTTATAGGCGGCGCTATCGGTACGGCCGCCATCGGCGAAGGGCGACCAGCCATAGCTCGTCGCGGCGAGAAACAGCCCGACGATGGCGAGCGACCAGAGTGCGTAGAGAAAGCTGCGCCTGTCCATCAGTCGTCGCTCCCCTCGCTCGCTTTCGGCTGGAATTCGCTTTCGCCCTTGCGCGCCTTCTCGAACCGGAGGTGGAGCAGCAGACCCATGATCCAGGGCAGGGCGATCATGAACAACGCCAGGAAAACATTCGAGCCGTAGAGCGTCCCGGTGCCGACCTCGACGACGATCTGGGGCGCGTTGATCGGCTCCATCCAGCCGCCATCGGGATAGAAGGTGCCGCTCTGGCTCCAGCGATTGCCCTTGTACTCGACAACGAGGTCATAGTCGCCCGCCGGTACCGCTGCGATCGAGACATCGGAGTCGCGCGATCCCTCGGTCCAGGGACCATCCGAATCCGTGCCTTCATAGCGCTCGGCGGCCCCTGATGCCGCGAAGACCTGCTGCGTTCGCCGATCGACCAGGCTGTAGTCGAGATCTACCCAGCCATTCTCCAGCCGCGGCACGGTACTGCGCACCTGCACCCGCTGATACCTGCCGCGCAAGTGAATGGGCCCGATCGTCGCGTTCTGCTCGCGTCCATCCACCGCCACAGGCAAGGATTGCGAGGCGATCCAGGTCGTTCCGCCGAGCAGGATCGACAGGACCAGCAGGAACGACAGCGCAATCCCGCCGATCACCGCGCCCTTGCCCAGCCACGCGCCCCAGGGCGACGGCTGGTGCGGCAGCGGCGGCCAGACGCGCCGTGCGGGCGCAACCCCGAAGGCCCGGACCATCACCCTGTCGGGCAGCCATTGGTTGAGCGTCCAGCTCTCCTCGCTGTCGCTCGTCTCGCGCGAGAGCATGAAGCCGGGGCGGACCCAGTCGCCGGTCTTCACCGTCTCCCCCACCGCCACGCGCCAATAGAATTCGCCGACGACCCGATCGACCTGCGCGGAGCCGGCGAAGAAGCGGGTGTAGGCGGCACCGTCCAGCGTGTAGCTGCTGAAGGTCTGCCAGGTCGGCACCCGCGTGAGCATGGTGCCGAAGCTCCAGCCCCCGCGCGCGTTCACCAGCCAGCGATAGCCGTGATACGGATTGAACAGCAGATATTCGTCCCAGCGATCATAGCCGTTCTGCGAGCGCCGGAGATAGCCGATTGCTTCCCACTCCACCCCGAACAGCGTGCCGCGCGTGCCGAGAGGGATGTCCGGCGTCACCTGCGCGGCATGCGCCTGGGTGACCAGCTTCACCAGCCCATCGGTGGTGTCGAGGATCGAGCCGCAATATTGGCAGCCGACATGCACGGTATAGCCGGCCGCGCGCAGTTCCACCGTCCCGCCGCAATTCGGGCAGGACAGCGCGCGCACCGCCGGTGTGGGCGGCGGGGAGAGAGTGGGATCAGCCGGCATAATCGGGCAATGCCCAGCCTTCGATCGCGCGAAGCCCGCGCGGCGCGAGTTCCGCGAGGGCCACGTAGCGGCCTTGGTAGAAGCTCGTCGACTTGCCGTCCCGCTGGAGGCTCGCGCACGTGCCATCCGGCCCACGCAGGTCGACATTGTAGACCTGCCAGCCGCTCGGCGCGACGAAGGGCAGCTCGCCCTCGGCCGTTATGCACAACGCCTGGCGTGCATCCGCGATGACCAGCTTGCGGCCGGCCATCTCCACCTTCTGGCCGATCTGCGCCTCGCCGCCCTTCGCGATCGCCCGCAGCGTCTGCGAGCGCACCTCGCCAAACGGGCGTTCGCGCAGCAGCATGAACTGGCCCATCGCCTCGCCGAGCCAGGCGGTACTGCCGTCCTCGAACAGCAGCAGCCATTCGTTCCAGGCGCCATCGGTCCAGCTCCAGCGCACCCGGCCGATCACTTCGAACGCCTGCCCCTCGTCGATGCCGCGCATGCCGATCTGCACCGGGCTCACGTCGAACGGCAGCGCGGCGGCAATGCCGAACTGGGCAAGTCCGGCGTCGCTGCGCACCAGCATGGTGCGGCAAGTGTCGCACACGCGGGCGGGCAGTGCCGGCGAGCGGAACACCACGTCCGCACCACAATTCGGGCAAGGCAGATGCAGGCTCATCGATGGGTCAGCGGATGCGGCCGAGCAGTTCGGCCTTCTTGGCGTCGAACTCTTCCTGGGTGATCGCCCCGATCGTCAGGAGTCGATGGAGCTTCTCGATCTGTGCGCTCGCGTCGGCCGGGGCGCTGGCCTGATCGACCGCCGCCTGCACCGCCTCGGGCAGCGACAGGCTCTCGATGTAGAAGCTGGTGCAGGCCAGGCCCCATTGGGCGAAGGCAGGGTCCACCGCCGCCTTGAGCCGCTCGGACAAGGCCGCCTGATTGCCCGCGAGATCGACAAAGGCAAATTCCCCCGAACCGATCGCGGACGCAATCGCGGTGGCGATCGCGGCACGCAGTTGCGGCTCGATATCGGCGACGGTCACGCGCTGGAGCGATCCCATCAACTTGACGGCGAAGGCGGGCACCTGCTCGATGCGGAAGCTGTAGCTGCCAAAGGCCCGCACGCGGACCGGGCCGAACTCCGGATCGCGTACCGTGATCGGCTGCGCCGTGCCCCATTTGAGCCCCGTCTGCTCCTTCTGGCTGAAGAACACCACGTCCGCCTTGAACGGCGACGCGAAGCCCTTGTCCCAGTTGAGCAGCGCGCTGAGCACCGGCAGATTGCCGGTCTCCAGCGTGTGCAGGCCCGGGTGGAAGGCATCGGCGAGCTGCCCCTCACGGTAGAAGAGCGCGATTTGCCCGTCGCGCACCGTCAGTTGCGCGCCCGTCTGGATCTCCCGCCCCTGCATCGGGTGACGCGCAGCAAGCGTTCCGGGTTCGTCGACCCAGTCGATCACGTCGACAAACTGCTTCGACAGAAAACCGAAAAGCCCCATCACACCCCTCCCCTTCGCAAGGCTATAGGGGAAGGGTTCGCAACGACACAAGAAAGTGCCGGAGCGTCGTGCCCTAATTGCACGGCGTCAGCGCGTGCTGCCTCGGCTGGACCGTAGTGGCGCTGCCGCCGGCCTTCTCAATGATCGGAGTGGCTAACGCGTTGACATCGGGCACGCCATCGCTCGGCGGCGTGGATTGTTCACCGCAGAAGGCGTCCGATATGCGCCCGATGCGAGGCGCAGACGCGAGCCGCCAAATTGCACATCAGGTCTTTAGCCCGAGCACCCGCGTAGAAGATGCGACCTCACGCCCGTTTCAAGCCAAGCAGCGCCACCGAGGCAATCAGCGATCCCACGGCCATTACCGCCGCCACCGCCGGCAGCTGAAGGTCCAACGAAAACAGGAGGCCCGCAAGAATCGGTCCCATTGCTGCGCCGCCGCGCCCTACGCCGATCACGAAGCCGGTGCCCGAGCCGCGGGCGTGGGTTGGAAAGCTCTGGGCGATCAGCGCATACATGCCGACGACGCCCGCGTTGGTGCAGAAGCCCGCGATCCCGGCGATCCAGGCGAGGCCCGCCAAATCATGCGCGCCTTGACCGAACAGCGTGACCATTGCCGTTGCAGCAAGCAAGGCGACGACCAGCAGATTTCGCAGCGGCACACGCCAGCTCAGCACGCTGAGCAGCACCGCGCCGGAGAGACCGCCGACATTCGCCCAAACCAGCACGCCGGCCGCCTGCGACGGGGGATAGCCCATATCCACGACGATCTTCGGCACCCATTTCAGAATGAAGTAAAAGGTCATGATGTGGCAGAAATAGGCGATGGTCAGCAGGATCGTCGTCCGCGCGAGCGGCGGGGCCAACAGCTGCGCGAGCGGAAGCTTTTTGCCGCTCTCCCCGAGCGGCGGCAGCGCATCGAGCGGGGGATGGCCCATACGGGCCAAGAGCCCGTTGGCGCGGCGCAGCGCGCCCTTCGGCTGGCGCTGAACCAGATAGCGGATCGATTCGGGCATCAGCCACCACGCAAGCGGCAGGAACAGCGCCGTCATCCCCGCACCGAACAGGAACACATGCCGCCACGCACCTCCGGCCAACAACGTCGCCGCGATCGAGCCGCCAACGATGGCCCCCACCGGATACCCCGAGGCCATCAGCCCCACCGCGAGGCTCCGCGTCCGGGTGTTGGCAAGCTCCGCCACCATGGCGTTGGTGCAGGCAAGCATCCCGCCGATGCCCAGACCGGTAAACAGCCGGAAGGCGGAGAGCATCTCGACATTTACGGCGAAGCTGGCCGCGAACATGCCGGCCGCCATGACAACCAGGCACAGCAGGATGGCGGGGCGACGTCCGGCACGGTCGGCATAGGCGCCGAGCACGACCGATCCCGCCGCCATGCCGATCAGTTCCATCGAAAGCACCAGCCCGAGCGCCGCGCGATCGATCCGCCATTCGGCCGCGATACCCGGCGAGGCGAAACTGATCGCCAGAACATCGAAGCCGTCCAGGGCGTTGAGCAGGAGGCACAGCAAAATGCCCAGCAGCTGGGTGCGGCTTAGCGGTGCATCGTCGAGCACGTGGAGCCGTTGTGGCGCTTGCGTCATGCAACCTCTCCGCCGGGCTCGTACAGCCCCGTTCAATTTACTGACGGCGCACCGTATCGTCGGCTCGCCATTGTTATAGATCATAGCGGTCTGCCCGCGGCGAGCAAGGCAATCGAGGACCTGGGACGCCCGCGGCTACTCTCGTCCCGGGTCGCTCAGCTCTGGTCGAACGCGGCAGTCATGCGGGTGACGTCGGCGTGGTGGCCGGTGATGATCTCGAACGCCTCTGCCGCCTGGCGGATCACCATGCCGGTCCCGTCCAGCACCGCGCAGCCGACCGCGCGCGCCTCGCGCAACAATTGCGTTTCGCGCGGGAAATACACGATATCGGCAACCCATTGCTCGCCTCGCAGCCCGGCGGTGTCGATCGACGTTCCCGGCTTGGACGTCATGCCGATCGGCGTCGCGTTGACGACGCCGTCGACAGCCTCGGGACCAGACCGGTCCGACGCAACGACCTCGACCACGGCATCGGGGAAATGGTGCCGCAGGCGATCGGCCAATTCTCCCGCGCGATGCACGTCGACATCCGCAATCCGAAGGTGCCGCACGCCCAGGGAGAGCAGCGCATTCGCCACCGCCGCGCCGGCACCCCCGGCGCCGACCTGCAGGACATGGTCCAGCCGGGCGTGCGGCAATCCTGCGCGCAGGCTCTCCCGGAATCCGATCATATCTGTATTATGGCCGGTGAGCCGCCCGTCGCGGACCGCCACCGTGTTCACCGCCCCCACGACCCGCGCGCTTTCCGCCAGGTCGTCGAGCAGCGGCATCACCGCCTGCTTGAACGGGTAGGTGACGTTGAAGCCATGATAGCCCTCGTCACGCAGTCGGGCGAGCTGATCGCCCAGCGCAGAATCGGGTAGCGCCAGGGCGTCGAAGTCGAAGAGCGTGTAGCGCAGCGCGAGCCCCTGGGCGCGCGCTTCCTCCTCATGGATCCAGGGCGATCGGGACGCCTGGATCGAACGGCCGATCAGCCCGGATTTCATCATCGCTTTCACTCTCGAACCTGGGTCGGGGGCGGCATGTACCGCCCCCTCCCCTCAGAACCCAAACCGAACGCCTGCATAGAAGGAGCGGCCGATCGCATCGTAGAGCGCAACATCGGTGCCGTTCTGCGAACTGGCCACGAAGGGCAGGCTCTTGTCGAACAGGTTGTTCACGCCCAGCCGGAACTCGAACCCCTTGGCCGCCTTGATCGTCGCAAACGCGTCCCATGTCGCGTAGGCGCCCACGCCCACCTGCGCGGTGGCCGGCGTCAGCACCGAGCTGATGTCGGCCAGCTTGTCCTGATAGCGCCAGCGCAGGCCGAAGCTGCCGCGATCCGAGCGATAGCCGAACGAGGTGAGCGAGCGCCATTCCGGCGTGGCACGCGGGGGCACGCTGCTCGGCAGCGCGCCGCCGTTGCTGATGCCGGTATAGTTGAGGAACGCCGCGCCGGGCAGCAGCTGGACCTTGTAGTTGCGCGTCCAGTCGACTCCGACATTGGCGAAGAGCCGCGCCGACGTACCCAGGAACGCGGCAGGCACACTCCAGTTGACCTGGAATTCCACACCGTCGGTGCGCAGGCCGCCGATGTTCAGATAGGGCGTGTTGACCGTGACGATCTGGCCGGTCGCATCGCGCTGGATCAGTCCGCAATAGGCATTTCCGGCGTCGTAATTGGGGTTGGTCCCGTCGAGGTTGAAGCATTTCGACAGCACGGTCAGGCCCGGGACGGTCGAGATCACGTTCGACACCTTGATGTTATAATAATCGACGGAAACCGTCAGGTCGCCGAAGCGGCTCGATCCCGGCGTGTTGAACACAAAACCGAGATTGTAGGTGTCCGCCTTTTCCGGCGTGAGGGCCTTGTTGCCCGCGATGGTCTGGCCGGTCGCCGTGGTCGGGAAGGTATAGGAGCCGATCGCCGCGCCCGGCACACCCTGGGCGACGCACAGCGCCGCGACATGCGCGCCATTGGTGCCGGTCCGCGCCCTCGAGCGTACGTCGCACGGATCGCCCAGCGAGCCCGGCGGGGTGCCGATCACGAGCTGAGTGCCGGAGGCGGGCGTGAACAGCTCGCCGATATTGGGCGCGCGCACGGCCCGCTGGTAGCTGCCGCGGATCAGCAGCGGCTTGACCGGGCGCCAGCGCAGATCGCCCTCATAGCTGGTCACGCTTCCGGTGACCGAATAATCCGAGAAACGCACCGCCCCGCCGATCCCGAGCTCGTGGAAGAAGGGCCGGTTGGCAAGCAGCGGCACATCGACCTGCGCGGCGAACTCCTTGACCGAAACCCGGCCGATGGCGGACGCCGAGGCGATGACCGATTCGATGTTCTGCGCGGCGAGATCGCTGTCCGGCGTGAAGTCGTAGGTGTTGCGGCGATAGCTGCCGACGAACGCCACCTGCGCCGGGCCCGCGCCGAGGTCGAACAGCTTGCCGTTCACCTGCAGCTGCGCCTGGGTCTGCGACAGGTCCTCGTTCGAGAAGGCCGTCTTGGTGATATAGGCGCGGCACGCCGCCGACAGCCCGCGCGCGTTCGCATCGCCGAAGATGTTCAGCCCGCCCGCGCAGGTCGAGGCGCCGCCATCGGGCGCGTTGAGCAGCGTCTGCACGCGGCTCTTCAGCACGGCGTTGTTGATCTTCTGGTCGTGGTTGGATTCGTCATAGGAGACGAAGGCATCGAAGCTCCAACCCGGCGCAATGTCTCCGCGCAAGCCCGCAAGATATTGCTGGATCGTATATTCTTCGTCGAAGCTCTTGTAGGGCACGCCGACATAGCGGCCGTTCCAGGTGAACGGTGCCGTCGCATTCGGGCGCGAGGCAAGGATCGTCCGCAGCGCCGCCGGGATAAAAGGATTGGAAACAGGGACGCTGGTCAGCGCGCCGAACTGGGTGAGGCTGCCGCCACTGGCGGTGTGGACCTTCAGATCGACATACATGAACTGGCCGTACGCCGTCAGGCCCGGCCGCACTTCGTAATCGCCCTTCAGGAACGCGGTCTTGCGATCCATCGCATTCTGGAAGTCGATCTGCTGACCCACCGGCATGCGGACATTGTTGCCCACGATCAGATAGCCTTGGCTATTGGTCGATCCGCGATAATTCACCGCGCCGGTCTGCACGAAGAGCGTGCCGTCATTGTTGAAGCCAAGGTTCAGCAGCGGGTTGATCGTGCTGGTGTTGCCATAGCCGGCGAACACGCCGTTCACCGCGGCGACGCTGGGCGCGTTGGTCGCGCTCGGCACGAAGGTGCCGGTGCCGATGAAGGACGACGGCGTCTTGTCGTTGAAGAAGCTGCGGCTGCTGCCGTTGACCGGATCGGTCTTGGCATAGCTGAACGCGGCGACGACATGACCGCGATTGTCGGCAAAGTTGCTGCCGAACGCCACCGAGCCGTTGAAGCGATAGGAATCGCCCCGCTCCGAGATGCCGTTCTGCAGGTCGACGCGCACGCCCTCCAGGCTACGCACCGTCTTGAAGTTCACCACGCCGGAAATCGCGTCCGAACCATAGACCGCCGACGCGCCGCCGGTGATCACGTCCACCCCTTCGAGGATCGCGTCAGGCAGGATGTTGATGTCGACATTGCCGTTCACGTCGGAAACCGGCAGGCGCCGCCCGTCGAGCAGCACGAGGTTCCGGTTCGAGCCCAGACCGTGCAGGTTGACGGTCGAGCGGCCGCCTTGGCCCTGCCCGCCGGTGCTGCCGTTGCCGGAGACGGTGAAGCTCGGGATCTGGTTGAGCGCGTCGACGACGTTGACCGTGCCGGTCTGCTTCAGCGCCTCGGTGCTGACCGAGGTGATCGGGCTGGCCGAACTGTCGTTGGGGCGACGGATAAGCGATCCGGTGACGATGATCTCTTCGGCCTGGTGGTCGCTCACCGCCGGCGGCGCGCCTGCCATATCCTGTGCGGCGGCGGGAAGCGCCGCCGTGCCCATTGCCAGCATGGATGCAGTCAGCGCGAACCGCGCGCGCGCATTGCCCTTCATAGCCTCTCTCCCGATGCGCTGGACTTGTCGCCGGCGTCGGGAGTGACTTAGTGTTACGAACTCGTTCCTGTCAAATAAATTGCATCACCCGTCTGCAGGTCCGGGGGAAACTACCCAGGCGAGCAGGATGTCGCCCACCTGCTGCGCCCGTCGCTCGATCGCTTCGGGGCTGTGCATGTCCACGCCGAAATTATGCGCGAACGTGAACTGGTTGGAGACGTTGTAAAAGGCGAGTGCGGTCATGTTCATGTGCAGGTCGACCGGGTCGATGCCGGGGCGGAACAGGCCCTCCGCTTCGCCGCGCGCAAGAATGCGAGCGAGCAGATCGATCACCCGGCGATTGTTTGCGGGAAGGCCCTCGATCTGTTTCAGATGCTCGGCCCGATGGATATTCTCGTTCATCACCAGTCGAACGAGTTCGGGGTGCTGTGAATGGTAGCGGACATCATGCTCGACCAGCCGGCGCAGGGCGTCGGCCGCGCTGCCGCTATCGATGTCGACCTCGCGCTCGCTGGCGCGAACGCGGCGATAGGCGCGCTCCAGCACCGCACGGTACAGTTCGTCCTTGCTGCCGAAATAATAGTAGATCTTGCGCTTGGTGGCGCGCCCCGCGATCTCGTCGATCCGGGCGCCGGCCAGCCCCTTTTCCACGAACTCCTCGGTCGCAATGTCGAGAATGGCGTTGATCGCCTCTTCGCGCGCCTGGGCGCGCGTGCGGGGCGTGCGGACACCTTCGGCTTCGGGCGCGGCGTCGGCTGCGGTTTCTGCGTCGGACATTGGTGTTTCCTATCCGCCACAACTCGCTGCGCAAAGACATTCCACGAGGCGTCGTCAAGTTAGTGGTACGAACTTGTTCCTCTTTTTTGTTGCGACTGCCGTGCAAGCTGATAAGCCTTTGCCAAAGCGCGGCCGAAGCCGCTGAATAAGGGAGAGGCTGGATGACGAAAACTCTTGCGCGGATCGCGCTCCTGCTACCGGCGTTCGCCGTCACCGGAACGGCGCAGGCCCAGACCCGGAGCTTCCCCGTGGCGCCCGCACCGGTGCTGGAAGACAAGTTCCCGGTCGTCCCCGTTGCCTTCCCCGGCGGGGTGAAAGCCTATCGCGACGTCGTCTACCAGACCCTGCCCGGCTATCGGCCGCAGATCGTCGATATCTACGTCCCCGCGACACCGGGTCCGCATCCGCTGGTGCTCTACATCCATGGCGGTGGCTGGATGGCCGGCCATACCCGCCATTCCGGAGCGCTGGCCGATTTCCCGGCGGTCCTCGCCGCCTTCGCGGCCGAAGGCTTCACCGTCGCCAGCCTCGAATATCGCCTGTCCGGCGAAGCCAGGTTCCCGGCGCAGCTGCAGGATGCCAACGCGGCGATCCGCTTCCTGCGCACCCATGCCGCGGAGTACCGCATCGATCCCGCGCGGGTCGGCGTGTGGGGCGGATCGGCCGGCGGCCATATCGCCGCGATGACCGCCCTCACCTGTCGCGACACGACCCTCGATCCGTCGGCGGGCAAGGATGGCTGCGTGCAGGCGGCCGTCACCTGGTACGGCGCGTTCGACTTCACCAGCCTGGCCAGCAACAACGACGGCAATGCCGCCGGCCGCCGGCTGCTCGGCTGCGAGGGCGCGTGCCCCGAGGACCGGCTCCGCGCCGCTAGCCCGGTGACCTATATCGACGCTAAGGATCCGCCCTTTCTGCTGATCCATGGCGAGCAGGACAAGACCGTGCCGATCGCCCAGTCGCGCCTCGCCGAAGCCGCCCTGCGCCGCGCCGGCGTGCCGGTGGCGACGATCTATATCCCGGGCGTCGACCACAGTTTCATCGGCGCAACGCCCGAAGCAACGCGAGACGCGACGCTGAAGGCGACCAACGCGACGTTCGACTTCTTCCACAAGGTGCTGGGAGTACCCCGCAAGTGACGCGCCGCCGCATCGCTGCCGCGGCGGCGGCCCTGGTGCTGCTCAGCGGCCAGCATGCGGCGCCCTCGGCACCATCGGCCCAAGTGGAACAAGGCCGCCTCGAAGGCGTGGCCCTGCCCGCCGGCGTCGATGCCTTTCTCGGCGTGCCCTTCGCCGCACCGCCGGTGCGCGACCTGCGCTGGAAACCGCCGCAGCCCCGTGCGGCGTGGACGGGCGTTTTCCATGCCGATCGCTTAGCCCCCGAATGCCTGCAGCCGCTGCGCGGTTCGCTGCAGAACCATTATTTCGGCGAGGAGGCGACCAGCGAGGACTGCCTCTATCTCAACATCTGGAAGCCCCGCACCGCACGCAAGGCACCGGTGCTGGTGTGGATCTATGGCGGCGGATTCAACATCGGTTCGGCCAGCATGGCGAACTATTCGGGCGAGCCGCTCGCGCAGGACGGCGTGGTTCGCGTCAACATCGCCTATCGGGTGGGGCCGCTCGGCTTCTTCGCCCATCCAGAGCTCAGCCGGGAATCGGACTATGGCGGCTCGGGCAATTACGGGCTGATGGACCAGATCGCGGCATTGCAATGGATCCACCGCAACATCGCCCGCTTCGGCGGCGATCCCGACAAGGTGACGATCATCGGCCAGTCGGCGGGCTCCATGTCGGTGTCGCTGCTCCAGCGGAGCCCGCTCGCGCGCGGCCTGTTCCAGCGCGCCGTAGGAATGAGCGGCAGCAGCTTCGGCGGAATGCTGGGGCCGGCGCCGCTCGCGATCGCCGAACAGCAGGGCACGGCAATGGCGAAGGAACTGGGCGCCGCCACCCTCGCCGAGCTACGCTCGCTGCCAGGCGATAAGATCGCCGCCGCGCAAAGCCCGCGCGCCGCGATCGTCCTCGACGGGCATGTCGTCACCGGCACCGCGGAAGCCGTGTTTGGCGCGCACCGCCAGAGCGATGTGCCCATACTGATCGGCTATACCCGGGACGAAAGCTTCCGCCCCTTCGGCCCGCTCGCCGACCGGGCGGCGCTGGCGAGCGCGCTGCGCAGCCGCTTCGGCGACAAGGCCGGGGCGATCCTCGCCGCTTATCCCGGCGAAGACGTCGCTCGCATCGCCGCCGATATCGCGCGCGATTCGACCGTCGGCGCGCAGATGGCGGACTGGGCGCGCTACCAGCTGCGCTACGGCACCCAGCCGGTCTATGCCTATCTCTTCACCCGCCGCCATCCCTATGCGCCGGGCATCACCTTCAGCGATCATGATCCGGCGAAGGTCGGCGCCTATCACACCGGCGACGTGCCCTATTGGCTCCGCACCCGCGACGCGCTCAACCTGTTCCGAGTCACCCGAAACTGGGAGCCCGGCGACGCCTCGCTCGAACGGGACATGGCGGAAGCGCTGCTCGCCTTCGCGCGGACCGGCACGCCCAGCAGCCCCTCGATCGGCCGCTGGCCGGCGGCAAGCCTCGACGCTCCCCGCCTCGTGCGGCTGGCGCCGACCAGCACGGTGGTTGCCTGGCCCCACTTCGCCGACATGCCGCTGTTCGAAAGCCCCACCGCACCGACCGAGCCCCGCACGAGGCCGCGCGATTGAGCCTGCTGCTCGCCTTGGCCGGCATGCTGGCCGCTGGCCAGAGCGCCGCGGCCGCCTGCCCCCCCGATCCGCCGCTCGCTTATGTGTGCGGCGCGGAGAAGCCCGAGGACGTCCTGGTGCTGCCGGACACGCCGTGGCTGGTCGCGAGCGGCTTTTCGCCCGGCGCGGGGCTGAAGCTCGTCGATCGTCGCGACCGACAGCTGACCCGCTGGTTCACCGGCGCCCCCGATCAGATCCAGCCCGATCCGGCCCTCACCCGCTCCTGTCCCGGCCCTTTGGACCCCGCGCTGTTCAATGCGCGCGGTCTCTCGCTGCGGAAGCTGGATGCCGGACATTGGCGGCTCCTCGTCGTCAATCATGGCGGCCGCGAGTCGATCGAGCAGTTCGACATAACGCTCGGCGCCGGCCCGCCGAGGCTCACCTGGCGCGGATGCCAGCCCATGCCGCCGGGACAGGTGGCGAACGCCGTCGCCAGCTTCGCCGACGGCACCATCCTCGCGACGGTGCTCACCCGGCCGGGCACCAGCATCGCCGATTTCGTCGAGGGCCGGGTGACCGGCGGCGTCTGGCGCCTCGCCCCCGGTGCCCCCAGCTTCACCCTGCTGCCCGGCACCGAACTGCCCGGCAATAACGGCCTCGAAGTCGACCCCGACCAGCGCCGCTTCTACGTGATCGCGTTCGGCTGGCACGCGGTGGTCGTCTATGACCGCACTGACACGCGGGTGCCGCTCGCGCGCGTCGACGCGCCGGACTTCATGCCCGACAACCTCCACTGGACCGGCGGCCGCCTGCTGCTCGCCGGGATGCGCCTCGACGAACCCGCCTGTGGCGGGCTGCGCCGCGTGATCGATGGCGTCGCCGATCCGATGCGCTGTCATCGCGGTTGGGTGGTCGGCGAACTCGACCTCGCCCATCACCGTGTCGCGACCGTCGCCTATGGCCTACCCGCCCCCGGCTTCAACGGGCTCTCGGCGGCGGCGCTGGCGGACGGCGATTTGTGGCTCGGCTCGTTCCAATCCGATCGGCTGGCGGTCCTCCCCCTGCCCCATGCGAAGGAAGCACCATGACTGCGCTGAACGCCATCGCCACCGTCTCGCTGAGCGGCACGCTGGAGGACAAGCTGCGCGCCGCCGCGACGGCGGGATTCCGCGCGGTGGAGATCTTCGACACCGATTTCGTTGCTTCGGCGCTCTCGGCGGAGGCGGTCCGCGGGATGCTCGACGAGCTTGGCCTTGCCTGCGTGCTCTACCAGCCGCTGCGGGACGTGGAGGGAATGCCGGAGCCGCATCGTGCCCGCGCGCTTGCCCGCGCCCGGCAGAAGTTCGAGGTGATGCGCACGCTCGGCTGTGACCGGCTGCTGCTCTGCTCGAACACCTCGCCGCTGGCGTCAGGAGATCGCGCGCAGATCATCGCCGACCTGCGCGCCGTTGCCGACATCGCCGCCGAATATGGCATCCTGATCGGCTATGAGGCGCTCGCCTGGGGCCGGCATGTTCAGGATCACCGACAGGTCTGGGAGATCGTGCAAGCGGCCGATCACCCGAACCTGGGCATACTGCTCGACAGCTTCCACTCGCTCGCCCGCAACATCCCGAGCGAGTCGATCCGTGCCATCGATCCAGCCAAGCTCGTCTTCGTCCAGCTTGCCGACGCCCCACGGATGGACATGGACTATCTCTATTGGAGCCGCCACTTCCGCAACCTGCCCGGCCAAGGCGGGCTGGACCTGACCGGCTATGTCGCCGAGATCCTCCGGATCGGCTATCAGGGGCCGCTGAGCCTCGAGATCTTCAACGATCGCTTCCGCGCCAGCTCCGCCGAGATGGTGGCACGCGACGGGCTGCGGTCGCTCGACGCGCTGCGCGACGCCGCCGCCCGCAAGCTCGGGCGCGAGACCGGCATGCCCGCACGCGCGATCATCGACCGCGTCGAGTTCGTGGAATTCGCCGTGGCGGAAAAGGACCGTGCGGAACTGGGCACGATCCTCTACGGCGCCGGCTTCGACCGAATCGGCCGCCATCGCAACAAGGCGGTGGAGCTGTGGCGGGCCGGGGCGGCCAGCTTCGTCCTGAACTTCGAGGAACAGGGCTTTGCGGCCGCCTATCGCACGATGCACGGCACCGCGATCTGCGCGATCGGGCTGGTGGTGAAGGACGGCCCGGCGGCGATGGCCCGCGCCCGCGCGCTGGGCGTGCCCCAGCATGGCAGCGACCTGCCCGCGATGCCGGCGCTCCGCGGGGTGGCCGGTAGCTTGGTCTATGTCGTCGATGCCGAGGCGATGGACACGATCTGGGCCGACGAATTCGTGTTGGACGACAGGCCCACCTCGCCCCGGGTGGATGTCCAGGCGATCGACCATCTCGCCGCGACAGTCTCCAACGACGAATTCCTGTCGTGGCAGCTCTATTGGCGATCGCTGTTCGACGTCGAGGTGCAGATGCCGCAGGACGTGATCGATCCCAACGGGCTGGTACAGAGCCAGGCAATCCAGAACCGCAGCGGGAGCTTTCGCATCACGCTGAACAGCACAGACGCGCGCGAGGCGCTGTCGGCCAGGTTCCTGCACCAGTCCTTCGGCGCGGGCTTCCAGCACATCGCATTGCGGGTAGGCGACATGGCCGCGGCAGCACCGCTGCTTGCCGAGCGCGGGCTGGAACCGCTGCCGATCCCCGCGAATTATCACGACGACGTCGCCGCGCGCTTCGGCCTGAGCGAGGCCGAGGACGCCGACGCCCGGCGCTACGGCATCCTGGTCGATGAAGAGGCACCCGGTCGGCGCTACCGCCAGATCTACAGCCGCGCCTTCGACCGTACCTTCTTCTTCGAGTTCGTCGAACGGCGCGATTACGCCGGCTATGGCGCCCCCAATGCCACCATCCGGCTGACCGCGCAGAACCGCTTCCGGCCCGCGCAGCTACTCGACTGACGGGTCAGTCGAGCACGATGCGGCGGACGTCGCCCAGGATGAAGATATAAGAAAAGGCACCGAGCAGCGCGACCCCGCCGATAAAGGCGAGCGCGTAGAAGAAGCTGCCGGTCACCGCCACGATGCCGCCCACCACCAGCGGTGTCACGATCCCGGCCAGATTGGCGGCAAGGTTGAACACGCCCCCGCTCACCCCCAGCATCCCCTCGGGCGCAAGATCGGATACCAGCGTCCAGCCGAGCGCCGCCATACCTTGCGCGAAGAAGGCGAGGCTGAGGATCGCGATGACCAGCGTGTCGCTCCGAACGAAATTGGCCGCGACGATGCTGGAGGCGAGCAGCAGCCCCAGGATGATCGGCAGCTTGCGCGCGACATTGGGCGACCGGCCGCGCGCCAGCATCCGGTCCGACCACCAACCGCCGAACAGCACCCCCACTGAGGCCGCGATGAACGGCGCGACCGCGAAGAAGCCGATCTTCAGCCAATCCATATGCCGCTCATTGGCAAGATAGGTCGGGAACCAGGTGAGGAAGAAGACCAAGGTCGAATTGCCGGCGAACTGGCCGAGGCAGATGCCCCACATCTGGCGAGTCTTGAGCAGGCGCCCGGCGGCGTTCCAGTCGAAGCGCTGGCGCGGCGGCTGGTCGAGCAATGCGCCACCTGCGACGATCGCATCGAGTTCGGCCTGGTTGGCGCGGCTCTCGCGTGGCTCCCGATAGTGTTTCCACCAGAGCAGCGCGAAGCCCAGCCCGATAGCGCCCGCCCCCACGAACAGTGATCGCCAGCCGAAATGCGCCATCGCCGCGAACAGCAGCGGGCTGAGAAACGCGAGCCCGATATACTCGCCCACCGTGTAGACACCGGTGGCGAAGGCGCGCTCGTTGCGCGGGAACCAAGTAGCCACCACGCGGCTGTTGGCCGGAAAGCAGGGGCTCTCCGCGACGCCCAGCGCCAATCGCAATCCGATCAGCCCGGTAATCCCGGTGACGAATGCCTGGCACAGCGTGAAGAGCGACCAGAAAGCGACGGAGAGGGTGTAGGTCAGCCGCGTCCCGAACCGATCGAGAAACGCGCCCCCGGGCACCTGCGCAGCGGCATAGGACCAACTGAAGGCGGAGAAGATCAAGCCCATCAGGGCGGGGTTGATACCCAATTCGCGGGTGAGCAGTGGCGCCGCAACGCCAAGGATCGTGCGATCGAGATAATTGATGAGGGTGCCGGTAGCGATAAGCCCCAGCATCACGTACCGCACGCGCGTCGCCCGGACGCCGCTCCCCCGATGGGACGAGACCATGACCGCTAATTCCCTCTCCCGGCGCGCTCCTGGCTGAAGCGTCGAAATCGTTATAGGAACTAGTTCGTATCAAAATCAACAGGCTTGGGGTCCGGATTTCGCGGCCCTGCGACGCGACATGGCTTTGCGGCTGTGCCAGCAGTCCGCCTCGCCATCGCTGAGCGCATTCGCCGCTCCAGTGGACCCGAGGCCAATACCCCCATTGAAACCTGTTCGCGGCGATCAAGACTGAGACCATCATCCTGCAGCGCTGCTAACTGGTATTCCCAATGATCTGAGTGCCCGCCGCTCTCAGACGACCGATGCCTCGCGCGTTACGATACCGAGGAAATTTCGGCAGGGCAGGCTCGCGTCCACGCTGAGATGGATCAGCCAGATCGAGGTGATCGATTCCGGATCGGCGAGCGGGCGATACGCCAGCCTGGCCGACTGCAGCGCGCAGAGCGATTCCGCGACGACGGCGACGCCGACGCCCGCCGCAACCATGCCCAGCAGCGTCGAGACCTCGCGAACCCGGTGCTCGATCCGAGGCTCGACGCCCACGCCGCGCAACATCCCCAGCAGTTCGTCGGTGAAGGTGGCGCCGTGCTCGCGGGCATAGACGATCATCGGCTCACCGCCGAGGTCGCGTAGCGTCACTTCCTTGTCGGCCAGCGGGTGATCGGGGCGCAGTGCCACGAACAGGCGTTCGCGCAGGATTGGCGTCACCGCGATGCCCTCCCCCATTTCCGGCCGACACTTGCTGCGGACGAAGCAGGCGTCGAGTGCATGGTCGGCCAGCGCGGTCAGCTGCGCCGAGCCGGCGACCTCGGTGAGGTTGAGCTTCACGTCCGGAAATGCCTGGCGGAAGGCGAAGATCGAACGGGCGATCATCGGCACGAAGGGCGCCGAGGCGTTGAAGCCCAGGTTGAGCTCTCCCAATTCGCCGCGGGCTGCGCGGTGGGCGATGTTGATCGCCCGCTCGGCCTGTTCCAGCGTCGCGCGTGCGGCGGGCAGGAAGGCAAGACCGGCGCTGGTGAGCTGCACGCTGCGACTGGTCCGATCGAACAGGCGAACGCCAAGCTCTGCCTCGAGCTGGCCGATCTGCTGGCTGAGCGGCGGCTGGGAAATGCCGAGCCGTGCAGCAGCGCGGGCGAAATGCAGTTCTTCGGCAACGCCGACAAAGTAGCGGAGATGGCGCAGTTCCATGGTTCGATACATACGAGATATCGATCATGCCGCAAACGATATTGGACGCGGATGGTTTTGCAGAGGCAGGGGAATGCTGCGGCTGCGAAACGGGAGCAGCGCCGCACTGTCAATCCGGAGTTTCCCTGATGCGCCTGGCCGCTCTCCATTCTTCTGACCTCCTCGGGCGGAGCCGCTCTTGATCGGGATCGTCCGCGTCGCGCTCACGCGACCGCTCACCTTCATCGTCATGGCTATTCTGATCCTGATCCTCGGCGTGCTCGCCGCGATCCGGACGCCCGTCGACATCTTTCCGGACATTCGCGTGCCGGTGATCGCGGTCGCCTGGCAGTATAGCGGCCTGTCGCCCGACGAGATGTCCGGGCGGATCGTCACGCCGTTCGAGCGCGTGCTGACCACTACCGTCAACGATATCGACCATGTCGAGAGTCAGTCGATGCAGGGCATCGGCGTGGTGAAGATCTATTTCCAGCCCGGCGCCGATATCCGCACCGCCACCGCGCAGGTGACGTCGATCTCGCAGACCGTGCTGCGCCAGCTGCCGCCGGGCATCACCCCGCCGCTGATCCTCAACTATAACGCGTCGACCGTGCCAATCCTCCAGCTCGCGCTGTCGGGCAAGGGCATGTCCGAGGGCCAGCTGTTCGATACCGCGCAGAACCAGGTGCGGCCGCCGCTCGTCACCGTGCCGGGCGCCGCCATTCCCTACCCGTCGGGCGGGCGCCAGCGCCAGGTGCAGATCGACCTCGATCCGCAGGCGCTGCAATCCAAGGGCCTGTCGGCGCAGGATGTCGGCAATGCGATCGCCGCGCAGAACCAGATCAATCCCGCCGGCTTCGCCAAGATCGGCGGCTATCAGTACAGCATCAAGCTCAACAACGCGCCGGGATCGATCGACGAGCTGAACGCGCTGCCCGTGAAGGTGGTCAACGGCGCGACGATCTACATGCGCGACGTCGCCCATGTCCGCGACGGCTCCGCACCGCAGACCAACGTGGTGCATGTCGACGGCGCGCGCTCGGTGCTGATGACGGTGCTCAAGAGCGGCGCGACCTCCACCCTGGCGATCGTCCAGGGCATCAAGGATGCGCTGCCCAAGGCCACCGCGACGCTGCCCGGCCTGAAGGTCGCGGCGATCGGCGACCAGTCGCTGTTCGTGAAGGCCGCGGTCGAAGGCGTGATCAAGGAAGGCGTGATCGCCGCGGGCCTCACCTCGCTGATGATCCTGCTGTTCCTGGGTTCGTGGCGTTCCACAGTGATCATCGCGATCTCGATCCCGCTGGCGATCCTGGCGGCGATCATCGCGCTGTCGGCGACCGGCAACACGCTCAACATCATGACGCTGGGCGGGCTCAGCCTCGCGGTCGGCATCCTGGTCGACGACGCGACGGTGACGATCGAGAACATCAACTGGCACCTGGAGCAGGGCAAGTCGGTCAAGGACGCGATCCTCGACGGCGCGGCGCAAATCGTGACGCCGGCCTTCGTCTCGCTGCTGTGCATCTGCATCGTGTTCGTGCCGATGTTCTTCCTGCCGGGCATTGCGGGCTTCCTGTTCGTGCCGCTGGCGCTGTCGGTGGTGTTCGCGATGATCGCGTCGTTCCTGCTGTCGCGCACGCTGGTGCCGACCATGGCGATGTTCCTGCTCAAGCCGCATGCGCCGGGGCATGGCCACGAGGCGGGCACGCCGGGTTCGCGCAATCCGCTGGTGCGCTTCCAGCGCGGGTTCGAGCATCGCTTCGAGAAGATCCGTACCGGCTATGGCGGGCTGCTGCAAAAGGCGCTCGCCACGCCGCGGCCGTTCATCCTCGCCTTCATCCTGGTGATCGCGGTGACCCTGTTCCTGGTGCCGCTGCTCGGGCAGAACTTCTTCCCGAACGTTGATGCGGGCGCGATGGCGATCCATGTCCGCGCGCCGGTCGGCTCGCGGATCGAGGATACCTCGGCGCAGTTCGACCGGATCGAGCGCACCATCCGCGGCGTGATCCCGGCCGACGAGCTGGTCTCGCTGGTCGACAATATCGGCCTGCCGGTCAGCGCGATCAACACGACCTACAACAACTCCGGCACCGTCGGCCCGCAGGACGGCGACATCCTGATCCAGCTCAGTAAGGATCACGCGCCGACCGCTGACTATGTGAAGAAGCTGCGCGAGTTGCTCCCCAAGGCCTATCCGGGCACCCAGTTCGCTTTCCTGCCGGCGGACATCACCAGCCAGATCCTCAACTTCGGCGCGCCGGCGCCGATCGACATCCAGGTCTCCGGCCGCGATGCGGATGCCAATGCCGCCTATGCCCGCAAGATCCTGCGCCGGATCAGCACGATCGGCGGCGTGGCGGACGCGCGCATCCAGCAATCGTCGCGCTACCCGCAGCTCGACGTGAACGTCGATCGCAGCCGCATCGGGCAGTTCGGCCTGACCGAGCGCGACGTGACCACCAGCGTCGCCAGCTCGCTCGCCGGCACCTCGCAGACCGCGCCGGTCTTCTACCTGAACCCGGAGAACGGCGTGTCCTATGCGGTGGTCGCGCAGACGCCGGAATATCGCGTCGGCTCGATCAGCGATCTCGCCAACCTGCCCGTCACGGGCACGAGCGGCGGCGCCAGCCAAGTGCTCGGCGGCATCGGCAACATCCAGCGCAGCAACGCCGCCGCGGTGATCTCGCACTACAACATCAACCCCGTCATCGACATCTTCGCGACGCCGAACGGGCGCGATCTCGGCGCGGTCTCGGCCGATATCGGCAAGGTGCTCGAGCAGCTGAAGGGCGAAGCGCCCAAGGGCGTCACCGTCACCATGCGCGGCCAATATGCCACGATGAACAGCGCCTTTTACGGCCTGGGCTTCGGGCTCATCGGCGCGGTGGTGCTGATCTACCTGCTCACCGTGGTGAACTTCCAGAGCTGGCTCGATCCGTTCGTGATCATCACCGCACTGCCCGGCGCCATCGCCGGCATCATCTGGATGCTGTTCACCACTGGGACCACCCTGTCGGTGCCGGCGCTCACCGGCGCGATCATGTGCATGGGCGTGGCGACCGCGAACTCGATCCTGGTGGTCAGCTTCGCCCGCGAACGGCTCGCCGAGCTCGGCGACGCCACTGCCGCCGCGATGGAGGCGGGCCTGGTCCGCTTCCGCCCGGTGCTGATGACCGCGCTGGCGATGATCATCGGCATGCTGCCCATGGCGATCGGCTTCGGCGAGGGCGGCGAACAGAATGCTCCCCTCGGCCGTGCGGTGATCGGCGGCCTGATCGTCGCCACCTTTGCGACGCTGATGTTCGTCCCCGTGATCTTCAGCCTCGTCCACAAGCGCAAGGCAGGCGTCGCCCCCGCCGACGGCCGGCCCATTCCATTGGAGGAATTGCATGTCTGAGAACGGCAACGGCCGACTCAAAATCGTCGCGGCCGTCGCGGGTTTCGTCGCGATCGGCGCGGTTGCCACCGGCATCGTGACGCGCGCCAATTCCGAGCGCAGCCTCACCACCTGGACCGCCGAGCAGGCGGTGCCGAGCGTCAGCGTGATCCACCCCACGCTCGCCGCGGCGAGCGATGCACTGCGCCTGCCCGCAAACCTGCAGGCGCTCAACAGCGCGCCGATATATGCCCGCACCACTGGCTATGTCCGCCGCTGGCTCGTCGATCTGGGCGATCCGGTGCGGCGCGGCCAGGTGCTGGCGATCCTCGACGCCCCCGATGTCGAGCAGCAGCTCGCCGCCGCCCGCGCCGACCTGCAGACCGCCCGCGCCAACCAGCAGCTCGCCCAGACGACCGCGACCCGGTGGAGCGCCATGCTCGCCAAGGATGCAGTGTCGAAGCAGGAAGCCGACGAGAAGCAGGGCGATCTTGCCGCCAAGTCGGCGCTAACCAATGCGGCGCGCGCCAATGTCGCGCGGCTCCAGGCGCTGACCGGCTTCACGCGGCTGGTCGCGCCGTTCGACGGCGTCGTCACCAGCCGCTCGACCCAGATCGGCGCGCTGGTCGTGGCGGGCAATGCCAGTTCCACGCCGCTCTTCACCGTCGCCGATGTCAGCCGGATCCGCGCCTATGTGAAGGTGCCCCAGGCCTATTCGCAGCAGATCCATCCGGGCATGGAAGTCGATCTTTCGCTCCCGGAATTCCCCGACCGAAGCTTCAAGGCGACGCTGACCCGCACCGCCGACGCCATCGACCCCGCCTCGGGCACGGTGCTGGTCGAGGTGCAGGCCGCCAATGGCGACCGCGCGCTGAAGCCGGGCTCCTATGCGCAGGCGAGCTTTCCGCTCAAGGGCGGTGGCAACGCCGTCACCTTGCCGCCGAGCGCGCTGATCATCGGGTCCAAGGGCACGCAGGTCGCCGTGCTCGGCAGTGACGGCAAGGCGCAGCTCCGCACCGTCACGCTCGGCCGCGACGAGGGCAAGGTGGTGGAGGTGATCGCCGGTCTCTCGCCGAACGACCGCGTGATCGACAATCCGCCGGACTCGCTGCAGACCGGCGACCCGGTCAAGGTGATCGCCAATGCACGCAAGTAAGGGCGCGCTCGTCGCGGCCACGGCACTCGGCCTTTCCGCCTGCTCCATGGCACCTGACTATCATCGGCCCGAGGTCGTGGCGGCCCCCGCCTACAAGGAAGCCGGCCCGTGGCAGACGGCCGGGTCGAACGTGCCGGCCGCGGGCAAATGGTGGGAGATCTTCGGCGATCCGGCCCTGAACGGGCTGGAGCAGCGGATCGAGGCGGGCAGCCCGAATCTTGCCGCAGCCGTCGCGCGCTATGACCAGGCCGAGGCGCTGGTACGCCGAAGCCGATCGGAACTGCTGCCCCAAGTCGGGATCGCGGCCGATGTGGAGCGGGACCGCGTTTCCGCCGCCCGGCCCAATTCGCCGGGCACAGCCGCGACTTACACCAACAAGCAGATCGGCGCCTCGCTCAGCTACGAGCTGGACCTGTTCGGCCGCATTTGGAACACCGTGCAGGCGAACCGGGCGAATGCGCAGGCAAGCGCGTCCGATGTCGCAGGCGTGCGGCTCGGGCTGCAGGCGCAGCTCGCCTCGGTCTATTTCGACATGCGCGGGCTCGATGCGCGGACCGTGCTGCTGCGGGAAACCGTGGCAGCCTTCCAGCGCGCCTATGACCTGACCGATACCCGCCACAGCGGCGGCATTGCTTCCGGGATTGACGTCAGCCGTGCCCAAAGCCAGCTGGCCAGCGCCAAGGCCGAGCTGGACGCAGTCGCTGCCGATCGTGCGCGCGACGAGCACGCCATCGCGGTGCTGGTCGGCGAGAGCCCGTCTACCTTCGCTATTCCGGTGGTCGACACGCTGATCGCCCCGCCCGCCATCCCCGCATCGCTGCCGTCGACCTTGCTCGAGCGCCGCCCCGACATTGCCGCGGCCGAGCGTCGTGTGGCCGCTGCCAATGCGCAGATCGGCGTGGCGCGGGCGGCGCTGTTCCCGAACCTCACACTGGGAGGCGCTGCCGGGTTCGAGGCAGCGAATGTCGGCCTGCTGCGCAGCGACAACAGCTTCTGGGCACTCGGCCCACTATCGGCCGCGCTGTCGATCTTCGACGGGGGTGCGCGGCGGGCGAATGTCCGCATCTCGCGCGCCCAGTATGACGAGGCCGCCGCCACGTACCGCGCGACGGTGCTGACCGCCTTTCGCGAGGTGGAGGACGATCTCGCGACCGGGCGCCATCTGATCGACCAGGAACGTAACCAGCGCGATGCCGCCGCCGCCGCCGAGCGCACGCGAGACCTGGCGATGACCCGCTATCGCGACGGCGCCGCCGATTTCCTGGAAGTCACGATCGCGCAGACCGCCGCGCTGGATGCGCAGCGGGCGCTTCTCACGATCCAGGCAAGCCAGTTGGCCGTGGCCACCGACACGATCCGAGCCTTGGGCGGGCTGTACTGAAGCGCCCTGCCCGCTTTCCACATACAAAAAGGGCGGCACCGTCACCGGTACCGCCCTTTCCGTAACAAGGTTCGACGCCAATTAGGCGGCGGCAACCTTCGCGCTGGCGCGACGACGACGCACTGCAGCACCGGCCATGCCGGCACCCGCGATCATCATGCCCCAGGTAGCGGGCTCGGGGATCGGGCTCGGCGGCGACGCGAAGCTGAAGCTTCCCGACACGTCCGAATTCGCGCCACCGGCCTGGTTGAAGGTGAAGGCAACCGAGGCCTTGCCCTTCTCGAAGCCCGACGCGGTGGTCGGGGTGAAGTCACCGAGCGTGTAGATGGTGACGAAGTTCAGGCCCGTGGTGACCTTCGCGACCTGGCCGGCGAACGAGCCGAACACGCCGGAGAACGTCACGTTGGAGCCCTGGGTCGCCGTGACCGACGAGGCCTCGAACGCCGTGAACACGTTGACCGACGACAGGTCGCCGCTCGAACCCAGCACAGCGGCGCCGCCGTTGCTGAACGTGGTATCAGCACCGATCGTAGCGGTGCTGCTCTTAACATTGACCAGACCAGCCGAGAAACCGCCGATGATGGTCGCCGCCGAAGCGGTGGCCGGGGCTGCAACCGCAACGGTCGCAGCAGCCAGCAGGGTGAGAACACGGTTACGCATAGAACCCCCTAATGGTTAACACACCGACGGAATGCCGGCAGCGCCCTACTCCACGGAAAATCCTGCCCCGTCAATCACAATATACAAAAAATGCCCCATTCAGAAACACTGGCACCGTTAATCCCCTCCGAATAAAGGATATGCGCGACGGGAATCGAGGCTTCGCGTCAACTTTTCACAATTTTACGGAGGATCTCGGCCCACCCATATTACGGCTAAACATAGCCGTTAACGGGTCACCGCAAGATTTAATTCTATATATGCAAATTATGCGAAGTTATTACTTGATCATTGAAGAGCTTCATCAAGCAATACCATAGATCGCGCACAGCGATGTGAGGCGTATATTCAACGCCAGTCCTTAACACGCTATTAACTATTTTGTTCCCCGCAAGCGCCCGCTTTTTCGCAAGCGCAGCACGAGCCAGAACCGCAGCGAATAGATGGAGAAAAACGCAAGGATTCGCTGCAGCTGCGAAGCAGAGTTTAGATGCAGGGCAGCAAGTGCTGGTGTGCGTTCACGGCTTCGACAAGGGCAACGCCGCACTGGAACAAATGCGCCCACAAGCAGCGCGCGCGGAGCAGCGACACCTTTTCGCCCGGTGGCGTCGTCGCCAGCGATCTGCACCCACTGCAGCGCGGGTGCGGCGTGACGCCCATGGGACCTGTATGATGTTTTTGAAGGATGGTCGGGGAGACAGGATTCGAACCTGCGACCCTCTGGTCCCAAACCAGATGCGCTACCAGACTGCGCCACTCCCCGACGAACCGCCGCGCTTAGAGCGTCCGCACCGCGGACACAAGGCCCCGCAACGCAGGCCAAGCGACACGCTGGTGGGCCCGGCAGGACTCGAACCCGCAACCTAGCCGTTATGAGCGGCCAGCTCTAACCATTGAGCTACAGGCCCCCAGCGCCGGCATGCCCTAGCGGAGCCCCCGCCCAGGCTGCAAGCCCAAGCAGCGTTGTCGCGGTCAGTTCTGTTGCACCTGCTCGCGTGTACCCGGCGCTGCGGCGGGCAAGCGCAGGGTGAGCAGATCGGGCGCGATCACCAGGCCGCCGCCCAGCTCGCGCGCCAGGTTCCGCGCCAGGCGAAGCGCGAATCCGGTGCCGAGCAGGGTCCCGTCCTCATCCTGCTCGTCGTCGATTCCCAGGACCGCTTCGCCGGGATACTGGCCGAGCGCCTGGGGCCGCGCGATCCGGATCGCGACGTGCCGTTCGCCGTCCTGTGCGAAACGGAGCTGCAGCCGCTCGCCCTGCCCCGTGGCGGAAGCCAGCGTTGCCAGCAGCCGGGCGAGCAGCCGCTCTATCGCTCGGCGATCGCCCGAAACGATCATGTCCTCCTCGGGCAGCAGGATCGCCGAGCCGCGCAGGGTCAGCAATTCGCCGAGATCTGCAACGATGGCGGCCAGCAGTGGGCGCAGCGCCACCCGTCCTTGACCCAGCGACAGCGCTGCACTCTCGATCCGGGCAGCCAGATCGAGGTCGTCGATCGCGCCGAGCAGCTCGCGCGCCTGGGCGCGGATTACCGCGGCTCGATCACGATAGGGCTCAGCCACCGGACCCAGCATCTGCGTCTCGATCATCTCTGCAAAGCCGGCGATCGCATTGGTCGGCGTGCGCAGTTCGTGGACGATCTGGCGGAGTGCGTCGGCTTCGATCGGCGGGCGCACGGGTTCGGCCCGCTCGTCGGCGCGGGGGCGCCTTGCGGTGCCGCGATAGCCGGTGAAGCGGCCGGTGATCGGTTCGAACGCCGGCAGCGCAGAGACCAGCCAGTCCCCCGCTGCATCCGATTCGCCCTCGATCGTCAGGCGGGCATTGGTAAAGCCGGCACGCCGCCGGAAGGCCCCCGCCGCAACGCCGTCGAGCCGGCTGCCGCGGGCGAGCCCCTGCAAGTCGAGCGAAAGGCCGATCACCGGCGGCCGGCTGACGCCGTCCACCCAGCGCACCACGCCCGCCGCATCGGTTTCGAAGCGAAAATTGCGCGCACGCTCGCTGCCCGACACCGCCGCCTTGGCAGCGTCGCGATCGCGGTGATAGGCCTCGATCCGCGCGACCAGATCGGCAACGGCGAATAGCCCCTCGGGCTCGCCGTCTTCCGGTGCGCGGCCGGTATCGCCACGCTGGTCCGCCAGGACGAAATCGACCGCACCGAAGCTCTCCAGCGCGCGAGCAACGCCCGGCGGCAGATCGCGCCGATTGCGCAAGACATGCCGCGCGCCGGGCGCCAGCGCCGGCAGCAGCGCGATCCATTCGTGCTCGGACATCTTCGCCTCGCGCAGGATCGGCACCGCGACGCTGAGATCGTCGATCGCGAGAAGCCGCACCAGGTCGGCCGGCGGCTGCGCACCTTCCAGCGCGCGCGCGCTCGCCGCGCGTACGGTCAGCGGCACCGAATCGCGTATGGAGTCGAGCGCCTCGAGGGCCCGTGGCTCCGCCGACACCCGGCCGCGGCCCAGCAGATCAACCAGTTGGCGCCACGCTAGCGGCGCGCCGGTGGCCGAGCGCAGGTCACCGGCCAGCACCGTCTCCAGCGTATCGTCAAAGCGCAGCGGCAACGCCGTCGTCCCCCAAGGTCCAATCACTCACGATGTGTTCATACCGCCATGCAAGGCATGGTGGAAACAGTCCATTTCGGCACGTCGCAATGTGGGACAATTGCGTTGAAGCGTAATTTTATTATGCTAGGAAGCGCCGATAAGAAACGAACCCACGCAGGAGCCCCAGAAAAAAATGCGATTCGACGAGATCGACGTCCGTATCCTCGGATTACTCCAGGAAAATGGCCGCATGACCAATGTCGAGCTTGCCGAGAGGGTCGGGCTCACCGCCCCGCCCTGCCTGCGCCGCGTTCGCGCGCTGGAACAGGAAGGTGCGATCAAGGGGTACCATGCCGCGCTCGATCCGAGCGCGCTTGGCTATAACCTCACCGTCTTCGCGATGGTGAGCCTGAAAAGTCAAGCCGAAAGCGATCTCCGTGCCTTCGAGCAGCTCGTCGCCGAGATCCCCGAAGTGCGCGAATGCCACATGCTGAACGGCGAGATCGACTTCATCCTGAAGATCGTCGCACCCGACCTGCAGAGCTTCCAGACCATCCTTACGACGCGGCTGACCACCGCCCCCAATGTCGAGCACGTCAAAACGTCGCTCACCATCCGCACCGCCAAGGCGTTGCCCGGCGTGCCGGTGCCCGACTTCCAGGGCTGACAGCCTGATCGAGTGACGCCCAGCCGGCACAAAAAAAGGGGCGGTCCGGCGGGACCGCCCCTTTTCTTTTGGCAGGCGCCAGAGCGATCAGGAAAGCGCCGGCAGGTCCAGCGCCACCATCCACAGCGCCGCGAGGTCGACCGCCGGAGCAGCCTTGACCTGGCCGAAGCCGGTGCGCGCCTCGTCCTTGCGGCCGAGATTGTACAGGGCGATGCCGCGGTGCAGGTTGACGTCGTCGGTAGCGACGCCGCCCTTCTGCAGCGCCATGTCGTACAGCTCCACGGCCTTGGCATAGTCGCCCGAGGCGAGGAAAGCGTCGCCGGTCTGCGCCGCCATCTTGCCGTTGGCAGCCGCCTGCGACTGCTTAATCAACGGGGTGAGCGAGCCTTCCGACTTCGACTTGGTCTGCGCCGAGGCATAGACGCGGGCAATGTCGGCGTTGCCGGTCGGCAGCTTGCCGTCAGCACGACCTTCGTCGATCACCTTCACCGCTTCCCAGGGAAGACCGGCAGCGTTCACCGATTCGGCATAGTCGAGATAGTCGTTCTGGTCGGCCAGCACCTTGGTGGTGCGCAGCAGGCGATAGAGATCGATGCGCTGCGCCGCGGTGAGGCGACCGCCCGCCTGGTCCGCGCTGCCGCGCATCACCAGCACGCCCCAGCGCCAGTTCTGCTTGGTCGGATACTCGGCGATCATCTTCTTCATCCACTCCGCGGTCGCGGCGCGGTTGCCCGTCGCGTAGACCCGCGGGATGGCAAACTGGTACCAGGCGACCGGCGGCTTCTGGCCGGTGGCCTTCACTGCCTGGATCGCGCGATCCACTTCGGCGACGGATTCGGCCGGCTTGCCGGTTGCCGCATAGGCATTGGCGAGCGCGATCGAGACGTCGAAGTCGTTGTTGCCGGCTTCCCGCGCCTTGGTGAGGCCGTCGATCGCTTCCGGATACTTCTTTTCGTTCAGCGCCTGGTTGCCGATGATCGTGTAATATTGGCGCTTGTAGATCGGCAGCTCGTTCGCCGGGGTGCGCGGGCTGGCGATCAGGATCGGCAGCGTCTTGGTGAGGCCGGCCAGATCGTTCTGGCCGATCTGCACGCGGGAGCGCAGATAGGCGGCATAATATTTCTCGTCATCGTTCTGGGCAGCCTGGTCCAGCGCGTCGAGCGCAGGCGTAGCAGCGGCCCAGTTCTTCGCCTGCACGGCGTCCATCGCCGGCTGAGCGGCCTTACGGAAGGCATCGCCTACCTTCAGCGCGTTGGGATCTTCCTTCGCGGCGGCGCCCTTCTTGTCCTTCTGGGCCAGCGCCGGCGTCGACACCAGCGCGGTGGAACCCAGCGCAAGCATGGCAGTCAGCGCAAGCTTCGAAACAACCTTCATGTGAAACTCTCCTCGTCGGCCATGCGGCGTCACGTCATCCTCTAAAGGCGCCCTGTACACCATTCAAGCGCGCTTGCCGTGCTAGAAGCACGCTGAACCACGATTGAATAAGCGCCATTGCGGTGCGGAAACGTTTAGCCTCTGACTTGGCTCCCATGCTCCCCACGCGCGCACGTACGCGCGGGCGCGGGGTTGGCAGGAGGCATGCGGACGGCTAGAGCCATCGCAGCGTAACAAAAACCCGAAAGTCTGTTGCATTGACCGACGAGACCCTGCTCGCCGACCCTTCCGACATTACCCCGATCTCGATCGTCGACGAGATGAAGACCTCGTACCTCGATTACGCGATGAGCGTGATCGTGGCGCGCGCCCTGCCCGACGTTCGTGACGGCCTGAAGCCCGTCCACCGCCGCATCCTCTATGCAGCGCAGGAAGGCGGCTATGTCGCCGGACGGCCCTATCGCAAGTCCGCCCGCCTGGTCGGTGACGTTATGGGTAAATACCACCCGCACGGCGACAGCTCGATCTACGACGCAATGGCCCGCATGGCCCAGGACTGGGCGATGCGCGTGCCGCTGATCGACGGCCAGGGCAATTTCGGCTCGATGGACCCGGATCCGCCCGCCGCGATGCGCTACACCGAAGCGCGCCTCGCCCGCGTGGCGACGGCGCTGCTCGACGATATCGAGAAGGACACGGTAGACTTCGTGCCGAACTATGACGGTTCGGAAAGCGAGCCGTCGGTCCTCCCTGCCCGCTTCCCCAACCTTCTGGTCAACGGCGCGGGCGGCATCGCGGTCGGCATGGCGACCAACATTCCGCCGCACAATCTCGGCGAAGTGATCAACGCGTGCCTGGCGTATATCGACAACGGCGCGGTCACGCTCGAAGAGCTGATGGAGCTGGTGCCGGGTCCGGACTTTCCGACCGGCGCGGTAATTCTCGGCCGCTCCGGCTGCCGCTCGGCCTATCAGACCGGCCGCGGCTCGATCCTGGTGCGCTCGCGCCACGAATTCGAGCAGCGCGGAGAGCGCCGTTCGATCGTGCTCACCGAAATCCCCTACCAGCAGGGCAAGAACGCTCTCGTTGAGAAGATCGCCGAGGCCGCCAAGGAAAAGCGGATCGAAGGCGTCTCGGACATTCGCGACGAAAGCTCGCGCGAGGGTGTCCGCATCGTCATCGACCTGCGTCGCGACGCGACGCCCGAGGTGGTGCTCAACCAGATCTGGCGGAACACGCCCGCGCAGTCGAGCTTCCCGGCCAACATGCTCGCGATCCGCGGCGGCCGCCCGGAACTGCTCAACCTGCGCGACATCATCGAGGCCTTCGTCAAGTTCCGCGAGGAGGTCATCACCCGCCGCTCGAAGTTCGAGCTGGCCAAGGCGCGCGACCGTGCGCACATCTTGCTCGGCCTGGTGATCGCGGTCACCAACCTGGACGAGATGGTCCGCATCATCCGCGGTTCGTCGAGCCCGGCCGCCGCGCGCGAAGCCCTGCTCGCCCGCGAATGGCCGATTGCCGAGATCGCGCCCTATATCCGCCTGGTCGAAGCGGTGGACACCGAAGTGACCGGCGACAGCTATCGCCTGTCCGACACCCAGGTTCGCGCGATCCTCGACCTGCGCCTGCACCGCCTCACCGCGCTTGGCCGTGACGAGATCGGCGACGAGCTCAAGGAACTCGCCGATTCGATCGCCGAGCTGCTCGAGATCCTCGGCAATCGCGCCAAGCTCTACGAAGTGCTGCGCGGCGAGCTGGTGCTGATCCGCGACACCTATGCCACCCCGCGCAAGACCGAGATCGCCGCTGCCGCCGACGGCATCGACGACGAGGACCTGATCGAGCGCGAGGACATGGTCGTCACCGTCACGGTCCAGGGCTATATCAAGCGCACCCCGCTCGACGCCTTCCGCGCACAGGCGCGCGGCGGCAAGGGCCGCGCCGGCATGGCGACCAAGGACGAGGACGCGATCACCGAGCTGTTCGTCACCTCGACGCACACCCCGGTGCTGTTCTTCTCCACCCTCGGTCGCGTCTATCGCATGAAGGTCTGGCGCCTGCCCGAGGGCGGCCCCGCCACCCGCGGCCGGCCGATGATCAACCTGCTGCCGCTCGCCAATGGCGAGACCATCTCCACCGTGCTCCCGCTGCCGGAGGATGAGGAGGAATGGGCGAACCTCCATGTGATGTTCGCCACCGCCAAGGGCAATGTGCGGCGGAACAGCATGGACCTGTTCACCAACGTGCCCTCGAACGGCAAGATCGCGATGAAGTTCGAAGGCGAGGACGAGGACGATCGCCTGATCGGCGTCGCGCTGCTCAACGAGGGCGACGACGTGCTGCTGGCGACCCGCGCCGGCAAGGCGATCCGCTTCCCGGGCGAGGATGTCCGCGCCTTCCAGAGCCGAGCCTCCACCGGCGTCCGCGGCATGCGGCTGGCCGATGGCGACCAGGTGATGTCGCTGTCGATCCTCCATCGCTCCGGCGCGAGCCAGGAAGAGCGCGACACCTATCTCCGCTTCGCCCCCTGGAAGGGCGAGCGCGAGGGCGAGTGCGAGCTGCCGGCCGAGCAATACGAGGAGATGAAGGACCGCGAGCAGTTCATCCTCACCGTCTGCGCCAATGGCTATGGCAAGCTCAGCTCGGCCTATGAATATCGGCGCACCGGCCGTGGCGGCCAGGGCATCACCAACATCGACAACATCGCCCGCAACGGGCCGGTGGTGGCGAGCTTCCCGGCGACCAAGGGCCATCAGCTGATGCTCGTCACAGATCAGGCCAAGATGATCCGCATGTCGCTGGGCGACCTGCGCGTCATCGGCCGCAATTCGGCGGGCGTGCGCCTGTTCAACGTCGCGGCAAACGAGCATGTCGTCTCGGCGGCACGCATCGAGGAAACCGAGGAGGAGGCCGAGGTGAACCTGGCCGACGGCGCGGTGGCCGGCGAAGCGACGCCCGATGCAGTGCCGGGCGAAGACCTCGCCGATGGCGGGGAGGCCTGAGTCATGGCCGAGATGCCCCTCACCGCCTACAAGATCCTGACCCAGGAGCAGATGGACACGCTCGAGCACGAACGTGTCTTCCTGGGCGCACCGATCGACCTTGCCGACGGCTATATCCACCTCTCCACCGCCGAGCAGGCGCAGGAGACGCTGGAGAAGCATTTCGCCGGTCAGACTGACCTGTGGCTCGCCGCGGTGGACCTCGCTGCGCTGGGTGACACGGTGCGCTGGGAACCCTCGCGCGGCGGCCAGCTCTTCCCGCACATCTACGGCCCGCTGCCGCTCGACGCGGTGACGGCCTACAGCGAAGTCGCGTACGAACCGGACGGCAGCCTGCGCCTTCCGGTGGCGGGTTGAAAAAAGTCTAAAAACATCGCTTGACGGCGCCGGCCCCGGAACGTAATTGGCCGCCTCTGCCAAGCACTGGCCCCTTCGTCTAGCGGTTAGGACGTCGCCCTCTCACGGCGAAAACACGAGTTCGATTCTCGTAGGGGTCACCAAATTGCTTTCCCAACGCATTCCGGAACATGCCATAATTGGCTGATTTCGGCGATTTTTTGGCGTTTTAGGCTCTCCTTCGAGCTGGCAGAATTTCAACACATATACCAGCAACGTGATGGTGTTTTTGATGGCATGTGCCGGTCGCTTCGACGGGAGGCACCATCACGACGCTGTCGGTGGTTGCCATCAAAGCTGCAGAGATTCGCGGCAAGGCTTACAACCTAAGCGATAGAGACGGGCTCTACCTGCTCTTGACGCCATCCGGCGGTCGCTATTGGCGGATGAACGGATCGTCACCTCAGTCTCAGGAAAGCCGTCGCCCGCGTCCGACAGCGATACGCCTGTCGTCAGCAGCATCAGCGTGTTGAAGTCCGCGGTAGTGATCGGGTGGTCGATATAGCCCCGTCCCACCTGCGATAGCGGCTGGGTCGTACAACGCGAACGGCTAGCGGCAGGCTTCCCCCCGAAGACGTTCACCCGACCAACAGGTTCTCCAGCGCGCGGGTGAATGCTTCCAGCGTGCACCGTCCGGTGCGCCCGGGGTCGCACGGGCCCAGGGTCAGCGGCATCCGTGCAGGACGCAGCGTGCCGCCGAAGCGGGTCAGGTTGCGGATCTGGATCGGCGTGGCCGCTTCGTAGAAGGCACGGACATATTGGGGGCCATTCCGGCCTTCGCGGACCAGTTCGAAACCGATCGCGCCGCCGGGGGGCGGGTCGTCGCGGCCATAGCCGGGAATCTGGAAATGGGTGTGGACCAGCGACGCCAGCGCGGCGATGTTGTTGTCATGCCCGACGAGCAATGTCACCGCCGCCCCCTCCGGTGCCGTCAGCGCGGCCAGCAGCCGGCGTGCCATCGGGCCGGCGATGCGCGGCGCCATGTAGGGCGAGCGGACATGCACATCGAAAAGCAGGGCGTGGAGCCGCGAAATCTCTGCCAGTCGCTTCGGCGTGGCGCGGCCCCAGCCGACTTGGGCCCGCGGCATGCCTTCCAGATATTGCAGCAGGAACACCTGCGCCGTGCCCGAAGTGATGTCGATCGGGCCGCTCAGGCGGATGCCCTTGCCGTCCGCGCTGGCGGCAATCTCGCCGGGCGCGTTCAGGATGTCGCAGGGCTTCGGGCCGGTGTCGCAGCCCAGTATATTCTCGAATGTCTGGATCGCGGCAGCATGCAGCCGGGCGATACCAGTCGCGCCGCCGGTATAGCGCAGGATGTCGGCCACCGCGGCGTTGGCGTCGAACGGCACCGCGCCTGCCTCGATCGGCTCGAACAGCGGATCATGCACGTCGGCGGCCAGATGGCCGATGGGCACGCTGCAGCCCGGCGCCACGCCGTCGGCCAGCGCCTGGCCGCTGGTGATGGTGCGGCTGACGGTGTTGGTCCAGATCGCCAGCTGGCCCGCAGCGGGACATCCGCGCGCGGGCAACAGCCCGGCAGCGGCGAATTCCTGGCGCTGCCACGCACCCAACCGGCGCAGCGCTTCGGCGCCATGCGGGGTCAACAGGCTTTCTGGCGTCGACCAGCGCGGCAGTGGCGGGTGGCGATAGGCCTGGATTGCCGCCTCGCCATCCAACGGCGCACGCACGCCGTGGCGATAGAGCAGGAATACACGCTCCACCTTCAGCGCAGGGCGCCGGCGGGCAAGCGCAGGCTGTACGGCGAGCGCCGTGAGCAGAAGCGCGGCGGCAGCGCGGCGGAGAAACGACATGGACGCTCCCAAACAGAGGATAAAATTGGAGGGGCGCGACACCGCCGCGCCCCCGGATCAAGGCATCAGAAGCTGTACTTCAGCGTACCAAGTGTCGTCGTTCCCGAATTGACGATATCGGAAATGGCCAGCGAGTCGCGGCCGACGTGTGCCCAATAGGTATAGTTGTTGAACAGGTTGGAGACAGACACGTCCGCCTTCAGACCCTTGCGGATCTCATAACCGACATGCAGGTCAACCCGCTGGATCGGCCGCACCCAGCGATCGTCCCAGCGCGTCGGCTGGCTTAGATAGTTGTACGATTCCAGATAGGCACCGGTGTAGTTGTAGATCGCGTCGATCGAGAAGCCGTGCAATGCATAGAAGACACGGCCTTGCCCGATCACACTCGGCGCGTTCTGGATCTGACGCTCGATGCCGCCGCCGATGTCGACCTTGGTCCACTGGCGGGTGAGGTTGGCGCCGACGCCGAAGCCGCTGAGCAGGCCCGGAAGTTCGACGAACGTCTTCTGCACCTGGAATTCCAGGCCGTAGATGTTGCCATCGCCACCGTTGCGCGGCTGGCTGATGAACGTCTGGTTGGTGCCGTCGTTGGTCGGCGTGTTCAGCAGCGACGTGCCGCTGTCGTACATATAGTTGCGGATGCGCTTATAATAGCCGCCGAACATCGCATAGCCGGACTGGGCGAAGTTCCATTCGACCGATCCGTCGACATTGGTCGCGCGGATCGCCTTCAGGTTCGGATTGCCCTGCACGATCGTCGTCTTGCCATCGTCGCCGGTCCGCGCCGTCGAGCTGCCGCCGAGCTGGAAGAAAGGCGGGCGGGTATAGGACTGCCAGATATCACCGCGCACCACGACCGCCGAGGAGGGACGCCAGTTCACGAACAGGCTGGGCAGCAGCGCGTCGAAACTAGACTTGTTGCTGGCGAATGCGCCGGGCTGCTCGGCACCGGAGGTGTAGGGGATCACCCAATAGGTGTTGCGGATATCGGTATGTTCGTACCGGATGCCCGGGATGATCTCGACATCGCCGGTCTTCAGCGTGGTCGTGGCATAGCCCGCGCTCACCGTCTCGCGACCCTTCAGCGTGCCGCAATTATAGTTGTTGGTGTAGAGCGAGCCGCAGGTGTCGAAGCTGTTGTAGCTCGAACCATCGGCTTCGTTGGCGAACTGGTACTTGTAGAACAGGTTGAACAGCGCCTGCTTGTTGAAGCGCGGAAGCGACCAATTGTACAGGCCGGGATAGGTCTGGGCATATTTGCCGTTGGTCAGCCCCAGCTGCGCCCAGGTCACCGGCTGGCCGACATAGTTGGCGGCATAGTCCGTGGTCCAGTCGCGGCTGCTGACGTTGCGCGTGCTGGTCTGGAACTTGCCGCCGAACGCGATCGACTGCACGATGCCGCCCTGATCGGAAAGGTCGCGGCTGATGTCGAGACGACCGCCCCATTTGCGCTGGCCGCTAAACTGTTCGGTCAGCTGGCCCGCGCGGCGTGCCGGCAGCACGTTTGCCGAATTGTCGAAGGCGTTGAAGATCGCCGGGTTAAGCAGCGCGACCGGATAGTTGTCGCTATAACCCACCTGCTGGCCGCCGAGCGGGATCTTCGAACCGTTGGTGTATTTGTCCGACTGGTTGCTGCGGGCCGAAACTTCGATGTGGTTCGGGCGGTTGTTATGGCCTTCGCTGTAGAAGACTTCGGGCGCGACCTTCCAGCCGCCGACCTGCGTTTCGCCGCCAAAGGCTGCGGTGGCGAGGATCGACGTTTCGGGGTTCGTTTCGAAATAGTTGCGGACCGAAACCGATGGCGAGGTGAGGATATAGCGATCGGTGCCTGGCGACTGCAGCCACGCCTTGGTGCCGCCGTTATACTGGGCCAGCGTTGAGTCCTGCGTCGTCATCGCCTTGCCATAGGTGCCCCGCAGATACAGCTTGGTGCCGTCTTCGGGATGCCAATCGAGCGAGGCATTGCCGCCGAAACGCTTGGTGGCGCCGCTGGACACGCCCGCATCGAAGCCGGTCAGCGCTGCATTGCGCTGCGGATCGAGGCCAGGATAGTTGTTGCCCTTGGCGTCGGCATTCGCATAGCCCCAGCTGCCATCGTCATGCGCCGACTGGGCACCGCGGATTTCGCTGTTGGTGTAGGTGCGGCGATCGAAATAACCGCTCGCATAAATGCCGAACGCATGGTCCGCACCGAAGCGCGTCGAGAGTGCACCGGCCACGCCGCCGCCCAGGCCGCTGTCGCCATATGTGCGGGCGCGCGATTCGACGCGACCCGACGCGGTGACGCTGCCGTGCAACGCATCGGAATAATCAAACGCGGTGGGCGTGCGGAAATCGACGGTGCCGCCGATTGCATCGCCATCCATGTCGGCGCGCGACGATTTGTTGAGCACGATCGTGTTCAGGCCGGTCGGGGGCAACAGGCTGAGCTGCACGCCGCGGCTATAGGGCTGCCCCTGGGCGACGTTGACGCCGTTGATCAGGTTGACGTTATATTCGGAATTGAGGCCGCGGATCCCGACATACATGCCCTCGCCACGCGATGCACCATCGACACCGCCGATGAACGACGATCCGGTATTGAGGACGTTGACGCCCGGCAACAGACCCAGCGCTTCGGCGACATTGTGGACGGCGGTGTGCTGCAGGTCTTCCTCGGACAGCACTGCGATCGGCTGCGACGACTGGAACTGAATCGACGCCGCTTGCTTGCGGGTGCCGATCACGACGATTTCGGACGAATCCGAACGCGCTTCCTGTGTCTCGTCCTGCGGCTTCGACTGCGCCTGCGCCACGGCCGGCAATACCAGCGCCACGCTGGCGAGCAGTGCCAGCTTTCGGTCAAAAAATACCATTCTGTCCCTCCCTGGAATGCGGGCAACGACCCGCTCCTGCGAGATCAGACGCAACAGCTTTTGCAATTCCCCCCGACATGAACTAATTTTTTCACTGTCATTAAACCATCATTGAACCTCGTCATACGCCCGTCCCCCGCCCGCCCGGCAGCTCTTGCGCACACCGTCGCGGAACTGCCATTCCACTGTTCTAAGGGACCTTTCCATGGCTTCTGGAGCGTCACATATGGAGAAGCGGAGCGGGATGCGGGGCCGGCTGAACATGGCCGGTCGCGGGCCCGCCACCGCATTGCCCGAGGAATGTACGGACAATGGGGTGCTGGAGGCGTATCGCTCCACGCTGCGCAGTTATTTCCGCCGCCGCGTCGAACGCCCGGAAGATGCCGAGGATTTCGTTCAGGACGTGTACCTGCGCGTGCTTGCCATGGGGCCGGACACACAGAAAGTGCGAAGCTGGCGGGGGTTTCTGCTCCATGCTGCGTCTAATCTGCTGATCGACAAGCATCGGCGGAGTGCGGCTAGGATGGAGAAGAACCATGTTGTCCTTTCGGACGACGTGCTGGACGGCGGCACCGACAATCCTGAACGGGTATTGATTGGCCGCGACGAACTACATGCGCTGTCCGAAGCGCTGAAAACGCTGTCGCCGGTCGCGCGCGATGCGTTTCTGCTGGTGCGCGTAGAGGGGTTGAGCCACCGCGACGCCGCCGCCCGATTGGGGATCGAGACCAAGGCCCTGTCGCGCCATATCGAACGCAGTCTGGCGCGCCTTGCCGCAATGCTGGCGGAGCCGGCGTGACGGCGCCTTCGCTCGACGATGAAGCCGTGCTGCAAGTGGCTGCACGATGGCTGGAACAGGCCCGCACCGGCATGTCGGCAACCGAGCGTGCCGCATTCCGCCGCTGGCTGGAGGCGCGCCCCGAACACGCCGCCGCCGCCGACATGATGGCCCGTGCCTGGGCCGCGGCGCCGGCTGCTGCCGCGCAGGGTGGCTTCGTCGCCTCCTCGACACGGGAACGCGCGGCACCGCGGGCACGGTCGCTGCGCCCGATCGCCTGGGGCGGCGGCATGGCGAGTGCGGCGCTGGCGGTGGTCGCATTGTTCTGGTTCGGCCAGCCGGTAACGACGCACTATGCCACCATCGCGGGCGAACGGCGGATGGTGGCGCTGGCGGATGGCAGCCAAGCCTGGCTCGCTCCCGGTACCCGCCTGACCGCGCGGATCGGGTGGTGGAGCCGCAGCTCCACCATCGATACGGGCGAGGCGGTATTTGATGTCGTGCACCAGTGGCGCGGCTTTGCGGTGGAAGCCGGACCGATCACGGTCGTCGATCGCGGCACGTTGTTTGCCGTGCGGCTGCGGGATGGCGCGCCGCGGGTGACGCTGGCGCGCGGCGCGGTGTCGATCCAGGACCGCAGCACCGGTGCAGTGCTCGCCGAACCCAGTCCGGGGCAAGCGGTAGACGTGGTGCAAGGCCGCGCCGTCACGCGCACGGTCGATGCCGATGGAGCACTGTCGTGGCGCGAGGGGCGGCTGACCTTTGCCGACACGCCGCTGCGCGACGCCGTCGCCGCGTTCCGGGAACAGGGATACACGCTGCGGCTGGCCGATCCCGATCTGGGCAGTCTGCGGATCAGCGGCGCCTATGGCATCGCCGACGTCCAATCCTTCCTGAGCGCCCTGTCGAGCATCCATCCGGTGCGCTGGACGCGCGCGGCGGATGGATACACGATAGCGCGTCGCTGAACGCGTGCGGCGGGCACGACATTGCCTTTCCGCTTCGTCGGCCCGCTGCTGATCCTGCCCGCCGCCTTGCTGGCGCCCGAACCGGCGCTGGCCCAGCGCCGGATCACGATCGCTGCGCAGCCGCTGGATGCCGCATTGCTCGCGCTGGCCCGCCAATCGGGCCGCAACATCCTGTTCGCCCCAGCCAGCATTGCCGGCATGGTGGCGCGACCGGTGGACAGCAGCGATTTCGATTCCGCGCTGGCCCAGATGCTGGCCGGGTTGCCGGTGCGAATCGTGCACCAAGCCGCCGGCGTATCGATCGCCCGCGTCGCCTCGCGCCCGCCCCGCACGGCCAACCGACCCCGGGTCAGCGCGCCGCCCGCCGCGGTGGTGGGCGCCACCATCTATGTCATCGCCACCCGTATCGCGCAGCGGCCGACGCTGGGCCTGCCCGACGGCACTGCGCCCGATGCCGATGTGCTGACCAGCGATCGCACCACGCCCGCCGATCGCAATCTGGCGGAGGCGCTCGCGCGGATACCGGGGGTGCTGACGTTGGCCACCAATTTGCAGGGCGACCTCGGCGGCATCGATCGAGCCGCGCGGGCGGAGGGGCAGTTCACCGCCATTCGCGGCCTGTCCGGCGCCTATAGCCTGGTGACGATCGACGGCGTGGCGATGCCGCAGGGACTACCCTATGGCCGCGATGCGCAGATGGGGCTGCTACCCGCCTTTGGGTTTGGCAGCGTGCGGCTGATCAAGACGCCCGGTCCCGAACGTTCGGGCGACGCCACCGGCGCGGTGATCGACCTGCAGACTCCCTCCGCCTTTGATTCGGGTGCCGAAGGGGTTCGGATGACCGCCGCCGCCGGGGTGGACGGCGGCGCCAGCGGCTATGGCCAGCACGCCGGCTTCGGCCAGTTGGGTCTGCGCTATGCCCGCCGCTTCGGCGACGATCGCTGGGGCGTTGCGCTGGGCGTGCAGGCCAGCCGCCGCGCCTTTGCCAACAGCCAGCAAACCTATCAGCAAGGGTCGGTCGAGTTCCGCGTAGTGGACGCGCAGGGCCGTACGCCGGCAGGCATGGATCCGGCCGCCAACCTGCTGCTGACCAGCGTCAACGCGCAGTTCACCCGCGGCGAAACCCGCAATGCCAGCGCGATGGCGGCAATCGATTTTCGGCCGAGCAGCGATCTGCATGTCTATGCCCGGTGGAGCGCGGCAGAGAGCGCGACGGATCAGGATATCTATCAGCTGGGCTTTCAGGGCGGCGCCGGCATCGCCGACATCACCCGCACGCCGATCGGCAACGGCGACTATGCGTTGGCCAGTACACGCGGATCGCTGCATTACTGGTACCAGACCAACCCGGAACGCACCCATTTTGCGCTGGGCCAGATCGGCACCGTCGCACAGCTCGGCACGATCGAACTGCGCGCGCGTGGCCAGTTCGGCATCGGCGTGGTGAGCCGCCCCGATCATATCGAAACCAGTTTCTGGGACAGCAACGCCACCGCCCTGCCCCACGGCGTGCAACTGGCGCTGCAGGGCGGCTATCCGGTACCATTGCTGGACGCGGCCGATGCGGCGCTGGCGCGGGGAGTGCTCGAGTATCCGGTGCATCGCCAGGGGCAAAAGCGCGACCAGCGCAGCGACGATCACCGGCTGGGCGGCGATCTGGCGCTGGCCCGGCGCTTCGATGGCGGCGCGGTCGACCAGGTCGAGCTAGGCCTGTCCTGGGTCCGGTCGCTGCGGCATAACCGGCAGGTGGACCTCGATTATGTCGGCCCGCTCGCGCCCCATACGCAGCTCGCGCAAAGCGGGCTGGTGACGGGGGTGCTCCCCGCGATCCTGCCCGGCATCTATGATTTCCCCCTGCCGCTGATCGACGGCGCCCTGCTGCGCGCCCGCATCGCTGCTGCCCCGCCGCCGACGATCACGCCGGACATCGCCAATGGATCGAGCCTGGACGCGGCCGAGACGATCGCCGCCGGCTATGTGCGGATGGTGATGACGCAGGGGCCGGTGAAGCTCACCGCCGGGCTGCGCGGCGAAGTGGCGCAGCTGGCCACGCGCTATTGGGTGCTCGGCAACAACGGCGTCGCGGCGAATGGCATCGCCTATGGCTGGAACGACAGCCACAACAACTTCGCCGCGCTGTTGCCCAGCCTGGCGCTGCGGTGGCAAACGGCGCCGGGCAGCGTGTTCCGCGCGGCGCTATGGACCAGCTACGCTCGCCCCGCCGCCGCCCAGCTGGCGGGCAGCGCGATCGTGGATACCACCCCCACCGGCGGCGTGCAGATCACCCGCGGCAACCCCGATCTGCGGGCGATGCGGGCGATCAACTTGGATGTGGACCAGCAATGGCGCTGGCGGGGCGGGGCGCAGCTGGACATCGCGCTCTTCGCCAAGCGGATCGCGCATTATCTGTACGATGCAGGCGGCGACTATGCCAATGTGCAGCGCGTCGCGGGCGGTGCCGGGGCCACCGTGATCCAGCCGCAAAATGGAGGCACGGCGACATTGCTCGGCCTGGAAACCAGCGCCGCATTGCCGCTGGCGCGGGACTGGACGATCGGGGGCGCGGCGACGTTGCTCCACGGGCGGGTACGGATGCGCAATCCCGATCTTTCTGCCGTCGAACAGCTGCAATATACGCCCGATTATAACGTCTCGGCTGAGCTGCACTATCACCGCGGCCCCTGGTCCGCCCGGCTGATCGGCCGCTGGACCGGCGCCTATATCCAGCAATATGGTCTGCTGGGCACGTCGGCGTCGGGATATTCGGTGCTGGCCAGTAGCGCGCTCGACACCTGGGTCCGCCCGGCCGCGCAGGTCGACGCCAGCATCTCCCGGACGATCGCCAAAACCGCCACGCTCCGCCTGTTCGCCCGCAACCTGCTGGCGGATCTCGCCTATCGCAGCACGATCGGCCGCACTGCCGACACCGTGCCGCAAACCATCTCCGCCGGCCGCCTGGTGGGGCTGGCGATAGAGGACAGGTTCTAGGTCGGGCGCCCATGATGCCGCCGGTGCGGCTTTCGCCTAGCCGTTGCCGTTGCACGGCGAGAAGGTGCCGGACCCAACGATCCATACGGCGCTAACGCCCCACCGGACGGTGCTTATGGCCGCCAGATCGGCACATGACCGGCCACCGACCTGCCTCGAACGACCATGGGATCGAAGACATCGAACCGGCCTGGCAGGTTGCAGCGCGCAGCTCGATGAACTGGCTACCAGGCGAGCTTGGCGGGCAGGAACTCGGCGAAAAGATCATCGTAATAAGGCTTTAGCTGGGCCAGATCCGGCTTGGCATGGCCTTTGGAGTAAAGGTCGTACTTGTTGAACTCCAGCACCCATTTCAGCATGGCGCGATCCTTGTCGTTGCACAGGTGATCGTACGCGCCGTGCTTGTGCCACGGATAGAAGGAATGGAAGCGCAGCATGTAGAGCGCTTCATCCTGTAGATATGGCTTCATCACCTCGGCGATATAGCCGTCATGGCCGAACGACATATGCACCTTCTCGAGGCCGCAATTGGGTTCGTAGATGCCATATTTCGTCTGGTATTCGGGTATGTTCAGGTCTGGATTGGCCGCGAAATATTCGTGGAAGACGATGTGCTCGGACCAGGCGCAACCCACGGGATAGGTGTCCCCGACCACACCCCATTGCGGTTCACCCCACAGGCACAGGCACTTGCCCAGATCGTGCAGAAAGCCCGTCAGGATCATCCAGCGCGGCTGTCCGTCACGGCGCATGGCCTCCGCGGTCTGCAACAGATGATCGGTCTGCGACAAATCGGTGTCAGGATCGCTCTCGTCGACCAGCGCGTTCAGAAACTCGGCAGCCTCCCAGATTGACCTCTCGCCCCGCGTCAGGCCGAAATATTCGGCCTCCTTGCGCATCACATAGTCGACGGTCATCTGCTCGTGGTTGTTGCGGTAAAACTGCGCGACACCCGGAACGGCAGCCTCGTCATACTGACGAAAATCGTCCTCGGCCTTGCCTTCCTTGTACCGGCTTTCGTCAACGGCCTGTGTGGTGTTTGCACCCATCGTTCCGCATCCTCTCGTCGTGGCCTGCTTTGCCAACGTTATCGGTTACGTACGAGCGTATCGCAAGTTGCGAAGAAGCTCAACAACTCCCCTCCGGCTTAAGCCAAGGCTCCTTGACACCTAGAGCGTTATCGGTAACGCTCGACGGCTGCTCAAACCTTCCCTCAGAAAGAAGGGCGAGCCAATAGGAAACGAGGGTGCGGATGAACGAACGGCACGCGACAGGTGCGTCCACGGTGCGCGCGGTCTTAACGGATATTCAGTTCTGGATTCCCGCGCTGGTTCTTGCCGGCGGCATCCTTCTTCTTGCGATGATCAACTAAACACGCCCCGAAGGCGGAGACAATCCAATGATAGAAAGGAGCGCCATCATGGCGTCTTCACAACATACGGGCGCGGCATCGACCAACCCGCAACATATGCTGGGCGTTTTGTGCGGCCTGGCTGCCGGCGCCTGGCTGGGCGCGGCGGAAGCGCCGACCAAATTGGTGACGGCAGGGTTTTCTCCCTTCGCCATCTCGCTGTGCATGGTCGCCGGCGTCTTCACCGCGCGCTGGACCTTTCCGACCCTGATGAAGGGCACCGGCTTCGTGTTTTCGGACATCGCGTCCAAGCCGCACCTAATCCTCTGGGGGCTTCTGGCGGGCGCCTTATGGGCGGTTGCCAACACGCTGACCGTCTTCGCCATTCGCGACGTGGGCCTCGCTACGGCCTTTCCGCTGTGGAACACCAATTCCCTGGTCGGACTGCTATGGGGCTGGCTGCTGTTCCGGGAAATGCGCGGAGCGGGCGCGCGCACCATTGGCAAGGTGGTGCTCGGCACGCTGGCGATCGTCGCCGCCGCCATCATGCTGGGCTTCAGCACGCTGCACGATGCGGGCGCATCCCCCCACGCCGCACGCGGCCTCGCGGCGGCAGCAGGGGCGAGCCTGATGTGGGGCACCATGTATGTCCCCTATCGCAAAGCCTATCTGAGCGGCATGAGCCCGCTATCGTTCGTCACGATCTTCACGATTGGCGAGTTGGGTACGATGCTGGCGCTGACCTGGTGCTTCGACGGCGGCCCGAACTCCTCCGCCCTGCAGCTTCTGCACCATCGTGAGGTGCTGTTCTGGCTGTTCCTAGGCGGCTTTGTGTGGGTGATCGGCGACCTGTTCCAGCAATACGCCACCAAATATCTCGGCATCAGCCGAGGCATCCCGCTGTCCAATACCAATCAGTTGTGGGGGCTGGCCTGGGGGGCGCTGGTGTTCGGCGAGCTCGCGATGGCCGACAGCGCGCATATCGGGCTGGTTGTCGGCGGTTCGCTGCTCATGATCCTGGGCGCCCTGGCCATCAGCACGGCTGCAGCGGGTGCCGATGAGATGACCAGCCGTAATACAGCCTTGCAGCGCGAATGCGACCGCTACGGCCTTGCCTATGAGGATGCACGGAACGCCCAACATGGCGAAGGCACCAAGGGGGCCGGCCAACGGCGCTGGTGGGACTGGGCCATCGTGGCCGTCGCCGTTTCGCTATTCGTCTGGCTGGCCTCGGATGCGGTCGTGCCGCCGTTGATGATGCATTGGGGATGGGTTGCCGTCCTTTGCGCCATGCTGCTTGCAACGCTGGTGGCGGGCTGCTGGGCATTGTGGACGCGCACGCGCTTCAATTAGGCCCCGCCCCCTATCTGGACGCCGTTGGGGGAGTGTGCGCATAGACGAATCATCCGGTGCAACGCAGTTGAAAAGCTCCCCCGATGGCGGTCACGCTCAAAGACATAGCCCGCGATCTCGGCGTTTCGACAGTTACCGTTTCGAAGGTCTTGCGCGGCCAGACCGATATCAGCGACAAAACCCGCGAGCGCGTGCTCAAGCGGATGCGCGAGCTGAACTATCAGCCCAATATGCTGGCGCGCGCGCTGGCTGGGGGACGTTCCCAGGCGATCGGATTGGTCGTGCCGGATCTCATCCATCCCTTCTTCGGCGAATTCGCCCGATCGTTGGCCGGGGCGCTGCGTTCGGAGGGCCTGGTTCTGGTTCTGGCCTCGTCCGAAGAAGATCCGGAGATCGAAGAACAGGAAATCAAAACCTTGCTGGCGCGCGGCGTCGACGTGTTGCTGGTGGCATCGTGCCGCCCGGCGCTGCATCCCTCCCCGGCGCTGGCGGAAACCACCACGCCCGTTCTCCTCGTCGATCGCCATTTCCCCACCTTGCCGATTGATTTCGTCGGCACCAACGACCTCATGGTCGGCGAACTGGCGGCGCGCCATCTGGTTGGCATCGGCCGCAGACGGATCGCCCATATCGGCGGGCGTGGCATCAGTCCGACGGCGGACCGGCTCAAAGGCTTCCAACGCGCGCTGGCCGCGGCGGGTATCGACCTTCCCGAAGCCTATATCGTGATGCGCGACGGCTTTGAAGAAAGCGGCGATGCCACCGGCTACCATGCCATGCAGGAGTTGCTGTCCTTGCGCGAACCGCCGGACGCCGTCTTCTGCTACAATGATCTCTCCGCCATCGGCGCCATGGACGCCGCGATGCAGGCCGGTCTGCGCATTCCCCAGGATATTGCCTTTATCGGCTGCGGCAATCTTCGGTACGCCGAGTATCTGCGGGTACCGCTGACCTCCGTTGACCAGAGCAGTCATCGGCTGGGGGATATGGCGGCGAAACGTGTTCTTGATCTCAGCACCGGGTCCGGCGCGGCACCCCAAATATCGCGCCTGGAGCCGCGGTTGATTGTTCGCAAGTCAACCGTTGCTTGAACTGCCATTCGAATTTCAGGCGACGTTTCTTTGGATCGATAGGCCGGCCCGAAGCCAAGAGTAATCGGAATGTCGGTGCCCGCGCCTCCAGAAAGGCGCGGACGACCGCATATCCATCAGCCGTTGAGCTTGTCCTTCACGGCCTTGGCGGGCGTGAAGGCGAGCTTCTTCGACGCTGCGATCTGGATCGCCGCGCCGGTCGAAGGGTTACGGCCCTCACGCGCGGCGCTTTCCTTGACCTTGAACTTGCCGAAGCCGTTCAGCGACACTTCTTCCCCAGCAGCTGCGGCCTCGGTGATGGCGGCGAAAATGCCGTCGACCAGCTTGCGCGCGTCGGCCTTGGTGAGGCCTTGCGCTTCGGAAACGCGGTCGGCGAGATCGGCATTGTTCATGGGCGTGTTCTCCGTGTGAAAAGGGGCGTGCCCTCTAGGTACGGCCCATCGACCTGTCCAGCGACTGTCGCCATCCTGCGGCAGCGGCATGCGCCAGCACGGTGATGCGTTCGCGCTACCACGCCAGTTCTTCCGCGTCGCGCAGCACGGTCGAGCGCGATCAACAACGCAACTTCTGCCTGAGATGATCGAAGCCCATTTTCGCATGTTCGGCGGGGGCGGCACGCGCAGGATCCTGCTCGGCCTCCACCACGATCCAGCCAGCATAGCCGCTTTCGACCAATGCTGCGACAAGCGGCGCAAAGTCCAAGTCTCCGGTACCGGGCGCGGCGAACATCCCGGCCACGACGCCATCGAGGAAGCTGCGGCCCCGCTCGCGGGTTTCGACGTAGCGGGCACGACGGATATCCTTGCAGTGCACATGCGCGATCCGGCCGCGATATCGCGTCACCACTTCCAGTGAATCGATGCCGCCATAGGCCGCATGGCCGGTATCCAGCGTCAGCCCCACCCCCTCGCTCGTCGCGTCCAGCAGCCGCTGCAGATCCTCAGCGGTCTCGATCACGGTGCCCAGATGGTGGTGATAGGCGAACTGCAGCCCGCGATCGGCAACCGCCGCTGCCACCGCGTCCAGCCGCGCGCCCAGCACCCGCCAATCGTCCCCCGCCAATTGCGGTGGCGCGTCGAGCCGGGAACGGCGGTCACCATGCACCGCGCTGCCCGTTTCGGCGAACACCACCACCGATGCCCCGCAGGCTTCCAGCAGATCGAGATGCGGCGTAATGGCCGCGATCTCTGCCGCCGCATCGCGACGCAACAGATCCCCGCCATACCAACCGCCGATCAGCGCCAGCCCCTGCTCGCGCAGCAGCGGCGCCAGCAACGCGGCATCGCGCGGGAAAAGGTTGCCCAGTTCGATCCCCTCGAACCCGATCGCGGCCGCCTCGCCGAGCAACTGCTCCAGCGAGATGGGAGCGCATAGCTCCGGCATGTCGTCATTGGCCCAGGCGATCGGGCTGACGCCAATGCGGATCATTCCCCGCGTTCCGGCGCCGGGACGTCCCACCAATGGCCGCCGATCGTGCTCGCCCGATCGGGATCGGTGCGCAGGACGAGCACGCTACTGCGATCCGCCGCCCGGGCGCGCGCAACCGCCGCACCCAATGCGCGCAGTTCCACCGCTTCGGCGTGCGCGCCCAGGCTGCGGGCATGGGCGACGAAATCGATCGCGGGCGCCGGCCCCCGCAGATTTTTGAACGGCCGCCCGCCCGTCGCCTGTTGCAGCCGGTGGATGCAGCCAAAGCCGCCATTGTCGAGCAGCACGACGATCAGCTTGAGCCCCATTGCCACCGATGTCGCGAGTTCGGAATTGAGCATCAGATAGCTGCCATCGCCGACCATCACGATCACCTCGCGCTCCGGCATCGCCAGCTTCGCGCCCAGACCGCCGGCAATTTCATACCCCATGCAGGAAAAGCCATATTCGGCATGGTATCCGCCCGGCACCCGAACGCGCCACAGCTTGTGCAACTCGCCCGGCAGCCCCCCGGCGGCGCACAGCACCACCGCGTCGTCCGGCAAAGTCGGCCACAGCGCACCGATCACCTGCGCATCCGACGGCAGCGCATTGTTCGGCACCGTCGCCGTGTGCCAATCGCGATTCCAGGCGGCGACCCGGTCGCAACCCGTCGCTGCCCAGTCCGGTGCTACTCGCCAATCTGCCAGCGCCTCCGCCAGCGATTCCAGCGTTATGCCCGCATCGCCTAACACCGGCAGCGCATCCTGCTTCGCCGAGTCGTACGCCGCCACATTCACCTGCGCCAGCACCACCTGCGGGGAAAACAGCCGGCGCGATCCGGTGGTAAAGTCCTGCAAGCGGGTGCCGATGCCCAGGATGAGGTCCGCTTCCGCCGCCGCGCGATTGGCCGGATCGCTGCCGGTAACGCCGATCGCGCCCAGCGCCTGCGGATGGTCCCAGGCCAAGGCCCCCTTGCCCGCCTGCGTCTCCGCCACCGGAATTCCGGTCGCTTCGGCCAGCGCGGCCAGCGCCGCTTCGCCGCGGGCATACAGCACCCCGCCCCCCGCCACGATCAGCGGCGCCCGCGCAGCCCGGATGCGCGCGACCAGTTCTGCCAGTTCCTGCGCATCCGGCACCGGCCGGCGGCGGCGCCAAACCCGTTTGCGGAACAGCGACGCCGGATACTCCCACGCCTCGGCCTGCACGTCCTGGCACAGGGCGATCGTCACCGGCCCGCACTGCGCCGGATCGGTCAGCACCGCCATCGCTCGGGGCAGCGCATCGATCAGCTGCTCGGGCCGGGTGATCCGGTCGAACAGTCGCGAGACCGGGCGCAGGCAGTCATTGGCGGAAACGGTGGCGTCGTGAAACGCCTCGATCTGTTGCAGCACCGGATCGGGCCGCCGACTCGCGAAAACATCGCCGGGCAGCAACAGGATCGGCAGGCGATTGGCGTGCGCCACGGCCGCCGCCGTCACCAGATTGGTCGCGCCCGGCCCGATCGAGGTGGTGCAGGCCATCGCCCGCTCGCGCCGATGGGCCTTGGCGAAGGCGATCGCGGCATGCGCCATCCCTTGCTCGCTATGCGCACGAAAGGTGGGCAACACCGCCTCAACTTCGGCCAGTGCCGCGCCCATCCCGGCGACATTGCCATGGCCGAAGATCGCCCAGACGCCGCCGAAATAGGGCATCTCCACGCCGTCGACCAGGCTGACCTGCGCCGCCATCCAGCGCACCAGCGCCTGGGCAGCAGTGCAGCGCACGGTTTCGCCTAGTCCCGCCGCGCCATCCTCCACGCCGCTACCAGCGCCTGGAAGTTCGCCGCGATTTGCTCCACCGCCGCATTGTCGCTGATCGATCCTGTAAACCATCGCTCGGCGGCATCGTGCCAGATCGTCCGGCCGACCGCAAAGCCCTTCACCACCGGAAAGCGCGCCGCCGCCGCAAACCGTTCAACCAGCCGCGCCGGCGTTTCCGACAGGCCGAGCAGCAGCACCCCTTCGCAATCGGGATCGTAGCGCTCGATCACCGCCGCAATGGCGGCCCAGGTCGCGGGGTCTCCGTCGGGCTCGAGCTTCCACCAATCGGGCACGACGCCGATGGTGTACAGATGCTCCAGCACTGCCGCGGTGGTGCGCGTGTCGACTGCGCCATGGGCGGAAACGATCACTTCGATCAGCAGCGGGTGCCGCGTCGCCCGACAGGCCTGGAACAGCGCGAGCAGCGCCTGGTCCTGCGCGACACGCACCGCGGACGGATCGTCCATGCGATAATAGACCAGGCATTTCACCACCTGCGGTGCTGGCCATTCGCGCAGCGTCACCGCCACTTCGGCGCCGCCTTCGAACGTCACCGGGCGCGATCCGGGCACTTCGATCGGGCGCCCGACCCAATAGGGCAGCGCCGCCGTCGCCTCCAGCGCGCGGACACCGTCTTCGCCATCCAGCAGGATGCCGAAGTCGCGATCGCCTTGGGCCAGCTGGTCGGTTGCCCGCAGCACCAGCGCCTTGAACGCCGCGATCCGATCGGGCTTGGCCCCGGTGCGCGCCGCCAGCGTGCGGAAATGGGTGCGGTGATCCACCGCCAGCACCACCAGCGACTCGTGACGTCCAGTGCGCTCGACCGACCAGTGCACCCGTTCCAGTGCGACATCGGTGCGCAGCCGATAGGGAATATCGGTGCGGCCCAGAAAATGCTGCAGCTCGCGCCAGCTGGGCATCGCCGGCGCGCAGCCGTGGCGCGAGACGACCAGCGCGCCGCACGCATTGCCCCAGCGGCACGCCGTCTCCAGCGGCTCCCCGCGCAACCAGCCCCGCAGCAAACCGGCCATGAACGCATCGCCCGCGCCCAGCACGTTGAACACCTCCACCGGAAAGCCGGCCACCGCGCGGCCATCCTCGATCCGATCGGGAATGTCGCCATCGAACACGGTGCAGCCCTCGGCGCTGCGCTTGACGACGATCGGTGCATCGGTGTGCGCGCGAATGCCGTGCAACGCTGCAAGATCGTCCTCGCTGCCGCCCAGGATGTGCACTTCCTCCTGCGTGCCGACAACGAGATCGACGAGCGGCAGGATCTGCTGCAGCTTGGCGGTGACGGCGCGATCCGCGACGAAGCGCTGCTCGCCCATGCCCGGCGTCGCCGCGCCCCACAGCACCGGGCGATAATCGATGTCGAGGATCACCCGCCCACCGCCGGCTCGCATCAGCCGCGCCGCCTTCATGCTCGCGGCGAACACGCCCGGCCGCGAGAGATGGGTGCCGCTCAGCACCACCGCCCCGGCGCGGGCGAGCAGCGTAGGATCGATATCACCCTCGTCGATCGCCATGTCGGCGCAATTTTCGCGGTAGAACAGCAACGGGAAGCGCTCGCCGTCGCGGATGCCGAGAAGCACCAACGCGGTCAGCCGATCCGGATCGGTCGAGACGGAGCACGTCTCGACCCCTTCGCGATCCAGCTGTTCGCGCAGAAACCGCCCCATGTGATCATCCCCGACGCGGGTGATCAGCGCGGTCTTCAGCCCCAGCCGGGTGCCACCGATCGCCGTATTGGTGGGGCTGCCGCCGACATATTTGGCGAAGCTGGTCATATCCTCCAGCCGGCCGCCGACCTGTTCGCCATACAGGTCCACCGCGGCGCGGCCGATCGCCACGAAATCGAGCCGGTCCGCCTGCGCCATCGCCCCGCCCTCCATCGCCCTCCCTATCCTCATCCGCCCCTTGCCGACGGGCGGCAAGCTGTGGAATGGGCCCGGCAATAACGGAGGGCCGCATGCATGCAATCGCGCTGATCGGCGCCGGGCGGATCGGGCACATCCACGCCGCGAACGTCGTCGCCCATCCGGGCTTGCGACTGAAACATATTGTCGATTGCGATCCTGCTGCCGCGACCGCGCTCGCCACGGTTCATGGCGCCATATCGTCGTCGCTGGAGGCGGCGCTTGCCGATCCCGACGTGGCCGGCGTGATCGTCGCCAGCGCAACGCCCAGCCATGTGCCGCTCACCCTCGCTGCCGCGAACGCAGGCAAGGCGGTGCTGTGCGAAAAGCCGTTCGGGGGCGTGACGGCGACGGCACGGGACGCGACGGTGCGGCTGAACCAGCTGGGCGCGCACGTGCTGATCGGGTTCAATCGCCGCTTCGATCCGCACTTCGCCGGCCTTCATGTCCGGCTCCGGGCGGGCGAAATCGGCCCGCTGGAGGCGCTGCACCTCACCAGCCATGATCCGGCGCCACCGCCCGCCGACTATATCGCCGCTTCGGGCGGGCTGTTCCTCGACATGGCGATCCACGATTTCGACATGGCACGCTGGCTGCTGGGCGCCAGCCCGGAAACGGTGTTCGCCGCCGGGTCCTGTCTGGTTGATCCCGCGATCGGTGCCGCCGGCGACATCGACACCGCCCGCATCGTGCTCCGCAGCGCCGATGGGCGGCTGTGCAGCATCAGCAACAGCCGGCGCAGCGGCTATGGCTATGACCAGCGGATCGAAGCCTATGGCGCGGCTGGCATGCTCCGCGTCGGCAATGTCGCGGCAAACAGGGTGGAGCGCTGGGATGCGAGCGGCGAGCATGCCGCCACGCTGCAGAATTTCTTCCTCGATCGCTATGCAGATGCCTATCGCGCGGAGATCGGCCAGTTTGCTGCAGTGCTGGACGGCGCCGTACCCGCGATCACCCCGCACGACGCGGTTGCCGCGCTGGAACTTGCCGAAGCCGCCGCGCGCTCGGCACGATCGGGGTGCGTCGAACAGCCCTGAACGCGCCGCGCTGCGGGTCACGCGTGCGCCAGCCGGCCGAATGAGGGCGGCCGATCGCCCGGCACCTTGCCGAATTCGCGATTGGGCGTCTTCCCCATGCGAAAGCTGAGCGTACCGCCGCGCGACAGATCGGCATGTCCCATCCAGCTCTTGCGCCACGGCCTGCCGTTCCAACGCACCTCCTGGACATAGGGCGCATCGGCGCCCACGCCCGGCGCCTCGATCACCAGCCGCCGCCCGCCGCCCAGCGTCAGCGTGGCGCGGGCATGCAGCGGGCTGCCGAACACATAGACGCCGGTCACCGGATCGACCGGATAAAGGCCCAGCGCGCTCAGCACGTACCAAGCGCTCATCTGCCCGCAATCCTCATTGCCCGAAAGCCCATCCGGCGCATCGCGATACTGGCCTTCCAGCAACATCCGCACCCGGGCCTGCGTCTTCCACGGCGCGCCGCAGTAGGCATAGAGATAGGCCATGTGGTGGCTCGGCTCGTTGCCATGCGCATATTGTCCCACCATCCCGCTCACATCCGGCGGGGCACCGGCCGGCAGGCTGCTGTCCGCGGCGAACAGCGCATCCAGCTTCGCCTCGAACGCCGTGTCGCCGCCGAACAGATCGATCAGCCCATAGACATCGTGCTGGTTGAGGAACGTCGCCTGCCACGCATTGCACTCGGTAAAGTCGCGCCAATGCGCGGTATCGTGGCCCAGCGCGCGCGGGTCGAACGGCTCTGCCCAACTTTCGTCGGCCAGCTTTGGCCGCATGAAGCCGGTCTTCGCATCGAACAAATGGCGATAGTTGCGCGAGCGTTCGCGCAGCCGGGCGGCATCGTCGTGCGCGCCCGCCGCCTCGGCGATCCGGGCCATGGCCCAATCGTCATACGCATATTCCAGCGTCTTGCTGGCGGCTTCGGCCACCTTGTCGCTGGGGATGTAGCCAAGCCGCCGATAGGGATCGAGGCCCTTCACCGTCTCGTCGAACGCCAGTGTGCGGAAGCGCGGCCACAGCATGGCGACATCGATGCCGGTGACGCCCTTTTCCAGCGCCTCGGCGATCACCACCGCCGAGTGCCAGCCGATCATGCAATGCGTCTCGATCCCTTGCAGCGGCCACACCGGCGGGCCGTTGGGGCTCTCCAGCGTCATCCGCGCCAGCCCGCGCACCAGATCGGCATTGCGCTCCGGCGCGACCAGCGTCAGCAGCGGGTGCAGCGCGCGATAGGTGTCCCACAGCGAATAGGTGCTGTAATTATGCTGCCCCGCCGGCAGCGTGTGCACCGCGGTGTCCATGCCGCGATAGCGCCCGTCCACGTCCGAAAACAGCGTCGGCGCCAGCATCGCGTGATAGGCGGCGGTGTGGAAGATGCGTGCCTGCGCCGCATCGTCGGTTTCCACCTGCAACCGGCCCAGCGCCGCCGTCCACGCCGCCCGGGCATCGGCCTGCACTCGATCGAAATCCCAGCCGCCGCCTTCGGCATCAAGGTTGCGGATCGCGCCCTCGACATCGACGCCCGATAGCGCAACCTTCGCCACCAGCGGCGCTGCGGCCGCATCGGGGAAGAGCAGCGCCGCCTTCAGCGAGGCCCCGGCCACCGCATCGCCGCCCACGGGGCGATCATTGCTGAACAGCTGCGCTTCGGCAAAGGGTCGCGACAGGCGTAGGGCGAAGTGGATGACCCGTCCGTTCGCCCATTGCTGGACGCGGCGACTGCCGACCAGCATGTCGTGGCCGATCAGCCGAAGCGACGCATCGGTCACCGGGGTGCGGCGCGGCGGATCATAGCCTTCGCTCGCCGGATCGGGCTCGTCGCGCGCGCCATGCGCCAGGTCGATCAGCAGATGCCCCGCAGCCGGAAAGCGATAGCGATGCCAGCCGATTCGCTCACCCGCCGTGAGCTCCGCCGCAATGCCGCTGTCGGGGAGGCGCACTGCATAATAGCCGGGCGCCGCGCGCTCATCGTCATGGGTAAAGCGCTGGCGGTAGCTCCCTTCGGGATGGGCCAAGGATCCCGGCGCCAGCACCACCGGCCCGGTGCGCGGCACCACCAATAGGTCGAGCAGGTCGCCCACCCCCGTCCCGCTCAGATGGGTGTGGGAAAATCCCAGCATCGTGCCATCGTCGTGGTGATAGCCCGAACAGGCATCCCAGCGGGCATTGTCCGTATCGGGCGATAGCTGGACCATGCCGAACGGCCGGGTAGCGCCCGGATAGCAATGGCCATGGCCGCCGGTGCCGATGAACGGATCGACATGGGCGGCCGGGTCCGCGGAGTGAGCGGCGGCAGTCGGCGCTGCCTGCACCTCGCCGGCGGCAGCCGTCGCCGCGATGGCCAATCCTGCGGTCAGCACATCGCGGCGTGTCGTCATGCCGTCTTCCTCAGAACTTGTAGGTGGCGGTCAGCAAGGTGGTCGAGCCGGAATTCACGATGTCCGAAACGGTCAGGCTGTTCTTCCCGATATGCGCCCAATAGCTGTAGGAATTGAACAAGTTGGAGACGGAGAGGTCCAGCTTCAGCGCCTTGTTCACTTCATAGCCGGCATGCACGTCGATGCGGTTGATCGGCCGAACCCACACATCGTCCCAGGTCGAACCCTTGCCCAGCGTGTCGTACACCGAGATGTAGCTGCCCGTATGGGTATAGTTCAGGTCCAGCCCGATCTTGCCCTTTTCGTAGAAGAGCTGGGCGTTGGCGAGCAGGTCGGGTGCATTCTGCATGCGGTCCATCCGGGTGCCGTCGCCCAGCACGTCGACCTTGGTCCATTGCCGGGTGACGTTGCCCGCGATCCCGAAGCCGCTCAACAGGCCGGGCAGCGCCGAGAAACGCTGCCGCGCGCTGAATTCGATGCCATAGATGTCGCCCGATCCGCCGTTGGAGGGCCGATAGGTGATCGTGCCGCTGGTTACGCCCAGATTGGTGCCGGTCACGACACCGGCGCTGCTGCCCGCGTCATAAATATAGTGGCGCAGATGCTTGTAGAATCCCGCCAGCATCACATGGGTGTCGTTGCCGAAATCCCATTCGCCAGATGCATCCAGGTTCAGCGCGCGGATCGCCTTCAGGTCCGGATTGCCTTGATTGATGGTGGTCACGCCGCCGGAGACATTGGTGCTCGATCCGCCGCCGAGCTGCAGAAACGGCGGCCGCACATAGCTGGTCCACACCGATGCGCGGTACACGGCGCCCGCCGGGCGATAGTTGACGGCAATGCTGGGCAGCAGCGCATCGAACTTGGCGACATTGCTTTCGAAATGGCCGGTCTGCGTCACGCCGTTCAGCGTCGGCGTCACCCAGTAGGTGTTGTCGATCTGGCTGTGCTCATACCGCACGCCGGGGATGACATCGACGTCGTTGAACTTCAGCTTGGCCATCGCATAGGTGGCATAGACCTGCTCGGTCGCCTTCTGCGTGTTGCAGTTGTAGTTGTTGACCGGGTTGCTGCCACAGGTGTCGCTCGTCGCGTCGGTGGCGCCGCCCAGCTGGTTGAACAGCGCGAACAGCTTGGTCTGGTCGATCTCCGGCACGCCCCAATTGTACCGGCCCGGCCACACGCTGGGATAGCTGGAGGAGATGATCCCCAGATCGCCGAAGGTGTTGGCATTGCCGTAACCCGGCACGGTGTAGTCGCGATTGGTGACGGTCCGCTTGCTCTTCTCGTACCGTGCGCCGACCTTCACGAACTGCAGCACACTGTCGTCGAGGTCATAGTGCAGGTCCAGCTTGGCCCCGCCCTTCTTCTGCTCGCTCGACTGCGTAGTATATTCCGGCGCCCCGCCCGCCGCGTTCATCGCGGAGATGTTGCCGAGCGCCGTGGAAAGCGCCGGCGTCAGCAACGGCACCGGATAGCCGTTGTTGTACCCGAACAAGGTCGAGCCGCCATAGGCCAGGCCGCTGCCCGAATCGCCCAGCGTGCGGCCGGCGACTTCGATATGGTCGGGCCGCTCGTTGCTGCCCCAGCTGTAGAACAGGTTGGGCGAGATCGTCAGCGAACCGCGCTTGAAATCGCCGCCCAACTGCGCCGTGCCCAGCGTCGCGAGCGCCGGGTTCGTCTCATACCAGAATTTCGTCTGCACATTGCTCAGCACCGGCGCATACAGACCGTTGCCGAGCGAAGTGCCGGCCGATCCGTCCTGCTTGTTGGTGGCGACGACCTGGGTCAGCGCGCTGTTCTGTTCCGTATCGGCGCGGGCATAGGTAACGCGGGCATAGATCGACGTATCCTCGCCCGGCCGCCAGTCGAAGCTGGCATTGCCGCCATACCGCTCGGTCGATCCCGAGGACATGCCGTAATTGGCGCCAGTCAAGATCAGGTTCGATGCGGGATCCAGGCCAGCCGCGCTGCTGCCATCGGCATTCTGCACCGCGAAGTCATAGCCGTTATCGCAGCAGCCCGATTCCTGGATACCGCCCACCAGGCTATTGGCGTAATGGCGGATGTCATAAAAGCCGCTGATATAGAAGCCGAACTGCTGGTCCGAGCCGAACTTGGTCGAGAAGTCACCCGCGACGTTATAGCCCAGCCCATCCTTGCCATAAGCCCGCGCCCGGCTTTCCAGACGCCCGCCCACCGTGATCGAACCGCGCGTGGTCTGCGCGTAGTCAAAGGCGGACGGCGTACGGAAATCGATCGTGCCACCGATTGCATCGCCCAGCATGTCGGGCTGCGACGTTTTGTTGAGCACGATCGTCTGCAGGCCGGACGGCGGCAACAGGCTCAGTTGCACGCCGCGGCTATAGGGATTGCCCTGCGCGACGTTCACGCCGTTGATCAGGTTGAGATTATATTCGGAATTCATGCCGCGAACGGAGACGAACATGCCCTCGCCGCGGGAGGCGCCGTCGACGCCGCCGGCAAAGGCCGATCCGGTGTTCATCACGTTGATGCCCGGCAGCATGCCCAGCGCCTCCGCCACGTTGTGCACCGCCGTATGCTTCAGGTCGTCGGCCGACAGCACGCTGGTGGTGTTGGAGGAGCGCATCTGCAGGCTGGTCGCCTCGTAGCGGGTTCCGACGACGACGATGTCGTTGGCGGCGCTGCTATTCGAGTCGTCCTTCTTGGGGGATGCCTGTTCGACCGTCTGCGCCGCAGCCAGGTCCGGCAGGATCAGCATTCCGGCCAGCAATACTGTGCCGGCAAGCAACCGCACTCGCAGATCGGATCGCATCATTCCCACTCCCGCTACGCCGAAGAAGCCGGCGCTCCATTTTGGTTATGGAATGACAATGCCAATCTCATGTCAATCTGCAAATTTCATTTTGTATATTTTTGCTCAGGGTGTTGCATTCCAGCCTCGACCGAGGCGCTGTGCAGCTATTCGGACGGCAGGTCGGCATCCTCGACGGCTGTCTCGCGCGCCACTTCCAGCCGATAGGCGAGCCCTACGACCAGCGCCTGGGCGACGCACAGCGACGCCGCCAGAGAGCGGAACCCGCGCACTTCCGACTCGCGCACCAGCAGCGTCTGAGTGGCCAGCTTGGCGATTGGGCTCAGCTGGCTGTCAGAGATCGCCAGTACCTTGGCGCCAGCCGCGACGGCGGTTTCGACCGCGTTGACGGTCTCCGGCGCATAGGCGTGGTAGCTGATGGCGATCAGCACATCGCCTGCGCCGATCGCGCGGAACTGCTGCTGCGAAAGCCCTCCCACCCCATCGAGCAGAATCGTCGGCTTGCCCGCGCGGGGAATGGCATAGGCGAAATAGGCGGCGACCGGAAAGGCGCGGCGCATCCCCGCGACATGGACGATATTCGCTTGTTCCAGCAAGGAAACTGCATGCGCCAGCCCCTCATGGCCGATCACGTCGCGGACGTTGCGCAGCGCGTTGATGTCGCCTTCGGTGAACTCGTCGATCAACACGCCGACACCGTGATCGGAGACCGACTGGCTCACCGTAGCGGTGAACTGGTGCACCCGCTCGCCATAGCCCAGCGGATTGTTCTGGGCGAGGAAGCTGTCGCGCAGCAGCTTCTGCATCGGCCCCGCGCCGCTGAAGCCCAATGCCTTGGCAAACCGCACGATGGCGGAGGGCTGGCTATCCGAACGCGCCGCCACCACCGTCAGCGTCTGGAGCGCCGTCTCTTCGGGATGGTCGAGGACATAGCGCGCAACCTGTTGCAGCCGCTTGCTGAGCGTATCGTAGCGCGCCAGAATTGCCGCACGCAGTTCCTCGGCGTTGGTCGGCAGTTCGGTAATGCTGTCCTCCATTCCATCCTCCTGCCCGCACCATAGCTGGCGGTGGTTGGTTTGCAATATTAGCGCTTGGAATGAAAATTCCATATTGACTTTGTTTTGACACGCACCGTCTAATGCGAGCATCGTTCCGTGGGGAAAGTCGATGCCATCAGAAGCGTACACAGCCTCGTGGCGGAATCGGGCATGAGCCCGGCATCGCTGACCCATAGCGTTGCCGATGCTACGCCTTCGGCAGCGCCGCGCCGGCTGCTGGGCCTACCTGGCGCGATTTCGGCGAACTTGCTCAACATGATCGGCATCGGGCCGTTCATCACCATCCCGCTGGCGCTGTCGGCGATGGGCGGCCCGCAGGCGCTGCTCGGCTGGCTGCTCGGTGCCGTGTTGTGCATGTTCGACGGCTTCGTGTGGGCCGAGCTGGGTTCGGCGTTGCCCCGTTCAGGCGGTTCGTTTCACTATCTTCGCGAAGCCTTCGGCCCGCAGCGGCTGGGCCGGCTGTTCGGCTTTCTGTACCTTTGGCAGGTGCTGCTGACCGGGCCCATGTCGATCGCCTCAGGCACCGTAGGCTTCGCGAAATACGCGACGTACCTCTGGCCGTCGCTCACCGGCTGGGAAATCGCGGCGATGGCGGCGGGGCTTTGCCTGCTGAACACGGTGCTGCTGTGGCGCGACGTGCGCTCGATCGAGCGGCTTTCCGTGGTGGTCAGTGTCATCGTGATCGGCGCGTGCCTGTGGATCATCTGTTCGGGTGCGCTGCATTTCGATGCGACCCGCGCCTTTGCCTTTCCACCGGGCGCCTTCACGCTCAACCACGGCTTCTGGATGGGACTTGGCGCGGCGACGCTGATCGGCGTCTATGATTACGGCGGGTACAACAATGTCTGCATGCTGGGCGGCGAGGTCCGCGACCCGCAGCGAACGATCCCCCGCGCCGTGCTGCTCTCGATCCCCATCGTTGCGCTGCTCTATATCGGGCTGAACCTCGCCATCCTCGGGGTATTGCCCTGGCAGGAAGCCGCGCGCTCGCAGGCCGTGGTCGCCGATTTCATGCAGAAGCTCTACGGCCCGCTCGGCGGCACCATCGTCGCCGTCCTGATCCTGATCGCCAGCTGGGGATCGGCGCTGGTCGTGCTGCTCGGCTATTCGCGCGTGCCCTATGCGGCAGCGGTGGAAGGCGAGTTCTTCGCGCCCTTCGCCAAGCTGCACCCGCGCGGCGGCTTCCCCACGCTCTCGCTGCTGTTCATGGGGCTCGCCTCCGCCGCGGCGTGCTTCATCTCGCTCGACAATCTGATCGCCGCGCTGATCGTGGTGCAGACGCTGTTCCAATATACCGCGCAGTGCTTCGCGGTGGTGATGCTGCGCCGCCAGAATCGGCCCGGCTTCCGCATGCCGCTCTATCCCGTACCGGTGATCGTCACCCTGATCGGTTGGCTGTATATCGTCACCACCAGCAAGCCGATCCACATCGCCGCCGGCATCGCCATGGTGGTGCTGGGCTCGGCCATGTTCCTGCTGCTGGCCAAGACGCGCAACCGCTGGCCGTTCGCGCCGGCGACGGAGACCCTTTGATGCCTGCCCCCAATCTCGACGTCGCCGTGATCGGCGAAATCTACGTCGACCATGTCTTTTCAGGCTTCACCCGCTGGCCCGCGCCGGGAGAGGAAGTGACCACCGAAGCCTATACCCGGGAAGTCGGCGGCGGCGCGGCGGCTACCGCTTGTGGCCTTGCCCGACTGGACCGGACTGTGGCGCTGGTCGGGCTGGTCGGCGCCGATGATCGCGACTGGTTCGCTGCCGGGCTGGCCCGCTACGGCGTCGCGCCGGACGGGCTGCGCATCGGCAATGGCGCCAGCGGCACCACGATCAGCGTGTCGACCGCGCAAGACCGGTCGTTCTTCACCCATATCGGCGTGAACCGCGATGTCGGCGCGCTGGCGGCTGGCGAGGGGCTGGCGGTGTTGCTCTCGGCCCGCCATGTCCATTTCGCCATGCCCGTGCCGCGCGCCGTGGCCGAACAGGTGCTGCCCGCACTCAAGACGGCCGGCATCACCACCTCGCTCGACATGGGGTACCAGCCCGAATGGCTCGCCGATCCGGCGAACCGGGCGACGCTCGCCGCGGTCGACTATCTGATCCCGAACGAGAAAGAAGCCGAGCTGCTGTGCGGCAGCACGGACGTCGAGGCCTTTTTCGACGCTGCCGAAGCACTCGGCATCGCTCATCCGATGGTGAAGCTGGGTGTACGCGGTGCCGCTGCGCGGGAGGACGGGCACACCGTCGCCGTCGCGCCGCCGCCGGTCGACGCGGTCGACGCCACCGGCGCGGGCGACGCCTTCGACGCCGGTTTCGTCGACGCGCTGCTCGACGGCACCGATTCCAAGACGCGGCTACAGCGCGGCTGCATCACCGGTTCGCTTTCCACCCGCCAGCCCGGCGCGCTGGCCGCCATTCCCGACCGACACGAACTCCGGAGTACCCATGACCGTTTCTATTGACCGCAAGCTCGTCCTGATCGGCGGCGGCGGTGTCCGCACGCCGCTCGTCACCTTCGGCGTCAACGACGCGGCCGAGGCGCTGGGCGCACGCGAACTCGTGCTGTGGGATCCCGATGCCGATCGGCTGGCGATCATGGCTGCGCTGGGGCGCGCGATCGTCAAGGCCGAAGGCGGCACCCTGATCGTCCGCGAAGCCAGCTCGATCGAAGACGCCGTCGAAGGCGCCGCCTTCGTGATGAATTCGATCCGCGTTGGTGGCATTGCCGGCCGCGCCGCCGATGAGCGCACCGCGATCGAACATGGCTATCCCGGCCAGGAAACCACCGGTCCGGCCGGCGCCGCCATGGCGATGCGCACCGTGCCGATCGCGATCGAGCAGGCGCGGCTGGTCGAAAAGCTCAGCCCCGATGGCTGGATCGTCAACTTCACCAATCCGGCGGGCCTGATCACCCAGGCGATCGCCGATCACAGCAACGCCAAGGTCGTCGGCATCTGCGACACGCCAACCGAGCTGTTCCACAACATCGCCCATGCGCTCGGCGCGACGCTGGCGGATGTGGAGTGCGACTATGTCGGGCTCAACCATCTCGGCTGGGTGCGCGGCATCCGGCTGCATGGTGAAGATGTGTTCGATCGCGTGCTGGCCGACGATGCGATCCTCGACAAGCTCTATACCGCGCCGGTGTTCGACAAGGCGATGATCCGCACGCTGCGGCTGATCCCCACCGAGTATCTGTTCTTCTATTATGAGCGCCGCCGCGCGCTGGCCAACCAGTGCAAGCACGGCTCCAGCCGCGGCACCGAAGTCGAGGCGTTGAACGTCGAGCTGATCGCCACGCTGCGCGACCGGCTGGGCGCCGATGACGGCCCCGGCGCGATCGCCGCCTATGCCGCCTATCTCAACCGCCGCTCGGGCAGCTATATGAAGCTGGAAGCCGAGGGCGGCTCCGCCTTCGATCCCGAAGCGACCTTCGACATCGATCCGTTCCGCGTCGCCAGCGGCTATCATCGTATCGCGATCGACGTGATGAGCGCGCTTACCGGCGCGGTGCCGGCGACGATCGTGGTCAACACCCGCAATCGCGGCGCCCTGCCCGATCTGCCCGAGCGTTCGATCGTCGAAACCTCGTCGCAGATCACCCGCGACAGCATCACCCCGCTGCCGATCGCGCCGCTGCCCGATCCCGCGATCGGACTGGTCCATGGCATCAAGGCCTATGAGCGCGCCGCGATCGAAGCGGCGATTACCGGCGAGCGGCTGGCCGCACGCAAGGCGCTGCTGATCCACCCGGCGATCGGCGAATGGGATCCGACCGGCGCACTGCTCGCCGATCTGCTCGATCCCACCTGCCAGCATTGCTGACATGTTGCATCGGCCTAGCCGCCGCGCCTTCCTGAGCGAAGGCGCGGCGCTTGCGGCGGCGGGCGGCATCACCCTGCCCGCCGCTGGCCGGGCCGAAAGCGCGCGCCTCCCGCCGCGCGAACGCCTGTCGTTCGATATCGGCTGGCGCTTTCACGAAGGCGACATCCCCTTCCCGCCGCTGCTCGACCATGAGGCATCCTATGCCCATGCCAAGGCGGGCAATGCCGAAGGCGCGGCGGCCGACGAATTTGACGACAATGGCTGGCAAAGCGTGCGCTTGCCGCACGATTGGGCCGTGGCCCAATCGTTCGATCGCACCGCGAATATCGATCAGGGCTATCGCCGCCGCGGCATCGGCTGGTATCGGCGCAGCTTCGCGCTGGACCTGGCCGATCGCGGCCGTGCGCTCACCTTGTGCTTCGACGGCATCGCCACCCATGCCACGATCTGGATCAACGGCACGCTCGCCCATCGCCAGTTCGGCGGTAGCACCGGCTTCACCATCGGTCTGACGCCGTTCGCCCGCTTCGGCGACGATCTGAACACGATCGCGATCCGCGCCGATGCCGATGCCAGCGAAGGCTGGTGGTATGAAGGCGCCGGCATCTATCGCCACGCCTGGCTGCTCAAGCGCGCGCCGGTGCATATCGAGGTCGACGGCGTCCACGCCGCGCCCCGGCGTGCGACGAGCGGCGGCTGGACGGTGCCGGTGGCGCTGACCCTCGCCAATCAAGGCCCTGCAGTCTCGGTGCGGATCGAAGCGCTGCTGCTCGACGGCGACACCGTGGTCGCCCGCGCGCAGGGCACCGCCACCCTTGCCGCCCGGGCCGAAGCGACCGCAACCCTGACGCTGGCCATTGCCGCCCCCCGCCTCTGGTCGCCTGACAGCCCTACCCTCTACAAACTGCGCACCCGCGTGCTCGGCCCGGCGGGCGTGCTCGACGCGGTGGATACCGCCATCGGCTTCCGCACGCTGCGATTCGATGCCGATCGCGGCTTCTTCCTCAACGACGCGCCGCTCAAGATCCGCGGCACCTGCGCGCATCAGGATCATGCCGGTATCGGCGTCGCGGTGCCCGACAGTCTCTGGGATTTTCGCCTGCGCCGCATCAAGGCGATGGGCGCCAACGCGCTGCGCACTGCGCATAATCCGCCCGCCCCGGAATTGCTCGATGCGGCCGATCGATTGGGCGTGTTGATCCTCAACGAATATCGCGAACTGAGCGCCGCCGCCGATGCGCTCGATCGGCTCGCCAGCTTCGTTCGCCGCGATCGCAACCATCCCAGCGTGTTCCTCTGGTCGCTGTGCAACGAGGAATCGCTGCAGTCGAGCGCGGTCGGCGTGGCAATGTTCGCGCGGATGAAGGCAGTCGTCCGCGCGCTCGATCCCGATCGCCCGATCACCGCCGCGCTCAACGGCGCGATGTTCGCCGAACCCAACATCGCCGACCAGCTCGATATCGTCGGCTTCAACTACGGCACCGGCCAGCTCGATCGCTTCCACGCCGCGCATCCCACGGTGCCGCTGCTCGTATCCGAAGATACATCCGCCTTCGCCACCCGCGGCGCGGCGCGCACCGATCGCGCCGTGCAGATTCTGGCCGATGACGATAGCGACCATGCCGCTTGGGGCAGCGCCCACCGCACCGCCTGGGCAACAGTTGCGGCGCGGCCCTTCGTCGCCGGCAGCTTCTTTTGGACGGCCTTCGATTATCGCGGCGAGCCGACCCCGTTCGAATGGCCGAGCGTCGCGTCCTTCTTCGGCGCGATGGACCAATGCGGCTTCCCCAAAGCCGCGTTCCACGTCCGCCGCGCCTTGTGGTCCGCGGCGCCGGTGCTAGAAGTTTGGCCACACTGGACCTGGCCCGGCCACGAAGGCCAGCAGGTGCCGCTCAGCGTCATTGCCAATGCAGATCGGGTGGCGCTGCGCCTGAACGGGCGCGCCGTCGCCACGCTCGCCCTGCACGGCGACGTGCTGGCGCGCACCACGCTGACCTATGCGCCCGGCGTCCTCGAAGCCCTGGCCTATCGCGGCGACCGCATCGTCGCGCGCCAGCGACTGGAAACCGCCGGGCCGCCGGTTGCGCTGCGGCTCACCCCCGATCGCCCCTGCATCCTCGGTGACGGTCGCGATGCGGTGCCGATCACGGTGGAAGCCGTCGACGCCCAAGGCCGCCCAGTGCCGATCGCCGATACCGCCTTCGCCCTGTCGGTGGAGGGCGGCACGATCCTCGGGACCGGCAATGGCGATCCCAACCGCCACGCGCCGGAAACCCCCGACGCCTGCGCACTGTTTGCAGGGCTGGCCCAGACGATCCTCCGCTCCGACGGCACACCGGCGCTACGCCTGATCGCGACCGCCCCTGGCCTGCGCCCCGCGATCCTGCACCTCCCCGCCATCCCCCACGACGTTCCCGCCATGCCCGCGATCGACGGCCGCCAACAGCTCACGGAGTGGCGTGTCGCCCCGGCCGCCGCCGTCCCGCCCGATCTCGCCCGCCGCATCGCCCCCGGCGACATGAACAGCTGGGCGTGGCTCAAGCCCGGCGCGGTCGAACCCGGCGATCCGGCACGCCGCTGGGTGCTGTTCCAGCTCGCCTTCACGCCTCGCGATCAGGCCGACCAGTGCGGTGGCACGATCGTCTTCGCCGCGCTGACCGGCACGGTACGGCTGTGGCTGGATGGCCGGCTGGTCGCCGAAAAGTCCGACCCGGCTCCCACCCGCTTTACCTTGCCCCTGCCGCCCGGCCGGGGCGAACGCCTGCTCCAGCTGCTGTTCGATACCGGGGGGCGCGATGCGCCGTTCGGCCTCGCCGGAAGCGTCGCGATCCTTCCCGCGCCCCTTTCCTGAAACCTCTCTCTGCGACGCCGATTGCTGCATCCCTCGCGCTCGCGCTGGGCGGCTTCGCGACGGGCACCAGCGGGCGGCATCGCCATAGCAGCCGGCTCGACTGGGATCGATCGGCTAGCCCTCTGGGCCGCCTCGCTGGTCGGGGTTGGGGAGCTACGAGTACAGCGACGCAGCCCGAGCTATGCACCTCCCCTCATCCCGATCGAATTTAAATAGAACGGTGGTGGTACATTCGACGGCATCAGACCATCATCGAAGCACCATTTTCTTCCAAGGCCAGCGGCTTAGAAAACCCTTTCGGCGGGGGCAGGGGTCACCAGCGATTTTTGTTGCTTATCTGCTGATTGGCTGCACAGGCGTGCGACCCGCCGTAAATTCACCGCGAAACTTTAGCTGGAAGTCGGCGGACCCCACGGATTGTTCCAGCGCGGCAGCCGAACATCGTCGAAGCATCGCCTAGTCGATGATGCCCGCGGTGGACCCAGTACAGACGGTCGAGAGCCGGGGCTTAGTCACCTCGAGCTCGCCGCCGGGCCACCCAGAGCCTTGCGAACCTCCGGCAAGATGCGGCCGACGATGATATCGACGCCGCGCGCGTTCGGATGCATTCCGTCCGGCTGGAGCAGCGCCCGATTGCCGGCAACGCCGTCGAGGAAGAACGGGTAGCGCGCTACTCCATGTTTCCTGGCGAGCGCGGGGTAGATGCCGTCAAAGGCGCCCACATATTCCGGCCCGAGATTGGGCGCAGCGCGCATGCCGGCGAGCAGCACGGGAATGCCTCTATTGTGCAATTCGGTGAGGATCGCATCGAGATTGGCCTTGGTTTGCGCCACCGGAAGGCCGCGGAGCATGTCGTTCGCCCCGAGTTCAACGATGACCAGATCGGGCGCGGTCCCCAGTCCGCGCAGCCCCCATCGCAGGCGGGCGCGGGCCTGTGCGGCGGTGTCACCGGCGACGCCGCCGTTGCGGACCGTCGCCGCCACCCCCGCCCGGCGCAACGCCGCCTCCAGCCTGGCGGTGAACCCCAGGGCGGGCGGAAGGCCGTAGCCGGCGCTGAGGCTATCTCCGAACGCCCAGATCACCGGCGCGCGTGGCGCGGCATCGGCGCTCGGCGCAAAAGCCAGGGCCGACAGCAACGCGAGATGGACAATCCCCCGCAACCCTCCATATCGCTTCAGGCGTGACCATGGCATCATCCCCTTCCGATAGCGCGCTCATCGACGCGCGCAATGTTTCGCTGTCGCTGGGGAGAGCACCCGCCCGCGTCGACATCCTCCGCGGGGTCGACTTGCGCGTGTCCGCAGGCGACAGCATCGCGCTGCTCGGGCCCTCCGGATCTGGCAAATCGTCGTTGATGGCCGTGCTCGCCGGGCTGGAGCGCCCGAGCGGCGGCACCGTGTCGGTCGCCGGGCTGGATTTCACCGCGCTGGACGAGGATGCGCTCGCCGTCGCCCGGCGCGGGCGCATCGGCATCGTGCTGCAGGCCTTCCACCTTCTGCCGACGATGACCGCGCTGGAGAATGTCGCCGTGCCGCTGGAACTTGCCGGCGCGCGGGACGCGTTCTCACGTGCCGAGGCGGAGCTGGCCGCCGTCGGCTTGGCGCACCGAACGGGCCATTATCCCGCGCAGCTCTCTGGTGGCGAGCAGCAGCGAGTGGCGATCGCCCGGGCGCTGGTCGGGCGCCCTGCCCTGCTGTTCGCTGACGAACCCACCGGCAATCTCGATACCGCCACCGGCGCCGCGATCATGGACCTGCTGTTCGAACGGCACGCCGCCAGCGCGACGACTCTGTTCGTCATCACCCACGATCCCGCGCTCGCCGCGCGGTGTGCGCGCGTCGTCACGCTCGCGGACGGACGCATCGCCACCGATCGGCAGGGCGCATGACCATCGCCTGGCGGCTGGCGCTGCGCGACTTGCGACGCGGCGGGCGGGGGCTGGTGCTGCTGATCGCCTGCCTCTTCCTCGGCACCGCCGCGCTGGCCGGCATTGGCAGCCTCGCCGCCAGCATGATCGCTGCCCTCGATGCCAACGGCCGGCAGATCCTGGGCGGCGATGTCGAGTTCACCGTCTCCCAGCGCCGCGCCACCGTGGCGGAACTCGCCGCCTTCGCGGAGGCGGGCCGCGTGTCCGAGACGGTGTCGATGCGGGCAATGCTGCGCAAGCGCACCGACACGCCCGCAATGCTGATTGATCTGCGTGGGACGGACGCGGCATGGCCGCTGGTCGGGCGCTTCCGGCTCGCCGACGGGGCGTTGTCCGATCGACCCCGAGGTCGGGAGATCGCCATCGCGGCCGCAGTTGCCGATCGGCTGGGGGTAAAGCCCGGCGAAAGCGTGCGGCTGGGTTCGGCATGGCTGCGGGTGGTCGGAATCATCGCCGAGGAGCCCGATCGGCTCGGCGCGGGATTCACGCTGGGGCCGCCGGCGCTGGTCGACCTCGCCGGGCTGGACGCGACCGCGCTGGTGCAGCCCGGCAGCCTGTACGAAAGCCATTATCGCATCGCGCTCGCCAGGCCTGCGGAATCAGCCGAGGTGCAGAAACGCCTGCTCGCCCGCCTGTCCGGCGCCGGCTGGACGGCGCGGACCAGCGATCATGCCGCCGGTGGCCTGCGGCGCGGCATCGACCAGTTCGGCCAATTCCTGATGCTGGTCGGGCTCGCCGCGCTTGCCATTGCCGGTGTCGGCGTGGGGAGCGGCGTCGCCGCCTATCTGGCGGGCAAGACCCGGATCATCGCCACGCTCAAGGTGCTCGGCGCGACCTCGCGGACGATTGCGGCGATCTTCCTCGCGCAGCTGGGGGCAGTTTCGGCGCTCGGGATCGGCAGCGGCCTGCTGGTCGGCGTGGCCGTGCCCTGGCTGTTGACGATCTTCGTCGGTGCATCGCTGCCGGTGCCGCCGCGCCTTGCGCTCTATCCGGTCCCGCTGGTCACCGCCGCGTTTCTGGCGCTGCTGGTGGCGTTGCTGTTCGCGCTGCCGGCGCTTGCCCGCGCCCGCGACGTTCCGGCGGCGACCTTGCTGCGCGGTGCGCTCGGGATGGGTCGCCGGCCATCGGCGATCGTGCTGGGGATGATGGCGCTGCTGGTGGCGGCGCTGGTCGGGCTCGCCGTATTGACCGCATCGGACCGGCTGCTCGCGCTGGGCTTTGTCGGTGCGGTGGCGGCGCTCATCGCGCTGTTGTGGAGCTTCGGTCTGGCCATCCGGTTCGCCGCTTCGAAGCTCCCCAGGGCGCGCACGCCGTTGCTGCGGCTGGCGATCGCCAACCTGCATCGGCCCGGTGCGCAGACCGATCGACTGGTCGTCGCACTGGGCCTCGGCTTCTCGCTGTTCGTCGCGCTGGCGGTGATCGATGCCAGCCTCGCTGCCGAACTGCGCAACGCCGCACCGGCCAAGGCCCCCCGCTTCTTTGCGATCGACCTGCAGCCGGAGGACGCCGCGACCTTCGCCCATGCCGTCCACAGCGCCGCGCCCACGGCCACGATCGAGTCGCTGCCGTCGCTGCGCGGGTCGGTCGTCGCCCTGCGCGGCGTGCGTGTCGCCGACATGAAGACGCTGCCCGAAGGCGCCTGGGTGCTCCGCGGCGACCGCACCCTCACCTGGTCCGCGACGCTTCCCCCGCGCAACACCGTCGTCGCGGGACGGTGGTGGCCGGCGGACTATCGCGGCCCTCCGCTCGTCTCGCTGGAAGACAAGGCGGCCGCGGCGCTGGGCCTTAAGGTCGGCGACAGCATCACCGTCTCGGTGCTCGGCGTCGACGTGCCGGCCAAGATCGCCGCCTTGCGCAAGATCGACTGGGGCGGGCTCGGGCTCAACTTCGCCATCGTCTTCTCGCTCGGTTATATCGAGGAAGCGCCGCACGGGCTGCTCGCCAGCGTCTACGCAGACCCTGCGCGCGACGGCTCCGTCATGCGCAGCGTCGGAACCGCGCTCCCCTCGGTCACGCTGATCCGCGTCGGCGACGTGATCGGACAGATCGGCGCGGTGCTCGGCCAGATCGCGGTGGCAATCCGGGCGGCAGCGGCGGTGACGGTGGCGGCAGGCATCGCGGTGCTGATCGGTGCCGTCTCCGCCTCGTCCCGCGCCCGGCGCTACGACGCGGTGATCCTCAAGCTGCTCGGCGGCAGCCGCCGCCAGGTGCTGGGCGCACAGGCGCTGGAATATGCCATGCTTGCCGCCGCCCTGGTGCTGGTGGCAGTCGGCGTGGGCACCGGCGCGGGTTGGTATGTCGTGACTCAGGTCTTCGCGATCGCCTGGGCCCCGCGCTGGGACATTGTCGCGGCGACGGTGGCGGCCGCCGTCGCGGCGACCCTAGGCATGGGGATCCTCGGTAGCCTCCCTGCCCTTCGCGCCCGGCCCGCCGCGGCGCTTCGCGACCTGTAGCGGCGGGTCGCCAAAGCGGGTAGGAGCACCGCCTATGAACCGCAGACAGTCGAAAAAAGACCCCTATGGCGAGTTGCTCCGCGCGGACGAACCGCCCGAAGCACCGCTATTGTGCTGGCTGTGCGGCCGGCCGATGGGCAAGACGACCGTCTGGCACCACCCGGTGCCGAAGAGCCGCGGCGGGCGCGATGTCGTGCCGATGCATGCGATCTGCCAGCAGACGCTGATCACCAACTTCACCAACGCGGAGCTGCAGCGCCACGGCACCGATGTCGAGGCATTGCTGGCGAACCCCAACGTTCGGAAGTTCGTCGACTGGGTGGCGAACAAGGATCCCGACTTCACTGCGACCATCGCCAAGAAGCAGCGCTGACCTGCGCGGCGCAGGCCGCCGGCGGGGTCCAGCGTCTGGCGTCGGTGACGGCGGGCAGGCCGCTGCGGCTTCACCAGGCGCATCACCGTCGCAACTTCCACCCGCTTGACGACCCACATATTATGTCGGACTAAAAGGCAGACAATCAGCTGTACCGGTGCTGCCTCGCCTTGTTCAATTCGAGCCGCTCGGGCGCTGCCGACAAAAATACTGGTGGAGGACCTGATGCTTACCCGACGTTTCTTCCTGGCTGGCGCTGCCGCCGCCTCGGCGACCCCCGCACTGGGCCGGGCCGCGACGCCGACCATCGTCAACCCGGTTGTGCGCCAGCGTGCGGATGCGCAGGTGTTCCGCCACACCGACGGTTGGTACTACATGACCGGATCGGTGCCCGAATATGATCGGCTGGTACTGCGCCGCTCGCGTACGCTTGCCGGCCTGTCGAACGCGCCCGAACGCGTGCTGTGGCGCCATCAGGCCAGCGGACCGATGTCGGGCTTTCTCTGGGCGCCGGAACTGCATCTCGTCGACGGCAAATGGGTGATGTATTTTGCTGCCGGCCCCAGCGGTGGTGGCGAGGACGTGTTCCGCATCCGGACCTATGCGGTGGTGTGCGACGGCCATGATCCGATGACGGGCAACTGGTCGGTGCTCGGCCAGCTTCAGACCCCGTGGGACAGCTTCAACCTGGATTCCACCAGCTTCGTCCACAAGGGCCGGCGCTATCTGGCCTGGGCGCAGCGCGAGCCGGGCATCGACACCAATTCGAACCTCTACCTCGCCCCGCTCGCCTCGGCGCTGACCCTAGCGGCGAAGCCGGTCCGGCTGTCGGTGCCGACGCTCGACTGGGAAATCCGCGGGTTCAAGGTGAACGAGGCTCCGGCGGTGCTCGCCCGCAACGGCAAGCTGTTCCTGACCTATTCGGCAAGCGCGACCGATTCGCGCTATTGCCTGGGGATGCTTACCTGCCGCGCCGACGCGGACCTGATGGAGGCGGCCAACTGGTCGAAGTCGCCGGTCCCGGTCTTCAAGACGTCGGCTGAGCACAAGATTTTCGGCCCGGGCCACAACAGCTTCACTGTCGACGAGCGTGGCCGCGACGTGCTGGTCTACCATGCCCGCGACTATGACCACATCCAGGGCGACCCACTGTTCGACCCCAACCGCCACACGCGGATGCAGTATTTCCGCTACGCGGCCGACGGCACGCCGGTCTTCGGTACGCCGGTAGCGAACGGTCCCCTGCGGCGCAGCTAAATGCGCAGCGCTTCGGCTCCGGCCTGCGCCGGAGTCGAGGCGCGCCCGCATTACTCTGATAAATGTGACTCCTGATGGTGCGCTCGGGCCGCGAGATTGCGTGGTTTCGGGCCGTTATCGCTAACTATGTGGCAAATTTGCAACTTCTTCGCTGAAATATGCCGGACTAATAGCGTACAACCACACGTCGGCGCTTGCTGCGTACACGCATCCTGATATCCAAAAGTCCGAGTAATGGCGCCACAAGAGCGCTGTCTTAGTGAACCTTTAGTCGTGGGGAGGATACCAGATGGTGTCGAAATTGCTGTTTCTGGCTTCGGTTTCCGTAGCGTCGATCGCGATCAGCGGTCAGGCGGAAGCGCAGGCCAACCTCGTTTCCGGCGGGGATGCGCAGCAGCAGGCCGGGGCACCGCAGGACCCGGTAGCCGACGAGATCGTCGTCACCGGCGTGCGCGCCTCGATCGTCGGTGCGCTCAACCGCCGCCGCGAATCCACCCAGATCGTCGACTCAATCGTGGCCGAGGACGTCGGCAAACTGCCCGACAACAACGTGGTCGAGGCGCTCCAGCGCGTCACCGGCATCCAGGTCACCGATCGTGGCCAGGGCGAAGCCGCCGGCATCCAGATCCGCGGTCTGCCCGACGCGCTGACCACACTCAACGGGCGCAACATCTTCACGGCGGCCGGCCAGTCCTTCTCGCTGCAGGACGTCTCGGCGAACCTCATCCAGCGCGTCGATGTCTACAAGACCCGCGCGGCCGATCAGATCGAGACCGGCCTTGCCGGCCAGGTCGATGTGGTGACGCGCCGTCCGTTCGACTTCAAGGGCCTCGCCGTCTCCGCGCTGGCTCGCGGGATCTACGACCAGGAAGCGGACAAGATCAATCCGAACGCCGCGCTGCTGATCAGCGATCGGTGGGAAACCGGCATCGGCGATGTCGGCCTGCTGGTGAACGGCAGCTACACCCGCTCCAAGTTCCGCACCATGTCGGCCACGGCCGGCGCGTTCGTGCCGTTTGCGACGCTCAACCCGCCGGCCGGCACGGGCCTCACCGGCTTCCAGCGCATCTTCCCGGCGGCGACCGACCCGAAGACCGGCGCGTTCCTCTCGGGTCCAGGCGTTGGCGACTGGCAGGTCGGCACCCAGACGGGCCTGCCCACCGCGGTCGGATCGACCCTGCCGGTCAACGGCATCGCGACGCCCTATTGGCTGTCGCGCGACGCGGTGTTCAGCTCGGACCTGTACGGCAAGCGCGAGCGCCCCTCGGCCAATGCGGCATTCCAATGGGCGCCGAACAGCAGCTCGGTCTACACCGCCGAGATATTCTATTCGGGCTTTCGCGGCGAGACCTATAACAGCCTGCAGTTCAGCTTCGTCGATTTCTGGGGCAATCCGCAGGCCCCGACGCTGTATGACGGCACCAACATCGTGAAGTCGCGCGTGGCGAACAGCGTCTACGGCTTCAACAGCGGCGACTATACCCGCAGCCAGACCGACAGCTTCGTCTATGCGCTGAACGGCAAGTGGGACCTGGGCAGCCGCGGCGGCATCGTCGCCGACCTCGCCTACCAGACCAGCACGTACAAGACCGCCTTCTTCGCGATGCGCACGGACCGGGTAGCGAACCAGATCACCGCCGACTTCAACGGCGGCGGCGGCATCCCTTCCTATCATTTCGACAATGATGCGGCGCTGGCCGATCCGAGCGTGTGGAACGTCGCCCAGCTCTACGACAACGCCAATCGCGACAAGGGCAGCGCCTTCACCGCCACGCTCGACGGCCATTACGGCTGGGACGAGGGCTTCCTCCGCCAGATCAAGGCCGGCTTCCGCTTCGATGATCGCAAGGCCTCGAGCGACGTGCGCACCGCCGATGCCGCCAATCTGGGCCGTCCGCTCTCCACCCTGCCGGCCGGGGCGAGCTTCACCAATTCGGACTTCTTCGAAGGCCGCGGCGACGTGCCGACCAGCTGGGTGACGGCCAACGGCTATTACAACTATGCCCATGCCGACGAGATCCGGAAGCTCTACGGGCTCAAGACCTCCGACCAGCTGACGATGACGCGGGTGTTCGACGTCGAGGAAAAGACCACCGCCGCCTATGTCCAGGCCGACGGCCAGCTGACCATCTTCGGTCGGCCGCTCAATCTCCAGGCCGGCGTGCGCTATGTCGCGGTGGATACCGACGCGGTTTTCGTCGATCGCTTCAACAACGGCGCGATCTCGCGCGCCTCGCCGGGATCGGACCGCTTCCTGCCCAGCTTCACCGCGCGCTACGACATCCTGCCGAACCTGCGCGCCCGCTTCAATTACGGCCAGACGCTGCGGCGGCCGAACTTCGGCGACATCAACCCGAACTATTCGCTGACCGGCGACCTCACCAATGTCGGCTATGGCAGCGGTTCGGCGGGCACGGCGGGCCTCCAGCCGACCACGTCGAAAAACTATGACGCGGCGCTCGAATGGTATCTCGGCCGCAACAGCGCGATCACCGTCACCGGCTTCCGCCGCGACATCCAGGGGCTGGTGGTGCCGGTGAGCCAGCTGGAGTTCATCCCGAACAACGGCATCGTCGCGGGCGCCACCAACAACTTCGTGATCAGCCGCCCGGCCAATGCCTCGAACGGCGTGCTCAAGGGCGTGGAAGTGGGGCTCACCTATTTCCCGACCTATCTGCCCTCGTTCCTCGATGGCCTGGGCTTCCAGGGCAGCCTGACGGTGCTGGACTCGAGCCAGAACGTGCCGATCTACGACAATGGCGGCAAGAAGATCGGCGAGCAGCAGTCGAGCTTCTTCGGCGTCTCCGACTTCTCGTACAACGCCACGCTCGCCTATGATAAGGGCCCGATCGGCGCGCGACTTTCCTATGTGTACCGTAACGCCTGGCAGGTGCGAAACGAGTCGCGACTGTTCGCCAACCCGCTGGGCGTGTGGCGCCGGGCCGAGGCCAGCCTCGATCTCCAGCTGACCGCGCGGATCACCGATCGCCTGGGCCTGACATTCGACGCGGTGAACCTGACGCGCACCAAGCAGCAGGAATATTACCGCTTCGGCGATGTCGGCGACAAGGATCGCTTCAACCTAGGCACGGTGCTGATCCCGCGCACCTTTGCGATCGGGGCCCGCTACAGCTTCAACTGATCTCCTGACGGGCGGGCCCAACGGCCCGCCCGCTTTGCATTCGGAAGGAATTGCCCGTGAAGCGCATCTCGCCGCTCGCGCTGCTGCTCGCCTCGGCCTGTGGCGGCAACGACAGCCCGCCGCCCGCCTCGGTCGTCGTCGTGCCCGCCGCGACGCCGACGCCCAGTCCGACGCCAGCGCCCACACCGGCCCCGACAGCCAGCCCGACGCCGACCCCGATCGCGCTCAGCGGCGCGGTCAGCCCGGTGCACGATCCCTCGATCCTGAAGGACGGCGACAGCTATTACCTGTTCACCACCGGCAATGCCGGGGATCCGGAGGGGCTGCTGGCGTTGCGCACGGCGCCGGATATGCGCGCCTGGACGTTGCGCGGCGGCAGCTACCTCGCGTTGCCCGACTGGGCGCGCACCGCGGTTCCGGGCGCAACCGGCATGTGGGCACCGGACATCTCGAAGGTCGGCAGCCAGTATCGCCTCTATTATTCGGTTTCGACCTTCGGCAAGAACCAGTCCGCGATCGGCCTGGCCACCGCGACCAAGATCGATCCGGCGGCACCGGCCGCCAACTGGGTCGATCAGGGCCCAGTGATCCAGTCGCAGACGACCGACGATTTCAACGCGATCGATCCGATGGCCTTTGCCGATGCCGACGGCCGTTCGTGGCTGGTATTCGGCAGTTTCTGGTCCGGCATCAAGCTGATCCGCATCGACCCCGCGACCGGCCTGCGCCTTGCCGGCGATTCGGCACCACGGGCGCTCGCGCAGCGGCCTGCCCCGGACGCGGTCGAAGCTTCGTACATCATCCGCCACGGCAGCTATTACTATCTGTTCGTATCGTTCGATTCCTGCTGCCAGGGGGCGGCGAGCACCTACAACACCGTCGTCGGGCGCGCCTCGGCACCGGACGGCCCCTATGTCGATCGCGACGGGCGGGCGATGATGCAGGGCGGCGGCACGGTGGTGCTCACCAACGGCCAAGGCGACGGCAGTCGTTTCGTCGGCCGCGGCGGCGCGTCGATCCTCCAGCAGAGCGACGGCGACTATATCGTCTACCACGCCTATGACCGGCAGCAGAACGGCACCCCCACGCTGCAGAT
>NZ_JBQEPL010000009.1:0-134641 GCF_052045505.1 Sphingomonas sp. 22176 | reverse complement strand
TTTCAGTCGTGAGACTGGATCGACAGCTGTCCAATTAAAGGCTGAGATTTTCATCCACACCGATATGCCGCGCACGCTGCTCTGCCGAGTTGGTGTTTGCCGTAAGGCAAGCGCCCAGCGTTGTCGTTGGTGGTGTGGACTCTCAAGCGTGAGGTAAGGGCATTTGGTGGATGCCTTGGCATGTACAGGCGATGAAGGACGTGGCACGCTGCGATAAGCGTCGGTGAGCTGTGAGCAAGCTTTGACCCGACGATTTCCGAATGGGGAAACCCACCTTCACCAATTAATTCAGTGGTTGAGCAATCAACGACCGAGTTAATTGGGGCAAGGTATCACCGAAGTGAATACATAGCTTTGGTGAAGCGAACCCGGCGAACTGAAACATCTCAGTACCCGGAGGAAAAGACATCAACCGAGATTCCGTTAGTAGTGGCGAGCGAACGCGGACCAGGCCAGTGCCTGATATTCAACTAGCAGAACAACCTGGAAAGGTTGGCCATAGCGGGTGACAGCCCCGTATGCGAAAGTGATGTATCAGGACTCGAGTAGGGCGGAACACGTGAAATTCTGTCTGAACATGGGGGGACCACCCTCCAAGCCTAAATACTCGTACATGACCGATAGCGAACTAGTACCGTGAGGGAAAGGTGAAAAGCACCCCGATGAGGGGAGTGAAACAGTACCTGAAACCGAATGCCTACAAGCAGTGGGAGGGGCTTTATGCCCTGACCGCGTACCTCTTGCATAATGGGTCTGTGACTTAATGTATCAAGCAAGCTTAAGCCGATAGGTGTAGGCGCAGCGAAAGCGAGTCTGAATAGGGCGACTTAGTTTGATGCATTAGACCCGAAACCCGGCGATCTATGCATGACCAGGATGAAGGTGCGGTAACACGCACTGGAGGTCCGAACCGATTAACGTTGAAAAGTTACCGGATGAGTTGTGCTTAGGGGTGAAAGGCCAATCAAGCCGGGAAATAGCTGGTTCTCCGCGAAAACTATTGAGGTAGTGCCTCGGATGAACACCCTAGGGGGTAGAGCACTGGATGGATGCGGGGGTCGCGAGATCTACCAACTCTAACCAAACTCCGAATACCTAGGAGTGATATCCGGGAGACAGACGGCGGGTGCTAAGGTCCGTCGTCAAAAGGGAAACAGCCCTGACCTACAGCTAAGGTCCCCAAGTCACGTCTAAGTGGGAAAGCATGTGGGAATCCCAAAACAACCAGGAGGTTGGCTTAGAAGCAGCCATCCTTTAAAGAAAGCGTAACAGCTCACTGGTCTAAATAAGGGTTCCTGCGGCGAAGATGTAACGGGGCTCAAGACGTGCACCGAAGCTTAGGGTGTGATCGTTTACGATCACGCGGTAGCGGAGCGTTCCGTAAGCCTGTGAAGTGGAAGGGTAACCGACCATGGAGGTATCGGAAGTGCGAATGCAGACATGAGTAGCGATAAAGAGGGTGAGATGCCCTCTCGCCGAAAGACCAAGGGTTCCTGCGCAAGGCTAATCCGCGCAGGGTGAGCCGGCCCCTAAGACGAGCCCGAAGGGGGTAGTCGATGGGAACCACGTTAATATTCGTGGGCCTGGTGGTGTGTGACGGATTGCGTGTGTTGTCAGCTCTTAACGGATTGAGCTGGCTTCGAAGCAGTCCCGGGAAATAGCCCCACCGTATAGACCGTACCCGAAACCGACACAGGTGGTCAGGTAGAGTATACCAAGGCGCTTGAGAGAAGTGTCCTGAAGGAACTCGGCAAATTGCCTCCGTACCTTCGGAAGAAGGAGGCCCTACATAGGCGCAAGCTCTTGTAGGGGGCACAGGCCAGGGGGTAGCGACTGTTTAGCAAAAACACAGGGCTCTGCTAAGTCGGCTTCAAGACGACGTATAGGGCCTGACGCCTGCCCGGTGCCTGAAGGTTAAGTGGAGGAGTGCAAGCTCCGAAATGAAGCCCAGGTAAACGGCGGCCGTAACTATAACGGTCCTAAGGTAGCGAAATTCCTTGTCGGGTAAGTTCCGACCTGCACGAATGGCGTAACGACTTCCCCACTGTCTCCAGGACATGCTCAGCGAAATTGAATTCTCCGTGAAGATGCGGAGTACCCGCGGTTAGACGGAAAGACCCCGTGCACCTTTACTGCAGCTTCAGAGTGGCAGTGGAGAACAACTGTGTAGAATAGGTGGGAGGCTTTGAAGCATCGGCGCCAGCTGATGTGGAGCCACCAAGTGAAATACCACCCTGTTGTTCTTTACTGTCTAACCTCGTACCGTCATCCGGTACAGGGACCCTCTGTGGCGGGTAGTTTGACTGGGGCGGTCGCCTCCTAAAGAGTAACGGAGGCGCGCGAAGGTTGGCTCAGGCCGGTTGGAAACCGGCTGTTAGAGTGCAATGGCATAAGCCAGCCTGACTGCGAGACTGACAAGTCGAGCAGAGACGAAAGTCGGTCATAGTGATCCGGTGGTCCCTCGTGGAAGGGCCATCGCTCAACGGATAAAAGGTACGCCGGGGATAACAGGCTGATAACCCCCAAGAGCTCATATCGACGGGGTTGTTTGGCACCTCGATGTCGGCTCATCACATCCTGGGGCTGGAGCAGGTCCCAAGGGTTTGGCTGTTCGCCAATTAAAGTGGTACGTGAGCTGGGTTCAGAACGTCGCGAGACAGTTTGGTCCCTATCTGCCGTGGGCGTCGAAATTTGAGAGGAGTTGACCCTAGTACGAGAGGACCGGGTTGAACATACCTCTGGTGTACCAGTCGTTCTGCCAAGAGCGCAGCTGGGTAGCTATGTATGGACGGGATAACCGCTGAAAGCATCTAAGCGGGAAGCCTCCCTCGAGATAAGATTTCATAGAGCGGTCGAAGACCACGACCTTGATAGATCGGATGTGGAAGCGCGGTAACGCGTGGAGCTAACCGATACTAATTGCTCTTTTCGCGCTTGAGAGTTTCACACCCCCATCGACAACCCTGGGTTGTCTGGATCCGGGTGGATGAACATTCCAGCCTTTGACAGTGCACGATTTGAAAACCCCATGTTTCCCCAAACGCCACACCTGCTTCATTGCTTGGTGGCCATAGCGTCTGTGACCCACCCGATCCCATCCCGAACTCGGCCGTGAAACCAGACAGCGCCGATGGTACTATTGCTCAAGCAATGGAAGAGTAGGTCGCCGCCAGGCATTGAAGCCGGTGTCGCGTCTGGACCCAGGAAACACGGAAAACCCATTCACATGTCCCCCGTTCGCCCTACCAAGGGCACCAGCATTGGCGCGGGGTGGAGCAGCCCGGTAGCTCGTCAGGCTCATAACCTGAAGGCCGCAGGTTCAAATCCTGCCCCCGCAACCAATCCCACATACCAAACCGCTTCAGGAAAACCTGAGGCGGTTTTTTTTGTGCCTGTCTTCCGTGGCTTATCCCAGGCCGCGTCGTCTCAGGGGACTTCTCTGGCCTCCACCGACCGCCAGCACGTCGATTGGCTTTTGTGGGTGTTTTCTGGGGTAATCGCAGCACCCCCAGCACTGCCGATGACGAGTGTCTGTACCTTCTCGTCCGACCCAGCAGCTCCAAGCTCTGGCCGATGAAGTACCGCATCGACGACAAGGAGAATCGGCTCTCCTTTGATCGCTATCCCGATTAGCCAGCTAGCTCCAACGCCGCCTGCTATGCTCGAACCGGTGCAGACGAGCCATCCGAGTATCTCGATCGGACCTGGATCTAGTCCCTGTGCCCGTTTCGCCCGGGGACGTGTCAGCAGCAGCGCCCCTTGCCGCGGCCATAGCGTTCGCGCTGGCGGGCGGCGAAGAAGGCGGCGCGGGTTTCCGGCTGCCGGTCCGGATGATGGGCGGCCATGTGCGCCAGATAACGCTCGTAAGAGGGCATACCCGCGATCAACCCGATCGCCTCGCGCATCCCGGTCCAGAAGCCCTTGGGTAGTATTCGCATGGCTCAGACCCCCACCGCATGCGGCAGTTCGTGCATGGTCTGGTGGTCGGCCCGCCGCGCGGCGAGGCACGCGCGCACGACGAACACCAGGGTTGCCAGCACCACTGCGAGGAACAGTCCGCACAGCACCGCATCCACCCAGTCGTTGAACAGAATGCTGCGCATCTCCGCTGCCGACTTGGCCGGGGCCAGCAGCGCGCCGTGCGCGATTGCCTCGCGGACGCGTCCGGCATGGGCGAGGAAGCTTACCCGCGGATCGGCGGAGAAGAGCTTGAGCCCCGCCGCCGACACCGTGCAGGCCAGCAACCAGGCGGTGGGGAGCAGCGTGACCCAGGCGTAGCGATCCCGCTTCATGCGGAACAGCACCACCGTTGCGAGCAGCAGCGCGATCGCGGCGAGCATCTGGTTGGCGATGCCGAACAGCGGCCACAGCGTGTTCACCCCGCCCAGCGGATCGGTGACGCCCTGGTAGAGGAAATAGCCCCAGGCGCCGACGCAGAGCAGGGTGCCGACCAGCGCCGGCACCGCCCCGGTGGCATTGCGGAAGCTGGGCACGACGATGCCGATCAGGTCCTGCAGCATGAACCGCCCGGCACGCGTGCCCGCATCGACCGCGGTGAGGATGAACAGCGCCTCGAACAGGATCGCGAAATGATACCAGAAGGCCATCATCGCACGGCCGCCGAGCATCCGGCTGAAGATGTCCGCCATCGCCACCGCGAGCGTGGGGGCGCCGCCGGCGCGGCTGATGATCGTCGTCTCGCCGACGTCGCGCGCGGTTGCCGCGATCGTATCGGCGGCGATCGGGAAGCCCATCGCGGTGACCGCTGCGGCGGCGGTGTCCGGCTGGGTGCCGACCACCGCGGCTGGGCTGTTCATCGCGAAATAGATGCCGGGATCGAGGATCGAGGCCGAGATCAGCGCCATGATCGCGACGAAGCTTTCCATCAACATCGCGCCATAGCCGATGAAGCGCAGGTCGCCCTCGGACGCGATCAGCTTGGGCGTGGTGCCGCTGGAGATCAGCGCGTGGAAACCCGAGACCGCGCCGCAGGCGATGGTGATGAACAGAAAAGGGAACAAGGTGCCCGACCAGACCGGCCCGCTGCCGTCGACGAACCGGGTGAGCGCCGGCATCTTCAGCGGGGGCGCGACGAGGACGATGCCGATCGCCAGCGCGGCGATGGCGCCGATCTTGAGGAAGGTCGACAGATAGTCGCGGGGTGCGAGCAGCAGCCACACCGGCAGCAGTGCGGCCACCGCGCCGTACACCACCAGGATCCCGCACAGCTGCACCGGCGAGTAGCTGAACCAGGCGGCAAGCGCCGGGTTCGCCGCGACCTGCTGGCCGTAGAAGATCGCCGCGAACAGCCCGACCAGCCCGATCAGCGAGGCTTCGCCGACGCGGCCCGGCCGGACGAAGCGCATGTACACGCCCATCAGCACGGCCAGCGGCATCGTCGCGGCGACGGTGAAGGTGCCCCAGGGGCTGTGCGCCAGCGCGCGCACGACGATCAGCGAGAGCACCGCGAGGATGATCACCATGATCAGGAAGGTGCCGATCATCGCGATCGTGCCCGCCCAGGCGCCCATTTCCATGCGCACCATCTCGCCCAGCGACCGTCCGTCGCGGCGCACCGAGAGGAACAGGACGAGGAAGTCCTGCACCGCCCCCGCCAGCACCACCCCGGCGAGGATCCAGAGCATGCCGGGCAGATAGCCCATCTGCGCGGCGAGCACGGGCCCGACCAGCGGTCCGGCACCGGCGATGGCCGCGAAATGGTGGCCGAACAGAACGTTACGGTTGGTCGGCACGAAATCGGTGCCGTCGGGGCGGCGCACCGCGGGCGTCGGCCGCGCAGGATCGACCTTCGCGACGCGGTTCGCGAGGAAACGGGCGTAGAAGCGATAGGCGATCAGATATACCGCAACCGACGCCACCAGCACCCACAGCGCGCTGATCGGCTCGCCACGCGCGCTGGCGATCACCGCCAACGCCGCCGTGCCGGCCAAGGTGAGAAGGATCCACAGCAGCTTTTCGAGAAACCTGGGCATTCCTGTTTTCCTGACCTGCGCCTTGATGGGTGCGAACCGCCTTACCAGCGTCTTGGGGGCGACGTCACCCTCGGCGGGCAGGGGACAGGCCAAGGCGGGCCGCGGACGCCTTGATGGAACACGCAATTCCGGTGCGCGCCCTCGACGCGTCCTCGTGCGTTGTGGCCGGGTGACCGTAACGATCGAAACCCTGCAGCAGCAGATGGATGAGGCCGTGGCCGTTCTCGATTTCGAGACGGCGCGGCGATGCCGTGACATGATCAATGCCATGCGCGGCGGCGCTACCGCCGCGGAGGCGGAAGCGGCCAACTTCGCGGGGCTGACGCGCCAGGAGCCCGGCGCAATGGGCCTGGGGACGAGTCAGCAGAAGCGGACTCCGCCTGCCGGGTGGCGGCCGCCGCCCAAGCCCGATCCGATGACGGCCGGCCGATCCCGGCGCGGCCGTGCCCCCCGATCCTGATCCGAACGGGCGTCAGTCGACCCAGTCGAGCCCGATCTCGCGGTAGAGGCCGCGATCCTCTTCCCACTTCGGATTGACCTTCACGTGCAGGTACAGATGCACCGGCACGCCGAGCAGCTTCGCGAGCTCGGCGCGAGCACGGCTGCCGATTTCCTTCAAGCGCTGGCCGCCCTTGCCGAGCACGATCGCGCGCTGGGTATCGCGGCCGACGAGGATCTGCTGGTGGATCTCGACCGAGCCGTCCTGGCGTTCGCTATACTTCTCGGTCTCGACCGCGCTAGCATAGGGCAGCTCGGCATGGAGCTGCAGGTAGAGCTGCTCGCGGGTCACTTCGGCGGCGAGCATGCGGTCGGTCGCATCCGAGACCTGGTCCTCGGGGAAATGCCAGTCGCCTTGCGGCATCGCGCCGGCGAGCGCGGCCTTGAGCTCGGGCACGCCGTCGCCGGTCTGCGCCGAGACGAAATAGGTCTCGTCGAACGCCAGCGCCTCGTTGAGCTTGGCGGCATGGCCGAGCAGGCGCGGCTTGTCGGCGATATCGACCTTGTTGAGGATCAGGATCTTGCGCCCCTTGCGGCCGCGCAGACTGTCGATCACCGCATGCACCTTGGGGCCGATGCCGCCCTTGCCGTCGACGACCAGCGCGACGAGGTCGGCGCCGTCGGTGCCGTCCCATGCGGCGGCGACCATCGCGCGGTCCAGCCGACGCTCGGGTTCGAAGATGCCGGGGGTGTCGACCAGGATGATCTGGGTGTCGCCTTCGATGGCGATGCCCATCACGCGGGCGCGGGTGGTCTGCGCCTTGGGGCTGACGATCGCGACCTTCTGGCCGACCAGAGCATTGACCAGCGTCGACTTGCCGGCGTTCGGAGCGCCGAGAATCGCGACGACGCCGCAGGATTGGGTGGTGGTGGGTTCGGTCATGGGTTCCGATTGTACTGGGGAATGGGGTTGGGGGCGAGGGGGCGTTGTCGCCGGCTGAGCCCGCTTAAGCCCCTCCTCCTAGGAGGGGTTTGGGGGTGGAGGGATTCTAGAGGAGAGATTGGTCTAGGTGAGACTCTGCCCCACCCCACTCCCCGCTGAAGGGGAGGGGCTTAGGAGGAGCCGAGCTTCGCCAGCAGCGCCGCCGCCGCGGCGGTTTCGGCTTCCTGCTTGTTACTGCCCTCGGCGCTGGCCTCGGCCAGCTTGCCGATCGATACCTTCACCGTGAAGCGCGGCGCGTGGTTGGGCCCGGAGCGATCGACGATCTCATATTCGGGCGGGCGGCGGTTGCGCGCGGCGGCCCATTCCTGGAGCGCCGACTTGGGATGTTTGGGTGCCTTGGCGTGTTCGTCGATCCGGTCGCCCCAGGCCTTGCGCACGAAGGCGCGCGCCGCATCGATTCCGGCCTCGCGATACCAGGCGCCGATCAGCGCCTCCATCACGTCGCCCAGCACATTGTCGCTGTCCGCGGCGCCATCGTCGCGCGCCTGCTTCCCCAGGCGGAGATACGGCACCACGCCCAGTTCGCGCGCTACATCGGCGCAAACCGGGCCGGTGACCAGGGAGTTCAGGCGGCGGGAAAGCGCGCCTTCCGGCTCCTCGGGAAAGCGTTCAAACAGCCATTCGGCGACGATCAGGCCGAGCACCCGATCGCCGAGGAATTCAAGCCGCTGGTAATTGCCCGCCGCCTGGCTGCCATGGGTCAGCGCGCGCTGGAAGGCGGGCAGGTCTTTGGCGGGGCGGCCGAAGGTCTTCTCGACCCAACCGCCCAGATCGGGGACGCTCAGAAGCCTTCTCCGATCCGGCTCCACCGCGCCGCGGTGAACCAGGTCCAGGGGAGCAGCCAGTTGGCGCCGCCATCGGTCGACCAGAAGTTCACGACCGCTTTGCCCTCGATATTCTCGATCGGCACGAAGCCGATGCCCGAGCCATAGGGGGGCTGCTGGAAGCGGCTGTCGGTGGAGTTGTCGCGATTGTCGCCCATCAGGAACACATGGCCGGCGGGGACGGTGTACACCTGGGTGTTGTCCTGCGGCAGATTGTCCTGGTCGAGCACGTTATACTGCTTGCCGTTGGGCAGCGTCTCGCGGAACTGCGGGATGCGGCACACGGCCACACCCTTGGCGTCGGCGGTCTGGAACTGCGTCGGGCAATGGGTGAAGTTCGGCGTGATCGGCAGCACGAAATCGGCGATGCGCTGCTTGGGCACCGGCTTGCCGTTCAGGATCACCTGGCCGTTGACCATCTCGATCGTGTCGCCCGGCAGACCGATGACGCGCTTGATCCAGTCCTCGCCATTGTGGTTGGGCGCCTTGAACACCACCACGTCGCCGCGGGCGGGATCGCGCGGCAGGATGCGGCCGGGGATCAGCGGCAGGCTCCACGGCAGCGAGTGCTTGGAGTAGCCATAGTTCCACTTGGTGATGAACAGATAGTCGCCGATCAGCAGCCGCGGCAGCATCGACTCGCTCGGAATGCTGAACGGCGAGAAGATGAAGCTGCGCACGACGAACACGATCAGCGCCAGCTTGAGCAGGAAGGTGGCGAGGTCCCGCCACTCCGACTTCGGCTTTTCCGGCTTTGCGACAGGCGCTTGCACGTTTTCAGGGCGCGAGGCGACGGGTTCGGTGGAGGCGGGCGTTTCCATGGGCACTGCTCTGCTAGGGCGCGGCGGGGAGGTCAAGCGGCGGAATGAGGCTGGAATGGGCCGGTGCGGGACGATAGGGGAGCCCTGCCACCAAGGAGATGAACATGGCCTTGCCCGACTGGACGCCGATCCAAGCCCTTCCCCAGACCAAGCTGACCGACCTGTTCGCTGCCGACGCCGAGCGGCTGTCGCGGCTGAGCGTCGATGTCGCCGGCATCCATTTCGATTGGTCCAAGACGCACCTGACGCCGGAGGCAGTATCGGCGTTCGCGGCGCTGGCGCAGCAGATGGACTTCACGGCCAAGCGCGACGCGCTGTTCGCGGGCGAGGTGGTCAACGTTACCGAAGGCCGCGCTGCCGAGCATACCGCCGAGCGCTATGAGGGCGCGCCCGATAGCGTCGCCCGTGCGCGTTCGCAGCACGCGCGGATGCGCGCGCTGATCGACGCTATCGAGGCCGAGGCGCTGGGGCCGATTCGCCACATCCTCCACATCGGCATCGGCGGCTCCGCGCTGGGCCCGGACCTGCTGGTCGACGCGCTGGGCCGCGACATGGACCGCTATGACGTGGCGATCGTCTCCAATGTCGACGGTGTGGCGCTGGAAGACGCGATGGACGCGTTCGATCCGCAGGCAACATTGCTGGTGATCGCCAGCAAGACCTTCACCACGACCGAGACGATGCTCAATGCCCAGAGCGCGCTCGCCTGGATGGCCGAGGGCGGCGTCGAGGATCCTTATGGCCAGGTGGTGGCGCTGACCGCCTCGCCCGACAAGGCGGTGGAGTGGGGCGTCGACGAGACGCGCGTGCTGCCCTTCTTCGAGAGCGTCGGCGGGCGCTATTCGCTGTGGTCGTCGATCGGTTTCCCGGCGGCGCTCGCGCTTGGCTGGGAGGCGTTCGAGGAACTGCTCGAAGGCGCGGCCGAGATGGACCGCCATTTCCGCCTGACCGATCTTGCACAGAATGCCCCGGCGCTCGCGGCGTTCGCCGACCTCTATTACAGCCAGGCGCGCGGCTGCGAGACCCGCGCGACCTTCGCCTATGACGAGCGGCTGAAGCTGCTGCCGAGCTATCTCCAGCAGCTGGAGATGGAATCGAACGGCAAGCGCGTCACCGCCGAGGGCGAAGCGGTGAGCTACCCGACCGCGGCGATCACCTGGGGTGGGGTCGGCACCGATGCACAGCATGCGGTGTTCCAGCTGCTCCACCAGGGCACGCACCTGGTGCCGCTCGAATTCGTCGGCGTGATCGAGGCGGGCGACGCGCTGGCGCCCGAGCATCACCGCCAGCTGCTGCTCAACATGTTCGCGCAGGGCGCGGCGCTGATGGCCGGCAAGGGGCATGAAGACCCCGCGCGCAGCTACCCGGGCGACCGCCCAAGCTCGACGCTGCTGCTCGACGCCGTCGACCCGCGCACGCTGGGCGCGCTGATTGCCTTTTACGAGCACCGCGTGTTCGTGAATGCGGTGCTGCTCGGCATCAACCCGTTCGACCAGTTCGGTGTCGAGCTGGGCAAGGAAATGGCCAAGGCGGCCGACAAGGGCGGGCTCGATTTCGATCCCTCCACCAACGATCTCATTCGAAGGGCATTTGGCGCATGAGCGGCGAAGACGAATATGTGTTTGACGAGGCGAGCGGGGAGTGGATCCCCGCCGCCGAGGCTGCGGCCAAGGCCGCGGCCGCCGACACGGTGGAAGTACGCGACTCGGTCGGCAACCTGCTGCAGGACGGCGATCAGGTCACGCTGATCAAGGACCTTACCGTCAAGGGCGCGGGCCAGACGCTGAAGCGCGGCACGCTGATCAAGTCGATCCGGCTGACCGGAGACGCGCAGGAGATTGACTGCAAGTTCGATGGCATCAAGGGCCTGGTCCTGCGCGCGGAGTTCGTCCGCAAGCGGTGAGCGCGGGAGGCGGCGGCCCTTGTTTTCGGCCGTCGCACCCTATCTTTCCCTCGATCCTTTCTCCCGGCCCGACCGCCGGCACACCTCCGGAGTGACCCATGTCCGACTATGACTTCGACCTGTTCGTGATCGGCGCAGGCTCCGGCGGGACGCGCGCCTCGCGCATGTCGGCGGCGTACGGCGCCAAGGTTGCGGTCGCGGAGGAATATCGCGTCGGCGGCACCTGCGTGATCCGCGGCTGCGTGCCCAAGAAGCTGCTCATCTTCGGCGCGCATTTCGCCGAGGATCTGAAGGACGCCCGTCGCTTCGGCTGGGACGTGCCCGATTGCCATTTCCATTGGCCGACGCTGCGCGACAATGTGCTTGCCGATGTCGACCGGCTCAACGGCCTCTACACCCAGGGGCTGGAAAACAACGGCGTTACGATCTTCCACGAGCGCGCCGTCATCACCGGCCCGAACGAAGTCACGCTGGCGAGCGGCAAGGTGGTCAGCGCCAAGACGATCCTGATCGCCACCGGCGCGCATCCGCATGTGCCGAGCTTCCCCGGCAGCGAGCATGGCATCACCTCGAACGAGGTTTTCCATCTGGAGACGCTACCCAAGCGCGTGCTGATCGCCGGCGGTGGCTATATCGCCAACGAGTTCGCCGGCATCTTCAACGAGTTCGGCTCCAAGGTGACGCTGGTGAACCGCACCGACGTGATCCTGCGCGGCTATGATGCGCAGGTGCGCGACCGGCTGCTCCAGATCTCGATGACCAAGGGCATCGAGTTCCGCTTCTTCGCCGAGTTCGAGAAGATCGAAAAGCAGGCCGACGGCAGCCTGCTCGTCTCGATGAGCGGGCACGATCCGATCGAGGTGGATTGCGTGCTGTTCGCCACGGGCCGCGTGCCCAACACCAAGGGGCTGGGCCTCGAGACGGTGGGCGTCGAGCTCAACGAACGCGGCGCGGTCAAGGTCGATGCCGACAATCGCAGCACGGTCGAGAGCATCTACGCGGTGGGCGACGTGACCGATCGTGTGCAGCTGACGCCGGTGGCGATCCGCGAGGGCCAGGCCTTTGCCGACACGCTGTTCGGCGGCAAGCCGCACCAGGTCGATTATCACTGCATCCCGAGCGCGGTGTTCAGCCACCCGCCGATCGCGTCGGTGGGCATGACCGAGGGCGAGGCGCGCAACGCGCTCGGCTCGGTGAAGGTTTACACCTCGGACTTCCGCGCGATGAAGAACGTGCTCGCCGGCCGACACGAGCGCGCGCTGTACAAGATGATCTGCGACGGCGTGACCGGTAAGGTCGTCGGCCTGCACATGATCGGGCCGGACGCGCCGGAAATCCTGCAGGCCGCGGCGATCGCGGTGAAGGCGGGTCTGACCAAGGACGCGTTTGACGCCACGGTCGCGCTGCACCCGACCATGGCCGAGGAGTTGGTGCTGCTGAAGTAAGGGGGGCGCCTCCCCAAAGGGAGGCGCTGCTCCGTCAGGCCTCGTGGCGCAGGACCGCGTCGCCCGAGCCCTGCTGCGAGCCTGCCTTGCGCGACAGCCAGATCGTCGTCGCGAGGTCCCAGGTGACGTTGCCGACGGTGCGCATGATGTCCGGCAGCGTCTCCACCGCAACCAGCAGGCCTAGCGGCGTGATCGGCGCGCCGATCGTCGCCGCTACCGGCGAGATCGCGCTGACATAGCTTACCGTGCCCGGTAGGCTCACCGAACCGAGCGAAGTCAGCGTGGCGACTACGGCGCCGACCAGCAGCGTCGCAGGATGCATCGGTACGCCGAACCATTCGGCGACGTAGATCGCGACCGCGAAGTTCATCGCCGGGCCGGTCGAGCGGAAGATCGCCACTGCCAGCGGCATCGTCACGCCAGAGACGGCGACCGGCACGCCGACCTCCTCGGCACCCTCGATCATCACCGGCAGCGTTGCGAGCGACGACTGGGTGCTGAGCGCCACCGCCTGGCTGGGCAGCGCCGCGCGGAACATGCGGCCAAGGCCGATGCGACCGCCGATCACCGCCGCGGGATAGGCGAACAGCGTGATCACCAGCCCCACCGCCGAGACGATCAGGATATAGTGGAACAGCGCGCCGAACGCGCCGGTGCCCGCCTTGGCGCCGACAACCAGCGCCAGCGCAAACACGCCGACCGGGCCGATCCACAGCACCCAGTCGATCACCACCAGCATTACGTCGCGCACCGCGACGAAGAAGTTGGTGAGCAGCGCACGCGACTCCGCCGCCACCCGAGTGATCGCGAAGGCGAACACCAGCGAGAAGATGATCAGCGACAGGAAAGCGTTTTCCGCCGCCGCCTTGACGATGTTGGCGGGGATGATCGCCGCCAGGAACTCGCCGAGCGGCGGCACCGGGCCGATCCTCTCGGCGCCGGTCAGCGCGGCGCGCAGGCTCGCGGCGGACTCCTGCGGCAGCGGCGCGATCTTGAGGAGCAGCGGTGTCAGCAACGCGGCCAGCAGCGCCGAGCAGAACAATAGCGCCACGTACATCGCGATCGCCCGGCCCGCGAGCCGGCCGGCGGCGGCGGCTTCGGCGGTGGCGGTGACGCCGGTGATCAGCAGCGCGATCACCAGCGGCACGATCGTCATCTGCAGGCCGTTGAGCCATGCCTGGCCAACCGGCTGCGCCCAGCCGGCGATCGTCAGCCCCCATTGCGGGGAGAAGGCCGCCAGCGCGGCGCCGACCGCGAGCCCGGCCAGCAGGGAAAGAAGAATACGGGTAGGTTGCGACATGCTCGCCCTTTGAGATTTTCGCCGCTATCACAGCACGCACACAACGCCACAAGGGCGCGAGAACGAGACGCATGGCAAGAAAATATTTCGGCACGGACGGCATCCGCGGCGCGACCAACCTCTCCCCGATGACCGCAGCGATGGCGATGAAGGTCGGCATGGCTGCCGGCGCGCATTTCCGCCGTGGCGACCATCGCCATCGGGTGGTGATCGGCAAGGACACAAGGCTTTCCGGCTATATGCTGGAAAACGCGATGGTCGCGGGCTTCACCAGCGTCGGCATGGACGTGGTGCTGGTCGGCCCGATGCCGACGCCGGCGGTGGCGATGCTCACCCATTCGATGCGCGCCGATCTGGGCGTGATGATCTCGGCAAGCCACAATCCCTATGCCGACAACGGCATCAAGCTGTTCGGGCCGGACGGGTTCAAGCTCTCCGATGCGGATGAGGAAGCGATCGAGGCGCTGATCGACGGCGACGTGCCGCTCGCGGCCTCGGCGGATATCGGCCGGGCCCGCCGCGTCGAGGACGCGCGCGGCCGCTATATCCATTTCGCCAAGTCGACCTTCCCCTCCGATCTGACGCTCGACGGCCTCAAGGTGGTGGTCGATTGCGCCAATGGCGCGGCGTATCAGGTGGCGCCTTCGGCCTTGTGGGAGCTCGGCGCGGAGGTCGTCTCGATCGGCGTTTCCCCCAACGGCAAGAACATCAACGACGGGGTCGGCTCCACCGCGCCGCAGGTGCTGAGCGAAACGGTGGTCGGCTCGGGCGCGGCGCTGGGGATCGCGCTCGACGGCGATGCCGACCGGCTGATCGTGGTCGACGAGACCGGCACGGTGATCGACGGCGACCAGCTGATGGCGCTGATCGCCACCGGTTGGGCGCGGCAGGGCAAGCTCGCCGGGGGCGGGCTGGTCGCCACCGTCATGTCCAACCTCGGGCTGGAACGGCACCTGGCCGCACAGGGGCTCGGGCTGGTGCGCACCAAGGTGGGCGACCGCTATGTCCTCGAGAAGATGCGCGGCTCCGGCTACAATGTCGGCGGCGAGCAGAGCGGGCACATCATCCTCTCCGACTATGCCACCACCGGCGACGGGCTGGTCGCCGCGCTCCAGGTGCTGGCCGAGATCGTCCGGGCAGGGGCCCCGGCGAGCGAGGTGCTCCACCGTTTCGAGCCGCTGCCGCAGCTGCTCAAGAATGTCCGCTTCGCCGGCGGCAAGCCGCTGGAGGACGCGCGCGTGCAGGACGTGATCGCCGCCGCCGAGGCCGAGCTGAAGGGCCGGGGCCGCCTGGTGATCCGCGCCTCGGGTACCGAGCCGGTCATTCGCGTGATGGCCGAAGGCGACGACAAGGCGCAGGTGGAAACGATCGTCGACCGGATCTGCGACGCGGTGCGCGCGGCGGCGGGTTGATACCGCCGGAGCGATGCCATTCGCCAGCGCCGGCTGTTTTGCGCCGGCGCCGCTGCAGCGTTTCGCTCGCGTTCAGCCACTGAGTTCGAAAAGGCCTGTCATGGATCGCTCTCCCCACATTCTGGGCGCCGCGTCGAACCTGCTCGGCATCGCGCTACTCATCATCACCGGCCTCAAGCTCTCAAAGATCGCCGACAAGACGATCGCAGACGAAGTGGCGATGGGCGCGTGCCTGCTCTTCGCCGTGAGCTGCCTGCTCTCTTATCTCGCGATCCGATCGCCCGAGGCGACGCGGACGGAGGACGTCGCCGACAAGGCGTTTCTCTGCGGCCTGGGTGCGCTGTTGATCGCGGTGCTGATCATCGCCTTCAACCCGCCGCACTGAGCGGTGCTTGCCTCCCGCGGCAAGGTGACTAGAAGGTTGGCGGATGCTGGAGATGCGGCCTGATTGCGAACGCTGCGGCGTCGACCTCCCCGCCGATACCGGCGGCGCGTTCATCTGCTCGTTCGAATGCACCTTCTGCGCGGATTGCGCCGACGACGTGGACGAGCGCTGCCCCAATTGCGGCGGCGAACTGCTCGATCGGCCCGCGCGGGTGGGCGACGCGCTGAAGCGACACCCCGCATCCACCGAGCGCAAGCACAAGGGATAAGGCCATGGGCGCACGCGTGCTGATCATCGCAGGCTCGGACTCCGGCGGGGGCGCCGGGATCCAGGCGGACATCAAGACCGTCACCATGCTCGGCGGCCACGCCATGACTGCGATCACCGCGATCACCGCGCAGAACACCCTGGGCGTGCAGGCGGTGCACCCGGTGCCGACCGATATGGTGGTCGCGCAGATCGACTCGGTGGTGCGCGACATCGGCGTGGACGCGGTGAAGATCGGCATGATCGGCTCGGCGCGCACCGCGCTGGCGGTGGCCGAGCGGCTGGCCGAACTGCCGGGCGTGCCGGTGGTGTTCGATCCGGTGATGGTGGCGACCAGCGGCGCGCGGCTGGCCGACGAGGCGACCGTCGCCGCATTCGAGCGGCTGATGGATCGCGCGACCGTCATCACCCCCAACCTGCCCGAGCTCGAGGCGCTGGGCCGCGACCCGCAGGAGATCGTTGCGGCGCATCGCTGCGCGGTGCTGGTGAAGGGCGGCCATGGCACCGGCCCCGAGGTGATCGACACGCTCTATTCGGCCGATCCCGAGGATCCGCCGCAGATCGAATGGCGCGATCCCAAGATCGATACCGAGAATACCCATGGCACGGGCTGCACGCTCGCTTCCGCCATCGCCTGCGGCCTCGCCTGCGAATGGGACCTGCCCGAGGCGGTGAGCCGCGCCCGCCGTTTCGTGCGGATCGCGATGCGTGAGGCCGAGGGGCTGGGTCGGGGACACGGTCCGATGGCGCAGCAGGCGGTGCGGCTGGACCTCAACATGAGCTTCTTCGAGCCGATGCTGAACCAGGTGACGGTGCCGGCACAGGACCTCGCTGCCAGTGAGCGCTTCTACCGGCTGCTCGGGCTGCGGCAGGTGGTGCGGGCGTCCCCCCGCTATGCCCGGTTCGAGACCGAGGGCGGCGCGACCTTCTCGATCGCGACCGACGAGGCGTACACCGCGCCGGTGGTCTATTTCGAATGCGGCGATCTCGACGTGACCGTCGCCTATCTCCAGCAGCAGGGCTTCCGGTTCGAGCAGGAGCCCAAGGACGAGAAATGGGGCTGGCGCGAGGCGCGGCTGCGCGACCCGGCCGGCAATGCGGTTCGTCTCTATCAGGCTGGCGAGATGCGCCGCTTTCCGCCATGGCGGCTCGAGGACGATGCCTGACTTTTCATACGAGACCCGTTATTTCCAGCTTCATGCCGGCCCGGTCGCCGGGGTGGACGAGGCTGGCCGCGGCCCGCTGGCCGGACCGGTGGTTGCCGCCGCGGTGGTGCTGGACCCGGATTGCATTCCCGACGGGATCAACGATTCAAAGGCGCTAACCGCCGCCAAGCGCGCGCGGCTGTGCGAGCAGCTGCTGGCCTGCGCCAAGGTGGGTGTGGGGATCGCCAGCGTCGAGGAGATCGACCGGCTCAACATCCTCTGGGCGACGATGCTGGCGATGACGCGCGCGGTCGAATCGCTGGGCTTCCCGCCGGCCTTCGTGCTGGTCGACGGCAATCGCTGCCCCAAATGGTCTCACCGCAGCGAGGCGGTGGTCAGCGGCGACGCGCTGTGCCTGTCGATCGCCGCGGCCTCGATCGTCGCCAAGCATCGCCGCGACTGCATGATGATCGAGCTGGACGCGCAGTTTCCCGGCTATGGCTGGGCCTCGAACAAGGGCTATGGCGGCAAGGCCCATCAGGAGGCGCTCCGCGCGCTCGGCCCCACGCCGCACCATCGCCGCAGCTTCGCGCCGGTGGCGCAGGCGCATCTCGATTTCGGACCGATCGCGGCGGAATAACCCGGCAAATTTTGCCTAGTGCGCCCCGCGCTCCTGCCGCCGTCCTACAATGGAAGGATAGCAGCGGGAGGAGCGGGCATGGCATATCTGGGCAGCATGATACGGGGTTCGACCGGCGGGTTTCAGCCGGCCACGCGCTATGACCCGGTGCTGGCCGAACTGCTCCGCGAGGCGATCGTGGGGCCTGCAAGCTACCACGAGATGGCGGCGATGGTCCGTTACGCCGAATCGCGCGGGCTGGGGGCGATCCGCTTCCGCCTCGACGACGATACCGCGCTGACCGACGCCACCCACCCGCTGCATATCGCCTTCCTCGAAACGCTGCGCGATCCGGTGCTGGCCAGCGACTATGCCGATCTCGGCGAGATCGCGCCGTGGCGCGCGCGCGCGCTGGCGCTGCGGCTGCCTTCGGACATGCTGGGCGCGCGGGCGAGCCGCAAGGCGGTGCGGGCCGCCATTCAGGCGACCGGCACCTCCTGGGAAGTCCGGGTGGCGCTCTGCGTCGCGGCACGCATCCGATTCGGCGGCGAGGCCGAATGGTTCGGTCGCGAGGCGCAGGCGCTGTACGAAATGGGGCTGTTTCCGCAGGCACGCGCGCGGCTGGCGGCGAGCGTGGTGGGCGGCGGCGAGGCCATCGCGATCGGATAAATCGTTTGCGAAACGTTCCAGCTTATCCACAGGCGGGGAAAATTTTCGTGGGTCAGGAACTGAGTCTTTCGGGCCACACCTACCAGTGCTTGGGCCTGTGGATAACTTCTTGACTCAAGATATGGCGGGTGCCGAAATGTTCCGTCGCGCCAAGCACCTGCTGCGGACCACCACCGGGCGGTCCCCCCTCTTGACGGAGGAGTCGCTCGGCCCCGAATAGGGGTGCCTTTTGAGCGAAGGGGCAATTGATTCATGGGCGTGCTGGAGAAGGTCAAACGGGCGGGTGCGCGCGTCGCGAAGCAGGCGCCGGCCGTGCTGCCGCTGGACACGATCCTGCGCCAGGATTGCATCGAGGCGATGCGCGGGCTGCCGGACAAGTCGATAGACATGATCTTCGCCGATCCGCCGTACAATCTGCAACTCGGCGGCGACCTCAATCGCCCCGACGGCAGCCATGTCGATGCCGTGACCGACGATTGGGACAAGTTCGACAGTCTCGCGGCCTATGACAAGTTCACCCGCGAATGGCTGGCGCAGGCCCGCCGCATCCTGAAGGACGACGGCACGATCTGGGTGATCGGCAGCTATCACAACATCTTCAAGGTCGGCTCGGCGATTCAGGATCTCGGCTTCTGGATCCTCAACGACATCATCTGGCGCAAGGCCAACCCGATGCCCAACTTCAAGGGTACCCGGTTCACCAATGCGCACGAAACGCTGATCTGGGCTTCGAAGGCCGAGAAATCGCGCTACACCTTCAACTATCGCTCGATGAAGACGCTCAACGACGAACTGCAGATGCGCAGCGACTGGGAATTCCCGATCTGCAGCGGGCAGGAGCGGCTGAAGAAGAACGGCACCAAGGTCCACCCCACCCAGAAGCCCGAGGCGCTGCTGTACCGCGTGCTGCTGTCTTGCACCAAGCCGGGCGACGTGGTGCTGGATCCGTTCTTCGGCACCGGCACCACCGGCGCGGTGGCCAAGCGCCTCGGCCGCCGCTGGATCGGCATCGACCGCGAGGGCGTGTACGTGGAAGCGGCGCTGGAGCGTATCGCAGCGGCCCTGCCGCTCGACGAAAGCGCCCTGCAGACGATGCAGGCCCCCAAGGCGGCGCCGCGCGTGGCGTTCGGCCAGCTGGTCGAGAACGGCTATCTCGCCCCCGGCACCATGCTCAGCGACCACAAGTCGCGCTGGCGGGCCACGGTGGGCGCCGATGGCTCGCTTAGCTGCGACGGGCAGACGGGTTCGATCCACAAGCTGGGTGCGACGCTGCAGGGCGCGCCGAGCTGCAACGGCTGGACCTTCTGGCACTACGAGGACCAGGGCGCGCTGAAGCCGATCGACGCGCTGCGCCAGACCTACCTGCTCGCGACGCAGCCGTAAGCCTTTCCCACCCATACCCCTCCCGCAAGCGGGAGGGGAGCGAAGGTTGAGAGGGTTGCGCTTTTATTGCGGGCGCCGCGTCGGTAGCAGGGCAAAATGCTCGACCTCCCCGCCGCCGCCCGCCTGTATCTTCGCCCGATCCAGTTCGCCGACACGCCCGTAGGCCGCGATGGCGAGGTCGCGCGACTGGCTGGCGGGCTGATCTGGTTCTCCGCCTATGAACTGATCGCCGTGGAAAAGGGTAAGCGGGTCCTCCAGCGCGTGTTCTCTGTCGCGGAGGTCGAGGCCGATCCCCGCCTGGCCCCGGTCGCCGTGCGCATCACCGCTCCCCGCGCGCCGCTCAAGCTCGGCGCGCGCACGCATCGCTTCGACCAGCCACAGGTGATGGCGATCCTCAACATGACGCCGGACAGCTTTTCCGACGGCGGCAAGCATCTGGGGGATCCAGCCGCGGCCGCGCAGTCGGGCGTCAACATGAGCATCGCCGGCGCCGCTATCCTCGACGTGGGCGGCGAGTCCACCCGACCGGGCGCGGAAACGGTGTGGGAAGGCGACGAAATCGCCCGCGTCGTGCCGGTGATCGAGCGGCTCGCGGCAAGTGGCGCTGCGGTCTCGATCGATACCCGCAAGGCCGCGGTGATGGAGGCGGCGCTCGCGGCGGGCGCGCATATCGTCAACGATGTGTCCGCCTTGCTCTACGACGATCGCGCGCTCGAGGTGGTCGCGCGTGCCGGCTGCCCGGTGGTGCTGATGCATGCCGCGGATCCGAAACATGGCGCCAAGGGGAAGGGCGCCTATGCCGACGTGCTGGTCGAGGTCTATGACTGGTTGGAGGCGCGGATCGAGGCAGCGGTTGCCGCGGGTGTCGATCGCTCGCGCATCGTCGTGGATCCCGGCATCGGCTTCGGCAAGACGCTCGCCGACAATCTCGCGCTGATGAACGGGCTGGCGCTGTTCCACGGCCTCGGCTGCCCAATCCTGCTGGGGGCCAGCCGCAAGCGCGTCGTGGGTGCGCTCGCCAACGAGGCCCCGGCCGAACAGCGGCTGGGCGGATCGCTGGCGCTGGCGCTGAAGGGCGCTGCGCTGGGGGTACAGCTGCTGCGCGTCCACGACGTGTTCGAAAGCGTTCAAGCGCTGCGGGTGTGGCGCGGCATGCAGGACGCCGCGCTCACCGCGCCTCACGCTGCGGTCTGATCGATCCCCAGTTCGCCGAGCTTGCGGTAGAGCGTCGACCGGCCGATGCCGAGGCGGCGGGCGACTTCGGTCATCCGGCCGCGATAATGGCCGATCGCCAGCCGGATCACGTCCGCCTCGATCTCGTCGAGCGGGCGCAGGTTACCGTCCGGGCGGAACAGCGTGATGCCGCCCATGCCCGAGTTGTTCACCACCGGCCCGGACGTCATCGGCTTGCCGAGCGCGATCTGGGCGATCTGCGGGAAGTCGTCGCGGGTCAGCCCTTCCTCGTCGCAGAGCACCGCGGCGCGGAACAGCGCGTTCTGCAGCTGGCGGACATTGCCCGGCCAGTCATAGGCGGTGAGCAGCTGCAGCGCGTCCTCGCTGATACCGAGCTGGCGCAGGCCCGGCTGCTCGGCGATCCGCGCGAGCAGGTGGCGGACGAGCGCCGGGATGTCGCCGGCGCGTTCACGCAGCGGCGGGATCGTCACCTGGACGACGTTGAGCCGGTAATAGAGGTCCTCGCGGAAGCGGCCGGCTTCCACCTCGGCGAGCAGCGGCACGTTGCTGGCGGCGACGACGCGGACGTCGACTTCGCGCGGGTGGCGCGCGCCGAGCGGCTGGATCTCGCCGGTCTGCAGCATGCGCAGCAACTTGACCTGCGCCTCGAGCGGCATCTCGCTCACTTCGTCGAGGAAGATGGTGCTGCCGTCGGCATCCTGAAGGCGGCCGACCTTGCGCTCGAACGCGCCGGTAAAGGCGCCTTCCTCATGGCCGAACAGTTCCGATTCGACCTGGTTGGCGGGGATCGAGCCGCAATTGACGCAGATGAGTTCCTTGCGCGCGCGCGGCGACGCGCCGTGGATCGCTTCCGCGACGACATGCTTGCCCACGCCGCTCTCGCCCTCGATCAGGACCGGTACGCGAGCACGGGCGGCCTTGGCGGCGACCGCCAGCGCGGCGCGGAATTGCGGGGCCGAGCCGACGATTTCGGCGAATCCGAGATTGGCGGTGAGCTTCTCGGTGAGCGGGCGGAGTTCGCCGGCGCTGCTGCCGCCCATCGCGCTCTCCAGCGCGGCGAGCAGGCGTTCCGAAGCGATCGGCTTGACCAGGAAGTCGCTGGCCCCGGCGCGCATCGCGCCCACGGCTGCGGCGACCGAGCCGTTAGCGGCGAGCACCAGGATCGGCATGTGCGGCCGGCGCGCGCGCAGCTCGGCGATCAGGATCGCGGCATCGGCATCCGAGGCGGGGTGGTCGAGCAGGATCGCATCGACCGCCAGGCCGTCGGGCGTGCCGAGCGTCGCCAGCGCGCTCTCCGCATCGTCGGCGAAAATCGTCCGCCAGCCACGGCGCGAAGCGATCGCGGCCACCAGACGCCGCTGCGCCGGTTCCGAATCGATCAGCAACAGAAGACGTTGCCCGTTGCGCGTCATGCCGACTCCAGTCCCAAATGTCCCGTTTCGAGCCGCATCGGTTAGACCAGATGCGTAAAGTTCGGCTTAAGCAGGGCCGAAACAGTTCTTTGTGGGGCGGGGTTGAGGCAAGCCGGACCAGCGGTGTAAGACATCGAGCACCTAGGAGAGGAGCGCATCAATGGCTGAAACAGGTGAAAACGCCGGCGAGATCCAATCGCATGTCGAAACCTTCAATGGTTTCATGGCTTTGATGAAGTGGGGCACGGTGGCGGTTTTCCTCATCGCTGCTTTCGTCGTCTTTCTGATCGCCCGCTGACGTGAAGATCGCAGTACTCAAGGAAGCGGCGATTGCCGAACGACGTGTCGCGGCTACGCCCGAAACCGTCAAGAAATTCATTAATTTGAAGGCTTCGGTCGCGGTCGAGTCCGACGCGGGACTTGCCGCCTCCTATGCCGACGCCGCCTTCCGCGAGGCGGGGGCGACCACCGGCACCCGCGCGGAGGTGCTCGCCGATGCCGATATCGTGCTGGCGGTGCAGGGGCCAGATCCGGACAGCCTGACGGGCCTCAAGCCGGGTGCCTGGCTCGTCGCCGGGCTCAATCCGTTCGGCGAGCGCGCGCGAATCGACCGCTATGCCGCGCTCGGCCTCGAGGCGCTGGCGATGGAGTTCATGCCGCGAATCACCCGCGCGCAATCGATGGACATCCTCTCCTCGCAGTCGAACCTCGCCGGCTACAAGGCGGTGCTCGACGCCGCCGCCGAATATGACCGCGCCTTCCCGATGATGATGACCGCCGCGGGCACGGTGAGCGCCGCAAAGGTGTTCGTGATGGGCGTCGGCGTCGCCGGCCTCCAGGCGATCGCCACCGCGCGGCGGCTGGGCGCGCAGGTCTCCGCCACCGACGTGCGCTCGGCGACCAAGGAGCAGATCCTGTCGCTCGGCGCCAAGCCGATCTTCGTCGAGAATGTCGCCGGAATCGAAGGCGAGGGCTCGGGCGGCTATGCGACCGAGATGAGCGACGCCTACAAGGCCGCGCAGGCCGAGCTGGTCTCGGCGCACATCGCCAAGCAGGACATCGTCATCACCACCGCGCTGATCCCCGGCCGCGCCGCACCCCGGCTGATCAGCGATACGCAGGTCGCGACGATGCGCCCCGGCAGCGTGATCGTCGACCTCGCGGTGGAGCAGGGCGGCAATGTCGAGGGTTCGGTGGTGGGCGAGATCGTCGAGCGCCACGGCGTGAAGATCGTCGGCCATCGCAACGTGCCCAGCCGGCTGGCGGCGGACAGCTCGGCGCTGTTCGCGCGCAACCTGTTCAACTTCCTCTCGGCCTTCTGGGACAAGGAGACGGGCAAGCCCGTGCTCGACGAGGAGATCGGCACCGCCGTGCGGGTGACGCTGGGCGGCAAGGTAGTGCACGAGAGGCTGTTGTCGTGAGCAACGATCCTCCCCTGGAAGGGGAGGTGGCGCGCGCCAGCGCGACGGAGGGGTGTCAGCGCTGGGGGCGTGTTCCTTCGATTGCAGCGGGGACACCCCTCCACCACGCCTTCGGCGCGGTCCCCCTCCCCTTTCAGGGGAGGATCTGACGGGTGTTGCAGGGCGCGCCGGACAGCAATCGTCGCGCGAAGAATGCGCGAAAGGAGCTGTCCTTGCCCGAGGTCCTTCTCTGGGTGGCGCTGAAGGAACGGCCGGGCGGGCTGAAATTCCGCAAGCAGCACCCCTCCGGTCCTTATGTCGCGGATTTCTACTGCCACGCCGCCCGGATGATCGTCGAGGTCGACGGGGCGGCGCATGAGTTTGGCGATCGGCCGCAACGCGATGCCGCGCGCGATCGCTGGTTTACGATGCGCGGGCTGGATGTGCTGCGTGTGCCCGCGCGGGATGTGTTGGATGACTGCGATGCGGTCGTCCGTGGGATTGTCGCTCGGGCCGCGCTGCGGCTCGGGGATCAAGGAAACGCCTGATGGACTTCATCTCGATCCTCTCGGTTTTCGTGCTGGCCTGCTTCGTCGGCTATTATGTCGTCTGGTCGGTCACGCCGGCGCTGCACACGCCGCTGATGGCGGTGACCAACGCCATTTCCTCGGTGATCATCGTCGGCGCGCTGATCGCGGCTGCGGCCGGTAGCCTGGGGGGCGCGGGCGAGACCTCGAAATGGCTCGGGCTGCTCGCGGTGGTGCTGGCCAGCATCAACATCTTCGGAGGGTTCGCGGTGACCGCGCGGATGCTCGCCATGTACAAGAAGAAGGTTCGCTGAGCATGGAGAGCATCGCGCAAAATCCCTGGGCGGCACTCGCCTATCTCGTCGCCGGTGTCTGCTTCATCCTCGCCCTGCGCGGGCTGTCCAGCCCCGCCACCAGCCAGCGCGGCAACCGCGCCGGCATGATCGGCATGACGATCGCGGTGGTGACCACGCTGGTCACCCATGTCCCGCGCATCGCGCCGCCTTGTCCCACGGGCGCGATCTGCGAGAATTACGGCACCCCGGTGCTCGACACGCTGACGCTGCTCGAACTGCTCGCCGCGATCGGCATCGGTGCCGCGATCGGCATCGTCACCGCGCGGCGGATCGCGATGACAGCGATGCCCCAGCTCGTCGCCGCCTTCCACTCGCTGGTCGGCTTGGCCGCGGTGCTGGTCGCGGGCGCGGCGTTCCTCAATCCCGGCGCGTTCGGCATCGCCAATGACGGCGTGATCTTCCTCCAGAGCCGCATCGAAATGGGGCTGGGCGTGGCGATCGGCGCGATCACCTTCTCCGGCTCGGTGATCGCCTTCCTCAAGCTCAACGGCAATATGGGTGGCAAGCCGATCCTGCTGCCGGGCCGCCACGTGATCAACCTGGGCGTGCTCGCCGCGATCCTCGGCCTGATCGCCTATTTCACCCAGGACCAGAGCCCCTGGATCTTCTGGACGGTGACCGCGCTCAGCTTCGCCATCGGCTTCCTGCTGATCGTGCCCATCGGCGGCGCGGACATGCCGGTGGTGGTGTCGATGCTCAACAGCTATTCGGGCTGGGCGGCAGCGGCGATGGGCTTCACGCTGCACAATTCGGCGATGATCATCACCGGCGCGCTGGTCGGCAGCTCCGGCGCGATCCTCAGCTACATCATGTGCAAGGCGATGAACCGCAGCTTCCTCAGCGTGATCGCGGGCGGCTTCGGCGGCGATGCCGGCGGGGGGGCAAGCGGCGCCGCGGCTGTCGACCGGCCGTGGAAGCGGGGCTCGGCAGAGGATGCTGCGTTCCTGATGAGCCAGGCCGAGCAGGTGATCATCGTCCCCGGCTATGGCATGGCGGTGGCGCAGGCCCAGCACGTGCTGCGCGAGATGGCCGACAAGCTCAAGGCGCACGGCGTCCGGGTGAAATATGCGATCCACCCGGTCGCCGGCCGCATGCCGGGGCACATGAACGTGCTGCTCGCCGAGGCGAACGTGCCCTATGACGAGGTGTTCGAGCTGGAGGACATCAACTCCGAATTCGCCCAGACCGACGTCGCCTTCGTCATCGGCGCCAACGACGTGACCAATCCGGCCGCCAAGACCGACAAGTCCTCGCCGATCTACGGCATGCCCGTGCTCGACGTGGAGAAGGCCAAGACCGTGCTGTTCATCAAGCGCAGTATGGGCGGTGTAGGCTATGCCGGTGTCGATAACGAATTGTTCTATCGCGATAATACGATGATGCTGTTGGCCGACGCCAAGAAAATGGTCGAGGAAATCGTGAAGTCGCTGGACTGATCGGGGGACGGGGTGGTCGGATCGATTCTGGGCGGTGCATTCCGCCTGTTGCGGCAGCATCCGCTGTCGGTGCTGGTCTGGGCGATCCTCTATCTCGTCGGCATCTTCGCGATCGGGCTGCTGCGGATCCTGATCGCCCCCGCCGATCCGGACAATGTTGCGGAGGCCCTCGGCGCGGGCCTGCTCAGCCAGGGACTGGCGCTCGCCCTCGTTGCGGTGCTGATCACCGCGGCGACCCGCGCGACGCTCCATCCCTACAAGCGCGGCGCCTGCTATCTGCGGCTCGGCGCCAACGAACTGCGCGTGTTCGCGCTGGTGGTGCTGCTCACCATCGCCACCATGGTCGTGACCTTCCTGCTGACGCTCGCCAACGGCTTGCTGCTGGGGCTGCTCGCCTGGCTGGTGCCTGGGGCCGCGACCGGCTGGCTGGGCGCCGCGCTGCTGCTGGTGGAGATGGCCGGGCTGATCTTCGTGCAGGTGCGCCTCTCGATCGCGCTGCCGCTCACCTATCTCTACGAGACGATCACCGTCGACGAGGCCTGGTCGCAATCGCGCGGGCATTTCTGGTCGATCTTCGGTGCCTTTGCGGTGCTGGCACTGCTGCTTGCGGCGGCGGGGCTGGCGCTGCTCGCCGTCTTCTTGCTGCCGATCCTGGCCACGCTGGGGCAGACCGGTGCCAACCTCCAGGCGCTGATGGAAACGATGCTAATGTTGGTGCTCGCGGCCAAGAACCTGCCGGCCGCGTCGCAAGTCGCGCTGGTGTCTGGTATCCTCGCGCTCACCGCCCTGGGCTTCGTTCTGATGACCGCGACTCTCGCCAGCGCCGCGCGGACCATGCTGGGATTGCAGGATGGCCAGATCGAGGATTTGCGCCACCCGCGCCGATAGTTCCGAAAGTCTTTGCTCCACTTCGGAGAGAGCCCGCAATTGCGCTGCCAAAACGCTCCGATCTGGAGTAAACCAGACTCCGCCATTTCGGAGCGATACGGCATTTGTTGGGGAACAGATGTCGAACCATGGGGGCGGACATGTACGAGGCGATTGGAGCCGGGGGGCTCGAAAGCATTTCCTACGACATCGCGATGGATGTCGCGCAGATCGTCGCGGGCGCGCCGGGTGATGCGGCGGCGGCGGAACGGATCGTCGCGGCGGCCGGGCTGCGCGCCCGCCGGCCGCTGGACGCCGCCAGCGCATTACAGTCCGAGACGCTGCTCGACGGCGTCCAGCTGCTGCTGCTCGAGGCCGAGGGCGTGCCCCCGGATCTGCTGGAGCGGCTACTGATCCGGCTGGGCGCAATGGCGGAGGCGCGCGCGGTGCCGCTGATCGCGACGGTGGCGCCCGACCAGATCGACCTGGCGCTGGGATTGTTGCCCGCCACGGCGGTGCTGCACTGCGCGCCGAGTGATATCGATCGGCTCGGCGCGGTGCTCGGCGTCCGCCGCGAACCGGTGGCCCGGCTGCACGACGGCATGCGCGACCAGGAGACGATGCGCATGCGGCGCTTCCAGGAGGAAGTGGCGCGGATCGCCGACTCGCTCTCGCGCCTCACCCGCAGCGAGCTGCCCGAGCGCAGCGCGAGCGTTCGGAACGAGGCGATGGCGTTCCGCATGGACACCGAAACCGTCGAAACCGACGCGGCAGAGATCCGCCGGGTAATCCGCGCGCGGCGGATGCGGGCGGAGTTCTTCGAGGGCGATCTGTTCGCCGATCCCGCCTGGGACATGCTGCTCGACCTTTATGCCGCCGAACTCGAGCATCGCCAGATCTCGGTTTCCAGCCTGTGCATCGCCGCAGCGGTGCCGCCGACGACCGCGCTGCGCTGGATCGGCACGCTCAACGAGGCGGGGCTGTTCGACCGCAAGGCCGATCCCAGCGACCGCCGCCGCGCCTATATCGCGCTCAGCGAATCGGCCCGGCGCGGCATGGAGCGGTACATCACGGCAGTGAAGCGGACGGGACTTTCGCTCGTTTGAGGGCTTGCCCTTCGCGCCCAGCTTTGGCATCGGCGTGCCACGCGGACGCCTTGGGCGCGCGCGGGCGGTTAGCTCAGTTGGTAGAGCATCTCGTTTACACCGAGAGGGTCGGCGGTTCGAGCCCGTCACCGCCCACCATTTTCCTTCGCGCAGGATGAAGCGGGGCTGGCGGCTTCCGCCCAATGTCGGTCATTCAGGCTGCCATTGTATCTTCCTTTGCAGGAAAATCGGCGTGTCGGGGAACGATGGCTATCGGGATCCGAAACGAGCCTTTGCGGCGTCCGTGAACGGCATGAAGATGCTGACCGCCGAGCCTTCGGGATCCCGAACCTGAAAGGTGCGATTGCCCCAGGGCAGCAGCTTGGGCGCATGCACCAGCTCCGCTTTGCCGTTTAGCCGATCGAAGACAGCGTCCAAGTCCTCGACCATGAATTCCAGAATGGCGGTGCGATTGGCACCGGGCATCGCGCTGTTCTCGGCAAAAATCGCCACGGTCTCCGCGCTTCCGATCGCCAGCGTCGCCGTCGGCGTGACGATCTCGGCGAATTGCGGTGCGAGCCATTCGGCCGTCTGGCCTGTCACCAGCTCGTAAAATGCAACCATGGCTTGGATGTCGGCGGCGATGAGGCGGACGGAGGCGAATTTCATGGTTATGTCCCGGTTGGTGCTTGCGTATGCCAGCCTCGTATCGCACCCCTGCTGACAGCGTTGTGTCAGCAGGAGTCATCAGGCGGTGCGCCGCGCCGATCGCCTCTTCCAAATCATCCAGCTTCTTCGGCGATCGACACGGCCGGTGACTGGCGCCGCCCTGGCCGCCGCGCTGGAGGTATCGACGCGTACCGTGTATCGCGACATAGCCGCCCTCATCGCGCAGCGGGTGCCGATCACCGGCGAACCCGGCTTTGGCTATCTGCTGGACGCCGATTACGACATGCCGCCGCTGATGCTGACCCAGGTGGAGCTGGAAGCCATCGTTCTGGGTGCGCAGTGGGTGGCTGGGCGCGGTGATCCCCTTCTGTCTCCCGCCGCGAACGATCTTCTGGCGAAGATCGTCACGGTGGTACCTGCGCATCTCCGGCCGTTCGTGATGGCACCGAGTACCGGCGTACCGCCGCGCCTGGCTTCCATCGAGGATGTCGTGGACGCGGCGATGCTGCGGGATGCGATCCGGGCACGGTCGAAGCTGCGCCTTGTCTACCGCGATCAACATGGCGCGCAGACCGAGCGAACGATCTGGCCGATCCTGCTCGGATACGCCGAGGCAAGTCGCATCCTGATCGCGTGGTGCGAAACGCGGCAGGGTTTTCGTCACTTCCGCACCGACCGAATACTGGCGGCCGAAGCCCTGGATCAGCGCATCCCCCACGCGAAGGCGGATTTGCATCGGAGATGGGAAGACTGGCGGGCCAAGGAGCTTTCCCGAGGCGGATAGACATTAGCCGCTCGCAGCCCCTGCCGGAAGCGGTCATTCGCGCGGCTGCGGCCTAGTCGCGATGCTCCGCCAGCCGCGCCGTCAGGTTGCTCTGCGCGTCTCCGTGGAGCGGCACCGCGGCGGGCTGGACCAGCACGCTGTGCGGGGGCACGTCGTCGAGCAGCCAGACATTACCGCCGATCGTGCTGCTGCGGCCGATCGTCACCCGGCCGAGGATCGTCGCACCCGCATAGACGATCACGTCGTCCTCGAGGATCGGGTGGCGGGCGTAGCGGCTGCGCGGGCCCGCCGGGGCCAGGCCCAGCGGGCTGCGCGCGCCGAGGGTGACGTGTTGGTACAGCCGCACGTTGCGGCCGATGATCGTCGTCTCGCCGATCACCACCCCGGTGCCATGGTCGATGAAGAAGCTCGGCCCGATCGTGGCCGCCGGGTGGATGTCGATGCCGGTGCGGGCATTGGCGAGCTCGGAGAGGATCCGCGCGACGATCACCGCGCCCAGCCCGTGCAGCTGGTGGGCGATCCGGTAGTGGAGGATCGCCAGCGCGCCGGGATAGCTGATCAGGATCTCGTCGACGCTGCGCGCGGCGGGATCGCCGACGAACGCCGCGTCGACATCGGCATCGAGCAGGGTGCGGATCTCGGGCAGCGCGGCGGCGAACAGGCGGACGAGCAAGTCCGGCTGGTCGTGGTCGAACGGGGTGGCGCTGTGGCGCTGCCAATAGTCGAACTCGGCGGCGAGCTGTTCGCGCAGGATCGCGAAGGCCCGGCCCAGCTGCTCGGCGACGAAATCATCCTCGCGCGCGATGCCGCCGCGGAAGCCGCCGAGCCTGGTGGGGAAGAGCGCGGCGGCGACATGCTCGACGAAGCGGGCGAGCTCGGCCGGCGCGGGGAAGCGGGAGAGGCCGCGATGCTCGGCGCGGCGCTCGCGCCAGGCCGAGCGGACGGTGTTGAGCGCGGAAACCGCGTCGGCGATTTCGCCCGCGAACGGGGTTGCGGAAACCATCGCGTCAGGCCGTGGCGGCATGGGCCGGGGTGCCGAGCGCGTCGGGGGCGAGCAGGCCGCTCTGGCGCGCGACGATCGTCGGCACCAGCGCTTGGCCGGCGACGTTCACCGCGGTGCGGCCCATGTCGAGGATCGGGTCGATCGCCAGCAGCAGCCCCGCGCCCTCGAGCGGCAGCCCCAGCGTCGACAAGGTGAGGGTGAGCATCACCGTCGCGCCGGTAAGTCCCGCGGTCGCCGCCGAGCCGACCACCGCGACGAAGGCGATCAGGCCATAATCGGCCAGGTGCAGCGGCACGCCGAAGAATTGCGCGACAAAGATCGCCGAGACGGCGGGGTAGATCGCGGCGCAGCCGTCCATCTTGGTCGTCGCGCCCAGCGGCACCGCGAAGGCGGCATAGGCCGAGGGCACGCCCAGCCGTTCGACCACCTCCTCGGTCACCGGCAACGTGCCGACCGAGGAGCGCGAGACAAAGCCGAGCTGGATCGCCGGCCAGGCGGTGGCGAAGAAGCGCAAGGGGTTGAGCCCGTTGGCGAGCAGCAGGGCCGGGTAGACGACCAGCAGCACCAGCGCGAGGCCGATATAGACCGCCGCCGCAAAGGCGCCGAGCGCCGACAGCGCATCCCAGCCATAGCGGACCACCGCGTCACCGATCAGCGCGGCGGTGCCGATCGGCGTCAGCGCGATCACCCAGCGCAGCAGCCGGCGGAAGATGGCGAGCGCCGAGGCGTTGAACTGGAGGAAGGCGCTGCCCGCCTCGCCGACGCGCACCGCCGCCGCGCCGATCGCGATCGCCGCGACGATGATCTGGAGCACGTTGAACGACAGGCCGGTGGTCGCCGCGCCGTCCTTCAGCGTGGTGGCGGCGGTGAGGCCGAGGAAATTAGCGGGGACGACACCTTTCAGGAAATCGAGCCATGACCCGGTGCTCGAAGGCGCCTTGGCCGCGCTCGCCGCGACGCCCGCATGGAGGCCCGGCTGGAGCAGCAGGCCCAGCGCGATGCCGATCAGCACCGCGATCAGTGCGGTGGCGGCGAACCAGAACAGCGTGCGGGCGACCAGCCGGGCGGCATTGTCGAGGTCGCGCAGCGCCGCGATCGAGGCAATGATCGCGGTGAACACCAGCGGCGGCACCAGCGCCTTGAGCAGCTGGACGAAGAGCTGGCCGACGGTGTGGAGCGCCTCGCCGAGCCCTGCCTGCCCGGTCGCGCGGACGGCGAAGCCCAGCGCCAGGCCGGCGGCCATGCCGAGCAGCACCTGCAGGGCGAAATTGGGGCGGATACGGGCGGGGACGGCGTTGGCCATGCGTGGCGGCTCCTTTCAGAGTGCCACGATATCCTACTGCGGGAGTAGGAGAACAAAGATTTGCTATCAGCCCGGCTCGGCGGGCTTGGGGGCCGGGCGGACCTGGGGTCGCCCGGCACGCCGATCAGTTGGCCTTGAACGTCGGCTTCTCGCCGGTGAAGGCGACGGTGACATAGCTGTTGTCGCACAGGTTGATGTTCGACCAGACTGCGTTGGTCTTGTCCTCGAAGGTGGCGCGCACATCGAACTTGCAGGCGCTCGCGGCCTTTTCGAAATGCACCGTGGTCTTGCCACCCGCCTTGACCTTGCCGTCCTTGTTGAGCTCGGCATCGACCTTGTTGTCGACCCAGCTGCCGCTGCCGGCGGCGGCGACTTCGATCTTGGTGATCAGCTTGCCGGTGGCGTTGGTGAGCATGAAATCCCACTCGTCTGCCAGCGCCGGGCCGGCCGCGGCGAGGAACGCTGCGGATGCAATGAGAGCCAGTTTCTTCATGGTCTTCTTCCCTCCTGTTGCGCAGCATGTTGCGCCCAACAGGTGCAGCGAGCAAGGGCGTAACAATGCCTATAGCGTGCGTACCAGCCGCACCGCGACGGCGATCCAGGCGGGGTCGGTCACCACCTGCTGGCGGCCGCCCGCGCCGGGCGGGAGCAGCTGCAGCCGGGTGCCGTCGCGGCCGATCAGGCGGCCGAACAGGAAGCGGCCGGCGGGGCGCGGCACCAGCACATCGCGGTTGAGCGCGCGGCCGAACTCGGCGGGGGCGAGCCGCTCGCACCAGATCGCGTCGCCGCTGCGATAGTCGCCGATGCTCGCCTCGACTGCGACGGCGATGGTGCCAGCGTCGGGACGCGGCGGGACCAGCGTGGCGGGGCGGCGCGGGGCATGGGCGCCGTCGCCCTCCAGCACCGCGGCCACGGGCACGTCGGGGCGATCGGGAAGCTGGACCAGATCGGCGGCATCCACCTCCAGCGCGGCGGCGATCCGGTTGAGCCAGGCGACCGATACGGTGCGGGTGCCGGTTTCCAGTCGGCCGATCGTCTGCGCGGTGGTGGGCGGGCTGCAGCGGCGGGCGACGTCGTCTAGGGTCAGCCCCTTGGCCCGGCGGACTTCGCGTATCGCGGTGATCATGGCCTGCTCCTAACCAAATCGGTTTTCCTCTTTCCTACAGATGCGCCGCGATGGCAAGAGGGATGAGTCGGAACAAAAGGAGATCGCAGCATGCGCGAGCTGGTGGAGCGGACGACGGGCAAGGGCCGCAGCGTGACGGTGAATCTGGGCGAGTCGCCGCTCGACTGGTTGCGCGCGCGCGGCCATGTCGATGCCCGGCAATATGAGGCGGGGGAGCGGCTGCGCGGTGATTACGAGACAGCCTCGCTGGGGCCAAGTGTGACGATGCGCTGGGATCCGGCGCCGCGCGAGGGCGGGCGGCGCGCGGCGCCCGAGCCGCTCGATCCGACGCTGGCGCAGATCGCCGCCAAGCGCCGCTTCGATGCGGCGATCGCGGCGGTAGGCGGCGGGCTCTCCGACATCCTGTGGCGCGTGGTCTGCGCGGGCGAGGGGCTGAGCGCCGCCGAAAAGGGGCTCGGCTGGCCGAGCCGCGCGGGCAAGCTGGTGCTGTGCCTCGCGCTCGATCGGGTGGCGGATCACTACCGGCTCAGGTGACCGGCGGCGGCTCCGGCGCGGCGGCGGGGCGTGCGAGGAAGCGGCTATAGGCCCAGCCGATCGCGATCAGCGCCACGCCCAGCCCCAGGAAGGACAGGATGCGCAGCAGCCCGTCCAGCGCGGCGGCGTCGACCAGGAACACCTTGCAGGTGGTGAGGGTCAGCAGGCCGAGCCCGGCGAGGCGCAGGTCATGCCGCCCCGCCGCGATGCCGCGCCACAGCCAGGCGAGCGCGAGCAGCAGCAGCGCGGCGGAGTAGCCGCCATTCTCCAGGCTGCCGATCGGTCCGGTGAGCAGCGTGCCCTGCGCCGCCCAGCGGATCGCGGCGAGTGCGGCGGCGATGCTGAGCAGCGCGGCGGGGATGCGCAAGCGCGGCAGCGTCCAGCACCAGAAGGCGGCGAGGGCAAAGTGGGCGGCGAGCAGCGGCCCGGCTTGCTGGGCGACGAAGGTGGGGTTGAGCAGCAGCAGATCGAACCAAACCAGCCGGGCAAGGCCGAGCAGCAGCAGCGCCTTGGCCAGCCCGGGCAGTCGCCCGGCGCGGAACAGCGCCCAGCCGGCCGCGAGCGCGGCCTGGGTGAACAGCGCACGCTCGACGAAGCCCCAGGCCAGGAAGCGCTCCGGCGTCGCGATCGCCAGCGGCTGCTTGGCGAGCGTGTAGAGCAGCAGCACGGCGCCCGTGCCCGCGAGGATCGCGGCGCCACGCCGGGCGCGTCCGAAGGCGCGCGGGTCGACGAAGAGGAAGGCCAACGCGACGGCAATCGGCAGCCCGAGGACGCGCAGCAGATCGGCGAAGACCGGCAGCTCCTTGTAGGGCAGGCGATCGCCGATCAGCGCGACGAAGATTGCCGAGGCAATGTCGAGTAACGGCGGCCCCGCGGCGACCAGCGCGGCGAGCAGCCACAGCATCGGCAGGGCGTACAGGGTGGGCGCGCGCACCTGCCGTGCCCAGACGGCAAGGCCCCCCAGCACCAGCGCGAGCGGGACCGACAGCCAGCCATGCGGCAGCGGCTGGGCCAGCGCCACGGTCAGCAGCAGCGCGGATGCCAGCGTCGCGGCGATGAGCGCGGGATCGTCGGCGTCGCTGCGCAGCATCCAGGCGAGCCGGGCGCAGGCGAGCGCGGCGCCGAGTTCGAGCAGGCCCCAGCCGAACGGGGGCAGCAGCGCCGGGGTCAGTCCATGCGCGACGAGCACGGGGCCGGCGGCGCCGAGCAGCGCGAGCGCGATCCACTGCCGCCCGCGTGTCGCCAGCGCATGGCCGGCGCCGGTGAACAGCAGCGCGGCAACGAGCGCGCCGGTCGGCGTGCTGCCGTGGTTGACGGCGGTAAGTCCCAGCGCCTCGAGCGCGAGCAGCAGCGCCATCGCGGCAAGCGCCCCCGGCAGATAGACGGCGTCTCGCCAGGCGAGGACCAATGTCGCGGCGGCGAGGACGAGGTAGAAGCTCCAGGCGAGCGGCCCGAAATCGAGCCCCGGCGCGATCGCCACCAGCTGCAGCAGCCCCACCAGCAACGGCGCGAGCCGCAGCCAGCGGTTGCGCAAGCCCGCGGCGGGCAGCGCGGCGCTCGCCCCGCCGGCGAGCAGCATGGTGTAGAGGCCGATGGCGGAGAGATTGCCGCGCCCGTCGAGCACCGCGATCAGGAACTGGGTCCAGCCCAGCCCTGCGACGCTCGCCGCCAGCGCCAGCCAGCCCCAGCGGCGATGCACCGCCAGCCCGAACAAGGCGGCGACGAACAGCCCGAGATAGACGAGCAGCGGGGCGATGCCCGCGGCGTTGAACCCGGCCACCAGCGGCGCGAGGAAGCCGCCCGCCAGTGCCATGATCGCGGTCGGCGGGCCGTGGCGCAGCGACAGACCCATCGCGCCCAGCGTCACCAGCACGACCGCGCCGAAGGCGGTGAGCGGCGCGACCAGATGGTAGAGCGCGGCCGCCATGTAGAGCGTGCCGTAGAGGCTCGCGATGCCCGCGCCGGCGAACACCTGGCCCAGCCGGGCGTCGTCGCGGGTGGCGGGCAGGCGGCGCACCGCTTCGCTTGCCGCGACCAGGGCGAGGCCGAACAGCGCGGCGATGCACGTGCGCGCGGCGGGCCCGAGCAGGCCCTGCTCGATCGAATAGCGGACCAGGAAGAAGCCGGCGAGCACCAGCGCGACGCCGCCGATCCAGATCGGCAGGCGGCCGCCGACCAGCGTTTCGAAGCTCAGGCGGGGCAGGGTGAAGGCGGGGCTCGGCGCGGGCGACGGTGCTTCGACCGGCGCGTCCTCCCACACCAGCGGCGCTTCGGCTTCCACCTCGCGGGCGCTTGTTGCTTCGGGCTCGACCGCGGTTCGCAGGCTCGCTACCGGCCGTGGCGCCGGTGCCTGCGCGCGGCCGTCCAGCCGCGCGAGCCGCACCTCCAGCGTCTGCAGGTCGCGCTCCAGCCGGTCGATCCGCCGCTTGAGCACGGCGAAGGCGGTCGCGGCAGCGACGGCGAGCAGCAGGAAGGCATAACCGGTCATCGCGCCGGACTTCGCACGTTCGCGCGGCGATGTCGCGCACGGGCCGCGCGACTCGGCGCAAAATCGGCTATGCTGCCCGCCATCTAGGAGAGGAACGCCGATGATCGTCTATGGTTCGACCTTGTCCCCGTACGTCCGCAAATGCATGGTGTTCGGGGCGGAGAAGGGCTTGGAACTGCAGCTGAAATTTGCCGGACCCGGCAGCCCCGACCCCGAGTTCCGGGCGATCAGCCCCTTCGGCAAGATGCCGGGTTTCCGCGACGGCGACTTCACCATTGCCGATTCGACCGCGATCGTCACCTATCTCGAGGCGAAATATCCCGAGCCCAATCTGATCCCGCTGGCGGCCGAAGCCCGCGCACGGACGATCTGGTTCGACGAACTGGCCGACACGATCATGATGGCGGCGGGCTCGGCGATCTTCGGCAATCGGTTCGTAAAGCCGCGGGTGATGCAGTTGCCGTGCGACCACCAGGCCGCCGACCAGGCCGAGAACGAGCAGCTGCCGCCGATCTTCGCCTATCTGGAGACGACCATCCCCGACAGCTTCTTCCTGGTGGAGGACCGGCTGACCCTGGCCGACATCGCCATCGCCAGCCCGCTCGCCACGCTGGGCTGCATCGGCGTTTGCGTCGATGCCGCGCGCTACCCGCGCACGGCCGCCTATGTCGACGCGATCCACGCCCGGCCGAGCTTCGCCGCAATCCTCGCCCGCGACAAGGCGCAGGTGGAGGCGATGGGCGGCGCAGTAGCCAAGGCGACCGCCGCCGCCTAGATGGGCGGCATGCGTATCACCTTCACCAAGTGCCATGGCTCGGGCAACGACTTCCCGCTCATTGATGCCCGCGCGATGACGCTGTCCGAAGCCGAGTGGGCGACGCTCGCCCGCTTGCTCGCCGATCGTGCGGGGCCGGTGGGCGGCGACGGCCTGCTCGCGCTGGTGCCGGGCGACGACGCCCACGCCTTCGGCATGCGGATGTGGAACTCGGACGGCTCTGAGGCGGAGACCTGCCTCAACGGCCTGCGCTGCACCGCGCGGCTCGGCTTCGACCTGTTGGGGCTCGACGCGGCGCAGGTGAAGCTCAAGACCAGCTCGGCCAGCGTGTCGCGCGATCCGGAGATCGCCCCCGGCGTCGCGACGATCCGCACGCTGGTGGGGCCCAATTCGACGCGCGCCGCCGATGTCGGGCTGGTCGGCGCGCCCGAGCAGGTGCGTGATGCCCCCATCTCTGGCCTGCCCAACGCCCGCGCCTTCACCGCGGTGGCAATGCCCAACCCGCATCTGGTGACCTTCGTCGACCAGGTCGACGAGGCCGAGCTGGTGGCACTTGGCGAATGGTGCGAAAGCCGCCCGGCGCTGCTGCCGGCGCGCGCCAATGTGTCCTTTGTCGAGCTGCGTGGCCCGACCCGGCTGTTCGTCCGCACCTTCGAGCGCGGCGTGGGGCTGACCGACAGCTGCGGCAGCGCGATGGCGGCCTCGGTGCTGAGCGCGGCGCTCACCGGCCGCGTCCCCTTCGGCACGCCGATCGAGGTGTTCAACCGCGGCGGCATGGTCCGCGGCCAGGCCGAGCCGGACACGCGGGTGATGCTGAGCGGTAACGCCACCTTCGAGGCGGAGCGGGCGGTGGAAGTTGATTTCGCTGCCGGCACGCTCGGCGCGGTGGAGACGCTGCGCGATCGCGGCGAGGAGCGCGCCGCGTGGGAGGCGATGGTCGCCGGATTGGCGGGCTGAGCGCCGGAAGCGCCCAGCCCAACCAGTTCAGGCGTGCGCGAGCGCCCGCTTCTTGCGGCGCGTCACCGCGCCGACCATGCCGAAGCCGGTGATCAGGATCGCCCAGCTCGTCGGTTCGGGCACCGGGGAGATGGCGAAGCTGCCCAGGGTGAACTGGTACACGATTCTATGCTCGGGCCAGGGATCGTCGCCCGTATAGCCCGCCGGCGGCGTCGCCTGCCAATTCACCTCGGCTTCGTTATAGCCAAGATAGCTTCCGTCGTTCCCAAGCGAGAAATCCAGAATGTTCTTCTTGCTGCTGTCCAGCGGCCCATAGGTATCGAGGAACAGCGCCCCTCCGATATCCGTCCGCGTCGTCGACGTGATCGGCCCGAGCGTGCAAGCGCCATAGGGTTGATACCCGGTGTTGCAGACATCCGTGATCGTGGGCTTGGCGATCTGCACCGTCGATGGCAGCGACAGGGCGTTGTAGCGTACCTGCAGGACCTCCTCGACGCTGAGATATCCTTGTTCGAGGCTGGGGATCGTGGCCCAGCCCAGGGTCAGGTCCATGAAAGACTTCGCGGCGGTGACCCCGTCGACCTTGCTGTCGAACGTCGCGGCGATGCGCGTCGTGGAGTCAACGATATCGAGACCCCATTGTCCCGTGGAGGTGGTGGTGACGACCTGCGGGTCGTTGATGATCGCCTGGAAGGACATGGTGCCGCTCTTCGGCGTCCCCGGCGTGTAGAGCGTATCGTAGTACGCGTTCATCGTGATCTTGTACGGCGTCGCTTCGGCACTTGTGCCGAGCAGTAGCGCGGCAGCAATCAGCGCAGTTCGTATCATGGTTCCCACCTGTTTTGACGTTCGAGAACGCGACCGTAGCGGAACATGACTACGAGGCAATATGGTTAACGTTTGAATATCAGCAGGTTATTGCAGGTAGATAAGGTTCCGCCAAGAGGACGCCACAACGTGAAACTGTCCGGATAACCAAATGGGCTAAAACCGCTTGACATCGTCACGCTCCTGTGGCACAAAACAGGAACGCTGAAGAATTGCGAGTCGCCTCGGCGGCTCCACGAACGGGCCGGGCACACCAGTGACGCGGCCCGTTCGCGTTTTCGGGAGATAGCGGGTGGGACTGACGATTTCGGCAGGCAACCAGCGGCGGCGGCAGATGCAGCGGGTGAAGGCTTCCGGCTGGACAGCCAAGAAACGCCAGACCTTTCTCGACACGCTGGCGGTGACATGCAACGTCAACCTCGCCTGCGCGGAGGCGAGCATGTCGCGGTCGAGCGTCTACCATCTCCGCCGCCGCGATCCCGAGTTCGCCGAGCTTTGGCGCCAGGCGCTGCTGATGGGCTATGATCGGCTGGAGGAACGGCTGCTGCGCCGTGCCGGTGCGGGTATAAACGATGTCGAATTCGGCGGCGGCGACGCGCCGGAGGAGCCGCTGGATCCCGACCTCGCGCTCAGCCTGTTGCGCGCGCACCGGCCGACAGTGGAGGGGCGGCGCAAGCGGCCGGGGGGCGAGATCCACCGCATCAGCCGCGAGGAGGCGCAGGCGGCGCTGGCCAAGCGGCTGGATGCGCTGGAAAAGCGGCTCAAGGCAGAGCAGGGCAAATGAGCGATCCGCTCGAGCGGCTGGCGCTGCTGCCGCGCAAGGAACGCGACCGGATGCTGGAGCGCATGTCGGACAGCGAGATTCGCGCGTTCAACGAATGGTGGGAACGCTGGGCGCTCAAAGGCCAGTTCTGGCCCGAGGGCGACTGGCGGGTGTGGCTGATTCGCGCCGGGCGCGGCTTCGGCAAGACGCGGGCGGGGGCCGAATGGGTGAGCCAGATGGCGCGCGACGTACCCGGTGCGCGGATCGCGCTGGTCGGTGCGACGATCGAGGATGCGCGGCGAGTGATGGTGGAGGGGCCCTCCGGGCTGCTTGCGCTGGGGCTGGAGGGCGAGATGCTCGACTGGCGTTCGAGTGCGGGCGAGCTGGTGTTCGGGTCGGGCGCCCGCGCGCTCGTCTATTCGGCCGAGGCGCCGGAGAAACTGCGCGGGCCCGAGCATGATTTCGCCTGGGCGGACGAGCTGGCCAAATGGTCGGCGAGCACCGCCGACGCGACCTGGGACAATCTGATGATGGGGATGCGCCGCGGCGAGCAGCCCCGCGTGGTGGTGACGACGACGCCGCGGCCGGTGAAGCTGATGCGCCGGGTGATGGCGATCCCGCGCCCGGCGCTGCACGAGACCCGGGGGCGCACCCGCGACAATATCCATCTGCCGCGCAGCTTCGTCGAGGCGATGTTCGCCGAATATGCCGGCACGCGGCTGGGGCGACAGGAGCTGGACGGCGAGATGATCGACGATGTCGCGGGCGCCTTGTGGCCGCGCGCGCTGATCGAGCGGCAGCGCCGCGCGGTCGACGTGCCGCTGGTGCGGGTGGTGGTCGGGGTCGATCCGCCGGCGGGTACCGAGGGCGATGCCTGCGGGATCGTCGCGGTCGGGCTGGGGGCGGACAAGCAGGGCTATGTGCTCGCCGATGCGAGCGTCGCGGGGCTCAGCCCCGAGGGCTGGTCGGCGGCAGTGGCGGCGTGCGCGGCGCGGTTCGAGGCCGAATGCGTGGTCGCGGAGAAGAACCAGGGCGGCGCGATGGTGGAGAGCGTGCTCAAGGCCGCCGAGACCGCGCTGCCGCTCCGGCTGGTCCATGCCAGCCGCGGCAAGGCCGCGCGCGCCGAGCCGGTGGCGCTGCTCTACGAGCGCGGGCTGGTGTGGCACACGGGCGTGTTCACGGCGCTGGAGGCGGAGCTGGCGGGGCTGCAGGCGAGCGGTGGGTATGAAGGGCCGGGTCGCTCGCCGGACCGGGCCGATGCGCTGGTCTGGGCGGTGACCGAGCTGATGCTCGGCCGACGCGGGCAAGCGAAGGTGCGGATGGTTTGACCTAAGCCGTTCGGGGTTCCCCTCCCGCTTGCGGGAGGGGCCAGGGGGGGGGATGGCGCGCCCGGCGCTGCTTTCACGTCGGTCCCTCCCCCGGCCCCTCCCGCAAGCGGGAGGGGAGCGAATGCTGACGGCGTAGCCTAACAGGAGAACTCCAATGCGAAACTGCATGGCTGCAGGGCTGCTTGCCCTGCTGACGGGCGCGTGCGCGCTCAATGCGCAGACGGGACTTGCCGTGGGCGCGGGCGTCACCGTGGCGGTGAACGATCGTGACGGCGACGGCATGCTCGACGCCGCCGAGGTGCAGGCGCTGGTCGCCAGGGTATTTCCCCCCGACAAGCTCACCGGCGGCTTCTGGGACGGCATGCGCGCCAGCCTCACCGCCGCCTATTGGGCGCGCGACCTGGATCACGACGGCAAGCTCAGCGTCGCGGAGCTGGCGCGATGAAGTGGTTCGGGCGCAAGGCCGCGCGCGAGGGGCAGCGGCCGGCATTGGCGCGCGGCGGCTGGGGCAGCTTCGGCGACTGGCCGCGCAGCTATGAGGTGCAGCTGCGCGAAGGCTATTGCCAGAACCCGGTGGCCCAGCGCGCGGTGCGGATGGTGGCGGAGGGCGTCGGCGGGGCGCCGCTGACCGGCACCGATCCGGCGCTGCTGGCGCTGGTCGCAGCCCCCTCGGGCGGGCAGCGGCTGCTCGAGACGCTGGCGGCGCAGCTGCTGCTCCACGGCAATGCCTATGTCCAGCTGCTCACCGACGAAGCCGGCACGCTCCACACGCTCTATGCGCTGCGCCCCGAGCGGGTGAGCGTGGAGCCCGACGCCGCCGGCTGGCCGATCGCCTATCGGTATAGGGTCGGCGAGCATGTCACCCGGCTGGCGGCGGACGATGGCGGGCGGCCGCAGATCCTGCATCTGCGCGCCTTCCACCCGGCGGACGACCATTATGGCCTGGGCTGCCTCGATGCCGCCGCGGGCGCGATCGCGATCCACAATGCGGCGACGCGGTGGAACAAGGCGCTGCTCGACAATGCGGCGCGGCCGAGCGGGGCGCTGGTCTATGATCCCGGCGACGGTTCGGCGCTGGCGCCCGACCAGTTCGCCCGGCTCAAGGACGAGATGGAAGCCGGGTTCGCGGGTGCGGCCAATGCCGGGCGGCCGATGCTGCTCGAAGGCGGGCTCAAATGGCAGGCGATGAGCCTGACCCCCGCCGACATGGATTTCGTGGGGCTGAAGGCCGCGGCGGCGCGCGAGATCGCGCTGGCCTTCGGGGTGCCGCCGATGCTGCTCGGGCTGCCCGGCGACGCGGCCTATGCCAATTACCGCGAGGCCAATCGCGCGCTGTGGCGGCTCGCGATCCTGCCGATGGCCGAGCATCTGCTCGGCGGGCTGGTGCAGGGGCTCGGCGCCTGGTTTCCGGGCGCCACGCTCGCGGTCGATCTCCATCGGGTGACGGCGCTCGCCGAGGAGCGCGAGCTGCTGTGGCGGCAGGTCGCGGGCGTCGATTTCCTGACGAGCGAAGAGAAACGCAAGATGGTGGGGTTGCCATGACCGACGGGACGATGCTGGGCCAGCTGATCGCGCAGGCCGAGGACGAAGGCGCCGAGCTGACCACGCTCCGCGCCATTGCCGAAGAAGCCGGGACGGCGGGCGCGACCCGCGCGCTGGCGCGGCTTGGGCTGGAGGATACGGGCGCGGCCAAGGACATGGCCGAGCTGCGCGAGCTGCTGAGCGCGTGGCGCGATGCCAAGAAGTCGATGATCAAGGCGGTGATGCAGTGGCTGGGCCGCACGGTCGCGGCGCTGGTGCTGGTGCTGCTGGCGATGCGGCTGGGCTTTCCGGGCTGGCTCAAATGAGCGTGCGGTTCGCCGGCTATGCCGCGGTGTTCGATCGCGAGGATCGCGGCGGCGACGTGGTGCGGCCGGGGGCGTTCGGGCCGGTGGGGCCGGTGCCTTTGCTCTGGCAGCATCGCGGTGCGCCGGTCGGCACGATCGAGGCGATCGGCGAGGATGCCCGCGGGCTGCGGGTGATCGGCCGCGTCGAGGATCCGCGGCTGGCGGCGCTGGTCGCCGAGGGCGCCGTTGCGGGGCTGTCGTTCGGCTACCGCGTGGCGGCAGCCCGGCGCGGCCGGGTGCGCGAGCTGACGGCGCTCAAGCTGATCGAGGTGAGCCTGGTGGCCGAACCGATGCAGCCGCTCGCGCGGGTGCACGCGGTCGGCTGAGTTTTTCCAATCTTTCTGGCGTGGGAGAAGACCATGGATGCGATGGAATCGAGCTTCGAACAGGTGACGCTGCCGCCGGTGCGGCCGATGCTGGCCGGCGGCCGCCCGGCGTCGAGCGCGGCGTTCGACGGCTATCTGCGCGGCGGCGTGGAAACCAAGGCGCTGTCGGGCAATAGCGGTGCCGAGGGCGGCTATTCGGTGCCGCGCGAAATCGACGCGCAGATTGACGTCATGCTGCAGGCGATCTCTCCGATCCGGGCGATCGCCAATGTCGTGAAGGTGGGGTCGAGCGGCTATCGCAAGCTGGTCGCGAGCGGCGGCTTTGACAGCGGCTGGGCGTCCGAGACCGCCGCCCGCCCGATCACCGCGACGCCGACCTTCAACGAAGTCGCACCGCCCTTTGGCGAGCTCTACGCCAACCCGGCGGCGAGCCAGGCGATGCTCGACGACGCGATGTTCGACGTGGAAAACTGGCTGGCCGGCGAGATCGCCCGCGAGTTCGCCCAGACCGAGGGCACCGCGTTCGTCAGCGGCAACGGCACCAACCAGCCCAAGGGCTTCCTCGCGGTGCCGACCTCGACCGCGGCGGATGCGACGCGCGCCTTCGGCACGCTCCAGTATCTCGCCACCGGCGCGGCGGGCGCCTTTGCGGCGAACCCGGAGGAAAAGCTGATCGACCTGGTCCAGGCGCTGCGCGCGCCCTATCGCCAGGGGGCGAGCTGGGTGATGAACTCGGCGACGCTTGCGCGGATCCGCAAGTTCAAGACCAGCGACGGGCAGATGCTGTGGCAGCCGGGCATCGCCGCGGGCCAGCCGGCGACGCTGCTCGGCTATCCGGTGGTCGAGGCCGAGGACATGCCGGACATCGCCGCCAACGCCTTCTCGGTCGCCTTCGGCAATTTCCAGGCCGGCTATCTGATCGCCGAGCGCGGCGACACCCAGCTGCTCCGCGATCCCTATTCGAACAAGCCCTTCGTCCATTTCTACGCGACCAAGCGGCTGGGCGGCATGGTGAGCAATTCGGAGGCGATCAAGCTCCTCAAGTTCGCCGCGAACTGAGCCGGAGGAACGCAACATGGCAGACAGTTTCGCGAACCGGGCCGACCATGTCGCGGCCCCGGCGACCTCGGCGATCGCCGTGGTGCCCAGCGACACGGTGGCGCTGACCGACATCCCCAAGGCACTCTATGTCGGCACCGGGGGCACGGTGACGATGCGCGGGGTCAATGGCAGCGTCGACACGGTGTGGAAGAACGTGGCCAACGGCACGATCCTGCCGTTCCGCGCGCGCTATGTGCGGGCGACCGGCACCAGCGCCGCCGATATGCTGGCGCTATACTGATGGAAGGGCTTTCGCTGTCCATCCCGGCGGTGGCGCGCAGACGCGTGCCGCCGCCGGCGGGAGCCGGAGTCTCGACGCGGGTCGACCGCACCACCAGCACCGTGGATTCCACGCTGCGCAGCACCGACAGGAGCTGAGCATGGCCAAGCAGAGCATCAATGTCGGGTCCGCCGCCAATGACGGCACCGGCGATACCGAGCGTGCCGCCTGGATCAAGGCGAACGCCAATTTCGACGAACTCTATGATGGCGCGGCGCGGCTGCCCAAGATCGAGAAGACCGCCGCCTATACGGCGTCGAGCGACGATACCGGCAGCTCGATCCGCGCCGATGCGAGCGGCGGCGCCTTCGCAATCACCCTGCCGGCGAGCGCGGTGCGCGAGGGCGATTTCCTGCGCGTCCACAAGGGCGATGCCAGCAGCAACCGGGTGACGGTGCGCAATGCTTCGGCAAGCGACCTCGCCTGGCTTTCGGCGCAGGGCGATGCGGTGTGGTTCGTCTGGTGGAAAGGCGCGTGGGAGGCGTTCGACTGGCGGATCGCGCCGCTGCGGATCGTCTATGCCAGCTCGGGCACTAGCACGAAGCCGCCGCTGGCGACCGGGCTGGAGGTGATGGCGATCGGCGGCGGCGGGGGCGGGGGCTCCGGCCGCTGCGGCGCGAGTGCCTCGATCCGCACCGGCGGCGGGGGCGGGGGCGGCGGCATGGTGCAGCTGCTGCGCTTCGCCGCCGCCGCACACGGCACGACCGAATCGGTGACGGTGGGCGCGGGCGGCAGCGGCGGTCCCTCGCCGGGCACCGTGGCCGCCAACGGCGTCGCCGGCGGCACGGGCGGCGCGAGTCTGCTGGGCGCGCTGATCCGTGCCGATGGCGGCAATGGCGGCGGTGCCGGCCAGGCCGCCAATGCGTCGGGCGGTGCCGCGCTGCCCGTCGGCACGTTCGGCGCGCTGGGCGGCGGCGGGACAAGCGCTTCGACCGCCACTGCGGGGCTGGGCGGCAACGGCGCGACCGGCGGCGGTGCCGGTGGCGCGAGCATCGATGCGGCCAATGCGGCGCGGGGTGCCGCCGCCGGCGGTTCGGGATCGAGCCATGCCGCCGCGCCGCTCTCCGGCGGGACGGCGGGCACGGCGACGGTCCCTGCCGGTGGCGCGGGCGCCGCAGCTGATCCGGCGCTGCATTCCGGCGGCGCGGGCGGCGGGGGCGGCTTTTCCGGCAACCTGACCGGCAACGGCGCCGCCGGGGGTGCCGGCGGGTCCCCTGGCGGCGGCGGCGGGGGCGGCGGTGCCTGCGACACCGGCTTCTCCCCCGGCGCGGGCGGCAATGGCGGACGCGGCGAAGTGCGCGTCACCTGGACCTTCAGCTGAGGCGCGGGGCGATGGCAGTCTATCGGGTGATCGAGGCGGGCGTGGTGGTCAACCGGATCGAGTGGGACGGCACATCCCCCTATGATCCGGGGGAGGATCGGACGCTGGAGCCGGAGGCGGAAGCCGCCGCGTAAGATACGCCGCGCCGCGTGGGCACGCGGCTGCAACCAACAGAGGGAGAAGAACCATGGACGCACCGCCCTTTCCGGCGGCGGCGATCGCGAGCGCGTGCGCGGCGGTGAAGGACTATCTGCGCATGGCGAACGGCACCGACGATGCCGCCGTCACCGCCGCGGTCCAGACCGCGCTGGCGTTGGGCGAGGCCTTTACCGGCACCGCCTGGATCGCGCGGCAATGGCAGGCCTGGCTCGGCCGATCGCCCGATTGGCAGCGGCTGCCGGTGGCGCCGGTGACTGCGATCGGCGCAGTCGAGACGGTGGATGCCGCGGGTGCGGCGACGGCGCTGCCGGTGGCGGCGTACACGATCGATCTGGATGCGCGCGGCGAGGGCTGGGTGCGCCTTGCCCCGACGACGACAACCGCGCGGATGCGGGTGACCTTTGCCGCCGGCACGGCGCCGGGCTGGGAGAACCTGCCGCCGCCGCTTGCGCAAGGCGTGGTGCTGCTCGCGGCGCATCTGCTCGAGACGCGCGGCGACGTATCGGTGCCGCCCGCGGCGGTGGTGGCATTCTGGCGGCCGTGGCGGCGGCTGCAGCTGATGGCGGGAGTGCGGCGGCAATGCTGGAGCAGCTGAAGGCGCGGGCTGACGCGGCAGGCCGGGTGGCGGCGACGAACGCGGCCGGGCGGCTGGCGGAGCGGGTTCGCGAGGCGGTGCCTGGCGTTTCGGTGGCGGTCGAGGGCAGCGCGGTGACGCTGTCGGGGCGTGGGCTGTGGCGGCGCTGGCTTGCCGACCCCGCGCTGCGCTGGCTGGGAGGGCTGTTGCGATGAGCCCGCAGGAAGCGATTACCGCGGCGTTGCGCGCGGCGCTCACTGCCACGGGCGCCTTGTCCACCCCGGTCAACGGCGTGTTCGATGGGCCGCCCCAGCGCGCGGTGCGGCCCTATCTGCTCGTCGACGAGGTCATGCTCACCGACTGGAGCACCAAGGACCAGGACGGCCGCGAGGTCCGCACCTCGGTGCTGGTGCGCGATTCCGGGGCGACCCGGCAGCGGGTGCGGGCGCTCGCGGCAGATGTCGAGGCGGCGGTCGCGGCGATGCCCGCGGCGCTCGGCGGCGGCTGGCGGATCGTCAGCCGGGTGCTGGTCCGCACGCGGGTGGTGGACGAGGGGGCGAGCGGGGTGACGGCGGTGGTCGAGCATCGGGTGCGGATGTTGCGGACGGCGTGAGTGCCCCCTCCACCACGCCGCTGGCGCGGCGCGGTCCCCCTCCCCCGCTTCGCGGTGGAGGAGACGCTATTCGCACAAGGGTTTCCTCTCCCGCGAAGCGGGGGAGGGGAACCGCCGCCGAAGGCGGTGGTGGAGGGGGCCCGCCACCCCAAGAAACAACCAACAGGAGACGAACATGGCAGCAGAAAAAGGCAGCGCCTTCCTGCTCAAGGTAGGCAATGGCGCGACGCCGGTGGTCTACGCCACCGTGGCGGGGCTGCGGACGACGCAGCTTTCGGTGAACGGCGAGGCGGTGGCGATCACCAGCAAGGATTCGGGCGGCTGGCGCGAGCTGCTGTCCGGCGCCGGGGTGCGCTCGGTGAGCGTGTCCGCGGCGGGCGTGTTCACCGGATCGACCGCCGAGGTGCGGGTCAAGGCCAATGCCCTGGCCGGCACGCTCGACGATTATCGGCTGAGCTTCGAGAGCGGGGAGACCATGACGGGCAAGTTCCTCGTCACCCGGCTCGACTATGCCGGCGATTTCAACGGCGAGCGCAGCTACACGCTGAGCCTGGAAAGCTCCGGGCCCGTGGTGAGCGCGTGACCGGCCCGGCCAATCCGGTGCGCGGCGAGGCGACCCTGCGGGTGGGCGGCGTGCCGCTCGTCCTGCGCCCGAGCTTCGAGGCGCTGGTCGCCGCCGAGGCCGAGCTGGGGCCGCTGTTCGCGCTGGTCGAGCGCGCCGCGGCCGGGCGGCTGGCGCTGGGCGAGATGGTCGCGCTGTTCTGGCATTGCCTCAAGGCGGTGCCCGAGGGACTGACCCGCGAGATGTTTTCCGAAGGCGTGACCGAGGCCGGGCTGGTGGCGGCGACGCCCGCGCTCAAGGCGCTGATCGGCCAGATCCTGGCGGGGCGGTGACGCGCTTCGCCGAGGCCGCCGGGCGGCTGGCGGGACTGGCGGGGCTCGCCTTCGGCTGGAGCCCCGATCGGTTCTGGCGGGCGACTCCGGCGGAGCTCGCCGCGCTGCTGATGGCGGCCGCGCCTGAGGCGAGGGAACCGCCCAGCGCGGACCTGATCGCAAGATTGCAGGAGCAATTTCCCGATGGATGAGGAAATCGAACGGCTGGTGGTGTCGGTGCGTGCCGATACCGCCGGCTTCGCGCGCGATGTCGATGCGATGCGCGGCACGCTGGAGGGACCGTTGGCCACCGGCGTCGACCGGGCGGGCAAGACGATCGAGACGACGCTGCTGCGCGCGGTGCAGACGGGCAAGCTCGGCTTCGACGATCTCGCCAAGATCGCGATCCGCGCGCTGGAAGAGATCGCCAAGTCGGCGATGGGCGTCAGCTTGCCCTTGAGCCGCGGCGGCGAGAGTGCGGGCGGCGTGCTGTCGCTGCTCGGCGGGCTGCTGGGGCTGCCCGGCCGCGCGACCGGCGGGCCGGTGAGTCCCGGCCGGCCCTATTGGGTCGGCGAGCGCGGGCCCGAGCTGTTCGTGCCGACCAGCGCGGGGCAGGTGGCGCCCAGCAGCGGGCAGGGCGGCGGGCGCGACGTGCGCGTGTCGATCACCGTCAACGCCGCCGCCGATGCCGCGCCCAAGGCGCTGGCGCAGTCGAGCCGGCAGGTGGCGCGGGCGGTGCGCTCGGCGCTGGCGGGGCTCGACTGATGGGCTGGTGGCTCGCCGCGCGGCGGCGCGACCAGACGACGGGCGGGATCAGCCGGTTCGATCCGGTCTATTGGACGGTGAATTTTCCCCGGCCGATGATGGCGAGCGTGGTCACCAGCGCACCCGATGCGCTGCGTGTCGACCTGGTGTTCCAGCGGCGCGGCGATCTCGCCGGGCTGATCTGGGAGGCGGAGGACCGTTGGGACCACCCGCTGCTCGCTTATGCGACCGCGCGCGACTTTCGCGGCTGCCGGCTGCGGTTCCGCTGGCGCTCGTCGGGGGTGATCGCGCTCGACGCGATCAACGGCCCGGTGCTGACGATCGAGGGGCGGGATGAACAGGGCGCGCCGCGCTCCTGGTATGTGCGGCTGTGGAACTATGCCAGCGGGTCGCCGAGCGATGCCGAAGTGGTGCTGGATTTCTCGAAAGTGGCGGGGGGCTTCCTGCTGCCGGGCGAGGCGGATCCGGTTTGGGCCGGGGATGTCGACCGGATGTTCGTCTCGCTGGTGCCGCCGGGCTATGTCGCGGGCGACACCACGCCGCTGGCGGCGGCGAGCGAGGGCTGGGTCGAGCTGACCGGCATCGCCTGCGACGGGCCGGGATCGGTGCTGACGATCGGCGACGTGGTGGTGCCCGAGCATGGCCTGTCGATCGCGACCGGCTATGACGACGGCTATAACCAGACGCCGGCGCGGCTGCTGCGGAACATCCTCCACCTCGGCTATCGCGGCGACATTCTCCATTATGTCGGCATGAGCCATTATTTTCGGCTCGAGCCCGCCTCGGGCGGCTTTTATGCCAGCCTGGCCGGCGGGGCGCTCAACCGGGCCTGCGCGGCCTGGCATGCGGACTTCGCGGCGCGGGCCAGGGCCCTCGGCTATGGCGTGATCTGGTCGCTGAGCTACGAGCTGCTCGACCAGCATTGCTGGGGCGACTGGAAGCAGCGCACCGCCGATGGCAGCGCGGCGCTGACCGGGTGGAGCCCGCCCTCGACGCTGCTCTCACCGGCGCATGGCGGGGCGATGGCCTATCTGCGCGCAGTGGCGCTGGCGTTCGTCGGGATCGCGCAAGGGGCCGGGCTGGCGGTGAAGGTCCAGGTCGGCGAGCCCTGGTGGTGGGTGATGGCTGATGGCCGGATCTGCATCCACGATGCGGCGGCAAAGGCGGCGCTGGGCAATCCTTCAGCGCAGAATCTGAAGGGTACGGTGAACACCGCTGTGCTCGATGCGGCGGGGGCGCTGCTCGCCGCCTCGACACTCGCGCTGCGCGATGCGGTGAAGGCCGCCGCGCCCGGCGCGCAGGTGTTGCTGCTCACCTATCTGCCCACCGTGCTCGATCCCGCCATGCCCGAGGCAAAGCGCGCCAATATGCCCGTCGGCTGGACCTCGCCCGCCTTCGATGTGCTGCAGCTCGAGGATTATGACTGGGCGGCGGCGGGCAATGCGGCGGCGTCCGAACGCGCGGTCGCGGCGGCGCAGGCGCGGCTCGGCTATCCGGCGGCGCGCCAGCATTATCTCGCCGGCTTCGTGCTGCGCGCCGAGGATCGGCTCCAGTGGCGCGCGATCGCCGACGCGGTCGAGCGCGGCCGCACGCGCGGTGTCGCGGCGACCTTCGTCTGGGCGCTGCCGCAGGTGGCGCGCGACGGTTTCACCCATTTCGACCAGGAGGCGGAAGTGACGCCCTTCGACGACGTGTCCTTCCCGATCGCGCTCGGCCGCGAGGCGGAGGTTGTGCCCGAGCTCTCGACCGCGATCGTCACCAGCGCGGGCGGCGCCGAGCGGCGCAACGCCGCCTGGGCGCAGGCGCGGACGCGCTATGATGTCGGCCCCGGCGTCCGCTCCGAGGCGGACATCGCCGCGCTGCTGGCCTTCTACCGCGCGCGGATGGGGCCGGCGCGCAGGTTCCGGCTGCGCGATCCGTTCGATTACCAGGCCAAGGACGAGCCGCTCGGCACCGGCGACGGCCAGACCGCGCGCTTCCAGCTGGTCAGGAGCTATGGCGAGACGGTGCGGCGGATCACCCGGCCGGTGGCGGGCACCGTGGCGCTCAAGCTGAACGGCGTCGCGACCTCGGCCTTCACGCTGGGCGCGGGCGGGGTGGTGACGCTCGACGTCGCGCCCGCGGCGGGGGTGAAGCTCACCGCCTCCTTCCTGTTCGACGTGCCGGTGCGCTTCGCCGAGGACCAGCTGCGGGTGAGCCGCGCGACCTTCCTCGCCGGCGCCGCCGCCTCGGTGCCCTTGGTGGAGATCCGCGAATGAGCTGGCTCGAAGGCACGCTGACCACCGTCACCCTGTGCTGGCGGATCGAGCGGCGCGACGGGGTGACGATCGGCCTCACCGCGCACGACCGCGATCTGCTGATCGAAGGCGTGCTCTACCGCGCCGCGCCGGGGATGACCCCCAGCGCGGTCGAGCGCAGCGCGACGCTGGAGGCGGACAGCATGGACGTGCACGGCATGCTCTCGGGCGACGCCATCTCGGAGACGGACCTGCTGGCCGGCCGCTGGGACTTTGCCCGCGTGTCCCTGTTCGCCACCGACTGGACCGCGCCGGGCGAGACGGTGGCGCTGGGCGAGGGGACGATCGGTGCGATCGAAACGCGGGACGGCGCGATCACCGCGGAGCTGCGCGGGCTCACCGCCGCCTTCGATGCGCCGGTGGCCGAGGCGACCTCGCCCGATTGCCGCGCCGAACTGGGTGACGCGCGCTGCCGCGTGGCGATGGCCGGGCGGCGGCGCTTCGCCCGGGTGACCGCGGTGGCCGATGCCGTCGTGACGCTGGATGCCGCCGAGTCGGTCGCGAACGCCTATGCCAACGGCCGGCTGCGCTGGTTCGGCGGGCCGAACAGCGGGCTGGAGGATGCGATCGCCGTATCCGAGGGCAACCGGGTGACGCTCCGCCGCCCGCCGCGCTTCGACGGGGTGGGGGCGCTGGTCGAGTTGGTCGAAGGCTGCGACGGCCGGTTCGAGACCTGCTCGGGCCGCTTCGCCAACGCCGCCAATTTCCGCGGCGAGCCCTTCCTGCCGGGCACCGACCTGCTCACCCGGTACCCCGTCGCATGAGCGGCGCGGCGGTGGTCGCGGCGGCGCGGGCGGCGCTGGGCACGCCCTTTCGGCTGCACGGACGCGACGTGGCGACGGGGCTCGACTGCGTCGGGCTGGCAGTGGTCGCGCTCGGGCGCGGCGCGCCTGCAAACTACCGGCTGCGTACCGGCGATGCGGCGGGAACCGCAGCGCAGCTGCGCGAAGCTGGGCTGGCCGAAGTCGCGAAAGCACAACCCGGTGACCTGCTGCTCTGCCGCAGCGGGCCCGGCCAGCTGCACCTCGCGATCCGCTGCGAGGACGGAATCATCCATGCCGACGCCGTCGCGCGCCGGGTGGTCGAACGCCCCGGCCCGGTACCCTGGCCGGTGCTGAGCTGCTGGCGTCTGGAGGAGGAAGGCTGATGGCGACGGTGGTGCTGACGGTGGCGGGCGGGCTGATCGGCGGCCCCTTCGGTGCGGGCCTCGGCGGCCTGATCGGCGGTGCGATCGATCGCCAGTTGCTGTTCAAGCAGGGCCCGCGCGAGGGGCCGCGGCTCGCCGACCTCCGCGTCCAGACCTCGAGCTACGGCACCGCGGTCCCGCAGCTGTTCGGGACGATCCGGGTGGCGGGCAGCGTGATCTGGGCGACCGACCTGATCGAGCATCGCGCCACCGAGGGCGGCGGCAAGGGGCGGCCCTCGGCCACCTCCTACAGCTACACCGCGTCGTTCGCGGTGGCGCTGTCGACGCGGCCGATCCAGGGCGTGGGGCGGATCTGGGCGGACGGCCAGCTGCTCCGCGGCGCGGCTGGCGACTTCAAGGTGCGCACCGGCTTCCGCCTCTATACCGGCGCGGAGAACCAGCCGGTCGACCCGCTGATCGCCTCGATCGAAGGCACGGGCACGGCGCCCGCGCATCGCGGCACCGCCTATGCGGTGTTCGAGGACCTCGAACTCGCCACGTTCGGCAACCGCATTCCCCAGCTGAGCTTCGAAGTGATCGCGGATGCCGAACCCGTGCCCGCAAGCAGTGTGGCGCAGGCGCTGGGGGTGCCGGCCGACGGCCTCACCATGCCGCTCGCCGGCTTCTCCGCGCAGGAGTCGCTGCGCACGACGCTGGACACGCTGTGCGCGGCGACCGGCGCCTGGGTGGAGAGCGATGGCGCTTCGCTCCGCCTGCAGACCGGCACGGGCGCGGCGCGGGCGATGTCGGACAGCGGCGTCGGCGCCGACGCCCAGCCCACCGGCCGCGGGGTCCGGGCGATCGCCGCAGCCGATGCCGCCCCGCGGCGGCTGAGCATCGGCTATTATGATCCGGCGCGCGACTATCAGGCCGGCGTCCAGCAGGCGTCGCGCCCGGGCACCGGCACGCGCGAGACGCGAATCGACCTGCCCGCCGTGCTCGACGCCGGATCGGCCAAGGCGATGGCGGCGGGCGCGTTGGCGCGCACCGACCTTGCCCGCGAACGCCGCACGCTGACGCTGGGCTGGGAGGCGCTGACGCTCGCCCCCGGCGCGCGGCTCGCCATCGACGGCGCACCTGGGCAATGGCGAGTGGATCGCTGGTCGCTCGAGAACATGGTGGTGAAGATCGAATGCGTGCCGATCGCCGAGGCGCCGCTCTCCGGTGCTGCAAGCCCCGGGCGGGCGGTCGCCGCACCTGACACGCCGACGGGCCAGACGATTCTGGACGCCTTCGAGCTGCCGCCGCTCGACGACGTCGCTGCGACGACGCCAACTTTGGTGGTGGCGGCCGCAGGCAGCGGCACCGGCTGGCGGCGCGCGGCGCTGCTGGCGAGCGTCGACGGCGGCGCAAGCTGGGCCCCTGCGGGCAACACCGCCTATCCGGCGATACTGGGCGTGGTGCGGGTGCCGCCCGGCGCCGGGCGCGCGGCGCTGATCGATACCGCCGGCTTTGCCGAAGTGGACCTGGCCCGTGGCGACATGGCGCTCGCCAATGCCGATACGGCAGCGCTCGACGCCGGCGCGAACCTCGCCATGCTCGGTGACGAACTGCTCCAGTTCGGCGAGGCGGAAAGCCTTGGCGGCACCCGTTGGCGCCTGTCCATGCTGTGGCGTGGCCGGCGCGGAACCGAGGCGGCGATCGGCACCCAGCGCGCGGGCGAGCGATTCGTGCTGGTGACGCGCGATACGCTGAAGCCGCTCGATCTGCGGGTCGCGATCGGCGGAACCGTGCAGCTGCTTGCGCAGGGTTCCGGCGACGCGATCGATGCGCCGCCCGTCGCTGCCGCCGCCACCGGCGTTTCGCTGTTGCCGCCTGCCCCGGTGCAGCTTCGCGCGACTCGGCAGGGCGACGTCACGCAGGTGCGATGGGTGCGGCGCAGCCGACTCGGCTGGGCATGGCGGGACGGCGTCGATGTGCCGCTGGTCGAAGAGGGCGAGCGCTATCAGGTGGAGATGGTGCGCGGCGGCGCGCGGAGCGTGTTCGCGCTGGACTCCCCAGGCCTCGCGCTTTCCGCCGCCGATCGTGCGCTGCCGCTCACGCTGACGGTGCGGCAGATCGGCACGCATGGGCTGTCGCCCGCCGCCCAGCTTTCGCTTCCCAGCCTTGGAGACGACCGATGACCGCTTCGCCCACCCCGCGCCTGGCGCTGCCGCTGCTCGAACCCGGACAGGCGCAAAAGGAGATGTTCCACAACGAAGCCCTGGCGCTGCTCGATATCGCGACGCAGGCTGCCGTGGTCGCGGCGATGGTCGATGTTCCGCCCGCGGCGCCGAGTCTCGGCCAATGCTGGATCATCGGTGCTGCACCGCAAGGCTTCTGGGCCGGGCACGCACGCAAGCTAACAGGTTGGACCGAGGGCGGCTGGCGATTTTTGACGCCGCGCGACGGCATGCAGGTGTGGGTGGCGGCAGACCAGGCGCTGGCGCTCTTCAGCGGCGGAGAATGGTACCAAGGGCGTACCTATGGAAGACTTTTTATCGAAGGACGCCAAGTAGTTGGGCCGAGGCAGCCGAATGTGGCGGAACCGACGGGGGGCACGACGGTTGACGCAGAGGCGAGAAGGGCGATCTCTGCGGTCGTGCAATCGTTGCGCCAACACGGGTTGATCGGAGTCGATTAACATGTGACGTTTGTGCAACAGTCCGCGGGTTTGTGCGCTTGCGCCGAAACTTTGGTTTGAGTAGTGAGTTTGGCCTGTCCGTAAGGACGACCATGAAAGGGGATTATGATGCGGAAGCTTGCCGTCACTTTGGCGCTCGCCACGACCGCGCTCAGCACGCCCGCCTTTGCCCGCGACGACGCGTGGTATGTGGGTGTTGAAGGTGGCGCGATGCTCGTCGAGGATATTCACTTCGACGTAGGCGCCAGCAAGGATGCTGTGACGCAGAACAACCATGTCGGTTACGATGTGGGCGGTGAAATTGGGTATGACTTCGGTCCGTTCCGTGCGGAAGCCGAAGTTAGCTATCGTCGCTCGCGCGTCGACAGCGCACGCAGCGCCGTTGCGCTTGCGACCAGCGCCTTCCCGGCGCCGGCAGGCAACTATGATCAGGCAAGCGGCAGCACGTCCGCTCTCTCGTTCATGGTCAACGGCCTGCTCGATTTCGGCGACGACAACGGCCTGCAGGGCTTCGTCGGCGGCGGTGCGGGTGTTGCCCGCATCAAGGATCGTCTCCGCGTTTCCGGCCCGGCCGACACGCTGAACGACTCCGACACCGTGTTCGCATGGCAGGCGCTGGCCGGCGTTCGCGCGCCGATCAACAAGAACGTCGACGTGTCGCTGAAGTATCGCTTCTTCAACGCGCCGGACGTCAAGCTGGTCGACATCGGTGGCAACCAGTGGAAGGGTCGCTATCGCTCGCACAGCCTGCTCGTCGGCCTGACCTACAACTTCGGTGCGCCGGAAGAGGCAGTGGCTCCGCCGCCGCCGCCGCCGCCGCCGCCGGTTGCTGAGCCGGCTCCGCCGCCTCCGCCGCCCCCGGCTCCGGAAGCCAAGGTGTGCACGCCTGGGCCGTACATCGTGTTCTTCGACTGGAACAAGTCGGACATCACGCCGGAAGCAGCGAGCATCCTGGACAATGCGATCAGCAACTATGCCGATTGCAGCAACACCAAGGTTGTCATCGCCGGCTACACCGACCGTTCGGGTTCGGCGAGCTACAACGTTGGTCTGTCGCAGCGTCGCGCTGACACGGTCCGCAGCTACATGGGTGGCAAGGGTATCCCCGACGCCGCAATGTCTGCTCAGGGCTTCGGTGAGAGCAACCCGCGCGTTCCGACCGCCGACGGCGTTCGCGAACTCCAGAACCGTCGCGTGGAAATCACGTACGGTCCGGGTTCGGGCATGTAATTGCCGCCTTCCCGCAAGGGATGGAAGCAAAGAGGGGAGACCGGGTAACCGGTCTCCCTTTCTTTTTGTGCATTTGCCGGAGGTGTGGAGCAGGCGCGGCGAGCCATGCCGCGCGCAGGCTGCAATCTAGACCCTGTCCTTCATTCCGATGCGGGTCAGGCGTCCGCCGCCAGTGCGGTGGCGAGCCAATCGGGCATCAGCGCGTCGCCGAGCGCGTCGACGCGGCGCAGTTCGACCATCTTGCCCAGCTCAGGGTAGACGGTGCGGGTCCGATCGCCCGGTTCGCCAAGCGGGGCGACGACCAGCCGCCGGTTGACCTTAGCGCGGTAGTGCATCCGCGCGGTATTCTCCTGGCCGACATAGCAGCCCTTGGTGTAGCTGACGCCGTGCAGTTCCTGGGCATTGCATTCGAGCCACAGGGTCTTGTCGCTGCCGAGCTCGTCGATGCCTTCGGTGACCCCCAGCGACAAGCGATGCGCGCACCACGCGTGTGCGGCGCTTTCGCCCGTGGCGTCGCCCAGCCAGCGATAGCCGAGCGCCGCCAGCCGCGGATCGGGAACCGCGCCGGGACGCGTCGCCAGCGACCAATGCACGCCGCCCTCGATCGGCTCGATCGTGATCGCGCGGCGCAAGCGGTACATGGTCAGCCGCCGGGCGATGGCATCGCGCGCGCTGGCTTCGCAATCGATCAGGATCGCGTCGCCCTCCGCCCACAGGAGGAAGTCGAACAGCGCCTTGCCCTGCGGCGTGAGCAGCCCCGCCCATTGCGGCGTCTGCGGCGTGACGCTGGCCATATCCTGCGGCAGCAGGCCTTGCAGAAAGCCGCGAACATCGTCGCCGGAGAGGCGCAGCAGCGCGCGATCGTCGAGCCAGGTGCTGGTATCGTTCATGCCGAACAGGTAGGACGCGGCAAACGCTGACGAAAGAGGCAAGCCATGGCGAATGTCGAACTCAAGCTGCGCGGTGGCCGCGTGCATCTCCCGAGCGGACCGGCGGAGGTGGATGTCGGGGTCTCCGGCGGCAAGATCGTCGCGATCGGGAATGTCGGCGATGCGGGCGAGACGATCGACTGCACCGGGCTCGACGTGCTGCCCGGCGTGATCGACAGCCAAGTCCATTTCCGCGAGCCGGGGCTCGAATATAAGGAAGACCTGGAAAGCGGCAGCCGCTCGGCGGTGCTGGGCGGGGTGACCGCGGTGTTCGAGATGCCGAACACCAAGCCCAACACCGACAGTGCCGACGCGGTCGCCGACAAGCTTCGCCGCGCGCATCACCGCATGTGGTGCGACCACGCCTTCTATGTCGGCGCGACCAACAGCAACGCCGAGCATCTGGCGGAGCTGGAACGATTGCCGGGCACGGCGGGCGTGAAGATCTTCATGGGCGCCTCGACCGGCGACCTGCTGGTGTCCGACGATGCGAATCTCGCGCGGGTGCTCGCCTCCGGCCACCGCCGCGTCGCGATCCATGCTGAGGACGAGTTCCGCATGCAGGACCGTCTCGGCGAGCGCGTGCCTGGCGATCCGTCCTCGCACCCGGTGTGGCGCGACGACGAAAGCGCGATCCTCGCCACCCGCCGCATCCTGCGGCTGGCGCGCGCGGCGCGGCGGCGGATCCATGTCCTTCACGTCACCACGCCGGCCGAGCTTGAGCTGCTCGGCCAGAACAAGGACATCGCGACCTGCGAAGTCACGCCGCAGCACCTGACGCTGGCGGGCGAGGAGGCCTATCCCGCGATCGGCACCTATGCGCAGATGAACCCGCCGATTCGCTCCGGCGCGCATCGCGACGGGCTGTGGCACTGGCTGCGCCAGGGTGTGCCCGACGTGCTCGGCTCCGATCATGCGCCCCACACGCTGGAGGAGAAGGCCAAGCCCTATCCGGACAGCCCCAGCGGCATGCCCGGCGTGCAGACGCTGCTGCCGCTGATGCTCAACCATGTCGCCGAAGGCCGGCTGACGCTGCAGCGGTTGATCGACCTGACCAGCGCCGGCCCGCAACGCATCTTCGGGCTGGTCGGCAAGGGCCGCATCGTGCCCGGCTATGACGCCGACTTCACGGTGGTGGATCTCAAGTCCCGCTGGACGGTGGACGAGGCCTGGCTCGCCTCGCGCTGCGGCTGGTCGCCGTTCACCGGCATGGAGCTGACCGGCCGCCCGGTCGGCACGATCATCCGCGGCAACCGGGTGATGTGGGAAGGCCAGCTGGCCAACCAGGCGATCGGCGAGCCGGTGAAGTTCGAGGCCGTCGAATTCGGTTGAGGGTAGGGGCGGGGCTGCCGATGCGGCCCCGCCCCCATCCGATCAGAAGGGCAGCCAGCGCTGCTTTTCGCTGAACTTCATGTAGCCGGCGTTGACCCCCAGCCGCCAGCCGACGCCCAGCCGCACCGGGATCAGCACGATGTCGCCGCGGCGGAGATACGAGGCGGAGAAGCCGCCGACGAAATAGGCATGGCCTTCGCCCTGCGGGAAGCGCTTGTAGATGTCCTGCGTGTCGTAGAGGTTGTAGACCAGCACGAACACCTTGTTGGCGTCGCCGCCCAGGTCGAAGCCGATCGAGGGGCCGGTCCAGTAGATCGGGCGCTGCCCCTCCACCTTGTGGAACATCTGGCCCTTGCCATAGCGCAGGCCGACGCCGATCGCGCCCGAGGCCTCGCTGCCGGCGATATAGGCGTTGGGCTTGCCCTGGTCCTTCAGAATGTCCTCGAGCAGCTTGGCGAGGCCCGAGGCGCCCTTGCCGAACGTGCCCTCCGCCGCAGCGAGCAGATCGTCCTTCTCGAACGTGTCGGTCGCCGCCTGGCGCGCGGTGGTCGTGGAAGGATCGGCAGCGGCAGGGCTGGCCGGGCCGGGCTGGGCGGGCGGCGGCGGGGCGTCGGCCGGGGGCGGGGCGGTATCTGCCGGAGGATAGGATTCCTGCATCTGCGTCGTCGCAGGCGGCGGTGCGCTCTGCCGCGGCTGTTGCTGCTGCGCCGGAGACTTCAGGTCCGAATCGATCGCGGTGTTGGGGTCGATCGTCGTCATCTGGGCGGCGGCGGGCACGCTGCCCAGCCCGGTGACGGCAATTGCCAGAAGCGTGAACCAACCCGATCGCATCATCAAAATTTCCCGAACCCTGCTGCCTTTGCGGGCGCCACCCTAGGGGCGCCGGGCTGTCGCGGCAATGAATGGGCGCCCGATCGACTCGATTTCACGTTGATGTGGTTATCCCCGTTGATTGCGGGCGAATGGCTCGTTATAGGCCTCGACCTCGGCGCATCCGGAGACGTGGGTGAGTGGCTGAAACCAGCGGTTTGCTAAACCGCCGTACCGGGATTACTGGTACCGAGGGTTCGAATCCCTCCGTCTCCGCCAGATGCCCGTTCCCAGGGGTTCGCAGCAGTGCACTGGGATTGACAAAATCCGCAGAAAACCGAGGGTTTACCCATTCGGCCCGTTCCTAACGGTCCGTACCCGTTCGCACGTCACCGGGTATGGAAATGGGGTATCGGGTCTCAGAAATGGGGTATCCGACCGCCATGTTGACCGACGCCAGAATCCGCACCGCGAAGCCGGAGCTGAAGGGCTACAAACTCGCGGATGCACATCAGCTCTATCTCTACGTGTCGCCGCAGGGATCGAAGCTCTGGCGAATGAAATTCAAATTCGACGGGAAAGAGAAAACCCTCTCGTTCGGGCCTTACCCCCTCGTGAATCTGGCTGCTGCCCGGGAGAAGCGTGACAACGCGCGCCGGTTGCTCGCCGAAGGCCTCGATCCGAGCGTCGAGAAGAAGCTCAAGATCAAGGCCAATGTCGAGGCGTCACGCAACACCTTCGAGAAGGTTGCGCGCGAGTGGCATGCGATCAATGCGCCGCAATGGGCGAAGGTACATGCCGCCGATGTGCTTCGGTCGCTGGAGCGCGATATCTTCTCGGCGATCGGCTCGCTCCCGATCACGGCAATCACGCCGCCCAAGTTGCTTGAGGTCCTTCGTGCCGTCGAGCAGCGATCAGCCATCGAAACCGCCAAGCGGATCCGGCAGCGCATCTCGGCGATTTACGCCTATGCGATCGCCAGCGGTATCGCGGAGGCCGATCCTTCGGAAAAGGTCGGGGCCGCGCTGAAGCCGATGCCGAAACGCGGACGCCAACCGGCCATCACTGACATCGCCGAGCTTCGCAAGATGCTGGCAGTCGTGGACGACGACTTCGCCCGGCCGATAACCCGGCTGGCGCTGCGTCTCATCGCCCTTACGGCCGTTCGTCCAGGTGAGTTGCGCGGGGCCGCCTGGGCGGAGTTCGAAGATCTCGACGGCGAGGCGCCGCTCTGGCGCATTCCTGCGGCGCGCATGAAGGGGGACCGTGACCGCAAGGATGAAATCGGTGGTGATCATCTCGTACCGCTTGCCCCGCAAAGCGTGGCAGTCCTGCGTGCAGCATGGAAATTGAGCGGTCAGGGCAAACTTGTTTTTCCGGGCAATCGCCAGGCGCACAGGCCGATGAGCGAAAACGCCTTGGGGTATTTGCTCAATCGGGCGGGGTATCACGGGCGCCATGTGCCCCATGGCTTCCGGGCAGCATTCTCGACGATCATGAACGAGTGGGCCAAGAAACATGGGCGACCGGATGATCGGGCCGTGATTGACCTGATGTTGGCGCATATCCCGACAAACAAGGTGGAGGGCGCCTATAATCGGGCGGCCTATATGGAACGGCGGCGCGAGCTGGCGGAACTGTGGGCAGGGATGCTGTCGGAGGGTTTGGTCACGCCGGATGCACTGCTGCCGCTTCCGAGCAAGGTGAATCCGTTCAAGCGACCCTCCCTATGCCCGCCATCTGCACGGCCAAAGCTGCAACTTGTTCAGTAGCTGCCGAGTCGAGCAGATTGGAGCCGCACAACAATCGGTGCAGGTACGTCCTTGCCGAATGGCATCCTTTCGGCTGTATGATGCCAAAGAAGATTGGTCATGACCGCCTTGCAGCGTGTTGACACTCTGCCGCCGCCTTTCGTTCCCGAGCCGATCTCCGATGCAGAAAGCGCAACGATGTTCCGCGCCGCGGTCAATCTGTTCCGCCTGTGGGCGCTCACCGACGAGCAGGCGGCTTGCTGCTCGACATGCCGCTACCTATCGTCGCTGGAAGGGAGGGGAACTTGGCCGAATTGATCGCGACAAGAAAGCGCGGCTTTCGAACCTCATGGGTATCCACAAAGCGCTGCGGCTCACCTTCCGCGACCCGCAGCGCGGCTACGCCTGGATCAAGGCTCCCAACACCGCATTTGGCGAGCTTCCCGCGCTCGACGTCATGCTCGGCGGCGAACTCACCGACCTGATGCGGGTGCGGCGCTACCTCGACGCGGAGCGTGGCGGCTGGTGATTCCGCCCGAGCGCTTGGCGCGCACGAGGGTTGAATGGGACGGGGCGGTTCGGATCATTCGCAGCCTCTATCCGCCGATCGACCTGTTCGACGACATCGCCGATCCCGCCGACTGGCCGCTCCTGATTGCTGCCGAGCAGAAGACCAACCCGCGGCTGATGGAGACCATTGGCACCCTGGACCTGGTCCCGCCGGAACGCCGCGTCGCTGGCCCCGGCGCCAGCTATCTGATGGCGCCGTTCACCCATGTCAGCACGAATCGGCCAAGCCGCTTTACCGACGGTAGCACTGGTGTGCTCTATGCCGGCAACCGTTTCGAGACTGCGCTCCTCGAGACAATCCACCACCATGCGCGGTTCATGGCGCTAACGCGCGAACCGCCCGGCTGGACGTCACAATTCCGCGAAATCCTTGTCGATATTCCCGCACAGCTGCATGGCCTTCGCGAGCAGGTGGAGGGACTTGCAGACGTGCTCGATCCGCATTTCGCACCAAGCTGGTCAGGCGCTCGGTACTGCCCTGCGGGCGGCTGGAAGTGAGGGGGTCGTCTATCCGAGCCAGCGCGACCCAGGCGGGGAATGCGTCGGCCTTTTCTATCCCGACCTGGCGCGAAATCCGCGCCAGGGGCGCCCTCTCGATTACCATTGGGATGGCAATCGCGTCGATCTGTACCGCGACGCCGCCTCCGGCGCGGTGTTCCGGATCGTGGAGACCGGTTAGCGCAGGGGTACGGCCGAATGGAAGGGCTTCACGAGGTCGCTGCTGTCGGCGGGCGCCCCCTGTAGGGGTTTGACGAGACATGCCTTGCGGCCACAACACCCAGCCCGACGAGATCCAGCCGATACGGAAAGCGCAGCACGTCTTGTTGCCCGCGTTCGCGTTCTACCTGAACGTATCGAAGAACCACGTCTCTGGCTGAGAATCTGGCAAGACGAAGCCCGCCGGCCTAGCCCTCCCGCTCGGGTCGATCACCGCGCACGAGACTGCAAGCCGTGGCCTCACACTGGCGCTTCCCGGAATCGACATTCGAAGCTACCGACTGCCAATATTGGTGCGTTTATTGCCATTTCCACGGGGCTTGCGTCTTGGCGGACGAGCGGTACTCTACCCGAGCGCCGTGTTTGCATGGCGCCGAGGCGTGAGAACCTCGTGCGAGACCGAATTTATCCGCCTTCCCTTTGCCGGGTGGCCGACGCGCATGTCCAAGCCGTTCGCGGCTAAAGGCGTTGGCGCATGTTCTCGTGCATGTTCTCAACACCCGGCTTTCGCCGGCATCGCCTCGCCGAATGCGAGGAGATGTGATCGATGCGATCCGACGCGACAGTCGATGCAAGGCGCTCCGCAACATGCGCACCGCGCTAGGCGCCGTCCGCGTGCCACTGGAGGAAGGCGACCCGCTGCCGCCCGGCCATGATCGCGTGGCGTCCATGGCGGTCGTGGACGATCTCTACCGTGCCGAGCGACCGGGTCTATTGCGGTTTCTCCAGCGCCGCGCCGCCGACGATCGCGCTGAGGATATCGTTCAACAGGTGTTCGCCCGGCTGGTTGCGCGCGACCGGACCGATACGGTTAATGCGCCGGGCGCCTATCTGCGCGAGGTGGCGCACAATCTCCTGCGCGACCAAGCCCGCGCTGCCGGGCGTACCCATCAGGCCCAGCATGTTTCGATCGACGATGTCGAAGTCAGCGCTGGCGATCCCGTGGCGGCGCTGGAGGCGCGCGACCGGCTTGCCCGGATCGAACAAGCGGTGCTTGGTTTGAAGCCACTCACGCGACAGGTATTTCTCGCTTGCCGGCTCGACGGCTATAGTTACGCGGAAATCGCGGAACAGACGGGGCTGAGCGTGCGAGGGGTGGAAAAGCAGATGAGTCGGGCGATCAAGCAGCTTGGGCGGCACCTTCGCCGCCATGACTGACACGCCGGAGCCAATTCCGCGCCGTATTCACGATGCTGCTGGCGAATGGCTGGTGCGCCGCCAAGGCGACGCTAGCCCGATGGTCGAACAGGCTTTCGCCGCCTGGATCGCAGCCGATCGTCGTAACCGGATCGCCTATGAACAGGCCGAACGGCACTGGCAGGACTGCGGGCAGCTTTCCTTCAGCGAGATCGGTCGCATGCGAAAGCTGGACCGTGCGCCGTTCCTGATGCGGCACAATACGCATGTCGCAGCCGCCAGTCTCGGTGTCATCGCCGTGCTCGGCATCGGAGCGGCTGGCCTGCTGCAATACGGTTCGCCGGTCGCACTGGTTTCGTCGGCCAAAGCCGCGATCTACGAGACCCAGCTTGGCGAAATCAGGACGCTCTCGTTGCCGGATGGGTCGCAGTTGACCCTCGACACTGCCACGCGCGTAGAGGTCGTCCTCTCCTCCGGCGAACGGCGGGTGTCGCTCGAGCGCGGCCGCGCCCGCTTCCGCGTCGTGCCGGATAGCAAGCGCCCCTTTACCGTTGCCGTACGCGGCGGGATGGTCGCGGGGCGTAGCACGCGTTTCGATGTCAGTGTCACTGGTGCCAGTCCAGCGGTTGCTGTGCTGGAAGGCCATGTCGATCTCACCCGCGTGGAGGATGGAAGGGCTCATCTCGTCCGGAAGCTTGCCGCAGGCCAGACTGCGGACTTGGACAGCACCGCCACGCCGCGTTCCATTCCGACGGAGGAAACGCGGTGGGTTTCCGGCATGCTGGCGCTCGACTGCACGCCGCTTGCCAGGGCGGTCGAGGCTATCAACCGCTACAACCGCATCCAGCTGCGCCTGGCGGACCCACGCCTAGCCGGCCTTATGACGACCGGGGCGTTCCAGGTGCGCCAGCCTGAAGCGTTCGCAGCGGCCGTGGCGGCAAGCTTCGGCTTCGGCATCGATCGATCCGATCCCGGTGTTCTCCTCCTGCGTCCGGGAGCGAGGGACGGGACCATGCCGCGCTGAAAAAAATCTGTCGGGGGTTTTCGTCCCCCGGCGTCTCCCCGTTCGACCAGCCACGTCATGGCCAAGGGGGAGACAAACGAGAATGGTTCGGTTTCACGCGGGATATTGGTGCAACGGCGTCGCCGCCATCGCGCTCGCGGCCCACGCCACGGCTGCAGGCGCGCAGACAGTACAGCATATCGCCTTTGACCTGCCGGCGCAGCCGCTTGGCGACTCGCTCAAGGCGCTGGCACTCCAGTCCGGCATTACGGTGTTAGTCGGGAGCGATGCGGTCGCCGGTTTGCAGGCGCCGGCACTGCATGGATCCTACACGTCGGAAGAGGCCCTGTGCTTGCTGCTCGGTTCGTCGGGGCTGGTCTTAACACAGGTCGAGGGCGGCTTTGCCGTGCGGCAGGCCCAGGCGAACGGGGACACCGCTGCGACCCGGGAGTCACAGGACATCGTCGTAACCGGCAGCCGGCTCCGGGGGGCCGCCATCGCGTCGCCGATCGTCCGGATCGGTCAGGAAGACATTCGTGACGCCGGTCTGGCGAATCTGGGCGACGTGGTTCGCCGCATTCCGCAGAGTTTCGGCGGCGGACAGAATCCCGGCATCGGCATGAACGTACCCTCTGCCAGTGGCGTCGATGTCGGTGGCGGATCCTCCATCAACCTGCGTGGCCTTGGCAGCGATGCGACGCTGACGCTGCTCAACGGGCATCGTCTGGCTTATACTGCGGTCCGACAGAGCGTCGATGTTTCGGGCATTCCGGTCGCGGCGCTCGACCGTATCGAGATTGTTCCGGACGGTGCCTCGGCGATCTACGGCTCGGATGCCGTCGCTGGGGTTGCGAACATCATCCTGCGGCAGGATTATGACGGACTGGAAACCAGCGCACGCCTCGCGGGTACCGCCGACGGCGGCGACTTTCAGCAGCAATATGGCGCGCTTGCCGGACGCACCTGGGACTCCGGAGGGCTGTTTGCAGCCTATGAATATGGCAGCAACACCGCAATCCGCGCCGGGGAGCGATCCTATGCGGCCAGCCGCGCGCCGGGGCTCGACCTGTTCCCTGCGCTTCGTCACCACAGCGTCGTCGCCAGCGGGCATCAGGACCTAGGCAGCGGCCTGACCTTCTCGCTCGACGGGCTGTACAATATCCGCTGGAGCGACCTGACCTTTCCGACGATCGCAGGCGGCAATCTCGATCAGGGCCAAGCGACCTTCTCGTCCGTCGACAAGTCCTTCGGCGTCGCACCGACGCTGACGCTCGACCTGTCCGGCGGATGGCAGGTCGCGCTCGGCGGTACCTATGGCAAGGAGCGCGTCGACTATCATCAACTCGAGTGCGCTGCATCGGTCTGTAGCGATTCCGGCTCGAGTTTCTACCGCAACACCGCCAAGTCGCTCGAGGTCAACGCCAATGGCAATCTCTTCCGCCTGCCGGGCGGTGTCGCCAAGCTCGCGGTCGGCGGCGGCTATCGCGATATCGCTTTCCGGCGGTTCGTCGGGACCGGGAGCGCGGTCAACACCGTCGCCTCTCAGGACAACTGGTTCGCCTTTGGCGAGCTGAGCCTGCCGCTGATCGGTCCGGCTGCGAATCTTCCCTTCGTAACCAGGCTCGATGCGAGCGCCGCGCTGCGCTACGAGCGCTACCCCGGCATCGGCGACGTGGCGACGCCGAAGCTCGGCCTGTCCTGGGCGGTAACACCTGACATCAGCGTGAAGGGAAGCTGGGGCACCTCGTTTCGCGCGCCGACGCTCTATCAGCAATATCAGCCGCGCGCCGTCTATCTGTTTCCGCCTCGATCGCTGGGCGCGACCAGCACGCCCGCGAGCGCCGGGGCGATCCTGATCCTGGGCGGCAATCCGGATCTCAAGCCGGAAAAGGCGACGACCTGGTCGACCACGCTGGCACTGCACCCCCGCGCCTTGCCGGGGACGAGCCTCGAGATCAGCTACTTCAACGTGCAGTATCGCGACCGCATCGTCGCGCCGATCACGCTGCTTGCCCAGGCACTCAGCAATCCGATCTATCGGGACCAGATCATTCTTTATCCCAGTGCGGCAACGCAGGCAGCGGCGATCGCCAGCGCGGGCACGTTCCTCAACGTCACCGGCGTGCCCTATGATCCTGCGAACGTCGTCGCCATCGTCGACGATGCCAACCTCAATGCCGGGCGGCAGCGTGCGCGGGGCGTCGACGTGCTGGCGAGCTACAGCGCAGCGATCGCACGGGATCAACATCTACGCCTGTCGTTTGACGTCGCCTATCTCGAAAGCGACCAGCAGCTCAGCGCCAGCCAGCCTGTCTATGACCTCGCCGGAACCGTCTTCAATCCGCCCCATTGGCGGGGCCAGATGGCGGCGGCCTGGACCGGTGGCAGCCTTACCCTGGCCGCCAACGCAAACTATATCGGCACTGTTCGCGACACGCGGTCGTCGCCGGCCCCCCGGATCGGGTCGATGACCACGCTTGACGTCACCACCCGCTACCGGGTTGCTCCCGGCACCCCGCTTGGTGGCCTCGAGTTCACCCTGTCGGTGCAAAATCTGTTCAACGCCAAGCCGGACCCGATCACCACCTCGATTCCCTACGACACGCCCTATGATTCGACCAATTATTCGCCTGTCGGCCGAATGATCGCGTTCGGGATCACCCGCTCATGGTGAGCCCGGTCTTCTGTCTGCGTGTCGTTGCTGCGCTCTGGTGTGCGCTGCTTCCGACCAGCGCCTGGGCTCGCTGCGAGCAGGTCCTGCCCGGGGGCGACGCCGCCCGCCCGGCAGATCGTGAGTTAACAGCAGCAGACCTTATCGAGCTCCGCGAAATCGGCGATCCCGATTCGGCGTCCTTCAGTGGACCTAGTCCGTTCGCGCTGTCCCCCGACGGCAGCCGTATCGCCTACATCGTTAACCGGGCCGATCTCGCCACGAACAGCTATTGCCGGGCGGTCGTGGTCAGCGGGCTTACCGGGAAGGAACCACCGCGCGTTGTCGATCGGGGCGGTGTGCTCATCACGATCCTGGACGTGCAGCGGGGCCATTATCTGCCAAGCGGCGCCACGCGCACGATCGTGCCGGCCTGGTCGCCCGATGGGCGCCGGATCGCTTATCTGCGGCGCGATGCCGGTGTGACCCAGGCGTGGGTGGCGGAGGCGGACGGAAGTGGCGCGCGCGCGGTCACGCACGCCGCCTTCGATGTCGAAGCGGTGGCGTGGAGCAGCGATGGTTCCCGGCTGCTCTATGGAACGCGGAAGGGGGCGGCCGAGACGGAGGCGGCGCTCGATCGCGAGGGTCAGTCAGGATGGCTCTACGACCGCAGGGTGTCGCCGGAGATTTCGGCGCGACCGTTGATGCCCGCGACCGACCTTCTGGATGCGAACGCGGTTGATCTGCGCACCGGCGCGATTTTGCCCGCGAACACGGCGGACCAGGCAGCAGTCGCGCGGGCCGCACCGGCCAACATGCCCGTCGATCCAATAGCGAGCAGACCCGATGGCAGCAAAGGCCTGATCGAGCGGCAGGACAGTTCGCCGCTCGCACCTGCCCGATTGGTCGTCACCGGCGGCGCTGGCACCCATCGCTGTGATGCCGATGCCTGTGCGGGCGGTATCCTGTCGCTGTGGTGGCAGGGCAATTCGGTTCTCTTCCTGCGTCGTGAGGGATGGGCGAAGGAGGCCATGGCGCTCTATCGCTGGCAGCCCGACGGAGCGCCTCCCGCTGTCATCCTGCGCACCACCGATGTACTGCATGGGTGCGTGATGGCTGGTACCGAACTGGTCTGCACGCGCGAGAATAGCAGCACGCCGCGCAGGATAGTCGCGATCAACACTGCAACGGGTGCTACCCGAATGATCTTCGATCCCAATCCCGAATTCGCCAGCGCCCGTTTGGGGTCCATCCGCCGCCTAAAGTGGCGCAACGATCTCGGGCTTGAGGCATGGGGCGATCTTGTTCTGCCGCCTGACTACACGCCCGGCACGCGGCTGCCGATGGTGGTGGTCCAGTATCACAGCGACGGATTTTTGCGTGGCGGTACCGGCAACGAGTATCCGATCTTTCTGCTCGCCCAGCGCGGCATCGCTGTGCTGAGCACCGAGCGCCCGAGCTTTTTCGCTGCGGCCTTTCCCCAGCTCAAGACTTGGTACGAGATCAACGCCGCCAACCAGAAGGACTGGGGCGAGCGCCGCAGCCTTCTGTCATCGGTGCTCACCGGCGTTCAAATGGCAGTTGAGCAAGGCTATGCCGACCCCAAGCGTGTCGGAATCACCGGCCTCAGCGACGGCGCGACCACCGTTGCGTTCGCGCTGATCAACAGCAAAGCCTTTGCTGCGGCTGCGCTCAGCAGCTGCTGCATGGAGCCCAATACGACCGCGACCTATGGCGGGCTCGCTTGGGCGGAATGGCTGCGCGGCATGGGCTATCCGCCAGCGACTCGCGATAATCCAGCTTTCTGGCGTGACATGTCGCTGGCGCGCAACACCGCCCGCGTTGACACGCCCCTTCTGATGCAACTCGCCGACAATGAATTCCGGCTCGCCCTTGAGGCCTTTGGTGCCCTCCACGAGCAGAACAAGCCAGTGGAGATGTACGTCTACCCAGACGAATTTCATGTGAAGTGGCAGCCGATCCATCGCCGCGCCGTCTATTCGCGCACGCTCGACTGGTTCGCCTTCTGGTTGCAGGACCGGGAGGATCCTGATGCGGCCAAGACCTCGCAATATACCCGGTGGCGCGCCCTGCGGTCCGGATCTGCGCCGCCGCTTCCGTCGAAGCCGGTGCGATAGGCGCAAGCGCGATCTGCGTGCGAGCGAAGTTCGATCCCATCCCGCAAAATCTCCTGCTCGCCTCAGCTTCGATTTGGCTAGATTTCTCGCCTGTTTCCGGGAGGCTTGTTGCGGGAACGGGATGAAGGGTTCTCCCCCCGGCGGAGTGTCACCCACAGGCTTCGTCAGAAGGAAGCGATCATCGAGCTTAGGCCAGCACTGGTGGAGAATGGTTTTCGCCAATCCGTATATTTGTGATAGGATTTCGCAGGCTGTGAATGCTTTCCACGAAGCAATGCGGCTCTGAGGATGGTTTTCACAGGAATTTGGCATGCGTGAATGGATTTCGCGGCCAGTGACCGAATTTCGCGCGCTTCCTTTGCCGGAGCCCGGCATTCTCGCCGGCTACGCTGCACTCATCGAACGCTTCGATCTCGCGGTTCCACTTGCTGACAGACTGACAGCGATTGCCGAACGCCACCATCCGCACTCGAGCGACCAGTGGCGGATGCTCACGCCGCGCCACGCGCCGGTTTTCGAGCTCGCCGCGCAGCTGACCTTCGCGCTTCGCTACGAAGGGCTGAATCTTGCTGTTCTCGCGAGGCTGTTCCATACCGTCCAGCCCGCAGAGATTGCCGCCATCGTCGAGGCCAGCCCGACCGGCGCCTATGCGCGGCGAATCTGGTTCCTGTACGAGTGGCTCACCGACACCCGGCTCGAACTCCCCGACGCTGGAAAGGTTCGCGCGGTCGACGTCGTGGACCCGGTGTTCCAGCTCGCACTCCCGAAGGGCGAACCCTCGCCCAGGCACAGGGTCATCAACAATCTGCCTGGAACGCCTGAATTCTGTCCGATGGTGCGCAGAACCGAGGTTCTTGATGCTTATCGTGCCCGGCAATTCGATGTGCGCGCGCGCGAAACCGTTGGCCGCGTCCGACCCGATTTGCTGGCGCGCGCAGCGGCGTTCTTGCTGCTCAATGATTCCAAGTCTTCGTTCGCGATCGAAGGGGAACGGCCTTCGGGCACCCGCGCGACGCGCTGGGGGCAGGCTATTGCCCAGGCGGGTACGCGCCCGCTGAGCCTTGCCGAATTCGACCGCCTGCAACGTATCGTGATTGGCGATGACCATTTCGTACGCCTCGGCCTACGCGAGGAAGGGGGCTTTGTCGGGATCCATGACCGCGACACGCAGATGCCCATTCCGGATCACGTCAGCGCGCGGGCCGAGGATTTGCAATCGCTGCTGCAAGGGGTGATCGCTTACACGGAGCGGGCCATCCGCGGCGGCATGGACCCAGTCGCAGCCGCTGCCTGCCTGGCGTTCGGCTTCGTCTATATTCACCCTTATGTCGATGGGAATGGGCGCCTCCATCGTTGGCTGTTCCACCACGCGCTTGCGCTTGCGAACTTCAATCCGCCCGGCCTGATTTTCCCTGTGAGCGTGGCCATCTACCGCAGGATCGCCGAGTATCGCGCGGTGCTGGAATCCTATTCGGCGCCGCTGCTTCCGTGCATCAGCTGGGAGCCGACGGGGGACGGCAATCTCCGCGTGCTGAACGACACTGCGGACTTCTATCGCTTCTTTGACGCGACTCGGCACGCCGAGTTTCTCTACGCCTGTGTCGAGCAAGTCATCGAGCAGGATATGCCGGAGGAGATACAATTCCTTGAGGGCTTCGAACGCTTCAGCGAACGCATTCAGCAGATCGTGGAGATGCCGGCCGCGCAGGTTGAGCTGCTCCGCCGCTTCCTCGCACAAAATGACGGCAGATTGTCGGGGCGCGCCCGAACCCGCGAGTTTGCTGCGCTCGACGACGAAGAAGTTGCGGCAGCCGAGCAAGCATATGCGTTTAGCTTTTTGGATTGATCTGCACCCCACCCGCGTCTCTGAGTTTTCAGCGCCACTGCTGCTCGGAACCGTCCGGTGTTGCGGAGGCGATAAGGCCGGACCAGCCTTCGTGATCCTCAACGCCGTGATCCGTAAACGACAGCAAAACGCCCTCGGATGATCATCACCATTGCCCCCGTCCAACGTCCTGCCGGACAGATCGGCGTTCACGAATAGTCTTCAGCCTTGGGCTGCCGCCCATGCTTCTGCATCGACGAGTTCCATGATCCGCACAAAGCGCAGGCCGCGAACTGGGCCGGGCAACGAGAGGGCCTCGGCGAGCTTGCTCGTGTCGATCAGGCCCAACGCGGCCATGCGTCCGCCGAGCAGCATGTCGCGGATGGCGAGCCGATGCCGGTCGAAGATCGCCGCGACGAAGCCGGTCGGTGTGCCTTTCGAACGGCGCGAGACGATCGCTGCGGGGAGATCCGATTCGAAGGCGAGACGCGCCACCGCACGGTCTCGGCCCGGCGCCAGCCAATGCCAGCTCGGGACGCGCAGGCACGCCTCGACGACGGGCTGCGAGACCAGTGGTGAGACCGCACGCTGCGGTGCCTGGGCGTTGATCGCCTCGACCAGGTTCTGCGCCGGAACCAGCAATGCGACATGCGCCGCCCGGCCTGGTAGAATATCGGGTGGCGGCAGGAACCAAGGATGCGCCGGTGTGTCGTGGACGATGGCGCGCGCAACGTCCGAGAGAAAGTCGATCGCCGGCGCTTGGCGTGGGGCAGGCGAGCGGAACCAGGCGCGATGTACCGCACGCCAGGCCAGCGTCCAGATCCCCGCCTGCCCGAGATCGCCTAGCACGCGCGCCGAGTCCCAGAAACAGCGACCTGGACCGCGTGAGGCGAGGCAGTCGGCAAGGATCGCGACGGTCCGGGATGCGAAGAAGACATTGTCGCCGCCGCCGCCGTCGATGACGCGGTCAGCGCCCCATTCCACCGCCATCTCCGCAGCGATCGCGTCCTGCGCCTGCGTGAAGCAGCGATGCACCGGATAGGGCATATGCGCCGCGCCGGAGCTGCGGACATCGATGCGCGCCAGGTCGAAGCGTCGGGTCTGCAGGTCGATGCCCCCCGCTTGGGCAGCCAGCGCCGCATAGTGGCGCTCATCGCTAGCCGCGTCGTGTCCGACGAGATTGAGCCCGATAACGTCGGCGCGCATCCCTTTGAGACCGGAGGCGACGATCGCGGAATCGAGGCCACCGGAGAGCAGCAGGACCAGACGCTCGCTCCCGGCCGCACGGGCACGAACAGCGTGATAAACGGCGCTCCGGACTAGGTGCGTCGCTTGCGCAGCATCGTTGATCTGCCGATCCGGCGCGACATGCGTCCAGGGTGACCACAAGCGTCGCTGGGTAGTGCCGTCTGCCGACACGGTCAGGCGATCGCCGCCGCGCAGCTCGGCGACCCCGACAAGGCAGGTCTCGCTCCGACGCCATTCTGGTTGGGCGATGTGGCGCGCCAGCGCGCCGGGGTCAATGATGCGGGGGCAACCCAGCGCTTCGAGCAGCGCGAGTTCGGAGGCGAACAGGCGAACGCCGTGTGCCTCGGCATGGTAGCAGCCAAGATCGCCGAAGGGCGCGCGCACGATACTGGTGACGCTTTCGCCAGACAGAAAGGCAACATAGCTGCCCCAATAGCGGTCGATCAGCATTGCCCCGCGCGACTGCGTAATGTTGCTCCATGCGGCCTCGCCGAGCGTCTGCTCCGCCCGCGTGATGTCGCGGTCGAACAGGTCGCCGACGATGGCATGGCCTTCAGGATGTGCGATCCGGTTCGGGTGATCGCTCCACAGCAGAAGGCGGTCGGTCGCGATAAGCGGGGCGAGCGCCATTGCTGCCGTGCGCGCCCTTTCGATCGCAGGCGGCGGCAGGGAGATACCCGGAGGTGACACCAGCGCAAGGAAGCGCCGACCCTTCACAGGACGAGTATCGGCGTGAAGGTCCGCACCATGTCGACGCGGTCATTGATCACCCGGTCGCCTTGTTGGACCCAGCAATGCGCACAGAAGGGGCCGAGCTGGACGCCTAGTACCAGTTCGGGCGAGACACCCAATTCGATCATGCGCGACGCCACGGCGATCGACTGGGCGAGACAATTGTCGCGCTGGCTGCGGATACGCGACGCGGCGGCAAAGCCTGCCATGATCTTGTCGATCTTCCCTTTCGCAGGGGCACCCGATTGGGCCAGTCGTGTCTTGCGCGCTTTGAAGTGCGAGAGCGTCCGGCCGAGCCCTGACCACCGCAGACGCAAGCGCGTGCTGTCTAGGCTGGCAAGCGCGCGGCTGGTTGCAATCCAGCCGACAGGACCCAGCGGACGGTCGAGGATGCTCGACGACGGAACTGGGATGGGAGCGCATAGCGCGGGCGTTTCGGTTCTAGCGGACGGGATTAGCATGCCGCGCGACACAAGACCCTCCAAATGCCGGTCGTCGACCGGCAGCATGCCGTCTACCATCTGCCGGAAGCTGTGCTCGACGATCTGCGACAGGCAGAAATACCGGTCGGCGACGATGTCTAGGAAGAGGAGGCGGTCGCCTACCTCGCAGTAGGAGATGCCGTCGCGGAGCGAGTAGCTCATGGTCGAACCCCGGATCGGCGCACGATCCTTGAAGGACCGTGCGCCGACGCGGTCAGTCTTCGGCAATGCCGAAGGGTTCCTGGCCGTTCTTGGTATCGATGACGAGACCGGCGGCTCCTTTCGTCTCGACGCTTGCGGTGCCCAGGTCGATCAGATCGTCTTCGCGTTCCATGATGCTCTCCTTGGTCCTGCTGCGATGTGCAGCGAGAGCAGACTAGGAAGCTTGGTCGGCAATCCGAACTTTATACGGATTCTATATCGATTTTGTTGGCCAGACCGGTCCGCATCATCGCGCGCGATAGACCGCGCGAACGAGTGCGGCTGCGGCGCGGCGACGTCGGCGGTGATAGCTGGCACACAGACGCCTGAAGGCGGCGTGGTCATCGGCGCTGACAGAAGCCGCCAGTGCGTCGAGTTCGGCATCGGTCGCGCCGATGATCGCGGGTTCGACCATTCGCACCGCATGCACGTGCGCGTTGAGCCGGTCGACTGCATGCGCGTGCTCGCCATTCTGGGAATGGTGGGCAATGGCGAGAAACAGGGCAGCGGTGCGGTCGGCCAGGCTTACGTCGCCGTTCATCTCTGCAGTGCGCCCGGGCGCAAAGGGGCTTCGCCAGGCGCGCACCGCAAGAAGGAGCAGTTCGCCGGACCAGTCATAGAGATCCTCGAGGCGAGGTTCGTCGAGTGGGGATAGATAAAAGCCGCCCGCCGTCCGCGTCTCGACGAGGCCTTCGCCGGTCAGACGGTGGAGCGCGTCGCGCACCGGCGTGACGCTCGATGCCAGCGTCGTGGCAAGTACCGCCGGGTCGAGCCGTCCGCCAGGTCTGAACAGACCGTGCATGATCTGCATGCGCAGTACGCCATGAACCCGTTCGGCGGTCTGCCCGGCGTTCACGATGTACCTCGCTGCGCCTTCAGATGCGCCTCGACCAGCGCTTCCTGATCCGGGCGCAGCGCATCAACTGCGCCCCGCGGTCGATCGGCCGGCCCATGGAGCAGCACCACAGGGCAGTGCCCTTCGAAATTGCCGAGATTGGCCCGATGCTGGCGATAGCCGATTAGCGCCGCCAGATCGGGCGAGAAGCTTCGCGCAATCTCAGGGGGATAGACCAACCACTGATTCTCATAGGGTTTGAGCCAGCCGAGCGCGTATCCGATGATGATTCCGGGCCGTACCGCCTGCGAACGATTGGCTGCGGCACCGTGCAGCGTCGAACCAAGAAACAGTAAGGCGTCGCCCGGACGCACCGCTGCGGCGAAGGGCGGGCCACAGGTATCAGTCAGGGCAAGCGCACCATGACTGTCGGGCCAGACCAATGTCGCGCCATTTTGTTGGGTGAACGCGGTGAGTGGCCACATCGCGTTGAAGAGATATTCGATGGTGCCGACCGGGCCACGCCACTTGTCTTGATCGCGGTGTGGCAAGTGCGCAGGCGCACTTGGATGGACGGCAATCGCCTGGGTCGCGTTGAGCTGGATGCAGCCACACCAGGCCGCGAGCATGCTCTCAACAATGCCGAGAATCCGCGGGTGCTGGACTAGGGCCGCCGCGCCCGCCGCACGTAGCAGCAGTCGTCCCAATCGCTTGGTGATCGTGCCGTAGAAGCCGCTTTCGCCGAAGGGTATCGTCGCGAAGCTGTTCGCCAGTGCGACGTCGAACGCGCGAATCTGCGCTTGCGGCAGCACATCGTGAAGGAAGCACCAAGCATGAGCGCGAAGGTCGCCTGCGCTTTGAGCGATCAGATCGGAAGCATCCATTCGATCGAGCATGCGCCTCCTCCGTTATGCAGGCTGCGGTGCAGGCGTTGTTCGGAGCGCTGCGGCCGCCCGAATGCCTGCAGCGGCGAGTAGGCCGGGCGTGTCGGCGGCGATGTCGATGCGCAGTGCCGCAAGCAGCGCGCCTTCGACACGCTTTGGGGGGCCCAGCGGACAACAGCGCCAGCCAAAGGCAAGGATCTGCTGAACCCAGCCCAATGTCGCAACTGCACTATAGGCGGTGATGCCATGCGCCAGCGCGTGGTCGACCAGCGCGGTCACGAGCGTGTCGCGCACCGCGCGCCGCTCGACTGCACGCAGATGTCGGTCGAGGCAGAACCGCGAAATCTCGAACATGTCCGGCGCGCGCGGCGGACCATCCTCGCACAGCTCCGGACAGACGCTGTCGAGCAGATGCGGGCGCATGGTCGGCAGGAGGCGTGCCGATCCGAGATGCGTACCGTCCGGCTGCGCCAGGATCAGATAGGTGGCGTGTTCGTCGTCGAACTGGTCGATTTCGTAGCGGTCGGCAAGGACGGGCACGTCCCATTTGAGCAGATCGACGAACACGGACTTGCGCGCCGCGAACATCGCGCGGAACACCGCGTCCGGCACGGGCCGGGCGTCGGATTGCAGTACATGCAGCATGGCATTGTCTCCCTTGACCGTTTCGGTCGAGGGTCGGCGAGGTGCCCTGCGTTGGGCTATGCCCGAAAAGGGGCATAGCGGGTGCGGAAGATATCCGAGAAAGTCAGCGTTCCGTCGAACAGCGTCCGGATCACCAGCAATGTCCGCTTGTTCACGCCGTAGCGCTCGCAGGCCTGCTTGATATGTCGGGCGACCGTCTCCTCGCTGATCCCCAAGATGAGGCTGATTTCCCAATCTCCCTTGCCGCGGGCAACCCACAGGACGCAGTCGCGCTGGCGGTCGGTCAGTCGGGGGCCGGACTGGCCCGGGTTGCTGCTGCGGCCGGTCCAGAGCCGACGGCTCGCCTCGAACGCGAACGCGCCGGCAAGCTGGGCGAGCGGCAGCGTCGTCTCGGGCAGGGGGCACCCTGCTTCGTTGGCGAAGGAACAGGAGCCGCGTGCTTCGCCTGGCACATGGACCGGCACGGTGAAGCCGTTGCCGATGCCGTGCGCCCGCCCAAGGGTAAGAATCTTCAGATCGGTTGGCGTCAGCGGGATCATCGTCGCCATTTGCGACCATCTAAAACCGATGCCGGTGACATGGCTTGCGCGATGCACGGGATCGCACACGCCCAGCGCATTACGGTCATAATAGTCTGCCCAGCGTTGCGGGTAATTGTGCAATCGCATTGCCGCTGGGCCTGCTGCGACGATGTCGACATGATGGCCGAGCGCGAAATATTGAAAGCCGAGCTCGGCAGTAATGGCGGCCATAGCCGAAGCGAGTTCGTCGGCGCTGCCGACGGTTTCCACGATGCGCGCAAGCTGCATCGCCATGCCCATCCATGGCATCTGGTGCTGTCGCGACCACCGGGGGCGTCTCGTGGTGCCCCGAACCCGGCGCTCGCCCTTTCTCATGGCACGGGCCAAGCGGCGGGGCCTCACGCCGCCGCCTGGCGAATCCTGTCATGAGTCTGTCATATCATCTTGTTCATGAAGGTAGAAGTGGGTTTGCGCATTGCGGCGGCAGGACCGGTAACGCCGCTGGCTCGCTAGGTCTATGACGATGGTCTGGTCCTGGCAGGACGATGCCGTCTATCTTTGCCTTCGCGACATCGATCGTGCCGGTCTGATGTGGGAATGGCTGCGCCGCGACCCCAATTACATCGCTTGGCATGCCCGGGCGAGCCGCATCACCGGCGGCCGGATCGTCGATCCCCGCCCGTGGGGACTGCACTTTCGCTGAAGACCCGGCCCGGTCGGCGCCCGCGGCACGGCTCATCTGGCATGCCGATCTTGATCCAGGAACGCTGCGGGTCCGGGCAATGCCGGCCGATCGGAGTGATCCTGACGGTCTCGATCTGGGGCGCGTGGCCCGCTGGCTCACCGTCGTCACCGATTCCGCGGGCTACGACCATGCTGTCCTTTCCGACGGTAGTCACCATATCCGGCTGGATGTCGTAGAGGGACAGTTGACCGACCGAGCAGTCGTACATCTTCACTACCGGCTGCACGGACTCGGCGAGGCAGAAGCGGCGATATTGCCGTTGCGGCAAATGCTGCATCTCCAGCGTCATGGTCGTTTCGGCCGTTCGCTGTTCCCGCGCGATCCCTGGATCGGACGCGGCATCCAGTTGCTGCGTGTTCATGACGCGCTCGCCGACGGTGCCGGGCAGCGCGATATTGGTGGGTTCCTGTTCGGTGCGCGTCGCGTCGCCGAGGAGTGGAACGGCCGATCGGACGCGCTACGATCTCGCGTCAGGCGACTCGTGCGCGAGGCAAGGGCTTTGGCGAAAGGCGGGTATCGCCAGCTGATGCGGCGGCGCCTCTGATGAACCCGCATTATCTTCCGACATCCGCCACCATGGGCCGTGGGCGAGAATCGTACGCGTCCTGGGCGGGGACGTGGTGGTGCGCGAGCCTACCAAACGGGGTGCCGATATTTTGACCTGTGCGACGATCTGTGTGCCGAGCTGCGAGGCTGATCCAAGGTTGAACGCCGCTGGCTCCTGCGGGTTGGCCGTCCCCTGATTGACGCCGCACCCCGCCTGTCGCGCGCGTTTTCGGGACCCCATTTCCAGCGACGCCAGCATGCTTTTCGCGCCTCAGGCGGATGTCGTCACCATCTTGTTCTTGCCCGCCGGACCGGTCGCCCGAAGACGCAGCGACGATCCGAAGCACGCGGCGCAGCTTGGTGGCAGGCGAAGGACTATCATCGACATTGTGCGGGTCTCCCGCCTCTTTCGTGCCAGACCCGGAACCCGTTCTGTCGTGATCGGCGACCCCGGCGGTGATGTCGGCGGCGTTGCCACGGGTGCGGTAGAAAGGTCGATTCTGAACGATCGGGATGCGTCCGCGTTGGGCTCGCCGGATCGTCCGCGTGGCATGTACCGGCGGCATGGTCATCATCGTCGCTGGCGTATCCCGCACCGTTTTCGGCTCCTCGGGCGCAGGACCTGGGACGGCCGCGATCCTGCGAAACCATCGCCGTGCGGCTTATTTCCCCGCCCGCGCCCACCCCTCGCGGCATGCCGCGCGGGGACCCGAGCTTGCGGGCTCCTCGCGGTCGCTGCGCTTCAAATAAGCCTCCGGCTCCGATCCTCCGCTGGCGCTTCGGCCTGCCGGTTCGCAGGCCCGCCGTAACCGTCCCTTAGGTCCGCCCATCGCCCGGAAACGGTTCGGGGCGATTTTTCAGGAGACGAACAATGCCCGCCATCGGTTATGTCACCCGCAACGGAGAAGGCTTCAAAGGCCAGCTCAAGACGCTCTCGATCCGCACCGACATCGAGATCATCCCCAACGCCCGTAAATCCGGCGACACACAGCCCGACTATCGCGTGTCGGCGGCCGGCGTCGAGGTCGGGGCGGGATGGATCCGGCGCGGCGAAATGTCCGGCCGCGACTATGTATCGCTGTCGCTTGCCGCCCCCGAATTCGGCCCGCGTCGGCTCTACGCCAATCTCGGCCGCGCCGCCGGGCAGGATGATGACGACGCCTTCGCGATCATCTGGAGCCCGGCCGATTGAGCGAACCGCCCCGCGTTCGCCAAGGGCGCGGGGCACCGCTCCTAACCTGAAACGCCGGTGTCAGAAGGGGGGCGGAATCGCAGGGATCAATTTGCGACCCTGCCGAAGACGGCCGGATCGATCCAATCCGCGCTTATCAGTCGGCGCACGATGCATCGGCATGGAGGGACTGGAATCATGGATGATGCCGTCGACCGCGCGCAGGCCGCGCGCGAAACCTGCCCCTACCTGACCGCCAAGCAGGCGGCCTTTCATCTCGGCATCGCTTACTCGACGCTGAAAGGCCTGCGCCTCGCGGGAACGGGTCCGAAATGCCGCCTGCATGGCCGTACCTGGCGCTACCATATCGACGACATCGAGGCGTGGTCAGCAGCGCGCGCGCGCGGAGGCGATCGTGGTTGAGCGCCGCGACCTGCCGCTGTTCGCCTGGGGCGACGCGCTGCGCGCCGCCCGCGCACGTCGTGCGATGCTGCGTCGCAGGGCAGCAGCGCTGGGTGCCGGAATCGCCTGTCTTAGCGTCACGGTCGCGCTGCCGCCGCTGCCCCGGCTGGTATGGAATGCGAGCGCCAGCGCGCCCATCGGCCTCTATGCCGTATCGCCCGGAGCGGTGCCCAAACGCGGCGACATGGTGATCGCCTGGCCCCCGGGCGAAGCGCGGCAACTGGCCGCGCAGCGCCACTATCTGCCCAGAAATGTGCCGCTGGTGAAGCGCGTCGCGGCGATTGCTGGAGACGCGATATGCGGCATGGGAAATGTGGTGACGGTGAACGGAACGCCGCTCGCCAGGCGCCGCACCGCTGATGCAGCTGGCCGTCCGCTGCCAGCCTGGCAAGGGTGCGTCCGGCTCGGGCAGGGCATGGTCTTTCTGCTCATGGCGGAGACCCCGGACTCGTTCGACGGGCGCTATTTCGGCCCGACACTCGCGCAGGATGTGATTGGCAGGGCAACCCCGTTATGGGTCCGTTGAAGCCGCTCGCGCTCGCCGTCGCGTGTTTGGTAGCGACCGCCGCCGCAGCTGGCCGGCCAAAAACCGATCCGGTATCCCGCTGGCGCGCCGAGATCGCCGAGGCATCCGCCCGGTTCAGCGTGCCTGCCGCGTGGATCGAGCGAGTGATGCGTGCCGAAAGCGGCGGCCAGACCATGCGCGGCGGACGCCCGATCACTTCGCGTGCGGGCGCAATGGGGCTGATGCAGGTAATGCCGGCGACTTGGGCGGCGATGCGCGCCGCCCACCGGCTGAGCGCCAATCCGCATAACCCTCATGACAATATTCTCGCAGGCGCCGCCTATCTGCGCGCGATGTATGACCGCTTCGGCTATCCGGGGATGTTCGCCGCCTATAACGCCGGCCCCGGCCGGTATGCCGCCTATCTCGCGTTAGGCCACGCCTTGCCAGCGGAGACACGCGCCTACCTGGCGCAGGTGTCGGGGACGCGGGCGGGGGTGTTGCCATCCCTTCCGGAGCGGCAGCCACCCGCCTTGTTCGTCGCGCTTCGGACCAGCGCGGCCTCGGCTGCTCCATCGCCATCGCGGTCGCCGGGTAAGCCGGCCGAAACCCTGTTCGCGGTTCGCAACCCCCACTGATCCAGCATCCACGGCAACCTCGACGAGGGCATGTTGAGGGCGCGGCGGGACTAGAGGCGGGGGAGGGGCTCGTCTCGGCGAGGGCCCAGCATGACGGGCGGCGAAGCGGCTGTGCAAGGCCGGCGGCCCCTCCAATTTTGCTGCGGATCGGAGGCTGCTGCGCAGCCGAGTCTTTTGTTTTCTGCGCAACAAAATCGGTTCCTCCGCCGCCGCTCACGCGGCGCTTCCGGCTTCGCCTCCAGCGACCCTGACAGCCGCTCCGCCGCCCGTCGACGAAGGTCTGTCCTCGATGATGGGGACTTCAAGCGAAGGAGGCGATCATGACCATGTTCCATGTCCTGGGTGCGGCGTCGGCCAACAACATGGATCGTGTGGCGGCAACGCTGGTGGCGGGGCTCGAGATCGAGTTCGGACGGGGCGCGGGCGAGGCGCTGGCGCAGCGGTTCCTGGAGGCCGAAGAGAGCGATTTCCTGTGGGACGCGCGGCTGTCGGAGCGCTGGCTCGGGGTGTATCCGGCACGAGACGATGAGGATCGCGAACTCGATCGGGTCGCGATCTTGGGGCGGCTGGATGGCCGCTGGTTCGTCGCGGTCAGCATCGTCGATGGCGATGGCAACGTGCAGGGATTGATGGGGCGGCGCAGCTTCGGGAGCGAACGCCAGGCACGCGAAGCATTCGTCGCGACGTACTGATTAGGGTATCGGAAACGCCGGGACAGGGTGCCGGACAGGCACCTTCGTCCCGGCTTCTTTTTGCCTTTGCGTGGGCGACAGGGGCGGCAACAGGATGGCGGAATTGGCTGGCAGGAGCGGGAAGAGGGTAGGGCGGCGTAAGGCAAGATAAAGCTATGGCACTGCGTTTCCATAAGCTTTTGCCTGCACATCGTTTTTCGGAGCTACCAGCGGCACTGTCTTCCCGGCGCCAGTGCCGTTCGGCACCGAAAGAACGGCATTCCGCCCCGTTAGCCGGCACCGGTTTTCTTGGAGGCTGCTGGGGATCATGCTTGCCCCTCAACGCCTCCGGAATGACGATGATGGCCGACCACGACAGCTTCTTGCCCATCCTCGGACGCCAGCGCCAGCAGGGCGGCAGGCATGCCCGCCGCTATCTCGGCCGCGTCCTCGCCGCCGCCAATCTTGCACGCGGCGGCATGGCGGCGGCCGGTCTCGCGCGAGGAGCATTCTCGGGCGCTCGGATCGGGCGCGGCGCGGGCGTCGGGCGCGTGCTCGCCATCCGCGGCGGCCATGCGGCATCAAACAGCCGTCGCGTTGTCGTCAAAGCGAGCATCGTCAAGCTCGCCGGCAAGGGGCTGTCGGCCGCGGCCGCGCACCTGCGCTATCTCCAGCGCGACGGCACGACACGCGAGGGCGAACGCGGCACGCTCTACGGGCGCGATACCGATGCGCTCGACGGCAAGGCGTTTGGCGAGCGTGGGGCCGGCGATCGCCACCAGTTTCGCTTCATCGTCTCGCCCGAGGACGGCGATCAATATGAGGACCTGAAACCCCTGACCCGCCGGCTGATGGCGCGCATGGAAGAGGATCTCGGGACCAGGCTCGACTGGGTCGCGGTCGACCATTTCAACACCGGCCATCCGCACGCCCATATCGTCGTCCGCGGAAAGGATGATCGTGGCGCCGATCTCATCATTGCCCGCGACTATCTGACGACCGGCGTCCGCGAACGCGCCGCCGAACTGGTCGATCTCGATCTGGGGCCGCGTACGAGCCGCGAGATCCAGCAGTCGCTGCGCGCGGGAGTCGAGCAGGAGCGGCTGACCTCGATTGACCGGGCCTTGCTCAAAGGGGCGGATGCCGAGCGGGTGGTCGCGACCAAGGGGCGCGACGCCTTCGACCAGACGCTGCGCGCCGCCCGGCTGGCGAAGCTGTCGCGCCTGGGCTTGGCCGAGTCACTGGGCGCCGGCCGCTTCCGGCTCGCGCCCGACCTCGTCGATACGCTTCGGTACCTGGGCGAACGCGACGACATCATCCGCACGATGCAGCGCGAATTTTCCCGTGCCACGATTACCCGGGCACCTGCCGACCAAGCGATCTACGACCCTGCCGCGCCCGACGCTCGCCCGCTGGTCGGCCGGGTGCTCGCGCACGGGCTCGCGGACGAGCATGAAGATCGCCACTACCTGATCGTCGATGGCGTGGATGGCCGCAGCCATTACGTGGCGATCGGCCGAGGCGCGGAAATCGATGGGGGGCTGCCGCGTGGCGCGATCGTACGGATCGATCCGGTCAGGCCGAAGGTGCGGGAAGTGGACCAGACCATCGCCGCGGTCGCTGCTGGCAATGGTGGGCGTTACGATGTGGATGCCCATCTTCGTCATGATCCGACCGCCACCCAGGCGTTCGCTGAAACCCATGTCCGGCGGCTCGAGGCGATGCGTCGGGTATCGGGTATCGTCGAGCGCGAGCCGTCGGGCCGCTGGATCATCGCGCCGGACCATCTCGACCGCGTCGCGGCCTATGAGGCCGTGCGGTTGCGGGACCGTCCGGTCGCGATCACCATACTGTCGGTGCAACCGCTCGATCGGCTGGTGGATGCAGAGGCCGCGACCTGGATCGACCGGGAGCTGGTTTCGGCCGCGCCCATACTCGTCCGCGACGCCGGGTTCGGCCACGACCTGCGCGATGCCCAGGCGCGTCGTCGGCAGTGGCTGGTGGCGCAGGGTTTTGCCGAGGAGGCAGACGGCGGCACGACGTTTAGGAACTACATGATCGCGGCGCTTCAGCGGCGCGAGCTGTTGCGGGCGGCGGGGCAGCTTTCGGATGAGCTCAAAAGACCGTTCTGGGACGCGTCCGAAGGCGCTCGCGTGGAAGGCATTTATCGCCGATCGGTCGATCTCCTCAGCGGGCGCTTCGCGCTGATCGAAAGGAGCAGAGATTTTACGCTGGTGCCTTGGCGTCCGGTACTGGAGCGCCAAGTCGGAAAAGCGGTTTCGGGACTCATGCGCGGCGATGGTATCAACTGGTCAGTCGAAAGGGGGCGGAGCGGGCCGAACATCTCATGATTTCGGCGGACATGCGCGGGCGTAATGCAACAGTTTGCCTGAAAACGTTTCGTTTCACTGCCGAGCAGCGAGTAGAAGGCTAGCCCTTCGCTCACAGAGTGGGGAGGCGATAGGCGACCGGTCGGTAGATTTCGACCTCACTGCCCTGCCTATCCGAGTTTTCTAATTTCTCTCACCAAAAAGCGATCGGGCGCAAGCTTGCTATCACAATGCATCAGCTTGCGATCACAATGCAACGCTCGCTTATCACGCTTCTAACGGCAGGCCCAACTCCAGCCATTTGCCTGTGATAAGCTGTCTGTCAGGCAAGCGCCCAAACTGCACATCCTGTGAAACGGTCGAGCTTCCTAAGGCAGATGTTAACGTGGGAACGTCAGGCGCCTTGGCTGGAGGCTGGTCTCGGGTTGAAAAATGGAACGGCGGCTTTTGGCGTCGTTATCGGCAATTGCCAGCGTCAGAGCCGCCGTAGCTCTACTTCGTCGGCTCACGCTTCCCCCGCGTAAGCTTGCTCAGTCGTAGCGATAGAGCTTCACCTCATGCACGCGCCCTTCGGCCGCATCGCTGCGACGCAGACGCAGCACCTGTCCTTGTCCATTCTCGTCTCCGTTCAGCCGACGTCCGCGCTTCAGGCGTCCCTCGTGCAGCACTAGCTCGTCAATGCTTTCCAGCCCCACAGTGGCCGGACCTGGCGTGTCGGCGGTGAAGGTGATGACAGCATCGCCGCTGCCCACAACAGTAAACGCGTAGGGCCCCGTCTGCAGGAACATGGCTGCGACGCGGCTGTTCGCGTCGATTTGCCCCTCCAGCCCCTCGGCCCGTACCATATTCACAATGTAATCGCCGATGTGCAGGCGGCCAGTGCGCTGCGCTGCGCCCTCCATGATGATGGTGCTGACCTTCCCCTCCGCCTGTTTCTGCACAAGAAGAGGTGTGAGCGGCGCCAGCCGCGCGTATAAGCCGGCAATCGCTAAATCATCGACGCTGCCGGTGCCCACCCCGATGCTGGCATCCCCGGCCGCCGGCGGCGAAGCGGCGCCGTCGATACCGAAGGGGGAGAAGCCGATCGCGTGCAGCGATCCGAAAGCGTACAGCGCATTAGCGGCCCCGGCTGGCCCGCCGCGCGCCTCCGGTACAAACAGAGGATTCCCTGGGCGGGTGTATTGCGAAGCCCAATTGCCGAAGTCATCAAAATAGATGTCGGGGGACAGAAAGTCGAGGGAAGGCGCCCCCGCCTTCCAGATGTCCAGCGCGTGGGGCAGCGGGCCGCCGGAATTGTACTGGCCGGGCTCATAATTCGGCCGGATCAGTGCGGCATTGGTGAACATCGGCAGCTTGTACTGCGCCTTGCCAGCTGCGGTCACCGCTTCCACGAAGGTTGCGTAATGCCACGCCATGAACAGGCTGTCGGTCATCGATCCGCTGCCGAAAACCTGTTGCCAGCTGCCTCCCATCAACCCGCCCGCATTCTCCCACGCCGACCGGAGGTCACGGTTCAGCCTCGTGCGATTATGCGCTAGATACTGCATCAGGGTCGACGGGACCGGACTTGCAAAGGCCCTCTCCGCCGCAGGCGAATGGTCGCGCGCTTGGGGGATGTTGCCCACTTCGTTCTCAACCTGCACCATCAGCACCGTGTGTCGCTCCCCGTCGACGGCTCTCAGGTGGCCCATGAGTTTAGCAAATGCGCGTGCATCAGCATCGCGCGAGGCAGCGCTGAAGGGAGTCAGTCGCTCAGTGCCGCGCCCATCGCTCAGCTTCACCCGGGCGAAGCGAACTTGGTCACGCTTCACCCACGCAGGCACATAGCTCGAGAAGGTGTTCTTCCACGATCCGAACCACAGCAGCACTAGCCGCATGTCGTTACGGCGGGCCTGTTCCAGGAGGCCGTCCAGATTGCGCCAGTCGAACCGGCCTTCGTCCGGCTCGATAGTCTCCCACGCGACGGGCACCAACACCGTGTTGAGATGCATAGCCTTGAGCCTGGGCCAGATCGGCTCCATATAGGTCAAGTCACTGGTACTGGAATTAGCAGTTTCCCCGCCCAGGATCAGGTACGGGGCACCATCCACGATCAGCTGCGTCGCTCCCCCGCGCTGTTCTAGGTGTGGTAGTCGACGATCTTGTGCGTAGCAGGGACCAACTAGTCCGAGCGTGCCCGCAACCCCCATCAGAGCGCCGCTGATCCATTTCCGCACCGGGTCCTCCGCGTTGTTATCGATAGCAGTTGCCTCATTACAGGCGTGGACGCAACTTCGGTCCGTTATTCGCTGGCCCCGAGCTCGCGTGAGCAGAGATGTGTTTACTCACGTCCGGCGGAGCTTGGCGCCGCGTCAACTGCCGACCTTAGCGGCGTAAGCGGTGGAAAGGGAAGTTGGGTAGGGGGGGCAGGCAGCTGCGCGCCCATGTGTGGAAGGCTCTACGTTGGCAAGGGTTTGGGAGCGGATGCACTTGGTGGTCGGTACTGCCATGCTTTGATACGGCTGTCGTAGCCGCCACTCATAATGCTTTCCGTGGACCGGATCCTCGATCACTTACTCGCACTCCGGGTGCGTGAGCGTAGTAGGGTGGTCTGATCCGGCGGTGTCGACTGGCTTTCGTGCAATAGCTCCTTTGCCCTTTCCAACCTGGTCAGCCGTACAGTCTCATGCGGCGACTGCAATCGCTCGCGATAGCGGTCGCCGTGCATCATTATGGCCCATGCGAGCCGGGCTTTTTTTCGCCAGTGCGATGGCAGCCACCTTTGGCTTACGGCGCTCGAGTGGCTTACGGCGCTCGAGCAGACGGACGAGCCAGGTGCGGCGCGTGCTCTGCATCACGCGTCATTGCCTCTGCGATGGCCTCGGCATCGGCCATGTCGTTCTTCTGCCGCTTCACATAGGGCTTCACATATTGGGCAGGCATGAGCCGCACCTCATGGCCAAATCGATCTCGCGAGCCCAACAGTGCGACGTCGCGCAGGCTTCGATTCAGACAAGACGGGGCGGTAGTTTTTCGAAGAACGGCAGCAACCGCGATTGCGTCAGCCGCTTGTGCAAAACGGTGGTGCCAGCTTCATCCAGCCCGTGCAGCTGGAAGACCGACTTCGTGATGTCCAATCCGACCACATGTACGTCCGCCATGGCACTTCTCCTCCATTCGACCGGAGCAGATTAGATCGACTCCGCGGTGGTGGAGAGCCGCCCTCGGTATCACTTGCGGACGTTTGACAGCCGGTTGAACTCCTCAAAAGCGGACGCTGACAACCGGCCTTCAGATCCGCACCGCCGGGGCACGGAATGTGGGACTTACCCGTCGTTCCCTCGCGAAGTGCTTAGCGGCAGGTTCTGCGCCAAAACCCGACACTCAGCGGTTGCCCCATCAGTCTGTATTCGTTTCTGCAACTTTGGGCCGTAAGCCGCCAGTCAGCTCTTAGGCGTGAAAACACGAAAGCGGGCATCAGCATAGATCGGCAGACTCGTGCTATCGGGTAACGCGTCTCTGCCTTACTTGGAGCGATGATCAGCGCCGAAGTGCCGAGCTCCCGATCCCTGCCTCTTTGACCGATCTCGACCAAGGCCGGTCGTTCCCCGTTTAGCTTTCAACGGCAGCTTCTGACAGAACCCGCCATCCGCTCGGCGAGAAGCCGTGTAGCAGCAAGGCGCTCACTTTCGGTCGTTAAGCGCGACGCGCGCCGCTCGCGAAAGCCGATACTAGATCACCAAGCTCAGAGCGCCAGCTTGATCGACCGAGATTGAGAACCTAACTTCCCGACAGCATAGCGCCCTGGCTCCGACGAAGTGGCTATCCCGCACGCATGCAACAGAATGGGGCACCTGGTCAGATTGGGGCGACACGATCGTCCAGCTCGCAAACGGTTCGTTCTGGCGGCAGGATCACTACCATGCAGGAGTCATCGGATGCTGTCCGGGAGTCGTTGTCGAGGATCGGCAGATGCACGTCGAGGGTATACCACAGGCGATCCGCGTCAGGCGCATCGATTGAGCCAACGGGTCAGGCCACGGCCCGGCCAGCGCCGGGCCGCAACGTAAGTCGTCAGGCTGCCGCGACACGCGTGCTCACGACTATGTCGGCAACCTCGGAGAAGTCGCTGATGACGTGATCGGGTTCGATCGTGCCTTGCGCCAGGCTCCAGCGTGGCTGGAAGCCACCTGGGTAGTAAATCGTCTTGAGCCCAGCCGCGCTCGCGGGCTCGATGTCGCGGTTTATCTGGTCGCCGACCATGAACGTGCGCCCACCGGCGTGCGTAAGCGCGAGCATCCGCCTGTAGAGGGCGGCGCTCTTCTTCCCCTCCAGCACGCGCTCGAAGAAATGGAGGATTTCATGCGAGGCCGCGGTCTTTTCGACGCGTCCCCTCGACGCCTCGCTGATGACCAGCAAGCGGGCGCCACCGCGCAGCATCGCCTCAAGCCCATCCCTCACGCCCGGGCGCAGAGCCGGCGTCGCGGAGAGCGCAGCCTGGAAACGAGTGGCGGTGGCCTCAGCTTCGCCCTGCGCGATCCGGTATTCATGCCGCCCACGCATCGCGGCACGCGCCGCAGCGTCCGGGGCGGTGCCCGACAGCGCCTTCTCCAGTCCCCTCACCAGAAGGACAGGTGGATAGCGGAGTCCATCTTGGTGCCGTTCGGCGATTGCTTGGTCGACGGCCCGCACAAACGTAAGCGGATCGTCTTCTGGTACTGCGGCGCCAAGCTGGTCGCCGACCTCCGCGAGCATGTCGATCTGCGCCGCCGCGAAGACGCCGTCGGTGTCCCACAGCGTATTGTCGGCATCGATAAAGACCGTGACTGAATCCCGCGCCGGCATGATTTCTCCAGATCTCGAATCTAGTGTCGCATCAGGGAGTTTTCCAGTCACTTACCGTTCTGCGCACCACCCCGAACGACGCTGATCCGAACCGGGCCGCCACTCTTGTCGAGCAGCACGCTAACGGGCTCCGGCTTCGTCGGCGGCACCACGAGGACGGTCGCGGTGTATAGGAGCGCGAACAGCACGAGGAAGCGCAGCGCCCAGGACAGCATGCTCTGCGCCGGCTGCAGGTAGCGAAGTTTGTCGGCCGTCTTGGAGGCAACCAGATAGGCCTCGCCCACGTAAGTTCGCAGATACTCTAGCTTGAGGTCGCGAAACGTAACGGCGTCTCCCTTGTCGTCGACGAAGCTCTCTGCCCAGGCCGTCGGCGACACACCCACGATCCCACCGTAGAACAGGAACGATACCGCCGTGCCCTGCTGGTTCGGCCGGGGACTGATCGGATACTTGAAGCGCGTGCGGGTCGCATGGAACGTGGTCAGCGCGCCGCCCAGCGCGGAAAGCACGAACAGGAGGAAGGCGAGGTAGGTCGCCACGGGCAAGAGATGGTGACGGTGGTCGTAGACATCGAGCGAGTCTATCGGATAGCCTGCGCTGAAGGTCGTGAACATGAACCCCGCGAGAGCGCTCACGAACGAGGTGACCGTCAGCAGACGGGACGCCTTGCCATCTTGATACTCCGTCTGAGCCTTAACCTCGGCGAGCGATGCCTTGGCCAGTTCGAGTGCCTCGTCGATCGAGCAATCCTTCGCGCCCTTGAGGCTATCCCAGCCAACCATCGCCTTCGACAGGTCGGGCATGATCGTCTCAGCGCTGGCCGCGTCAGCAGCCGCGCCGTCGAGCTTGGGAAAAAAATCGAGGCCTATGTTGGAGACCGATCTCGCAAGCGCGCCGAAGATCCCCAGTGTCCGCTTGTCCATCACCGCACATCCCGCAAGGTCCGAGGGCAACAAGACCACCGGTAGGCGAGGATGTCGAGCCGGGCGAGCGCGCAGATCGATTCCTTCGGGTCGAACTTGACCTCTACCAGGGTGACGCAGATGTATTCTCCGTCCTTTGGCGACGGCGCGGCGTGCCTTTCCTTCCGTTGCCGGCATCCGATCCGCGCAACAGTTATCACACAAGCCTTAGCGCCGTCAGGCTAATAACTGCGCCCCTAGTGAGCTGATCGGAGCTCGATATCGTCCCATCGAAATCATGCGAAAGTGTATAGAACCATGCCGGCTAACCGTTGACCGGTTCGGATACGCACTGTAGCTTCGGCACCAGGGGCATGCAAAAGGTAGTTGGAGGATGGAAAAAGGCCGCGTCGCACATGGCGAGCAAACACAGTTTTGCCGCTCGGACGTGAGCGCGCGCCATGGGTGACATCGCTGTCCTGGCTCCTTGCGCCAGTCGCAAGTTCATCCAACCGGAACCGAAGGCGACCGCAGTTGTGCTCCCTAAAGGCGCGCAAGTGGTAGTCGAAACTGCGTGGAGCCAGGTCGCCGCCGCGCTGTCTCCACGCGTGCCCGCGTGCGAACTCTACGGCGGACGCGGTTTCGGGCTTTCGCGGGAGGCCGCCTCCCGCGCTTCGGCGGAACTCTACGTCATTTCAGCCGGTCTGGGGTTGGTCCGCTCGGATCGCGCAGTCCCGTCCTACGGCATGACCGTCTCTGACCGCGGAGACCACGCGATAGCGCGCAGGGTCATCGGCCGGTTCGATCCGGCGTCCTGGTGGAAGGCGGTGTCGTGCGGCGTCTATTCGGAGAATCTGGCCTCCGTCGCGCGACGGCATCGCGGCCTCCTCCTGGTTGCGCTCACGACCCCATATGCCGCGATGATCGGCTGCGAACTCGCCGCGTTGCCAGCGGAGGCACGGGCGCGGATGCGGCTGTTCGGCCACGGGATCGTGACGGTCCTCCCCAAGCCGCTCGCAGGGAGCGTGATGCCATACGACGCTCGCCTCGACGCCGCCGTGCCGGGCACCCGCGCGGACTTCGCGCAGCGCGCCCTACGGCACTTCTGCCAGCATGTGCCGCTCGATGGTTCGGTCGACGCGTCTCGTAGCGCCGAGGAGGTGGGGAAGTTGCTCGCCAGCTACGAGGCTCCCACGGCGCCGGTCCGTCCGCGACGGTCCGACGAGGAGATGGTCGCCCTCATCGCTGGGCATCTCCGTCACACCACGGGCATAGGCCGCATACTGCGCCTGGTCCGCGATTCAGACGGCCTCGCCTGCGAGCAGGCCAGGTTCAGACGGCTCTACGGGTTGGCGGCCGCGCAAAGGAGACAGGCATGAGCAGGAAGCAGAAGCAGCCGGCCGACGAGACCATCGCCGTCAGGGCGGTAAGGACGCGGCAGGGCGGCGTGGACCTATTCGCGTTCTTCGCGCCAGGCGCCGAACTCTTAAAGTTCGCGGAGATCAGCCGCGTCAGCCGCAACGAGACCAACGGCCTGTCCGGGTTCCAGCGCAAGGAGATCAAGGGGCACGTCCGCTCGATCGTGGAATTCCTCGACCGCGGGGACGTGCTGTTCCCCAACGCAATCATCCTGGCGATGTCGCCGACGGCCCGTTTCACCGAGGCGAGGGGCACAAAGCCCGAAGGCGACCTCGGCGCCTCGCAGGGCGGCACACTGCGGATCCCCCTGCCGGCCGACGGCAGCAAAGCCGCGTGGATCGTCGATGGTCAGCAGCGCTCGCTCGCGCTGGAAGGCGCGCAGGATCAGGGCCTGCCCGTGCCGGTCATCGCCTTCGTGTCCGATGACATCGCCGTCCACCGCGAGCAGTTCATCCTGGTCAACAAGGCCCGGCCACTGCCATCCCGCCTGATCGACGAACTCCTGCCGGAAGTGGGGAGCGTCCTCCCTCGCGACCTCGCGCCTCGAAAGATTCCGAGTGAGCTAGTGAACTCGCTCCACCTGACCCACGATTCTCCCTTTTACGGATTGATCAAGCGACTGTCCGACGATCGGGATGACGCGGTCGTCAACGATGCAGCCGTGCTCACGATGATCAAGAACAGTATCGGAAGCCCTCTTGGCGCACTGGCCCCATACAAGGCCACCGCCTCGGGCGGCGCGGACACGGCGGCGATGTATGCCGTGCTCGTCGCATTCTGGAGCGCGGTAAGGGACGTGTTCCCCGACGCTTGGGGCCGGCCACCGACCGAGAGCCGCCTGATGCACTCGGCAGGCATTGTCGCGATGGGTTACCTCATGGACCGAATCATGTCGCGGTGCTCGCGTCAGGACGCCCGCCAGTTCGCCATCGACGCGCTAATGCCCATCGCGCCTCACTGCCGATGGACGTCCGGCCGCTGGAACGACATCGGCCGCGAGTGGAACGACATTCAATATGCCGGTCGTGACGTTCGAATGCTGTCGGACCAGCTTGCCCGGCTCGACCATCTGAACAGCTTCGGAAGGAAGGCGGCGTGAAGTTCCTCTTCGCCGACAGCCTCGACTTCGTCGACCCAAACTACGACTTCCTCGCCGACCGCCACGGGTCGAAACGCGTCGCGCTCCACGGCGACGAGTTCCCCCACGAGTTCCTCGACGAGGTGCCCTACGATGGCATGCTTGTCTCACGTGGCATAGTCGGCGACGGCCCGGTGCCGGGCAAATACACTGATGCGCAGATCATGCGCTTCCGCCGTGAGGGCGCGAGGTCGTTCCTGCGCTTCGAGGAGGCGCAGTTCCCGAACACGATGATGATGGGTGACTGCGGGGCGTTCACATACCGGGCGATGGCCGTGCCACCCTATGGCGGAGAGGACACGGCCGAGTTCTACGCGGACGGAGGCTTCACCCACGGCTGCTCGCCCGACCACATCATCTTCGACTTCGACGCCGCGATCGGCGCACGGACGATCGAGGAGGTCCCCGAGGATTTGCGCAACCGCTACGAGGTGACGTTGCAGAACGCTGCCGAGTTCAAAGAGGCAGCCAAGGCAATCGGACCGGGCTTCACGCCGATGGGCGTCATCCAGGGCTGGTCGGCGGCCAGCATGGCGGATGCAGCGGCTAGCCTGGTGAAAATGGGCTACGACTACCTGGCGCTGGGCGGCACGGTGCCGCTCAAGATCCACCAGCTACGCCAGGCGCTGGCCGCGATCCGGTCGTCCGTCCCCAGCGACACCCGTCTCCACGTGCTCGGCTTCGGAAAGATCGAGTGCCTCGCCGACCTCGAGCATTTCGGCGTCACGAGCTTCGACACGACATCGCCGCTCGTGCGCGCGTTCAAGGACGCAAAGAAGAACTACTGGATGCGCGACGCCGCGGGCGACCTGTCCTACTACACCGCGATTCGCATCCCACAGGCCACCGAGAACAACAAGCTCAAGGCCAAGGCGCTTGAGGGCAGCGTCAACCAGGAGGAGATTCGGCTGCTCGAAAGCGCGGCGCTCGCCGCCGTGCGCGACGTGGCCGGCGGGACCGGTGGTGTCGACGAAGCGCTCGACGCCGTCATGGAGTACTGGGCGATCCTCAACTGGGACGAGGAGGCCAGCCCATCGCGCCGCGCAGCCGCGGCTAGCCGCCAGCGGGCCGTCTACGCCCGCACTCTCGGCGAACGCCCCTGGGAGGACTGCAGCTGCCGGGTGTGCCGCGAGGGCGGCGTGGAAGCGCTGATCTTCAGGAACTCAAATCGAAACAAGCGGCGGGGAATGCACAACCTCCACGTGTTCCACCGCCATCTCCGGGAATTCAGGACAACCGAGGCATGACCGAAAAGATCGAATTCGACGTACTCGTCCCTAGGCAGAACGCCGCGGTACCAGTGTTCACGTTCGCGGCCAAGGCGTCGGACGTCAGGCGGATCGCGCGGATCGAGCGCGCCGGCCGCGACGCGGGCGGCGTGCTGAGCGGCTTCCAGCGTCCTCAGATCGCAGCCCACATCCGGGAAATCCGCGACTACCTCGAAAAGCCTTCGGCGATCCTGCCCAACCCGATCGTGGTCGCGTTCACCGCGGGCGCGTCGCTCCAGTCGGTCGACGGCGCAGGAAGCGGCATCCAGCGGCTCACGATCGACCTCTCGGACGGCGCGCCGGGACTCATTGTCGATGGCCAACAGCGGTTCACGGCGCTCAACGAGATCGGCGACCGCGACTTCGAGCTTTTGGTTTCAGGATTCATCTGCGACAGTGCTGAGGAACTGCAGCGGCAGTTCATCCTGATCAACAACACCCGGCCGCTCCCGAAGGCGCTGGTCTACGAACTGCTGCCGCAAGTGTCCGATCTTCCGCTCCGGATGTCGAACCGGAGCCAGGCCGCGCTTCTCACCGAGGCATTGAACTACCGCGCGGACTCGTCCCTTCGCGGGCTGATCCGTCAGCAGACCAATCCGAAGGGAATCATTCGCGACACCGTCCTTCAGCGCCTCATCATGGGCTCGCTAACGGACGGGGCGCTCCGTCTCCATGCAGGAGACGACCGGACCCTGATGGAGAACGGCACCCGCCTGATCAGCGAATACTTCCATGCGGTCCAGGGCGTGTTCGAGAAGGACTGGAAGGGCCGGACGCCGAAAGATTCCCGTCTGCTGCACGGCGCAGGCATCATCGCGATGGGATACGTCATGGAGGCGCTCCACGTGATGACGGGAGCCACAGACCGCGAGGAGTTCGCCGACGGGCTGAGGCTGCTGCGCGGGAAGACCGCATGGACTGAGGGCGAATGGACCTTCGGCGGGGAACGGCGCCGCTGGAATGGCCTGCAGAACGTGCCCTCGGACATCCGACAGCTGTCCCTGCATCTCGTGCAGGTCCTCAAGCGGGGCCTCGCCGAGCGCGAGCAGGCGGCCTGAGGATGGCCAACCCAGCCTGGTGGCTGTCACTCCAGACCCACAAGCAGTTGGGGATACGCTAATGTTCGAGCTGAGCAAGGACTTCAGGTTCGACGCCGCGCACACGCTGAGGCGATCGATCGACGCCGATTCCAGTCGACGGATTCACGGTCATTCGTATCGCGCCCAAGTCGTTGTGCGCGGCACCCCGGACCCTGTGACGGGTATGATCATGGACGTCGGGGCGCTTGAAGCAGCCATGGCTTCGGCGAGGGACGGCCTCGATCACCAGTTCCTCGACGAAATAGCCGATCTCGGCCCCGCCACGATGGAGAACCTCGCGGCCTGGGTCTGGCGCACGCTGGAGCCCCACTGCAAGGGACTAGCCCGCGTGGTCATCCACCGCGACGCGAGCGGCGAGTCCTGCGCCTATTTCGAAGAGCACGCATGACCGAGGTCGCGATGGTGCTGTTCTCCGGGGGTCAGGACTCGGCGACATGCCTGGCGTGGGCCCTCGACCGCTTCGAAAGCGTGGAGACGATCGGCTTCGACTACGGCCAGAGGCACGCGGTCGAACTTGAGGTGCGCAAGACCGCACTAGCGGCGCTGCGCCGCGACTTCCCTAGCTGGGCCCCCCGGCTCGGGGAGGATCACCTGATCGACCTGTCGGTCCTTGGAGAGATCAGCGAGACGGCACTGACCCGCAGAGGCGAGATCGCCATGCAGGCCAATGGCCTGCCGAACACCTTCGTGCCGGGGCGCAACCTGATGTTCCTCACCTTCGCTGCGGCACTGGCCTACCGACGCGGCGCCCGACAAATCATCACCGGTGTATGCGAGACGGACTATTCCGGATACCCGGACTGCCGTGACGACGCCATCAAGGCGATGCAACTCGCCCTCAACATCGGCATGGATAGCCGGTTCGTCATCCACACACCGCTGATGTGGATCGACAAGGCGGCGACGTGGGCATTGGCTGAAGAACTCGGCGGGAAGGCGCTCGTTGATCTCATCCGCCGCAACACCCACACCTGCTATCAGGGGGTTCGGGATAAACAGCACGACTGGGGTCATGGTTGCGGGACATGTCCAGCGTGCGAACTTCGGCGCGATGGCTACCTCTCGTTCGCTTCCGCACCGAAACAAATCCAGAGCTAAGGGGCCCCCGGGTTACGAATCGCCGGAATTTCACCGTTTTGACTGTGCTCTATAGGCGTTAGCCGCGTGGACAGCAGGCGAAAGGCACTATAGCATCCCCCGGCAAAACGGGGGTTGTACGGTAGTTCATGACATCAGTAGCACCGACCATCGAGTCGTTCCCGGAAGTGGTGACGGCCGCGCTGGAGGGAACGGGGCCGAACGCAAGGCAGCGGGAGGCTATCGCCGCGACGCGCGACCGGCCGCTGTTCGTCGTCGCGGGACCTGGAACTGGCAAGACCACCACGCTGGTCCTCCGCGCTCTCGCGTTGACCTTCGTCGATGGCATCTCGCCAGAAGACATCCTGATCACGACCTTCACGAAGAAGGCCGGGCGGGAGATCCGCTCTCGGCTGATCGAATGGGGCACCGACATCCGGAACCATTTGCTTGGCATCGCCCAGGCGGCAGGTGACGCCGCCTATGCCGAATATCTCTCAGTCGTCGACGTGAACCGGTATGTCGCGGGGACCCTCGACAGCATCTGCGAGGAGGTCGTGCGGGACATGCGCGGGCCGAACGAGGCGCCGCCTGTCGTGCTCGACGAATCGGCCGCCAGGGCCCTTCTCGCTAGGCGCGGTGAGATCAGCCGCGAACTCACCGTGGTCGGCGACGAGCTCAAAGCCTATCTCGGCCGCTACGCATTCAGCGGGGATCCGGTCCGGACCGTGGGCGAGGCCACCGCCGTCGCCAGGACGGTGGTGGACAGACTCATCCAAGACCGGGTCGACCTGGAGGCCTTTGCTGGCCCCCACCCGGACCAGGCGTCACGCTTGGCGATCCTCCGGGTCAAGGGTCGCTACGAGCAGCATCTGTCCACGACCAACCAGCTGGACTTCGCGCTTCTCGAGCAAACCTTCCTGACGAAGCTCGAGGCAGGCCTGCTGCCACGCAGCATGGTCGAGTTGAAGGCGCTTCTCGTCGACGAGTATCAGGACACCAACCCGCTCCAGGAAGCGATATACTTCCAGCTCGTCCGCTGCACGGGCGCGACGCTCACCGTCGTCGGCGACGACGACCAGTCGCTCTACCGGTTCCGCGGCGCGACGATCGAGTTGTTCCGCGATTTTCAGACACGCTGCGTCGCGGCCCTCGGCTGCGCGGCGCCGACGCTCGTCCTGCTCGAGGAGAACTACAGGTCGTCTGACCAGATCGTCTCCTTCTTCAACGACTTCGTCCAGAACGACGGCGACTTCGCCGGCGCGCGCGTGGTGCTTCCCCCACCGCACGTCAGGCAGGTTGTCCCCACCACCGGGCCCGCCGAGATCGGTGTGCTGGGCATGTTCAGGAACGACTCCGACACGCTGGCGGCTGATCTCGCCGATTTCCTCGACCGGCTTTTCCGGCAAGGTGGACGCATCCCACGGCCTAACGAGGACACGCTTGAGGAGCCTATCCTGCCGGCGACGGACGGAGGTGACCTGGGTGACGCGGTGTTCCTGTCGCACAGCGTGGGCGAGCGCACCCGAGGCTTCATGGGCAACCCTGGCCGCGACCGTCTGCCCCGCCTCCTGCGCTATGAACTGGCGCAGCGCTCGATCGGCGTCTTCAATCCAAGAGGTAGGGCGCTTCGCGACATCGAGATCGTGCAGCAGTTCCTGGGTCTGGCGCTGGAAAGCCTCGATCCCGGTCCCCCCGGGGGCTGTGGCCCGATCCAGGACGAAATGGCATTAACGAGCGACGCCAAGCGCTTCCTCAACGAGTGGCGGGCGTCCGTGCAGGGCCTGCTCATCGCCAACCCGGTGAATTCGCGTGGCATCCAGCTGATGGACCGCGTCATGCGCTGGCAGAGCTTCGCGGCCGGCGCGCCGGAACAGGAGAGCGAATGGCCTCTCCTCGACATCATCTATAGCTACCTGCCGTGGTTCCCGCCTTTCCAGGACGATCCCGAGGCGCAGGTCTATCTGGAGGCGATCACGCGCGCGATCGCCAACGCATCGACCTTCTCGGGCTACAAGGCCGCCATCCAGCGGGAGGATCCGCACCGCGTCCGTTCGATCCAATCCGCCTATCGCGACGTCTTCGGACCAATCGCTGAGGATCTCGTGGCGGTCGACGAGGAAATCATGCCGAGCGTGCCGCGCGACCGGCTCAACATCATGACGATCCACCAGGCCAAGGGTCTCGAGTTCCCGCTGGTGATCGTCGACATCTCCTCGGACTTCAAGACGAACAACGCGCAGCAGCGGTTCAAGCGCTTCCCCGAGGACCCGTCCTCAGTCGCGCTCATGGAGGACGACTTTGCGGCAGCAACCCCGGTTGGCCCAACGCGCCTCGCCCGCGACGGGATGCAGCGCACCTTCGAGGACCTGATCCGCCTCTACTACGTCGCCTACAGCCGACCCCAGACGCTCCTGCTACTCGTCGGCTGCCAGCAAGGCATCCAATACAAGACGAAGATACCGAACGTGGCCAAGTTCTGGCGGCGCGACCGTTCGTGGCCCTGGATCAGCGACCCCAACCTGCGGCGCTCGCCGGTCGACGCCGACCAGCTACCCTTCATCAGGATCTGACCAGACATGCTGCTTGCGAGAAAGCGCCCCGAGCGCCTGGTCCCGGAATACTCCCTGACCGGGGACCTGCTGTCCTTCCGGCGTTGCGCCCGGCAATACCGCTACCAGAACGGAAGCTCGCTGCCACCCTCGCGGCCGGTGCAGCTCTGGTATGGCGAGTTCATCCACGGCGTGCTGGAGAACGCCTATCGGCTCTGGGAGAGCAGCGAGGGCGCGCTGACCTTCCCGCTGCCTTACGAGCGCATCACTCTGACGGACCCGATCGCGGAACCACCAGCCGGCCTTTCCCCACACGACGTGCGCAACCTCGGATGGCCGGTGGAGCAGGCGCTCCTCCATCAGAACAAGCGGGCGCGCAGCCGGGCGGCGCGGTCCGCCGCATACCGCCGCGCCGAAGCCACGCTCAACATGCTCGGGCCCTATCTCTTCCCCCTGATCGCCCAGGCCGAGGAGCGGGTGCTCGGGACCAGGGCGGTCCCCAATGCCGGTGCCGAGCAGTTCAGGGCCGAACGCTACGCACTTCACGGCGTGATCGACGTCCTGACCGAGATCGAGCTGACCGAAGCCGCCACTGACAACTTGATCAGGCACGCCGTGCAGGAGCAGTGTCCCGGTTTGACGGGAGAGTTTGAGGTGATCGTCGACTACAAAGGCAGCCGGCGCCCCCGCGTGGACAGCTCCGAGTGGCAGGACGGCGCCTGGCAGGTGCAGACCTATGCGTGGCTCCGTCATCAGCAGCGGCGCAGTCGCCGTGTCGCCGCGGGCATCCTCATCTACATCAACGAACTGGCACCGGGCGACGCCGACATCGGCCTGATCCGGACAGACATGAATCTGGGCCGGACCGACGTCGAACCCACCCGCGACAGTGACCGCCGCATGCTGGAGAACTGGCGTCCCGGGAGCCGCGCGGACCTCAGCGCCGACTTCCGCTTCGCGCGAGCGATCCGGGTCATTCCGGTGGACGAGGAGAGCATCGCCGAAGCGACCAGCGCATTCGACGAGACCGTCGCGAACATCGAGCGTCGGGTGAAGCTCGAGGCCGAGGCCGTCAGCATCCTCCAGACCTGGAACGACGACTGCGACGACCGCAAAACCTGCGCCGCGTGCGACTTCAGATACTTCTGTGACGGCTACCTGCGCAACGGCAACCCGGCGGGTGCCGAAGATCTGATCGAGGACGAGATCTGAGCACCGCAGGCCAGATCGAGGGTTCGGCCGCATCGGTCCGCGGAACTTCGCGGTGACGGATGTCACGGACGCCGCCGACGCGCCTGCGCCGGTCACGCAGAGATATGAGGCCGACCTCCTCGGCAACATTCAGCAGGCGCTCGCCGGCCTGCAGGGCTTCGACATCATGGCCCTGGAACTCATCCAGAACGCCGACGACGCGGGCGCCGCGACGATGCGCTTCGACGTGCGCGAGGACTGCCTGCACGTCTGGAACAGCGAGAGCTTCTCGAGTTGCGGACTGACGGAGACCGTCTGCCCGCACCTCGCCGACGAAGGCATCGCGCGACCCTGCAACTTCCATGCGATCTCGCGGATGGGCAGCCGCAGCAAGATCAGCGTCGGATCGCAGATCGGCCGGTTCGGCATCGGGTTCGTGTCGGTCTACCAAATCACCGATTCCCCTGTGATCAGGTCGCGCGATCTGCAGGTGCGGCTTGATCCGTTGAACTCCGAAAGCCCCACACATCGGATACCGGAGATCGAGGGCACCGAATTCGAGCTGGCCTGGGCGGCGACGCAGTCAGCGACACGGAACGCGCTCAACGCGTCGCCGACGCCCAATGACGTGCGGGAGAGGGTCGCGTCGGAGATCCGCGGAGTCATGGATCGCGGGCTCTTCTTCCTGCGGCGGCTTGAGCAGGTCGAACTCCGGGTCGGCGGAAAACTCGTCCACGCGGTCTCGATCGAGCGCGAGGAAAACGTCCTCACCATCACGAAGCAGCCCGAAGACCAGCAGGAGCGGTGGCTAATCCTAAGCGCGGATGCCGGCAAATGGGCTACCGAGCTGGAGCTTCAGACCCGCTTCCCGATGCTGGCCGACCTCGACCGGTCCACCGCAGTGACGGTCGCTATACCGCTCGACGACAAGCCGTTCGAGGGTCTGCTCTACGCCTACCTCCCGACGGAACAACCGTCGCGGCTGCCGATGCACGTCAACGGCGACTTCTTTCCGCATCCTAACCGGCGCGCGATCGTCCTCACCGGCGAGCAGCACGACCGATATTGGAACGAGCTGCTGCTCAAGACGGCCGCCGCCGCAATCTTCGACAGCTTCGTGATGCTCTCCGGCAAGGTGGGGGCGAAGCGGCTGTGGGAGATCGGCAGCTCGGCCCATGCGCTCCGGACGGAAGGCGCGTTCGCAGTCTTCTGGAACCGGTTCGCCGAGGCAGCGCGCGCCTACCATTGCTCCTGGTCGATCGAGGGCCGGTGGTGCCCGATCGCTACAAGCCACCTGCCGCCCGACACCATGCCCTCGGAACAGCAGGCAGCGTTCGCCGGCATCGGCCTCGACATCATTCATCCGGACCTCCGTCCGCACTGGACGGCGCTCTCCACCCTCGGCGCCAAGACGCTGCGCCTAAGCGCGATGATCGACGCGTTGGCGGAAACCTACGGGAAGACCAAACCCGCCCCAGCGCGACCATCGACGACGCTCCTGAGCGCGATCGACGGAATCGTCGAGGCCGGAATGAAGACCCAGGGCGCCGAGCCGGCCGTGGCGCGCCTTCGCACGGTGCCGTTCGCCCCAGGGAGCGATGGCGGCCTTCACAGCCTAGCTGGTCTTCGCTCCCCGCCGGTCCACTCCTCGGCGGAGCAGGTGCACGCCTTCGCGCCGGAGGTCGTGTTCGCGGATGCGGAAGTTTGCGCGATGACATCGCTCGCACCGCTGGTGCCGCGCTATGCCTTCGCCGAACTGGCCGAACACCTCGCCGAGCGGATCGAGACCGAGACGGACGCGATCGACGTCATCGGCAGCGCCGCACACCGCGTCCGGGCGTTCTACGAACTCCTGGTCGCCGCGGCGGGGGACAACCCGGAAGACATCGACGGCAGCCTGGTCGCGGAGACGCCGATACTTCGGACGCGGGCCGGCTTCACATCGCCCTCCAGAGGACTCCTCCCCGGGGGATTCGACGATCCGGTCGGGCACCTGAGTGTGGTCGACATCGCAGCGATGCCGGCGTCGATGCTGGCGCTGGCGCAGTCGGCGCTCGGCGTGGCGACGCTCACGTTTAGCGACTACGTCCGCAAGCACCTCGCCGACATCCTCGCGAATGGACCCACCCAGGCCCAATACCGAAGCCTCATGCGCGAGGTCGCCCAGCATTGGCGCGAACTCGCTGCGGGCGGCGCGCTCACGACCCTCGGTCAGATGCACTTCGTGCGAAACCGTGCCGGAACCTACTCGCGTCCAGCGGACGTCTACTTCTTCTCGGCCGCGCTCGAGGCTGCGCTCGGCTCCGACCAGCATCGTTGGGTGGACGAGAGCTGGCTGCCCGCAGACGCCACGCAGGCCCGGCTGAGGGATCTGCTCGAATCCGAACTGGGGCTCCCCCGGCGTGCGACGGTCGAGCACCTGGTGGACCGTATCGAACTCATCGCGGAAGGCACGCCGGACGACGAAGCGGCCAAGCGACTGAATCTGATCACCCGCCACCTCGTGGAACGCCTGCCCACCATGAGCGACGACGAGCAGACCGAACTCGGCCGCCTGCGCGACGTAGATTGGCTGCCCGCGTCCCTCGACGGGTCGAGGGAGGAGCTATGGTATGCCCCACACGAGGTCTACCGTCCGTTCCGCGCCACCGGATTCTCCTCCCAGGCGGGTGTGGTCGACCTGCCGGTGTTCCGCTCGACACAGGTTCGCGGCCTGACCGACTTCCTCGATTTCCTCGAGATGCCGGACGAGCCGCCAACATCGACCGTCGTGGCTCACCTCGCGCACTGCATGGCCAACGACCTGCAGCCCTCCGACATCGCTTACCAGATGCTGTCCGAGGGCGTAGAGGACCACGCCGCCGACCTCGAACCGCTGCGCGGAAAGGCGTTCATCTACGTAGCGGCGGACAAGAGCTGGCTCTCGGCGGACGAGGTGTTCTGGGAAGCTCCTCCGTTTCGCGGGCGATGGCACGCTGCGTCGCAGAACATGCACCTCCGCTCGCCACTCTACCGCCATCTCGGCGTGTCGGACCGGCCGGAGGCCCGCCACTATGCCCGCATGCTGGTGCAACTCGCCGACGCCGGCACCCTTACTCCCGACGATCTCGCGGTTCACGATCGCTGCCTGGCCGTCGTCGCGGAAGCCATAGAGGCGGGTACGATGTCCGCCGACGACCTGCGAAGCGAGATCGGCTCGTTGCCGATCCTGGTCAACCTCCGAGGGGAATCTACCTTTCCCGAGGACGCCATCTGGTCCGACGCCGAATGGCTTGTGTCCCCATTCGGCGAAGCGCTCGACGAGCAACTCGTGCGGACGCCTGGGTGCGCGCGCAACGCTGCTTCTCGTTTTTTCAGTGCCCTTGGAGTGCGGCGGCTCACATCCGTGGCGCGGCTAAGACTTGCAGCGAAGCCGGACGGGCGCGAGTCCGTCGACGTTACGCAGCGGCTGGCGGAGCGAGCCGACCTGTTGCTTTGGCTAGCGCCGACCGCAGGTGGTCGCGACCGTCTCCTGCACGCGCTGCTGGATCTCGAGGTCCGCCTGACCGACGCGCTCTCCGTCCAGGCGGAACTGACGACGTCGGATCCGCCGACGCGCTCCTCCGCCGCCCCGGTCGCGGCATTCTACGAGGCGGATGGCAACGTGCTCCACATGCGTGAAGCACCCGGCACCCCGCTCGACTGGAGCGCGGCCTTCCGCGACCTCTTCGCCCAGCTCAACCTCGTGCCCCATGAGATCGACGTTCGGCCGGTCATCATGGCCGCGGTCTACGTCGTAGGCGCCGCGTCATCCGCAGAGGCGGAACAGGCCCTGCGCACAGCGGACTACCGTCCGCCTTCATCCCGCGAAGGCATAGACGGCGAGCGCGGCGAGGCTTTCGACGATTTGGAGGACGACATCGGCATCGCCGACGAGGAGGACGTCGAGAGCGATGGTCCCGATGGGGGCACAGGGTCGGAAGATGCAGATTCCGATGAGGAGTCCGAGGGTGAATCCGACTATGTCGAGGACGACGACGTCACCGGGGACGGCGACGACGCGGACGAAGATAAAACGGACGACGGCTCAGATGATGAAGGCGCCGGCGACACATCGGATGGAAACGGCTCGGGCGGCAGCACCAGCGGTGGGCAGTCATCCACGGGGTCAGGTTCGGGCAGCGGAACCGGAACCGGGCCAGGATCCAACACGCAAGGCGGCAACGGCTCGGGAGGCACCAGTGGTGGATCTGGGACATCCGGCTCCCAGAAGGAAGGGCAGACGCGAAGGAGCCGGCTGCTCGCCTACGTGGTCTCGGGCAAGAACGCCTCCACCGACAGCGGCGGGAGCAACAACGACCGCGCGCGGGCAGAGGGAGCGAAGATCGACATCGCCGCGATCGAGGCTGTTCTCAAGTATGAGCGGAACGCGCGGCGGGTGCCGGTCGAGCAGTCACACTCGAACCCCGGGTTCGATATTCGATCGGCGCACGAGGGCGGCGCCGGAACGAGGTTGATCGAGGTGAAGGGCCTCGCATCGGACTGGAACGAGCGCGGCATCAAGCTGACGGGCGTGCAGTATGAGATGGCGAGGGAGCATCCGGAGCAGTTCTGGATCTACGTCGTCGAGAACGCGTGCGACCTCGAGAAGCAAAAGGTTCACGCGCTGGCCAATCCCTTCTCGAAGGTGGCCGAATACTGGTTCGACCACGGTTGGAGCGACATGGCCGAGGAGACCAGCGCAGCGAGGGAATTGAACCTCGTCGCCGGCGTCCGCCTGAAGCACCGCGTGTGGGGCATCGGGACGGTGATCGCTGTCGAACGCAAGGGTGGTGGCTACTTCATCCTAATCGAGTTCCCCATCGACGGCCGCAAGAACATACCGTTCAACTCGATGCTCACCTTCGTCGAGTGATCGGGTAGTTGGTCAAGCGCGGCGCCCATCGAGGTCCGCACAGCAAATGCGGTGAGGAGAGAGATCGTGGCATTCATCGACGACCTGCTGGAGAGCGGCGGGAACTTCATGATAAAGCGCTCCGAGGGCATCGCGTCCTTGCGTCCCTCGAGTGAACGAGATGCCGACCTTGAGAGCTTCCAGGCACTATTAGATCGGGTGCGGGAACATGAAGGCGACGGCTTTTCGGTGCTGAAGGACCACGTCTCCTCAGACCGACCAAGTAACTTGGTCGATCTCCTTATCGTGACCATCAAGGACTGACCGGAGGACAGCACCATGCCCTGCGCCAAGAAGCCCTGTTGCAATCGGTGGGCTGGATGACGACCGCGAAGCGCAGCGCAACGTCGGATACGGCGCTCACGGCGGCAGGCCCGACTCTGCCGCCGTATCCTACAAGCCTTCTCGTGATCGCTTGCCGCGGCGATTATATCGCGGCGCTGGAATCCTGGGGCTACCGGATCGGCCTGGCGGCGCGGGACGCATTGGCGGCTTCCGGAGCCATCGAGCGGGGCGTCGGAGAGCGCGCGTCGCACGTCGAGGCGATCTCGGACCACTTCGGGCTCGCTGGCGAGCATCACAGTCTTCACGTCGAGCCGCTCAGGTGGCTCCGTCTGGGCGAGACTCAAGCCACCAAGGGCTTGCAGCACTTCCTCGCCCACGACGACTACCGCATCCGCCTGTTCCTGCAGGCGCTCGCACCGACGATCGCTTGGCCATCGGACCTTGAAGGGCTCTCCCTCGGAGCCGAGATCTCCTCAGGTCGCGGGCGGATCGATCTCTTCATCCATGGCAAGGCGCAGGGGCGCACGTGGGGCGCGGTCGTCGAGGCCAAGTTCGAGCACGGTCTGGAAGGGAACCCGCTCCACGAATACATGCGTCATGGCGCAAAGCTGAAAATGGTGCTGACACCCGACGCCGGAAGTGGACGTTCGGGCGCGCTTGTCGTGCTCGGCAAGAAGCTCTCGCGCCCGTCGAAGAAGAAGATGTCGCGCAACCCGCACTGGCGGTTCGTGCATTGGCGCGAGATCCTGCGACGGTTCGATGCCAGTCTCAACGAGCCGACGGTGGACGAAGAGTTCCGGCGTTTCCGTCGAACCCTGTGGGAACGCTCTGGGAGTGCAAGATGACCGATGGACCCGAAATGCCCGCGACCGTCGCGGCTTATCTACGAGACCCTGCGGTGAGAACGGCGGTGGACGCCTTGCTGACCGTGGAGGCAGACACGCTACCCCCTGGCCTCGAGTGGTCCGAACTCGACACCTACTACCGCGCGAGAGGCGGTGCGGAGCTGGCGCGGCACGACATGGCCCATTTCCTCCGGCAACTCTGGAAGGCGATCTGGGGAGATCAGATTGGGTCGCAGTGGGAGCCAGCGCCGCTGGCTGAACTGGTCGACGAGGAGTATGCAGTCACACCAGATCTCATCTGGAACGAGAAGTCCTTCACGGTCTATCACTACCAGAAGCCGTACGTGCTCTACACCGACGTTGAACTCGAGCCACATGCGCTTAGCATCGCATTCTCCATCGAGGACGAGGAGGCGGAAGTGGTGCTGATAGACGAGGACTACGCACCGTTTGGCTGGCATGACGACGACGCTTGGTCCGGATGGCAGGTGTTCGAAGCAAAGTGCGAGGTCCGGGGAGCGCTGCCTGATCTCGCGCCACTTCGAAAGGCGGCAGCTACCGCCATTGCGGCTTCAGATTGCGCGGTCGACGCCAGCCGCACCGCGCGATAAAGGCTTCAGTGAGCTTCTTAGATGACGACGATGATTGACGTGCGTTGCATTTCGACGGAGCCGCCGCGAATCTTGTGTCTAGGGCTTTCAGGCTGCGGCCAACGATTGATGGCCGCTTTTCTATATCCGCCCCTAAAAGCAGCTCGGCAGCAGGCGGCCCAGTTGAGGCCGCTGTCAGAGGCGCTAATAGCGCACCCTGAATGTCGGCTCGTGACAAGACCTGACGTTCAGGCAGCAACTGGGGAATGGTGGCATTGTCCCACTTTCAGTCCGCTGCAGCGCGGATCTGAACGTCAATCGTTTTCGTCCGCTTCCGGGGTGATCAACCGCCCTGCCGAATTTCTGAAAGTGGGCGCTCAGCTGACTGTCCGGTTTGCGAAACTTGAACGGCGGGTTCCGGTAGAAGCTGACGCTCACATCAACAGCGCTGAATGTCCTGAGTTGGTCGGCAGCCGCCAGTGTCGGATTTTGCATTCTGGTCGCGAGCTGCTATTCGATGATGCGGATCGGCGATTATCGTACCCCTTACAGTCTCCTTCGCCGGCCAATCCGATTCGCATCCGGCTCCTGCCGCCAATGCCAGATGTTTTTTGGCGGGTTCGCCGTGAGTCCGTCGTTCAGGCCACGCGCGTTCTAGGCTTGCCAAGCACCTTATGTCGCGCGAGGATCGGTTCCGTGCGCTCTGATCTTGATCATCTGCCACCGCTCCAGCAAGCTGAGTTGGACCGGGTGAAGCAAATCCTCATGGGTGAATTTGCCGAAGCGATTTCACGTGCGAACCAGCCGTGGAAGAAGAACGGGCGCATTCTGAAGATCATCCTGTTCGGCAGCTATGCGCGGACCGACTGGGTCGACGAGCCGGAGAATGGCTATCAATCTGATTTCGATCTGCTCGTCATCGTCAGCCATCCCGACCTGACCGACATTGCCGATTACTGGTACGTCGCCGAAGACAAGATCCTGCTCGATAGCGCGATCGGGCGGCCGGTGAACATTATCGTCCACACGCTGGACGAGGTGAACCAAGCGCTCAGCCGCGGCGAATATTTCTGGGTCGATATCGCCCGCGACGGGATCGTTCTCTACGAACTGCCCGGCAGTGCGCTCAGCGCGCCGCAACCGCTGACGGCCGCCGATGCCTATGAGATGGCGCATGCCTATTTCTCGGACTGGCTCGCGAAAGTGAATGACGCGATAGAGATCGCTGAATTTTGCATCGAAAAGGGAAAGTGGAAGGACGCGGCCTTCACACTACATCAGGCAACGGAACGAAGCTACATCTGCTTCCTACTAGTCCGCACCCTCTACTTTCCGCGCTCGCACAACATAAAGTTCCTGCGTTCGCTCGCAGAGGACAGCGAACCGCGGCTGATCGAGGCTTGGCCGCGCGCGACACGGATTGATCGCCGACACTTCGAGCTTTTGAAGCGCGCCTATGTTGAGGCGCGCTATTCGGCCAGCTACGAGATTGGCGATCATGACCTCGACGCGCTGTCGCAGTCGGTCCGATCCCTCCGCGACATCGTGGCGACGGTATCGGGCGAGCGCCTTGAAGCACTGAGGAACGACGCCGGCCTCTGACCCGAGCCGCGCGACATTGGCTTCAAGTTACTGGCTTCCGGTTTTGTCTCACCAGCCGATCTGAACCAGAGAGAGCCCATCAGCGCCCATCAGCGCCGTTCCGTTTTTGGCGCCCGTCACTGACTCTGCATCCGCCGGAGCCGATCCCGTTCGGCCGGCGGGAGCCTCGACGTGACACCCACCAAATTGCTCATCGGCCAGATCCTTGTCGTCTTCGGAATCGTGATCGCGGGTGTCTGGGCGGCGACGCAGTGGGCAGCGGCGATGCTGGCCTATCAGCCAGAACTCGGTGTCCCCTGGTTCTGGCTGGGCACTGTGCCGATCTACCTTCCCTGGAAGCTGTTCGGCTGGTGGTATCACTATGACGCCTACGCCCCGCTCGTCTTCGACAAAGCGGGCATGCTGGCCGGCGCCAGCGGCTTTCTCGGCTGCGCCGCAGCGATCTTCGGTTCGCTTTGGCGCGCGCGCCAGTCAAGCAACGTCACCACCTATGGTTCGGCGCGCTGGGCGAGCCCTCGTGAGATCGAGCGCGCTGGGCTGCATTGCGACGCCGGCGTCATGCTCGGCACGCTCGGCGGCCGCTATCTGCGTCACGACGGCCCCGAGCACATCATGGCATTCGCGCCGACACGGAGCGGCAAGGGCGTGGGCCTCGTCGTGCCGACCTTGCTGTCTTGGACCGGTTCGACGGTCGTTCACGATATCAAGGGCGAGAACTGGACGCTGAGCGCCGGCTGGCGCGCGCGCTTCTCGCATTGCCTTCTGTTCAACCCCACCGACGCCGCCTCGGCGCACTATAATCCGCTGCTAGAAGTTCGGCGTGGCATTGACGAGGTGCGCGACGTCCAGAACATCGCTGACATCCTCGTCGACCCAGAGGGAGCGCTCGAACGCCGCAACCATTGGGAGAAGACAAGCCATTCGCTGCTGGTCGGCGCGATCCTCCATATTCTCTATGCCGAAAAGGAAAAGACGCTCGCACGGGTTGCGACCTTCCTCTCGGATCCGCAGCGCAGTTTCGTCGCCACGCTCCGCCGGATGATGACCACCAATCATTTGGGCGATGACAAGAACCCTAGGGTTCATCCCGTCGTCGCCTCCGCCGCGCGCGAACTGCTCAACAAGAGCGAGAACGAGCGTTCAGGCGTGTTGTCGACCGCTATGTCCTTCCTTGGCCTCTACCGCGATCCGACTGTCGCCGAGGTCACGTCGCGGTGCGATTGGCGGATCGCCGACCTGATCGAGGCCGAGCGACCCTTGTCGCTGTACCTCGTCATACCGCCCTCTGACATCAGCCGCACCAAGCCGCTGATCCGTCTGGTGCTCAACCAAATCGGCCGCCGGCTCACCGAGCGGCTCGACCAGCCTGGCACCTCCGCGCGCCGGCACCAGCTGCTGATGATGCTCGACGAGTTTCCCGCTTTGGGTCGCCTCGACTTCTTCGAGACCAGCCTCGCCTTCATGGCTGGCTACGGGATCCGTGCTTTCCTGATCGCGCAGAGCCTGAACCAGATCGAAAAGGCGTATGGCGAGCACAACGCCATTCTCGACAATTGCCATGTCCGCGTCGCCTTCGCGACCAATGACGAGCGGACCGCCAAGCGCATTTCCGATGCACTCGGCACCGCAACCGAGCAGCGCGCGATGCGCAACTATGCCGGACATCGGCTCGCGCCCTGGCTCGCCCACGTCATGGTCAGCAGGCAGGAAACCGCCCGCCAGTTACTGACGCCGGGCGAGGTGATGCAGCTTTCGCCCGACGAGGAGCTTGTGCTCGTCTCCGGGCTCGCACCGATCCGGGCACGCAAGCTGCGCTACTTCCGCGACCATAACTTCACCGCGCGCGTGGCTGCCGCACCCAAACTGACGCCCGGTCAGTACGTTGATCGGCCAAAGGCGCGCGGCGACGACTGGTTCAACCAAGTCCGCGGCACAGACGATCGACTGCGCGGTGCCGCGGACACTGCGGGCGGCGAAGACGATGGTGGCATGCAGCAGCAACGTCATCCCGGTCTTCACGAACAGGCTCCCAAGGCGACCGACCTCGCTGAGACACGCGATTCGCAGCTCGTGCCCGACGATGAGGATGTCGGCGCCGACAAGCGGGCCATGGATCAGGCGCAAGGACAGGCCGCCGTCGTCCGTGGCCATGCCATCAACGTAGGCGCGAAGCGCGATTTCATACCGGATTTCTGAGGCAGCCATGAAGATCCGCCAGAACCTCTACATCGACCGCGAACTCAGCGACGCGCTGGAGGCGCTCGCCGCCGGTCCGCGCGGCAACAAGAGCCACCTCGTCAACGACGCGCTGAAGGACTGGCTGGCGCGCCGGGGAGCCAAGGAGATCGACGATCTCCTCAAGGTTCGCCTCGACCGCCTGACCCGCGAGCTTGCTGGCGCGAGGCGCGACATCGACGTGCTGCTGGAGAGCCTAGCGCTGTTTGTCCGCTACCAGCTGATGGTGACGGCACCGTTACCCGACGCCGATGCCGCAGCGCGCGCAATCGGGCGTGACCGATTTGAGGCGTTCGTCGCGCAGGTCGGCAGGCATGTTGCCGGCGGCAGGCGGACGCTCATGCCTGCCGAAGCCGATGGAGGCGGATCATGATGTCGCCTACCGACAGCGTTTCGGCGGAGCGCCGCCGCGCCATGCTGCGCACCGCAATGGGCCCGGCAATTGCCGCAGCACTCAGCGACCACCGCGTCCTCGAGATCATGGTAAATCCCGACGGCGCCCTGCGCCTGGATATTTTCGGCGAAGGCCGGGTCGATACCGACGTGAAACTCGACGCACCTCAGGTCGAACGGATCATCCGGTTGGTTGCATCCCATGTCCGGTTGGAGGTCCACGGCGACAAGCCCATTGTATCGGCCGAACTGCCCCCGCTTGGCTCTGGCGCGGGCGAGAGGTTCGAGGGAATCCTTCCGCCGGTTTCGGCTGCCCCGTGCTTTTCGATCCGCAAGCCGGCAGCGCGCATCTACACGCTGATTGACTATGTGACTGACGGCATCCTGTCGGCAGAGGCAGCGCGACTCCTGGCCCAGGCCGTCGTCGACCGCCGCAACATCCTCGTCGCCGGCGGGACCAGTTCGGGCAAGACGACACTCGCCAACGCGCTGCTCGCCGAGATGGCTAATCTCGACGAACGGGTGATCCTGATCGAGGACACCCGCGAGCTGCAGTCGCCGGCACCCGACACGGTTGCGCTCAGAACCCGAGCCGACTCGGTTACCATGGGCGATCTTGTGCGCTCGACGCTGCGCCTCCGGCCAGACCGCATCATCGTCGGCGAAGTCCGCGGCAGCGAGGCGCTTGACATGCTCAAGGCTTGGAACACCGGCCATCCCGGCGGGATTGCGACTGTCCATGCCAACAGCGCGGCTTCCGCCCTCTACCGGATCGAGCAGCTCATCCAGGAGGCCGTGGTGACCGTGCCGCGCCGCCTGATTGCGGAGGCCATCGACATGATCGTGTTCATCGCCGGGCGCGGCACCACCCGGCGCATCGAGACGATCGCCCGCGTCGCCGGGCTCGATCCAGACGGCGGCTACGCCGTCGTCGATCTCACCCCGAGCCTACCCCCTAACTTGCAAGGAGATTGACATGACGACCGTTCGTATTCCCAGCCGCGACCGCTTCTTCGTCACCGGGCTGATGCTCGGCCTGTCGGTCACCATCACCAATCGTGCCTATGCCAGCGGCGCGGGCATGCCCTGGGAGCAGCCGCTCCAGCAGGTGCTGGAATCGGTCCAGGGACCGGTCGCCAAGATCGTCGCGGTCCTGATCATCATTTCCACGGGGCTCGCGCTCGCGTTCGGCGAAACCGCCGGGGGTTTTCGCAAGCTCATCCAGATCGTCTTCGGCCTGTCGATCGCGTTTGCCGCCTCGAGCTTCTTCCTGTCCTTCTTCAGCTTCGGCGGCGGGGCGCTGGTGGCATGAGCCATGTCGAGGGCTTCGAGGCGCCGATCCACGCCAGCCTAGGGCAAGCCATCCTGCTCGGTGGTGCGCCGCGGGGCATCGCGATCGTCAATGGCACGATCGCGGCCGCCGTTGGCTTGGGCCTGCAGCAATGGCTTGTCGGGCTCGCTATCTGGGCGATCGGCCACAGCATCTTGGGTGTAGCGGCCCGCCGCGACCCGGACTTCGCCCCCGTGCTGCTCCGTCATCTGCGCCAGAAAGGATATCTGGCATGCTGAACCTCGCCGAATATCGGTCGCGCACCGATCGGCTCGCCGATCATCTGCCCTGGGCCGCGCTGGTTGCGCCAGGCGTCGTCCTCAACAAGGACGGCAGCTTCATGCGGTCCTTCGCCTTTCGCGGTCCCGATCTCGAGAGCGCGACCGAGGCGGAACTGGTGTCGGCCGGTGCGCGCGCCAACAACGTCCTCAAGCGGCTGGGCTCGGGCTGGGCATTGTTCTTCGAGGCCGAGCGACGCGAGGCGCTCAATTACCCTGAGAGCGCTTTCCCCGACGCGGCCTCCTGGCTGGTTGAGCAGGAACGGCGTGCCGGCTTCGAAGCCGAGGGCCAACATTTCGAGAGCGTCTATCACGGCACGCTGGTCTGGCTGCCCCCCGCCGACAGCAGCGATGCGGCGGGGCGGACGCTGGTGGAGCGGCCTGACGATGCCAAAGGCCGGGACTGGCGCGCCAGCTTGGCCGGCTTCATTGCCGAGACCGATCGCGTGCTCGACCTCCTGTCGGGCTTCATGCCCGAGGTGCGCCCCTTAAGCGATGCCGAGACGCTGACCTATCTCCACGGCACAATCTCCAGCCGGCAGCATCCGGTCGCCGTGCCGGAAACGCCGATCTATCTCGATGCCCTGCTCGCCGACACGCCGCTGGTCGGCGGGCTGGAGCCGATGCTTGGGCAAACCCATCTGCGGACGCTGACGGTGCTGGGATTTCCCAATCTTAGCCGACCCGGCATCCTCGATGCGCTGAATCATCAGGATTTCGGCTACCGCTGGGTCACGCGCTTCATCGCGCTCGACAAGACGGACGCTACCAGGGCGCTCACCAAGATCCGCCGGCACTGGTTCAACAAGCGGAAGTCGATCACCGCGCTGCTGCGCGAGGTGATGTACAACCAGCCGGTCCAGCTTCTCGACACCGATGCCGACAACAAGGTGGTCGACGCTGACCTCGCACTGCAGGCGCTCGGCGGCGATCATGTCTCCTTCGGCTACTTGACCACAACGATCACGGTGTCGGACGCCGATCGTGCGCGCGCCGAGGAGAAGGTCCGCGCCGTCGAGCGGATCGTCAACGGCCTTGGTTTCACCGCCAAGCGTGAGGGCGTGAATGCGGTCGAAGCGTGGTTGTCGTCGCTGCCCGGCCAAGCCTACGCCAATGTGCGCCAGCCGCTGGTCCATACCCTAAACCTCGCCCATCTCATGCCGCTATCGTCGGTTTGGGCTGGCCCCGCCGAAAACCGACATCTTGGCGGGCCGCCGCTGCTCTACGCCCAGACCAGCGGCTCGACGCCGTTCCGCCTTTCGACCCATATCGGGGATGTCGGCCATCTGCTCGTCGTCGGCCCGACGGGTGCTGGTAAGTCGGTGCTGCTGGCGCTCATCGCGCTGCAGTTCCGGCGCTACACGGGCTCCCAGCTGTACATCTTCGACAAGGGTTATTCGGCACGCGCGGCCGTGCTGGCGATGGGCGGCGCCCATCATGCCCTCGGCCTCGGCGCGGACAGTGGTGACAGCATCGCATTCCAGCCGCTGCGCGGCATCGACGATTCGGGCGAGCGGAGCTGGGCGGCAGAATGGATCGCGGCGCTGCTCGCGCACGAGAAGGTCGTCGTCACCCCCGAGGTGAAGGACGCCGTCTGGTCGGCGCTGGGTAGTCTCGCATCGGCGCCCCCGGAGGAGCGCACCCTGACCGGGTTCACCATGCTGCTCCAGTCCAATGCGCTGCGCACCGCGCTCACCGCCTATACGCTCGACGGCCCTTATGGCCGCCTCCTCGACGCGGCCGAGCAGCATCTCGCACTTGCCGACGTCCATTGCTTCGAGACCGAGGCGCTGATGGGGCAGGCTGGCGTCGTCTCTCCGGTGCTGACCTACCTGTTCCATCGGCTGGAGGCGCGCTTCGACGGGCGACCGACGCTGCTGGTGCTCGACGAGGCCTGGATCTTTCTCGACCATCCGCTTTTCGCCGCGCGCATCCGCGAATGGCTGAAGACGCTGCGCAAGAGGAATGTTGCGGTGCTGTTCGCGACGCAGAGCCTCGCCGACATTGCCGACAGCAGCATCGCGCCGGCCATCATCGAAAGCTGCCCCCAGCGTATCCTGCTGCCCAACGACCGCGCGATCGAGCCACAGTCGCGCGCCGCCTATGAGCGGTTCGGGCTTAACGACCGCCAGATCGAGCTGGTCAGCCGCGCTACCCCCAAAAGGCATTATTATCTGCAATCCGCGCGCGGCAACCGCCTGTTCGAGCTGGGCCTCGGCCCGATTGCGCTGGCGCTGTGTGGCGCCTCCGATCCTGCGACCCAGGCGCGCATCGATGCGCTGCTGGCCGACCACGGCGCGCACGATTTCGCGGCCCGCTTTCTGGACGTGCTCGGTCTCGCCTGGGCCGCCGGTCTCCTCGCCGATTTTCCCGTTCTCCAAGCCAAGGAGTGAAGTGTTATGCGTATCTCAACTCGCAAATATCTGATCGCGACCGCACTCGGGGCCGACGCCATCGGTTCGCTGGCCTGCGCACTGATCGTGCCGGGCACGCCCGCTCGTGCGCAGTTCACGGTGTTCGATCCGAGCAACTACAGCCAGAATCTGCTCACCGCTGCGCGAACACTTCAGCAGGTCAACAACCAGATCCGCAGCCTGCAGAATCAGGCACAGAGCCTGATCAACCAAGCCAAGAATCTCGCCACGATCGGTTTTCCCGAGATCCAGGCCATCACCAGCACGCTCCAGCAGATCGACCAGTTGATGGGGCAGGCGCAGGGCATCCAGTTCCGTGTCGATGGCCTCGACCAGCAATTCCGTGCATTGTTCCCGCAAAGTTTTAGCCAGGCGCTGACGATGAACGGCCAAGTTGTTGCTGCTCGGACTCGGCTCGACGCTGAAATGGCAGCCTACAAACAGACGATGGGCGTGCAGGCGCAGGTCGTCGAAAATGTCCAGGCTGACGCGCAGACTCTGAACGGTATCGTATTACGAAGCCAGGGGGCCGAAGGCGCGCTGCAGGCGCAACAAGCGACCAATCAGTTGCTTGCCCTCACCGCCAAGCAGCAGTTCCAGATTCAGAACCTGATGGCGGCACAATATCGGGCGCAGACGGTCGAGCAGGCGCGCCGCGCGCAGGCCGAGATCGATGCCCGCGCGGCGACCACCAAGTTCCTCGGTTCCGGCTCGGCCTACAGCCCATTGCCCCCGGGCCAATAGGTTCGAGCCGGTGCGCGGGCAGCGGCGAATCCGCCTCGTCGCCGCTGCCGCCGCGGGGTTCGGTCCCGCTCCCCAGATCGGACCCCGCGGCCTCCTTTCCAGGATTTCTCCATGAACGACCTGAATGTCATCGATCGGTTCCTGCAGACCTTCATCCGCTACATCGACAGCGGGTTCGGCCTGCTGGGAGGCGATGTCGCTTTCCTCACCACGACCCTGATCGGCATCGATATCACGCTTGCCGGCCTGTTCTGGGCGATGGGCGGCGAGCAGGACGTGATCGGCCGCTTCATCAAGAAGGTCCTCTATATCGGCACGTTCGCGTTCATCCTGGACCGGTTCTCGACGCTGGCCGACATCATCTTCCGCTCTTTCGCCGCAGCCGGCCTGACCGCCGGCGGCGGCACGCTCTCGGCGGAGGATCTGCTGAAACCCGGCCGCCTGGCGGGCACAGGCTTCTCGGCGGCATGGCCGATGCTCGACCAGGTTTCGAAGCTGATGGGCTTCACCAGCTTCTTCGACAATTTTCTGACCATCATCGTGCTGCTGTTTGCCTGGGCGATTGTGATCATCGCCTTCTTCATTCTCGCCGTGCAGATGTTCGTGTGCATCGTCGAGTTCAAGCTGACGACGCTCGCCGGTTTCGTGCTGGTGCCGTTCGCGCTCTGGAACCGGACGAGCTTCCTCGCGGAGCGGGTGCTCGGCAACGTGGTCGGTTCGGGCATCAAGGTGATGGTGCTCGCCGTCATCGTCGGCGTCGGCTCGAACTTCTTCAGCGAATTCACCGCCGCCCTCCAGGGGCAGGAACCCGACATCGGCCAAGCCATGAGCCTTGTGTTGGCCTCGTTTACGCTGTTCGGCCTCGGCATCTTCGGTCCGGGCATGGCGTCAGGCCTCGTTGCCGGTGCTCCGCAACTGGGCGCGGGCGCTGCGCTTGGCACCACCGTTGGTGCAGCTAGTGTCGTAGCACTTGGTGGTGGCGCCGCTATGGGCGCCGCTCGTGCGGTCGGCGGTGCTGCGCTCGGTGCGATCCGGGCCGGCACGACAATGGGTTCGGCGGCGTCTGCCGCGTACCAGCTCGGTCAGACCGCGGCCGGATCGTCGAGCGTAGGCGCTGGCCTCGGCGGCATGGCGCAGGCGGCGGGCAACACGATGCGCCAGAAGGCCTCGTCGGCGCTGGGATTGAGCGAGGCTGCCGAGCGTGGCCGTGGCGCCGCCTGGTCTGCACTCAACGGCGGTTCCGGCGCTAACGGATCCACGCCAGGCGCTTCCGCTGAGGGCGCGCCGCCCTGGGCACAGTCGCTGCGTCGCCAGCAGGACGCCCGTCACCACCGCCACATCGCCATGCAGACGCTGAAGGAAGGCGATCGCGGCGGCGCATCCGCCACCCCCGACATCAAGGAAAGGGAAGATTGAGCCATGATCTTCATATCCTGTGCGCTTTAAGCGCGCCGTTCAGCGCTACGCGCAGACGCCTGAGCCCGAGACGCCCTATCAACGCGCCGGGCAGGTCTGGGATGACCGCATCGGGTCGGCCCGTGTGCAGGCCCGCAACTGGCGATTGATGGCCTTCGGCACGCTGTCGCTGTCGACCGCCATGTCGGCCGCGCTGATCTGGCAGTCGCTGCAAAGCCGCGTCACGCCCTATGTCGTCGAGGTCGATCGGCTGGGCGAAGCCCGGGCCGTGACCGAAGCCGAAGCGGGCTACCGCCCCACCGATCCCCAGATTGCCTGGCATCTGGCGAAGTTCATCGAGAATGTTCGCGGCGTCTCGCTCGATCCGGTGTTGATGCGGCGCAATTGGCTCTCGGCCTTTGACTTCACTACAACGCGCGGAAGCCAGCTTCTCAGCGACTATGCGCGCGCGGCGGACCCGTTCGCCAGGATCGGCCAGCGAGCCGTGTCAATTCAGGTGACCAGCGTCGTCCGGGCATCGGATCGCTCCTTCCAGGTGAAGTGGACGGAGACGGCGTATGAGCGCGGGAACGCGGCAGGCACCTCGCACTGGACCGGCATCCTGACGATCCTGACCAAACCGCCGGTCTCGGCCGACACGCTCCGCAAGAACCCGCTCGGCATCTACGTCGACGCGATCGATTGGAGCCGTGAACTCGAGCCCGCAGCGTTGCCTGCTTCGACGCGCATCGCCCCGCCGCTCAGCAGTGTGCCGCTCGGCTCGCCGCTCGACCAAAACCTTGGCGCTCAACCCACAGACAATACGGAGACGCAGCCATGACGAGACCCTTCGCAACCGCCGCGCTGCTGGTGCCTTGCCTGATCGTTGCCGAAGCCCACGCGGGCGCAACTTCGCCCCGCGATTATGCCGGGCACGTTCCCTCGCCGATTGTCGGCGCCGACGAGGGGTCTACGAACGCTCCTGTCGTGCAGGGCTCCGTCAACGCCGTGCAGACATATCCGTTCGCCGACGGTGCCATCTACGCCGTCGCCACGGCACCGGAGCGGGTAACCGACATCGCCTTGCAGCCGGGCGAAGCGCTGGTCGCGGTAGCCAGCGGCGACACGGCGCGCTGGGTGATCGGCGATACCACCAGTGGTGCTGCTGCGGAACGGCGGACGCACGTGCTGGTCAAACCGTTCAGCGCGGGCCTCTCGACCAACCTCGTCATCACCACCGACCGGCGCACCTATCATCTCAACCTGACCAGCAGGACCAAGGTGGCAATGGTTGCGCTATCCTGGACTTATCCGCAGGATGCGCTGATCGCCTTGAAGCGCGCCGCAGCAACGGCCGAGGCGGTTGCACCGGTGGCGGCCGGAATCGAGGTCGAGCAGTTGCACTTCGATTATGTCGTGTCGGGCGATCGACCAGCCTGGCGGCCACTTCGTGCTTTCGACGACGGGCGGCAGACCTTCATCGAGTTCCCAGCGACGCTGGCCGTCGGCGAGGCACCCCCCATCTTCCTGGTGGACGGAAAGGGCGAGGCTCAGCTCGTCAACTATCGGGTGAAGGATCGCTTCTATGTGATCGATCGGATCTTCGACATCGCCGAACTTCGCCTCGGCACGAAGCATCAGCAAATCGTCCGCATTCGCCGCGTGGCGGAAGGCGCGCCTGACCGGAGGGAATCATGACCGCCGAGGCAGTCTTCCCGCCGGCACCCGAAGCCCCGGCCATCCCGACCAAGGTGGATCCGGAGACGCTGGCGCTGCGCGCGCAGCCTGCGCGGGCGATCCGCTTCAAGCGCGGCGCTATCATAGCCGTCGCAGCGCTCGGCTCGACCAGCCTGGCCGCGACGGCGTGGGTAGCCCTTCGGTCTACTGACCTGCACCTCGCGGCACCGGCAGACACCCCGCCTGCAGCCGCGAAGGCGCCTACCGAGACTCTCAACCGCCTGCCGGGCGGCTATGGGGACGTACCGAAGCTTGGCCCGCCGTTGCCCGGCGACCTTGGCCGGCCCATCCTCGAGCATCAGCGCGCCATGGCTATCGCGCCGCCAGTGGAGAGCGGGACGCCGCATGTCGATCAGGCCGCCGTAACCGAACGCGATCGAAGGGCGGCAGAACTGAGGGCAGCGCGCGAGTCGGGAGTTCTAGTGCAGTCTGGCAATCGCACCGATCCGGTCCGCATCGCCGATGCAACGCCATCCTCGCCACCCGTCCCGGCAACTGACCCGCCGCGACTCGTGATCGATTCCGATCGAGATCCCAATGCGCAGCAGCGTAAGGCTGACTTCGTAGCCGCGCGCGACACCAGCGGCGATGTCAACGGGCATCGGTTGAGTCCGCCCGCGTCACCGAACATGCTGTTCGCTGGCAGCATCATCGCGGCCAGCCTGATCACCGGGCTGCGGTCCGACTTGCCCGGTCTGGTCACCGCCCAGGTAACGGAGAGGGTATTCGACAGCGCGACCGGCAACATCCTTCTCATCCCGCAGGGAGCGCGGCTGATCGGCAGCTATGATAGCGTCGCAGCCTTTGGGCAGAAGCGCGCGCTAGTGGTGTGGCAGCGGATCATCTTCCCGGACGGCAGTTCGATCCGGCTCGACAATATGCCCGCAACCGACTCATCAGGCTATTCCGGGCTCGCCGACAAGGTGGATTTCCACACCTGGGCGCTGCTCAAAGGCGTCACGATTTCGACCCTGCTCGGCGTAGGCTCAAACGTAACCTTCTCCGGCGAGAGCGATCTCGTACAGGCGATTCGCCAATCCACACAGCAGAACGTCTCGCGTGCCGGTGATCAGATCACGTCACGCAACCTACAGATCCAGCCGACCATCACGATCCGACCCGGCGCGCCGGTCCGGCTGGTCGTTCACCGCGATCTCATCCTCGCGCCGTGGCGCGGTTAGGAGAACAATATGGTAGATCTCAAACTCGCGCGCATCCCTGATCGGACCCCGGTCAAGCTCACCATCACGGTGCTGCCCGAGCTGCATCTCGCGCTTGGCGACTATGCGCGCGTTTACGCAGAGACCTATGGCCGCGAAGAGCCTGTCGCGGAGCTGATCCCGGCAATCCTCTCGACCTTTCTTGACAGCGACCGCGGCTTTGCCCGGGCGCGCGAGGCACTCGCACGCGAGAGGGCGAAATGACCCCGCCCGAGGAAGTCGACCGGCTATTGCGGATCGACGAAGTGAAGCGACGCGTAGGGCTGGGCAAGACAATGATCTACCGCCTCATTCGGCAGCAGCGATTTCCTGCACCCTACAAATTATCGCCTTTCACGGCTCGCTGGAGCCAGCGTGAGGTGGTCGAATGGATCGACCGGGTCAAGGATGGCTTCGAGGGGAAGAAACGCCGCTGGTAGGGTAGGGTAGGGTAGGGTAGGGTGGAGTAGGGTTCTGGAAGAAACTACAGTATCACAACATTAAAGTGCAAACGTATGTGGCGGCAAACTCGCCGCGCTATTTGGCGGGCACGTCCGCCCCGGTTCGCGCGCAGGATGGTTGATTGGGAAAGATGCCCACGGGCAATCAATCGGTTGCCAGGAGGTCGCCCGCCTCTGCGGTCAATCGTAAGACGACACCGCGATCAGGTTGCCGTCGGGATCACGCACATAGACCGAACGGATGGGACCCTGCGCTCCACCACGTCTGACTGAAGTCGTGAGCATGGGTCGGCCGCCGCCTGGGTCAGACGTCGCGCCTTTCGGGCGGTGCTCAGGTTCGCTTCGAGTATATTGGCGCGCAGGAAGATACGGGCCTGCTAGGTCCGTGATCGATCCGCCGATATCGCCCTTGATCGCATGCAGGGCCTTGAGATCGCAACTAGGATATTGCGACGCCGACGCTCGCGCGTTGGCGCCTGCCGCCGCTATGACCAATGCTGCCACAACCAGAACTTTCATCATACACTCCGCGACGCGCCGAAATCTACGTTCTGGCCGCACCTACAATCGGCAGCCTGAACGGCTGCGAGGCTGGTGATATCGCTTCGCCGCGATCGAACGGCCCGCGGAATGCCGCAGGCGTTCTCAGAGCAAGCCGAAATTGGGAATGGTCGGCGGAAGGCTCCGCCGCCCAAGGTTAACTCTACCGCGATCCACCATGATACGCTTCTTCGGGGCGCACCGGGGTTAGAGTCGTCACTTCAATGAAGTAGCCGCCCTTCGCTCGAAAGTAGAAAGACCATGCGCCATGCGTTTCGTGAGGCGCTTGGGTCTCCCAACCGTCTTCGTTCAGGCGCGCATACATGGCATCGACGGCTTCGCGAGACTGTTGGATGAAGCCGATATGCAAAATGTCGAGCTGCTTAGGATAGTCAAAGCCGTCTAGTTTTCTATCAAAATGATTGATGATCAGCACAAGATCATCATCGTCCTGCATGATCGCTGCCGCTTATGGGCCTGCCCCGATGTGCGGGGTCAGCGGACGTCCCGTCTCCACTAACATCCGTGAACTTCCTATTTCGGTTCGACAGGCACTGAGGCATCGGGTCGCGGACCGTGGCCAGCCGTTTAACGTCAGCGATGCCCTCCCGTCTGGTCAGGAGCGCCGCCCGTTCATGCGGCTTATCTGCGGTTACTCGACACCTGAAGGCTACATCGTGGAACGGGAGCAAGGTGGACGCGGGTACAATATCGGCAAGATCGTCTTCGTGAAGACAGATACCGGCTACGTGGAACGCCGATAGTCGCCATCAATCTGGCCGCCATGGGCTATGGCGGGTATTCCCATTGGGATCGAGTTTCGAGAACGAAAGCGCTGTCTGAAAACTCATTGCACGCGATGAAAAGAGACAGAGTTGATAAGATAAGTCGGTGGTGTCGACTACCCGAATTGGTGCAGACCTGTAATATGGTTCTCAGGCGAGGAAAGACGGATTTCTGGGGAAGTGGCCCGGAGGGCAGGCACGCCGGCGGGTTCAGCTTTCATGCGCTAACGGCAAATCCGCCCGAAGAAGAAGTTCGGCAACACAGCCATGACGAAGCTCACTTCGTGCTGGTGCTGGCCGGCGGCTATATGTCGTCAGCCGCAGGCGCTCCGATGGTGTCCGACACGCCAGTCCTAATTTATAACCCACCCGGCACCACCCATCAGGATCGCTTTCACGGTGGTAGGGGGCGCTTCCTCGCAATCTCCGGCGGGACAAGTCGCGAAGCCGCTGCGCTTTGCTTGCGCGACCCCTATGCGTATCGACTTGCCCACCACCTCGCGCAACAGTTTGACGGTGCTTCGCTATTCACGCTCGAAGCCTGCGCTTTGCAGCTTCATGCCATCGTATCCCCATTGTCATCGGACGAAGCACGAGCCGCAAGTCGTCCGCCAAGCTGGCTGAACCGTGCGGTGGAGAAGATCTTCACCAGCAACGATCCCGACCTGTCGGTAGCGTCGGTCGCCTCGGACGTAGGAGTCCACCCTGTCCACCTGGCTCGGGTGTTTCGACGCTTTCTCGGCTGTTCCCCCGGCGAGTACCTGCGTGGTCATCGACTGGAACGTGCGGCGGCCATGCTCGGGAGGGGCGTCGCTTCGCTTGCCGATATCGCCCAGGCAGCCGGCTTCGTCGATCAAGCCCACCTCACTCGGACGTTCCGGTCCCGCTTCGACACCACCCCCGCTCAGTGGCGCAAGTCGCGCCATGTTGCGCGGATACAAGACACGGACGGCAACCTACGTCAGGACGATGCTACCTTTCTTCAGGAACCTTGGTCGTGATCTTCCCTAAAGCTGCCGTCATCGTCCTTGGAGGCATCGCGCTGTGTGCTGCCTCTCCGTCATCGCAAATTAACCCGTCCTTTGACGCTGTTCTAACCTCTTTCGATCATGACGAACATCCCGACTTGCGCGGCGTCGTCGTGCTGCGCAACGGACGTGTCGTTGCGGAGCGCTACTATAACGGCGAGACGGCGAACGACCTCCACGACATCCGCTCGGCCGGGAAGAGCGTCACAGCGCTGCTCGTGGGCATAGCGATCGATCGGGGCAAGATACGCAGCGTAGACGATACCGTAGCCACCTATTGGCCTGAGGCCCGCGGCAGTGCGATCGGCGATGTCAGCCTCGCGAACGTCCTCACGATGCGGTCCGGACTGGCCGCGTTCGATGAAGACCCGGCGTCGCCCGGCAATGAGGACAAGCTCGATGTGGCACCCGATCCCTTGGCCTTTCTGCGCTCAATACCCCGCGTCGATCGGCCCGGATCGAGGTATCGCTACAATTCGCTCACGGCCTACACCGCCGGTATCGTCGTGACGAAGGCGACCGGACGCTCGCTGGACGATTTTGCTCGAAGGTCGCTGTTCGCACCTCTTGGCATTCGTCGCTGGCAGTGGGCGTCGGATGCCGCCGGTTTCACCAAGGGCCAAGGCAATCTGTCTCTCACCACCCGCGAGTTCGCAACGATCGGTGAGATGGTGCGCGGGGACGGCGTGTATCATGGCCGGCGGATCGTCAGCGCGAGCTGGATACGATCCGCTCTGGCCCCCAAGGTCGCCATATCCCGGAACGACCCTTATGCCGATGGCTACGGCTATTTCTGGTATTCCAAGGTCCAGCAGATCGGCGGCAAGCCGGTCCCAGTCTCCTTCGCGTCGGGCAATGGCGGCAACAAGATATATGTGATCCCCAGCCACCACATGGTAGTCGCCATCACCTCCAGCGCCTATGGCCACGGTTATGGACAAAGGCGTTCGCAAGCGATCCTGCAAGCAATCCTTTCGGCGGACCAGCCTTCGTGACGCGCGATATGGATCCGCGTGAAAAGATAGGCTATCCTAGCGGGTATTTTCACGTCTTCCCAAAAACGAAGGATGGCCAGGACGGCTGACTGTCGCAAAGCACACTGGTTTGAATGCGCACCATATGGCGGCAACCTCGCCGCGCTATTTGACGGGCACCTCTACGCCGGTTCTCGCGGAGGATTGAATATCTGGAAATGCCAAGCGGTAGCTCTTTGTACAATCCGACGCTCCAAAATCGTCGCTGATTGTGTATATTGCCTCCTGAATGGTCCAGCGATGATCGAGAGCGCTGCCTCTGTGGCGCTTGTCGCTATAGCACCGACCCTGCGCCGCTGAACGTGCGCATCTGCCATTGCCATCGTTGCCAGAAGTAGACGGGTACCGCCTTCTACGCGCGTGTCATGGTGCCCTTGGCTGCGCTCGCCATTAGGCCCTGTAGGATGGCGAGCGCCAACAGCGGCATACGTCGAGGCCAACGTGCAAGATGAATCACATCTCTCGCATACAGCGTATCCCGCTTATAGGCGCCAAGTCTCGGAAGAGACGACAATTTGTGTTGGTCACTTTGATTCTCCTGAAGTTTCTGCGACGGGCCAACCGTCCGTGCCCCAGCGCACCGAGGCGATACGCAGCGTTGGCGCACCGTCCTTTTCTCGATCGTACGCGTGATAGACGACATAGTCGTGCCCATCCTTGTCATGCAGCCAGCCCGGATGACCGGGGCCGCGGAAGCGCTGCTGTTCTTGCAGATCGGCACGCAGGAAGATCGTACCGCCGCCCTCCATCAGCTTGCTGCCATCCTTGCCGAGATAAGGGCCGGTAATCTTCTCGGCCCGCCCGATCACCGTGTAGTAGGTACTGTTAACGCCCTTGCAGCAATAGTCGTAGGACACGAGCAGGTAATAGAAGCCGCCATGCGGCACGATGAACGGCGCCTCGACAGGTGCCGGACCGCCTGCAGGTGCCGGCCGCCGCGCTAGCGAATAGGGTTTTGTCTTAGCATCTGCCGGTTTGCCCGTTGTCGAATCCAGCTTGAAGAGCTTGATGCCACTCCAGAAGCTACCGAGCGTCAGCCAATGCTGCCCATGTGCGTCGGTAACGAAATTCGGATCAATCGCGTTGAAATCATCGGACGGAAAAGACTGCACCACCAGCCCTTCGTCGCGCCATTTGAAGGAAGGGGACCTAGGATCGAGGGTGGCGTTGGTCGCCAAACCGATCGCTGAGCGGTTCGATCCGAAGGTCGAGACCGAATAGTATAGGCGCCAGCGTCCGCCCGCGAAACTGATGTCGGGTGCCCACATGCCCCCAGCGCCTGGAACCGCCTTGGTAGCCCAGTCCGGCATGGTGGTGAACACAGGCGGGCCGGCAGTCCAATGGATCAGATCCTTGGAGGTTCTGGTCTCCACCAGGCGATTGCCGTGACCGGTCGAGAACACGTGATAGGTGTCACCCTCGCGCGCGATTACCGGATCATGCGTCGGCACCAGATCGCCGGTGAGCTGTGCATTGATCGTGGTCCCAGGGGCCGTGGTCACCTGAGCGAGGGCGGCATTGGTCACCATCAGCAGGCAAGCGGCGGGCAGCAGACCAAAGAGCATCATAAGAGACCTCCAGGAGAGAAAACAGAAACTCGGCGCGCGGCGCATGCGCCTGGGGCTTTGCGCAGCCTTATTGCAGGTCTAGCACCACGACCGACTTGGCGGGCAGCGTGACGCGGAGCGTGCTGCCGCTCAGTTGTGCGCCGCCGAATTGAGCAGGCTTTACCGTTTCCGGTGCTTCGAAGCTGTTGTGCGCAGTCATTGCCGGCGCGGTCAGCACCCGTCCAGAGACGTTGGTGACGACCACTCCGTTCAGCGTTACCGTAACCGTGTTTGACCGGTTGGGATCAAGGTTGGACAGGCCGATATGCACGCGGCCGTCTTTGCTGCGGACCGCAGAGCCGCTGACGGCCGGCATCACGAACGAATTCTTGTGGTACCATGGTGCATCGATCTTCATCGGCAACAGCTTGGCGTCCTGCCACGGCTTGTACATTTCAAAGACGTGGTAGGTGGGCGTTAGCACCATCTTGCTGCCGTCCGTCAGAATCATCGCCTGCAGCACGTTCACCATCTGCGCAATCGCGCTCATCCGAACGCGATCCGCATGCTTGGCGAAGATGTCGAGATGGATGGAAGCAATAAGCGCGTCGCGAAGCGTGTTCTGCTGGCGCAGGAAACCCGGGTGAGTACCGGGATCCTGCGCATACCAGGCGCCCCATTCGTCCACTGCCAAAAACACTCGCTTTTGCGGATCATATTTGTCCATGATTGCACTGTGTTTGGTAATCAGTTCGTCCATGTGCCAAGCACCTGCCAGCGCATCGGCCCAGCCGGATTCATCGAAATTGACGGGGTCGGCCTTGGGCGGCCAGCCGCCCTGTGGAAGCGTGTAGTAATGGAGCGACAGCGCGTCGAGCAGGGGCGCGGCCTCTCGCATCATGGTTTCGGTCCAGCGATAATCGTCGACATTCGCGCCGGCCGCGATCTTCAGAATCTTGGTGCCGGCCGGTGCCTTGATGAAGGTCGCGTAGCGCCGCGTTTCATCGGCGGCGAACTCCGGCCGCATGTTGCCGCCACACCCCCACAACTCGTTGCCGATGCCGAAATACGGAACCGCCCAAGGCGCCTTGTGGCCGTTCTTTGCACGCTCTTCGGCAAGCGATCCGGCGGGTGCCGTCATATACTCAACCCATTCCGCCATCTCGCGCGCGGTGCCGTTACCGACATTCCCGGCAACATACGCTTCGGCGTTTAGCTGGCGAAGCAGTTCGAAGAACTCATGCGTGCCCACTTCATTCGGCTCCGTCACGCCACCCCAATGCGTATTGACCTTGACCGGGCGCTGTTTCTGCGGACCGATGCCCTCGCGCCAATGGTACTCGTCGGCGAAGCAGCCGCCGGGCCAGCGGACTACGGGCACTGCCAGGGCACGCAGCGCTGCCACCACATCGTTGCGGAAGCCGTTCGTATTCGGGATCTTGGAGTCCCTGCCGACCCACAGCCCGCCATAGATGCCGTTACCCAGATGCTCCGCAAACTGTGTGAAGATGCGCCGATCATAGGTAGGGGCGGCGGGATCCGCCTCCACCTCTGCCATCACTGTACCAGCGGCAGGGGGCTGCGCTCGTGTCGGCGAGGTCTGGGCGGTGGCTGCCAGTGGCGTGCTCGACAGCAATATTGCGAGCATCGTGCGGCGTAACCTTCCAAACATCCTTCTCTCCCATCTTACGGTTCTGCCATCGTCAGTTTAGGACGCCGCAGCCAGTTGCGCGAAGCGGTCAGAGCCCGCCTTCAGTCGTGAAATTCGTCAACAGTCTCGCGGTGCCCGCGCAGAAACGCATCGGCGACCAGTTGGAGCGGAGCGGTGTCGACGTCGCGCACGCCGTCACGTACCAACTCCGCGAAATGCGCGTACAGGCCCGCATATTCGCGATCCTCTCCGGCCTGCGTGCCTTCAGGCGTGGTCAACACTGCGCCGCCCTTTGCCAAGGTCAAGGTGCCGCCATCCGTCTCGACAATGATGTCCCAGCTTTGCGGGCCCGTCTGGCGCCAATCGAGGTCCATGTGCACCGGTGTTCCGTCTCCCGTCTCGAACTGCAGGTCGGCCGCGATAGGCGCGGCGCGATTCGCCGGCAGCGATAGCCTTGCGCTTGTCAGGAAGAAGGGCGGAAGAATATGCGTTGCAATCGACAGCGCATTGATTCCGGGATCGAACACGCCCAGCCCCCCTGGCTCCCAGATCCAGTCCTGCCCCGGATGCCAGACGCGAACATCCTCCCGCCACACGATCGAGGCGCGTTTGACGTTGCGTTCGCTCAGCCAATGCCGCGCCTGCGCGACTCCTCCCGCGTACCGCGAATGCCAACTCGCGAACAGAGTGACGCCGGCCGCTTCTGCGTTCCGGTCGAGCAGCGCAACTTCCGCGAGCGTCGCACCGGGAGGCTTCTCGAGGAAAACATGTTTGCCCGCAGCGATCGCCTGAGCAGCCAGCGTGTAGCGGACCTGTGGCGGCGTGCAGAGCGCCACCGCATCAATCGCAACGTCCGCAGCGAGCAATTCGCCTAATGTCTCGAAGTGCGGCAGCTTGTTGATCGACTCGTTGCGCGAACTCACGGTAGCCACAAGATTGAAGGCGCAGTTTGCCCTGATCGATGGCAGATGCTGATCGTGCGCGATTTTCCCAAGCCCCACGATCGCGATCTTGATCGGATCGGCCATCAGAGTGCCTTCACCGCAACCATTGGCGTGCCTTCGCGTGCCAGCGGGTTGCGCAGCGGCAGCGTGAACGGCGCAGCTTCGATTTCAAACACGTCGCCCTCCCGCGTGGCAATGCCGTCGCTGAAGGAGAGCGTTGCGGTACCGAAGAAATGAACGTGAACATCCCCTGGCCGCCGGAACTGGGAATACTTGAAATAGTGATACTCTAGGTTGGCAAGGCTATGCGACATATTCTCCTCTCCGAGAAGGAACGGCTTTTCCCACAACGTAGCGCCATCGCGAACGATGCGGCTTACTCCGCGCACATCCCGGGGGGGCGCGCCGACCAGCAGTTCAGGTCCCAGCGCCGCCTGGCGGAGCTTAGAATGAGCGAGCCATAGATAATTGTGTCGTTCCGTGACGTGATCGCTGAACTCGTTGGCGAGGCAAAAACCCAAGCGATGCGGCGTGCCGTCTAATCCGATCAGGTAGACACCTGCGAGCTCCGGCTCTTCGCCGCCATCTTGCGCGAACGCCGGCATCGTCAATGGTTGACCGGGGCTCACCAGCTGCGACCCGTCGCCCTTGTAGAACCACTCGGGTTGCTGCCCGATCTCGCCATCAGCAGGCTTGCCCCTCTCCAAACCGTCGAGAAACATTCGCATGGAATCGGTAGGCTTCTCCTCCACCGCCGCATCACGATGCATCTTGTCCCGACCCACGGCAGATCCGAGGTGGGTTAAGCCCGTTCCTGACATGAGCAAATGCGCTGGATCTTCGTGACTTATCGGAGAAACAAGGCGGCCTGCTTCGAACTCCGCCCTCAGGTCAATCGCAGCACCAATACCAACCTCTCGGACAACTTCCGCCAATCCGCAGCCCGAACGGATGGCGTGCAACGCCAACTCTCGCACACTCCTGATTCCTGGAACGAGGGCGGCATGGTTGTCACTGGCGGCAACTACACCGAGGGACCCGTCCTCACCTCGGCGCTGCAAGAGGCGTAAGCTCACCTTTCTATCCTTCCTGTCAACCTTTGGGCGCTCACTTGCCCCCTAAGCTCCTGCTTCGAAGCACTTCGCAAGTGGGGCGCCGGCACCTTGGCGAACACAATTGCACACTGGCCAGCGATCCAGATCGCTGTAGCGTTACGACTTAGAGGCTTGCTACCCCACCTTTACTCGGACATATTATGGTTGCTCGGGATAGGCAATATCCGTTATCCGCCTGTCACGCAGAGGCTGCGCAGAGGCGCAACGGTTACGTTGCGGATTAGCCGAACGACTACAAGCCAAAGGGTCTGCGAAGTGGACGACTCTGAGAAATGGGCTGACGATGGTGTTCGTGTCCCGACCATTCACCGGGTTCGTGCCGCAATTGCGCGCAAGCTTGGTACGGGTATACTGCGGGGGAAGGTCAAACCGGGAGAACGACTAGGAGGGGAAATCATCAATTCTGACACTCTGAAGGTATCGCGTTCCACTTATCGTGAGGTGGTAAAGGTTCTTGCCGCGAAAGGGCTTGTGGAGGCTCGAACTCGCGACGGAACACGAGTGCTGCCGAGAAAGCGGTGGAACCTGCTTGATCAGGACGTGCTCATCTGGGCATCTTCCGGCCCCGTTGACCTGCAACTGCTATTTGATTTATCGGAACTCCGCAAAATTATTGCACCAGCCGCCGCCCAAGTGGCCGCACAACGTAGGAGTCGCCAGGATCTACAGGATCTCCAGGCTGCGCTAATGGAGATGCGCAGGCAACCACTAGCTAGTGATGCCGGGCGCATAGCGCATCGAGATTTCCACCGGTTAATTGTCCTGGCGTCGAAAAATGAAGTATTTATCGCTTTGGGGCCCAGCATCGACGCTGTGATTGTCGGCACGACTGCACTTGGTCAGCATGCGCAAAGTTTATCCATCGATCCGATCACCGACCACAATCTTGTGTATGAAGCGGTAGCTAAAGGCAACGCGCTTGAAGCTGGTCGGGCCATGCAGAACCTCGTCGATTCAGCGATGGCGGAAATCGACTTTGCGGGCTTGAGGCAGCTCTGTGTCAGCGAGCGGTAGGAGCTGCAATTCATTGCAACGAACGTCTCTATACTCCGGCAAATATCGAACCGCTTTCGGCCCGAAGAAAACGGGCGGACCATCGGTCGCTAAGGGCAATCGTTTGACGCTTGAACGCCCGTTTGATGCGGTGGTGACATGAAGAGGTGGGGAGGGAGCTCGTCCCCCCGTGGGTCTGGCGCTCCACCGGGAGCAAGGGGAAGCTCGCTTAGGCCGTGACATGCAAGAGCATGGACGACCGCTTCGCGCTTCGCGTCGAGCGTCTCCATATATTTGACGCCAGATCCTCAGCACCACGTGGTCCAGCATCGCTTCGCCGAGCAGCTTCTTCAACCCGGCGTTTTCCTACCCGAGCGCCCGTGGCCGCCTGCCTCTTGCTCCTCCAAGATCGCGATGAAACTCTCTACGTTGAAACGGAGGTCAACCTCCCTGTCGCGGCCTATACTTCAAACGCCTGATCGCCATACTGGGCGTCCAGCCACCGATCGCAGCAATCCAGAGTTGAGCGCGAACGCTCAACCTTGAACGCCGCGCCGAAACGACAGACCAGCGGCTGTGAAGCCGTTCTTATTCGGCCTGTCCGAAGAGGCGCCGCCTCAGCTTGTCGCCGGCCAGCCATCGTTCCCCCAGCTCAGCTTCTGAATCTGCAGCGTGGGGGTGCCGTTCTGCTGCCGGTCATAGGCGTGGTAGACGATATAGTCGCCGTCGCTCTGCTGGAGGATCGACGCGCCGCCGCGGCCGACGAAACGACTGCCGTCGCCTTGGCCGTTGGTGAGCACCACCGTGCCGCCGCCCTGCATCATCGCCCGCCCGTCGCGATCGACATAGGGGCCGTCCGGTGCCGAGGCGCGCCCGACGACGGTGTTGTAGGTGCTCGCCGCCCCCTGGCAGCAGGAATCGAACGATACGAACAGATAGTAATAGCTGCCGTGGCGGATGATGTACGAAGCTTCGACCGCGTCCGGGGCAGGCCGCTGCGCGAGCGCCCGTGGTGCCGAATCGCCGGCAAGGCGCAGGCCGGTCGCGGGGTCGATGCGGATCAGCTTGATGCCGGACCAGAAACTGCCGAATACCAGCCACGAACGGCCGTCGGCATCGGCAAAGGCCATCGGATCGATCGCGTTGAAATCGTCGGTCGTCTGCGACTGGATCACTGGGCCCTGATCGACCCAGTTGGCGGCCGGTGCCGCCGGATCGATCTTGGTCGCGGTGGCCAGGCCGATCGCGGACTGGTTCTTGCCGAAGGTCGAAACCGAATAATAGAGGCGATACTGGCTGCCGACCTTCGAGATGTCCGGTGCCCACATGCCGGTTGCGCCCGGAACCGCGGTGCGCGCCCAGTCGGGCAACGCGAGGTAGCTGCCGCCGCGCAACGTCCAGGCGCGCATATCCGGCGCCGTGCGCAACGCCAGCAGCCCCTCCGGATCCCCGGCATTGCCGGTGGTGAACAGGTAATAGCTGTCGCCGTCCTTCAGGATCGAGGGATCGTGCACCGGGCTGACCGCGCCGCTGAGCGCGATCGGGGTCGGCGTCGGGCTGGCTGTCGGGGCCGGTGTGGGCGCTGGCGTCGGACTGGGCGTCGGCGTCGCGGCGGGCACGACGACGACCGAGGCGGGCGGCGGGCTGTCGTTGCCGCCACAGGCCGAGGCGAGCAGCAGCGCGAGCGGCGAGATGCGCTTCACGGGCAATTCCTTCCGAATGCAAAGCGGGCGGGCCGTTGGGCCCGCCCGTCAGGAGATCAGTTGAAGCTGTAGCGGGCCCCGATCGCAAAGGTGCGCGGGATCAGCACCGTGCCTAGGTTGAAGCGATCCTTGTCGCCGACATCGCCGAAGCGGTAATATTCCTGCTGCTTGGTGCGCGTCAGGTTCACCGCGTCGAATGTCAGGCCCAGGCGATCGGTGATCCGCGCGGTCAGCTGGAGATCGAGGCTGGCCTCGGCCCGGCGCCACACGCCCAGCGGGTTGGCGAACAGTCGCGACTCGTTTCGCACCTGCCAGGCGTTACGGTACACATAGGAAAGTCGCGCGCCGATCGGGCCCTTATCATAGGCGAGCGTGGCGTTGTACGAGAAGTCGGAGACGCCGAAGAAGCTCGACTGCTGCTCGCCGATCTTCTTGCCGCCATTGTCGTAGATCGGCACGTTCTGGCTCGAGTCCAGCACCGTCAGGCTGCCCTGGAAGCCCAGGCCATCGAGGAACGAGGGCAGATAGGTCGGGAAATAGGTGAGCCCCACTTCCACGCCCTTGAGCACGCCGTTCGAGGCATTGGCCGGGCGGCTGATCACGAAGTTGTTGGTGGCGCCCGCGACGATGCCGTTGTTCGGGATGAACTCCAGCTGGCTCACCGGCACCACCAGCCCCTGGATGTCGCGGCGGAAGCCGGTGACGGTGATCGCGCTGTTGCGGCCGAGATACCATTCGAGCGCCGCGTCATAGTTTTTCGACGTGGTCGGCTGGAGGCCCGCCGTGCCCGCCGAACCGCTGCCATAGCCGACATTGGTGAGGTCGCCGGTCAGCGAATAGTTCGGGTTGATGTCGCCGAAGTTCGGCCGCCGCAGCGTCTGGCCGTAATTGAAGCGGGCGCGCAGGTTCGGCAGGATGTCGTAGCGCGCGGTGAAGCTGGGCAGGAAGCGGTCCGATCCCGGCGAGGCGCGCGAGATCGCGCCGTTGTTGAAGCGATCGACGAAAACCGCGTCGGTATCCACCGCGACATAGCGCACGCCGGCCTGGAGATTGAGCGGCCGACCGAAGATGGTCAGCTGGCCGTCGGCCTGGACATAGGCGGCGGTGGTCTTTTCCTCGACGTCGAACACCCGCGTCATCGTCAGCTGGTCGGAGGTCTTGAGCCCGTAGAGCTTCCGGATCTCGTCGGCATGGGCATAGTTGTAATAGCCGTTGGCCGTCACCCAGCTGGTCGGCACGTCGCCGCGGCCTTCGAAGAAGTCCGAATTGGTGAAGCTCGCCCCGGCCGGCAGGGTGGAGAGCGGACGGCCCAGATTGGCGGCATCGGCGGTGCGCACGTCGCTCGAGGCCTTGCGATCATCGAAGCGGAAGCCGGCCTTGATCTGGCGGAGGAAGCCCTCGTCCCAGCCGTAATGGCCGTCGAGCGTGGCGGTGAAGGCGCTGCCCTTGTCGCGATTGGCGTTGTCGTAGAGCTGGGCGACGTTCCACACGCTCGGATCGGCCAGCGCCGCATCATTGTCGAAATGATAGGAAGGGATGCCGCCGCCGCCGTTGAAGTCGGCGGTGATCTGGTTCGCTACCCGGTCCGTGCGCATCGCGAAGAAGGCGGTCTTGTACGTGCTGGTCTGGTAGGCGAGGTCGGCGACGATGCCGCCGCGGCTGCCCAGGTCCCACTTGCCGTTCAGCGCATAGACGAAGCTGTCGGTCTGGCTGCGGGTATAGTCGCCGCTGTTGAAGCCGTAGACGCTGTTCGCCACGCGCGACTTCACGATGTTGGTGCCGTCATACAGCGTCGGGGCCTGCGGATTGCCCCAGAAATCGACGAAGCTGAACTGCAGGCTGTTATAGGTCTCGCCGCGAAAGCCCGAATAGAATATCTCGGCGGTGTAGACCGAGCTGCTGTTCGGCGCCCATTGGAATGCCGCATTGGCCGAGGGGCGCTCGCGCTTGCCGTACAGGTCCGAGCTGAACACCGCGTCGCGCGACAGCCAATAGGGCGTCGCGATGCCGTTGACCGGCAGGGTCGATCCGACCGCGGTGGGCAGGCCCGTCTGGGTGCCGACCTGCCAGTCGCCAACGCCTGGACCCGAGAGGAACGCGCCGGTCTTCGGGTCGGTCGCCGCCGGGAAGATGCGCTGGAAGCCGGTGAGGCCCGTGCCGGCCGGCGGGTTGAGCGTCGCAAACGGCACGAACGCGCCGGCCGTGGCCGACATGGTGCGGAACTTGGAGCGGGTGTAGCTGCCGTTCACCAGCAGGCCGACATCGCCGATGCCGGTTTCCCACCGATCGCTGATCAGCAGCGCGGCGTTCGGATTGATCTTGTCCGCTTCCTGGTCGTAGATCCCGCGAGCCAGCGCGGAGACGGCGAGGCCCTTGAAGTCGAACGGACGGCGCGTCACCACATCGACCTGGCCGGCAAGGCCGGTCTCGATCTGATCGGCCGCGCGGGTCTTGTAGACATCGACGCGCTGGATGAGGTTCGCCGAGACGTCCTGCAGCGAGAAGGACTGGCCGGCCGCCGTGAAGATGTTGCGCCCGTTGAGTGTGGTCAGCGCGTCGGGCAGACCGCGGATCTGGATGCCGGCGGCTTCGCCCTGGCCACGATCGGTGACCTGGATGCCGGTGACGCGCTGGAGCGCCTCGACCACGTTGTTGTCGGGCAGTTTGCCGACGTCCTCGGCCACGATTGAGTCGACGATCTGGGTGGATTCGCGGCGGCGGTTGAGCGCACCGACGATCGAGGCGCGCACGCCGGTGACGACGATCTCGTCGGCTACCGGGTCCTGCGGTGCCCCGGCCTGCTGCTGCGCATCCCCGCCGGAAACGAGGTTGGCCTGCGCTTCCGCCTGACCGCTGATCGCGATCGACGCTACGGAAACCGAAGCCAGAAACAGCAATTTCGACACCATCTGGTATCCTCCCCACGACTAAAGGTTCACTAAGACAGCGCTCTTGTGGCGCCATTACTCGGACTTTTGGATATCAGGATGCGTGTACGCAGCAAGCGCCGACGTGTGGTTGTACGCTATTAGTCCGGCATATTTCAGCGAAGAAGTTGCAAATTTGCCACATAGTTAGCGATAACGGCCCGAAACCACGCAATCTCGCGGCCCGAGCGCACCATCAGGAGTCACATTTATCAGAGTAATGCGGGCGCGCCTCGACTCCGGCGCAGGCCGGAGCCGAAGCGCTGCGCATTTAGCTGCGCCGCAGGGGACCGTTCGCTACCGGCGTACCGAAGACCGGCGTGCCGTCGGCCGCGTAGCGGAAATACTGCATCCGCGTGTGGCGGTTGGGGTCGAACAGTGGGTCGCCCTGGATGTGGTCATAGTCGCGGGCATGGTAGACCAGCACGTCGCGGCCACGCTCGTCGACAGTGAAGCTGTTGTGGCCCGGGCCGAAAATCTTGTGCTCAGCCGACGTCTTGAAGACCGGGACCGGCGACTTCGACCAGTTGGCCGCCTCCATCAGGTCCGCGTCGGCGCGGCAGGTAAGCATCCCCAGGCAATAGCGCGAATCGGTCGCGCTTGCCGAATAGGTCAGGAACAGCTTGCCGTTGCGGGCGAGCACCGCCGGAGCCTCGTTCACCTTGAACCCGCGGATTTCCCAGTCGAGCGTCGGCACCGACAGCCGGACCGGCTTCGCCGCTAGGGTCAGCGCCGAGGCGAGCGGGGCGAGGTAGAGGTTCGAATTGGTGTCGATGCCCGGCTCGCGCTGCGCCCAGGCCAGATAGCGCCGGCCCTTGTGGACGAAGCTGGTGGAATCCAGGTTGAAGCTGTCCCACGGGGTCTGAAGCTGGCCGAGCACCGACCAGTTGCCCGTCATCGGATCATGGCCGTCGCACACCACCGCATAGGTCCGGATGCGGAACACGTCCTCGCCACCACCGCTGGGGCCGGCAGCAAAATACATCACCCATTTGCCGTCGACGAGATGCAGTTCCGGCGCCCAGAGAAAGCCCGACATCGGTCCGCTGGCCTGATGGCGCCACAGCACGCGTTCGGGCGCGTTCGACAGGCCGGCAAGCGTACGCGAGCGGCGCAGTACCAGCCGATCATATTCGGGCACCGATCCGGTCATGTAGTACCAACCGTCGGTGTGGCGGAACACCTGCGCATCCGCACGCTGGCGCACAACCGGGTTGACGATGGTCGGCGTCGCGGCCCGGCCCAGTGCGGGGGTCGCCGAGGCGGCGGCAGCGCCAGCCAGGAAGAAACGTCGGGTAAGCATCAGGT
>NZ_JBQEPL010000008.1:0-163480 GCF_052045505.1 Sphingomonas sp. 22176 | reverse complement strand
CCCTTCATGGTGACGAACAAGGGCTATGGCATCGTGTGGGACAATCCGTCCGCCACAACCGTGTCGCCGGGCCTCAACAACAGCACGCACTGGCAGTCCAAGGTCGGGGAGCGCGTGTCGTTCTTCATCATCACCGGCGACACGACTGACCAGCTCTATGCGGGCTATGCCAAGCTGACCGGCAGCACACCCCTGCCCCCAAGGCGGCGTTCGGCCTGATCCAGTCCAAGGCCCGCTACGAAAGCCAGGCCGAGCTGCTCGGCATCGCGGAGGGCTATCGCAAGCGCAACCTGCCGCTCGACGTGATGGTCCTCGACTGGTTCTACTGGACCCGGATGGGGCGGCTCGACATCGACCGCACCTACTTCCCCGACCCGAAGGGCATGAACGACACGCTGCGCGGCCTGGGCATGCGTTCGATCATCAGCGTGTGGCCGCGGTTCGAGCGGGAATCGCGCTATTACGACTTCCTCGCTGCCAAGGGCTGGTTGCTGCACGACAAGCACGGCAGCGTCGTCGACGGCCTGCCCGTTCGCGCCGACCGCGCCGGCGCGCTGCTCGATTCTACCGCTCCCGAGGCCCGCGCGGGTTCTGGGGCAAGATCCGCGACAATATCGCCTCGCAGGGGTTCGACTGGTTCTGGCTCGACGAAACCGAACCGGATCTGGTGCCGGACGGCCACTTCTATTCGATCGGGTCGGGCGACCGCTACCACAACCTGTTCCCGCTGGTGCACACCAGCGGCGTCGCGGAAGGATCGGCACGCGACCGGCCGAACCTGCGCAACCTGATCCTCTCCCGGGCCGCCTATCTTGGCACCCAGCGTAACGGTGCGCTGTTCTGGTCGTCCGACGTGCAGTCGACCTGGGAAGCGCTCCGCCGCCAGGTGCCGGCAGGCCTCGGCTTCACCGCGACCGGCCTTGCCTATTGGAGCAGCGATACCGGCGGCTGGCAGGATCCATCCGGGCCCAAGGCCGAGCGGGCTCCGCTGCTCGACCCTGCCGGCGCGACTGCGATGCCACCGTCCTATGCCGATTATCCCGAGCTGTTCACGCGCTGGTTCGCCTATAACAGCTTCACGCCGACGCTGCGCATCCACGGCCAGCGGGCGGGGACGGCGCTTTGGCAATATGGCGCAGCTGCCGAGCCGGTGCTCGCCAACTTCCTGCGGCTGCGCTACGCGCTGGTGCCGTATCTCTATTCGCTGGGATTCCGGACCTACAAGACCAGCGCGCCGTTCATGCGCGCATTGTTCATGGAATTCCCCAACGATCCCGCCGTGGCCACGATCGGCGACGAATATATGTTCGGCCCGGCCTTCCTCGTCGCCCCCGTCACCGAGCAGGGCGTGTCTTCTGTCATTATTCCCGCATGACTGACGAAAAATCGACACCACAGGGAGACCGCGAGCGGGTCATTCAGGTTCGCGATCTTATCGTTGAGGTGTTCGGCGCCAGCGGGAATCTGATCGAAACCGGCAACCGCCTGACCCATCCGCTGGGGATCACCAGTGCCTTGTGGCAGGTGATGGGCGCGCTGGGTTTCGCGTGCGAACCCTTGTCGGTGCCGATGATCGCCAAGCGCATGGGGCTTACCCGTCAATCGGTACAGCGCAACGTCGACCTGCTGATCGAGCGTGGGCTGGTTTCGCTGGAAGCCAACCCGCGACATCGCAGGTCGGCGCTGGCCTGCCTGACCGAAGCGGGGCGGGCAACGCTCGACCAGATCGATGCCCGTCACCAGCCGCTGTCGTTGGGGATCGCCGACGCGATCGGTGACGCTCGTATCGCCGACGCGCTGCGGGTCCTGCGCGAAATGAACGCAATCTTGGACATGGCGGCGACGGAAGCCGACGATCAGGGAGCATGTGCATGATATTCCTAACCGGCGCCACGGGCAGCATTGGCGGCAATCTCGCACGCATCCTCGCGGCTCGCGGCGTGAAGGCAAAGGCGCTCGTCCGCAAGGCCGAGGACGCGCAACGCCTGCGCGCCATGGGGCATGATCCCGTGATCGGCGATCTCGCCACGCCCGATGCGCTGGTGGCCGCGTTGTCCGGCTGCGACACGCTGATCCTGCTGCCGCCGCCCCTCAAAAACCAGATCGAGCTGGAAGCCAATGCGCTGTCGGCCGCTTGCGACGCGGGGCTGTCGCGCGTCGTGAAGATTTCGGCCGGCGATGCCAACATCGCCTCTCCGGTGCCCTGGGCTAAGGCGCACGCGCTGGGCGAACTGGCCCTGCACCGTTCGGGGCTGCGCTGGACGATCCTGCGCGCGTCGGCATTCTACCAGAATTTCGAGAAGCTCGCGGTGCCGATCCGGAAGGGCGTGTCGCCCATCTCGGCCGGCAGCGGCAACGCCGCCTTCATCGATGCCGCCGACGTGGCCGAAGTCGCCGCGTGCGTGTTGCTCGAGCATGGCCAGGACGACGCGACCTATCACCTGACCGGGCCGCAGGCGCTGACGATGAAGGACATCGCCGCCGCCCTGTCGGCCGGTCGGGGCAAGCCCGTCCGCTACCTCGACTTGCCCGTGCCCTTGTATCGCGCTTCGCTGCGGTTCGCGGGGGTCGGTCGCTGGCTTCGGAACGGGCTGGTCGCCATATACCGCCGTCGTCGCCAAGGGGCACGACATTGCCGTGACGCAGGAGGTCCGTCGCATCACCGGCAGGCAGCCCAAGTCCTTCGCTACCTGGGCGGAGGAACACCGTGGCCAATTCTGCTGATACGGCGCCGAACGGATTCAGCCAGCATGCCTGAGCGCAGCGAGGCCCCCGTGGCAGGCGCACGGCGTCGCTCGGTTGGGGTACGGATCGCGCGCATGCTCGGGTTCGTTGTCGGCGTTTCGGCGCTGCTGGGCATCGGCGCGGTGTCGATCCCGGCGGTGCAGGATCGCCTTGTCGCCTTCTTCGTCGCCCGCCAGGCCAGCCGCGATCCAACCGCGCTGCCCAAGGATGGCCTGCGCGTTATCCTGTGCGGGGTCGCCGCGCCTTCTCCCAATCCGCATGCCCGCAGCTGTACCGTGGTGATCGCCGGCAAGCGCGTGTTCGTGATCGACGCAGGCGGTGGATCGGCCAACAATCTCGACCAGTGGCACTTCCCGACGGCGGGAATCTCGGCAATCCTGCTGACCCACTTCCATTCCGATCATATTGGCGATCTCGGCGAGTTCCGCCGCCTGTCCTGGGCGGAAGGGCGGCGCGAGCAATTGCCGGTCTATGGCCCCGACGGGGTGGAGCAGGTAGTGAACGGGTTCAACCTCGCCTTCGCGCAAGATGATGGCTATCGGGCGGCGCTGGACGGCGGTTCGGTGACCGGCGCCGGGCTGACGGCGCGTCCCTTCGGCCTGGCGAGCGCAGGTGAACAACGCGCGCATATGGGGCGGCGCATCCTGATCGATGATAGCGGGCTGAAGATCACTGCGTTTCAGGTGAACCACGAACCGGTCTATCCGGCCGTCGGCTACCGGTTCGACTATGGCGGCCGATCGGTGGTGGTATCCGGCGACACGGTTGCGACGGCCAACATGATTGCCATGGCCCGAGGTGCCGATCTGCTCGTCCATGAAGCGCCGAGCGCGGAAATGCTGCAGGCTGTCGCGCGAGGGTCGCTCGACGCCGGGCAGCCTGCACTGGCCGGGATGATGGGCAGGATCGCCACCTATCATACCACGCCCCGGCAGGCGGCGGCCATCGCCAATGCCGCGGACGTCCGCCTTCTGTGTTCAGCCACCTCGGACCGATGCCGCCGGACAATCTGCTGACGCGTTCCATTTTCCTGCGCGGCGTCGCTGCCGTGCGACCTTCCGATGCGTGGAAGCTCGGCACTGAAGGCATGACCATCGACCTGCCCGCAAAAAGCCTGCACATCGAGATATCGAACAGGCCCTGAAATCGGTCGGATGCCCTTCCGGGGGACCGACCGTTACCAGGGCGTTTCCCCGCCCGGTTCGACGAAGCGGCCCGTTTCCTCGGCGCCGAGCGCCCTCTTCGGGCGTCATGAAACCGCTATGTCCGGTCAGGTCGGTCTTCACATAGCCGGGCGCCACCGAATTGATAACGATACCGGTATCCTGCAACTCGGCGGCGAGCTGTACCGTCAGCATGTTCACCGCCGCCTTTGACGCATTGTAGCCGATGAGCCGGGCCGCGTAGTAGGGTGAGCTTGAATCGCCCATCACCGCCAGAGACCCTAGGGCGCTGGACAGGTTGACGATCCTGCCCTTGGGTGCTGCCTGCAGCAGCGGCAGCATCGCCTGGGTCACCGCGAGCGTGCCGATGAGTTGGTCTCCAAGATGCGACGCGCGGCTTCCGGGGTGCCGATGCCGGGGCGGGCCGTCCTGCGGATCGACGATGCCGGCGTTTGTTGACGAGAATGTCGAGCCGGCCATGCGCGCTACGGATCGTCTCGGCCGCTGCCGTGATGCTGGCAGGATCGGTGAGGTCGATCGCGACGGATTGCGCGGGCAACTCCTGTTCGGCGAGGCGGGCAATCGCTGCTTCGGCACCACCACTGTCGCGCACGCCGAGGATGACGTCGACCTCGGCCTGGGCAAGCTGACGGGCGATCTCCAGTCCAATTCCCTTATTGGCGCCGGTTACGAGGGCAAGGCGGCTATCGACACGAGCTATTCCTTTGATCTTGCCTGTAGAAGGCGCAAGATATGAAGGATCCTTCAGCTCGGGATTTCGCATATAGCATCGGCCGCACCCCGCCACTTGAGGCTGGCGCTCCGTCAGGTTGAGGCAGGTGTAGAGGCGGCTTGCGTTCGTCGCTTCGAGGATTCAGGCGCCGCGCGAACAGGCGGCGCCCTCGATCGCGCTATACCTGCCGCATACCGCCGTCGACGCAAAGTTCGGCCCCCGTGATGAAGCTGGCGTCGTCGCTAAGCAGAAATACCGCCGCGGACGCCACCTCGTCTACATGCGCCATTCGGCCAAGCGGAATGGGCGCGATCAGCGCCTGCCGCATCTCTTCGGACACCGCCGCCATCATGTCCGTATCGGTCGGCCCCGGGGCGACGACGTTGACGCGGATGCGGCGAGGCGCGAGTTCGGCCGCCCAGCTGCGCGCATAGGATCGCAGCGCCGCCTTCGTGGCGCCATAGGTGCTGAACGGCGTCACGCCCATCACGTCCGCGATCGACCCGACCAGCACCACCGACGCCCCATCCTTCATCGCGGGCAGCGCCGCCTGGATACCGAACAGCGCGCCGCGCACGTTAACCGCGAAATGCCGGTCGAAGTGCTCGCCTGTTTCCTCGGCAATCGTTGCCGGCTCCGAAAGCCCGGCATTCAGCACCAGCACGTCGATCCTTCCGTGGAGACGCCTGGCTTCGGCCATGACCCGCTCCAGATCGGCCTGGCTTGCCGCATCTGCCTGAATGCCTTGTGCTGACGCGCCGATGGTTTCTGCGGCAGCTACGACTTTGTCGGGCTTCCGACCGGTCACGAGGACCGTCGCGCCCTCCATCGAGAGCCTGCGGGCGATCGCGAGACCGATCCCCTTCGCCCCGCTGACAACCACTGCGATCTTGTCCGTCATCCTTGCCATCGTCCGTCCTTCCATTCGAGACGGCAACGCAGATATATGTGGCATATCTGATATCAAGAACGCATCTGGAGTGGCGTAGATATGCCGGATGATACCGATCTGCATGCCCTGTCACACCAGGCGATGCTGGACGTGCCCCGGATCCGTCCCGTGCTCGACAAGATCGCCGACAAGTGGACGATCATGATCCTGACCGTGCTGTGCCCGCAACCGGCGCGCTTCAATGAGATAAAGCGGCGGCTGGACGGCATCACCCACAAATCGCTCGCGGACGCGCTGAAGCGTCTCGAACGCCATGGACTGGTGACCCGCACGGTAATCCCGACGACGCCGATCGGGGTCGTCTATGCGATCACTCCCTTGGGACACTCGCTTCGTGGGCCCTTTGAAGCGCTGTGCTCCTGGGCATTGGCGCATGAGCGGGTCATGGCGGATGCCGCAACCGCTTACGATCGATCACGGACATAGCAAAACTGGACGGTCTCGGCTGAAGGGTTCGCACCTTGCAACGATGCAACCAGTGCCGGACGACGGTTACTCCCCGGGGAGTGTAGATCACCAATCTCAGCGCTGAGTCATCGTTAGCCTGGAAGCTCGCATGGTCGTAGTCAACAGCTTGTCCTCGTATTGTCGGGAGGTTCATCAAGAAGGTGAAAGGTCTTTGTGGCTTTCGTGCAAACCCTTCTTCGCGGGGCGGATCCGGAACCACAGCGCGTAGAGTGCGGGCAGGAAGAGAAGCGTCAGGACCGTGCCGCCGAGCGTCCCGCCGATCAGCGTCACCGCCATCGAGCCCCAGAAAACCGACTGGATCAGCGGCACGAAGGCCAGCACTGCCGCCAGCGCGGTCAGGATCACCGGCCGCGAGCGCTGGACGGTCGCCTCCACCACCGCGTCGTAGGGCGTCATGCCCAGTTTCTCGTTGTCGTGGATCTGGCCGATCAGGATCAGCGTGTTGCGCATCAGGATGCCTGCCAGCGCGATCAGTCCAAGGATCGCGTTGAACCCGAAGGGCTGGCCGGTCACCAGCAACGTCGGCACTACGCCGATCAGGCCGAGCGGCGCGGTGGAGAGCACGATGCCCATCGCCGAGAGGCTGCGCACTTGCAGGATGATCACAATCATCATCAGGAAGATCATGATCGGGAAGATCGGCGCCAGGGCGGCATTCGCCTTGCCCGCTTCCTCGATCGAGCCCGCCATGTCGATGCGGTACCCGCTCGGCAGGCTCCGGACGATCGGCTGCAGCTTGGCGAACATCGCCGTCGAGACGTCGGGCGGCTGCAGCCCGTTGGCGATGTCGCCGCGCACGGTGATGGTCGGCAGGCGATCACGGCGCTGGAGCATGGGATCTTCCATCCGCACCTCGATCTTGCCGATCTGACTGACCGGCACGCGCTGGCCGTTCGCGCCCATCAGCTGGTAGTTGCCGATCCGGGCGGGATCGAGCCGATCGGTGCCGGCCGAGCGGGCCACGACTTCCACCGAGCGGATGTCCTCGCGCACTTGGGCAACGGACGCGCCGTTCAGCAGGAACTGGAGCTGGTCGGCGACGTCGCTGGAGGTGAGGCCGAACGCCCGGAGCCGTTCCTGGTCGAGCACGAAGTGGAGTGCAGGTGCGCGCTCGCCCCAATCGCTGTTGACCGTGCGCAGCATCGAATCGGCCTGCATTACACCCTGCACCCGCTCAGCAATGCCGCGTACGGTCGTGAGGTCGGGGCCGGCGACCCGGAAGGCGACGGGGAAGGGCGAGGGCGGACCGAACACCAGCTGGGTGGCGCGGACGCGCGCCGCCGGGGCCAGTCCGTTGGCCACCGCCTGCCGCAGCCTCAGCTTCAGCCGGTCGCGCGCTGCCTCGTCGGGCGTGCGGACGACGACCTTGGCGAAGGACGGATCGGGCAGCTCGGGCGAGAGCGCCATGAAGAAGCGCGGCGCACCCTGACCGATGTACGCGGTGACAATCTTCGATTCCGGCTGTTTCTGCAGCCATGCCTCGACCTGGGCCGTTGCCGCGCTGGTCTGGGCGAACGCGGTGCCCTTGGGCATCTGGACCTCAACGAGCAGCTCCGGGCGATCCGAGGTGGGGAAGAACTGCTTCTTCACGAACGGCATGCCCGCGCCCGCGACGAGGAACGCGCCGACGGTGAGCAGCGTGACCAGCTTCTTGTGGTGGACCGCCCAGGCGATGATGCCGCGCACGCGCTGGTAGCGCGGCGTCTGGTAGATGGCGTGATGGCCGCCTTCCACCGGCTTGATGTGGGGCAGCATCTTCACGCCCATATAGGGGGTGAAGATCACCGCGACGAACCACGACGCGATCAGCGCGAAGCCGACCACCCAGAAGATGTTGCCGGCATATTCGCCCGCAGTCGACTGGGCGAAGCCGACCGGCATAAGCCCGATCACCGTGACCAGCGTGCCCGCCAGCATTGGCGCGGCGGTGTGGCTCCAGGCATAGGCGGAGGCGCGGATGCGGTCATACCCTTCCTCCATCTTCACCACCATCATCTCGATCGCGATGATCGCATCGTCGACCAGCAGGCCTAGCGCGAGGATCAGTGCGCCGAGCGTGATGCGGTCGAGCACGCGGCCTGTCGCCCACATCACCACCAGCGCGATCGCCAGCGTCAGCGGTACGGCGGCGGCTACCACCAGGCCGACGCGCCAGCCCAAGCTGATCAGGCTGACGATCATCACGATCGCCAGTGCCTCGAAGAAGGTGTGCATGAACTGGTCGACGGCTTCGCTGATGTTCACTGCTTGGTCGGTAACCGGAGTCAGGGTCATGCCGAGCGGCAGTTCCTTCTGCACCTTGGCCACTTCGGCATTCAGCGCCTTGCCCAGATCGAGGCCATTCCAGCCTTCGCGCATGACGACGCCGAGTAGCAGCGCGGGCTCGCCGCCGCTGCGGATCAGGAAGGTGGCGGGGTCCTCATAGCCGCGATCGACCTTTGCGATTTCCGACAGGCGCAGGCTGTTGCCGTTGACCATGATCGGCAGGTCGCGGATCTTCGACAGGTCGTCGAACGCGCCATCGAGGCGGATCGCGACCTGCTGGCCCTTGGTCTCGATCGAGCCGGCGGGGGTGACGAGGTTCTGCTTCGCTAGAGCGCCGAAGATGTCGCGCATCGAAACGCCGAGCGTCGCCAGCCGCTGCTCGGTGAACTCGACATAAATGCGCTGCGGCTGTTCGCCGACGATGTTGATCTTGTTGACGCCGGGTACGTGCAGCAGCCGCTGGCGCAGCGTTTCCGCCTCGCGGGCGAGGTTGCGCTGGGGTTCGCCCTTGGCCTTCAGCGCGTAGAGCGCGAAGGTCACGTCGCCATATTCGTCGTTGACGAACGGGCCCATCACGCCGCGCGGCAGCTTGGCCGTCTCGTCGCCCATCTTCTTGCGGGCCTGGTAGAATTGCTCCGGCACTTCCGCTGGCGGCGTACTGTCGCGCAGCGTCAATGTGGTGAAGGCTAGGCCGGAGCGGGTGAAGGTCTCGCTGCGATCATAGTAGCGCAGCTCCTGCAGCCGCTTTTCCAGCGGCTCGGCCACCTGGTCCTGCATTTCCTGCGCGGTGGCGCCGGGCCAGGCGGTGACCACGGTCATCACCTTGATGGTGAAGCCGGGATCCTCGGCACGTCCGAGCTTGAGGAACGCGATCGTGCCCGCCGCGATGATCGCGATCAGGAAGAACAAGGTGACGGCGCGCTCGCGTACGGCGAGTGCGGAAAGGTTGAAGCCGCGCTTCTCGGGTTCGCCGCCGCTCACTTGGCAGTCCCTTCGATACGGACGGGCTGTCCTTCGTGCAGCATGTGCGCACCCATCGCGATGATCCGGTCCGAAGGCTGGAAGCTGGCGGCGATCCGCGCCGTTTCCTCGCCGAGGCCGACGATGCGCACCGCACGCCAGGCCACGCTCGGTTGCGTGCCCGGGCGGACCACCCAAACGCCGGCGCCGTGTCCGGTGTCGCGGATCGCGCCCAGCGGCACTTCGGTGGTGACGCCTTCGCGGGCGCCGGCGAGCGTCAGCTTGACGGTCGCGCCCAGGGGGGCGCGCGCCGCGCTGCCCGCCAGCACAAAGCGCGCCTCGAAGGTGCGGGACGCGGGGTTGGCGGCGTCGGAGAGCTGCCGCAGCGTGGCTGATCCGGTGCCGCCGTCATAGGTGCGGGCGGTAGCGGTGGCGCCGATCGCGGGGCGCAGATCCTCCGGCAGCTGGATCAGCGCCTCGCGCGGTCCGGCGCGCGCGACGCGCACCACGACCTGTCCGGCGACGACCACCTGGCCCGGTTCGGCGATCGTTTCCATGACCGTGCCGTCGGCATCGGCCAGCAGCACGCCATAGGCAGCACCATTGCGCGCGATGCCGGCCTGGGCCTGCGCCGCGCGCAGTTGCGCCGCCGCGACATCGGCCGCCGCCTTGGCCTTGTCATAGGTGGAGGCGGAGATGGCGCCCGCCGCGACGAGATCGCGCAGTCGGCGCTCGTCGGCGGCGGTCTGCTGCGCGCTTGCCCGCGCGGCGTCGACGGTCTTGTTCGAAGCCTGGGTGGCGAGCGCGAGATCGGTTATGTCCAGCCGCATCAGCGGCTGCCCGCGGCGCACGACGTCGCCGGCATTGACCAGTCGCTCGGTGATCTTGCCCGCTACGCGGAAGCCCAGATCGCTCTGCACCCGCGCCGCGACGACGCCGGTGAACTCGCGGGTGCCGGCCTGCGCCGCCTGCGGCGCGATCGTACGCACCAGCGGGGGATCGGTGCGCGGATCTGGTTCGGCATGCGAGCACGCCGCGAGCGCCAGCAGAAGTGAAACGCGAACCGCCCTAAGGGGGGCGAGAAAATGATCCGACACCTACGAATCCTCCAAAAAGCTGGAGCGTAGATGTTTTCATGTGACCATATTGTCAATACGTCACTACGCGGATCAGGGGGCTAGGCTCCGCAGGATCAGCCCGGTGAGCTCGGTCTGGGCATCCGGCAACAGGTCCAGATTTCGTTCCAGATGAAGGGGATCGACGAACGGCATCATCGCGTAGAAGATCGCGCGGCACGTTTCGTCCAGCGGCGTCTTGCGTTCGAATTCGCCGCGCTCGCGGCCTTCGCGCACGATCTCGGCGATCAGCAGCTTGAGCGCTTCGACATAGGCTTGCGCCGAGCCCCATTTCTCGGCGGCGGCGGACGCAGCGATTTCGTAGATCTTGCGATCGTCGAAGAATAGTTCGACGCTCTTGGTTGTAAGGCCCTTGAAAAACCGCCTGAACTTGTCCGTTGCGCTTTCGCCTTCAGCGGTCGCGGTTTTCGCGGCGTCGAGGATCCGCGCCAGTCGCGCGCTGCAGATTGCCTCGCCGATCGCCTGCTTCGATTCGAAGAATCGATAGATATACGCCTTCGAGAAGCCGATCTCCCGCGCAAGGTCTGCCACCGTGGTCTTGCCATAGCCGTAGCGCGCGAAACAGTCGTTCGCCGCTTCGATGATCTGGTCGCGGACGGCATGTTCGGCCGGGCCGCGAGCGGGCGAAGGGGAGGATGGTTCGGTCATCCGTGCCACATAAGGAAACTTCCCTGGATTGACAAACTGTGACCAAAGTATACATCGGTCACATACGCACTCCTCGTCCTCAGGTGATCCCATGCGCGTCTCGCGATCTGCCCTCTCCCTTTCCGTCACGGCCCTGCTGTTGAGCGGTTGCGCGGTCGGGCCGCGCTATGTCGCCCCGGTCAGCACCGCGCCGGCGCAGTTCGCCTATGGGCGGGCGGTGGAAGCGCGTGCCGCTGGCAGCGATGCCGCGCTGGTCGACTGGTGGCGCGCGTTCAACGATCCTGCCCTTACCGCCCTGGTGGAGCGCGCGGTTGCGCAGAATCTCGACCTGCAGCAGGCTGTGGCGCGGGTGTCGCAGGCCCGGGCGTCGCTGAAGGGCGCCAATGCCGCGCTGCTGCCGGTGGGGCAGGTGAGCGGCCAGGCTGGCCAGCTCTACCAGTCGAAGGAAACCCCGATCGGCCGGCTTGCCAGTGCCTTCCCCCAGTTCGAACGCTCGACCGAAAGCTACGAGCTGGATGTCGGCGCCAGCTGGGAGCTGGACCTGTTCGGCGGGCGGGATGCGACGCGGGATGCGGCGCGTGCGGAGTGGCAGGCCTCGGCCGCCGGTGCGCAGGCGGCAAGGCTCGCCGTCATTGCGCAGACGGCCGACACCTATATCCAGATCCGCGCGCTGCAGGCGCGGCTCGGCATTGCGCGCGATCAGGTCAAGGCCCAGCAGGGGCTCACCGATCTGGTCCACCTCCAGTACCAGAAGGGTGTCGCGGCGGAGTTGCAGCTCCGCCAGGTCGAAGGGGCGCTGGGCCAGTTGCGGTCTGCGCTTCCGGCGCTCCAGAACCAGCTCGACGTGACGATGAACGCGCTCGACATTCTGGTGGGCGAACAGCCGGGCACCGCGCGTGCCACCCTCGGCGCCGACGCGCCCGTTCCCGCGCCGCCGTCGATCTCGGCCGCGGGCGGTCCGGCGGCGCTGGTTCGGCGCCGGCCGGACATCATCGCCGCCGAGCGCCTGCTTGCTGCCTCGAATGCGCGGATCGGCGCCGCGATGTCCGAATATTACCCCAAATTCTCGCTGAGCGCGCTGCTCGGCACCGCGACGACCAGCACTGCCGGCCTGTTCGGCGTCGGCGCGACCCAGGCCAATGGCGTGCTGGGGCTTCGATGGCGGCTGTTCGATTTCGGCCGCGTCGATGCCGAGATCCGCGCTGCCAAGGGGCGCAATGCCGAGCTGCTCGCCGCCTATCGCCAGACGGTGCTCCGCGCCTCGCAGGATGTCGAGGATGCCTTTTCGACGCTCGTCCAGCAGGAAGCCCGGGCCGAGGCGCTCGCCCAGGCGGAATCGTCGCTCGCCCGCGCCCGAAGCGCGTCGTTCGCCGCGTACGAGGGTGGTGCGGTCAGCCTGATCGAGGTGCTCGACGCGGATCGCAGCCTGCTTGAGGCACGCGATGGCGTAGTGCAGGCGCGGGCGGCGGCAAGCCGGGGCGCGGTGGCATCGTTTCGCGCGCTGGGTGGGGGCTGGGATCCTGCCGGGCCTCGCATGGCAAGCAAGTAACGTGTCGGCATCTGCCGCCACACGGCTCCCAAACTCCTGAAACCACGCCCGCCTGGCGGGCGATCTGAGGAAAGCAAGCAATGGCTACAATCGAGGCAATGCCGGTGGCGCTCGTCACCGGCGCATCGTCAGGCATCGGGCTCGCGACTGCACAGGCGCTGCGCGGCGCAGGCTACCGGGTGTTCGGAACCGGTCGCCGGGCAAACGGATACACCAAGGACGGCGTCACCATGCTCGCTTGTGACGTCACCAGCGATGCCTCGGTCGCGGCGACGGTCGCCGCCGTGCTGGAACGCGCCGGACGGATCGATCTTCTGGTCAACAATGCCGGCTTCGGCATTGCGGGGGCAGCAGAGGAGACCTCGCTCGAGCAGACCCGTCAGCTGTTCGAGGTGAATCTCTTCGGTCTGATCCGCATGACCCAGGCGGTGCTGCCGCACATGCGGGACGCGGGCAGGGGGCGGATCCTCAACATCAGCTCTGCCTTCGGCTTCATGCCGGCGCCCTACATGGCCGTCTATGCGGCCAGCAAGCACGCCGTAGAAGGCTATTCCCAGTCGCTCGACCATGAGGTGCGCAGTTTCGGCATTCGGGCAATCGCGGTGGAGCCAGCGAACACCAAGACAGCGTTCGACGCCAACCTTGCCTATGGCGACCGACATCTCGACGCCTATGCCACGACGCGCCCGATGGTCCACTTCATGCTCAAGGGCATGATGGAAACAGGAGATGAGGCGAAGGTGGTGGCGGATGCGGTCGTGGCCGCTGCGTTGTCACGCAAGCCCCGTCTCCGCTGGCCTGCGGGCAAGGGCAAGAAGTTCAGTCTGCTCCGCCGCTTCGTGCCCGACGGGGCGTTTGACAAGAGCCTGCGCAAGCAATTGGGGCTCTGAGAAAGGGCACCTGTGAGCGGGGGACTGCCCTGCACGCCATCATTGCAAGAACGTTCGCGATCAAAGCAGCCGCTATGCGGGCTGCGACAGCAGCACTGAGATATGCTCGATGCGCACGTGCGACACCACCGATATTCGCCCGTGTTCGGCAGGTAAGGAATTGTCCAGGCGTGCCGGCCGCCGGATGCGCGGTCCGGGAACCGGCAGGCCCAGGAAACGGCAGGTCAGGCCGCCGTCAATGCGACAGCGGTTTCCCGATAGCTGTACAACGGGCGGCCGAGCATCGCGATCAGGCGTTCGCGATCGCCGTCGTTCGGGATCATGCCGTCGCTGACATACCGCTCCGCCATCAACCGCATTTCATAGGCGGTCCAGCGTGGCAGGAACGTCGCCATCTGCTGCTCGAACCCACGCGGGTCGTCGCCGCCATAGACGATCGGGCGGCACAGCACATCGGACCAGATCGCGGCGACGCTCTCACCCGTGAGGGTATCGGGGCCGACGAGGTTGATCGTCTCGATCGGCAGCTTGCCCGGTGCGCGGTCGCGGTGAAGCAGCTCGCGCGCGGCGACCTCCGCGATGTCGCGCGTATCCACCATCGCGACGCCCTTGCTGCCGATCGGCATCGGATAGACACCGTGCTGCAGAATGACGTCCTTCACCATCGCTTCGTTGTCGATGAAATAGGTCGGCCGAAGGATCGTCGCGCCGAAATCCATTGCCGCCAGCATCCGCTCGGCACCCGACTTGACCGCAAAGTGCGGCACGTTGACCGCCCAGTCCGCGTCGAAGACCGAGAGGTAGACGATCCGATCCACCCCGGCCTCGCGGGCAAGATTGAGCGTGATGAGCGCCTGGGTGAATTCGTCGCCTGTCACGGCGTTCAGGAGGAACAGCGTGCGGACGCCAGCCAAGGCGGCACGCACGGCGTCGATGTCGAGCAGGTCGCCCTGCGCTACCTCGACGCCGGCCGGGAAGTCAGCCTTGGCAGGATCGCGGGTGAGAACGCGGACTTGCGCGTCGCGAGCGACGAGCTGGTCGACGACCTGGCGGCCAACGCGGCCAGTGGCACCGGTTACGAGAATGGTCATGGAATTTCTCCTTGGGTCTTGCTGACCCGAGGAAGATGCGTGATCCATGGGCGCGCAAATAGACGCGGATTCTGGACGAACCGTCTCACTGGTGGAACATCATGGACCTTCTTGCCCTCGCCGATTTCACGCTGGTCGCGCGCCATGGCGGCTTCGGCAAAGCGGCGCGCGCCGCCCGCCGGCCCAAGGCGACGCTCTCCCGCCGCGTGTCCGATCTGGAGGCGGCACTCGATCTTCGGTTGTTCGAGCGGGGGCAGCGGGACCTCAAGCTGACCGAGGAGGGGCGGGCGTTGTTCGAGCGCGCCGGCGCCCTACTGGCCGAACTGGAGGAAACGACCGCTGCTATCGCGCAGGGCAGCGCGCGCGTGCGGGGGCGCCTGCGGATCAGCACGCCGCTGCTCTTCTCGCAAACCGCAATGGGGCGGCTGGCAGCCGAATTCGCGCGCCGGTATCCCGAGGTCCAGCTGGAGGTCACCGCCGACGATCGCGCGGTCGACATGATCGAGGAGGGCTATGATCTGGTGATCCGCGTCGATCCAGCCGCAGACGATACGCTGGTCGGCCGGCCCTTCCTGCACGATCGGCTGGTGGTGGTGACGAGCGCACAACGGGCGCTGCCAGAAAGCGACGCGGTTCCTGCCGTGGTACGCGGCGGCGATCCTGCGCGGAACTGGATGGTCACCGGCACAAACGGCAAACACGAGATCGCGATCGATCCGGTGCTGCGGCTGTCGTCCATGGTGATGATCCGGGATGCGGTCCGCGCCGGAGCCGGGGCGGCACGGCTGCCGCTATCGCTGGTCAGCCGCGACATCGCCGCAAAGCGGCTGACGTGGTGGGGCGATGTGGCGGGCTCGGACATCGCCTTGTGGGCGCTATACCCTTCACGCCGCCTGCTGAGCGCCAGGGTGTCGGCGTTTCTGGACTTTCTGCGCGAGGCTTTCCCAAACGGAACGCCGGAAGAGTTGGCCGCCTATCTCGGCGACCAGTGCTGATCGGGGGCGAAGGCGTCTTCTTACGCCGTCGCGCCGCCGTCGATGTTGAGCGTGGTGCCGGTTATGTAGCTGGCATCCGGTCCGGCAAGGAACGCGACCGCACCCGCGATCTCCTCGACCTTGCCATAGCGCCCGAGCGGGATGGCGCCGAGGACCTGCCCCGCGAACTCGCCGTCGGCCGGGTTCATATCGGTGTCGATCGGCCCTGGCTGGATCGTGTTGACCAGGATGTTGCGCGAGGCGAGGTCCTTGGCCCAGCCGCGGGCCAGCGCTGCTACCGCCGCCTTGGTCGCGCTGTAGACCGTGGTCGCCGGGAAGGCCATCTCGCCCGAGATGCTGCCGATCAGGATGATCCGTCCGCCGTCGCGCAGGTGCGGCAGCGCCGCGCGCGTGCCGACATGCAGGCCCTTCACGTTGACGCCGAACTGACGATCAAAAGTGTCGTCGGTGGCTTCTGCGACCGTGGAGAATTCGGCCACACCCGCATTGTGGACAAGGATGTCGATTCCGCCCAGCGCCGCGGCGGCCTGTTCGATACCGCCGCGCTGCGACGCCGGATCGCCGGCATTTGCCTGAAAGGCGAAGGCGGTGCCGCCTGCGCTCTCGATTGCCGCCACGGTCGCGTCCGCTGCCGCCTTGTTACCGGCATAAGTGATCGCGACCGCGGCGCCATCGGCGGCCAGCCGCTTGGCGATCGCAGCGCCGATCCCGCGCGATCCGCCGGTGACGAGCGCCTTCTTGCCTTGAAGTGACATGTAGATACTCCGTAAGATGTGGCCCGCGATCACGGCGTCGTGCGCTGTCGGCAGCTGGGATATGGCGCGGTGGGCCTATAGTTCAATATTCCCGAACTATTAAATTTATCGCGATGCCCTATATCGGTGGCATGGCCCGCTTCACCCACCCAAGGCTGGAAGACGTTCCGCTCGACTTGGCGCTGCACGCGCTGGCCGATACCAACCGGCTGGAGATGGTCGCACGGCTGGCAGCGACCGAGCGGCTGCGCTGCTCGGATGCCGCGCCGTGCGAAGCCATCCCCAAGAGCACGCTGTCCAATCATCTCAAGCTGCTGCGGGCCGCCGGGCTGATCGAGACCACGCAGGTGGGGCGCGAGATGATCAACACGCTGCGGCGATCGGAGTTCGATCGCCGCTTTCCGGGCCTGCTAGACGCGGTGCTTGCCAATCGGCCTGCCTGATCAGCCGCCAATCGCATCGAGCCGGGCGACGGCGTCCTGAGGCAGTGTCAGCGATGCTGCTGCCAGGTTCTCGTGGAGATGCGCCACCGACGAGGTGCCCGGGATGAGCAGGATGTTGGGCGATCGCTGGAGCAACCAGGCGAGCGCGACCTGCATCGGCGTCGCGTCGAGTTGCACCGCAACCTCGGACAGGGTCGCCGATTGGAGCGGACTGAAGCCGCCGAGCGGGAAGAAGGGCACATAGGCGACCCCTTCCGCCGCCAGAGCGTCGATAAAGGTGTCGTCGTCCCGGTGCGCGAGGTTGTACTGGTTCTGGACGCAGACGATCTCGGCAATATCCCGTGCTTCCTCGAACTGCGTCGGCGTCACGTTGCTGAGCCCGATATGGCGCACCAGGCCTTGCCGCTGCAGGTCGGCCACTGCCTTGAGCGGCGTGGCCAGTGATCCTTCCGCCGGGCCGTGGACGTCGAACATCAAGCGGAGATTGACGACCTCCAGCGCCTCCAGCCCGAGATTTTCGAGATTGTCGTTTACCGCGCGGGCCAATTCGTCCGGCGCGAACGCGGGCAGCCAGGACGCATCGTCACCGCGGCGCGCGCCGATCTTGGTGACGATCAGCAGGTCCTGCGGGTAGGGGGACAGTGCCTCGCGGATCAGCCGGTTGGTGACGTGCGGGCCGTAGAAGTCGCTGGTGTCGAGGTGGTTCACCCCTGCCGCCACCGCGGCCCGGAGCACGGCCAGCGCCTCGTCGTGGTCGCGGGGCGGCCCGAACACGCCGGGCCCGGCAAGCTGCATCGCGCCGTAGCCGAGGCGCTTCACCTCGCGTCCGGCGAAGGTATAGCTACCTGCTTGATCGATCATCCGAATTCTCCTTTTCTCAACTGGAGATACGGCTTGCCGAGGCGCGCGATAAGTTGGAGGGATCCGCACGGGCTGTACGGAAATCCGAACGATGAAAGCCGATCTTGCAGATCTCAACGCATTCCTCGCGGTCGCGCGGGCGCGCGGCTTTCGCGATGCGGCGCGCGCCATCGGATCGAGCGCATCGACGCTGAGCGAGGCGGTGCGCCGACTGGAGACGCGTCTGGGCGTGCGGCTGCTCCATCGCAGTACCAGGAGCGTGACGCCCACCGAGGCAGGAACGCGGCTGATCGAGCGACTGGCGCCGGCGCTCGGCGAGGTCGAGGCGGCGCTCGACGTCGTCAACCTGTTCCGCGATCGACCGGCGGGCACGCTTCGGCTCAACGTGCCGGTAAGCGCGGCGCGGCTCGTGCTGCCGTCGATACTTCCGGGATTCCTTGCCGCCTATCCGGACATCCGCGTCGAGATCGTGGCCGAGGACGGCTTTGTCGACTTGGTGGCGTCGGGATGCGACGCGGGCATCCGCTATGACGAGCGGCTGGAGCAGGACATGATCGCGGTGCCGATCGGCCCGCGCGTGCAGCGCTTCGCCACGGCTGCGGCGCCGTCCTATCTCGACGCACGGGGGCGGCCGACCCATCCCCGCGACCTGCTCGACCATGCCTGCCTGTGCGCCCGCTTCACCAGTGGAGCGCTGATCAGCCCATGGGAGTTCGAGCATGGTGGCGAGATTGTTCGGATCGAGCCGCAGGGTCCGCTGATCGCCAGCGTCGCCGGCGCGGTGGATCTGCTGGTCGACGTTGCGGTCGCGGGGGGCGGCATCCTCCACCTGTTCGAGGATTGGCTGCGTCCGGCGCTGGACAGCGGGGCGCTGGAGCCGGTGCTGCCGGAGTGGTGGCAGTCCTTCTCGGGCCCCTTTCTGTATTATTCCGGTCGTCGTCTCGTGCCGCCGCCGCTACGTGCGTTCCTCGACTTCGTTCGTCGCTAGCCATAGCGGCAGTGCTGCGCCCCCATTCGGCCGTCCGAACACGGCGGTGCGCTGCCCGGAAGCTGAAATGCCTCCCCTCGGTTCGCAATTACCCCCTTCGCTGTTACGGTGCGGGCAGCGCCGGAGAGGGATGGGAAGGCGACTGCCTGCCCGAGCAGAACGTCATGGCGTCGTTCAGGTGCTCGCACGACACCCGAGCATCCAGCTTCTCGCTCACTCCAGCGCCAAAGCAAAAGCATCTCATCAAACGGTGATTTCCCGGCAAGCTTGGGGGTGATCAGGCGACGGCGACGGGCGTGAGCGGGATCGCGGTCCGCTCGGCGAGATCTGCAATCTTCGCGGCATAGGCCTGGAAGTGCGGGCTCGCACGGTGGGCGACGACGGCATCCGCATCGACATAGAGTTCGTCGATCACGAAGCGGGCGGGGTCGTCGCGGTCCTGCCAGAGGTCGTAGCGCAGGTTGCCCGGCTCCGCGCGGCTGGGCGCGAGCATCGCATCGAGGAGTTGGCGGAGTTCCGCCACCTTGCCGGCATGGGCGGTGAGGATCGCGACGGTTTTCACCTTGGTGGACATGATGGATTTCCTTTTCGGTTTGAGAGGGGCGGTGGAGCGCAGGCGTAGCGCTCCACCGGTCATGCGGGTGCTCACCCCTGGGCGCGGTCGAGCGCGTCAACCAGCGCGGCGGCGAGCTGGTGGTCCGAGGCGGGATTCTGCCCGGTGATCAGTTCACGGTAGACGACCACGTTCGGCGCGAAGTTGGTCACGGTGACCGAGACGTTGCCGCCCGCGGTGCGCAACGCGCGCTCCATGTCGAACAGGAGCTCGCCCCCCAGCAGATGCTGCTCGGCGATCTTCTCCTCGCTCGCCGAGAACACGGTCATGCCATAGCCGGCATAGACCCAGTCCTGGGCCAGCGCTGCGGCCCGTGCGGTCTCGCCGGCGATCAGCGCCGCGCGATAGGCTGCCGCGTCGGGCAGCGCGGCGAGGATCGCCACGGGCCCGTGGCAGAGCAGCGCCGTCGGCTTCCCGGCCTGATGGAAGTGGCGCAGGATGGTGCCGACATCGGCGTCCTGCATCAGGTCGACGGCGGGCGCGTGGCCGCCGGGGACGAACACACCGGCGAACCGGTCCAGCCCGCCCTCGATCACGGCGCGCAGCGTCTGCACGCTGTTCATCTGCGGCGCGTCAGCGAAGAAGCGGCGGGCGCGATCATAGGCAGCCTGGTCGCCGCCGAAATGGTCGACCGTGTCCGACACAGCGTCGATGATCGGCTTGGTGCCGTCGGGCGTGGCGAGCACCACGTCGTAGCCGGCGTCGATCAGCGCTAGCGTCGGCACCACCGTCTCGTTCAGATACTGGCCGATCGTCGCGCTGCCGCCGCCGCGTAGCTCGATCTGCGTTGCGTTGGAGCCGAGGATGAGAATGGTTGCCTTGGTCATGGGGGGAGCCTTTCCTGCGGTGCGCCGCAACCGCTGCGGCCCCTGCACAATGGCCCCGCAGCACATATTCCAGAAGTTTATCTTCTTGATTGTAGATATGCTGTCAGCAATATGACTGTATGCGCTACGACCTCAACCTGCTGCCGATCTTCGTGGCGCTGATGGAGGAGCGCAGCGTCACCCGTGCGGCCGAGCGGATGGGGATGACGCAGCCGGCGCTGTCCAACGCGCTCGCCCGGCTGCGGCTGATGCTGCAGGACCAGCTGTTCATCCGCGAGCGCTACGGCATCCAACCGACGCCAATCGCGCTGGAGCTGGCGCCCGCAATCGCCGAGGCGCTGGCCCGGCTCGACGATTCGATACTCGGCCAGCAGGAGTTCGATCCCGCCACCGCAGAGCGCCTGCTGACCATCGCGCCCAACGGCTATGTCGAGTTCGTGCTCGTGCCGGCGGTGGTGGCGCGGCTCCAGAAGGTGGCGCCGGGCATCAAGCTGCGGCTCACCCCCTATGGCAACGACCTGGCGGAGACCGGCGTCGTCTCGGGTACGACGGCGCTGGTGCTCGGCCGAGTCATCGATCCGCCTGACAATCTCGTCGTTCAGCATGTGATGGATGAGGGGCTGGCCTGCGTGGTGCGGGCGGGGCATCCCGAGGTGGGGGACAGCATCACCCGTGCGCAGTTCGAGGGCATGAAGCACGTCAACATCGTGCCGCCGGGGCGGATGCGCGCCGGGTTGTTCCAGGCGCTGGCGCAGCAGCAGCTGAAGCGCGACGTGGCGATCTCGGTCACCAATTTCTTTGCGGTGGCGGAGATGATCGCGGTCACCGATTATTGCGCGACCTTGCCGTCGCTGATCTGCCGCAGGCTGGCGCACGATCCCAGGCTGAAGGTGCTCGAGGCGCCAGTAGATCTGGGAACCTTCCCGGTCGAGATGGCCTGGCACGTCCGCTATCGCCATGATCCGGCGCATCGCTGGCTGCGCAACCTGATCACCGAGGTTGCAGCAGAGCTGTAATGGATCTGTAGGGGTTCGCTCTGAAGCCGCTGCGCCTTGCGTATATCATCGAGCAGCGCAGGCGCGCCCGGTATAGTCGCTCACTTGGCCTGCTGTCATAAAGAAGCTCAACACGCGCCCACCGCGTCGGCGATGGCATGGGGCTTCGTGTTCTTGGCGCCTTTGGTACGGCTGATAAGGCGGCCGAGATCCCCTTTTTACTCGCGAGCGCGAGGCCACGCGGTGCGCCTTCAGGTATCTACCAGACAGTGGAGCGCCGGCGCGTTATTAGCCAGGCTGGCGAATGGAGCTGACACCCCTCAAATACACATCTTCCAAAACCGAGATCAATCGACCCCCGACTAAATCGTCCACGACGCCGTGGCACATCATCTACCCCAGTCCGGAATCAGCACGAATGGCCGCAGCCGCGAGCGTTTCGTCGGTGATGAATGAGTTGACTGTAAACCTTCATCCGCTGCTCGGCCGCGCGCGGCGGATCAGTAGCAGGCATGCGCGCATGCCAGGATTGGTGCGGACGCCGGGAGGGCGGTTTGCGCCTTATGCAACAGCGCCGATGCGTTCGAGATACTTCCGGTGTGGCTCGGCCAGCGCCAAGGCGCGGCCCAGCGCCTCCCGCATCCGGCCGAACGCGCCTTCCAGTTCGCCGTCCGTGAAATGATCGGCAAGCGGATCATAGCGCTGGGGCATTAGCTCGAACCCGGCATACATCGACAGCCAGCTGGGATCGCGGAACGACTCCCATTCATAGCGGGCGAACACGCCGCGGCTGCGGAACAGCTGCACCTTGTGCGCGAGTTCCGCCGGCAGCGGGGTTGCGCGGCAGGCATCCCATAGCGGCTCGCCGGTGCGCCGGTTCGCCCAGTAATGGAGCAGCAGGAAGTCGCGGATGCGCGCATATTCGAGCGCGGTGATCCGGTTGAACTCGTCCGCCAATTCGGGCGCGAAGCCGCGATCGGGCATCAGATTGCCCAGCCGCTCGACGCCCGACTGGATCAGCGTGAGGCTGGTCGATTCCAGCGGCTCGAGAAAGCCTGCGGACAGCCCGAGCGCGATGACGTTCTTCTCCCAAACCCTCGCACGGTGCCCAGTGGTGAAGCGCAGGAAGTTCGGCTCCGCGAGAGCATCCCCTTCCAGCCGGCCGCGTAGCACGGCCTGGGCTTCGTCGTCGGAGAGGTGCGCGCTGGCATAGACATAGCCGTTGCCGACGCGGTGTTGCAGCGGGATGCGCCACTGCCAGCCCGCCGCCAGTGCGGTGCTCCGGGTATAGGGCGTGAAGGCGTCCCCGTGTGTACAGGGCATCGCCACCGCGCGGTCGCACGGCAGCAAATGGCTCCAGTCGACATAAGGCACTTCCAGCGTTCCGCCGAGCAGCAGGCTGCGAAAGCCGGTACAGTCGAGGAACAGGTCCGCTTCGATCCGGCTGCCGTCCTGCAGCGTCACGCCGGTGAGGAAGCCGCTTTCGCCGTCCTGCGCAACGCTTGCGACGGTGCCCTCGACGTGCCGCACGCCCCGCCCGGTAGCCACGCGCGCGAGGAAGCGGGCGAACAGCCCCGCGTCGAAATGCACCGCCCAGTCGAAGATGCCGAGATCGTTGGGCGGGTTCTCGGCCGGCGGCATGACCAGCCCGCGCAGCGCCATCTGGGTGGCGAGGCAATAGTCAGCGAGCGGCGTGGCGTCGCCGGCAGCACGGCGCTTCAGCCAGTAATGATGGAAGCCGACGCCGCGCGAGGCGATCCCGTACATGCCGAAGGGATGGAAGAAGCTGTCGCCAGGCCGGGCCCAGTCGCGGAACTCGATGCCGAGCTTCGCCGTGCCCTTGGCCTCGCGCAGCACCTCGGCCTCGCTCACCCCGATCGCGCGGAAATAGTCGCGGATCGCCGGCACGGTCGCCTCGCCGACCCCGACGGTACGGATGTCGGGGCTCTCCAGCAGCGTGATGGTGACCGGCTGTCGGTCGAGCAGCCGCTCGAGCAGGGCGGCCGCCATCCAGCCGGCGGTGCCGCCGCCGACGATCAGGATGGAGCGGATGGGTTGTCCGGCTGCGCGCATGTCCTGTTCCTAGGGCCCGGCCGCGATCGGCGAAAACACTTGGAAAAAACAGCGCCCCGCTCCGCTCGGGAGCGAGGCGATAAGAAGCGTATTGTCAGAACTTGGCGCGGACACCGGCCATGAAGCGACGCTCGTAGATGTTGTTGTAGGCGCGCTCGTCCGGGTAGACGATATAGTATTTCTCATATTCGCCGGTCAGATTCTGTCCCTGGCCGTAGATCGTCAGGTTCGGCGTCATATCGTAGCTGATCGATGCGTCGACGTAATTGGTCGGCGCCTGGTACAGTTCGGATCCGGTCAGCCCATTGACGAAGTTCGACTGGACCGCGCGCTTGGACCGGTAGTTCCACGCAACGCGCGCCTGGATTCCGTGTGCCTGATAATAGATCGCGGCATTGGCCTGGTATTTGGAGTTATCCTGGAACGGAATGTCCTTGCCTGCCAGGTCCTTGTCGCCAGTGCTCGACGGCGAATAGGTGAAGTTCAGGTCATAGCCGAAGTCGCGCAGGAAGGTCGGCATGAAGCCGATATCGCCGAGCGACTGTTTCCACGACGCCTCGACGCCCTTCAGCGTGCCGCCGGCCCCTTGCACCAGCGTGTTGATCGGCACGGTGCGGTTGCGCACCACGCCGTCATTGTCGGGCAGGTCGCTGCGATAGATGATGCCGTTCTGGATGAAGCTCTGCACGTCGATGTAGAAGGCGGCGAGGCTGATCATCGAGGCGCGGCCGATATAATATTCGACCGAGGCATCGAGATTGTCCGCACGCCACGGATCGAGCTGCGGGTTGCCGGCCTGGCTGCCGCCGGTGACGCGGAACAGGCCGGTGGAGGTGTCGATCGCATAGCCCGGGGTCAGGCCGCCGCCCCACTGGTCGAGGTTGAGCAGCGTCATCGTCCGCGCATAGGCGAGGCGCAGGCGCAGCTTGGGCGTGAAGTCGAACGCGAGGTTGAACGCCGGCAGGAAATCGGTGAACTCGCGCTGGGTGCGCAGGTCGCCGCCATCCTGGTTCGACAGGCCATAGGGCAGGGGACCGCCCACCACATTCTGGCGGATGTCAAGCTTGGTATTGATCACCCGCAGGCCGCCATTGCCGCGCACGGTGATGCCGCCCAGCTCCAGATCCTTGAAGTTGAGCTGGGCATAGCCGGACCATTGCCGGATGCCGACGTCGTAGGACGCGCCCGGGTTCAGATGCTCCTGCTCGTTCGGGTAGAAGCCGTTCTGGAACGCCGCGGCATTGTCCATCGTGTGCGGATCGAGGACGTACACCGCCGGCAGACCGCTGCCCGGCAGGTTGTACGGCTTGACCTGGCCGTTGAACACGGGATCGGTCGCCTTGCGCGTCAGCCCTGCCGTGTAGAATCCCGCGCCATCGCCTGCCGAGCAGGTGGAGTCCTTGACCGAGACGTCGAACGCCTTCCACTTGACCAGGCAACCGGCGGCATTGCTCGCGCCCTGACCGGCATAGACCGGTGCCACGCGCTCGAACTGGTAATTGTCGACCGAGCGATCGCTGTAGCGGATGCCGCCGGTGATGTTGAACCCGTCGCTCACGTCATATTCGGCATCGAAGCGCCCGACCTTCAGGTCGGCGCGGCGGCGGTAATTGTCCTCGGACGACATCGTCTTGAGCGCGTAATTGGCCGCGTTGCCGAGCAGCGAGGTCAGCTGGGTCGGCAGGGTGAAGCTGGGCTCGTCGCCGGTATAATCGACGGTCGCGCGGAGCGAGTTGAGCCCGGCGAGCGTGTTCACCGTATAGCCGCCGGGGTTGAAGGCGCGGTCCCCGCCCAGCGCCGCCGGATAGTGGCCGATGCCGCCCGGCTGCCACTGGATGCCGTTGCTCAGGCTGAACTGGAGGTAGCTCTGGTCCTGGTTCTGCGTCGCCTTGCCATACAGGCCGCGCAGCGTCGCGCGGAACTTGCCGCCCTTATCGAAGTGCAGCTCGGCATTGTAATTCTGCGATTCCGACTTCCACTTGTAAGTTTCCGAGTAGGAATCGAAGTTGCCCAGATCGTACTGATACACCTGCGTCGTGTTGACGTGATAGCCGCCCGAGGTCGCGCCCGTGTCCTGCGACTTGAGCGGCACGAACTCCGCGGCCTGCCAGTTCACGTTCTGCATCTGGATGCCGGCGGTGCGGTTATACTGGGTCTGCTTGGTGTAGAAGCCGTCGGCGGTGAAGCTCAGCGCGTCGTTGAGCTTGGCCTGGAACGATCCGTTGACGCCCAGGCGCTGGCGCTGGGTGATCCGGTTCCACGCGGTGAAGCCTTGCGGCACGATGAAGGTGTCGTTGGCATCGCCGTCGCCGTTGACGTCGATCCCGCCAGCCACCGGCGTGCCCCGCGGCCGCGTGGCCGCCGTGCAGCCCGGGGCCTGGGGAGAGAAGCCGCCGCAGCTCGTGGCATCGGCCAGCCCCTCGTTATGCAGCGCGGCGCCATAGCCTTCCTGGATGCCGTTGTGCGAGTTGGACAGTTTGAGATCCGAATAGGCGGCCGAGACGATGAAGCCGACGCGATCGTTCTGCCAGCCGACCAGGCCGTTGACGTTCGGGTCCCAGCTCTTGGTCTTGTCGCCATAGGAACCCTCGGCGGTGGCGGCGAGGGTGAGGCCGCGCTTCAGGTCGAACGGGCGGCGGGTGCGCAGGTCCACCGTGCCGGTGATGCCCGCGTTGAGCAGGTCCGCCGTGGTCGACTTGATCACGTCCGCACCGGAGAAGAGCTGCGACGGGATGTCGTTGAAATTGGGCTGGATCGTCGTGATCGAATTGGCGCCGAGATAAGCTTCGCCGTTGAGCAGCGTGGTCACCTGCGGCAGGCCGCGAATGTTGATCGCCGCGCCTTCGCCCGCGTCGCGGCGGATCTGGACGCCGGTAATTCGCTGGAGCGAGTCGGAAATGGTCACGTCCGGCAGCTTGCCGATGTCTTCCGCCGAAATCGCGTCGACCACCGAGGCCGCGTCGCGCTTCACTTCGATCGCGCGAGCCTGCGAGGCGCGTATGCCGGTAACGACGATCTCGCCCTCTTGTCCGGCAGCGCTGTCAGCGGCCGGTGCGCCATCCTGCGCAAATGCAGTTCCGCTCGCGGCAAGGCAAAGAAAGGAGGCTGCACAAAGCAGACTGCTGCGGCGGAGGCGGAAGGACTTCACCATGTCTCAATCTCCCAGGCAATGGGAGGCGGTGGGGCGCCTTCAAAGGTGCGCAACCTTCCCCTCCCCAGACAAGCGGCTTTTGCCGTCTCGAACTCCATTTGAAATGAAGTGGCGACGCGGTCAACTTAAATAATTCAACTTTTCTTTCTGATTGGTGCGCGTGCCCGGTAGGCCGCCTTTCTAATGAATTCCACTTTTCTGGTAGGCGAATTATCCCGGCATGGCGGCGACAACGCGTCGGGTAAGCCTTTGCCGATGTTGTCTACATGCAGGGACCGCTATGCGATTCGCGCAGGCAGTAATGCGCCGCGCGGGCGGGGAGAAGCGAATAGGGCTTGGGCAGCTGTGCCCCTACTCTCGTAACAAGGAGGCGGTGGCCCCTCTCCAGAAGCGGACGCCGCGCGCAGACAATGGATCAAAGAACCGCTCCAGGGCAGTGCGGCTGTTGTCCATCCAACGCTGCAGGAACGCCGCCACTGGAGGATGGTGCGGCGCGAAGGCATGGAGTTCGTAACTAAGTAGCAGCGTGCGCGGCTCCGCCCAGACTGACCCAGCGTTGATGTCGATGACCATCTGCTCGCCCGCCGATCGTTTGACGCGCCTGCGCTTTGCTGCCAGTTCTTTCCGCAACTGCGAAAGGTGCTCGGGTTGCGGATCGTCATTGTCGATGACAGCGGGGCACGCGCATCGGTCCTCGAAGAGGGGCTGCGCGAGGCGGGCTATGACGACATCCATTTCGTGCCGCCGCGCGGCGCCTTCGTCGCGCGCATCGAGCGGATGGCGCCCGATGTCGTGCTGATGGACCTGGGCAGCCCCAGCCGCGATACGCTCGAGGAAATGCTGCTCGTCAGCCGCGCACTCGCCAAGCCGATCGCGATGTTCGTGGACCAGTCCGACGACACGATGATCGGCGCGGCGATCGATGCCGGCGTGTCCGCCTATGTGGTGGACGGGTTGCGTAAGGATCGGGTGAAGCCGATCCTCGAGCTGGCGGTGCGGCGGTTCACCGCCTTTTCCCGGATGCAGAGCGAGTTGGACGAAGCGCGCACCGCGCTCGCCAACCGCAAGACCATCGACAAGGCCAAGGCGATCCTGATGGCACAACGCGGACTGAACGAAGCCGATGCCTATGCGCTGCTGCGCTCGACGGCGATGAACCAGGGCCGTCGGCTCGTCGACGTCGCCGAGGCGCTGATCACCGCGAGCAGCCTGCTCGGCGGAGGCGCGGCATGACCCCGGTCCGCGCTGCCTTTCTGCCGCTAACCGACAGCGCGGTGCTGGTCGCGGCGCGCGAGATGGGGTTTGCCGAGACCCAAGGCATCGACCTGGAGCTGGTGCGGACCACCAGTTGGGCGACGCTGCGCGACCGGCTGGTCTATGGTCAGGTGCAGGCTGCGCAAATGCTCGCGCCGCTCGCGGTGGCGGTGACGCTCGGGCTGAGCCAGCAGCCCGCCGCGCTTTCCGCGCCGTTCAAGCTCAACAGCAATGGCAACATGCTGGTGATGTCGGGCGAGTTCGCCGCGGCCCTGGAGCAGAACCTGCCCGCGCGACTGGCCGACCCGCTGGGCACGGGCCATGATTTCGCCAGCGCGATCGGCCTGTTCCGCCGCAAGCCGATCGTCGGCATCGTCCATCGGTTCTCGGGCCATGCGCTGATGTTGCGCTATTGGCTGGGTAGCGTTGGTATCGATCCCGATCGCGACGTGGTGCTGCGCGTCCTGCCGCCTTCGCTCACCGTGGAGGCGATGCGGCTGGGTGAGATCGACGGCTTCATCGCCGGCGATCCCTGGCCGGCGGCGGCGATCGCGCAGGGGCTGGCCGAAGCGGTCGCGATCGGCGCGCGAATTTGGCAGCGCGGGGTCGAGAAGGTGCTCGCGCTGCGCACCGACTGGATGGAGGCCAATGCCGACACGGTCGACCGGCTGCTGGTGGCGCTGGCGGCGGCCGCGCGCTGGTGCGACGATCCGGAGAATCGCGGCGAACTGGCGGCATTGCTGGCACGCGACGCCTATGTCGGCGAACCGGCGGAGCTGATCGAGGCGGGGCTGGCGGGGCAGGTGGTGCCGCGCGCGGATGCCCCGGCGGTGGAGCAGCCCGATTTCCTGCTGTTCCACCGCGAGGCGACCGCCTTCCCGTGGCGCAGCCAGGCCCTGTGGATCTATTCGCAGCTCGTCCGCTGGAAGCAGGCCGAGCCGAGCCTCGAGGCCGAGGCGGCGGCCGGCGCGGTATTCCGACCCGACGTGTACCGCCGCGCGCTGGGTGCCAGCGGCGAGGCGATGCCGGGGGCGAGCATGAAGCTAGAGGGCGCGGTGACCGCGCCGATCGGGGTCGGCGCCCATCGCGGCACCTTGACCTTGGGGCCGGATCGATTTTTCGACGGCCGCGTGTTCGATCCGGAGCGGCTCGAAGAATATCTGGCCGGGTTCGGGGCCCCGCGCGGGTAATGCCAAGGGCGATTTCGCCCTAATTTCGCACTTGCAGCAAGCCGCAAACCGCGCGATGATCTCGGAGTCGCGCATCGAAGCGCGCCCATCGGGAGGGCACCCCAACGCCGGGGCCTGCCTCCCCCTCTGAACGCAGCAAAGCCGCTGACCGGATTTCGCACCCATGCGAACGTCCGGCGAGCGGCTTTTTTCTTGTCCTTTTCAGATCGGCATTGGGGAAGTCAGCATGGCAACGGCATTTCTGGATCGAAGCGTGGGACCACGGGTCACCAAGGCGAGCGACGGCAGCTTCTGGCGCAGCGGGCACTGGCCGACGCTGGTTGCGGCCTTCCTGTATTTCGACCTCGCCTTCATGGTGTGGGTGCTGCTCGGTCCCCTGGCGCCGGACATTGCCAGGACGCTCCACCTCGCCGCCGCGCAAAAGGGGCTGATGGTGGCGACGCCGACGCTGGCGGGCGCGCTCCTTCGCGTCGTCAATGGCCTGCTGGTCGATCGTATCGGGCCCAAGCGCTCGGGCGCGATCAGCCAGATGATCGTGATCGGAGGACTGCTCTCCGCCTGGATGCTCGGCGTGAACAGCTTCGGCGGCACGCTGGCGCTGGGCGTAATCCTGGGCTTTGCCGGGGCCAGCTTCGCGATCGCGCTGCCGCTGGCCAGCCGCTGGTATCCGGCCGAGCATCAGGGCAAGGCGATGGGGCTCGCCGGCATGGGGAATTCGGGCACGGTGCTGGCGGCGTTGTTCGCGCCCGCGCTTGCCAAGCTGTTCGGCTGGAACGCCGTGCTCGGGCTCGCCTGCATTCCGCTGGGCATCGTCTTCCTGCTCTATCTGGCGCTGGCCAAGGATGCGCCGAACCCGCCCTCGCCCAAGACGCTGATCGAGTATCTCCACCCGCTGAAGTCGGCGGATGCGTGGTGGCTGATGGGCTTCTACGCCGTCACCTTCGGCGGGTTCGTCGGGCTGGCGGCATCGCTGCCGATCTATTTCACCGATCAGTTCGGGCTGAGCACCGTGGTCGCGGGATATTGCACCGCGGGTTGTGTCTTCGCGGGCTCGCTGGTGCGGCCGATGGGCGGTGCGCTGGCGGACCGGATCGGCGGCGTGAAGGCGCTGACGGGCGTGTTCCTGGTGGCCGCCGCCGCGCTGGCGGGGGTGAGCGTCGCGCCGACGCTGCCGGTGGCGCTCGGCTGCTTCGTCGTCGCGATGCTGGCGCTGGGCACCGGTAACGGATCGGTGTTTCAGCTGGTGCCGCAGCGCTTCCAGGCCGAGATCGGCGTGATGACCGGGCTCGTCGGCATGGCCGGCGGCATCGGCGGCTTCTACCTCGCGTCCTCGCTGGGCCTGGCCAAGCAGCTGGCGGGCAGCTTTGCACCGGGCTTCCTGATTTTTGCCGGGCTGGCGCTGGTCGCGCTGCTGGGTCTGATGCTGGTCAAGGCCTCGTGGCGCGCCCGCTGGACAACCGGCGCGCGTATCTGAATCGGAGAGGGGGGCGGCGCAGGACGAACCGCGCCGCCCCGTTTCGGGGGAATTCCATGCGAACCATCTTCTGCACGGCGGCCGCGCTGGCCGTCGCCGGGCCGGCTTGTGCCCAGGATATCGCGGTGAGGCCGCTGATCGAGGCGCGTACCCGCTACGAGCATGTCGACCAGGACGGATTGGCGCAGGCCGCCGACGCCTGGACGCTGCGCGTGCGCGCCGGTGCCGAACTCAGCAGCGGCCCCTGGGCCGTGCTGGGCGAGGCGCAGGGCAATCTGGCGCTGGCCGGCAACTATGACGACGGTCTGCACGGCGCCGCAAACCGGCCGCTGGTCGCCGATCCGCAGGACGTCGCGATCTACCGCGCGCAGCTGCAATATCGCACCGCGCCGCTGACGGTGACCGCCGGGCGCCAGCGGATCGCGCTGGACGACGAGCGCTTCGTCGGCAATGTCGGCTTCCGCAACAATGCCCAGACCTTCGATGCGGTGCGCGCCGAGCTGGTGCCGCTGAAGGGCGTGAAGCTCGACCTCAGCTATGCCTGGGACGTGCGGACGATCTGGGGCACCGACGGGCGCGGCGCGCGGCAGCGCGGGGTGGGCGGCGATAATGTGTTCGCCAATCTCGGCGTGGCGACGCCGATCGGCACGCTGACCGGCTTCGCCTATCTGATCGACCAGGACGAGCCGGAAGTGCAGGGCTATCGCCTGGCCAGCCAGACCTTTGGCGGGCGGCTGGCGGGCAGCCGCGGCCTCGCGCCGAAGGTGAAGCTGAGCTACCAGCTCAGCTGGGCGACCCAGTCGGACTATCACCGCAACCCCAATCGCTACAGCGCCGATTATTGGCTGGCCGATGCCACGCTCGACCTGCGCGGCTGGAAGCTGAACACCGGCTATGAAGTGCTGGGCGCGTACAAGGGCGCGGCGCTGACCAGCTTCCAGATGCCGCTCGGCACCAACTTCAAGTTCCAGGGCTGGGCCGACAAGTTCCTGACCACGCCGCCCAACGGCGTCCGCGATCTTTATGCCGGCGGCGGCTATGGCTGGAAGAAGTTGGGCAAGGTGGACGCGCTGACGCTGCAGGCGACCTGGCATCGCTTCGAAAGCGATCGGCTCGACCAGCATTATGGCGACGAAATCGATCTGCTCGCCACGGTGAAGGTCAAGAAGACGCTGCTCTCGGCACGCTATGCCCGGTACGAGGCCGATCGGCTGGCGACCGATACCAGCAAGTTCTGGCTGCAGCTGGATTGGAGTTACTGAGCGGAATCGCTTGAGCGGTTCCACGAATCGCGTTATGTTGCAACGCGAAGGACAAGGCTGTCCTTCCCCACATAGCCACGCCAGCCCGATGATGGGCAAAACGTGGTCCTGTTGATGGCAAAGCCGCCATCCAGCGCTCGGTTCACCAGACCGGGCGCCGGATGGCGGCTTTTTTCGTTTTGGAGCGAAGCGGATGGAGTTTCTCGAAGCCACGGCGATTCTTGCCGATGAACGCCCCGCCGAGGCTGCCCAGGCGGCCGAGACGCGCCAGCATCTGGTGGTGATCGGCAACGGCATGGCCGGGTGTCGCGCCGTGGAGGAACTGCTGGCGCGCGACGGCACGCGCTTCCGGGTCACCATCTTCGGCGCCGAGCCGCATGTGAACTACAACCGGATCATGCTCTCGCCGGTGCTGGCCGGCGAGAAGACGTACCAGGAGATCGTGATCAACGATCATGGCTGGTACGCCCAGCATGGCATCGAGCTGGTCGCCGGCGATCCGGTGGTGGCGATCGACCGCGCCGCCCGCACCGTCACCGCCAGGTCGGGCCGCGTCACCGGCTATGACAAGCTGCTGATCGCCACCGGCTCGGACCCGTTCATCATCCCGGTGCCGGGGCACGATCTGCCCGGCGTGATCAGCTTCCGTGACATGGCCGATGTCGATGCGATGCTGGCCGCGGCGAGCGAGGGCGGGGACGCGGTGGTGATCGGCGGCGGGCTGCTGGGGTTGGAGGCGGCGCACGGCCTCACCCTGCGCGGCATGAAGGTCACTGTGCTCCACCTGATGCCGACGCTGATGGAACGCCAGCTCGACGAAGCCGCGGGCTGGCTGCTCAAGTCGGCGCTGGAAGCGCGCGGGCAGACCATCCTCACCGGCGCCGACACCGCCGCGATCCTCGGCGAGGGCAAGGTCGAGGGCGTGCAGCTCAAGGACGGCCGCGTCATCCCCGCCAAGCTGGTGGTGATGGCGGTCGGCATCCGGCCTTCGGTGAAGCTGGCCCGCGAAGCCGGGCTGGCGGTAGGCCGCGGCATCCAGGTCGACGACCATATGGTTACCAGCGATGCCGATGTGCTGGCGGTCGGCGAATGCGTCGAGCATGACGGGCAGTGCTACGGGCTGGTCGCGCCCTTGTGGGATATGTGCCGCAGCCTGGCGGACGGGCTGGTCGCGCGCGCCAATCCCTATCGCGGCTCGGTCACTTCGACCAAGCTCAAGGTGGCCGGGCTCGACGTATTCTCGGCCGGTGACTTCTCCGGCGGCGACGGCTGCGAGGACATCGTGCTGCGTGATGCGACGCGGGGCATTTACAAGCGCGTGGTGCTGAAGGACGACCGCGTGATCGGCGCGGTGCTGTTCGGCGATACGAGCGACGGCGGCTGGTATTTCGACCTGCTCAAGAAGGGCGAGGATGTCGCCCCCATTCGCGACGTGCTGATCTACGGCCAGGCCTTCGCCTCGGGAGGGGGGCAGCTGGACCCTAAGGCGGCCGTTGCGGCGCTCTCGGACGATGCCGAGATCTGCGGCTGCAACGGCGTTTCCAAGGGTAAGGTGGTCGCCACGATCAACGGCGGCGCGTGCAGTCTCGATGCGGTGCGGGCCGGTTGCAAGGCATCTGCCAGCTGCGGGTCGTGCACCGGTATCGTCGAGAATTTGCTTGCGCTGACGCTGGGTGAGGACGGCGTGCAGGCCGGCCCCAAGACGATGTGCAAATGCACCAGCTACGGCCATGACGAGGTGCGCCGCGCGATCGTCGAGCAGGGCATGCGTGCCATTCCCGAGGTGATGCAGACGCTGCACTGGTCGACGCCCGACGGCTGTTCCTCGTGCCGCCCCGCGCTCAATTACTATCTGCTCTGCGCGTGGCCGGGCGACTATGTCGACGACCAGCAGAGCCGCTATGTCAACGAGCGGCTCCACGCCAACATCCAGAAGGACGGCACCTACTCGGTGGTGCCGCGCATGTGGGGCGGGGTGACCACCCCCACCGAGCTGCGCGCGATCGCCGACGTGGTGGAGAAGTACAACGCGCCGATGGTGAAGGTCACCGGCGGCCAGCGGCTCGATATCTTCGGCATCCGCAAGGAGGATCTGCCTGCGGTGTGGGCCGATCTCAACGCGGCGGGAATGGTTTCGGGCCATGCTTATGCCAAGGCGCTGCGCACGGTGAAGACCTGTGTCGGCTCCGAATGGTGCCGCTTCGGCACGCAGGATTCGACCGGGCTCGGCATCAAGCTGGAGCGCGGCTTCTGGGGCAGCTGGATGCCGCACAAGTTCAAGATGGCGGTCTCCGGCTGCCCGCGGAACTGCGCCGAGGCGACGATCAAGGACTTCGGCGTGGTGTGCGTGGACTCGGGCTACGAGCTGCATGTCGGCGGCAATGGCGGCATCCATGTCCGCGCCACCGACCTGCTGGTGAAGGTGGCGACCGAAGAGGAAGCGATGCACTACGCCGCCGCCTTCGTGCAGCTCTACCGCGAGGAGGCGCGCTATCTGGAGCGCACCGCGCCGTGGATCGAGCGGGCCGGGCTCGCTTATGTGAAGTCGCGGGTGGTGGAGGACGAGCCCGGCCGTGACGCGCTCGCCGCGCGCTTCTGGCATTCGCAGTCCTTCAGCCAGGACGACCCCTGGGCCGATCGCGTCGCCGGGGCCGACGCCGCCCTCCACCAGCCCCTTCTCGCCGCCGCAGAGTGATGCCCATGACCGACTGGATCGATATCGGCACCCTTGCCGACCTGCCGCTGCGGGGCAGCCGCACCCTGACTCTGGGTGGCGAGCCCATCGCGGTGTTCCGCACCCATGACGACAGGGTCTTCGCGTTGATCGACCGCTGCCCGCACAAGGGCGGGCCGCTGAGCGCGGGGATCGTGCATGGCCATGCGGTGGCCTGCCCGCTCCACAATATGCGCATTTCGCTCGCGACCGGGGCTGCCCTGGGAGAGGATGCCGGCTGCACGCCGGTGGTGCCGGTGCGAGTGGAGGGCGAGCGTATCCTGCTCGCCATGCCGGTGCGGACGGCGACGTGAGCGACGCCGTCCGCACCACCTGCGCCTATTGCGGGGTCGGCTGCGGCATCCGCGCGACCGTCAGCGACGCGCGCGCCGTTCGCATCGAGGGCGATCCCGAGCATCCCGCCAATCACGGCCGGCTCTGCTCCAAGGGCACGCATCTCGGCGAGACGATCGGGCTGGAGGGGCGCCTGCTCCACCCGATGATCGGCGACCGCCGCGCCGGCTGGGACAAGGCGCTCGACCTCGTCGCGCGGCGCTTTCGCCAGGCCATCGCCGAACATGGACCGGACAGCGTCGCTTTCTACGTCTCGGGCCAGCTGCTGACCGAGGATTATTACGTCGCCAACAAGCTGATGAAGGGCTTCATCGGATCGGCGAACATCGACACCAATTCGCGGCTGTGCATGTCGAGTGCGGTCGCCGGGCATATGCGCGCGTTCGGCGAGGACGTGGTGGCGGGCAGCTATGCCGATCTCGACGCCGCCGACCTGATCGTGCTGGTGGGATCGAACACCGCCTGGTGCCATCCGGTCGTCTATCAGCGGATCATGGCCGCACGCGCCGAGCGCGGCGCCAAGCTGGTGGTGATCGACCCGCGCCGCACCGAGACCGCCGAGGAGGCGGACCTGCATTTGGCCGTCCGCCCCGGCAGCGACGTCGCGCTGTTCAACGGCCTGCTCGCGCATTGCCGGGCAGAGGGGCTCGCCGATGCCGCGAACCTCGACGTGCCGGCAGGGTTCTGGGAGGCGCTGGGGGAAGGACACGACCTCTGGTCCACCGCCCAGACCTGCGACCTCGCCCCCGCCGATCTCCAGCGTTTCTACCAGCTGTTTGCGGCACATCCCCGCACGGTGACCTTGTTCAGCCAGGGTATCAACCAGTCGATCCGCGGCACCGATCAGGTGAACGCGATCCTCAACCTCCACCTTGCCACCGGCCGAATCGGCGTGACCGGTGCCGCGCCCTTCTCGATCACCGGACAGCCCAATGCGATGGGCGGACGCGAGGTGGGCGGGCTCACCTCGACTCTGGCGGCGCATCGCGGGTTCGGCGATCAGGACGTCGCCGAGGTCGGTCGCTTCTGGGCCGCGGAGCGGATGGCGACCAAGCCGGGCCTCAAGGCGGTCGACCTGTTCCGCGCGGTCGGAGAGGGGCGGATCAGGGCCTTGTGGATCATGGCGACCAACCCTGCCGTCTCGATGCCCGATGCCGGCCGGGTGCGCGAAGCGCTGGCCGCATGCCCGTTCGTCGTCGTGTCCGACGTGGTCGCCGAGACCGACACCAGCGTGCACGCCCATGTCCGTCTGCCCGCCGCCGCCTGGGGCGAGAAGGACGGCACCGTCACCAATTCCGAACGCACGATCAGCCGCCAGCGCGCCTTCCTGCCGCTGCCGGGCGAGGCGAAGCCCGACTGGTGGATCGTCAGCCAGGTGGCGCGGCGCATGGGGTTCCGCACCGCCTTCGCCTATGATCGCCCCGCCGACATCTGGCGCGAACATGCCCGCCTGACCGCCTATCGCAATCCGGGCACGCGCCTGCTCGACCTCACGGCCAAGGCGGCGATCGGCAACCAGGACTATGCGGACATGGCGCCCTTCCAATGGGCCGTGGTGCCCTTCGCCGATGGCCGCTTTCCGACGGCGAGCGGCCGGGCGCAGCTGGTGCCGGTGGCGCAGCGCCCGCTCGACGCGCCGCTGCGCGACTGGCCGATGACGCTCAACACCGGCCGATACCGCGACCAGTGGCATACGATGACGCGTACCGGCCTCTCCCCCAAGCTCGCCCGGCACCGCGAGGAGCCGCTGGTCGAGATCCACCCGGAGGACGCCGCGGCCCTGGGGATCGCCGATGGCGCGCTCGCGCGGGTGACGACGCCGCAGGGCGAAAGCCTGTTCCGCGCGGCCCATAGCAGCGGCCAGCGCAGGGGCGAGCTGTTCACGCCGATCCATTGGACGGACCAGCAATCCTGCGGTGGGCGCACGGGATTCCTCGCCCGCGATCTCGCCGATCCGCATTCGGGGCAGCCCGGCTTCAAGCTCGCGCCCGCACGGGTGGCGCCGGTGGCCGTCGACTGGCGCGGTTTCCTGATCGTGCATGGCGACGCGCCCGCCCCGGATTGCCTGTGGGCGACGCGCGTGGCGGTGCCGGGCGGCGTGCTCTACGAACTGGCCGGCATCGGCGCGCCGACCGGGCTCGACCGGGCGCTGCCGCCCGGAGAGCGGATCGAGGCGAGCGATCCTGCGCGGGGCAGCCTGCGGGTGGGCGTGCTGCGCGATGGGCGACTGGCGGCGGTGCTGTTCGTCACGCGCCATGGGGAATTGCCGAGCCGCGACTGGCTGATCGGCCAGCTGCAGCAGCCGCAAGGCCCGCAGGTGCTCGCCGGTCGCGCGCCAGGCCGCAGGAGCGATCGCGGGCCCGTCGTCTGCGCCTGTTTCGACGTCGGCCTGCACAGCATCACCGCGGCGATCCGTGATCAGCACTTGCAGGACGTTGCCGCGATCGGGGCGGCACTGGGGGCGGGGACCAATTGCGGATCGTGCCGTCCGGCGCTTGCCCGCATTCTCAACGACATGCCAAAGGAGGCCGCGCATGGCTGACGAATTCCCTGCAGGCAGCGTCTGGCTGGTCGGCGCCGGCCCCGGCGATCCCGACCTGCTCACCCGCAAGGCGGAGCGGCTGCTCCGCACCGCCACCATCGTCTTCTACGACGCGCTGGTCGGGGACGGGGTTCTGGCACTGATCCCGGCATCGGTGCGGCAGGTGCCGGTGGGCAAGCGTGCCGGGCGGCATTCCAAGGAACAAGGCGCGATCAACGACCTGCTCGTCGCCGCGGCGCTGGCAGGCGAGCGCGTCGTGCGGTTGAAGGGGGGCGATCCCTCGATCTTCGGGCGATCGATGGAGGAGTGTTCGGCGCTGGTCCAGGCGGGGGTGCCGGTGCGGATCTGCCCGGGCATCACCGCCGCCAGCGCGGCGGCCGCTTCCGCCGGCGTGTCGCTCTCGCTGCGCGGGCTGGCACGGCGGGTACAGTTCGCGACCGCACACAAGCGCGGCGCTGCGCCCCTCGACCTGGACTGGGCCGCGCTGGCGGATCCGCATTGCACCACCGTCTTCTACATGGGCCGCAGCGCCGCCGCGGAAATCAGCCGCAACCTTCAGGCCGCAGGGCTTCCCGGCGCCACGCCGGTGCTGCTGGCGTGCGATGTCAGTCTGGACAGCGAGCGGCTGCTGCATACCCGGCTGGATCTGCTGCACATCGCCGTCGCCGGCTTTTCCAACGAGCAGCCGACTCTCATCCTCGTCGGCGAGGCACTTGCGGTGGCGGCCGGGCGGAACGCAGCACGCGCTGCCAAGGCGGTCCCGCAATCTGCATGAGCGCATGGGCGCCGACGGGCGTCACCGTGCGCATCACGAACCGCCACGATCCGGCAAACCCAGGAGCACAGCAACAGCCTGCTAATGCGAGGCTGTTGCAAAAGTGGTGCGAGTTTTCTATTGCCCCCCGAAAGGGGAAAATGATGAAGTTCGCACTCAGCGTGCTTGCCGCAGCTACCATTTCGACGGGAAGCGCACAGGCCCAGGAAGGCCGTTCCGATATCGATGCCACCACCGTGCGGGAAGAGATCGTCGTGACCGCGGCGCGGACCAAATTACCGGCCAGCGCGCTGCCGCTGACGGTGGACGTGATTGATCGCGAGACGCTGTCGCGCCAGGTCGCGGTTTCTGGCTCCACCGTCGATGCCGTGTCTGCCCTGCTGCCGTCCTTCTCGCCGACGCGTGAGAAGATCACCGGCTTCGGCGAAACGCTGCGCGGTCGGTCGCTGCTCTACGCGATCAACGGCATCCCGCAGACGACGCCGATCCGCAACGGCGCGCGCGACGGCTACACCATCGATCCCTTCTTCATCGATCGGGTCGAGGTGATCTACGGCTCCAACGCCCTGCAGGGAATCGGCGCGACCGGCGGCGTGGTCAATCAGGTGACCGTGGCGGCGCCCAAGGAAAATGGCTGGAGCGGGCGGACCCTGCTCCAGGGCAATAGCGGCGACGATTTCTCCGGTGCCTCGCTCGGAGGCAAGATCGCCGGGCTGGTCAATGTCCGCAGCGGTTCGTTCGATGCCACCGGCGGCGTTGCCTTCGAGCGGCGCGGCGTGTTCCTCGACGGGCGCGGGCGCCGCGTCGGGCTCGACGGCAACCAGAGCGAGATCCAGGATACCGACAGTCTGTCCTTCTTCGGCCGTGTCGGGGTGGACCTGTCGTCCAGCGCGCGGCTGGAGGTGATCGCCAACCGTTTCCGGCTGGAAGGCAACAACCATTATCTGCCCGTCGACGGCAACCGGGTGCTGGGCATTCCCGCCACCAGCCGGCGCGGGCAGACGTCCGGGCAGCCGTCCACCGGCGTGGCCGAGATGCTGTCCGCATCGCTGACCGACGGTGATCTGGCCGGCGGCGCGTTCACGCTGCAGGGCTTCTACAACCGCACCAGCGACACGTTCGCCGGCGGTGTCGTCGCGACGTTCCAGGATGCGCGGATCGCGCCGGTGGGCACGCTGTTCGACCAGTCGCGCAACGTGTCGCGCAAGATTGGCGGCAAGGTCAGCTACGAACGCGCCGTGCCGGGCTTCGAGGCGCTGACGCTGACCGCGGGGTTCGACGCGCTGATCGATCGCACCAAGCAGGACCTCGTCCAGACCGGCCGCGCCTGGGTGCCGCAGACCGACTTTCGCAGCCTGGCGCCGTTCGGCCAGGCCAATCTGAAGCTGTTCGACGGCGTCGTGCGCCTCGCCGGCGGCGTGCGCTACGAAAACGTCCAGCTCGACATCCCCAACTATACGACGCTGGCCAGCGCTGGCGCGCGGGCGGTGATCGGCGGCAAGCCCTCGTTCGAGCGTGCTTTGTGGAATGGCGGGGTGGTGGTGGAGCCGATCAAGGGAATCCGCGCCTATGGCAGCTATGCCGAAGGCTATACGATCGCCGATATCGGTCGCGTTCTGCGCGGCATCACCCAGCCCAACATCCGCATCACCGACTTCCTCGACCTGACGCCGGTGGTTTCGAACAACCGCGAAATCGGCGTCGAAGTCACCCAAGGCCCGCTGGACGCGAGCGCCACCTATTACTGGTCGTCGAGCGATCTGGGCCAGGTGCTGGTCCGCGGTAGCGACGGCATCTTCAACGTTTCGCGCCAGCCGATCGACATCCAGGGCCTGGAACTGAACCTCAACGTCCGCACCCCGCTGCCGGGGCTCAAGCTCGGCACCGGCTTCGCCCATGTCAGCGGGCGCACGGACACCAACGGGGACGGCAAGATGGACGCCGATCTCGACGGCGCCAACATCTCGCCGGACCGGCTCAACCTCAACATCGATTATAGCCGCGGCCGGTTCAGCGCCCGCGTGCAGGGCCGCTATTATCTGTCGCGCCGGTTCCAGGGACAGCCGATCGCCAATGATTTCGTCGGCTATCGGCTGTTCGATGCCTATATCGCCTATGACCTGCCGATCGGCCGCATGATGCTGAGCGTCCAGAACCTCGGCAACACCGCCTATGTGACCTACTATAGCGACACCCAGGGTCCGACCGACAACGCCCGCTTCTACACGGGCCGCGGCCGCAACTTCACGCTGAGCTGGCAGGCCGGGTTCTGATGCACCTTCTGGCCCTGCTGCACCGCTGGATCGGCGCGATCGGCGGCCTGTTGCTCGCGCTGCTCGGCCTGACGGGCACGCTGCTGGTGTGGCGGGACGAATTGACCTTCGTTCCCCATGCGGGAGATCCCGTCCATGCCGATCCTGCGTCGCTTGCCAAGGCCGTTGCCAGCATAACCAGCGGGCCGAAGCCGATCGATCGGATCACCTTCGCCGGCGACGGACTCGGCGTCCACCAGGTCGTGTTCAGGGACGGCAGCGGCGCCTATCTCAGCCAGGCGGGTGAGACCGTCGCCCATTGGTCCAGCGCGTGGCAGCGGCCCGAGCTTTGGTTGTTCGATCTCCACCATCGCCTGCTGATCGGGGATACGGGGGAGACGATCACCGGCATCGCCGGGCTTGTCGGCCTGTTCTTCGTCGTCACGGGCATCCTGCTGTGGTGGCGGACGCGGCGCCGCTTTCGCCTGCGGCTTTGGCCCATGACGATGAAGCCCGGCGCGATCGTCCACCATCACCGAGACCTCGGCGTGGTGGCCGCGCCGTTGCTGCTCGTGTCGCTGGTGACGGGCGTGCTGATGGTCTTCCCCGCGCTGGGCGGCGGGCTGCTTGCCGAGACGCGTTCGCGTCCGCCGCGGGTCGAGGTCCGGGCGGGGCGGGGGAGCCATGATCTGCGCCCGCTGTTCGAGGCCGCCGCTGCGACCTTCCCCGGCGCGGAGTTCCACCGCCTGCAATGGCCGCGCAAAGCCGGTGCGCCGATCGCCCTCCGGCTTCGCCAGCCGTTCGAATGGACGCCGAACGGCCGGACCTTCGTCTATGCCGACCCGGACACGCTGGCGATCGTCGGCCGGGAGGATCCGGCGACGGCAGGCGCTGCCGCATCGATCCGCGAGAAGCTCTACCCGCTTCATGCTGCCAAGGCCGGGGGCCTGCTGTGGAAACTGGCGATGACCGGGTCCGGCATCGCGCTGACCCTGCTCGGGAGCCTGGCAGTCTATGCGTTCTGGCGGTCGCAGTGGAACATTCAACGGGCCAGGCGCGCGAAGCGAAAGGCAAAAGCGGCATAGCGGCATAGCGGCGATGAAGCCGGGGAGGGAGTCCGAAGGGCTGTATGAAGGGCGGCAGCGGTCCGGTTTCTCAGCCGGCGGTGACACGAGGCGGCGGCAAATCGGTGGGTGGGAAACGCCCTCGCGCCTCCGCCTGTCCAGGAACGACAATCGTTAGTCGGTCTCGCCCGCGCGGATCGTGTCGATCACCGCACGCAGCGCCGGCGCCATTTGCCGCTGCTGGGGGTAGCACAGATAATAGCCGGGAAAGGGGATCGACCAGCCCGTCAACAGCGGAACGAGTTGGCCCCGGGCGAAGGCGCCGAGCACCGACTCCTCCTTGAGGAATGCGATGCCGACGCCGGCCAGTGCCGCGTCCATCATCACCGCGCGGCTGCTGGTGATCAGCGGGCCCTCCACGGCGACCGAGAACCAGTGCCCCTTCTCGAAGAACTCCCACGCATAGGGGCCGGGTTGCCCCGGCCAGCGCCAGCGGATGCAGCGATGCTGCAGCAGGTCCTTCGGTGTTTGCGGAACCCCGTGCTCGGCGAGATAGGCAGGTGCAGCCACCGCCAGCTGCCGAATATCGCCGCCCAGCCGAACCGCGACCATGTCCCGCTCGATTACTTCGCCGATGCGGATTCCGGCATCATAGCCGCTGCCGACGAGATCGACGACCGTGTCGTCGATCGTGAGATCCAGCGTGATGTCGGGGAAGGTGCGCGCCAGCGTGGGCAGGATCGGCACCACGAACCGGTCCGCAGCGGCATGGAAGCAGTGCAAGCGCACGGTGCCGGTGGGCTGCCGCGCGGCGGTGCGTGCCTGCTCCAGCGCACCAGCCAGACTGTCGATCGCGGGCGCGACGTCGGCCAGCAGGGCAGCGCCCGCCTCAGTGAGCGAAACGCTGCGGGTGGTGCGATGGAGCAGCCGGATACCCAGCCGTTCCTCCAGCCCGCGGATTAGCTGGCTCAGCGCCGAAGAGGATACTCCCAGCTGCTCGGCCGCCCGGCTGAAACTTCGCTGGTCGGCCACGGCCGCAAAGGCGCGCAAGGCACCGAATTCGCTGGGATGGATCATGCGGCGCATCTCAGCATTGTGAAGCTGGACTTACAAGCCCGGGTAGCAACCGGCCGATTATCCGGTTCGGCTGAACGGCTACATCCGGCGGCGAAGGAGAACAGCTATGAAGACTTGGTTCATCACGGGCATTTCGCGCGGTCTCGGCAAGGCCCTTGCGGAGGCCGCCCTCGCGCGCGGCGATACCGTCGTCGGCACGGTGCGCGAGGCGGCGCCGGACCTGGCGACGGGCAGCGGCACGCTGCATGTCATCCCCGTCGACCTCACCGACGCCACGGCGATCGCACCCGCCGTGCAGGCGGCCTTCGACAAGGCCGGGCGTATCGACGTGCTGGTCAACAATGCCGGCTACGGCCTGCTGGGGGCGCTGGAGGAAGCGACCGACGCGGAGTTCGAGCGGCTGTTCGCGGTCAACGTCTTCGCGCCCTTCGCGATCATCCGCGCCGCACTTCCCGCTCTGCGGCGGCAGGGCAGCGGTCACATCCTCAACATCACTTCAATCGCGGGCCGTGCCCCCGCGGGATCATCGGGCCTGTACGCCGCGACCAAGGCAGCACTGGAAGGTCTGACGCAGAGCCTGGCACAGGAAATCGCGCCCCTCGGTCTCAACGCCACGGCGATCGCGCCGGGTGCTTTTCGCACCGACTTTCTCAGCGACCATTCGATCCGTCGCAGCCAGGGCGGCGCACCCTATGCGGAGAGCGTCGGGACGGGCATCGCGCGGCTCGATGCGATGGCCGGGCGCCAGATCGGCGATCCGGGCAAGGCGGCTGCGGCAATCCTTGCGCTGGTCGACGCACCCAACCCGCCGCTGCACCTGCTGCTCGGCAGCGACGCGCTGCGGCGCGCCCGCGAGAAGCTGGACGCGGTGATCGACGAGATCGATCGCTGGGAAACGGTGACGCGCTCGACCGATTATGCGCAAGGCGCCTGAGCGACCGGAAGCGTTGGCGCGACGGCGGCATGTGATGATGGCTGCCGCCGCTGCGTCTGGGACTTAGCTGCCTGCGTCCGTCGCACTGGCATGGTGGCGCAGACGCTCGCGCAGCCATACCAGGCCACGGTCGCTGGCACGCGCGCGATTGAACTGGATCATCTCGCGCATCCTGGGCAGCGGAAAGGGGGGCGGCGCCATCGCAAGCGGCAGCTTGCCCATGAACAGCCGCGCCAGGCGCGCGTGCACCAGCGCGATCCGATGGGTGCCCGGCAGCAGCCACGGCACCAGGGTGAAGGAGGTGACGGTCACCTCGATGCGCCGCGTGTCGCCGCGGGCGCGGACGAATTGCTCGACAAAGGCCGGCGTGTTGGAAAGCTCCACCACGACATGGCCGGCCGCCTGGTACTCGGCCTCGGTGATCGGCTTCGCGAATAGCGGGTTCTCGGCCCAGCCGAGCAGGACATGCTCCTCCTCGAACAGCAGCTCCGTCGGGTGCCCGTGCGCCTGGAACTGCTCGGGCGAGATGATGCAGTCGACCTCGCCGCGCTCCATCTGCTCGGTGACGGCGGTATGCGGCGGGATCACCGAGCAGCGAATGCCGGGCGCCTGCACCGCCATTTCGGCGAGCAGCGGCTGGACGGCGATCGAGGTGACATAATCCGAGGCCGCGATCCGGAAGCTGCGCCGCGAGGTGCGCGGATCGAACAGCGTCGAGCTGGAGATCAGTGCCTGCGCGTTCGCCACGATCTCGGCTACCCGGGGCGCGAGTTCCTGCGCGTGCGGGCTCGGCACCATCTGCTTGCCGTTGGCGACCAGCAGCGGATCGTTGAAGGAGTCGCGCAACCGCCGCAGCGCCGCGCTCATCGCCGGCTGGGTGAGATGGAGCCGCTCCGCCGCACGGGTGACGCTGCGCTCCTCCATCAGCGTGTGGAAGGCGACGAGCAGGTTCAGGTCAAAACGATCGAGCCGCATGTATCAATCCTGTGATTGCATCACCATAAAATATTAGAATTTTGATTAATGTCAAAGGCCCCCCATTCTCGTGCGCAGCGGACGATCGAAGATCCGCATGATCAGGAGAATGGATGTGAACCGGGCATGGAGGCGGACCAGTTCGATACTGGCGCTTACGATCGCGGGCGTTGGGTCACAGGCGCAGGCGCAGACCCAGGCAGCGAGCGACGCACCGCAGCAGCAACAGCAGCAGAACCCGGCCGGCGGGACGGACCAGCAGGGGCTGCAGGAAATCATCGTCACCGCGCAGCGCAAGGCGGAAAATCTGCAGCGCGCGGGTATTCCCGTAGCGGTGGTCACCGGCGATCAGCTGGTCAGCCGCGGCCTTACCAGCTCGAACGAGCTGGGGAACTCGGTCCCCTCGCTCAGCGCGCAGCCGCAGGGCGGTGCCAACACGACCTTCTTCCTGCGCGGCGTCGGCAACTTCACCGTCAACGGCTATAGCGATCCGGCCGTCGCCTTCAATTATGACGGCGTCTATCTCGGCCGAGCCACCTCGACCTCGGGCGTCTTCTACGATCTCGAGCGGGTGGAGGTGCTGAAGGGCCCGCAGGGCACGCTCTACGGCCGCAACGCCACCGCCGGCGCGATCAACGTCCTGCCGACGCGCCCCAAGCTGGGCGAGAACAGCGGCTTCGTCACCGCAAGCTATGGCAATTACGACGCCGTCAACGTGCAGGGCGCGGTTAATCTGGCGATGGGCGAGCATGGTGCGCTGCGCATCGCGGGCAATGTCGTGAGCCGGGACGGCTATCAGAATGACGGCACCAGCGACGAGAAGACCCAGGCGCTGCGCGTACAGCTGCTCACCGAACTGACGCCGGACCTTACCGTGCGCGTCGGCGGGGACTTCTCGCACAGCGGCGGCAAGGGGCCGGGTTCGACCTATTCCGGTCGGATCGTCTTCAACGGCACCACCAACCAGTTCGTCCCTTCGGGCTTCGGGGCGGACAGCGGGTTGTTCTCCGCCGACGCCCAGGCCTATCGCCAGACCCTGTACAGCGGGCTTGCCGGACGCACGCTCGCGCCGCTCGACGTGCAGCCCTATCTCGACAACAATTATTACGGCGCCAATGCCGAGATCACCCTGCGCACCGGCGCGGGGACGCTGACCGTGATCCCGTCCTGGCGCTATTCCAAGCTCAACAACCGCTTTGCCGTGCCCGCCTTCTACGGCGACGTTGCCGAGACCGACGAGCAGAAGAGCCTGGAAGTCCGCTTCGCCGGCAATCGCGTCGGCATCTTCGACTATATGCTGGGCGCCAATTATTTCGATGAGTCGGTCGCCGCGACCTATCTCTATGCGCAGCAGGCGCTCAACGCCTATCAGAAGTTCACCTCGGGCACCAAGTCCTATGCCGGGTTCGGGCGGGTCACCGCCAACCTGGGCGATCCTCTGCGGCTGATCGGAGGCTTGCGCTACACGAAGGACGACAAGGACTTCGACGGTCGCGCTGATGTGTTCCTGGTGCGCTGCACAGTGGTGGTGCAGGGCCAGCCAAGCTGCCCGACCGCACCGCTGCTGCCCTCCGCGGGCCGCTATCAGGATCTGCCGACCGCCATCTATCCGAGCGTGCCGGACAACCAGGCGCGGCCGATCGGTACGACCGGCGCCCTGCTGATCCATGCGGTAACGCCGGTGAACACGCCGCTGTCCAACGATCGGCTGACCTATCATCTCGGCGCCGAATTCGACGTCGGTCCGCACTCGCTGCTCTATGCCAATTACGAGACCGGCTACCGCTCGGGCGGCTTCGCGCTGTCGGCCGGCTACGAGACGTTCCAGCCCGAATATATCGATGCCTACACCATCGGCATGAAGAACCGGTTCTTCGACAACCGGCTGCAGCTGAACGTCGAGGCGTTCCTGTGGAAATATCGCAACCAGCAGGTCAACCACACCGGCATCGACAAGAACGGCAACCAGGGCCAGTTCACCGAGAATGTCGGCAAGTCCACGAACCAGGGTGTCGAGGTCGAAGCCCAGCTGCTCGCGACGCCGACGACGCTGCTCAGCGCGAACGTGCAGTATCTCAACGCCAAATATGACAGCTTCGTCTATCGCGAGCCGATCGGCCCAACGCCGCCGGTGACCGGCTGCCCCTATCGCGCCAGCGCGACGGCGGGGATGTACGACATCGATTGCTCGGGGCGCACCGCCTATCTGTCGCCCAAATGGACGATGAACCTCGGCGCGCAGCAGACCGTGCCGCTGGGCGAGCACAAGGCCGTGCTTTCGGCCGATACCCAATATCGCTCCAGCCGGGTGGTGGGCTTCGAATATATGCCCAACCAGCTGGTCGGCGCGACCTGGGTGAGCAACGCCCAGATCGCCTTCAGCGCGGCCGACGATCGCTGGTCGATCGCCGCCTATGTCCGGAACATCGAGAACGAACGCTACCAGGCGAGCGCGCAAATCTACAGCGCGGGCTCGGCCGCACTCGCCGTCTATTCGCCGCCGCGTACCTATGGCGTGCGGGTGACGTCGAAATTCTGAGGAAGATCAGCATGCAGTCTCTCAAGGTCCTCGTCATCGGCGGCGGCATCGGCGGGCTTACCGCCGCCATCGCGCTGCGCGGCAAGGGCTTCGCGGTCGACGTAATCGAGCGCGATCCCAATTGGTCGGTGTACGGGGTGGGCATTATCCAGCAGGCCAATGTGCTGCGGGCGATGAAGGCGCTCGATCTGCTCGACGACTATCTCGACGCGGGCGTCGGCTTCGACGCGGTGGAGATCTTTCGCCCCGACGGGGTGCAGGTCGCCCGGGTGCCGGCGCCCCGGCTGCTCGAAGGCTATCCGGCGAATGTGGGAATCGGCCGGCCGGCGCTCCACAAGGTGCTGGGCGACCGCACGATAGCCGTGGGGGCCAAGGTGCGGCTGGGTATCACCGCCGAGACGATCGTCGACGATGGCGAGCACGTCGCGGTGACTTTCTCGGACGGGAGCAGCGGGATCTACGATCTGGTGATCGGTGCCGACGGCGTCTATTCGCAGACTCGTCAGACGCTGTTCCCCGATGTCGAGCGGCCGCAATTTACCGGGCAGGCGGTGTGGCGCTACAATTTCCCGCGCTTCCCGGGGCTGGATTCGCTTCACGTCTATAACGGCCCGACCGGCGTCGGCTTCGTGCCGATCAGCGATGCGCTGATGTACATGTACGCGACCACGCCGGAGCCGGACAATCCGCGCTATCCGCGCGAGGGACTGGCGGCGACGATGCGCACCAAGCTAGCCAGCTGCGCGCCCGTGATCCGGGACCTCGCGGAGCAGATCACCGACGATGACGGTGTCGTCTATCGGCCGCTCGAAGGCATGCTGGTCGAGGGGCCGTGGCATCACGGCCGGGTGGTGCTGCTCGGCGATGCGGTGCATGCGACCACCCCGCATCTCGGCCAGGGCGCCGGCATGGCGATCGAGGACAGCCTCGTCCTCGCCGACGAACTCGCCAAGGGCGAGACGGTGGAAGAGGCCTTCACCGCCTATCGCGCCCGCCGCTTCGATCGCTGCGCCTACATCGTCCGCGAGAGCCTGGCGATCTGCCATGGCCAGCTCGGCAAGGGCCCGCCGGTCGATAACGCCAAGGCGACGGCCGAGATGTTCGCCGTCACCGCCCAACCTCTCTGACCCTCCCCCAGGAAGACCGATCATGACCCGTGTCACCGAGATCCGCTATGTCGGCTATGCCGTCGCCGACTTCGACGCCGAGAAGCGCTTTTACGAAGAAGTATGGGGCCTGGAGCCCGTGCCCAGCGACGATGGCCTCGCTTGGTTCAAGGCACAGGGGCATGATGAGCATCATGTCGTCCGCCTCCGCCCCGCTGACGAGAACCGGATCGACGTGATTGCGCTGTCGGCAGACAGCCGCGCCGATGTCGACGCGCTGCACGCGAGGGTGGCCGAGGCCGGCTGCACGATCGCGCGGGCACCGGCCGACCTTACCACGCCTGGTGGCGGCTATGGCTTCCGCTTCTTCTCGCCCGACGGCCTGTTGTTCGAAGTCTCCAGCGACGTCGCGCGTGGCCAGCGGCGGGAGATCGCGCGCTGGGACGGCGTGCCGGTGAAGATCAGCCATATCGTGCTGCACTCGCCCGATCATCAGGCCGCGGTGAAATTCTTCGCCGAGGTGCTCGGCTTCAAGGTGAGCGACTGGCTGGGCGACTTCATGTGCTTCCTGCGCTGCAACTCGGCGCACCACCGCATCGCGCTGCTGCCCGGGCCGGCCTGCCTCAACCATGTCGCCTATGACATGGAAGGGATCGACGGGATGATGCGCGGTGCCCACCGGCTGAAGCTGAACGGCATCAATATCGGCTGGGGCCCCGGGCGGCACACCGCCGGCAACAACACCTTCAGCTATTTCGTGACCCCCAGCGGGTTCGTCACCGAATATACCTCGGAACTGGACGAGGTCGATTTCGATGCCCACCAACATCAGGTCTACGCGCCCGCACCGCTGATCATGGACCAGTGGGGCATCGGCACCGGCGGCCCGCAGACGCTGCCGCACCCTGCGCCCAATCCTGGCCTGTTCGTGGCGGTGGAGGCCTGATCCCATGGCGCTGTTCGAATATTTCCCCAACTATATCTGGAACCTGTCGGTCGCGATCGCGATGGAGAGCGGGGGGCAGATCGGCGAGCTTGTCGACATGTGCCAGCCGATCAAGGACGCCGCTGCCGCGGGTGCCGATGCCGGCACGCCGCAGTTCATGGCGCAGTGGGTCGCGATGGCCGACAAGCTGATCGAGCTGGCTGCCGAGGACGAGGCGCGGGGCCGTGCCTTCTCCGCCTCGACCAAGCTGGAGCGCGCGGCGCTGTATCTGTTCACCGGCGAGCGGATGCAGGGCCATGGCCATCCCGGCCGCAAGGAGACCTATGCCAAGGCGCGGGCGACCTTCGATCGCTCCACCGTCCTTGGACAAATCGACCGCGAACGGGTGGAAATTCCGCTGGAGACCGGCACCATGCCGGCGCTCTACACCCGCGCAGCCGGCGACGGGCCCAAGCCGGTCGTGGTCTATTGCAACGGCCTCGATAGCTGCAAGGAGCTGCTCTACTGGTCGCGCCTGCCCGAGGCGCTGGCGCGGCGCGGCATTTCCACGCTGTGCGTCGACCAGCCCGGATCGGGCGAGGCACTGCGGCTGCAGAATCTCCCGGTCGATCCGCATTCCGAGCATTGGGCCTCGAAGGCGGTCGACTGGCTGGAGCAGCAGCCCGACGTCGATCCCAAGCGCATCGGCATGACCGGTATTTCGCTGGGCGGCCATTTCGCGCCTCGTGCGGTCGCCTATGAGCCGCGCTTCGCCTCGGGCGCCTGCTGGGGCGCCAACCATAATTGGGCCGAGGTGCAGCAGAAGCGCCTGAAGCGCGAGGGCGAGAACCCGGTGCCGCATTATTGGGCGCACGTGATGTGGGCGTTCGGCGCCACCGACATGGACGATTTCTTCGCCAAGGCCGCCGACATGAACCTCAACGGCCATATGGACGGAGTGACGGTGCCTTTCCTCGTCACCCACGGTGCCCAGGATCGCCAGATCAGCGTCCAGTACGCGCACGACTGCTACGACCAGCTGGTCAACAGCCCGAAGCGCGAGCTCAAGATCTTCACCGCGCGGGAGGGCGGGGTGGAGCATGTCGGGGCCGACAACATGTCCTATGGCCGCGACTATATTGCCGACTGGTTCGCCGAAACGCTAGGCGGGCACACCGCATGAGCGGGGCAGCAGGAGCGCAGGTCGCGTCCAGCCGGCACGCGATCCTGCTGATCGTAACCGCGGTGATGCCGACAATGGGCATCGTCGCGCTGGTGCCGGTGCTGCCGATGCTGCTGCGCGAGTTTGCACCCGTGCCCGGATCGGCGGTGCTGGTGCCGGTGGCGCTGACCATCCCGGCCCTGTGCATCGCGCTGTTCTCGCCGGTGGCGGGCGCGCTCTCGGATCGGTTCGGGCGCAAACCGGTGCTGCTGGCGGCGATGCTGGTCTATGGGCTGGTCGGCGCGCTGCCGCTGCTGCTGAAGGACCTCACCGCGATCATCGGCGCGCGCGCGGTGCTCGGGCTGGCCGAGGCGGCGATCATGACCGTCTCCACCGCGATGCTCGGAGACTATTTCGACGGGGCCCGCCGCGAACGCTGGATTGCCATCCAGATGGCCGCGGTGAGCGTCAGCGCGATATTGCTGGTAGCGCTGGGCGGCGCGCTTGGCGAGCTGCTGGGATCGCGCGGGCCGTTCCTGCTCTATCTGGTCGCGCTACCGATCGCCGTGGCGGTTGCGGCGATGCTGTTCGAGCCGGTGCACCGGGCAAGCCGCGCGGCGGGTAGGGCCAAGCTGCCGCTCGGCACGTTGCTGCCGGTGTTGCTGATTACCGTCGCCGTCGGCGTGCTGTTCTACACGATCATCGTCCAGGTCGGTCCGATCCTGGAACGGAGCGGGGTGACCTCGCCCGCGCGGATCGGCCTCGCCGCGGCCGGCACCAATCTCGGCGTCGCGATCGGCAGCATGTTGTTCGGACGGTGGAAAGCCCATGCCGGGCCGCGGCTGCTCGCCGCGGGCCTCGCCGTGGTTGCCATCGGCTATGCCGGCGCGGCACTAGCGCCGGGTTTCGAGGCGATCACCGGCTTCGCGATCCTCGCCTGTATCGGCAGCGGCCTGATGCTGCCCAACATGCTCGCCTGGGCGATGCGCCGTCTGCCTGCGGCCGCGCGCGGTTCCGGCACCGGCGCCTGGACCGGCGCCTTCTTCCTCGGCCAGTTCGCCGCCCCGCTGATCGCCTCCCTGCTGGCGCCCGCCACGGGCGGCCTCTCTCAAACCCTGCTGCTCTACACCGGGCTGGCACTGGCGGGAGCGCTCGCTGCGCTGATCGCCGGCAGCCGCACCCCCATGCTCACCTCCGCTTGAAGGATCTATCGATGGAAAAGCCCATTCGCCGCGTCGTCACCGGTCATGATGCCCAGGGTCGCGCGATCATCCAGGAAGACGGCACCGTGCCGCGCGTCCAGCGTGTCGGCGGCGCGATTGGCCCGATGTTCCATGAAGTCTGGAACACCCAGGCGTCGCCCGCGCCGATCGACGCAGTCTCGGGCGAGCCGCACGAGGACGGCATCGTGCTCGCGCCGCCGAAGAAAGGCACCCGCATCCGCGTGCTCGACATTCCGCCCGAAGGCGACGGCATCCGCAACATGACGCCGGAAGAAGCGCGTGCCCATTTCGCCGAAGTCGGCGCCGGCAGCGCCTCGGCACATGGCGAAGGTTCGCGCCACGCCCTGATGCACCGGACCGAGACGATCGACTATGGCATCGTCCTCGAAGGCGAGCTGGTGCTGATCCTGGACGAGGGCGAGACGACGGTGCGCGCCGGCGACATCGTCATCCAGCGCGGTACCAACCATGGCTGGTCGAACCGGTCGGACAAGAACTGCCGCATCGCCTTCATCCTGGTCGACGGCGCGTTCGACGAGCCGCTGAAGCGCTGACCATGCGGCTTACCATCACCGGCGCCGACGGCTTTGTCGGCCGGGCGATCGTCCGGCAGCTCCGCCAAAGCGGCGCTGCCGCCGAGCTGCTGCTGGTCGACCGGGTATTTGCCGAGCCCGGTCCGGAACGTCGACTGGCGGGGGACCTGACCGACCCCGCGCTGATTGAGACGGCGACGCGTGACTGCGATGCGCTGCTGCATCTGGCCGCGCTTCCCGGCGGCGCGGCGGAGCGCGATCCCGCGGCTTCGCGCGCGATCAACCTCGACGTGCCGCTGCGGCTGATCGAGGCGATGTCGGGGCGGCGGCTGGTGCTTGCCGGCTCGATCGCGGTGTTCGGGGCGGCGCCTAGCGGACCGGTCGACGATCGCACCGTGCCGGTGCCGGACAGCGTCTATGGCACGCACAAGCGCATGGTGGAGCTCGCCTTTGCGGACTCAGCACGGCGCGGTGCGCTCACGGGGGCCGTGCTGCGTCTGCCGGGGATTGTGGCGCGGCCGCCGGCGGCGGCAGGGTTCGGCTCCGCCTTTCTGAGCGAGGTGTTTCACGCGGCGGCGACGGGCCGGGCCTATGTCGTGCCGGTCGCACCCGATGCAACGAGTTGGCTGAGCTCCCTGCGCGCCTGTGCGACGAACCTTGCCCACGCGTTGCTCGCCGACGGCGTGGAGCAGGACCCGGTAACCCTTCCAGCGCTCCGGGTTCGGATCGGCGATCTCGTCACCGCGCTTGCGCGCCGTTTTCCCGGCACGGCGATCACCCATGCCGAGGACCTCGCGCTGCGCCGGGCCTTCGCCAGCTATCCGCCCCTCGTCACGCCGCGCGCGGCTGCGCGGGGCTTTGCCGTCGAACCCGATCTCGACGCACTTGTCGATGCGGTTCTGGCCGATCTTCCCTCGATCCCGACACAAGGAGGCCCCTCATGCGCCTAGCCACCCGGGACAATGCCACGCCCGATGGGGAACTCGTCATCGTCTCTGCCGACGGCGCGCGCTGCCTGTCCGCCGGATCCCTGTGCCCGAACCTGCTCTCTGCCGTGGAGCGGTGGGACCAGGTTCGCCCGGCGCTGCAGGGTCTCGACATGCGGCTGGCGGCCGGGGAGGGCGCGCCGCTCGATCCCGCGACCCTGCGCGCGCCGCTCCCCCGCACCTGGCAGTGGCTCGACGGTTCGGCGTTCGCGACACATGGCGAACTGATGCAGCAGGCGTTCAACCTGCCGCCCATCGAGACGGACAGGCCGTTGATGTATCAGGGCATGAGCCACCAGTTCCTCGCGCCGACCGAAGATGCGCGGTTCCCCTCCGCCGCCGACGGCATCGACTTCGAGGGAGAGTTCGGCGTGATCACCGGCGCGGTGCCGATGGGCTGTTCTGCCGAGGACGCGCTGGCGCATGTCCGGCTGATCATCCTGCTCAACGACTGGTCGCTGCGCACCATCGCGCCCATCGAAATGAAGACCGGCTTTGGCTGGATCCAGGCCAAGCCGGCCTGCAGCGTCGCGCCGTTTGCCGTGACCCCGGACGAACTGGGCGACGCCTGGAACGAGGGCCGTGTCTGCCTGCCGCTGACCGTGACGGTGAACGGGACATGGTTCGGCAGCCCCAATGGCAGCGCCATGGTCTATGGCTTTCACGAGCTGATCGCCCATGCCGCGCATAGCCGCAGCCTGGCCGCGGGGACGATCATCGGATCGGGCACCGTCTCCAACGCCGATTACGCCCTCGTCGGATCGACCTGCATCTCCGAGCGCCGGGCCATCGAGAAGATCGCCCATGGCGCCTTCCGCACCGGCTTCCTCGGGGCAGGGGATCGCGTGGCGATGCAGGTGGGCGAACATGCCGACCATTTCGGCCGCATCGATCAACGAGTGTGGCTAACCGCCTGAGGCCACTGGGCGCATCAGGTGATGCGAGGGTAGGTATAAGCGCTTGCCCTTGCCCCAATGCGTTGCTCAGCACAGAGCCGCACGTTCTCCAAAGACACGTGAAGGTTCAGGCCGCGGGGCACCTGTTCTGAAAGTCATTGCAGGTGAAATCAGGTAGTTAGTGGCCCCGCGGGTGGCAAGCAAACCTGCTCGTTCCCCCGAACGCTGCCGGGTGCAAAGCGGCGCCGATCCTTTCAAAAAACCTGCGATCGGTCGCCGTGCGTGCGCCGTTCCATTCGGGGTGCCACTGAACGGCGAGCACCTCCGCGCCGCAGGGACGGGCGGAGATCGCCTCGACCAAGCCATCGCCCGGCGAGAGCGCTTCGATGGTCAGCCCGTCGCCCAGCCGGTCAACGCCTTCGCGGTGGACCGAGTTGACGATGATAGCAGCATCCCGCGTAACCCCGGCCAGCAACCCGCCAGGCGTGAGGGTCACGTGGTGGCGGTGCTCGAACAGTGCCTCGAACGGCATGTCACCTGCGCGGTGATGCTCCTCGCCGAGATCCCGGCGCAGCGAGCCGCCGAACAGCACGTTGATCTCCTGGAGACCGCGACAGATGCCGAACACCGGCCGGCCGCTTTCGATCATCCGCTCGGCCAGGGCGAGGGCGACGCGATCGCGCTGCGGGTCGGCACGTGACTCCGGTGCTGCTTGGCCTCCATAATGATGCGGCTCGATATCCGAGCGCGAGCCGGTGAGCAGCAGCCCGTCCAGTCGCCCAGTGAGCGCCGCCACGTCTGCGACCTCCGCCAGGGCGGGGACCAGCAGCACGGTCGCCCCCGAGATGCGCGAGAGCGGCTCGATGAAGCGGCTGGCCACCGCCTGAATCGGCCGGTCCGCCACCTCGTTGCAGCAGAGCACGCCGATCACCGGCCGCTGGGCGGCCGGGCTTGGATCGCGGCGGACGAAGCGGGCCATGCGCTCAGTCCGCCGCTTGGGGCTGCGGCACCGTGCGCAGATAGGGGGTGTGCTCGGTCCAGCCGAGCGGGAATAGCGCCTTGGCGGCTTCTGTGTCGAGCGAAGGCAGGATGATCACGTCGTCGCCCTGATGCCAGTTGGCCGGGGTCGCGATCTTGTGGGCGTCGGTCAGCTGGAGGCTGTCGATCGTGCGGAGCAGCTCGTCGAAGTTGCGGCCGGTCGAGGCGGGGTAGGTGAGGGTGAGGCGGACGCGTTTGGCGGGATCGACCACGAACACGCTGCGCACGGTGTTGGTATCCGAAGCGTTGGGGTGGATCAGGTCGAGCAGCGTCGCCACGCGGCGGTCGACATCGGCGATCAGCGGAAAATTGAGTGCCGCGCCTTGCGTCCGTTCGATGTCGCCGGCCCAGGCAAGGTGCTGGGCGACCGCATCGACCGACAGGCCGATCGCCTTGACGTTTCGCTTGTCGAACTCGGGCTTCAGCTTCGCCACCGCGCCGAGTTCGGTGGTGCAGACCGGGGTGAAATCCTTGGGGTGCGAGAACAGCACGACCCAGCTGTTGCCTGCCCAGTCGTAGAAGTTGAGCGGGCCCTGCGTCGATTCCTGGGTGAAGTCGGGGAAGGTGTCGAGAATCTTGAGCGACATGGAAATCCTCCTGTGGCCGACGACCGGCAGGATCAATGTCCTCCATATTGATAGGATTTGTGGCGAAGAAATTATTGGGGCTGCTGAAGCGTGCCGGTGGGTCTTCGGCGCGCATTCTCGGCGTGCGCGATGGGGTTAGACGTGCCGGTCCATTGCCACACCACCGCGCGGCCGCTGCTCAGCGCCGGCTGAACCAATAGGGCTCAGCGCCGCCGTGTCTGCCCGCGCGCGGCCGCAGCCTCGGCATGTGCGCTTGGGCTTGGGCGACGTCGCTACTTGTACCGGCGAGTTGGTCGCGGTCCGCTCAGGGGGCGGCAAATGCGATCCCGATCAGTGCCAGCACCATCCGCACGCCCAGCGACACCCGGTCGGGCGTCCGACACCGACGGCGCGTGATGCGCGCTTTGCCGATCGATGGACGAGGATTGCGCCGGTCCATGGTCTGCCTGTCCAGCTCAAGGTTCCACCCGCGTGCAGCCGAAGAGCTCCCCTTTTAAGACTGTTACGGAACATTGCTCGCGACGGTTCGGTTGAGCGCTGAAGCTGACGAAAGCGCCGGCTGCACGGTCGCGATGCTGCCGCGCGGCGCTCTTGGGAGAGCCGATGATGTCCGAGTTCCGCACACGAACCAGCGCCTTCTTCAGCGGGCCGTCCCATCCGAGCTGGACCGGGCGCATCGTCGGCGCCGTGCTTGCGCTGATCGGGCTGGTGCTCGCCATCGGCGGGGCGTGGCTTGGGCTATTGGGCGGCTCGCTCTACTATCTGCTCACCGGCGTGGCGATGGTGGTATCCGGCGTGTTGCTCGTGCGCGGACGGATACTCGGCGGCTGGCTCTATAGTGCCGTCGTCGTGCTCACCGTCGTCTGGGCATGGTGGGAGGTCGGCGCCAATGCCTGGGCGCAGGTGCCACGGGTGATTGCGCCGGTGGTGCTGCTGGTCCCGGTGCTGATCGCGATGGCGACGTTGAGCGGCAGGCACGCGCGCTGGCGGTTCGCCATGGGCGGCGCGGTGGCTGCGGTCGGGCTCCTCGCGGTAGATCTGGCGCTCGCCGCCGGCGGTCAGCCTGGCTGGATGCAAGGCGCGCTGCCCGCTCCGGGCACGCAGGGCATGGCAGATCCTTCCGGGCAGCAGACCGGCGCCGACTGGCCGAGCTATGGCGGTACCGGCAGCGCCCGGCGATATTCCCCGCTGGCGCAGATCAACGCCGCCAACGTCGGCAACCTCAAGCGCGCGTGGCTGATCCATACCGGCGACATGCCCAGCTCGGCCAAGATCGCCAAGACCTATGGGGCCGAGAACACGCCGCTGAAGATCGGCGACAGCCTGTATCTCTGCACGCCGAAGAACATCCTGATCGCACTGAACGCCGCCAATGGCGAGCAGCGCTGGCGCTATGATCCCAATGTGCCGGACAAGGCCATTCCGTATACGGCCGCCTGCCGGGGCGTGGTCTATTACGCCGTGCCCGGCATGGCGGCGGACCAGCCCTGCGCGACGCGGGTCATCGAAGGCACGCTCGATGCGCGGCTGATCGCGGTCGATGCGCGGAGCGGCCGCCCCTGCGCCGATTTCGGCACGAACGGCCAGGCGGACATCAAGCAGGGCATGGGCAAGGTGCCCTGGGGCTATGTCTCGATCAATTCGCCGCCGACCCTGGTGCGCGGGATCCTGGTCGTCGGGCATCAGGTGCTCGACGGGCAGGATCGCTGGGCGCCCTCCGGCGTGATCCAAGGCTTCGACGCGCACACCGGCAAGCTGCGGTGGGCGTGGGACATGATGCACCCCGACTGGAACGGCTATCCGCCGGCGGGCCAGGAATGGGCGCGCGGCACGCCGAACATGTGGACCATGGCGAGCGGCGACGAGCAGCTCGGGCTTGTCTACCTGCCGATGGGCAATGCCGCGGCAGACTATTATTCGAGCCTGCGGCGTCCGGAGGAGAACCAGTTCGCCACCTCGCTGGTCGCGCTCGACGTGACCACCGGCAAGCCGCGCTGGCGCTTCCAGGCCGTTCGCAAGGACGTGTGGGACTATGACTTCGGCGCACAGGCGACGCTGGTCGACTATAAGGGGGTGCCGGCGATGGTGCTGCCGTCCAAGCAGGGCGACATCTACATCCTCGACCGTCGCACCGGCCGTCCGCTGACCCCGGTCGGCGCGATCAAGGCCCCGCAAATCGGTGTCGAGCCGCAGCAGCGCGCCGCCACCCAGCCGGTGTCGCTGTGGCATACGCTCCGCAAGCGCGACCTGACCGAGCGCGACATGTGGGGCATGTCGCCCATCGACCAGATGGTCTGCCGCATCCAGTTCCGCCAAGCGAGCTACAAGGGCTTCTTCACGCCCCCCGAGGCGGACCGCCATTCGATCGAATATCCCGGCTATAATGGCGGCACCGATTGGGGCGGCATCGCGGTCGATCCCCAGCGCGGGGTGATCGTCGCCAATTACAACGACATGCCCAATTACAATCGGCTGGTGCCGCGCGCCGAGGCAAACAAGCGTGGCTGGACACCGCGCGACCAGGCCCGTGGGAAGATCGGCGGGGCCGAAGGTGCCGGCGATCCCCAGGCGCACACGCCCTACGCCATCGACGTCAATGCCGGCTGGCAGCTGCCCTTTACCGGCATGCTCTGCAAGCAGCCCCCCTATGGCGGCATCCGTGCGATCGACATGGCGACGGGCAAGACGATCTGGGACCGCCCGCTCGGCGAGGCGCGGACCAACGGGCCGTTCGGCATCCCGTCGATGCTGCCGATCACCATCGGCACGCCCAACAATGGCGGATCGGTGGTAACCGCCGGCGGGCTGATCTTCGTGGCGGCGGCGACCGACAACCTGATCCGCGCGATCGACCTGCGCACCGGCAAGACGCTGTGGAAAGACGTGCTGCCCGCCGGAGGGCAGGCTACCCCGATCACCTATGAGATCGGCGGCAAGCAATATCTGGCCATCTATGCCGGCGGCCACCACTTTATGAAGACGCCGATCGGAGATGAAGTCGTCGCCTACGCGCTGCCGTCGTAGGACGTCGGCGAGCGGTTTCCGGCGATGCAGACCGTCGCGACCCGCTTGCCTTGCTTCACCACCCGGTCTCCCGCGACCTTCCGGGACGTGCATCTTCGATTGCTTCGAGTGCAATGGTATCAAAGAGTTGAGAGGCGTACCTTTCCAATGGCCCGGCGGGAGGCGCATGCTCCGCGCGACCGACCGGCCGCGCGATCATTCACTGCATCGAACCGAGAAGACTCATGGCAGAGGATTCCAAGACCGAATTGCACCACTCGCTCAACCTGGCGGGTTTCCGCGCGCTGGCGACGGCGGCCGGCCTGTTGCAGCTTTGCCGCGAGTTGGAGACCGCAAAGCTTCTTCCTCCCGAGGCGATCGACCGCGTGCGCGAGGCGATGTTCAACGAACTGATGGAACAGGCAGCGCCCGCCCGCCGACATGATGCGGCCTTTGCGGCGCATCTCCGGCGCAGGCTCGAAGGGCTGTTTTCGGGCGCGGAGCGTCTCGGCGACACGCCCATCCTGCCGTCCTGAGGCGGTAAGACGTTTCGGGGAAATGCGGCGCCCCTCTTCCCGCGCTGCCGCGCCGATTCTTCGGCGGCGACGAATGATGGCTATCGAACGACGAACCGAAGCCGGTTGCTGTGCATCTTCCAGCGTTCGCTTGTAAGCGGTGGGCAAAGGGAGAGTTGTTTGCCGTTCATCGTCACTGCCGCCCGGATTGGCGCACGCGTCGCGCCGGTCGTCCTGCTCGCCGCCTGTGTTCCCGCCGCACCCCCTGCCGCCGTTAAGGCGCCACCGCCGCCGCCCGTTGCACGCCCCGCGCTAGTCGCGCCGCCGATCGACGCAACCTCCGCGACACAAAGGCCCAGGCGATCCGACGAGGCCCCCGCAGCCTTGCTCAATGCGGTCCAGTCCCTCGGTGCCGGGTTCCAGGGGCAGGTGGCGATCTCCGTCCGAGATGTCGACCGTGGCTGGATGATCGCCTGGAACGGCGACCGGCCGCATCCGCAGCAGAGCGTCAGCAAGCTGTGGGTCGCGATCGCGGTGTTCGACGCGATCGACCACCAGCGCCTGTCACTCGCCACGCCGGTGACGGTGACGCGGGACGACCTGACGGTGTTCCATCAGCCGATCCGTGCGCTGATCGGCCCGGACGGCTATCGCACCACGGTGGGCGCGCTGCTCGAATGCGCGCTGACCCGCAGCGACAATACCTGCAACGACGTGCTGCTGTGGAAGGTCGGCGGCCCTGCCGCGGTCCGCCGCATGCTGAAGGAGAAGGGCGTCGAGGGCGTCGGCTTCGGCCCCGGCGAGCGCGAACTCCAGGCGAAGACCGCCGGTCTGGTCTGGCGCAAGGAATGGGCAGGCGGCTGGGGCTTTCTCCAGGCGCGCGAGGCGATGCCTGCGGCTGAACGCCGCAAGGCACTCGATCGCTATCTGGCAGCGCCTTGTGACGGCGCGACCGCCAACGGCGTCACCTTGGGCCTGTCGCTGCTGGCACAGGACAAGCTGCTCAGCCACGCCTCCACCGAACGCCTGTTCGGAATCATGCTGGCGAGCAAGACCGGTCCCCTGCGGCTGAAGTCGGGGCTGCAGCCAGGCTGGAAGATGGCGCACAAGACGGGCACTGGCCAGGAACTCGGTGGGCTCGCCACCGGCTATAACGATGTCGGCCTGCTCACCGCGCCCAACGGGCACCGCTACGCGGTCGCGGTCATGATCGCCAGCACGCGCCAGCCGATCCCGGTACGCATGCGGCTGATGGGAGACGTTACGCGCGCGGTGATCCGCACCGCGGAATGAGGCCTGGCGCGGAGGTTGCCGGGTATTGACCTAGGGGCCGATGTCGATGGCGTCGGCCTTCGTCGTCGTATGCGCGCCGTCGTCGAAGCCGAGCGCCCGTGCGACCGGGCCGTTCCAGTCATAGGGATCGGTGCGGACCGTCACTCGGCCAACCTCGTCGACAAAGGCGTTCTGGTAGAGCAGCCGCACCGGGATGCGCACCGGGAGCGGCACGAAGCTCTGCTCGCCGCTAGCGCTGGCCGCCTGCCAGCGACCGCCCACGCCTTCATCCTCGGCGATGCGTTGCGCGAAGCCGAGTGCGTCCTCCACCCGCACGCAGCCATGGCTGAGATGCCGCTGGCTGCGCTCGAACAGGCCGGGCGCGCTGGTATCGTGCAGATAGATCGCCTGGTCGTTGACCATGTCGAACTTGACCAGACCCAGCGCATTGTCCGGCCCCGGCTGCTGGACGATATAGCCGCCCCTGCGCACCATGTTGTGGCTGGCGAGATAGTCGGGGCCGACATGCGCCAGCTCGCTATTCTCGATGGATTTCGGGATCGTCCAGGTCGGGTTGGCGACCAGCCGGTAGATCGGCGAAGACAGGAGCGGCGTCTCGCGGCCCGGCTTGCCGACGATCACCTTGCGCGTGTCGACCGCCACGCCGTCGCGATAGTAAGTGAGGCGCGCGGCGGCGATGTTGACGTCGATGCGCGTCGCCGGCGGCGTGCGATCCAGCCAGCGCAGCCGCTCCATCGCCACGGCGATCGCCCGCGCCCGGTCTGCGGGGCCGAGGTTGAGCACCTCGATCGTGCGCGGGCCGATCACGCCGTCCTCGGCAAGGCCGTAGTCGCGTTGGAGCGATCGGACCGCGTCCGCGAGTGCGTTGCTGTAGAGGCTGGCAGGGGCGCCGGCTTGCGGCTGCCCCGCCTCCGTCCCCAGCAGATAGCCCTCGGCGGCCAGCTGCTTCGCGATCGCCGGCACCCGGTCGTCGCGTTCGCCGGGACGGATCAGTCCCGCAGCGGCGATGGTGTCCGCGTGCCCGCTCTCGGCGCGCTGCTTTGCAACGGCTGTGCGATAGGCTTCGGACAGGCGGGCATAGTCTGCATCGCCGGGTGCGAGCCCGGTCAACCAGGGTTGCAGGTCGTGGCGTTCAAGGGCCTTCGCCAGCCCATCGACGAGGTCGGGGGCCGGGCGGGGCAGAGTATAGACGGCGTGCAGCGACTTGGGATCCACCACCCCCATGGCCAGCGCGTGGGCATACAGCAGCGCGGCGCGCGTGAACGCGACGTCGCGCGCTGCCGGCGTTTCGGCCGGGGCCGGTTCCGGTAGAAACCGCAGCCGCTCCAGCCCGTGGTCGGCGCGTCTTGCGAGGGTGTCTTTCAGCGCCTGCACGCGCGCATCGGTCCAGACCGGGTGCCAGCCGATATGCGCATAGAAGCGCTGCACGTCCGGCTCCGTCGCCAGCGCCCGCAGCGCGGACTCCGTCGCCTTGGGGGAGGGCTGCGCAGTCTCGCCTCGGGAGGACGCCTGCATGGCGATGGCGGGGATGGCGAACGACAGGGCAGTCGAAGCCGCAAGCGTGCAGCAGAAACGAAGCTTTTTGGAGGTCATGTCGTTGCCAACGCCTGCCACCCGCCGATCGCTCCCTTCGCGCGCCGTGTTCAGCCCGTTCGCCAGCGTTCCAGTTCGTTCAGCAGGTCGCCGGTGATCTGCTCGGTCGAGAAGCCGGTGATGTCGCGCGGGCGGGTGCCCTGGCTGGTCTGCACCACCAGCGTCCAGGCGACACTGCGCCGCGCCTCCGAGGCTTCCAGCGCGGTATAGGCGGCCAGGGGGCGGGAGCGGGGCAGGATGCGATAGGTGAACGGCCGATCGCTTTGCTGGCCGACGGTGAGGGTCAGCTGCGCCTCTTCGATCTCGAGCCGCAGGTCGGTCCAGCCTTCGCCCTGCATGCCCGTATAGACGGCGCGCAAGGCAGGCTCGCCATTGCCATGCATCTGCCGCAGGATCTCCGCCCGTCGTGCGGGCGCGACCAGCCGCTTGAGCCGCTCGCTGATCGACGGGGAGTCGTCGGACAGCGCCACACCGGCGAGGTCGGCATTGGTCTGGCGCACCAGCCCGAAGGCAAGCAGCAGCATGATGAAGCAGAAGGGCAGGGCGGCCAGCAGCGTCGCCGCCTGGAGCGCACCGAGCCCGCCCGCGACCAGCAACAGGGTCGCGGTCGCGCCCAGCAGGACGCACCAGTACATACGCTGCCAGCGCGGCGTATCTTCCTTGCCGCCGGAGGCCAGCGTGTCGATCACCAGCGCGCCGGAATCGGCGGAGGTGACGAAGAACACCGCCACGAGCAGGATGGCCAGCGTCGAGGTGACGCTCGCCGCCGGCAGATATTCGAGGAACTTGAACAATGCGGTGGACAGGTTCGCCTGCACCGCCTGTGCAATGCCGCCAGAGGCCTGGCCCAGATCCAGCGAGATCGCCGTGTTGCCGAACACCGTCATCCACAGGAAGGTGAAGGCGGTCGGCACGAACAGCACCCCAATGACGAACTCGCGGATCGTTCGTCCGCGCGAGATGCGGGCGATGAACATGCCCACAAAGGGCGACCAGGCGATCCACCACGCCCAGTAGAACAGCGTCCAGTCGGCCATCCAGGCGCGCGGCTCATAGGCGTAGAGCGTGAAGGTGCGCATCACGAAGTGATCGAGGTACAGGCCGAAATTCTGCACCAGCGCGCGCAGCAGGAACAGCGTGGGGCCGAGTACCAGCACGAACAGCATCAGCAGCACGGCCATGGCGAGGTTCAGCTCGGACAGGCGTCGAACGCCGCGATCGGCGCCGCTCAGCACCGACAGCGTGGCCGCGCCCATCACCAGCACGATCACGATGATCTTGGTCGTCAGCGTATCGGGAAGGGCATAGATATAGGCGAGGCCCGCGGTCATCTGGGACACGCCGAAGCCCAGCGACGTGGCGACACCAAACACCGTGCCGCACACCGCAAAGATGTCGATCGCGTCGCCGAGCGGTCCGTTGATGCGCTTGCCTAGGATCGGCGCCAGCCCCGAGCGCAGGGTGAGCGGCAGATCCTTGCGATAGGTGAAATAGGCGAGGCTCAGCCCGACCAGCGCGTAGATCGCCCAGGCGTGCACGCCGTAATGGTGGAAGGTGATCGCCATCGCCTCGCGCGCCGCGTCGATCGTGCCGCTCTTCGCTTCGGGGGGCGAGATGTAATGCTGGATCGGCTCGGCCACCGCGAAGTACATCAGCCCGATCCCCATGCCCGCGGCGAACAGCATCGCCAGCCAGGAGAGATAGGGGAAGTCCGGCTCGGCGTCGTCTGGCCCCAGCTTCAACTTGCCCGCCGGGCCGAAGCCGAGTGCCAGGACGACGACGAGGAACACCGCGACCGAGGCGATGTAGAACCAGCCGAACGTATCAATGGTCCAGGCCTGTGCCGCCTTGAAGGCCAGGTCGGCGCTGCCGGGCATGGCGATGGTGACGCCAAGCAGCGCCAGGATGAGCGCAGAAGCGCCCCAGAACACGCGGGGGTTGATTGCACTTTTCAGCATACGTGCACGCTGAACGCCCACCGGGCGAAAAGGTGGCGACGTTAGGCCGCGCAGTATGTGGCTGCTTAGTGTGCAGCCCAGCGGATCGCATTGGTGAGAATGCGCCGGTAATTGGGATCGTCATAGGTTTCGGGCGAATGGCCGAGCGCCGAATAGAATACCCGCCCGTTGCTGGAGGGATTGACCCAGATCACAGGATGCACGCCCATCGCCAGCTTGGCGCCTGGCCGATAGCTCCCCTCGTCGATCCGCGCGAGCACGGTCATGCCCTTCGCGGCCGGGTTCGTATCGAAGGAATACCATTCGTCTACCAGCGACCAGGGCAGCGTCACGCCGGCCATGGCGGGGTGATCCGGCTTGTCGACCAGCAGCTTCGCGGACTGGAGATGATCCTCGCCGCCCGGATGGCCGATGAAGGTGGTGCCGATCACGGTCCGGACATACCAGGGATCGGTGTGGCTGTTGTCGCCCGCCGCGTGCAGCGCCACCACGCCGCCGCCGCGCGCGACGAACCGGGCAAAGGCGGCGCGCTGCTCGGGCGTGAGGAACTCGCCGCTCGCGCTGTTGAGCACGACGACGGAGAAGTGTCGCAACTGGTCGTCGTTGAACACTGCCGCATTCTCGGTGACGAAGCTCGCGCGGCCGAGACCCTTGGCGATCTCCGCCAGCACGGTGTTGGAGTGTGGGATATGCTCGATATGCCGCCAGCCATTGGTCTTCGACACGATCAGCACCGCGTGCTGCAATCCCGGGGGCAAGGCGGGTGCGACGGAATCCATCGTCGGCTTGGGGAGATGTGGGTCCGGCGTGGTTTGCGCCATGGTGAGAAGCGCCAGTACCGCCAACAGCTTACGCATCCCGTTCTCTCCCGCATCGGCCTTTGTTAGGGGCCACACTCTGCGAGATGGAAGTGGCTTGCTTCAAGCCAAATCGGTGGATCGTGCGGCGTTGAAGCGCGGATCAGGGCAACGAGAGGCGCTCCAACGCGGAGGCAAGCGCGATTCCGGCGTCGTGCAGCGGCGTGCTGACGAACGCTTCGGCGCTATCCTCCATCGGTGCCGGTGAGCGCGAGCAGCGCAAAGCTGGCGAGCCAGTGTTCGCCCATATAGTCTCCCGCCACTTCCCCGATGGCGGTTTGGAGATGCTGGGCGGCGCCGTCGTCCAGCGCGCGTGCGACGGCATCGGAGCCCGATCGCGCCAAGCGCTGCATCGCCCAGGCGCGGCTGAGGTTGAGGCCGTCGAGATGGGCGATCTTGCCGTCGCTGCGATCGCTGACCTGCGCGGGCGTGAACAGGCTGGCGGGCTCGCGGGTGGCAAGGTCGGGAAGGAACGCGGCGAACCACGGCGCAAACGTGTCTCGCGGCAGCAGCGCCTGCATCGCCAGTGCCTCGGTCAGCGTCGGAGACAGGAAGTCCTCGCCGCTCGGCTCCCATGCCTGGGCATTGCGATCGTTCGAGAACCACGCCCATGCGCGATCGCGGAGCATCGTGCGGAGCGCCTCGTCACGGGTCACCCGGGCGTAGCGCTCGGCCAGCACCAGCGCGAAGGCGGTGTTGGAATGGAAGCCGGCCCGCACGGGATAGTGCAGCTTAGGCAGGAAATCGTGGAGCCGCGCGACGAACGCATCCGCCAGCGGCTGCAGCGTTGCCGCATGGGGGCTGCCGGCGACGATCAGTTCGCTGACCAGCATCAGCGCCCATGCCCAGCCGTAAGGGCGCTCGAAGCCACGTGCGCTGGGCCGGTCGAGATAGGCCCGCTCCGCCTCGACTTTCTCGGGCGTGAAAGCGCGCGCGAACAGGGCGTCGATGGCGGGCACCTCCGGAAGCGCGGGGAACAGCCGCTGCACGCGGGCAAGCAGCCAATAGCCGTGAACGCAGCTGTGCCAGTCGAAGCTGCCGTAGAAGATCGGATGGACGACATGCGGGATATAGGCGTCCGCGTCGCCTTCCATCACATGGTCCGCCTTGTGCGGATATTCGCGCTCGACATGGCCGAGCGCGATGCGGGTAAAGCTGGCGGCGAGATCGGGGGTCATTTCGGGCTTCCGGGAAAGGCGAGCAGCGTGAGCGCCGCAATGTTGAAGACGAGCAGCAGCAGCGCGGTCGGCGCCTGGACGGGGATCACCGCGAACCGGTCGCGAAGCTCCAGCGCGGCAACGGGCACGATGTTGAAATTGGCCGCCATCGGGGTGAGCAGGGTGCCGCAAAAGCCCGACAACATGCCCAGCGCTGCCACCGCAGCGGGATCGCCGTGCAGCTGGTGGATCAGGATCGGTACGCCGATGCCCAGCGTCATGATCGGGAAGGCGGCAAAGGCGTTGCCCATCACCACCGTGAACACCGCCATGCCCAGGCAATAGACCAGCGTCGCGACGAAGGGCGTGTCGACCGCGACCAGCCCGAGCACGCCGCCCGCCACTACCTTGCCGACGCCGGCCAGCGCGAAGATCCCGCCCAGCGCCGCGAGCATCTGGGGCAGCACCATCGGCCAACCGATCCCGTCGATCAGGCGCCGCGCCTCGCTGGCACTGGCGCCGCGGGGCGGGCGCGTGAGGAGCAGCGCAAGCACGAGCGCGACCGCCGCGCCTGCGGCAAGCGCGACCAGCGTGACCTGCTTGGGTTCGATCAGCGCGATGCCCCCCAGCTTTCCATTTGGCAGCGCCAGCGTGCCGCCGAGCGTGACCAGCGGTAGCGCCAGCGCGGGCAGGAACAACCGGCCGCCCCAGCGGCGGGCGAGCGTGCCCCGGGTGGCGTCGTCGGTGGTCGCGACCGGCGCGGGCTTGAGGCCCAGCGTGGCCAGCGCGACCATGGCGAGGACGAGGCAGCCATTGACGAGGTCCGGCAGCCAGGGGCCGGCGCCGAGCGTCGTCGCGAAGGCGCCCCAGAAGGCGGCGTTGCGCCAATGCCGCGGAGACTGCGTGTCGAGGACATGGTGCAGCGCGACGGCGGCGGGCAGCGTCGCGGCGGCGATCCCGATCGCGTCCAGCCCGATCATCGCGATGTCTTCCGGTCCAGCCGCAGCAGCCGCGCGCCGTGGATCAGCAGCGCGGCAAGCGCGGTGGGAATCGCCCACATCGCCACCTCCAGCGGCGTGACGAGCACGCCCTCCTGCTGCAGGATCGCCCGGATCAGCAGGATGGAGCCGATCGCGATGAACACGTCCTCGCCGAAGAACAGCGCGATATTGTCGACCGCGGCAGCATGGGCGCGCAGGCGCTGGCGAGTGTCGTCGTCGAGCGGCGCGTCGGCATCGCGCTCGGCGGCGCCTTCCACCATCGGCGCGACGATCGGCCGGACCATCTGCACATGGCCGCCGAGCGCGGTGAGGCCGAGCGCGGCCGCCGCCTGTCGCAGCAGGAAATAGCCGAGCAGTACCCGGCCCGCCGTGGCACGCCGCAGGCGTTGCACCATGGCGCGGGCCTGTTCGCGCAGCCCGGCACGTTCGAGCAGTCCGATTGCCGGCAGCGCCAACCAGGCGACGGCCAGGAAGCGCGCGTCGACAAAGGCCTTGCCGATCAGCGCGATCACCGCGATCGGCCCATGCCCGGCCGCCGCCGCGCTGGCGAAGGCCGCGACGGTGACGACGAGCAGCGGATGGATGCGCAGCGCGAAGCCGAGGACGATGATGACGATGCCCGACAGGACCAGCATCGCCGCGCCCTTTACAGCGTTGCGGCGGCGCGGGCCGCCTGGTTGTACTGGCCGGAGAGACGGCGGAGCAGTCCGGCGGCCTGGGCCAGCGCGGCGGCGTCCGGACCGTCGGCGGCGATCGGTTCGGCGAGCACGGTCTCGCGGATCGTGCGATAGGCGGCGCAGAAATCGATGCCTGTCTGCGTCGCGCCGATCAGCTTTTCCTTGCCCGCGCGGTGCGTCGTCACCAGCTCCGCCTTTTCGAGCTTGCGGATCGCATAGGTGACGAGGTGGGTGTCCTCGACATCAAGCACGAGTGCGATGTCGGCAAGCCGCTTGGGCCGGTCGCGATGGCGGACGGTGTGGAGGATCAGTACCTCCAGCGGCGCCAGCGCGATGCCGGAAGCGGCGGCGCAGCGCGCGATCCAGCGATGATAGGCGGTGGCGGCGAGGGTGAGGCTGAATTCCAGCTCCGACAGGGCCGGCGCGGCGCCATCGGCGAGATGCGCCGACGATACGATCGCTTTCGCCCGCTGCTGACCCGACATCCCTTGCCTCCCTGCGCCGGACGGAAGGTTGCGCTAGGCAAGCGAACTGTCAACATTTATGCTGCGATTCGTCGATAAATTGTCAGTGAGGATGCGCGGCATGGGCGGATGGCGGTTCTGGATCGATCGCGGCGGCACCTTTACGGACATCGTCGCGCGGGCGCCGGACGGCACGCTCTCCACCGCCAAGCTGCTGAGCGAGAATCCCGAGCTTTACGCCGACGCGGCGATTGCCGGCATCCGCCAGATCCTGAGGCTGGGCGCAGACGATTCCTGGCCCGCGGGCCTCATTAACGAAGTGAAGATGGGTACCACCGTCGCCACCAATGCGCTGCTGGAGCGCAAGGGCGCACGCACGCTGCTGGTGGTCGATCGCGGGTTCGCGGATCTGCTGGCGATCGGCAACCAGGCGCGGCCGGAGCTGTTCGACCTGGCGATCCGCCCGGCGATCCCGCTCTACGACACGGTGCTGGAAATCGGGGGGCGGATCGACCGCGAGGGACGCACCATCGTGCCGCTCGACGAGGCGGCGGTGCTCGCCGATCTGCGCGCGGCGCGGGCGGCGGGCCATGAAGCGGTCGCGATCGTGCTCGCCCATGCCTGGGCATATCCGGGGACCGAGGCGCGCGTGGCCGAACTCGCGCGCATGGCAGGATTCGCGCAGGTCTCCGCCAGCCATGCCGTCAGCCCGCTGATCGGGCTCGTCGCGCGGGGGCGGACGAGCGTGGTCGACGCCTATCTGTCGCCGGTGCTGCGCCGTTATGTCGATCGGGTCGCGGGTGCGCTGGGCAGCACGCCGCTCCACTTCATGCAGTCCAATGGCGGGCTTGCCGATGCGGCGCATTTCCAGGGCAAGGACGCGATCCTTTCCGGCCCGGCCGGGGGCGTGGTCGCCGCGGCGCGCACCGCCGAGCGGGCCGGGTTCGCCCGCGTGATCGGCTTCGACATGGGCGGCACCTCCACCGACGTGGCGCTCTATGCCGGCAGTTTCGAGCGGGTGTTCGATGCAGAGGTGGCGGGCGTCGAGATGCGCGTGCCGATGATGGCGATCGAAACGGTGGCGGCCGGCGGCGGGTCGATCCTGCACTTCGACGGGGCGCGCTACCGGGTGGGACCCGACAGCGCCGGGGCCAATCCCGGCCCGGCGGCCTATCGGCGCGGCGGGCCGCTCACCGTGACCGACGCGAACGTGCTGGTCGGCAAGATCCGGCCGGAGCATTTCCCCGCCGTCTTCGGCCCCGCCGGCGACCAGCCGCTCGACCGAGGCGCCGTGGTGCAGGGTTTTGCCGCGCTGGCGGAGCGGATCGCGGCGGCGACGGGTACGCCGCAGGACCCGCGTGCCGTTGCAGAGGGGTTCCTGTCGATCGCGGTCGCCAACATGGCGGCAGCGATCAAGCGCGTCGCCTTGGAGCGCGGCGAGGATGTCGCCGGCTTCGTGCTGCAATGTTTCGGCGGTGCTGGCGGGCAGCATGCCTGCCGCGTCGCCGAGCTGCTCGGCATGCGGCAGGTGCTGATCCATCCGCTGGCGGGGGTGCTTTCGGCCTATGGCATGGGGCTGGCCGATCGCGCGGCGCTCCGCCAGCGCTCGGTCGAGCAGCTGCTGACCCTAGCCGTCGTGGCCGATCTCGATGCGCTGGCGGCAAGGCTGGGCGACGAAGCCGCCGGGGATCTTGGCGACGGCGTGGAGGTGCGTCGCACCGCCACGGCGCATCTGCGCTATGCTGGCACCGACACCGCGCTCGGCGTGCCGCTCGACGGTGTGGCGGCGATGCGTGCGGCATTCGAAGCTGCGCATCAGGCGCGCTTCGGCTTTGCCAGTCCCGGTCGCGGGATCGTGATCGAGAGCCTGATGGTCGAGGCGGTGCTGCCCGGCGACACCGCGGCACCGCCGCCGCTGCCGCCGCGGGACGGGCCGCTCCCAGCCCCGCTGGCGGTGGTGCCGGTATGGACCGGGGGAGCCGAGCATGCGGTGCCGGTGCTCGATCGCGGGGCGCTGCGCCCCGGCGATCGGCTGGAAGGGCCGGTGCTGATCCGCGAAGCCACCGCGACGACGATGGTCGAGCCCGGCTGGGTCCTCGGCGTGGGCAGTGGCGGGGAACTGGTGCTGGACCATGACGGCGCCGGTGCTCGTGTCGGGACCGATCCGGCCGTAGCCGATCCGGTGCAGCTGGAGCTGTTCAACACCCAGTTTATGGGCATCGCCGAGCGGATGGGCGTGGTGCTGCGCAACACTTCGAGCAGCGTCAACATGAAGGAGCGGCTCGATTTCTCCTGCGCGCTGTTCGATGCCGAGGGGCAGCTGGTGGCCAATGCGCCGCACGTTCCCGTCCATCTCGGCGCGATGAGCGACAGCGTGCGCACGGTGCTGGCGCAGCGCGGTTCCACGCTGAAGCCGGGCGACGCGATCGCGCTCAACGATCCCTTCCATGGCGGCACGCATTTGCCCGACGTGACCGTGATCACCCCGGTGTTCGACGACGGCGAACTCCGCTTCTTCGTCGCCAATCGCGGTCATCATGCCGATATCGGCGGCCTCACGCCGGGATCGACTCCACCGGAATCCACGCGGCTCGCCGAGGAAGGCGTGGTAATCGACGACTTCCTGCTCGTCGATGGCGGGGTATTCCAGGAAGCCGCCTTCCGCCGGCTGCTGACCGAGGCCGAATGGCCGGCGCGCAATCCGGACGTCAACGTCGCCGACATTAAGGCCCAGCTCGCCGCCAATGCCAGCGGCGTGGCCGAGCTGCAGGCGCTGGTCGCTGCGCGGGGGTGGCCGATGGTCTGCGCATATATGGGCCATGTCATGGCCAATGCCGAGGAGAGCATCCGCCGGGTCGTGGCAGGGCTACGCGACGGTGTGTTCGAGGACCGGCTCGACAACGGCGCGCCGCTCAAGGTGGCGGTGACGATCGACCCGGCGACACGCACCGCGGTGATCGACTTCACCGGCACCGGCCCAGCGAGCGCGGGCAATTTCAACGCGCCGCCATCGGTGACGCGGGCGGTGGTGCTCTACGCGTTTCGCTGCCTGGCAGGCGAGGCGATCCCGCTCAACGAAGGCTGTCTGGCGCCGCTCCAGATCATCATTCCCGAAGGCTCGTTCCTCGCCCCGCCGCCGGGCAGCGCGGTGGTCGCCGGCAATACCGAGGTCAGCCAGGCGCTGTGCAATGCGCTGCTCGGTGCGTTGGGCGCTGCGGCGGCCTCGCAGGGGACGATGAACAATTTCCTGTTCGGCAATGATGCCGACCAATATTACGAGACGATCTGCGGCGGGGCAGGGGCGGGGCCGGGCTTTGCCGGCGCCTCGGCAGTCCACACCCATATGACCAACACCCGGATCACCGATCCCGAGATCCTGGAGCTGCGCTATCCGGTGCGGCTTGACCGGTTTGCGATCCGGCGCGGATCGGGTGGCGCCGGGCAATGGCCGGGGGGAGACGGTGCAGTCCGCGCCGTCACCATGCTCGAGCCGATGACGGTGACGCTGGTCGCCTCGCGCCGCACGGTTGCGCCGTTCGGCCTGGCGGGGGGCAGCGCCGGGGCGACCGGGGCCCAGGGGATCGAGCGTGCGGACGGCCGGATCGAACCGATCGCCGGCACCGCCCGCGCCGAGCTCGGCAAGGGCGACCGGATCGTCATCGAGACCCCCGGCGGGGGTGGCTATGGAGCGGTCGTGCCGTCCTGAACGCCATGCTTGCAGTCTGACCTCGGCGGGCGGTGTCCTCGCGCGTGCTCTGTTTCGCTTCGCCGCGGTGTGCCGTGCAGGTCGCGGCCACATGGCCGCACGCGTGGACCTCCTCCAATGCGGCTGCAGCAGGCCCGCGACGATCAAGACGATCGAAGGGCTAGCGGCGCAAATTATATCCTCTATGCTGGATATATGGAAACAGAGTCGGCAATCTCCACCTTGGGCGCTCTCGCGCAGGCAACGCGCCTGGACACCTTCCGCCTGCTGGTCCGCGAGGAGCCGGCCGGGCTGGCGGCAGGCGATATCGCGCGCCAGCTCGGGGTGCCGCAGAATACCATGTCGGCGCATCTCGGCATTCTCGCCCGCGCAGGCCTGGTTCGATCCGAACGCTATAGCCGGTCGATCATCTACCGAGCCGATCTGGACGCGCTGCGCGCGCTGACGCTGTTTCTCATCAAAGACTGCTGCGCGGGTGACGCAGCGTTATGTGCGCCGCTGATCGCTGAACTCGCCCCTGCTGCTGAAAGGACGCCCCGTGGCCGTCGATATCGTCCTCTACCATAACCCCGCGTGTGGCACGTCCCGGAACACGCTCGCCATGATCCGCAATGCGGGCATCGAGCCGCATGTGGTCGAGTATCTGAAGACCCCGCCCGCGCGCGCGTTGCTGGTCGAGTTGATCGACCGTGCCGGCAGCACGCCGCGCGATCTGCTGCGCGAAAAGGGAACGCCCTATGCGGCGCTTGGCCTGGGCGATACGTCGCTGTCCGAGGACGCGCTGGTGGATGCGATGATGGCGCATCCGATCCTCAGCAACCGGCCGCTGGTCGTCTCGCCGCTCGGCGTGAAGCTGTGCCGCCCCTCTGAAGCCGTCCTCGATCTGCTGCCGAGCGGCCAGCGCGGTGCGTTCGCCAAGGAAGGCGGCGAGCAGGTGATTGATGCTTCGGGCCAGCGCGTCGCCTGATGCTCCTTGCCGTCCTGATCTTCGCCACGACGATCGCGCTCGTCATCTGGCAACCCAAGGGTATCGGCATCGGGTGGAGCGCGATGGGTGGGGCCGTCGTGGCGCTGCTCGCGGGTGTCGTCACCCTATCCGACGTGCCGGTGGTATGGGGCATCGTGTGGAACGCGACCGCCGCGTTCGTCGCGATCATCGTCATCAGCCTGTTGCTGGATGAAGCCGGGTTCTTCGAATGGGCGGCGCTGCATGTCGCCCGCTGGGGCGGGGGGAAGGGGCGCCGGCTGTTCGTCCTGATCGTGCTGCTCGGCGCGGCGGTGTCCGCGCTGTTCGCCAATGATGGTGCGGCGCTGATCCTCACGCCGATCGTCATCGCCATGCTGCGGGCGCTGGGGTTCAAAGACAGGGCAACGCTGGCGTTCGTAATGGCTGCGGGGTTCATCGCCGACACCGCCAGCCTGCCGCTGATCGTGTCGAACCTCGTCAACATCGTGTCGGCCGACTTCTTCAAGATCGGGTTCGGCGACTATGCCGCGGTGATGGTGCCGGTCGACCTGGTGTCGATTGCCGCCACGCTGGGCGCGCTGCTGATCTTCTTCCGACGCGACATACCGCAAGCATATGATGTGGCGGCGCTACGCGCACCGCATGCCGCGATCCGCGACGCCGCGACCTTCCGCGCCGGATGGATCGTGCTCGTCCTGCTGCTCGCCGGCTTCTTCCTGCTCGAACCGCTCGGCGTGCCGGTCAGCGCCGTCGCCGCTGCCGGCGCGATCCTGCTGCTGGTGATCGCGGCGCGGGGTCAGGTGATCCAGACCGGCAAGGTGCTGCGCGGCGCGCCGTGGCAGGTCGTCCTCTTCTCGCTGGGCATGTACCTGGTCGTCTATGGCCTGCGGAACGCCGGCTTGACCGATCATCTGGCGACGCTGCTCGATCGCACCGCGCAGGGCGGGGTGTGGGGCGCGGCGCTGGGAACGGGCGTGATCGCGGCGCTTCTGTCGTCGGTGATGAACAACATGCCGACCGTGCTGGTCGGCGCGCTGTCGATCGACGCCGCCCACGCGACGGGCGCGGTGCGGGAAGCGATGCTCTATGCCAACGTGATCGGCTGCGATCTCGGCCCCAAGCTGACTCCGATCGGCTCGCTCGCGACACTGCTGTGGCTGCACGTGCTGGGGCAGAAGGGCGTTCGGATCGGATGGGGCTATTATTTCCGGGTCGGAGCCACGCTCACCGTGCCGGTCCTGCTCATCACGCTGGCGGCGCTCGCGCTGCGAATAGGATTTGCCTGATGCCGCTCCGCGACCTTGCCGACCCTGACTATCTGCCGGCGCTTCATCGTCGCTATGCGCTCGATCGTCCTGCCCTGGGGCTGGGTGCTGGTGATCCGCCGCCTCGCATCCTGCTGCTCTACGGATCGCTTCGAGAGCGATCCTATTCGCGCCTGTGCATCGAGGAGGCGGCAAGGCTTCTCCAGTTCTTCGGCTGCGAAACGCGGATCTTCGACCCTGCGACGCTGCCGCTGCCCGACCAACATGCGGGCGACGATCATCCCGCCGTCCACGAACTGCGTGAACTGTCGATCTGGTCGGAGGGGCAAGTGTGGTGCAGCCCAGAACGCCACGGCCAGATTACCGGCATCATGAAGCTGCAGATCGATCACCTGCCGCTCAACACGGGCGGGATGCGTCCGACGCAAGGCCGCACCCTCGCAGTCATGCAGGTGTCGGCCGGATCGCAGTCGTTCAACAGCGTCAACACGCTGCGTGTGCTGGGCCGTTGGATGCGGATGGTGACGATTCCCAACCAATCATCGGTCGCCAAGGCGTTCAACGAGTTCGACGATGCCGGCCGCATGAAGCCGTCGAGCTATTATGACCGGATCGTGGACGTGATGGAGGAACTGGTGCGTTTCACCGTCCTGTTGCGCCCGCATACCGGGCAACTGGTGGATCGCTACTCGGAGCGGAAGGAAACCGGGGTGCCGGTCGACGCCGCGACCGACCTGTCCAGCATTGCGACCGCGCGCCAATCCTGACGAGAGTGCAGCCGCCGGTTGACCGGCGCGTCCTCGGACGGCATATGCGCGGACACGGTGATGGATTTCCACCAGGCCATTCGGCCGAACCGCCCTCGCAAGGGCCGATGATTCCTACCAGGCGCCGCAAGGCAGCAAGGAGGAATCGTGCGCGCAACGTTTCGCAATCTCTACGATCAGTTCAATGTGGCGGCGTTCGTCCGCGATCGGCACAGCCATGCCATGTCGGTTCTGCGCTGGGCGCTGATCCTGATCCCCATGGCCGCCGCCGTAGGAACCCTCTGCGCGGCGTTTCTGTGGAGCCTAGATGCGGCGACGCGGCTCCGCTTCGCGTTTCCCTGGCTGCTCTACCTGCTGCCGATCGGGGGGGGCGCCGTCGGGTTGCTCTATCATCTGACCGGGCGTTCGGTGGAGGGCGGAAACAACCTCATCGTCGAGCAGATTCACCAACCGGGCGGCGGCGTACCGCTGCGCATGGCGCCACTCATCTTCTTCGGCACGGTCGTGACGCATCTGTTCGGCGGATCGGCGGGGCGCGAAGGCACCGCCGTGCAATTGGGCGGCAGTCTGTCCAGCGGGTTCGGCCGCGCGCTCAAACTGGATGCGGAAGCGACGCGCATCCTGCTGATGACCGGCATCGCGGCAGGGTTCGGCGCGGTGTTCGGAACGCCGATCGCGGGCGCGGTCTTCGCGCTGGAGGTGCTGGCGATCGGCCGGGTCGAGTATCGCGCGCTGGTGCCATGCCTGGTTGCTGCGCTGGTCGGCGACTGGACCTGTCTTGCCTGGGGCATTCATCATAGCGTCTACGCTGTCGGTGCGACGGTGCCCGTCGACGCGCTGCTCGTCGTCAAGGCCGGTGTCGCGGGCGTCGCCTTCGGGGTGGTTGGGCTGGCCTTTGCGGAAGCCAACCATGCCCTCGGCGGCTGGCTGAAGCGCATGGTGCCCTATGGCCCGCTGCGCCCCGTCATCGGCGGCGTGGCCGTGATCGCGCTGGTCTGGCTGTTCGGCACGCGCGACTATCTCGGTCTCGGCACGCTGGCGGCGACGCCGGGCGGGCTGACCATCGCCAGCTTCTTCGGTCCCGATACGCATCCTTGGAGCTGGGCGCTGAAGCTGCTGTTCACCATCGTCACCCTCAGCGCAGGCTTCAAGGGCGGGGAGGTGACACCGCTGTTTTTCATCGGCGCGGCGATCGGCAACGCGCTCGCGCCGATGTTCGGGGTGCCGACGGGGGTGTTCGCGGCGATCGGCTTCGTCGCGGTGTTCGCGGGTGCGGCCAACACCCCGCTGGCCTGCACCTTCATGGGGATCGAACTGTTCGGGGCGGCCTATGCGGTGCCGATCGCGGTTGCGTGCTTCGTCGCCTATCTCTGTTCGGGCCATAACGGCATCTACCTGTCGCAGCGCGTCGCCGTGCCCAAGGTGCCGGCCGCGCACCTCACCCCCGATGCGACCCTCCGCGATGCCCGCACGCACCGCGCCTCCCGCTGGCGCGCGCGCGTCTGACCCTGCTTCTCATCGAAAGCCCTGCCATGCCTGATGGTTTCCTCGTTCAGCACCGCGAAGTCGGGATGCTGCGCATCTATCTGAAGCCTTCCGACAAGGTCGGCCCGCGGCGCTTGTGGCGCGCGAAACCGCTCTATCGCGAGCTGATCCGCACCGCGAAGGTCGACGGCATCCTCAACGCGGTCGCGCAGCACACCCAGTACGGCTTCAGCAATCGCGGCCCGATCCGGGAGAACGGGTCGGAGATTGCCGATCCGCATCTGACGATCTGCGTCGAGCTGGTCGGCGACCGCGATCAGCTCGACCTCTTTTGCCGCCGGCATGGCGACCTGCTCGGCGACAAGGTGATCGTCTACAAGCGACTGGAGCATTGGGCGGTCACGCGGCGGTGAGGGGCAACAGAGGCCGCGCCCGGAACGTTGTTAGTCCGGTACGAGGGCCCATGGGAGCAATTTCGCCTTTCCTGCGGCGAAGCTCTTATCCCTTTCGCGGCATTGGAGTAGGCATATCATTCCGGCAATGACAGTGAACAGCGATCCCATGGAAGCGATGCCCGGCGGCCGCCGGTACGCGCCGGCACAGCCGCGATGAACGAACCTTCAAAGGACACCGCCCCGGCAGCGGCCGCGTGGGACGTCGCCGACATCGCGCAAGGGCTGCTGCATGCGCGCGAGGACTGGCGCGCCGCGCATCGGCCGGGGGAGTGCGGCCTGGCCCGCTTCCCGTCGCGCCGGCGGCTAGAACTGATCCTCTCCGATTTGTCCGGCGCGTTGTTCCCGCTGCGGCTGGGGCCGAGCTCGGTGCACGCCGATAATGAGCACCGCTATGTCGAACAGGCGCTCGAACGGGCGCTGACGGCTTTACGCGAGCAGGTGCAGCTGGAAATCGTGGCGCGCTGCACGACCTCCGAAGCGGAGGCGGGCACGGAAGCAGGGCGTATCGTGGCGGCGTTCGCGCAGGAACTGCCGGCCATCCGCCGCATTCTCGATAGCGATATCGAGGCGGCCTATGCCGGCGATCCTGCCGCCCGCAGTGTCGACGAAGTGCTGATCTGTTACCCCGGCATCCATGCGGTGATTCCCTATCGGCTCGCGCACAGCCTCTACCGGCACGGCGCGCCGCTGATCGCCCGCGTGATCGCGGAAATCGCCCATTCGCAGACCGGCATCGACATCCATCCCGGCGCGCGCATCGGCGGCAGCTTCTTCATCGATCACGGCAACGGCGTGGTGATCGGGGAGACCGCGATCGTCGGCGAGCGTGTGCGGATCTACCAGGCGGTGACCCTGGGTGCGCGAAGCTTCCCTTCGGAGAAGGACGGCACGCTCACCAAGGGCGTGCCGCGCCATCCGATCGTCGAGGACGACGTGGTGATCTATGCCGGGGCGACGATCCTGGGCCGCGTCACGGTCGGGGCAGGTGCGGTGATCGGCGGCAATGTCTGGCTCACCGAAAGCGTGCCGCCGGGCAGCGTGATCCACCAGGCCTTTGCCGAGCGCGCGCGGGGCGACTGCTCCGCCTTGCCCCGGGGCAATGTCGTCGAGGAAGCGGATCCCGATGCGCCGCGGGGGCTCGTCTAGCGAACGCTTGACGTCGAGAACGGCGCACCCGAGCTGATCGGGTGCGCCGTCCGTCCGTTCGCAACGTTCGGGGTCGCTCAGTTTGCCGTCTTCTGCACCTCGCCGCGACCCATGGCCGACACCAGCGCATCGCCCGAGCCGGTGAAGTTCGTCGCGGGCAGCGTCGCAGTCTTGTTCTTCACGCGAACGAGCACCTGCTGAACCGTACCATTGGCGGCAGTGCGCACAGATTGCACGGTGCCGACCAGCCGGCCCTTGGCATCGGTGACGGGCATCCCCGTCGACACGGGGAAGGCGCCGGCGGCGCTTGCCGCGGTGGAGCCGGTAAGGGCGAGCGTGCCTGCGCCGGACGCGAGGGCGCCGTTGGCAGCGCCGGCCGCGTTGGCGGCAGCGGTGCCGGGGTTGGGCACCGCACCACGGGCGCGGCCGACCGCATTGCTCGTCGTGTCCCGAAGGCTGTTCGCGCCCGTGGTGGCACGATCGCGCACGGCGGATGCGGTGCTCCGGGTGCCATCCAGGGCAGTGCCCGCCGCGCTGCGCACCGCGTCGGTGCCGATCAGCTGCGCATCGGCGCTGCCGCCGCCGCTGGCATTGCCCGAGGCGGTGCTGCCGATCGCCCGGTTGCCGACCCGCGCGCTGTTCGTCACGGCGGAGTCCAGGCTGCTGTCGTTCGATGCCTTAACGTGGCCCTTGCGGGTGTCGACGCTGCGGTCGGTGCGAGTGGAGCCGCGCAGGCTGCTGGTCGCGTCACCGCCGAACGGCAGATCGCGCGACGAGCGATCGATCGTGCTGCCGAGCATGCCGGGACCACCCATGCTGCCGCCGAGCCCGCCAAGCGTGCCGCCCATGCTACCGCCAAGCCCGCCGCGGCCGCCGAGGATCTGTGCAGAGGCCGGCGAGGCGACGGCGATGGCGAGAAGCGCACTGGCACCGAGGATCTTGAACATTTCCGTTCTCCCAAAAAGCTACTTACAAAGGGAGAACGGCGCCCGTTTGCGGTTTAATCCCGAAAATCCGAAAATTTTTACCAAGCGCATTTTTTGGTGAGATTTCAGGCTATTGGGTCGGGGTTCGGCATGGCTCGCAGACGATCCCGCGGCCGAAGACGGGGTCCGGCCCGCGCGCGCCTGCGTCGCGTGCGGTGGCGTCTACCCTGGCGATGGCGGACCGCAGCGTGCCCGGGCTCGCCTCCGGATAAAAGCGCGCGAGCGTGGCGGCCGCCAGGGGGGCGGCGAAGGAGGTGCCGCGCACCCGCATCGCCCGGCCATTCGCTGCCATCGCGAGCATGTCGGCGCCGGGGGCTGCGTAATCGAGATGCCCGGCGTGCCCCGCTTCGATCAACACCCGGCCGCGCGCGTCCACCCCGGTCACCGCGACGACGCCGGGATAGGATGCCGGATAGGCGGGCGGCGCGGCCGGCCCGTTATTGCCCACCGCGGCCACGATCGCCGTCCCGCGCGTCTGCGCCGCCGCGATCACCTTGGCCAGCACCGGGTTGGCCGGTCCGACCAGGCTGATCGTCACCACGCTCACCCGGTTTTGCACCATCCACCCGATCGCCCTAGCGATCGCGGTTGCGTTGCCGCCGGCGGGATCGCTGCCATAGACGTCGGCAGAGGCGATCCGCGCGCCGGGGAGGCCGCCACGGACCGGACCCGCACCTGCGATCAGCGACGCTACCGCAGTTGCATGGTCGTTGTCGCGCGGCGCACCGCTGGCGAAACCGGCGCGGAGTCCCGCACCGGCGGCGCCGCCGTCGATCACGCCCACGAACGGCCCGCTGCCCGCGACGAGCGGCGCCGGCCTTGCGGGCACGGAGCCGCTAGGTGCGTGCAGCTGATCGGCGGTGACTCCGCTCGCGCCCAGTTTCTGCAGTTCGCGGATCCCCTGGCGCAGCGAACGCCCGCTCGGCACGGCAAGGCGGGCATAGCGGACGCCCAGCACGTCCTCGCGCGCGAGCACGGCATAACCCTTTTCCTGGATGCGCGCGAACAACGCTGCGTCCGGATCGTCGACCACGACCTCGCCGGCGCGGGCCGGGAAGCCGTCGGGATCGAGCGCGATGCGATCGGGATATTCGCGCACCAGTCGGGCGGCGGCACTTCGGCGCAGGCTCTCGAGCCGCTGTGCCGCCTGGCCGGTGGCGTCCTCGGCCCTTTCGGCGACGCGCCCCAAAACGCGATCCGGCGACAAGGTGGCGGGCGACAAAGGGGAGGGCAGCGGCGGCAGCCCGGGCACGAGCTGGGCATAGACCGGCATGGCGGTGAACAGCGGGAGCAGCCCGATCGCGTGCCAGAGTCGTCGCATCACCGGATCATCCTTGCACGAAATTCGGAAGCTGTGGATGAAACGGCACGGACCACCCGTTTCATCCATAGACGAGGGACTGGGCTTTGGCGGCTTTCGAGGACGATCTGCTAGCGTTGCTGCCGCGCCTGCGGCGGTTCGCGCGTGCGCTTGCCCGGAATCCGGCGGATGCCGACGATCTTTGCCAGGTCGCGCTGGAAAAAGCCCTGCTGGGCCGAGCGTCGTCGCATCCAGGCACCCGGATGGACAGTTGGATGTATCGGATCATGCGCAACAGCTGGATCGACATGACGCGCAGCCGGCGCCGCGCCGGGGAGACCTTCGTGGACGCCGACGCAGGCCTCCATGTCGGCGCCGACGGCGGCGCGGAGGCGCGGGTTGCGCTGAGCGAGGTCGATGCGGCACTGCATGCCCTGCCCGACGAGCAGCGCGAGGCCGTCGCGCTCGTGCTGATCGAAGGGCTGGCATACAAGGAGGCGGCCGCGGTGCTCGACGTGCCGATGGGCACGCTCACCTCGCGGCTGGTCCGCGGGCGGCAGGCGCTGATGGCGCAGTTGGGAGAAGAATGATGGGCGTCAATCCCGAACTGCTGATGGCCTATGCTGATGGCGAGCTTGGCCCGATCGAGGCGAAGCGGGTCGAGCGCGCCATTGCCGCAGATCCCGCACTCGGGGAGGAAGTCGCGCGGCACCGCGCGCTGCGTGCCCGGCTCGACGGCCATTTCGCCGCGGTGGCGCAGGAGCCGGTTCCCGAACACCTTGCCGCCATGATCCGCACGAACGTCGTCGAGCTGCCGACCCGCAAACACACCCGGCAGGCACCGGGATGGGCGCGCTGGGGCGGGGCCGTCGCGGCGGCGTTGGTCCTCGGGCTGTTCGTCGGCAGGGCAATGCCCGACCAGGGCGTGGTGCAGACAAGGGCGGGCAAGCTCTATGCCGCCGGGGCCCTGGCAAAGGCGCTGGATCAGCAGCTGGCCGCGACCATGGGCAGCGTGCAGATGGTCGTCTCGTTCCGCGACGGGCAGGGGCGCTATTGCCGCGTGTTCCGGTCGCAGCCGGCCGACGGCATTGCCTGTCACGAGGCGGAAGGATGGGCGCTGCGGCAGACGATGGGAGGCGGCCGCGCATCGACCGCCAGCTATGCGCAGGCCCGCTCGGCAGATCCGGCGCTGATAGCGGCGGCGCAGGAGATGATGGCAGGCGACCCCCTCGATCCTGCAGCGGAACGCAAGGCGCGCGCCGCCGGCTGGAAGTAAGCGCGCACGCACCCGCCGGGTAGGCACGCGCGCGCTTGGAGGGCGATTACTTGGTCGGCGCGGGGCGCTGCCCGCCGCTCCAGCTTTCCTGCGGTGTGGCCGGGCGGCGGCTGGTCGCCCAGAGTGCGATCAGGCCGATCAAGGACGTCGCTGCACCCGCGAGTGCCACCGCCGGATAGCCCAGCCCGGCGGCGATCACGGCACCGCCCAGCGCTGCGCCGAACGCATTGCCGAGGTTGAACGCGCCGATATTGACCGCGGAGGCAAGATTGGGTGCGTCCGCCGCTGCGCTCATCACCCGCACCTGCAGCGGCGGCACCAGCGCGAAGCTCGCGACGCCCCAGAGGAAGATCAGCACCGCGGTAGGGCCGGCGTGCGGCATCGACAGTGCGAAGGCGACCAGGATGGCGGACAGGCCTGCCAGGGTGATCAGCAGGGTGCGATCGACCGAGCGATCGGCAAACCGGCCGCCCAGCCAGTTGCCCGCGGTGAGCCCGAGGCCGTAGAGCACCAGCATCGCGGTGATGAAGCCCAGCGACGCATGCGTCGCGTCGCGCAGGATCGGCGTGATGTAGGTGAACACCGTGAACATCGCGCTCGATCCGACCACGGTCAGCGCCAGCGCGCCCAGCACCTGCTTGCGGGTGAGGACTCGCAATTCCGCGAGGGCGTTCCCGCCGCTGGGGGCGGGGAGCGGGGGCAGGGTTATCCGCAGGGCGGCGATCGTCACCACGCCCAAGGCGGCGATCCCCCAGAAGGACGCGCGCCACCCGAGATGATCGCCCGCCCAGGTGGCCAGCGGCACGCCCACGACATTGGCGGTGGTCAGCCCCATGAACATCGACGCGACGGCGCTCGCCCTCCGCTCCGGTGCCACCAGTCCGGCGGCCACCACCGAGCCGACGCCGAAAAAGGCGCCGTGATTGAACGAGGTCAGCACGCGCGCGACGAGCAGCATGGCGTAGCTGTCGGAAACGGCAGCGAGCAGGTTGCCCGCGGTAAAGATGCCCGCCAGCCCGATCAGCAGCATCCGCCGCGGCACCCGGCCGGTGGTGAGCGTCATCAGCGGTGCACCGATCACCACGCCCAGCGCATAGGCGCTGATCAACAGCCCCGCTGCGGGAATGGAGACCTGCAGGTCGTGGGCAATGACGGGGAGCAGCCCCATCGGCGCGAATTCGGTAACGCCGATGCCGAACGCGCCGACGGCCAGGGCGAGGAGGCCCAGCTGGTTCTTCATGCGAGCCTCGGGGCCAGACGGGCAAAGCCCTCCTGCTGGCGATAGGGAGTATGGGGATAGGGCGGCAGTATCTCGCTGGCGCGATCCAGTGTGGCGATCTGCTCCGCGCTGAGCGCCCAGCCGACGGCACCGAGATTCTGGCGCAGCTGCGCCTCGTTGCGGGCGCCGATGATCACCGACGACACGGTGGGGCGCTGCAGCAGCCAGTTGATCGCAATCTGCGGTACCGACTTGCCCGTTTCAGCGGCCACGGCTTCCAGCGCATCGACGACGCGGTAGAGATGCTCGGCCTCGACCGGCGGCGCGAACTGCTCGGTTTCGTGCAGGCGGCTGCCCGGCGGCACCGGACGATCGCGGCCGATCTTTCCGGTGAGCCGGCCCCAGCCGAGTGGGCTCCACACCAGCGCGCCCACGCCCTGATCGGCGGCGAGCGGCATCAGGTCCGCCTCATAGGCGCGCCCGATCAGCGAGTAATAGACCTGATGGGCGACCAGCCGCGGCCAGCCATGGCGTTCGGCGATCGCCTGCGCCTTCATCACCTGCCAGCCCGGATAGTTGGACACGCCGGCATAGCGGATCTTGCCCGATGCGATCAGCAGATCGAACGTGCCCATCACTTCCTCGGTCGGCGTGGAGGCGTCGAAGGCGTGCAGCTGGAGCAGATCGATATAGTCGGTGCCGAGCCGGCGTAGCGCATCCTCCACCGCGCGGATCAGCCGGGCGCGCGACGCACCCCAATCCTGCGGGCCATCGCCCATCGGCAACCCGGTCTTGGTCGAGAGCAGCACCGCGTCGCGCCGGCCGCGGATCGCCTCGCCCAATATCTCTTCCGATGCGCCGCCCGAATAGACGTCGGCGGTATCGAACAGCGTCACCCCGGCCTCGATGCAGATGTCGATCAGCCGCCGTGCCTCGGCCGCATCGCTTTGCCCCCAGGCGCTGAACAGCGGTCCCTGGCCGCCAAAGGTGCCCGCGCCGAAGCTGAGCGCGGGGACGCGCAGCCCCGATCGTCCCAATTGCCGATATTCCATGGTCGCACTCCTGTTGCTTGTTCGGAGCAAAGATGGACGGCGCGGCCCGGTCCGGGTACCTGGGGTGGACGCGAAGGATTTGTGTGATGGACGCAAAGCTGAACGGCGGTAGCGATCGGGCCCATGCGCTGGCCCTGTTCGCCGCGGTTATCGAGCAGGGCAGCTTCTCGGGCGCCGGGCGGCAACTGGGCATGAGCCCTTCGGCCGTTGCGCGCGCGGTGGACCGGATCGAGATGCGATTGGGGGTGCGCCTGCTGCTGCGCTCGACGCGGGCGCTCACGCTCACCACCGAGGGCCGCGCCTATCTGCAGGCGGCGCGCCGGATCCTCGCCGATCTCGACGATGCGGAGCAGCAGATCGCCGACCAGGGCAGTCCGCGAGGGCGGTTGCGGGTCACCGCGGCGCTGTCGCACGGGCGGCTATGCGTCGTGCCGCTGCTCGGCACCTTCGCGGCGCTGTACCCCGATATTCTGGTCGACATCGCTCTTACCGACACGCTGGTCGACATTGCGGGCGGGCAGGCCGATGTGGCGGTGCGGTTCGGGCCGCTGCCCGACAGCAGCCTCACCGCCCGCAAACTAGGCGAGACCCGGCGGGTGATCGTCGCGTCACCTGCCTATATGGCACGCCACGGGACGCCGCAGGTGCCCGAGGATCTTTACGCGCACAACTGCCTGAACTTCAGCTTCCGCCGCGCCGAACCGGTCTGGCCGTTCCGCCGGGACGGCCGCGACTTTGCCCTTTCGGTGCGGGGTGGGGTGGAGGCCAATAACGGCGAGACGCTGGGGCAACTCGCAGCGATCGGCATCGGCATCGCCCGAGTTGGTGCGTTCAGCGTGGCCGAGGACATCGCCAACGGCACGCTGGTGCCGATCCTCGAGGCGTTTAACCCCGGCGACGTCGAGCAGATCCACGCGGTGTTCGTCGGCGGGGCGAACGTGCCGGCGCGGGTGCGGGTATTCGTCGACTTTCTGGCGACCCATCTGCGATAGGAGCGCCGGCGTCGCGCGCCGGCGCTCCCTGCCTTATTCATAGCGCAGCGCGCGGGCAGGCTCGGCTCGGGCGACGCGCCAGGACTGGCCGAGGACGGTGAGCACCGCGATCGCCGCTGCCAACGCCGAGGCGACCACGAAATACCAGGGCGTCAGCGCGATCCGGTCGTCGAAGCCGGCGAGCCAGCGCTGCATCGCCACCCAGGCGAGCGGCCAGGCGATCAGGTTGGCGAGCAGCACCGGCCGCAGGAACTTGGCGACGAGCAGCTGCAGCACGTCGCGGGTGGAGGCGCCGAGTGCCTTGCGGATGCCGATCTCCTTGATCCGGCGCTCGGTATCGAAGGCGGCGAGGCCGTATAGGCCGATACAGCCGATCAGCACCGCGAGCGCTGCGCCGGCGGTGAACAGGCGGGCGCGCTCGAGATCGGCCCGGACATAGGTTTCGTAGAGCTGCTGGTCGACGGTATGCGCCTTGAGCGGTACGGCCGAGGCGTAGCGGCGCCACACCGTCTCGATACGGTCGAGCAGCCCGCGCGTGTCGTCCCCCGTATAGCGCAGGCTCAGCACCGGCGACGGCAGGCCGCTGGTCTGGAGCGCATAGGCCTGCGCCTCCATCGGCTGGATCGGTCCCATCAGGCGCACATCGTCGATCACGCCGATGATGGTCTGCCGTTCCTTTCCGCCGACCACCGCCTTGCCGATGGCAGCGGCGGGGCTCGCGAAGCCGAGCCGGGCAGCTGCGGTCCGGTTGATCAGGACGGCATGGACCTTCCCACCGGCGGCATCGTCGCTGGCGAAGCGGCTCGGATCGAACCAGCGCCCGGCGAGCAGCCGTGCGCGATAGAGCTGGAAAAAGCCCGGGCCGATCGCCGCCTGGATCACCGAAACCTTGTTGCCGCCGCCACCTTCGCGCTGCGCCTCCATGATGCCGAAACTACCCCCGCCGGGCGCGATGGCGGACTGGGCCGTCCCGGTGACGCCGGGCAGGACGGCGATCGCGGCAGCGAGATCGCGGCGTTGGGCGGCGTCGAGCCCCGGATCACCGAAGGACGGGAGCATCGCCAGCCCATGCCGCTCGAAGCCGAGATCGGCGGTCTGGGTGTAGCGCACCTGGGCGAGCAGTACTCCGGTGCCGATCATCAGCGCGATGGCGATGGCGAACTGCAGCACCACCAGCGTCGCGCGCAGTAGCCGGCCGCTGCGCCCGCCCCCGGTTGCGCCCGCGCTCGCGAGTACGGCGGCTGGCCGGAAGCGGGAGAGGACGAAGGCGGGGTACGCGCCGGCGACGAGCCCGACGCCGAGGATCAGCGCCAGCAGCGCCGGCAGGATCGTCCCGCTGCCCCAATAGTGCAGGTGCAGGTCGGTGCCGCCGACCGCGTTGACCATCGGCAGCGCGAGCTCGACCAGCGCCAGACCCAGCAGGGCGGCAAGCGCTGTCGTGGCAACCGACTCCGCAAGGAATTGGCCGATCAGGGCGCCGCGGGTCGCGCCGAGCGTCTTGCGCATCGCCACTTCGCGGGCACGCAGGCCGGCGCGCGCGGTCGCCAGGTTCACATAATTGCCGATTGCCACCAGCAGCGCGAGCAGCCCAACCAGGCCCAGCGTCGCGACAACGATCCTGTCACGGGGCGCGCGCAGGTGCAGTGCGCTGAGCGGGATCAGGCTGGTCGCGACACGGATGCCGTTGGGCGCGCCGGCCAAGCTGGGATCGGGGTGGCGCTGGTCGAACCCGGCGACCCGCTGCTGCAGGGCGGGAGCTTCGGCCGGATCGATGCGCAGCAGGGTCTGCAGGCCTTGGCTTCCCCCGCCGTACAGGTCGGCCTCGGCGGGCAGACGAAGGAAGATGTCACCGGGCTGGGTCATTGCCTTGCTCAGCCGCACCACCGCGCCGACCCGCACCAGTCGAGGCTTGCCGCCGAGCGTGAGCTTCAGCACGCGGCCGACGGCGGGAGCGCCCGGCAGATAGGTCTGCGCCACGCGTTCGGTGATGACCGCGCCGTCGGGTGTCGCCAGCGTGGCCGTGGGGTTGCCGGCGACGACGGGGAAGGGGAAGAGCTGGAAGAAATTGCCGTCGACCTGCCCGATGGTGGTCTGGGTGCTGCCGGTGCCGAGCTGGAGCGCCGCCTCGCCGGGCAGCAATCGCGTACCCTGCAGACCGCTATGCTCGGCCTGCAGCTGCGCCAGCATCTCCTGCCGCGACGGGATGTTCACCTGGTTCGCGCCGGGGAATTGCAGCGTGCGCTCGACGATCCAGGTCCGATCCCAGCCGGGCACGTCATGATCGAAGCTCGTCTCGTAGCGGACGAACAGATACAGGATCAGGAACACCGCCACGCCCAGCGCCAGCCCGCCGACATTGACGAGCGTGAACAGCTTGTGCCGGGTGAACGAGCGATAGAGGGCGAGCCAGGCGAGGCGGTGCATCGTGCGATCCTTATTCGTAGCGCAGCGCGCGGGCGGGCTCGGCGCGGGCGACGCGCCAGGACTGGCCGATGACAGTCGCCACCGCGATCAGCACGGCGATGGCGGAGGCGAGGAGGAAGTAGAGCGGCGACAGCCCGATCCGGTCGTCGAAGGTGGAGAGCCATCGCTGCATCGCCACCCAGGCGAGCGGCCACGCGATCAGGTTGGCGAGCAGCACCGGCCGCAGGAACTTGGCGACCAGCAGCTGGAGCACGTCGCGGGTGGAGGCGCCCAGCGCCTTGCGGATTCCGATCTCCTTGATCCGGCGCGTCGTGTCGAAGGCGGCGAGGCCATAGAGCCCGATGCAGCCGATCGCGATCGCCAGCACCGCGCCCATGGTGAACAGGCGGCCGCGGCGCGTGTCCTCCTCGTAATAGGCCTTGTAGAGATTTTCCTCGATGGTGCGGCCAGCGAAAGGCTCGGTCGGCACGATGCGCTTCCATGCCGCTTCCACCGCGTCGGCCATCTTCTGCGGACTGCCGCTATACCGCAGCGTGATGAAGGCGTCGTTGAGCGGGCGGCTGTCATAGCGGTAGAAGGTTCCGGCGATAGCCTCGCGCGGGCCGCGGAAGCGAAGATCGTCGACGACGCCGATGATCGTCATCATGCCGTTGCCGTCCACCTGCTTGCCAAGCGCCGCCTGCGGGCTGGCGAAGCCGAGCAAGCCTACCGCGGTGCGATTGATTACGGTGTTAAAAGCAGGTTTGCTGCCTTTAACCTGTTGCGCCATGTCGTCTGCGGGACGAGACGGATCGAAGTGCCGGCCGGCGATCAGTCGCGCGCCGAACGTGTCGAAGTACCTCTCCCCGATCCGCACATCCATCAGCGATGGCGACCGAATCCCTTGCATGCCCGGTTGATAGATCGACGAGAAATTGGTGACGCTCTGATCGCCGGGTGTGTTCTGCGCGAGGGTAAGATGGCTGACGCCCGGCAGTGCGGCGAAAGTACGCAGCAGCGCGCGTTTCTGCTCGGGCAGCACCGAGCCGCTGTTGAGCGAGCGCACGACATAAAGGCCGTCGCGGCGGAAGCCGAGATCGGCGTTGCGAACATGGTTCGCCTGGGCGAGCATCACGGTGGTCCCGATCGCAAACGCAATGGCGACGGCGAACTGGACGACGACCAGCGCCGCGCGGACCCGCGCACCGGCCCGCCCCCCGCCGGGGGCACGGGCGGCGGCGAGCACCGCGGCAGGCCGGAAGCCGGCCAGCACCGCGGCTGGATAGAGTCCGGCAATGGCCCCGACCAGCAGGACGAGCGGTACCAACAGCAGCAGCACGCTGTCCGTTCCCCAATAGGTGAGGCGCAGCGACATGCCGCCGGCGGCGTTGACCAGCGGCAGTGCGATTTCCGCGAGCGCGAGGCCGATCACCGCCGAGAGGAGCACGGTCAGCATCGCCTCGGTCATGAACTGGCGGATCAGCGTGCGGCGCGTGCCGCCCAGCACCTTGCGCACGGCCACCTCGCGGGCCCGCAATCCGGCGCGCGCGGTGGCTAGATTGATATAGTTCACGATCGCGATCAGCAGGGTGAGCACGCCTACCGCGCCCAAGGTGGTCACCACCGCGCGATCGGACGCCTCGTAGAGATGGTTGTCGACCAGCGGCCGCAGCGACTGTTCCCATTCCCCCTTCTTGATGTCGCCGCCGAACACGCGGCGGTCGGCGAAGCGGGCCAGCTCGCCTTCGAACTGCTTCGCGGCGGCGCGGTCGGGGAAACGCAGCAGTGTCACCAGCGAGGTGCTGCCCCAATGCTCGAACCACTCGGTGGCGAAGCGGGATGCGACCAGCGGCACGAACAGCTCGGCGGTGTAGCTCTGGTCCTTGCGCATGTCGGCGATCACCGCGCCGACGCGGTAGGTATAGGTCGTGCCGTTGGCGATGACGGTGAGGGTGCGGCCGATCGGCGACGTGAGGCCGAAATAGCTGGTCGCGGCGCGCTGGGTGATGATCAGCCCGTCCGGATCGGCCAGCGTGCGCGTCGGGTCCCCGGCGAGGACGGGGAGCCGCATCAGCGTGAAGAAATTGGGATCGACCGCCGCCATGGTCTCGCGGGTGTTCGATGTGCCCTGCCGCACCGTCGCATCCATCTGCGCGATCCGGAAGCCCTGCAGCTGCGGATAGTCCGCGCGCAGATGCAGCAGCTCGTTGCCCATCGTGTAGGGGCTCGGCTTCTCCGGATAGCCCGGCATGTGGTAGGTTTCCTGGATGATGTAGAGCTGGTCCGCCCCCGGGATCCACCGGTCGAAACCGGTCTCGAACCGCACGAACAGGGTCAGCACCAGGAATACCGCGATGCCGAGCGCCAATCCGCCGATATTGAGCGCGGCGAACAGTTTGTGGCGGGTCAGCGAGCGGTAAAAGCTGGTCAGCGCGGAGGTCATGGCGTCGTTCCCGGTTCGCGGGTGGCGGAGAGGTGGCGGAGCAGGGCGACGGCGAGGAGCAGCAGCACCAGCACCGTCAGCGCACGATCGAGCTTCACGCCGCCCGCCGCACCGCGGAGAGGATCCGCCCGTCGAGCATGTGCACCGTCCGCTTGGCGATATCGGCATGGGCGGGCGAGTGGGTGACCATCACGATCGTCGCGCCGTCGGCGTTCAAACGGGTGAGGATGTCCATCACTTGCGCGCCGTTCTCGGTATCGAGGTTGCCGGTCGGTTCGTCGGCGAGGATCAGCCTGGGCTCGCTGACGATCGCGCGGGCGATCGCGGCGCGCTGCTGCTGGCCGCCCGAAAGCTGGTGCGGGTGGTGGTTGCGGCGATGGGCGATGCCGACCCGGTCCATCGCGGCGTCCACCCGCTCGCGCTTTTCGCGCGCAGGCATCGAGCGATAGGCCAGCGCCAGCGCGACATTCTCGGCGATGGTCAGCTCGTCGATCAGGTTGAAGCTCTGGAACACGAAGCCCAACCGATCCCGGCGGAGCTTCGCCAGCTGCGCCTCGGGCACCTTGGCGATATCCTCGCCCTCGAACAGATAGGCGCCGCTGGTAGGCCGGTCGATCGTGCCGAGGATGTTAAGCAGCGTCGATTTGCCGCAGCCCGAAGGGCCCATGATCGCGAGGAACTCGCCTGCCGCTACGGTGAGATCAATCTCGGCGAGCGCGGTCGTCTCCACTTCGTCGGAGCGATAAGCGCGGTGGATGGCGTTGAGCTGGATCATGGCGGGCTCCTAGTGGATGAGCAGGGTCTGGTAGGGGGCGTAGGTGCCGAGCGGCGTCGTGACGATGCGGTCGCCCGGGGCGAGGCCGCTGGTCACTTCGACCTGATCGGGATTGCGGCGGCCGGTGGTGATTGCCCGGCGCTCGGCGCGGCTGTCGCTGGTCAGCACGAAGGCGGTGGTGCCGCCGGCATCCAGCCAGCCGCCCGAAGGCGCGACCACGGCCGGCCGATCGGCGCCGAGGACGAGGCGCACGTCGAGCGTCTGGCCGCGGTTCAGCCCCGCGGGCGCGGCGCCCTTAAAGCCGAGCTCGACACGAAATCGCCCTTCGGTGACTTGCGGCAGCACCTTGATCACGGTGAGCGGCAGGCTGCGCCCGTCGAGATCGGCAACCGCGCTGAGGCCGGTATGGACGCGGCCGAGATAGAATTGGTCGATGTCCGCGGTGAGCTTCCAGGCGCTTTCGGAATCGACCTGGCCGACGGCGTCCCCGGGCTTAATCATCTGCCCCGGTTGCAGCGTGAAGGCGGTCAGCCGCCCGGCGACCGGCGCGCGCACCACCAGCGCCGCAAGGCCGGCGCGGGTCATGGCGAGGCTCTCGCGCAATTCGCCGGCGGTGGCGTCGACGCCCGTCGACTGGTCGGCAAGCATCTTGCCTGCCTCAGCCGCACTGCGGGTGAGGGCAGTCAGTCGCGCACGCTGATAGCTGACTTCGTCGCGTAGCGGGGTGACGGCGGCGGCGGTGACGATCTGCTTGTCGAATAGGATTTGCTTCTGGCGGAGCAGCGCCTCGGATTTAGCGAGCTCGTTGCGGGCGGAGGCGATGTCGCGCTCGGTCTGTTCGCGGCTCTGCTGGATCGACAGGCGCTGACCGCTGATAGCGCTGAGCTGCCCGGCGATGTTGGCTGAGCGGCTGGCGACGTCGAGCGCCAGCGTCGGGTTGGCGAGCCGGGCGAGCGGGGCACCGGCGGCGACCGACTGGCCGTCGCTGGCGATCAGCGCTTCCACCTGTCCGCCGCTGATCGCCGTGACGTACACGGTCTGGAGCGGGGCAACCTGCGCGCGCAGCGGCACATAGTCGGCAAAGGCGGCACGGGTGACGGGCGCGATGCGGATCGTCGCCGCGTCGACCGCGAGGCTGCCGGAGCTGGGGAGGAACCACCAGAGCGCAGCCGCCGCGGCGACCACCGCTATGCCGAGGCCGATGCGGACAGCCAATTTGCGGCGGCGCGCATGCGGGCGCTCGATCCGCCGGTCCATTGCGGCGCCGTTGGTATGAAGAGGCGTAACGTCCATGGCGGACAGTGTACGGTACGCCAGCGTGCGGACCTAAAGCGCTGATATTGATAGGTAATGTAGAAGGGGCTGGCGCTCGAAGCGAACAGTGTCCAAGCTAGTGTCCGATTCCGAACACTTAGCCGGAGCGGTCAAGCCTGTGCCCACCGAATCGCCGACCATCCTGGTGATCGACGACGATCCCGACATCGTCCGTGCGGCGACGCTGCTGCTGGAGCGTAATGGCATGCGGGTGCTCGGCGCCCCCGATCCCGATGCCGCCTGGGTGCGACTGGCCGAGGGGCCGGTCGACGCGATCCTGCTCGACCTCAACTTCGCGCGGGGGCGGACGAGCGGGGAGGAGGGGTTCCGAATGCTCGACCGGCTGATCGCGGCCGATCGCAATGCGGTGGTGGTGGTGGTTACCGGCCATAGCGGCATTGCGGTGGCGGTGCAGGCGATGCGCGGCGGCGCGAGCGACTTCGTGATCAAGCCGTGGAGCAACGAGCGGCTGCTCGCTACCGTAGAGCGCGCGGTGGCGCTGCGCCGAGCGAAGCTGGCCGCCGCCCCGGCGCCGAGCGGCGAGGAGGCGCTCCTGCTGCTCGGCGAGGCGCCCGCGATCGAGGCGGCACGCGGGCTGATCGCGCGGGTGGGGCCGACCGATGCGGCGGTGCTGCTCACCGGCCCGGCGGGAAGCGGCAAGACGCTGGCGGCGCAGATGCTCCACCGCGCGTCTTCGCGCGCCGAGCGGCCGCTGGTCACGCTGGACGCGGCGGTTGCGGATCTGGCGATGATCGAGGCGCGGGTCGCGGCGGCCGAGGGCGGAACGCTGCTGATCGAGGCGGTGGACCAGCTCGCGCTGGCGCTGCAGCCAGAACTGGCGCGCCGCCTGGGTGGGCTGCGGGTGCTTGCCACCAGCCGGCGCGATCGGGCGGGCATCCGTGCTGCGCTGAGCGACGACCTGCGATTTCGGCTCAACACGGTGGAGATCGACCTGCCGCCGCTCGCAGATCGCGGCGGGGACGCGCTGCTGCTCGCCCGGCATTTCTGCGCCCTGTATGCCGGGCGCTACGCCCAGCCCTTGCGCCCGCTGACCGACGAGGCGGCGCGGGCAATCGCCGCGGATCCCTGGCCCGACGGTGTCCACGGCCTGCGCCAGGCGATCGAGCGCGCGGTGCTGCTCGGTGGCGGCGAGGCGATCGATGTCCCCGCGCTGGGACTTAGTCTGCCCGAAGACACGCTGGAGCCGCGTGCGATCAAGGCGGACCTCAATATCGGGCGAAGCGAGGCGGCGCTGGTATCGGCTGCGCTCAAGCGGCATGCGTTCAACGTCAGTCGCGCGGCGGCGGAACTGGGGCTGACCCGCGCGGCGCTCTATCGGCGGATGGCGAAATATGGGCTGTGAGTCGCAGGTCACACCGCCTAGCGCGCGCTTTTCTCCCCTCCCGCTTGCGGGAGGGGCAGGGGGAGGGTGCGTGCGGGAAGTTGAGCGAGGTGCTGGAAGACGTGGGATGGAAGGCTTCAGCGCGTTTGCGACGGTCGCCTTTGTTACCCTCACACACCCTCCCCTAACCCCTCCCGCAAGCGGGAGGGGTTAGGGGAGGGTGGGGCAGTCGTGACCTCCAGAGGCTGGTTCGCGCTGCTGCGGGGCATCTTGCTGCTGCTGGCGGGCGGCGCGTTCGCCGCCGCGTGGAGCATGGGGCTCTATGCCAGCGCGCTGGTGTCGGCACTGGCAGCGCTCTGGGGGCTGGGGACCGGCATCGCCGAGGCGCAGCGGCCCAAGCTGGTGCCGGTGGCCGCACCCATGCCCGCGCCGGACCCTGCGCATCGCGAGCGGCGGCTGACCGCGCTGCTTGACCTTTCCCCCGCGCCGATCGTCACGCTAGACGGCGAGGGACGGCTCACCGCGATCAACCGTGCGGCGCGGCGGCTGTTCGGGGCGGCGGACCTCGTCGCCGATCCGCCGGCACTGCTGGTCGAGGCGATCGGCGATGCATCGGGCCGCGCCGCCACGGTGACGATCGGCGGGCGCAGCTATGCGCTAACCACCAGCGACTTCGCGCTGGGTGGCGCGCAGAGCCGGCTCGCCGCGCTGATCGACATCGATGCCGAGCTCAAGGCCGCCGAGGCGGCGACGCTGCGCGACCTGGTGCAGGTGCTGAGCCACGAGATCGTCAACGCGCTCACCCCGATCGCGTCGCTTAGCCGTACCGCGGCGGACATGCTGGAGGAGCCCGCACCGTCGATCCCGGCGCTCCGCGATGCGGTGGGCACCGTCGCCCGCCGCGCCGAGGGGCTGCAGCGGTTCGGCGAGGCCTATCGCTCGCTGGCGCGGCTGCCGGCGCCGCGCTTCGCGCCGCTCGACCTGCGCGAAGGCGCGGAGGATCTGGCGCGCCTGTTTGCCACGCGGTGGCCGAGCTTGCCGCTGGCGTTCGAGGCTCCAGCGCCGCTTCGCCTGCACGGTGATGCCGATCAGCTGAGCGCGGCGCTCTGGGCGCTGCTCCAGAATGCCGCCGAGGCGGTGGGCGAGGGGACAGGCGGGCAGGTGGGGCTGGCGCTGTGGCGGGACGAGCGCGCCGCCTATTGGCAGGTTTGGGACAATGGTCCCGGCGTCGCCGAGGCGGACCGTGCGGCGATCTTCCGCCCCTTCTTCACCACCAAGCCGCAGGGCAGCGGGGTAGGGTTGGCGCTGGCCCGGCAGATCCTGCTCGCGCATGGCGGCGACCTGACGCTGCTGGAAGGCGAGGGCGGCGCGCGGTTCGAGGCGATGTTGCCGATCGCGCCGCAGGGCTGAGCAAAACGGACCCGCGCCGCCCGGAGGAGCGACGCGGGCCAGGCACCGCAAACCTCAGGCCATCAGCACCTTGTCGACCGCGATCCGGAACTTCTCCATGTCCGCTGCCGAGCCGACGGTGACGCGCGACATCGTGGGATAGGCGGTCCAGGAGCGGCCGATCTGCACGTTCTGGGCGAGCAGCGCCGCCATCATTTCCTTGGGCGCCTTGCCCTTCCATTCAACCATGAACATGTTGGCATGGCTGCCCGGCAGCACCTTCAGGCCGCGGCTCTGGAGATGCGCGATCGTCTTTTCGCGCACCGCGATCATCTCGTCGCGCCGCGCCTTGATCTCGCCGGCCAGCGGGATCGAAGCGGTGCCGCAGGCCACCGCGGTCATCGGCAGCATGTTGGTTACCTGGAAGCCGTCATAGCGCATCATCTTCTCGTGCAGCGCGGGCGACGCGAAGGTGAGGCCCAGCCGCATGCCGGCCATGCCGAACAGCTTGGAGAAGGTGCGCATCACCAGCACGTCCTCGCGGCTGGCCACCAGCTTGGCGGCGTTTGGCGCGTCGGCGAAGTGGATATAGGCCTCGTCGACGATCAGCACCGCGTCCTTGGGCTTGTTCTCGGCCAGCCAGACGATGTCGGCGATCGGGGTCAGCGTGCCGGTGGGGTTGTTGGGCGAGCAGACATAATAGAGCCCGGCATTGGGGTCCGCGGCCAGCATCGCCTTGACATCATGCTGGTATTGCGGGCCGAGCGGCGCCTTGGTGACCTTGGCGCCGATCCAGGCGGCCGTGCGCCAGATCTGCTCATAGGTGGGATCGGCGGTGACGATGCCGCGCGTCGGCGAGGCAAAGGTCACGGCCGCGCGGTTGAGCGGGTCGCTCGATCCCGGCCATGCCTTGATATGGGTGGCGGGCAGGCCCTCTACGGCGGAGACTGCGGCAAACAGCTGGTCGTGCTCGCCATTGGGTTCGTAGCGATTGCCTTCGGTGACGATCTTCATCGCCGCGGCGGCGCCGGCGGGCAGCGGGCCCGTCCAGCATTCGTTGGAGCCGATGCGCACCGCACCGACCACCGCCTTGGCCGATTGCTGGGCGAAGGCAGGCGCAGCGCGGCCGAGCGCGACGGTGCCGCCGAGCAGCGCGGCGATGCGCCCCATGTCGCGGCGCGAATAGCCGCGACCGCGCAGGTCCTCGGTGATTTCGGGCTTATCGAGCGTTTCGAGGATGGTCATGTCGTGGGTCTCCCTGTTTCGATCGAGACGCGCGTCAGAACTTCAGCGCGTTGTGGAACATCACCAGCGCGATGACGATGAGGTAAATGCCGAATACCCGTTTCAGCATGGCTGGCTGTAAGGCGTGGGCCGCCGCGACTCCCAGCGGGGCGGTGAGCATCGACATCGAAGCGATGGCGACCGTCGCCGGCAGGTTCACGAAGCCGAGCGACCCCCAGGGCAGCCCCGGCTCGCGCAACCCGATGATCGCGAAGCCGATCGCGCTGGGAATGGCGATCAGCGTGCCGATGCCGCTGGCGGTGCCCACCGCGCGGTGGATCGAGCGGCCGCACAGCGTCATCACCATGATCGCGATCGTGCCGCCGCCGATGCCGAGCAGCGAGGAGAAGGTGCCCAGGCCCCCGGCGATGGCGACGCGGGTGACGCCGATCGGCATCTGATCGCTGATCACTCGGTTGCCGAGCTTCGGCACCAGGAAGTTGATCGACATCAGCAGCACGCCGCTGGCGAACACCAGGGTAAGTACGCGGCCGTCGACATGGCTGGCGAGCAGCACGCCGATCCCGTCGCCCAGCACCACCCACGGCGCCCAGGATTTGAGGATCTCGAAGTCGACCGAGCCCCGCTTGTGGTGGCTCAGCACCGATCGGATCGAGGTGATGATGATCGTCGCCGCGGACGTGCCGATGGCGACATGGGCGTATTGGCTATGCTCGCCCCCCAGCAGGGGCAGCATCAGCAGCAGGGCGGGGACGACGACGAAGCCGCCGCCAATGCCGAACACACCGCCGGCAAAGCCGGCAGCGAGCCCGGCGACCAGCAGGCCCAGAAGGGGGATCAGCCAGTCCATGGATGAGGTAAGCAAAGGACATCACTCCCGAGTTATGTTCTTGCACGCGACGCGACCGGCCGGGGGCAACCGCCCCCGGCCGGCCAGGCTTCAGAATTTCAGGCTGAGCCGGCCGTAATAATAACCGCCGTTGATCCCGTAGGGCGAAATGGTCGGGTAGAGGTTCGACGAATAGCTGCGGGACCCTGCGGCGAGCTGGGCCGAGCGGATATTGTCGAAAGAGCGTTCCGTCGGATAATGGTTGAACAGGTTGTTCGCGCCGACCGAGAGCTTGAGCCCGCCGGTGATCTTCGCGCTGCCTTCGAGATCGGTGATGAAGGCGGCGTTGACCGGCACCTGGAGATCGGCGCCCTTGAGCGGGCTGTTGCCCGGCGTCGATTCCAGCGCATAGACCTTCGAGTAGAAGCTCTCACGGAAGTTCAGGCTGAACCGGCCCGATTCCCAGAAGGCCCCCAGCGTCGCGCGGAACTTGGGCGTGCTGTTCTCCAGCTCGATGATCGAGTAATTGTTGATCAGCGCCGACAGCGCCGGATTGGCCTTGTTGACGTAGAGCGCCGCGGGCAGCGCCGCGATGTTCTTGACCTTGTTGTCGTTGTAATTGGCCGACAGCGTCCAGTTCACCTTCCCGAATCCGCTGTCCATGTCGTAGCTGGCGACGAAGTCGATGCCGCGGGTGCGCATCTTGGCACCGTTGACGAAGGTCTGGACCGAGACGGTGCCGTCGATGTTGCGCTCGCCATTGACGTCGGTGAGCACATAGCTGGGGATGGTGCCGCCCAGCGCGGTCGCGACTGCGTTATACACCGCCTGCTGGTTGTAGGTGTTGAAGGCGTCGGCATTGTAGACCACGCAGTTCGCCGCGTTCGCGCCGGCATAGCCTTGCGGGCAGTATTTGCCGTTGAACCCGTAGAAGGTGCTCGAGATCAGGATGCGATCACGGATCTCGATCCAATAGGCGTCGAGCGTGACGTTCACATGGGGGCTGGGGGTGAAGACGAAGCCGGCGCTGAAGTTGGTCGATTTCTCCGGCTTGAGGCCTCCGAAGCCCAGTGCCTTGGCCCCCGGCGAGTTGGCCGGCAGCACGCCCGAGACGCTGTTCGGGCCGACATTGATGCCCGAATAGAAGCCCTCCGCCAGCGTCGGCGCGCGGAAGCCGGTGGAGACGGTGCCCCGGATCGCGATCGCCTTGGTGATGTCGTAGCGGCTGGTCAGCTTGAAGACGGTGGTGTCGCCGAAGTCGCTGTAATGCTCGTGGCGGACCGCGCCGTCGATCAGCCAGGCCTCGACCGGCTTCACGCTGATGTCGAGATATTGCGAGAAGTTGGTGCGGTTGTGATTGCCGGCGTCGTTCGGGCTGTAGCCGAAGAAGGACTGGGCGCCGCTGCCATAATAGGAAGCGGGGTCGCCCGAGACGATGCCATAGGTCTCGCGGCGATATTCGAGGCCGCCCGCGACGTTGAGCGGCTCGGCCAGGCCTATGTCGAAGGCGTGGGTCAGGTCGAGCGTGTTGCTCCACTGGCTGGCCTTGAAGTCGCCATTGTGGAACTCGGTGGGGGTGAAGCCGGTGTCCTTGTAGAGCGCGGCGTTGGCAGAGTTCTGGACGTACACGCCGACGAAATCGTCGCCATAGGTGGTGGCGATATCGAAGGTGGTGCTGCCGATCGTGCCGCGGAAGCCGCCGGTGACGGCGTAGTCGGTCTCGGAGATCGCCTCGAGCGGCTGGAAGCCGTTCGGATAGAGCGGTGTGCCCGCCTTGCTGACCACCACGTCCGGCGTGCGGACATTCTCATAGGCGCGGGCGTTCTTGTGGCCGTAGCTGCCGAAGCTGTAGAATTCGAACCCGCCGAAATCATAGCCGGCATTCACCATTACCGAGGTCTGGTCGACCTCCGGGTCGCCGAGAATGCGGTTCGTATAGGGGTAGTAGGGCAGGTTCTTGATGCCCGGATACAGCGTCAGATATTTGCTGGCGTTGGCGTTGTTGCCATAGACCTGCGGGTTGACGTCGCCGCGGAAGCTGAAGCCCTTGTGCTTCTTCTCGGCAGTGATGTTCACATGGGCATTCTCGATCGGTGCGAAGCCGACATTGCCCGAGAAGGCGTAGGTCTTGCCGCCCTGGTCGTAATAGCGGCCGCCGGTGACGTCGATCACGCCGCCGTGATCGGCCTTTTTCTGGATGATGTTGATCACACCCGCGATCGCATCGGTGCCGTATTGCGCGGCGGCACCGTCCTGCAGCACTTCGATATGGTCGATCGAGTCCGGCAGGATGAAGCTGATGTCGGGCGCGGCGCTGCCGCCATAGGGGCCGCCGGCGACCGACACGTTGGCGGTGCCGTGGCGGCGCTTGCCGTTGAGCAGGATCAGCGTGTGGTTGGGGCTGAGGCCGCGCAGCTTCATCTGCAGATTGTGCGCCTGGAGATCGCTGCCGAACGCCTGCGCCTGCACGCTCGGCAGGTTCTGGGCGAGCGCCTGGATCAGGTCCGGTTGGCCGGTGCGGGAAAGGTCAGCGGCGCTCAGCAGCTGGATCGGCGCGGGGCTGTCCGCGGCGCGCAGGCCGGTGACGCGCGTGCCGGTGACGATGATGTCGTCCCCTTGCGGAGCCTGGGCTTCGCTGTCCTGCGCAAAGGCAGGTGTGGCGGCGAGCGCCAGGGTGATGGCCAGAACCGTGAACGATGCCGTTTCGCGAAATTGCATTCGATCGTGCCCCCCGAAGGCTGATGGTTGTCGTTCGTTCGTTCCTCAGATTGCGGTCTGTTCTTTCTTGTTCGCTGGGTGTCGGCCCCGCCCGGGGCATGACTGCCCTTTCCCCGAGGCGTGGCTTCGCGAACGGAGTTGGTCGTGCCGACATTGGGTACGCAGGTGCGGGGGCGCCTTGGGGCGCAGCCGCACGTCCTCATGCCATGCTCCCCTGCGAGAGCGCGGCGACATCACATCGAAACAGGTTCGAACCGGGCCCGCGCAATCGTCGGACCGAATAGTGGGAAGACAGAGAAGCTATTGCTTTTGTCGACCTGAACACGTCATCCCGGCATGCCACCGATTTACCCGGATCGCATGGACCCTGGCGGTGCACCGTCTGAATTATTTGAAAGGAGGCAGGCCGTATCGATCACGAGAGCATGACCGTATCCGCTGTACCATCTGCACGGGCAGCGCCGAAGCGTCGCCTGGAAATCGATATTCGGTCATTTGATCACCCTGTTATTGATCAAAGCACCGATTCAGACATCCGACCCCTGAAATTTTTCTTTCTTGCAATCAGGATGCTATCCCTCGGGGGCTCGGTGTCAATGCGCGAATGACGTATGTTGTCATGTTTCTGTCGCATATACGACACATGGCCCGCTCCATCGCTGGAACGGGCCATGCGGCTCTACCAATACATCCAGATCAGTGCGCGGCGCTGGTATCCACCTTGCCGCGCGGGCGCGGGGTCAGCCAGATGATCCCCGCTGCGAACACGAAGATGATCGCCGACAGCAGGAACACATGGGTGGTCGCCAGCGTCAGGCTTTCCTGGTTGACGATGCGCTCCACCGCGGAGCGCACCTGGCCGATCGAGAAGCCCTGTGCCGTCATCGCGTTCACCGTCGGATCGGTGTTCATCCGCGAAACGATCTCGCTTCGGGCAATGCGCGAGCTGTCATCCCAGATGCTGGTCGAGATCGAGGTGCCGATCGCGCCCGCCATGGTCCGCAGGAAGCTCATCACACCCGCCGCCGAGGCGGTCTCCTCCGGCAGCACCGATCCCAGCGCCAGCGTGGTCAGCGGGATGAAGAAGAAGGGCATGCCGAAGCCCTGGAGGAACTGCGGAAAGGCGAAGGTCCAGAACCCGGCCTGGCTGTTCCAGTAGACGCGGAGCAGCGCCGACACGCCCAGCCAGAGGATGCCGAACGACACCAGCAGCCGCGGATCCACCTTGTTCGACAGCTTTGCGACCACCGGCGACATGAACACCGCCGCCACGCCCGAGAAGGCGGTGGCATAGCCGGCATAGGTCGCGGTGTACCCCTGGCTCGACTGGAGCCATTGCGGGATGATCACCGCCGAGGCGAAGAAGGTCGCAAAAGCGAAGGACAGAGATATCACCGACACGGTGAAGCCGCGGTGGCGGAACACCCGCAGATCGACGACCGGGTTCTTCTCGGTAATCTCCCAGGCCAGAAAGACGAGGAAACCGATCGCGGCAACCACGCCGAGCCACACGATCGTCGGATCGTTGAACCAGTCATGCTCGCGGCCAAGGTCGAGCATGATCTGCAGCGCGGCGATCCACAGGATCAGCAGCCACAGGCCGCCCTGGTCAACGGACAGCTTCTGCGTCGGCGTCTCGGCCTTGGTGAGCAGCCGCATCGCACCGAAGGCGCAGAGCGCGGCGACGGGGATGTTGATGAAGAAGATCCAGTGCCACGACCAGTTGTCGCTGATCGTGCCGCCGGCGATCGGGCCGAGGATCGGCGCGACGACGGTGGTCATCGCCCACAGGCCCATGGCCTGGGCGTGCTGTTCGGGCTTGAAGATGCGCAGCAGCAGCGTCTGGGTCAGCGGCATCAGCGGGCCGCCGCACAGCCCCTGGCCGATGCGGCAGGCGACCAGCATGCCGAGCGTCGTCGACATGCCGCACAGCACCGAGAAGATGCCGAAGCCGATCACGCCGAAGATGAACACGCGCACCACGCCGAACCGGCCCGCGAGCCAGCCGGTCAGCGGCACGCAGACGGCCTCGGCGACCGCGTAGGAGGTGATGATCCAGGTACCCTGGCTCGACGAGATGCCCAGGCTGCCGGCGATGTGCGGTACCGAGACATTGGCGATGGTGGTGTCGAGCACCACCATGAAGTTGGTCAACGCCAGCACCACGCCGGCGAGGATCAGCGAGGGCCCCTCCAGGAAGCCCCCGCGCTGCGTCTGGCCGTTCATGGCAGGCAATCCTTACTTCGCCGAGGTGTCGATCTCGGCATCCATCGACAGGCCGACGCGCAGCGGGTGCTGCTGCAACTCCTTGGGATCGAGCGCCACGCGCACCGGCAGGCGCTGGACTACCTTGATCCAGTTGCCGGTCGCGTTCTGCGCAGGGATCAGCGCGAAGGACGAACCGGTGCCGCCCGAGAAGCCGACGACCCGGCCGTGATACTTCACGTCGCCGCCGTACAGATCGGACTTCAGCTCGACCGGCTGACCGACCTTCACGCGGGTCAGCTGGCCTTCCTTGAAGTTGGCATCGACATAGAGCTGGTTGAGCGGCACGATCAGCATCAGCTGGGCGCCCGGCGCGACGCGCTGGCCGACCTGGACGTTGCGACGTGTGACCACGCCGTCGAACGGAGCGCGGATCGTCGTGCGGGCGAGATCGAGCTTGGCCTGGTCCACCTTGGCGCGCGCGGCGAGCACTTCCGGCGCGGTGTTGGCGTTGGTGCCGCTGACCAGCGCCTGGTTCGCCGCCAGCTGGCCGCTGGCCGCCACGCGGGTCGAGGTCGCTTGGGCAAGACCCGCCTTGGCGAGTTCGAGATTGGCGCGCGCTGCCTGGAAGGCGTTGGTCGCCGAGGTCAGCTCTTCGCCCGAGACAGCGCCGTTGGGGGCGAGCTTCTGGCGACGGCTGAGATCGATGCGGGCCTTTTCGAAATCGGCTTGCGCCGCGGTCACCTGTGCATTCGCGCGGGCGATATCGGCCTGGCGGGCCTGGACCTGCGCGGCCAGCGCTTCGCTGGTCGCCGAGGTCTGGCCGAACTGGCGGGTGGCGCGGCCGAGATCGGCCTCGGCCTGCGCCAGCGCGATCTTGGCGTCGCTGTCGTCGATCTGGACGAGCACGTCGCCCTTCTTCACCGTCTGGGTGTCGGACACCGCGACGCGCAGCACCTGGCCTCCGGTCATCGGCGTGATGCTGGCGCTGTCGGCGCCGACATAGGCGTTGTCGGTGCTCACGAAATGGCTGCCGACGACCATGTAATAGCCGCCATAGCCAATGCCGGCGACCAGCACGAGGCCGCCGATGCCCAGCATCAGCCGCTTGCGCAGGTTCTTGCGCTTGCCGGCGTCCATGTCGGTTTGGGCAGGGGCCTGGGAGGGTTCGCTGCGATTGGCAGCATCGCCACGCGCGGAGTGGATGGCGGGTTCTGCATCAGCCATGGGTCTTAACCTCGGAAGCGGCGGCAGCGGCCGCGTTGTTGGTGGAAAAGCCTCCGCCGAGCGCGCGAACGAGCTGGACGTCGAGCGCAAACGCGCGAGCCTCCAATTCGGCAACGATCTGGCGGTTCTGCAACACCCTCTCCTCGGCGGTCAGAACATCGAGAAAGCGCGACAGCCCGCCTTGATAGCGTTGCTGGGCGATGGAATAGGCCTGTTCGGAATCGTCCAGCGCCTGCCGGCTCTGGGCCAGGCGCGTGGCGAGCGCCTTCTGGCTGGTCACCGCATCCGCCACGTCGTGAAAGGCGGTGGTGACGCTGTTGTCGTAATTGGCAACCGCTTCGTCATAGGTGGCGCGGGCGCGGGCATATTGACCGCGCAGCTCGCCGCCATGGAAGATCGGCAGGCTGATCGCCGGACCCGCCTGGAAGACCGAAGCGCCATTGCCTTTGACAAGGTTGTCAATGCCAAGCGCGCCATAGCCTGCCAATGCGCTCAAGCGGATCGACGGGTAGAAGTCGGCACGGGCGGCCTTGATCTGGCTTGCGGCGGCCTCGACCCGGGCGCGGGCAGCGGCGATATCGGGACGACGCCCGATCAGATCGGTCGTCACGTCCGCCGGAATGCTGCGCGCCTCGGTCGGTGCCGCGGGCAGGGCGATGCTCAACCCGCGATCCGGACCCTGGCCGAGCAGGGCCGCGATGCGGTTGCGGGTGAGGCCGATATCCTCGTCGATCGCGGCGAGCTGCGCGCGGGCGGCGGGTACGGCAGAGGCCGCCTGCTTCTCTTCGGCACGCGTCTCGAGGCCGTTGGTCACGCGATCGGTGACCAGCTTCTGCGTCGCGAGGCGAACGTCCAGCGCGCGCTCCTGCACCCGGCGATCGGCTGCGAGGCGGGCGAGGTCGGCATAGGCAGCGGCGATGTTGGTGGAGAGCGCGAGGCGTGCCTGTTCCAGCTCCAGCCGTGCCGCTTCCGCCTGGGACGTTGCCGCGGCGAGCTGGGCGCGGTTCTTGCCCCAGATGTCGAGATCGAACGCGAGGTTCAGCGTGCCATAGCCGATCGTCTGGACGTTCGACCCGATGTCGATCGGCAGGCTGTCGCCGGTGTTGATCTGGTTGGCGGCGGCCGAGCCGCTGGCGTCGACGCGCGGGAGCCGAGCGGCGCCCACTTGGACGATATAAGCCTGGGCCGAACGCAGCCGCGCCGCGGCTGCCGCCAGATTGGGCGCACCGCGGAAAGCCTCGTCCATCAATGCGTTGAGCTGCGGATCATTATAGGCGGTCCACCAGTTGGTGACGGGCCACTGCGCCTGCGCGGTGCCGGCGAAGGACTGGCTGGCGGCATAGCTGTCCGCCGCGCGGACTTCCGGGCGGGCACCGAGATTCGGCACCGGCGCACACGCCGCCAGCGCCGAAGCGGCAGCAGCAGACAGCAACAAGTGCCTTGTTGGGAAACGACTCATCATGGTCTGGAAAAACCGTACTATTGGGTACGAGTTCCAGATGGAGAGCGGTTCTCCTCTTGTCAATAGAAAATCGTACCCTATAGTACGGTTATGGAAATTGTAACCCCCAAATGTCTCGGCAAGCGGGAGGCGCGCAAGCAGGATCGGCGCGCCGCCATCCTCGCCATCGCCAAGCGCCACTTCATGGAGCAGGGCTATGTCGGCGTTTCCATGTCGGCGATTGCGGCGGAATTAGGTGGCTCCAAGGGCACCTTGTGGAGCTATTTCGCGTCGAAGGAAGAATTGTTCGACGCCTGTGTCGATGAGGCGACGCGGGATTATCGCGAGCAGGTGATGCAGCTCCTGGTGCCGTCGGACAATCTGAAGGCGACGTTGTGCGCGTTCATCCGCAGCCTGTTGCGTAAGGTGACGTCGAAGGACGCGATCCAGCTGCATCGGGTAATCCATGCCGAGGTCGAGCGCTCGCCGGAAATGGGCGAGATTTTTTTCCGTCGGGGCCCTCAGCGCACCCGCGAGTTGCTGGCCGCGCATCTTCAGGATGCGATGCACAAGGGGCAGCTGCGCAGCTCCGATCCGCTCAAGGCCGCATTTGCGCTGACCAGCCTCTGCATGGGCTCCCAGCAGCGGGCGATGCTGGGCCACCAGTTCAGCGACGGGGAGATTGAGGAGGAGGCCGACTATATCGTCGATCTCTTCCTGCGCGCGTTTGCGCCCGAGCCGGCAGCCGCCTAGGCTCCCAGCAAGGGGGAACCGGACATGCGAGCAACTTTGCAGGCGACGCGACGGCGGCGGCGGGCTTTGGCCCTGGCGCCGTTCCTGCTGATCGCCGGATGCAACAGCGAGCCCCCTGCGCCGCCGCCGCCTTCGCTCGCCTATGCCGGCCTGCCGGTCAGCGGCAGCCTTGCCGATGCCAAGCGCGCCGGGTTCGACCAATGCCTTCAGATGGACGGCGGCCACTTACGCTGCCGCCGCTCGGGGGTGATGCTGCTCGGCGAAGGCCCCTATGAGGCGGCGCTCGACCTGATCGGCGGCGACGGTGCCAGCGGTTTCCGCCAGATAACGCTGTGGCACGATCGCGACCAGTCCGCGGTGATGAAGGTGGGCGAGGCGCTGAAGAAGCAGGGCTGGGCGTACAGCTATACCGGCGAGGGCGGACGGGGCGACCAGATGATCTTCACCAAGAAGGGGGCGCCGGCCCATTTCTCGATCGATCTCAGCTATTGGGGCAAGCGCCGGATACGCATCCTTCCGGAATAGAATGATCTTGCCGGCGCATCGCTTCGGCGCGAAACCATTGTCGCCTCGTCGGCAGCGTAATAACCGGCCGACATGACAATTCCATTTTTCCGCATCGCCCTGCTCGCCGCGTTGCTGCCGGCATCCGCCTTTGCTGCCGCAGTGCAGGACGATGAGGTCGACCCCACCAAGATCGATGTGCGCGACGCGATCGCCTGCCGCCTCGACGCGCCGACTTATAACGGCTTCGCTATGGCCGTGGCGGGCGACGACGCGCTGGCTGCCAAGCTCGGCTGGAAGCCGGTGAAGTCGGGCAATTTCCTGATGAAGGAATATGACCTGCCCGCCCCGATCACCGTGGCAGGTGCGTACAGCACGCGGCGCATCGCCTTCACTTCCAGCGGCATCCTGGCGATCCTCGACGAGCCCGATCCCGCGGTCGTCGCGCGCAAGGAGAAGATCGAGAACGCGATGGGGCCCGAGGGGCTGGTCGACGCGATGGTCGCCACGGGCAAGGTGACGCGGGCGCAGGCGGAAGCGCAGATCAAATTTCGGAAGTTCCTCGGCGAGCGGGTGATCAGCGACGTCACCGACCCCGCCGATGGCGATCATTTTCGTGCGCGCACCCGCATCGCGCTCAACGTGTCCAACGTCACCTCGCATCCGGGCAAGACGCTGTACGGCTGCTCGTACAAGATGGAAATGCTCGACAAGGACGGGAACCCGCTGTGATCGGGATGCTGATCGCGTTCGCCGCGGCGGCCACGCCGGTACAGGAGGGCGCCGATGTCTTCATCGGCACGGTCGAGTTGGACGGCACCACCCTCATCCTGCGGCGCTGCGACCTCGCCGAGAACCGCTATGCTCTGGTGGATGCGCCCGGCGGGCATGTGCTGGACACGCTCCGCAAGGCCAAGCTGCCCGCCTATGGCGAGGTGATCGGGCGCTATGTGGAAGGGAAGGATGGCGGCTCGATCCTGCAGGTCGAGCGCGTCGAGAATCTGACGCCGGGCAAGAACTGCCACCTGTCGGACGCGCTCGGCGGCTAGCGGCGAACCCCGCCCGCCCACAGCGCCCACCAGCAGAGTAGCGGCTGCACGAATAGCCGCGGCGCATGATAGGCCCAGCCCAGCCCGGTGCCGGTCGAAAGATCCTGCACCGCATGCTGGAGGTTCGCCGGGAACACGCACAGCGCATAGAGCGCCAGCATCACGCCGGCGAGCTTCCGGAGCCGTACACTCAGCAGTGCGAGGGCCCCGGCGATCTCGCAGAGCCCGGTGCCTGCGATCACCAGCGCGGGGTAGGGCACCCAGCCGGGCGTGATGTGCAGGAACGGGCGTGGCACCAGCAGGTGCAGCACGCCCGCCAACAGGTACAGGCACGCCAGCGTGATGCGCGCGCGGCGGCGCGCCCGTGTCTCGTCTGGCGTGCCCATGACCTCAGGCCTGCTGGAGCAGCCGTTCCTTGGCGATCTTCTCGCGCCACACCAGCGGGCCGGTGTGGTGGACGCTCTCGCCGGTCGCATCCACCGCGACGGTGACGGGCATGTCCTTCACGTCGAACTCGTAGATCGCTTCCATGCCGAGATCTTCGAAGCCGACGACGCGCGCCCCCTTGATCGCGCGGGCGACGAGATAGGCCGCGCCGCCCACCGCCATCAGATAGGCGGCCTTGTGATTGCGGATCGCCTCGATCGCCACCGGACCGCGCTCGGCCTTGCCGACCATCGCGATCAGCCCGGTCTGGGCGAGCATCATCTCGGTGAACTTGTCCATGCGGGTCGCGGTGGTGGGACCCGCCGGGCCGACCACCTCGTCGCGCACCGGATCGACCGGGCCGACATAATAAATCACGCGGCCCTTGAAATCGACCGGCAGTTCCTCGCCGCGCGACAGCATGTCCTGGATGCGCTTGTGCGCGGCGTCGCGGCCGGTGAGCATCTTGCCGTTGAGCAGCAGTCGGTCGCCCGGCTTCCAGCTCGCCACCACCTCGGGGGTGAGCGTGTCGAGATCGACGCGGATCGATTCCTTCGACGGCGTCCATTCCACCTTCGGCCATTCGTCGAGGCTCGGCGGGTCGAGATAGACCGGGCCGCTGCCGTCGAGGCTGAAATGTGCGTGGCGGGTGGCGGCGCAGTTCGGGATCATCGCGATCGGCTTGGACGCCGCGTGGGTCGGATAGTCGAGGATCTTCACGTCGAGGATCGTCGCCAGCCCGCCCAGGCCCTGCGCACCGATGCCGAGCGCGTTGACCTTGTCGAAGATCTCGATGCGGAGCTTTTCGATATCGTTCTGCGGCCCGCGCAGCTTGAGCTGGGCCATATCGATATCACCCATCAGCGACTTCTTGGCGAGCGTCACCGCCTTTTCGGCCGTGCCGCCGATGCCGATACCGAGCATGCCCGGCGGGCACCAGCCGGCGCCCATCTTCGGGACCATCTCAAGCACCCAGTCGACGATCGAGTCGCTCGGGTTAAGCATCGCGAACTTGGACTTGTTCTCGGAGCCGCCGCCCTTGGCCGCGAGCTCGACATGGACATGGTCGCCGGGGACCATCTCGACGTTGAGCACGCACGGCGTGTTGTCCTTGGTGTTGACGCGGCTGAAGGCCGGATCGCGCAGGATCGAGGCGCGCAGGCGGTTCTCCGGGTGCAGGTACGCGCGGCGCACGCCTTCATCGACGACGTCCTGCAGCGAGCGCTCGCTGTCCAGCACGCACTTCTGGCCCCACTGGATGAAGACCGTCACGATGCCGGTGTCCTGGCAGATCGGGCGATGCCCCTCGGCGCACATCCGGCTGTTGGTCAGGATCTGGGCGATGGCGTCCTTGGCGGCGGGGCCCTGCTCGGCCTCATAGGCGTCGCCCAGCGCGCGGATATAATCCATCGGGTGGTAATAGGAGATGTACTGGAGCGCGTCGGCGACGCTCTCGATCAGATCGGCTTCCTTGATGAGGACGGTCATGGATCCTGCCTGCAGAAAATGGGGCCCGGTGCGGGCGTCACCGTTCCTCTATAGGCCAAGTCGCGGCAGGACTAGGCCCCCGGGCTGATCCGGGGGAGCACGCCGAGCGCGGGACGGGCATACCAATAGCCCTGGTGGTAGCGCACGCCGAGGTTGCGCAGCACGTCCGCCTCTTCCGCCGTCTCGATCCCCTCGGCGATCAGCAGCGTGTCGAGCTCCTTGCACATGCCGACCATCGCGCGGACGATCGCCTGGCGGCGCGGCTCGCGATCGATACCGCGGACCAGCGCCATGTCGAGCTTCACTTCGTCGGGCGCGAAGCGGGCGAACAGGTCGAGCCCCGAATGGCCAGCGCCGAAATCGTCGACCGCGACCTTGAAGCCGATCTGCTTGTAGGAATCGATGATCGTCGCGACATGGTCCGGATCGGCGATCAGCTGGTTCTCGGTGAACTCGAAGATCAGTCGGTCCAGCGGCATCGCCACGGCGCGGGCGGTCTGCAGCGTCAGCTGGATGCAGGCGACGGGGGAGTAGACCGCGTTGGGCAGGAAGTTGATCGAGAGCCGCGCGTCGCTGTCCATCAGCCCGGCCGCCATCGCGGTTTCGATCGCCTTGACCCGGCAGGCCTGGTCAAAAGCATAGCGGTTCGCGTCGGTCACTTGTGACAGGACGCCATAGGCGCCGGACCCGTCGAGGCCGCGCACCAGCGCCTCGTAGGCGAAGGGCGCGCCCGTCTCGACATCGACGATCGGCTGAAAGGCCATGGCGAACGGGATGTCGAAATCGACCCCGTCGCGGCACCCCGTGCAGATTTTCCGCATTTCCATGCTCTTCTATAGAATGCCTGCGCGATCCTGGCACGAAAATGTTCGCGGTAACAGCGTGTTAGCTCAGCTTCGCGCGGCCCGGAGCAGCTCGGCTACCAACGGATTGGGGAAGCGGCGCTCCAGCGTAACGGCGTAGAAGCTCTCGGTAATCTGCGGCAACTGATCGAATTCGACGAGGCTGCCTGCCGCCAGCTCGTCCTGCACGACGATCGGCGGCAGCACCGCCAGCCCCACGCCTTCGCGCGCGAGCAGGCGCATCAGCGCCATGTCGTCGACCTCGGCGGCGATCTGGGGGCGGACGCCCAGCGTCGCGGCGAGCGCGTCGAAGGCGGCGCGGACGCTGCTCTCCAGCGTCGGCAGCACCAGCGGCTGGGTGGCGAGCAGCGCGGCGAGGCTGGTGTCGCCCGCGATGCCGGGCTGGCCGATCAGGCTGACGCGCTGCTCGGCGATCTTGTGCGCGAGATAGGGGGTGATCGCGTCGCGCGCCGGCGGGCGATTGGCGAGGACAACGTCCAGCTGGAGCGCGGCGAGCGCCTGCATCAGCTCCGCCGCGCTGCCCGAGCGCAGCACCAGCTCGACATCGGCGCGGTGGAGCAGCGGCTGGACAAAGCCGATCTGGAAGTTGCGCGACAGCGTGGCGAGCGCGCCGATCCGCACCGCCTGACGGGCACGGCCGGTCTCGCGCAGCACGTCGAGCAACTCGTCGCCGGTCGCGAAGATCGCGTCGGCATGGTCGAGTGCGATGCGGCCGGCCTCGGTGAGCACCAGCCGGCGGCCCTCGCGCTCGAACAGGGCGTGGCCCAGCCGTTCCTCCAGCTTGCGGATCTGGGTGGAGAGCGCGGACTGCGACACCGCCATCCGCTCCGCCGTACGGGTGAGGTTCCCGTCATGCGCCACGGCCCAGAAATAGCGAAGGTGGTTGTAGTTCAGGTCACGCATCCGTTCTTTTTAAGTGAACGTTACGCGACAAACAATGAATTTTATCGGATCGTTCCGCAGCCCTAACGCTCCGCTCGACAGCACAAGGAGGTCGGTGTGAGCATGTGGTGGTTGGCGAATATGGGGCCGGGGCTCCTGGCTGCGGCGGCAGTCGCGGCGGGTGCGGGGCGGCAGTTCCGCCCCGGCTGGACGCGGCAGGTCGTGCCGCTCGCGGCGCTTGCTGCGCTGGTTGCCGCGATCGCACTTGCGGCATGGACCGCATGGGCCGGACCGCGCACGCTCGCGCTGGCGGGGGTAGACGCCCTCATCGCAACCCGGCTGGACGTGGTGAGCATGACCATGCTGGTGCTGGTCGCCTTTGTCGGCTGGGTAGTGGTGCGGTTCGCCGCGACCTATCTCGATGGCGAGGCGCGGCAGGGCCGCTTTCTCGCCTGGCTGGCGGTGACCTTGGCGAGCGTGATGCTGCTGGTCAGCGCCGGTACGCTGCCGCAGTTGGTGCTCGCGTGGATCGCGACGGGGCAGGGTCTGCGCCGGCTGCTGCTCTTCTATCCGGAACGTGCCGCCGCGCGCCGTGCCGCGCGCAAGAAGGCGCTGAGCACCGGCCTTGCCGACGTGCTGCTGATCGGATCGGCGGTGCTCCTCTGGCGGGCGACCGGCACGACCGACATCGCCCAGTTGCTCGCCGCCGCGCGCGCCGGCACCGCGCCCGAGGCGATGGCGCTTGCCGCCTGGGGCATCGGCATCGCCGCGATGCTCAAGTCCGCGCAGTTCCCGCTGCACGGCTGGCTGACCGAAGTGATGGAAGCGCCGACGCCGGTTTCCGCGCTGCTCCACGCCGGCGTGATCAATGCCGGCGGTTTCCTGCTGATCCGGCTGGCCGATGTGATGCTGGCCTCGCCGGCGGCGCTGGCGCTGCTGGCGGTTTTGGGTGGCTTCACGGCGCTGTTCGGCAGCCTGGTGCTGCCCACTCAGCCGGCGATCAAGACCCAGCTCGCCTGGTCCACCGTCGCGCAGATGGGCTTCATGATCATGCAGTGCGGGCTGGGGCTGTTCTACTTGGCGCTGCTGCACATCGTCGCCCATTCGCTCTACAAGGCGCACGCCTTCCTGTCCTCGGGCGGCGCGGTCGAGCGGATCGCATCGGCGCGGCGGCTGGGACCTGTCGCCAAGCCCGACGGCACGGCGGTGGCGCTGGCGATGCTCGGCGCCGCGATCCTCTATGGCGCGCTGGCGATCGGCTTCGGCGCCTGGACCAAGCCGCCCCAGGCGGTGGCGCTCGGCGCGATCCTGGTGTTCGGCGTCGCCTATCTGATCGTGCAAGGCATGAGCCCCGCCGCGCCGCGCGCGCTGCTCCAGCGGACGCTCGGCTTCGCGATCCTTGCCACCACCGCCTATTTCCTGCTGCACGACGCGGCCGAGCGGCTGACCGCCGGCACGCTCCCCGCAGTGCCCGCGCCGGGGCCGTTCCAATGGGCGCTGCTCGCCGTCGCGCTGGTCGCCTTTGGCGGCATCGCGGTGGCGCAGGCGATGCTGCCGCTGTGGTGCGACCATCCCGCGGCGCAGCGGCTGCGCACGCATCTCTCCCACGGTTTCTATGTCAACGCGCTGCTCGATCGAATGATCGGCGGCCGGGTTCTCGGAAAGGCTTGATCCCATGTACCGCAGTGCCGACCCGCAATCCCAGACGCCGCAGCCCAGCTATGTCAGGCTGCTCCTCGAAGCCGCCGAACAGGCAGCGCGCGCCATCCCGCCGCTCTGGCCGCTGGCGACCAGCGTCGCGGTGAACCCCTTCCTCGGCCATACCGGCCGCAGCCTCGCCCAGGCCTCGGCTTGGCTGGCGCGGAGCGGGGGTGCCCGGGCGACCATGCCGCGCGCCTGGTACCGCACCCGGATCGCCGAGAGCGCGATCCACGAAATCGACCTGTATGCTGCCTGGCAGGCCGCTCGACCGATCGAGCGCCCGCATAGCTTCGAGCGGTTCCTGGTCCAGATCGGCGACGACGCGGCCGATCCCGTGGCACTGCCTACCCTTGCTGAAATCGCCGCGGCTTCGGGCGCGATCGACTGGCCTTCGGTGGTCGCGGACCAGATCGGCGGCTGGGCCGGTAGCTATTTCGATGCGGGCCAGGCTTTGTGGGCAGCGCCGCAAGGGGAGGGCGCCTATGCCGGCTGGCGGGCGCAAGCCTGTCTCGACCGGACGCCCGAGATCTTCGGGCTGGCGGGCTTCCGCGCCTTCGTCGCCAAGACGCCGGAAAGTGCTAGCGATACGATCGCCGTCAGCGCCGCGCGGCTGGGGCTGCGGGCCGATGCGGCGGCGCGCTATTTCGAGCGGCTGCTGATGGACCTGGGCGGCTGGGCGCAGTTTGCCCGTTATCGCGGCTGGCAGGCCGAACTGGCCGGCGAGGTCGACGCCGCGCTGATAGATCTGCTCGCGGTACGGCTGGTCTGGGAAGCGGCGCTGTGGGAACTAGGTGATGCTCCCGTGCGCGCACGCTGGGCCGAGGCGGCAGGCCGGTACGAGGCACCGGCGCAGCCGGGCCAGGACAGCTGCATCGACGCGATCCTCCAGCATGCGGCGGAACGGGCCGAGCAGCGCCGGCTCGCCGAGCGGCTGCACCTGCCGGTGGAAGCGGCGGCCGCGACGACGCCGATCGCACAGATGGCCTTCTGCATCGACGTCCGCTCCGAGCCGATCCGCGCCGCGATCGAGCGGGTGGCGCCGGGCATCCGGACCAAGGGCTTTGCCGGCTTCTTCGGGGTCGGCACGGCGCATCGGCCGCACGGCGCGTGTGCAGGCGAGGCGCGGCTGCCGGTGCTGCTGCGCCCGGGCCTGGCCAGTGACGATGGCGGCGATCCGCACCTGGAAGCGCTCGACCATGCCAATGCCCGCGGCGACCGTGCCTGGGGGCGGTTCAAGCAGGCGGCGGTATCCTCCTTCGCCTTCGTGGAGTCGGCCGGGCTGGTCTATGCGGCCAAGCTGCTCAAGGGCACGCTGGGGATGGCCAAGGCGAAGGCGGCGAAGGGCAAGCCGCGCTTCCATCCGCCCTTGCCGCACCATGACGCCGTCGATGCTGCGGAACGGATCCTCCGCGCCATGTCGCTGACCAGCGACTTCGCGCCGCTGCTGATCCTGGTGGGACATGGCGCGGGCGTGACCAACAATCTCCACGCCAGCGCGCTCCAGTGCGGCGCGTGCGGCGGCCATGCCGGCGACGTCAATGCGCGGCTGCTGGCAGGGCTGCTCAACGATCCCGTCGTGCGCGGCGGGCTGGCGGCGAGAGGGATCGTGATCCCCGCCGAGACGGTGGCGCTCGGCGGGCTGCACGACACCACCAGCGACCGCATCCAGCTGTTCGCCGAGGACGTGGACGTGCCCGCACCGTTGCTCGCCGAGGTGGAGCAGGCGCTGGCCCGTGCCTCGGTCGAGGCGGCGATTGCCCGTGCGGCGAAGCTGCCGCGGGCGGAGGGCGTCGCGCAGATCGTCGCACGGGGTCGCGACTGGGCCGAGGTGCGGCCCGAATGGGGACTTGCCGGGTGCAGCGCCTTCATCGCCGCGCCGCGCGCACGGACGGCGGGCCGCGCGATGGGCGGTCGCGCCTTCCTCCACGATTACGATTGGGGGGCCGATGCCGATCTCTCGGTGCTGGAGCTGATCCTCACCGCGCCGGTGGTGGTGGCGAGCTGGATCAGCCTGCAATATTACGGCTCCAGCGTCGCGCCGGGCGTGTTCGGCGCGGGCAACAAGCTGCTCCACAACGCGGTGGGTGGGATCGGCGTGCTCGAAGGCAATGGCGGGACGCTGCGCGGCGGGCTGCCCTGGCAATCGGTGCATGACGGCGAACGCCTCGTCCATGATCCGCTGCGGCTGACGGTGGTGATCGAGGCGCCCCCCGAGGCGATCGCCGAGATCCTCGCCCGGCACGACGGGGTACGCGCGCTGTTCGACAACCACTGGCTGCACCTGCTGGCGATCGACGATGCCGGCCGGGTCGCCTGGCGCTATGCCGGCGGCCTGACGTGGCAGCCCTTCGCGCAGGAGGACTGACGATGCGGATCGAGATTGCGCCGCCGCGACGCGCGGTGGAGCCCGAGGTGGAGATCGCCGCGATCGACCGCCGGATCGCCTGGGTGCTTGCGCACCCGGGTACCAGCCGCTGGCTGCGCACCGCGTTGCAGGCTGCGCTGGTGGAGGATCCGATGGCAATCGCCAACGATGTCGAGATGCTGCGGCACCTGCTGTTGCCGCGGAGCACGGCATATGCGGTTCTGGCGGCGGCAGCGCCGAATTGAAGGGAAACACCGTAGGCGAAACGGCGCCGTTTGTGCTTCACTGCAACGCTGTATGGATGTGAAGGCCGCCTCCGGTTTCGAACAGCAGATCAGCCTGCGCCAGCTCCGCTATCTGGTGGCGCTGGGCAGCGAGGCGAGCTTCACCCGCGCCGCCGCGCTGTGCGGGGTAAGCCAGCCCTCGCTCTCCCAGGCGATCCGCCAGTTCGAGGAGGCATTGGGCGCGCCGCTCGTCGAACGGGGCGCCCGCGCCTTCCTCACCCCGCTCGGCCGCGAGGTGGCGGAGCGCGCGCGGCGCATCCTGCTGGAGGTGCGCGATCTGGGCGAACTCACCGGCGCGGGGGACGCGGCGCTGCTCGGCACGATCCGGTTGGGGGTGACGCCCACGATCGGCGCCTATCTGCTGCCGCGCCTAGTCGCCCGGCTGCACCAGCAATTCCACGAGCTGCGCGTGCATGTCCGCGAGAACCCGCCGGCTGCGCTGGTCGAGGGACTCGCTGCCGGCACGCATGACCTCATCCTCGCCCAGCTGCCGCTCGCGGCGCCCGGCGCACAGGTCGAGCGGCTGTTCCGCGAGCCGCTACACCTCGCCATGGCCGCCGATCATCCACTCGCGGCGCGCGAGACGATCGGCCGAGAGGATCTGGCGGGGCAGGACCTGCTCACCCTCCAGCGCGGCTACCGGCTCGCCGAGCAGACCATCGCGATTGCCGAGGAAGCCGGCGCGCGGGTGCGCGAGGAATATGAGGGCACCAGCCTCGATGCGATCCGCCAGATGGCCGGCATGGGGATGGGGCTGGCGGTGCTGCCCGAACTCTATGTGCGACAGGAGATCCGTCCCGGCGACGACGTGGTCGCGCGGCCGTTCCGCGGGGGGCGGCACTATCGGGAGATGGGGCTGCTGTGGCGCAGCGGGGTGGCACGCGCCGCCGCCTATAAGAGACTGGCGCAGGAACTCGTCGCCTGCGTCGAAGACATAGGTATTTCCTATCGATGATATAGCCGGGCTGCCATTGTGCTTATCGCGCACGGCCCGCACTTCATCGATCTGGAAGGGAGAAGGTGGAGCGATGGCGAAACAGAAGATCGGCTGGGGGCAGGTACGCGGCTGGCTGGGCGAGGTGATCGGCCCCGATGGCGGCTATCTGCGGCTGGCGATGGTCTATGGCATCGCGATCAGCCTGCTGTCGCTGGCGACGCCGATCTCGGTGCAGCTGCTGATCAACAGCGTCGCGAAGATCGCGCTGCCCGCGCCGCTGATCACGCTTTCCGCGCTGCTGTTCACGCTGCTGCTGATCGTGGTGATCCTCTCGGCCCTGCGCGTCCACATCATGGCGTTGTTCGAGCGGCGGATCTTCGCGCGCACCATGGCGGAAATCACCATCCGCGCGGTCCACGCCCGCAACCCCTTCTTCGCCGATGCCCGCCGGGTAGACCTGTTCAACCGCTATTTCGACCTGATGACGGTGCAGAAGAGCGTGCCGAGCCTCGTCATCGGCGGCTTCACCATCCTGCTGCAATCGGTGGTGGGGCTGGCGGTGACGAGCTTCTACCACCCGTTCTTCCTCGGCTTCAACGTGATCCTGATCGCGCTGGTGTGGCTGATCTGGCAGCTCTGGTCGCCGGGCGCGATCCGCTCGGCGGTGGCGCTCAGCCATGCCAAGCACGACGCCGCGCGCTGGCTGGAGGGGCTGGGCACCTCGAACGGCTTTTACAAGTCGAGCCGCCATCTCGACTTCGCGATGGACGGTTCCGAGACGATGACCGCGGCCTATGTCGACGCGCACCGCCGCCACTTCCGCTTCAGCTTCGCCCAGACCTGCGCCTATCTGCTGCTCTACGCCACCGCCAGCGCGGCGCTGCTGGCGATGGGCGGCTGGCTGATCCTGCAGGGCCAGCTCTCGATCGGCCAGCTGGTCGCCGCCGAGCTGATCCTGTCGGGCGTGTTCTACGGGCTGGGCCAGCTCGGCACCTATCTCGACGCCTTTTACGACATGGTCGCGGCGGCCGAGGAAGTGTCGCTGCTCTACGCCATCCCCCACGAAACCCACACCCGCAGCAGCGAAGCGCCGGGCAATGGCGAGGTGCGGCTGCGCGAGGTGGAGGCCGGGGATGCGCGCATCGACCTGACCATCCCGGCGGCCACGCAGCTGGTGGTGGTCGGCGCCCCGACGATGGACAGCCGCCTGGCCATGCTGCTCAAACGCAACTTGCAGCCCGACCGCGGGCTGGTGATGGTTGGCGGCGTCGATCTGGAGGCGCTCGACGTCTATCGCCTTCGCTCGGACCTCATCGTTCTCGACCGTCCGACCATCGTCGAGATCAGCATCCGCGACTATCTGGGCCTCGCCGGGGCCGGCATCCCGGCGGGCAAGGTGCTCGATGCGCTGGCGCTGGTCGGGCTCGACGCGCGTATCGGCCAGTTGCCCGAGGGCATGGATACGCCGCTCGCCGCCTCGGGCTATCCGCTGTCGATCGGCGAACTGATGGCGCTCAAGCTCGCCAACGCGCTGCTCGCGCAGCCGAAGGTGCTGCTGCTCGGCCCGCTCTACGATCTGATCCCTCCAACACGATTGACCGCCGCGCTCGATGCGCTGCGCGACGCAGGAACCACCGTGCTCCTCTTCACCGGTCGCCCCGAGGCGATCCGCCGCGACGGCTATCTCTGGCTGGGCAAGACCGCCCAGGCACACTTCGAAACGCTCGACGCGCTCCGCGCCGCCCTCACTGCGCAGGAGGCAGGCAATGCCCTTCAGGCCTGACCATATCGGCCACTTCCCGACGCTGGCCGGCATGCGCCCGCCGCGCATCGCCCGTGCGATCGCCTGGATGATCGTGATTGCCATCGCGCTGCTCGGCGTCACCATGGTCTATGTGCCCTGGGTACAAACCGCGCCCGGGCGGGGGCAGGTGGTCGCACTCGATCCGCATGATCGGGTCCAGTCGGTCACCGCACTGGTGCCGGGCCGGGTCGAGCGCTGGTTCGTCACCGACGGCCAGGCGGTGAAGAAAGGCGACCCGATCGCCAAGATTTCGGACAACGACCCGGCGCTGCTCGATCGCCTCGCCGCCGAACGCGACCAGGTCCATGCCGAGATCGCCTCGCTCGAAAGCGCGCGTGCGGTCGCCTCGATCGAGGTCAACCGCGCGCGCACCCTGTTCAACGAAGGGCTGGCAGCGCGGCGCGACTATGAACAGGCGCAGATCCGCGTCGCCGATCAGGGCGCCAAGCTCGCGGAATCGCGGGCAAAGCTCAACCGGATCGAAGTGTCGCTCAACCGCCAGGCGGTGCAGATTGTGCGTGCCCCGCGCGATGGTCGCATCCAGACGCTTAACGCCGCCGCGGGCGCGACGCTGGTCAGCGCCGGCGCCGAACTGGCGACGCTGGCGCCCGAGGGCGGCACCGAGCGCGTTGTCGAGCTGATGGTCGACGGGCGCGACATCGCGCTGGTCCGCCCCGGCCGCCGCGTGCGGCTGGAGTTCGAGGGCTGGCCGGCGATCCAGCTGAGCGGCTGGCCGTCCATGGCCTGGGGGCTGTTCGACGGGCGGGTCCGCTCGGTCGATCCCTCGGCGATGCCCGATGGCCTCTTCCGCGTGCTGATCGAGCCGATGCCGGGCACGCTCGCCTGGCCGGGGGACCGCTTTGTCCGCCTCGGCGCCAAGGTGCGCGGCTGGGTGCAGGGCGAGACGGTGCCGGTCGGCTACGAACTCTGGCGCCAGCTCAACGACTTCCCGCTCGAATTCGGCACCGCGACCGACAAGGCCGAGGAGAAGAGCATGGACGTCTACAAGAAGAAAAAGAAATGATCCGGCTGCTGCTCGCGCTCTGTGCCCTGGTGATCGCGGTGCCTGCCGCCGCGCAGGGGCCGCTCACCCTCGACCAGGTGCTGCGTTCCTCGGCGCAGAACGCGCCCCAGATCATCGAGGCGCTGGCCAAGCAGCGCCAGGCCGAGGGCAAGGCGCTGAGCGCCGAGGGTGCGTTCGACGTGGTGTTCGACGTCGACGCGCAAGCACGGCCCTTCGGCTATTATGACGGATCGGTCGTCGAGGCGAAGGCCAGCCGCGCCTTGGATAACAACGGCGGCGGGCTCTACGCGGGCTACCGCGTTTCGCGGGGCAAGTTCCCGGTCTATGAGGACAAGGCTTACACCAACCAGCTCGGCGAATTCAAAGTCGGCGCGGTGTTCTCGCTGCTCCGCGACCGGGTGACCGACGAGCGCCGCACCAGGCTGCGCCTTGCCGACCAGGATGTCGACGTTGCCCGGCTGGAGCGCGAGATGGTGGCGATCGGGGTGCAGCGCCGCGCGATGGGCGCCTATCAGGCCTGGGCGATCGCCGGGCTGCGGCTCAAGGCCTATCGCGACCTGCTGGCGCTGTCCGAGAAGCGCCGGTCGCAGCTGGCGCGGCAGGTGCAGCTTGGTGCACGTCCGCAGATCCTGATCACCGAGAATGACCAGAACCTTGCTCGCCGCCGTTCGCTGGTGGCGCAGGCCGAGCAGAAGCTGGCGGAGACGGCCAATGCGCTCTCCTTCTTCTGGCGTGATGCCAATGGCGTGCCGCTGCTACCGGCGACCGAACAATTGCCCGATGCGCTGCCCGAACTGGCGATCGCGCCGCGCAAAGCGGGCCCCATCCTTCGGCCTGACCTGAAGACGGTGCTCGTGCGGATGGACCAGTCGCTGGCCCGGCTCGACCTTGCCGAGAACGACCTGAAGCCGCGGCTCGATGCGCGGGCCGAGCTGGGCAAGGATGTCGGCGCGATCGGGCCGGGCGGCCCGTCGCGTACCCCGGCCGAAGCGATGGTCGGCGTCAAATTCTCGGTGCCGCTCGAACGGCGCAGCGCCCGCGGCCGGATCGCCGAAGCCAAGGCGGAGATCGACGGGCTGCGCACCCGCCACCGCATGCTCGAAGAGCAGATCGCGATCGAAGTGAAGGGCATCGCGATCGGGATCGACGGCGCCGACAAGGTTGCCGATCTCGCGGCGCAGGAGGCGGAGCTGGCGGGCAAGATGGCCGCAGCGGAGCAGCGCCGCTTCGACATGGGCGCCAGCGACTTCTTCCTGATCAACCAGCGCGAGGAAAGCGCGACGGACGCCCGGCTGCGCGCGCTCGATGCCCGCTACCAGGCACTGGTGGCGCGTGCCGATCTTGCGGCGGCAACGGCGGATCGCGGGGTACTGGGGATGTAATGGTCGGACCCTTGCGATGTCGGCAGGTACGGGTTTGTTGCGACGGTGACGTCTTGTTACTGAACCGTTGACGAAAGATTTCCCGTGACCCACCCCACCGCGATCCACCGCTCCGCCAGTGCCGTAGCGGGAGCGATGTTCCGGTGATCGTCGCGACGTTGCTTGTACCGCCCGCGGCGCCCGCCATTGCTGCGGCAGTCTTCGTGCTGCAGGAGCGGCAGGCGGGTACGGCCGCCCGGCCCGTGGTGACGCAGGGGGCAGGAGCCGAAACCCAGAGTGCGGAGCGCGGGGAGGAGCCGGAAATCGTCGTCTCCGCCCGCGCGCACAAGACGCCGGTGGACCCGTTCGAGAAGGTCAACGCGATCTCCTTTTCGCTGACCAGCCATATCGACGATGCCGTCACGGCACCTGCGGCCCGCACCTATGTGCACGTGGTGCCCAAGCCAATCCGATCAGGCCTCCGCAACTTCTTCCGGAATTTGCGCGAGCCAGTGGTGTTCGCCAATTTCCTGCTCCAGCTGAAGCCGGGCAGGGCCTTCGAGACCGCCGGCCGCTTTGCGATCAACACGACGCTGGGGGTAGGCGGGGTGATCGACATGGCCCAGCGCTGCCCGTTCAACCTGCCGCTGCGGATCAACGGCTTTTCCGACACGCTCGGATATTACGGCGTCAAGCCGGGCCCCTTCCTGTTCGTGCCGGTCGCCGGCCCGACGACGGTTCGCGACATGGTGGGCGGCTTTGTCGACTTCTTCGCCTCGCCCGCCATGATCGGCGGGCCGTTTCGGGCGCGTCCCTATGTCCTCGGATCGGCTGCGGTTCGCATCCTCGACCGGCGCGACCGGAAGGAAGAGATGCTGGTCAAGGTTCGCCAGTCCGACGATCCCTATGCAGCGCGGCGGGATCTGTTTCTCGAGCACCAGCGGGAGCGGGTAGAAACGCTGCACGGCGAGGGCCCGTCCACGCCCCCGCCGCATCGCTGCCGACGCGCACGCGTCAGCCAGTAATTTCCTTGGCGATCTGCCGCACGGTTTCCTTGATCACCCCGCCGCGCCCGGCATCGCCCTTGAGCATCGAGGACATGAAGCCCTTGGCCTGGGCAAAGGTGAGGTGGGGCGGGAAGGGCGCGACATCGGGATCGGTCTTGACCTCCAGCACCACCGGGCGATCCGCGCGCAGTGCCGCGTCCCAGGCATCGCCCAGCGCCTCGGGCGTGTCGACATGGATGCCCTGCAGTCCGATCAGCTCGGCGAAGCGGGCATAGGGGACGTCCGGGATGTCCTGCGTGGTCGGGAAGCGCGGATTGCCCTCCATCACCCGCTGCTCCCAGGTGACTTCGTTCAGGTCCTGGTTGTTGAACACGCAGACGATGAAGCGCGGATCGGCCCAGCGCTGCCAATATTTAGCGACGGTGATCAGCTCGGCCATGTTGTTCATCTGCATCGCGCCGTCGCCGACCAGCGCCACCACCGGCCGATCGGGATGCGCGAATTTGGCGCCGATCGCATAGGGCACCGCCGCGCCCATCGAGGCGAGCCCGCCCGACAACGAGGCACGCTGTCCCGCCTTCACCCGATAGTCGCGCGCATACCAGTTGGCGCAGGAGCCGGAGTCCGAAGTGACGATAGCGTTTGCGGGGAGGCGCGGCGACATTTCCCACACCACGCGCTGCGGATTGACCGGGTTCGCCTCGGCCATGGCGCGCTCCTCGATCGTCTTCCACCATTTGGTGACCTCATGGACGATGCCCTCCTGCCAGCTACGATCCTCCTTGCGCTTGAGGAGCGGGAGCAGTGCCTTCAGCGTCTCCAGGGCGCCGCCGTGCAGGTTGCATTCCACCGGGTAGCGCAGGCCGAGCATCGCCGGGTCGATGTCGATCTGCACCGCGCGGGCTTGGCCTTCCTTGGGGAGGAATTCGGCCCAGGGGAAGCCGGTGCCGATCATCAGCAGCGTATCGCAGCCCGCCATCATGTCCGAGGAAGGCTTGGTGCCGAGCAGCCCGATCGCGCCGGTGACGAAGGGCAGGTCGTCGGCGAGGACATCCTTGCCGAGCAATGCCTTGGCCACGCCCGCACCGAGCCGCTCGGCGATTTCGATCACCTGCGCCTCGGCGCCGCGGGCACCCGCGCCGATCAGGATGGCGACCTTCTGCCCGGAATCGAGGATCTCTGCGGCTTGTGCGAGCGCGCTGGCGGGCGGAACCACCTGCGGACGGACATAACCGGGGCCCGAGCGAGTGAAGCCGTGCTGGAGCGGCGGATCCTGGTAGGGCTCGTCTTGCACATCCTTGGGCAGCACGATCGCGGTCACGTCGCGGTTGGCGATGGCGATGCGGATCGCGCGATCGGTGACGTGGCGCAGCTGCGCGGGTGCTGATACTTCCTGCACATAGCCGCAAACGTCCGAGAAGAGCCGGTCCAGATTGAGTTCCTGCTGGTAGTTGGCGCCGCGCACGGTGGTCTCGGCCTGGCCGGCGATGGCGAGCAGCGGGACATGGTCGAGCTTGGCATCGTACATGCCGGTGATCAGGTGCGTCGCGCCGGGCCCGCCGGTGGAAAGGCACACGCCCATCTCGCCGGTGAACTTGGCGTGCGCGGACGCCATGAACGCGGCCATTTCTTCATGGCGGACCTGGATGAACTCGATGCCTTCCCCCTTTGCCTCGGCGCGTTGCAGCGCCCCGAGCACGCCGTTGATGCCGTCGCCCGAATAGCCGTAGATCCGCGTGACGCCCCAGGCCTTGAGCCGCTCCACGAAAAAGTCGCTCGTCTGCTTCGCCATCTGCCGTCTCCTGAAGTTTTCGGGGTAACCGATGGGGAGGGCGATGGTTCAGCCATTCCCCTCCCGCAAGCGGAAGGGGTGCGCGTGTGGCAATGTCGCGCACCAACCGCAGGAGGTCGGGGTTGCGAGGACGGGCCAAAGGCGGGTACCCCTTGGTTCTCCTATCCCTTTGAGATTTCATATGTCGCCCAGCCAGCGCAGCCGAAAGCCCTCGCTTCCCCTCTATGCCGGCCTTGCCGCCCTGCTGGTGCTGCCGTTCGGTGCCGACACGGTGCTGCCGCTCGGCACCGCGACCTGGGCGGGGTATCTGCTCCCGACGGTGATCGCCTATACGGCCGGGCGGCCGGTGGTGCCGCTGGTGATCGCAGCGCTGGCAACCCTGCTCAACTTTGCGGGCTTCACGCTGGCCCCGCCGGGTGTCGATCCGCAGGTCGTGCTGGTCAACCGCATCCTCGGCACCGCGATCATCTGGATCCTGGCGGGCATCGGCTTCGCCTTCATCCGCAACCGGCTGGCGATCCGGCGCGAGGAATGGCTGCAATCGGGACAGGTGGGCCTTGCCAAAGCCGTGGCCGGCGAGCTGCCCCTCGACGAACTCGCCACCGCGGCGCTGCGCTTCCTCGCCGACTATAGCGGCGCGCAGGCGGGCGCGATCTTCGTGCGCGATCCCAGCGGCGCGGGTTTTCGCCGCCGCGGCACTTATGCCGTGCCGGGTGATGCGCCGCTGCCCGAATGGGTGAAGCCGGGCGAGGGGCTGCTCGGCCAGGCGATCGCCGATCGCCGCCAGTTCGTGCTGGAGCAGGTACCGGATGGTTATCTCTATTTCGGCTCGGGCCTCGGCCAGGCGCAGCCGCGCACCCTGGTGATTGGTGTCACCGAGGCCGATGGCGAGATCAACGGCGTGCTCGAGCTGGGCTTTCCCGGTGCGGTGGATCCGCAGGTGCAGGCGCTCTTGGCGCGGATCAGCGGCCAGCTGGGCGTCTCGATCCGTTCCGGCAAATATCGCGCACGGCTGCGCGAGCTGCTAGAACACACGCAGAAGCAGGCGGAGGAGCTGCAGGTCCAAAGCGAGGAACTGCGCGTCAACAATGACGAGCTGGAGGCGCAGAGCCGCGAACTGCAGGACACTGCCGCTCGGCTGGAGGCGCAGCAGTCCGCGCTGGAGCAAAGCAATGCCGAGCTGGAGGCGCAGACCCGGGCGCTAGAGCTGCAGCGCGACGAGCTGGCTCGCGCGCAGGGCTCGCTGGAGCAGCAGGCCGCCGATCTGGAACAGGCGAGCCGCTACAAGTCCGAATTCCTCGCGAACATGAGCCATGAGCTGCGCACGCCGCTCAATTCGCTGCTGATCATGGCGCGGCTGCTGGCGGAGAACCGCGCGGGCAATCTCAGCCCCGATCAGGTCCGCCATGCCGAGACGATCGAAACCTCGGGCAACGACCTGCTCACGCTGATCAACGACATTCTCGACATTTCGAAGATTGAGGCGGGCAAGCTGGAGCTGCAGCCGCGTCGCGTGCGCATCGCGCCGGTACTCGACAAGCTCAAGGCGGTGTTCGGTGCCTCGGCGACTGCTAAGGGGCTGGATTTCCGCATCGAGCAGGCGGCGGGTGCGCCGGGCGAGATCGAGACCGATCCGCAGCGGCTTGAGCAGGTGCTCAAGAACTTCCTGTCAAACGCGATCAAGTTTACCGCGAAGGGCGAAGTATCGCTCGGCGTGGCGCGGCGCCCGGACGGGCGGATCGCCTTCACGGTTCGCGACACCGGTGTCGGCATCCCGTCCGAGCAGCAGCAGGTGATCTTCGAGGCGTTCCGTCAGGCCGATGGTACCGTCAGCCGAAAGTACGGTGGCACCGGCCTCGGCTTGTCGATCTCGCGCGAGCTGGCGCGGCTGCTCGGCGGCGAAGTCGCAGTGGAAAGCATGCCTGGCGAGGGAAGCGCCTTCACGCTGATCCTGCCCGACGCCTATGATCCCGCGTTGGTCCAGACGCCGGCCCCGCTGCCGAGCCCCAGCCCCGCGCCGGTAAAGCCGCAGCCCTCCAACCCCAAGCCCGGCCGCCGCCGCAGCGCCGAGCCGTGCGAGGACGATCGCGAGAAGCTGTCGGGCGACTCTCGCGTGATCCTGATCGTCGAGGACGATCCCGTCTTCGCGCGCATCCTGTGCGACATCGCGCATGACCTCGGTTTCCAGTGCCTGATCGCGGGCACCGCGGACGAGGGCGCGCTGCTCGCGCGGCAATATGTGCCGAACGCGGTGATCCTCGACATGAACCTGCCGGACCATACCGGCCTCTCGGTGCTCGACCGGATCAAGCGCGACGTGCGCACCCGGCACATCCCCGTGCACGTCGTCTCGGTGGACGACGACAGCCAGGCAGCGCTGTCGAGCGGCGCGGTCGGTTATCTGTTCAAGCCGGTGCGGCGCGAGCAGCTGGTCGACATGCTGGAAGGCCTCGAGGCCAGGATGTCGCAACGGATGCGCCGCGTGCTGGTGGTGGAGGACGACGCCCAGCAGGCGGAGAGCGTCAAGGCGCTGCTCGCCTCGCGCGAGGTGGAGACGGTGCAGGCCCATAGCGCCGCGCAGACCTTCGAGCGGCTCGGCCAGGAGACGTTCGACTGCATGGTGCTCGACCTCAACCTGCCGGACGCCTCGGGCCTTGACCTGCTCGACCGGCTGAGCGAGGACGACAGCGTCGGCTTCCCGCCGGTGATCGTCTATACCGGCCGCGACCTCAGCCAGGACGAGGAGCTGCGGCTCCGCAAATATTCCAAGTCGATCATCGTCAAGGGTGCCAAGTCGCCCGAGCGCCTGCTCGACGAGGTGACGCTGTTCCTCCACCAGGTCGTCTCCGAGCTGCCCGAGCCGCAGCAGGCACTGATCGCCAAGGCGCTGGGCCGCGACGCGGCGCTGGAAGGTCGCTCGATCCTGGTGGTCGAGGACGACATTCGGAACGTTTATGCCCTGACGAGCATTTTCGAGCCCCATGGGGTCAAGGTTCGTATCGCTCGCAACGGCCGCGAGGCGCTGCACGCGCTCGACGAATCCGCGCGACATCTCACCGATCCGCTCGATCTCGTGCTGATGGACGTAATGATGCCCGAGATGGACGGCCTCACCGCCACCCGCGAGATCCGCAAGCAGCCCTGGGGCAGGACGCTGCCGATCCTGATGCTCACCGCCAAGGCGATGGCGCGCGACCAGCAGGAATGCCTGGACGCGGGCGCCAACGACTATCTCGCCAAGCCGCTCGACATCGACAAGCTGCTCAGCCTGGTGCGGGTGTGGATGCCGCGGTGATCGACGACCTTGTTCCGCCGCACGCGGAGATCGAGCTGGACCTGCTGCTCGAGGCGATTTGGCGGCACTATCAGTATGATTTTCGCGGCTACTCCCGCAGCTCGCTGCACAAGCGGATGGAGCGGGCGTGCCAGCGCTTCGGCTGCGAGGGCTTCTCGCAGCTCCAGCACCGCCTGCTGCGCGAGCCGGCGGTATTCGCCGAGCTGATGGGCTTCCTCACCATCCAGGTGAGCGAGATGTTCCGCGATCCAGCCTATTTCCGGTCGCTGCGCGAGAAGGTTGTGCCGCATCTGCGCACCTGGCCCTCGCTCAAGATATGGATTGCTGGCTGTGCCAATGGCGAGGAATTCTACTCGCTCGCCATCCTCTTTCGGGAGGAGGGGCTAGAGGACCGGACGATCTTCTACTGTACCGACATTAGCCCGGCGGTGCTGGCCAAGGCCGAGGCGGGGGTTTTCGATCTGGGCCGGATTCCGCAATTTACCGAGAATCACCGGCTATCCGGCGGACATAGTTCGCTTTCCGATTACTATACGGCGGCCTATGGTGGCGCGGTGTTCGACAAGAGCCTCCGTGCCCGCGCTGTCTTCGCGGAACATAGCCTCGCCACCGACCAGGTGTTTGCCGAGGCGCATCTCGTGTCGAGCCGCAACGTGCTGATCCATTTCGATCGTGACCTCCAGGATCGCGCGTTGGGATTGTTCGGAGATTCGCTGGTACGCGGGGGATTCCTGGGCCTCGGCGCGCGGGAGACGCTGCGCTTCTCGCGCCATGCCGACGCCTTTGCCGATTTCGACGCGGGCGAGCGCCTCTACCGGCGCAACAATGTCGGGCTGCGGACGATGGCCGATGCGTGATCCGGTGAAGGTCCTCGCCGTCGACGACGTGCCCGAAAACCTGATCGCGCTGGAGGCTCTGCTCGCGCAGGAGGGGCTGGAACTGCTCACCGCCGCCTCGGGCATGGAGGCGCTGGAGCTGCTGCTGGTGCACGACGTCGCGCTGGCGCTGCTCGACGTGCAGATGCCGGGGATGGATGGGTTCGAGCTTGCTGAGCTGATGCGCGGCACCGAGCGTACCCGCCGCGTGCCGATCATCTTCCTCACCGCGGTCGCCACCGACGAGCGTCGGCGCTTCCGCGGCTATGAAACCGGGGCGGTCGATTATCTGCTCAAGCCGGTCGATCCCCAGATCGTGCGTAACAAGGTCGAGATCTTCGTCGAGTTGGCGCGGCAGCGGCAGGAAATCTCGCGCCAGCGCGACCGCCATGCCGCGGCCCTCGCCCGGCTGAAGGCGCATCGCGACAATTCCCCGCTCGCGATCGTCGAGTTCGATGCCGAGCAGCGGATCATCGCCTGGTCGGCCGGGGCCGAGCGGATGTTCGGCTGGCGCGCGGTGGAAGTCTCAGGCCTGCGCCCTTCGGAGCTCGAATGGCTCGATAACGAGCATGCTGCCAGGTTCGACACGATGATCGGCGGCATGATCGCCGGGGAGCATATTCGCGACATGCGGCCGCTGCGCATGCGTACGGCAGTGGGCATGACGCTCGATTGCGAAGTCTATGGTTCGGCACTGCTGGGTGCGGACGGATCCCTGCTCTCGGTCAACACCCAGATCCTTGACGTCACCGATCGGGTGCGTGCCGAGGAGACCCAGCGGCTGCTGATCGGCGAGCTCAACCACCGGGTAAAGAACACGCTCGCATCGGTGCAGGCGATCGCCACCCAGACGCTGCGCCATTCCTCGGGCCCGTCGGACTTCGCACCGACCTTCATCGGCCGCATCCATGCGCTGGCGCGCGCGCATTCGCTGCTCAGCAGCACGACCTGGCAAGGTGCGAGCCTGCAGGAGCTGGTCGAAGGCCAGCTCCAGACCGGCACGATCGATCCGGAACGGTTTGATACCGGTGGACCGTTGGTCGAGCTGGCGCCCGAGCCGGCGCTGCACCTGGCGCTCGTCCTCCACGAACTGGCGACCAATGCGCACAAATATGGCGCGCTGTCGGTGCCCGAGGGGCGGGTGGGGCTGCACTGGGGCGTGCGGGGCGGCATGCTCGAGCTCGATTGGGAGGAGAGCGGCGGCCCGGCCGCGGCACCGCCGACCCGGCGCGGCTTCGGCACCGCGCTGATCGAGCGCAGCCTGAAGGCGGAGGGCGGCAGCGCCGTGCCCAGCTATGGCGAGGACGGCGTCGGCTGGAAGCTGTCGATCCCCTATGCCAGCGCGGTGCGATTGCGTGAGGAGCCGCGCGCCGCGCGCAGGGCGATCCCTGCGTTGCCGGCGGGCGGCGGCGCGGCGCTGGTCGGCAAGCGAGTGCTGATCGTCGAGGACGAGCCGCTGGTCGCGCTCGAACTCGCGACGATCCTCGGCGACGCGGGCATGGTGGTGGCGGGCGTCGTTGCCACAGCGGCCGACGCGATGGCGGCGATCGCCGACACACCGGTCGATGCCGTGCTGTTGGACGGCAATCTCCAGGGCGCGCTGGTCGACGACGTGGCGGCGCTGCTGGTCGCGCGCGACATCCCTTTCCTGTTCGTCAGCGGCTATGGCCGCGATCACCTGCCGATCGGGCTGGACGCGGTGACCGTGGTCGAGAAGCCGTTCGATGCCCGTACGATCGCCGCGGCGCTCCACCAGCTGCTAGTGTGCGCCGCCGTGCGCGACCCGGCCTAGGCCGAATCGCGGACGATCAGTTCGGGCAGCATCGCAACCGAGCCGACATTCTGCCCGGCGATCCGCGCCAGCAGCAGCTCGACCAGCAGATTGGCACCGTAGACCACGTCCTGGCGGATCGTGGTGAGCGCCGGGGTGGTGTAGCCGGCGAGCAGGATGTCGTCATAGCCGATCACTGCCACGTCCTCCGGCACCCGCAGCCCGCGCTCGGAAAGCGCGCGCATCGCGCTCATCGCGATCACGTCGGAGGCGGCGAGGATGCCGTCCGGGGCGGGATTGGCGGCGAGATAGGCGGTCATCTCGCGATAGGCGTCTTCCATGGTCAGATGGATCGGTACCACCGTATCGGTGACGCCCTTCGCCTCGGCGATGGCGCTGTGGAAGCCCTTGTAGCGATCGGAGAACTCCGGGGCCTCGGGATTGCCGAGAAACGCCAGCCGCTTGCACCCGCGCGCGAGCAGGTGACGGGCGGCCAGCTCGCCACCGGTGACATTGTCGGTGCCGACGGTGATCTGGTCCGAGCCCAGTCGCGCGGCGCCCCACACCACCATGCGCTGGTAGCTGCCCGCGATCCGCTCGATCGCCTCCAGCTGGTCCGACTGGCCGATCAGGATGATGCCGTCGACCCGGCCGGAGGCGATGATGTCGTCCAGCCAGCGCGGGCCCTGCGGCACCACGCGCGACAGGAACAGATCATAGCCGCGCTTGGTCAGCGCATCGGCCAGTCCGCCCAGCAGGCCCATGAAGAAGGGGTCGGATAGCGCCTGGTCCACCTCATGCCCCAGCGGTACGACCACACCGATTACACCGGTACGCTGCTTGCGCAGCGCACTGGCGGTCTGGTTGAGGCGGAAGCCATGTTCCTGCGCGAGCGCGACGATACGCTCGCGCGTACCTCGGGCGACGCGGGGATGATTGGAAAGCGCCCTGGATGCAGTCGAAACCGACACCCCGGCGATCTTTGCCAGCTCGACCAAGCCCACTGACTTCAATTGTCCCGCCCCCCAACGCGTTATTCTGTCAGCGCTGACAGTATCGCGTCCTAATCGGTTTGTGAAACCTTAACATTGGTAAATGGTGGTTCGGACCAACCATCGCTGCCATTTTCGATCCTTCCGGCGAGCCGACGGCGGTAACCGGGGTCATCCGGATCGGTCAGCACAAGATCGTACCAGCCACCGGTAACCGTTAGCGCTACCTTCGATTCGCCGGCACCGACGGCGCGAAGCTGCGAATGGCGGGGCCAATCCGACACGAGCCCTTGCGGAGCATCAATCAGCAGCGATGGGGTGAGCCCGCCGCGCTGCTGCCAGCGCACCGCACCTGCATGAGCAGCGCCCCGGCCGGCGAAATGGCGGTGAAAGCCGTTGGGACCGAGCAGCCAGAGGTCATATCGTCCGTCCGAATCGAGCGGCCATTCGGCCTCGATCGTGCCGCCCTGCTTGAGCGTATAGCGTCGCGGCACCGCGTCGAGCTTGAGCCGATCATAGACATGCACCACCGCAGGCACACCGGTGCATTCGAAGCGCAGCACGATCTGGTTAGAATCGAGGGCGGCTTCGCGCACCTCGAGCGCATAGGGCAGGGCGCGGGCGCGCCGGATGCCCGGCTCCTGCGCCGGTGCTTGGCCCGCGGCCACCGGTGCGCTCGGCTCCGGCTGGCTGGGCAGCGCGGCGGCGCGGGTGGCGAGATCGCGCGGATCGGGCAGCACCGGCCCTATCTTGCGGTTGGGGCTGCGGAAGTCGAAGGCGCTGGTCAGGTCGCCGCACACCGCACGTCTCCAGGCGGAGATATTGGGCTCCTGCACCCCGAACCGCGCCTCCAGGAAGCGGATTACCGAGGTGTGATCAAAGACTTGCGAGTTCACCCAGCCGCCGCGGCTCCATGGCGAGACGACATAGCAGGGGACGCGGGGGCCCAGACCATAGGGACGGCCGATCAGCTCTGGCCGCTCCGCCTTGTCGTCGGCGACGCTGGGGATCTGGTGATAGTCGTTCGATGTGTCGACCTGCGAGGCGCCGAGAAAGCCGCCGGCAACCGCCAGGTCGCGCGAAGGCGGCCCCGGTGGGGGGACGTGATCGAAAAAGCCGTCATTCTCGTCGAAATTGACGATCAGCACGGTGCGCGCCCACACCTCGGGATTGGCGGTCAGCGCGTCGATCACCGCGGCGGTATAGGCCGCGCCTTGGGCGGGGCTGGACGGAGCAGGGTGCTCGCTGCTCTTGGAATCGGCGATGATCCACGAGACCTGGGGCAGCTTGTTCGCGAGCACGTCGGCGCGGAGCTGGTCGAGCCCATGGGTGGTCAGCGCGCGGTCATACAGCGGCGAGCCGGGCTGCGCCTCGCGATAGGCGGCGAAGCCGACCAGGGGGTTGTCGGTGAAATTGTCCGCCATGTCCTGGTAGATGCGCCAGTCGATTTCGGCCGCCTGGAGCCGCTCGGGATAGGTGGTCCAGCGATAGGAATCGGGGTAGCCCCCCTTGGTCGCCAGCTCGTCGTGCGAATTGCCGATCGAAGGGCCGCCCATCATCCCGCTGGGATCGTTGGTGCCGGTCCACAGGAACAGGCGGTTGGTGTTGGTGCCGGTATGGACCGCACAGTGATAGGCGTCGCAGATGGTGAAACTCTCGGCGAGCGCGAACTGGAACGCCAGGTCCTCACGGGTGAAATAGCCCATTGCGCGCTCGGTCTTGGCGGCGGCCCAGCGCTGCATCCGGCCCTGATCCCAAGCAGCTTGTGCATCGGGCCAGCTGTGCGGGGTGCCCGCCACCCGCATCAGCTCGAAATGCTCCTTGGTGGAGAGATGGAACGGCGCGACCAGCCTGCCGTCGGTGGCTTCCTGCGCGAACACGCTGCGGCCGTTCGGCAAGGGTATGGTGAGCGGATCGCCGAAGCCGCGCACGCCTCTCAGCGTGCCGAAATAATGGTCGAAGCTGCGGTTCTCCTGCATCAGGATCACGACATGCGCGACATCGGCAATGGTGCCGCTGCGGACGTCCGCCGGGATCGCCGCCGCTCGCGCGATCGAGGCGGGCAGCGCCGATGCTACCGCCGCCTGCGCCCCCGCTGTCAGGAACCGTCGCCGTGTCGTGCCCCCGTCCGTCATCGCGCGCCCCACTCCCATGTCGCCAGGAAAATACCTGCGGGCGGGTGCAGCAGCCGGATGACGAATTGATGACCGTTTTCAGACAGGGGGCAGGAAAAGATCGTCAAGTGCCCGATCGTGCGTGTCGGTCTCATAGCCATGCGCTGCCCGCCAGCCCGCATCGAAACAGGTCGAACCATAGCGGCGGCCGTCGTCGCACAGCAAGGTGACGATCGAACCGGTCTGGCCGGCGGCGCGCATCTCGCGGATCAGCGTCGCGCAGGCCCAGATATTGGTGCCGGTCGAGACGCCGCAGGGGCGCCCGAGCACGCGGCTGATCCGCAGCGCGGCCGCCAGGCTCGCCGCATCGGGCACGGTGATCATCCGGTCGATCACGTCGGGCAGGAAGGAGGGCTCTAGCTGGAGTCGGCCGATGCCCTCCACGCAGGAGGGCGCGCCGTCCACGGTGGTGACACGGCGATCCAGATAATGGCGGTGGAACACCGAAGCCTCGGGATCGGCGACGCACAGCCGCGTCTCCAGCCGGCGATAGCGCAGATAGCGGCCGATCGTCGCGGAGGTGCCGCCGGTCCCGGCACCGCAGACGATGTGGGTGGGGATCGGATGCGCTTCCTGCGCCATCTGCTCGAAGATCGACTGGGCGATATTGTTGTTGCCGCGCCAATCGGTCGCGCGCTCGGCATAGGTGAACTGGTCCATGAAATGGCCGCCCAGTTCGGTGGCGAGCCGCTGCGCCTCGCTGCGGACCGAGCGCGGATCGGCGACTTCATGGCAACGGCCGCCATGGAATTCGATCGCCTCGATCTTCTCCGGCGAGGTGCCACGCGGCAGCACCGCGACAAAGGGCAGGCCGATCATCTTGGCGAAATAGGCTTCCGAGACCGCGGTCGAGCCGCTGGATGCTTCGACGATCGTCGTCTTGGGGCCGATCCAGCCGTTGCACAGCGCGTAGAGGAACAGCGAGCGGCCCAGCCGGTGCTTGAGGCTGCCGGTCGGGTGGCTCGATTCGTCCTTGAGGTACAGCGTGACGCCCGGTGCGCCCGGCAACTCGACGCGGACCAGATGGGTGTCGGCGGAGCGGTTGAACTCGGCGTCGATCGTACGGACGGCGTCGTCCACCCAGGCGCGGTCGCAGCGGGTGGGGCGGGGCAGGGCAGCGTCGGTCATGGCGCGCGCCTTTAGACGCTCGACCGCGCATACGTCGACTCCGGAAGCGCCCTTTGTCTTGCGTTGTCCTGATCTACGCGAACGCTGCCGGGTGCCCGATGGGTGTAGTGTTGGCATCCGAGCAACGGAGTGTCGCCCATGCCAAGTTCCGAGGACCGCAGCTATTTCCAGCGCCGCGCACGTGCCGAGCTGGCAATCGCCTCTACCTGCGAGGACAATGCCGCCGCGCTCGCGCATTTTCGATTGGCCGACGAATATGAGCGGCGCGCCCGCGCCATGGCCGCGCGGATGCCCGTCGCTGCAGCAGCTTCTTCCCGCGGATCCTGACCTAGCCTGCCAGCGCCTTGCGAAAGGCGGGAAACGCACTGTCCGGCATCGGGCGGCCACGTAGCGCGGAGGTCATGCTCTGGCGCAGGCGCACGATGCCACCCCGCCATTCGAGAATCCCGTCGCGGCGCATCGCCTGCAGCGTGCGGTTCACATGGACACTGGTGAGGCCGAGCGCATCGGCCAGCATCTCCTGGGTGAGCGGCATCGGGAAGCTCTCGGGTCCCGCGCGCCCGGCGAGCAGCAGGCGCTCGTGGATTTCGGCGAGCCAATCCTGGATGCGTTCATAGGCGCTCATCCGGCCCAGTCGGGCGATCTGGCGGAGGAGGTAGATCTCGTCCAGCGCGGCGCTGGCTGCATAGGCTTCGCGCAGCCCTTCGTCTTCGGCGGCCGGAGCGGGGCACAGGACGGCGTCGCACAAGGCCGTGATCGTGCTGGGCGCTACCGGCTGAAAGGTGCGGGCGTCCTGGACGACGTCGCCGGGCAGAAGGAAGCTGAGGATCTGACGGCGACCGTCGCTGAACAACTGCACGCGCCCCAGCCAGCCGTCGAGAAGGAGGAGGGGCCCCGGCGTGCGCTGCCCCGCCAGGATCAGGTCGCGGGTGCAGCGGATACGCTGGGGAAACTCCGCCGTCTGCCGGAGGGCACGACGCTCGGCATCGCTGAGCGATGCAAGCGCGCCTAGTCGGTTGGACGCAGATGCGTCCGCCGCCTGGGGTGGAGCTGTCAGCATAATCCCGCGCCAACGCGCCGGGCACGAGCAAAGTTCAGAATAAACAGGTTAACACGGATCAATATACCAAGGTTTGTCCTGGTATCGTGAACCTGCAGTCTACCCCGCCCGGAAGTAAGCGGAAACTCGGTAGCGCGTCGCAACAGGAAGCGAGATTGTTCTCGATCAGTTTTCGTCCAAAACCAGAGCGTGGCCGCTCTGCCGGGGCCAGGACCGCGACCCCATGTTCTTCCCACGCTACCGCTACGCCCAGCGCATTGTGCTTCCACGCGATCTGCAGGGCTTGGTGCGGCGTTGCCCCGCTGAGCGCGCCGAACTTGATGGCGTTGGTGGTGAGCTCGTGGAAGACGAGCGTCAGCAGCCGCGCAGCTGCCGGGCGAAGCAGCACGCCGGGCCCCGTGATCGAAATACCCCGAGCTTCGCCGAACTGAAAGGCGCGCAGCGCGTCGCGCACCAGCAGTTCTAGGTCGACGGCATCGTTCGTGGCACCGATCGCGGCCGCCTGCCGCAAGGCTTCGTTGCGGCCGGCCTGGTGCGCGCTAGCATCGACGGCGAAAGCCTGGGAACAGGGGAGATCGGCATGGTGTCCGTCGACGAGCGCGTGCAGCGCCACCAGGATTGCGGACGGCGTGCAGACCGGGTCAAAGGCACTTGCTAATCCGCCGCTGACCCCGAGCTGAACGCCTGTATCGGTAACTGCAGGGCGTGTGTTGGGCTGCGTCACCCGAGACCGTTCCTCTCGCCAGCGGGATGGGTTGCGCCGGTGCCGCATCCCGAGGGCATGCGGCAGGGCGAGACGCGGCATTGTTGGGTACGCCGCTTGCTAGCGAAAGGAACTACGGCCTTAAGGGCAGGGCAGATGCACGCTGGACATGGAAGCCGCTGATTTATTCGGCAGCAACTTCGAGTGCTGTCGTTTGTGGCAGCTGGACGTCCATCGCCTGCGCGAACCAGGCGCAGGTGCGCTCCAGCCCCTCGGATAGCGCGACCTGCGGCTCCCAGCCGAGCAGCGCAGAAGCGCGCGCAATGTCGGGCTTACGACGCCTTGGGTCGTCGGTGGGAAGCGGATGATACTCAATAGCAGCGGTGCTACCTGTGAACGTCGAAACGCTCTCTGCCAGCTCCTCTACGGTGATTTCGTGGGGATTCCCGAGGTTTATTGGCTCCATGCCAGTGATATCGCTATTCATTAGCAGAATAAGGCCCCGCACCAGGTCCGAGACATAGCAGAAGCTGCGGGTCTGGCTGCCGTCGCCATAGAGCGTCAGCGGCTTGCCGGAGAGCGCCTGGACGATCAGGTTCGAGACGACGCGGCCGTCGTCGAAATGCATGTGCGGGCCATAGGTGTTGAAGATCCGCGCGACGCGGACCTCGGCGCGTCCGCTGCGGCAGAAATCATAGGTCAGCGCTTCGGCGGCGCGCTTGCCCTCGTCATAGCAGGCGCGCGGGCCGGTGCAGCTTACCCATCCGCGATACTCCTCGCGCTGCGGATGCATCTCGGGATCGCCATAGACCTCCGAGGTAGACGTCAGCAGGAACCGTGCGCCAGCCGCCGAGGTGAGCCGCAGCAGTCGGTCGGTGCCAACCACATTGGTTAGCATGGTATGTTCCGGATCGACCTGGTACTGTGGCGGAGATGCCGCGCAGGCAAGGTTGTAGATCTGCTTGAAGCGATGCGCACGTGCCAGGATGGTTTCCGGCAGTTCGTCGACGATGTCGCCGCGGACGAACTCGAAGCCCGGGCGCCCCTCCAGCCCGTGCAGGTTGGAGAGGTTCGAGGTCTGGAGATTGTCGAGGCACACCACCTGCTCGCCGCGGTCGAGCAACTCGGCGCAAAGATGCGAGCCGATGAAGCCGGCGCCCCCGGCGACCAGGATCAGGTTCTTCTCGTCGTTGTGCTGCATCGGGGCATTCCTCTCCCGGCGCGTGCCGTGCGGCCGCGCTCTGGCTTCGTTGAGATGGGTTTCGAGTTCCGCGGCGCGGTGCGCTGCGTCATGACCTTCGAACAGGCGCCGCCGCGCGGCCGTGCCGATCGCGTCGGCCTCGCGGTGGAGCGCCGTAACGGCGTCTTCGGTCGTATCGGCGAGCAGGATTTCGTCGCCGGGGACGAACAGGCTCTCGATGCCTTCCCACCGATCCGACAGGATCGGGGTGCCGCACGCCGCCGCCTCGAACAGCCGCACCGAGGGCGACCAGCCCGCCGCGATCATGTCGGCGCGGGTGACGTTCAGCGTCATCCGCGAAGCGGAATAGAAGCCGGGATGCTCCGCCGGGGGCAGATGCTCGATCCGCTCGACATTTTCGGGCCAGTCGATGCTGTCCGGATATTGCGGGCCGGCGACGGCGAAGCGCTTGTCCGGGCAGCGGCGCGCGGGTTCGAGCAGCAGTTTCTCCAGCGTCGGCTGGCGATCGGGGCTATAGGTGCCGAGATAGGTAAGGTCCCAGCGCTTTGGCACGTCCAGCGGGCGATAAGAGTCGGTATCCACCGAGCAATAGAGCGCGCGGGCGGCGGGGCTGCCGAGTTCACGCTCGATCCGGTTCAGCGTCGGGCCGCCGGTGAAGCTTAGATAGACGTTATAGCCGGGGATCAGCGTGGGCGTGAGATACTCGAACTCGCCGCGCGCCAGCTTGGCGAGGGTGACCGGCGTATCGATGTCGTAAAAGGCGGTAACGCCCTTCGCCGTGCCCTGGACGAACGCGCCTACTTCTACCCCGTCCGGCACATAGGAGCCGACGATCACCGCGTCGGCCTCGGCGATCGCGTCGCGCCAAGCGTCGAGATCGGCGAGCGTGCGGTAATATTCGAGGCGGCAGAAGTCCGGATCGACCAGGTCGCGGTGCGCGCCGGCGTACCAGGGAACCTCGCGTTCGAGGAACAGCACGTCATGCCCCCGTGCGGAGAATGCGCGCAGCAAGGCACGGAAGGTAGTGGCGTGGCCATTGCCCCAGGAGGAGCCGAGGCTGAGGCCGAGAACGATCAGCTTCATGCGGCTTTCCTTTCGCGCGGCTTATGGGACTTCAGGATCGCGTCGACTTGCGCGCCGCGCAGGTCGTAGCTGTGCTCGGCCAGCACGCGGGCCTTGGCGGCGACGCCGATCGCGCGGGCGCGTTCGGGGGTGAGGGTGGCGAGATGCTCGGCCACGTCTTGCCCGTCGCGCGCGACGAGGACTTCGGAATCGGGCTTGAGGAACAGCTCGATACCTTCCCAGGCGTCGGTGATCAGGCAGGCGGCGGCACCGGCGGCCTCGAACACGCGGGTGGCAGGGGAGAAGCCGATCGCCGCCATCGAATCGCGCGCGACATTGAGCACCGCTTGTGGCGTGCAATTGAAGGCGTTGTGGTCCGCGGTGCCGACATGGCCGATCGCGCGGACGTTGCCCGGCAGCCCCTTGTCGTGCCAGCCATTGCCGCCAAGGAGGAAGCGGCGATCCGGCGCGAGCGAGGCGGCGCGAAGGAAGAATTCCTCGATCCGCGCCTCGCGATCGGGGAGCCGGTTGGCGAGCAGCGCGAGATCGGCGGTGAAACGCGGGTCCGCGGGGGCGGGGTGGTGCGTCTCGGGATCGAGCGCGTTGTAGACCGGGATGCATTCGCGAGCGCCCATCGCGGTATAGGCGTCGATCACCGGTGGGCCGCCGCCATAGGTGAGCACCAGGTCGATCTCCGGCAGCATGGCGCGCACCGGATGGGCAGGGTCACCGCGCATCTCGTCGAGCGTCGCGGCGGCATCCACGTCCCAGAAGATGCGGACGGCATCCGGACGCGGCGCGGTGCGCAGTGCCTCGATCAGCTCGCGGTCAAACACGCCGACGCCGCTGGCCTTCACCACCACATCGGCATCGCGCGCCTCGGCCAACACGCTGCGCAGGCCTTCGTTGGTGGCGGGATAGACCACTACCTTCGCCCAGGACGGCGGATCGATGTCGCGGTGCTGCTGGCGGTCAAAGGCGTCGGGTTCGTAGAAGGTGATGTCATAGCCGCGCGCGGCCAGCGCCTTTAGGATGCCGCGATAATAGGTCGCGGCGCCGTTCCAGTAGGAAGAGAGCAGGCTGGATCCGTAGAATGCGATCTTCATGCGGCGTCCTTGGCAAAATGGGGGCGGGCGAGGCCGGCGACGATGGCGAGCAGTTCGTTGACGCGGTGCGCGCAGCTGTGGCGGCTGCGGACCGTCTCCAGGCCGTGGGCGACCAGGGAGGCGCGGAGATCCGGGTCGTCGCGCAGCGCCTTGAGGTGGCGGGTCATTTCGACGCCGTCGCGGGCGACCAGATAGTCGGTGCCGGGGCGGAACAGATGCTCGGCGTCGTCCCAGGGCGCGGAGACCAGCGGGATGCCGCACGCCAGCGCCTCGAACACGCGGATCGTCGGGATGCCGGGCAGGATCGTCGCATAATAGCGCCGCGGCACATGGACAGTGGCGAGGTGCCGGGCGAAGATCTCGGGCGCGCGGGCGTTGGGGGCCCAGCCATGATAGCGCGCGCCGTGCCGGGCGAGCATTGCCTTGGCCTCATCCGGATAGCGGACGCCGTAGATGTCGAGCGGCAGGCCGGCCTCGGCGGCGGGCTGGAACAGGAAGCGCTCCAGCTCCTCGGTCCGTTCGCCATCGCCCCAGTTGCCGATCCAGACCAGCCCCTCGCGCTCGCCGTCCTGCGCGGGCGGCTGGAAGCGGCGCAGATCGGCGGCTTCGTGCCACGTCCAGACGCGGTTGCCCCAGCCCCAGCCGCGATAGACTTCGGCAAGCGTCTCCCCGAAGGCGAGTACGCCGTCATAATCGTTGAGGTCATAGGCCTGCATCGCCGCGGGCTCGCTGACCGCGCGGTGATGGGTGTCGTGGAACAGCAGGGTAAACTTGCCGCCCATCGCGCGGACATGGCCGATGCGGGAAACCAGCTTGGGATCATTCCACTCGTGGACGATCACCAGATCGGCGTCCCCGATCATCTCTGCCGGCGTGCACATCGGCGTATAAGTATGGGAGTTCAGTTCGGGATAGGCCTCGCGATAGGGCGCCAGGCCGGCCTGGCCATGATCCGCGAGCAGGTTGGTGAGGCTCCAGGCGTCCTCCGGCTCCCAAACCTTCACGTCATGGCCGCGGGCGATCAGCTCGCTCAGCACGCCGCGCAGGAAATGGGCGTTGCCATGGTTCCAGCACGAGGCGAGCGAATGGGTGAAATAGACGATCTTCATGCCGCGACCTTTCCGGCGGGCGCGCGCTCGGCAACGAGCTGGCGGTAGAGGGGGAGCATGGCATCGGCCATGCGGGCAGGCGTGTAGCGGCGGGCGCGCTCGGCAGCGGCGTCACCCAGACAGTGCCGCAGCGCGAGGTCGCCGATCAGCTGCTCGATCGCGGCATGATAGGCGGCGGCGTCGCGGGGCGGGACGAACAGGGCGGCGCCTTCCCAAAGCTCGCGGAACACCGGGATATCGGCGAGCACCAGCGCGCATCCGGCGGCCGCTGCCTCCAGCACGGCAAGGCCGAACGGCTCGAAACAGGCGGCGGAGACGAAGATTGGGCGGGCGGCGAGGTGCTTGGCGAGCGCCGCGCTGTCCAGCTGGCCGAGCAGGTGCAGGTTCTCCAGCCGCACGGTCTCGCCATGCGGGCCCGTAGCGGCGCCCGCGGCGTGGAACGGCACGGAGAGTTGGGCCGCCACAGCGTCGAGCAGTTCGGCGCCCTTCACCGAATCCCACAGCCGCCCGACGGTCAGCACACAGTCCTGCGCGGGTTCGTGCCGGGGCGTCACCAGCGGCGCGCGGCCGTTGTGCACCACGGTCGGGAGGACGGGCAGGTTGTAAAAGTCCCGCACGACCTCGGCATAGCCGGCGGAGGGGGCGACCACCTGATCGGCCGTGCGCAGTCCCTGCTCGGTCAGCGCCCGGTGCCAGACGAAGCCGGGGTCGAGCGCCATCCCGGGGCGACCATGCTGCCACCAGGTCGAGACGCAGCCATGCGTCACTGCCAGCACCGGCACGCCCGGCTCTGCGGACGCTGCAAGCGTGGGCATGTTGAGCTGCACGAGATCGACGCCGTGCAGTCGCGCCAGACGGCCGATCTCTGCGCCCGCTGCGAGTACGGGGGCGGGGCCGTCGCTCAGCCAATCCAGCGGAAGGCCGGTTTCGAGGAAGGTGACGCCCGCTATGGCCTGCGCTTCGGCGCGTTGCGTATCGCTGGGCGCAGGCCCGAGCTGGACCAGCACCGTCTCGACGCCGTGATCGGCCAGTGCGCCAGCAAGGTCGATGCTGTACTGCCACACGCCGCCGACCGTGTCGGTGGTGAGCAGCAGTCGCAGCGGCGCACCCATGGTCACAGTGCGGCCGCCGCCATGCGCTCGCGCTGCGCCGGGCGACCGATCGTCAGGCCGCGTTCCTCGCCTAGCCAGCGGGCCAGCGCGGTGACGCCGTCCTGCCAGCCGGTCGGCGTGCCGAGCCCCAGCGCCGCACGCCCCTTGCTCGTGTCCGCGACGAAATAGCGTTGGTCGCCCGCGCGCCAGTCGTCGAAATGGAGGTCGAGCGGCCGGCCGGTGATTGTCTCGACATGCGCGAGCAGCGTGCGCAGGCTCACCGCATTGGCGGGGCCGCCGCCGAGGTTGAAGGCCTGGCCCGAAACCCGGTCGATCTGTCGCCAGGCGGCGATATAGGCATCGACTGCGTCGGACACATCGAGAATGTCGCGGACCTGGTGGCCGTCGCCATAGAGGGTGATCGGCGCCCCTTCGAGCGCGCGGATCAGGAAATGCGCGACCCAGCCCTGGTCCTCGGTGCCCATCTGGCGCTGGCCATAGATGCAGCTCATCCGTAGCACCGCGGTCGGCAAGCCGAAGCTGCGGGCATAGTCGAGCACATACTGGTCGGCCGCGCCCTTGGAGCAGCCATAGGGCGTGTGGAAATCGAGCGGGCGTGCCTCGCCGATGCCGTTCGCATGCACGTCGCGGTCGACGGGCTGGTAGCCGTTGTCGCCCAGCTCGAAGTCGAGGTCGGCAAGGTCGCCATAGACCTTGTTGGTCGAGGCGAAGATCACCGGCGGCGGGGCTGCAGCCGTGCGGGCGGCTTCGAGCAGCGCGAAGGTCGAGGCGATGTTGACCTCGAAATCGGCAGTCGGATCGGTGAGGCTGGTGGTCACCGCCACCTGCGCGGCGAAGTGGAATACTGCGCGCGCCGAGCGCACCGCCTCCACCAGCGTGGCCGTCTCGCGAATGTCCGCGATCAGCGGGCGAATGCGGTCGCCGTGCCGCGCCTGCAGCCAGGCGAGGTTGCGCTCCACGCCGGGGCGGCGCAGCGCATCGTAGATCACCACCGTCTCGCCCTGGCGGGCCAGACGGTCGGCGAGGTTCGATCCGATGAAGCCGGCGCCGCCGGTGATCAGGATCGGCCGTTCGTCACCGCCGTTCATGCGACCAGGCCCCGCTTTTCGAGCTCGGCGCGTGCGTGGCCGACCCGGTCCTCGGCGGTCTGTTGCTGCACCCAGTCGGCGAGCTCGGCGAGTCCGGTCTCGAAATCCTGCCGTGCTTCGAAGCCGAGCTTCTCGCGCGCCAGGCTAGTGTCGCAGAAACAGTGGCGGATATCGCCGATGCGCGTCTTGCCGACGATCTCCGGCGCGGCGTCGTTGCGGCCCATTGCGCGGGCGAGGGCCTCGGCGACTTGGGTCACCGAGCGATCGTCGCCCGAGCCGATGTTGAAGGTCTGACCGGCGGCCTCGGGCAGGGTGAGCGCCTCGGCAAAGGCGCGGGCGACGTCGCTGACATGGACGAAGTCGCGGCGCTGCTCGCCGTCCTCGAAGATCATCGGGCGCTGGCCGTTGAGCAGCCGCGAGGCGAAGATCGCCAGCACGCCGGTATAGGGGTTCGACAGCGCCTGGCCGGGGCCATAGACGTTGAACAGGCGTAGGCACGCGGTCTCGATGCCATAGGGCGCGCCCATGATATGGGTGGTGCGCTCCTGCACATATTTGTTGAGCGCATAGATCGAGGCGAGGCTCGGCCGCTTCCATTCGGGCGTGGCGACCGGCTCCAGCGGGCGGCCCTGCGCGTCGAGCGGGTTCCACTGCTGCTGGCCGTCGCGGACGATGCCACGCTCGGCATTCTCGACGAACTCACCGTCCGCGTCTCGGTACAGGCCTTCGCCATAGATGCTCATCGACGAGGCGGTGACCACCCGGCGGACGGGCGTGTCGATCAGCCGCTCGAACAGCACCGCGGTGCCGACATCGTTGGTGGAGGTATAGCGCTCGACTTCGTACATCGACTGGCCGACACCGACTTCGGCGGCAAGGTGGATCACGCTGTCGACGCCCTGCAGCGCGCGGGCGACGGCATCGCCATCGCGCACGTCGGCGCGGATCAGTTCGACCTCAGAGTCCAGTGCTTCGGGTCGCTCGCGGTCGCCATGGACCTGCTCCAGCATGGAATCGAGCACGCGGACCTGATGCCCTCTCCGCAGCAGCTCGGCCGATACCTGGCACCCGATGAACCCCGCGCCGCCCGTTACGAGCACCTTTTCCGCCATGTCGATGCTTTCCTGCCTTAAGAACTAACCTAGGTAAGTCGTGACAGAATGATGACTTGCTAGAGAAATCATCCGCCGATGAAGCAAACAGCTTCTTCTTCATCTTTGTTCCCGTCGATCGGGGCGTAACAAGTAGATTTAACTTGTTGAATATGCGAAGATGATTTAGGTTAATTGGAACCATTGCGGCAGAGCAGTTGTTACGGAAGCATCTAAGTTGATGCTGATGGGCTGCAAACCTGCTGATGACTGCAAAAGTACATTTGATCCGGCACGGCGCACATGACGATGTTGGTCAGGTGCTGAGCGGCCGCAGTGCGCGCTCGCCGCTATCCGCCGCCGGGCATTCGCAGGCGCAGTGGCTTGCCGCCTATTTCGCGCGCGAGGAGCCGATCGCCGCGATCCATGCCAGCCCGCGCGAGCGCACCCGCGCCACCGCCGAGATCATCGGCGGCCGGATCGGCGTGCGGGCGCAGGTGGTGGACGCGCTCGACGAGGTGGATTTCGGCGCCTGGACCGGCCGCAGCTTCGACGAACTGGAGCGCGATGCCGAGTGGCGCGAATGGAACCGCCAGCGCTCTGCCGTGCGCCCGCCCGACGGCGAGAAGATGGCGGAGGCTACCGACCGCGCCGTCGGCCATCTCGATGCGCTGGTGCAGCGCGGGTGGAACGGGACGCTGCTCTGCGTCAGCCACTGCGACATCATTCGGGGCGTGATCGCCCATTATCTCGGGCTGGGCCTCGATCGCCTGCTCGCCTTCGACGTCGACCCCGGCTCGGTCAGCACGCTGCTGATCGGCAATTGGGGCGCGCGTCTGCTCAAGCTCAACGGGGGACAGGAATGAAGAACCTAGCAGCCGCGCGGCCCGCGCCGGCCGACGATCTGCGCGCGCGGATCGACGCACTAGGGCCATGGTTCCAGAACATCCGCATCCAGGGCGTAGAAACCGCGCCCGACCATTTTCTCGGCGACTATCCCGCCTTCAAGTTCGCGCGCTTCGCCGATGCGCTGCCGGCGGATCTGGAAGGTCGATCTGTGCTGGATATCGGCTGCAATGCGGGCTTCTATTCTTTCGAGATGAAGCGCCGCGGGGCAGGCGAGGTGCTCGGCATCGACAGCGACGAACGCTATCTGGCGCAGGCGCGCTTCGCGGCCGAGGCGCTCGGCTTCGACGATGTACGCTTCGAGAACCGCTCGGTGTACGACGTCGCGGCGCTCGGCCGCCGGTTCGACATCGTGATCTTCATGGGCGTGCTCTACCATCTGCGCCATCCGCTACTGGCGCTGGACCTGATCCGCGAACATGTCGCGGGCGAGTACATGCTGTTCCAGACGATGCAGCAGGGATCGGACTCGGTCGCCGAGGTGCCGGAAGATCATCCCTTCCACATGCCCGGCACCTTCGATCCGCCGGCCTATTTCAACGATCCCGGCTATCCCAAGCTGCACTTCATCGAGCGCCAGTTCGCCAACGACTGGACCAACTGGTGGGCGGCCAACGCCGCGGCCAGCCAGGCAATGCTGCGCGCAGCGGGCTTCACGATCGAGGCAAACCCGGAGTCCGAGGTCTATTGGTGCCGCGTCGCCGAGGTTCCCTACGCGGAGTACGGCCCCGCCGCCGTCTACCCGGCGAAAGGAGACGCCGCATGATCGAAGCGGCGATGCTCTGGAACGAGCCCAACAACAAGTCGCACTGGGATCCGGCGATCGATCCCGACTGGTCGCTGTTCGCGCAGCATGTGATTGCGGCAGGCAACGCTATCCGTGCGGTGAACCCCACGCTGCCGCGCGTGCTCGGCGGCATGTCGCCGATCGACCCGCACTGGCTGAAGCGAATGGAAGCGCATGGCGCGCTCGATGCGGTCGACGTGGTGGCGGTGCATGGCTTCCCGCTCGACTGGAACCTGTGGCCGCTGTCCGCCTGGCCGGACAAGATCGCCGAGATCCAGGCGGTTACCGACAAGCCCGTCTGGGTGACCGAGGTCGGTGTCAGCTCGTTCGGTGCCGAGGAAGTGCAGGCATTCGGCTTGCGCCGCACGGTCGAGCTGCTGCGCGGCAAGGCGGAGCGCGTCTTCTGGTATTCGCTGTTCGACCTTCCGACCAGCTGGGGCGCGGAGACCCGCCACCGCGAGGCGGAAGGCTCCTCCTATTACCGTCACTTCTACCTTGGCCTGATCCGGGAGGACGGGACGCCGAAGCCCGCGCTCGACGTCTATGCCGAGCATGCCGCCGAAGTGGGGTTGATGCAGTGGTTCCACTTCCACGATCCCCGGCTCGACGAGGCGGTGGCGTGGATGAAGCGGCTCGGCACCCGTCGCATCCGCACCGGGCTCAGCTGGGCGGACAGCTTTCGCGAGAACGCGGTCGACTGGTTCGACCGGCAGATGGAGGCGCTGGCGGATTTCGACGTCACCGTCACCTTCTGCTTCACCCCCGAGCATCTGGGCGTCGCGCCGCACCACACCAGCCCGGCGCGCGATCCGCAGGCCTTTGCCGATTTCTGCGCCTGGATGATCGATCGCTATGCCGGCACCGCGACGGTGACGGCGCCGGTCACCCCTGTGGCGCTGGCGACCAGCCAGCCCGAGCTCAACCCCTTGCTGTTCAACCGCGACGAGCGTCTCGCCGCCGAGAGGAGGTCCGCCTGATGCTGTCCCCAGACCGCCATGCCATCAATGTCGCGCTCGTGGGGGTCGGCAACTGCGCCAGCTCGCTCGTCCAGGGCATCGAACATTATCGCGCCGGCGCCAACGACATGGTCGGGCTGATGCATCCGGAACTGGGCGGCTATGCGCCCAGCGACATCCGGGTCGTCGCCGCCTGGGACGTGGACAGCCGCAAGGTGGGGCAGGACGTCGCCGAGGCGATCTTCGCCAAGCCGAACTGCACCGCGATATTCTGCGAGGAAGTGCAGCAGACCGGCGCCAAGGTGCGGATGGGCAAGGTGCTGGACGGCGTCGCCGATCACATGGCGGACTATGCTCCGGACCGCACCTTCATGCTGGGCGACGGTGCCGAGCCGAGCAAGGAAGAGATCGTGCAGGCACTGCGCGAGACCAACGCGCATGTGCTGATGAACTATCTGCCGGTCGGATCGCAGGCGGCGACCGAATTCTACGCCGAATGTGCGCTCAAAGCCGGGGTGGCGTTCGTCAACAACATCCCCGTGTTCATCGCCAGCAATCCCGAATGGGCGGCGCGGTTCGAGGCGGCGGGTGTGCCGATTATCGGCGACGATATCAAGGCACAGCTCGGCGCGACGATCGTTCACCGTGTGCTGACCGATCTGTTCCGCAAGCGGGGTGTGAAGCTGGAGCGGACCTACCAGCTCAACACCGGCGGCAACACCGACTTCCTCAACATGCTCAACCATTCGCGGCTGGCGTCGAAGAAGGAATCGAAGACCGAGGCGGTGCAGTCGGTCGCCGAGACGCGGCTGGAGGACGAGAACATCCATGTCGGTCCCAGCGACTATGTGGCGTGGCAGAACGACAACAAGATCTGCTTCCTGCGGATGGAAGGCCAGATGTTCGGCGGCGTGCCGATGAACCTGGAACTCCGCCTGTCGGTGGAGGACAGCCCGAACAGCGCCGGGGTGGCGATTGACATGATCCGCTGCGCCAAGCTGGCGCAGGACCGCGGGCTGGGCGGAGCGATCCTCCCCGCGGCGGCGTGGTTCTGCAAGCACCCGCCGGAGCAGATGCCCGACGACGACGCGTACGCGGCGGTGGAAGCGTTCATCGCGGGGAAGTGAGGTGGGATCCTCAGTCGATCCCCTTTTCCTTGCGACTCTCGTCCAGCGCATCGAGCACCTGAACGGGCTCCACATCGGCGTGGATCTCGGCGAAGGCGGGGTCGTCCGGCCGGATGTCCAGCTTCTCCGCGATCCGCGCCACCAGCCCGGCAAGCTTGGTCAGCTCATGCTCGGCGAGCAGGTTGACGTGCAGATCGAGGTCGGCGCGCCGATCGGCCACCGCCGCCATGCGGTTCTGGCTGATCAGCACGAAGGTCGAGAGGAAGATCGCCTCCACCGACGCGACCATCGCCAGCGCCACGAAGGTGGGGTCGAAGCGCGGCAATACCGGCAAAACGCCCAGATTTATCGAAATCCAGAGCCCGAAGAGGACCAGATGCAGCACCACGAACGTCATCGATCCCGTGAAGCGGGTGATCCGATCCGCGACCTTGTCACTGAGCGGTGCGCGAAGGGCATCCTCGCGCTGCCGCGCCGTGAGGTCTTCGATGTTCTGGCGGAGCGTGGCGCCCATGCCCTGGCGTGGTTCGATCATCGTTCGACAACATCGCGTCAAATCAATTGGTTGCATGGAGAAAACGCATGATGCGCGCGGCGATCCTCGAAGGTCCGGAGCAGATCCGGATCGAGACCGCGACGCTGCCCGCGCCGGGGCCGGGAGAAGTCCGCATCCGGCTGGAGGGCTGCGGCGTCTGCGCCTCCAATGTCGAGCCTTGGCAGGGCCAGCCCTGGAGCCAGTTCCCCGGCGATCCGGGCGGGCTCGGCCATGAGGGCTGGGGCGAGATCGATGTGGTGGGCGAGGGCGTGGAGGGGTTGATGCCGGGGGACCGCGTGGCCTCGCTCTCCTTCCGCAGCTTCGCCGATTACGACGTGGCGAAGGCGGACATGGTGGTGAAGCTGCCCGACAGCCTGTCCGGCCAGCCCTTTCCCGGCGAGCCCTTGGGCTGCGCCTTCAACATCTTCCGCCGCAGCGACATTCGCGAAGGCCAGACGGTGGCGATCATCGGTATCGGCTTTCTGGGCGCGGTGCTCACCAAGCTCGCCAGCGACGCCGGCGCGCGGGTGATCGCGATTTCGCGGCGGCAGGAATCGCTGGATCTCGCCAAGCATTTCGGCGCGGTCGAGACGATCCCGATGCACGATCACTACGCGATCATCGACGCGGTCAAAGCGCTGACGGAGGAGGCGATGTGCGCGCGGGTGATCGAAGCGGTCGGCAAGCAATGGCCGCTCGATCTGGCGGGCGAACTGGTCGGGTTCGGCGGCAAGCTGGTCGTGGCCGGCTATCATCAGGATGGGCCGCGCCAGGTGAACATGCAGGGCTGGAACTGGAAGGGCATCGACGTGATCAACGCGCATGAGCGCGATCCCGCGGTGCAGATGCAGGGCCTGCGCGAGGCGGTGGACGCGGTGGCGAGCGGGCAACTCGACCCCACGCCGCTCTACACGCATCGTTATGCACTGGAGGAACTCGGCGAGGCGCTGGCCGCGACCCGCGACAAGCCCGAGCATTTCGTCAAAGCGCTGGTGATGCTGCGATGAAGCCGCGCGTAGGATTCCTCGGCACCGGCTGGATCGGTCGTCACCGGATGGAGGCGATGCTCGCCACCGGCTCGATTGAAGCGGCCGCCTTTGCCGATCCATCACCAGAGGGCGCCGAGCAGGCGCGGGCGCTCGCTCCGGACGCGCAGGCAGTCGAAGGGCTGGAGGAGATGCTGGCGCTGGACCTCGACGGCATCGTCATCGCCACGCCCAGCGCACTGCATGCCGAGCAGAGTATCCGTGCGCTGGAGGCGGGTGTCGCGGTGTTCTGCCAGAAGCCGCTGGGCCGGGCGGCTGTGGAGGTGGACGCGGTGATCGCCGCTGCGCGTAGCGCCGACCGGCTGCTGGGCGTCGATCTGTCCTACCGCCATACCGATGGCATGCGCGCGATTGCCGAGTTGGTGCAGGGTGGGGCGCTTGGCCATGTCTTCGCGGTCGATCTGGTGTTCCACAACGCCTATGGGCCGGACAAGCCGTGGTTCTACGATCCGGCGCAGTCGGGCGGGGGCTGCGTGATTGATCTGGGCGTGCATCTGGTGGATCTGGCGCTGTGGACGCTGGGCTTTCCAGCCGTCGACGGTGTTTCGGCGTCGCTCCGGGCACAGGGCGAGCCGCTCGGCGCGATGCAGGTGGAGGATTATGCTACCGCGGCGTTCCGGGCGGGCGATACCGATGTGCGGCTCGCCTGCTCGTGGCGGGTGCATGCCGGCACCGATGCGGAGATCTCCGCGGTGTTCTACGGCACCGAGGGCGGGGCGGCGCTGCGCAATGTCGGCGGCAGCTTCTACGACTTCGTGGCGGAGCGGTTCACCGGCACCTCCAAGACGGAGCTGGCGAGCCCGCCGGACGCCTGGGGCGGTCGTGCGGCCGCGGCCTGGGCGGAGCAGCTGGCCCGCTCGCCGCGCTTCGATCCCGACGCCGAGCATTTCGCGCGCTCGGCCGAGGTGCTGGACCGGATCTACGGGCGGTAAACCTTACCCCCCCCTCTCCCGTATGCGGGAGGGGGGTAAGGTCGGTATCTGCCTACCGCGACCTAACCCACGTTACTTCAAACAAAATTTGCAACCCGTGCCCGCCCCGGTGGTTACCTTCTGCACCTCCCCCAAGTGCAGGAGACTGGATCATGGCCACCCCGCCGAACGATCCCGAGGTGCGTGACGAACAGCGCGACCCCGGTTCGACCGAGACCAACCCCGCCGCCACGTCGACCCCGGCACCCGCCGAGGGCGACGACGATCTTCCCCCGAAGCTGCCCGGTTCGCCGCAGGGCTGAACCGCCAACGGAGGCATTATGGCCGACACGATGAACCGCGCGTCGCACGACGACGCGCCGCTGAGTACTGCCAACAAGGAATCGCAGGCGATCGATCAGGCGACCGACGGCCTGATCGTCCAGCGCGGCGACAAGCTCGTCGCCCGCGCCGTGACGATCAACCGCCCGCGTGCCGAACTCTACGCCTTCTGGCGCGATTTCAGCAACCTGCCGCCGATCCTCGACAATGTCGTGCGGATCGACGTGCTCGATAGTGAGCGCAGCCACTGGGTGGTGAAATCCCCCGGCGGCGGCACCGTCGAATGGGATTCGCGGATTACCGAGGATCGCGAAGGCGAGTTGATCGCCTGGGCTTCCGAGGAAGGCGCCGACATCCCGAATAGCGGCCGGATCGAGTTTCGCGATGCCGGCAACCGCGGCACCGTCGTGGTGGCGACGATCAACTACGACCAGCCCTTTGGCACCCTGGGGCGCATCCTATCGCGCATCTTCCAGCGCGAGCCGAAGATGCAGGCGCAGCGCGATCTGCGCCGCTTCAAGCAACTCATGGAAACCGGCGAGATCGCAACCTCGTCCCGCACCAAGCAACAACTCGAAGAGGAGCGGAACTGATGCGCGCACTCACCTGGCACGGCAAGCACGACGTCCGCGTGGACTCGGTGCCCGACCCCGAGATCCTCAACCCGCGCGACGCGATCATCAAGATCACCTCGACCGCGATCTGCGGCTCCGACCTCCACCTCTATGACGGCTTCATCCCGACGATGATGGCCGGCGACATCCTCGGCCATGAGTTCATGGGCGAAGTGGTGGAAACGGGTGCCGGCTCGACGCTCAAGAAGGGGCAGCGCGTGGTGGTGCCGTTCACCATCGCCTGCGGCTCCTGCTACCATTGCGGCAAGCACCAATATTCGGGCTGCGAGAACGGGCTGCCCGCCGACAACCAGGACATCGGCCAGGAAATGTACGGCCAGCCCATGGCCGGGCTGTTCGGCTACAGCCACCTCACCGGCGGCTATGCCGGCGGCCAGGCCGAATATGTCCGCGTGCCGTTCAGCGATGTCGGCCCGATCGTCATCCCGGACGGGGTCGAGGACGACAAGGTTCTGTTCTTGTCCGACATCCTGCCCACCGGCTGGATGGCGGCGGAAAATGCCGAGATCGAGCCGGGCGACACCGTCGCGGTGTGGGGCTGCGGTCCGGTCGGTCTCTTCGCGGTGCAGTCGGCCTTCCTGATGGGGGCCGAGCGCGTCATCGCGATCGACCATTTCCCGCGCCGCCTCGAACTCGCCCGCCGCTTCGGCGCCGAGACGATCAACTTCGAGGAGACGGACACGGCGGCCGCGTTGTTCGAGATGACCGGCGGCATCGGCCCCGATGCGGTGATCGACAGCGTCGGCCTGGAGGCGCACGGCTTCTTTGTCGACAACGTGCTCGACCAGATCAAGAAGTCGACCTTCCTCGGCACCGATCGCATCCACTCGATCCGGCAGGCGATCCTCGCCTGCCGCAAGGGTGGACGCGTCTCGATGCCCGCGGTCTATGGCGGCTTCGTCGACAAGTTCCCGCTCGGCGCGCTGATGGAGAAGGGGCTGACGCTCAAGACGGGCCAGACCCATGTCCAGCATTACATGCCTGCGCTGCTCAACGCGATCATGGAAGAGAAGATCGATACGACCTTCCTGATCAGCCACACGCTGCCGCTGGAGCAGGCGCCGGAGGGCTACAAGATGTTCCACGACAACCAGAACGAAGTGACCAAGGTCGTGCTGAAGCCCGGCATGGCGCTGGCGGCCGAATAAGGAGGCACGGAAATGGCAGACAAATTCGCGATCGTGACCGGTGCCTCGAGCGGCATCGGGCTGGAACTTGCGCGGCTTGCGGCGCGCGACGGCTATGACCTGCTGGTGGTGGCAGACACCCCGCTGGTCGACGCCGCCGCCGCGCTGAAGGGCGAGGGCGTGGACGTGCAATCGGTGGAAACCGACCTGTCGACCATCGAGGGCGTCGACCGGCTGCTCTCTGCGGCCGGCGGCCGGCGGGTCGACCTGCTCTGCGCCAATGCCGGCCATGGGCTGGGCGGCGGCTTCCTCGATCAGGAGGTCTCCGAGTGGCGGCATGTGATCGACACCAACATCACCGGCACCGCCTATCTGCTGCAGAAAGTGCTGCGCCAGATGCGTGACGCGGGCGAGGGCAAGGTGCTGATCACCGGCTCGATCGCCGGCTGGATCCCGGGCAGCTTCCAGGCGGTCTACAACGGCTCCAAGGCGTTCGTGGACAATTTCGCCGCTGCGATCCGCAACGAGCTCAAGGAGGTGAAGGGTATCACCATCACCACCTTGCTGCCGGGCCCGGTCGAGACTGAGTTCTTCGAGCGCGCCGGCATGATGGACACCAAGGTCGGCCAGAGCGAGAGCAAGTCCGATCCGGCCGATGTCGCCAAGGATGGCTGGACGGCGCTGATGAAGGGGACGGACAACATCGTCTCCGGCCTGTCCAACAAGCTGCAGGTCGCTGGCGCCGGCGTGCTGCCGCAATCGGTGACTGCCGAGCAGCACCGCAAGATCGCCGAGCCCGGCAGCGGCGAATGAGGGCCAAGGCCGGGCAGTTGCCAGCCCGGCCCCGATGATGCCATGGCATCCCGCTCAAATCGGGAGAGGGGTGCCATGCGTCTTAGGTCGCTGTTGTTCGTGCCGGGCGATCGGCCGGAGCGCTTTGCCAAGGCGGCGGCGAGCGGCGCCGATGCGCTGATCCTCGACCTCGAGGATTCGGTACTGGCCGAGCGCAAGGACTTCGCCCGCGACGCCATCGCCGAATGGCTGGGCGACATGCCCGACACGCCCTGCTTCGTCCGCGTCAATCCGCTCGGCACCCCCGCGATCGCCGACGATCTCGCCGCCATCGCCACATGCCGCCCGGCTGGGCTGGTGCTCCCCAAGGCCGATGGCGCCGCCGCGATCCGCAGCCTGGTGGCGCTGGTCGCCCAGGCAGGCGCTGCATGCCCGCCGATCCTCCCCATCGCCACCGAAACGCCCGCCGCGCTATTCCAACTGGGCAGCTATGGCGAAGTCGCCGCGCATCTTGCCGGGCTTACCTGGGGGGCGGAGGACCTGCCCGCCGCAATCGGCGCGGCCAGTGCGCGGGAGGAAGACGGCGGCTATACCGCGCCCTTCGCGATGGTGCGCTCGCTGGCGTTGTTCGCCGCGCATGCTGCAGGCGTTGCGGCGATCGAGACGGTCTATCCCGATATTGCCGATCTGGACGGGCTATCGGCCTATGTCGCGCGTGGCCGTCGCGACGGCTTCACCGGCATGCTGGCGATTCACCCGGCGCAAATCGAAGCGATCAACGGCGGATTCACCCCGAGCGACGCCGAAATCGCCGCGGCGGAGGAAATCGTGCAGGCTTTCCGCGCCCATCCCGAGGCCGGGGCGCTGCGGCTGAACGGCCGGATGATCGACCGTCCGCATCTCGAACAGGCCCGCCGCCTGTTAGCGCGCGCGGAATAACCCGCCTGCCGCACAACGGTCGGTGTAACCCGTTTCAGTCCAACAGATTGTTGCGCTGCAATAGCGCGTGCAAACGTATTTCACGTCTGAAAGCTTATTTCAGGCTGTAACATTGAAAACACACTGACGGACAAAATCAAACCTGTCAGACAGCTTTATGTTTCCTACATTGACAATGTTGAGACCGATGGTAGCGATATCGCCGTCGCGAAAGCATCGGGGCGTTCGCAACAATAACGGTTTCCGACGAACAATGTCGGCATAGGAGGGGACATGAAGAGCGTTTCGCGTTCGACTATATGGTCGCGCTCGGCTTCCATGATTGCAGTGGCTGCTTGCATGGTATTGCCAACGATTGCACACGCACAGGCCGACAACGTTGCCAAGGCTGCGGCGCCGCAAGAAGGCGGGCAGGGCGAAGAAATCGTCGTCACCGGTATTCGTGCTTCTCTAGAACGGTCTATCGCGATCAAGCGCGAGTCCCCGGGTATCGTCGACGCGATCTCCGCGGAAGACATCGGCAAGTTCCCCGATACCAACCTGGCGGAATCACTGCAGCGTATCCCGGGCGTGTCGATCAACCGCACCAATGGCGAAGGCTCGCAGGTCACCGTCCGCGGCTTCGGTCCGCAGTACAACCTAGTTACGCTGAACGGCCGCCAGCTTGCGACGGCGGCGATCTCGGTCGTGGGTGGTGACGAGAACGCCGACGGCGCGCAGGGCACCACCCGCTCGTTCGACTTCTCGAACCTCGCCACCGAAGGCGTCCGCACGCTTGAAGTGTACAAGACCGGCCGCGCCGCGGTGCCGTCGGGCGGTATCGGCGCGACGATCAACGTCGTTACCCGGCGTCCGCTCGACAGCGGCAGCAAGCCCGGTTTCAACGGCAGCGTCGGCGCCAAGGCGGTGTACGACACCAGCGTCGACGGCTGCCTCGATTGCGGCGCGAAAGTCACGCCGGAATTTTCGGGCGTGGTCGGCTGGAGCGACGCGGATCAGCGCTTCGGCGTCGAGCTGTTCGGCAGCTACCAGAAGCGCAACTTCACCTCGATTTCGGCGACGTCGAACGACTGGAACATCGTTCCGTACAGCAGCTTCGTCACCGGCGGCTTCACCCGCAACAACACGGTGTGCCCGGCCAGCCAGACGACGTTGAGCGCCAGCTGCACCATCGTCAAGGGCGTGCCCAGCAACCCTAACCAGCTGGTCGCCATCCCGAACGACAGCCGCTACCACTATGCCGAAGGCAGCCGCGAGCGCATCAACGGCCAGGCCGTGGTGCAATTCAAGCCGAGCGACGCGCTGACGCTGACTGCGGACGGGCTGTTCGCGCAGAACCGCCAGCGCGAGACCCGGTCAGACCTGTCCAACTGGTTCAGCCGTCCGTTCGACGAAGTGCATTTCGACGGCAACACCACCGTCGCCACCGCCAACTATCTCCACGAGACGATCAACGGCTTCAAGGACGAGGGCTTCGAGGCGCAGTCGCGTGCCCAGAAGAACAAGCTGACCGATTTCGGCCTCAACGCCGAATGGCAGATGGCGAGCAACCTGTCGCTGCGCCTCGACGGGCATATCTCGAAGTCGTCGAGCCTGCCGGACAATCCGAACGGCGTCAGCTCGACGCTGGTCGGCATGGGTGCCAACGTCGTCGCGGCCCACTCGGTCGACTATAGCGGCGCCGGCATTCCGAAGCAGGACATCACGCTCGGCTCGGTCCCGCTCGACCTCAACTCGTTCGGCAGCCAGATCGGCCGCACCAACAAGTCGACCCAGGAACAGCTGGTCCGCGAAATGCGTGCCGACTTCGGCTGGGATCTGGGCGGCGACAGCAAGTTCGAGTTCGGTGCGAACTACCGCAAGACCGACATGCGCCAGACCTTCGTCAGCACCCAGCAGACGCTGGGCGACTGGGGCATCGCCAATCCGGGCGACGTCCAGCGGCTGGCACCGGGCCTGGTCACGTCGTTCTGCCTCGAGTGCAAGTTCGACAAGTACGATCCGGGCTCGGATCCGGACTCGAAGATCGCCTTCCGCGGCGACGCGGCGAAGCTCTATCCGATCCTGTCCTCCTACTATGGCGGCCGCGGCAATTCGATCGGCATCACCGGCAACAACAATAATCGCGTCAAGGAAGACATCTGGGCAGCCTATGGCCAGCTGACCTGGAAAGGCGAAGTGGGCAATGCGCCCGCACGCCTGGTCGCCGGCATCCGCTACGAGCACACCAAGTCGCGCTCGATCTCGCAGGTGGCGATCCCGTCCGCGGTCGATTGGGTTTCGGACAACGACTTCACCGTGGTGGTTTCGTTGACCAACACCACCCAGTTTGATGAGTCGCATTCCTACGATAACATCTTGCCGCAGGTCGACTTCCAGGTCGAACTGCAGCGTAACCTGCTCGCCCGCCTGTCGTACAGCAAGACGATTGCGCGTCCGAACTACAACAGCCTGTTTACCGCGACGACGCTGGGCGGTCCGCCGCGCCCGACCAACAATGGCGGCATCCCGACGGCGTCAGTGGGCAACGCCAGCCTATCGCCGCTGATCTCGGATAACTTCGACGCGTCGCTGGAGTGGTACTTCAAGCCGGACAGCTATGTCTCGGTCGCCTTCTTCGACAAGCGGGTGCACAACTTCGTCGGCAACGGCCAGTTCACCTCGCCGCTGTTCGGCCTGCGCGATCCTAGCTCGGGCGCCGCGGGTACGCGTTCGGGTCAGGCGCAGGACGCGCTGAAGGGGCTGGGTGCCGACATCAGCGACGTCAATCTGTTCGTGATGTCCTCACTGATTGCCAACCGCGGTTCGGTGGCGGCAGCAACCACGGAGTTCCAGGCGAATTACAACAACTCGACCCGTGCGCTCGACGACAACTACGTCAAGGCGATCAACAACCAGTATGACCTGCGCGGTACCGCGGCCGATCCGCTGTATCAGTTCCAGGTCTCCAAGCCGGTCAACAACAAGGACGCCGAGATCTACGGCGTCGAGCTGGCTGGCCAGTACTTCCTCGGCAACACCGGCTTCGGTGTCGCTGCGGCGTACACGTTGGTGCGCGGCGACGTGGGCTTCAACTTGGGTGCCGACCCGGGCCAGGACCAGTTCGCGCTGCTCGGCCTCAGCGACACCTTCAGCACCACGCTGATCTACGACAAGAACGGCATCTCGGCCCGTCTCGCCTATAACTGGCGTGACAGCTATCTGTCGGGCATCAACCGCCAGGGCTCGCGTAACCCCGAGTTCACCGCGCCCTTCGGCCAGCTCGACATGAATGTGAGCTACGAGATAACGCCGCAGATTGCACTCTCGCTGGAAGGCATCAACCTGACCAAGGCGAGCGTGCGGACCTATGCCCGCGACACCAGCGAGCTGTGGTTCGCGCAGGAACTCGACCGTCGCTTTCTGGCAGGCGTGCGCTTCAAGTTCTGAGCTACCGCGCATCCGCGCGAGTGGAGAGGGAGGGTCGCTGCCGGGGGCAGCGGCCCTTTCCTTTGCCCGGAGCGGATGCGGATGGTTGAGGGGGGCGCGGCTTTGCGCCATGGTCCCGACGAACCGGGCGCGAGGCCCGGAAAGATGGATATGTTTCGAATGACGAACCCGGTCGCGCTGGACAATGTGCTCCACCAGGATCTGCGCGTCGCCTTCCGCCACGGCGCGGAATTCGGCGATGCCGCCAACCAGACCCTCATCTTCCCCACCGAGTTCGAAGCCGTGCAGCGCGAGTTCCCGATCCTGTTCCGCGAGGCGGAAGGCGAGGGGCTGCAGGCCGTGGCGCTCACCGGCTTCGACCTGGACGAGAATCTGTTCTTCGACGGCGAACGCTGGACCAGCCGTTATATCCCCGCGCTCCAGCAGCGCGGTCCCTTCTCGATCGGAATCCCCGGCGATGGCCTCGATCCCGACGAGGGCCCGACCGTGCATGTCGACCTCGACGACCCGCGGGTCGGCACGGCGCAGGGCGAGTTGCTGTTCCTGCCACAGGGCGGGGCGAGCCGCTATCTCGAGCATGTCTCGCGCGTGCTGGGGCGGATCCATGGCGGGATCGGCGCGGCGGCGCCGGTCTATGCGCTGTTTCAGGAGTTCGGCCTGCTCGAGAGCAACGTCATCGAAGTGACGCTGCACGACGAGCAGCGCTACCGGATCGACGGCTTCCAGATGCTGTCGCGCGACAAGCTGGCGGCGCTGGCGCCCGAGGCGCTCGAACGGCTGCACCGCGCCAACGTGCTGGGCCTCGCCTATCTCGTCGCCGCGTCGCTCGGCAACATCAGCGCGCTGATCGAGCGGAAGAACGCGGGCGCCGTGCGGTGAACATCCTGGCGGGTGTTGCCCCGGCGGTACGGGTGATCGAGGGCATCGCCCCCGATGCGATCCCGTTCGACCAGCTGATGGCCGACCAGGCGCCTGTAATCCTCAAGGGGATCGCCGCCGACTGGCCGCTGGTACGGGCCGGCCTCGCCTCCGTTGATGCGGCGATGGACCTGCTGCAGCGCTTGGATGCCGGTCGCCCCGTGGTGACGTTCACCGGCGCGCCCGAAATCCAGGGTCGCTTCTTCTACGACGGAGCCGTCACCGGTCTCAATTTCAGCAGTCGTCGCGAGCCGCTGACCGCGCTGCTCGATGCGATGCGCCCGAGCATCGGCGCCCCCGACGCGCCGAGCTTCTATGTCGGCTCGACCGATCTCGACCAATATCTGCCGGGTTTCCGCGCGGAAAACGATCTGGTGCTCGATCACCCGATGTTTGCACAGCACCTCGCGAGCATCTGGATCGGCAACCGGACCACCGCGACCTGTCACTACGACATGTCGCACAATCTGGCGGTATGCACGGTCGGCCGGCGGCGCTTCACGCTGTTCCCGCCCGACCAGATCGCCAATCTCTACCCCGGCCCGCTTGAGCCGACGCCGGGCGGCCAGGTGGTCAGCATGGTCGACTTCGCCGCGCCCGATTTCGATCGTCACCCCGGCTTCCGCGCTGCGATGGCAGCGGCGCAGGTGGCGGAGATGGAAGCGGGCGACCTGCTCTTCTATCCTGCGATGTGGTGGCACCATGTCGAGGCGCTGGCGCCGTTCAACGTGCTGGTGAATTACTGGTGGAACACCAGCCCGGCCTGGCTGGATACGCCCCAGCTGACCCTGCTCCACGGCCTGCTCAGCCTGCGCGATCGCCCTGCGGCCGAGAAGCAGGCCTGGAAGGCGCTGTTCGACTATTATGTGTTCGGCGATCCCGCGCGACCTGCCGCGCATTTGCCGGAGGCCGCGCGCGGGCCGCTGGCGCCGATCGACGCAATGGCTGCGCGAAGGCTCCGCGCGCAGCTGCTCCACCGGCTCAATCGCTGAGGTTCATGCGTCGCCGTGCAGGCGGTCGACGGAATCCGGCGGTCCGCCGCTAAATGGTTAATTTTTCGGTCAAGTCGATGGGTTGCCAAGGCAAGTCGACGGAACTCGTGGCCGCAGCGCGCGGTTCGGGGGCTGCCATGATGCGGGCATGATCCATGCGGCCGTTCCTGGCGTGTTGTACCCTGTTCAGGAGATATCCGGATGATTAAAGGCGCTTTGAGCGCGGCGGCCCTTGTTGCGGGCCTCTCGCTTACCCCCGTCGCGGCTTCGGCCGCACCGATCATAGGCGGCGCGACCGCCATCGACCTTACCGCGACCAGCACCTTCAATTCGCTCGGCTACAAGGTCGCCACCTATGGCACCGCCAGCGCCTTCAAGGTAGGCAACGACCTCGTCGCCGCCTTCTTGATCACCGGCGGATCGCGCAATGATTCCACTGGCGCGACGCTGATCGACCACGCCGGATCGGGCCTGAACTTCTCGCTAGGCGGCAACAAGCTTAGCATCGGCAATTTCGAGATCGACACCGCCGCCGGCCTGGTGCGGGGCAGCGCCTCGGCCAACGGCTTCACGCTCGGCGACAACATTTCGCTGTTCAACCTGGGCGCAGGTTCGGTGCTGACGCTGACCAACGAAGCAGCGGCCGCGTTCCAGACGACGCTGGGCACGGCCGGCCTCGCCGGCGCGACGATCGGCACGGCGACCCCGGTCGCGGTGTTCGGCCCGAGCGGCGTGCCGGAGCCGGCCAGCTGGGGCCTGATGATCGCGGGCATGGGCTTTGTCGGCGCATCGCTGCGTCGGCGCGCTCGCAGCACGGCGCGCCTCGCCGCCGCCTGAACCTTCGGGGCCACAGGAATGAAACGGCCGGGAGAGCGATCTCCCGGCCGTTTTTTTCGTCGCGTGTGCGGCGCGTAGAAGCTCGCCCAGCCGTCTGCTTCGGGCGGGGGCACCCCGGTGGCGGGCAGGGGGTGACCGTCAAGATTTAGCCGCCCAAGCCGCGCCGGCGGCCGGGACAGGCGATCCACACTATTCGAGGAACGTGTCTGGGGCGCGCAACCACGGATGAACGCAAAATTTTCTACGCATCGCTGACAAAAGCGGCGCGCGGGGCCGCTCGGCGCCCGGTCGGCTGTCCGCCGCGCTACAATGAGGATGGCGCTGCGATGCATGCCGCAGCGGGAGGAGATGAAACGGGCGTGACACGACTGGCTTTGGTGATGATTGCCCGGAACGAGGGGCGGTCGATCGCGCGCGCGCTCGACAGTGCCCGCGAGCATGTCGACCGCATGATCGTGCTCGACACCGGCTCCACCGACGACACCGTGGCGATCGCCGAGCGTTGCGGCGCCATGGTGCACATGTTCCGCTGGTGTGACGATTTCGCCGCTGCGCGCAACGCGGCGCTCGATCATTCCGACGCGGACTGGAATTTGATGCTCGACGCCGACGAATGGCTGGAGGGCGGGTTCGAGGCGCTATCCTCCGTCGCGCTGCCGCCCGCGCGCGTGGCCGCGGCGCAGTTCATCGGCTGCCCGCAGCTGCGGAACGAGGGGGGCGAAAGCAATGCTGCCCGCCGCTTCTTGCCGCGCCTGTTGCCGCGCGGCGTTCGCTATGCCGGTCGGATACACGAACAGCCGGTATCGCAGTTGCCGCTGGTCCCATGCGCTCTTCGCATCGGGCATGACGGCTATGCCGAGGCGCAGCTTGCCGCGAAACATGGTCGCAACCTAGCGCTGCTCCAGGCGGCGCTCGCCGAGACGCCCGACGATGGCTATCTCTGGCACCAGCTCGGGCGCGAACATCTGGTTCGCGGCGCGGCTGAGGCGGCGGTCGAACCGTTGCAGACGGCCTATCGCCTGACCCCGCCCGGCGCGGCCTATCGCCACGCGGTGGTGCTCTCCACGATCCGCGCGCTGAAGGAAGCGGGGCGGTTGCACGACGCGCTGGCGCTGGTCGATGCCGAACAGTCCGCCTGGCCCGCTTCGCCCGACTTCTATTTCGCCGTGGCCGACCTGTATCTCGAATGGGCCAGCCAGGCGCCCGACATCGCTCTGGACGAGCTGCTGCCGGTGGTGGAGGGTGCGTGGCTGCGCTGCCTGGAGATCGGCGAGCAGCCGATGCTCGACGGATCGGTGATCGGCTGCGGGAGCTATCTGGCGGCCGGCAACCTGGCGATGTTCTACGCGCAACTGGGGATCCGGGACGAAGCCGAACGCTATGCCGCGCTGGAGCGCGACCTGCGCGCTGCCGCCTGAGCCCGCCCTTTCCGGTCCACGCCGCCGGTGGCGTTGATCCGGCAGTTTGCTACCGGTATCAGGCTGTGCGGATGGGATCGTCGGCGCGAGACGAGATCGAAGCGATGACGGCCCCCCGGGTAGTCGAGCACATCGCTGAGGTCCTGCGGTCGCCAGTTCAGACCTCGACAAGGCGGGTGGCTTCCTGATCGAATACCGTATATCTTCTGGGGAGGATTTCCTTCACTGGCCGGTGTCGCTAACGATTGACGGGGAGGTCGCTGGAACCGGCACTGCGAGCGCCATGCTCGATGGACCGATCGGAGCGGTGCGCTTCCTGTTCGAACGCGCGGCCAAGGGGCTGCCCCTGGCGGCAGGCCAATGGCTATCGACCGGCGCCGTCACTGGCGTCCACCCGGTGCAGCCGGGGCAGAAGGTCGAGGCGCGGTTCGGGCCGGCGCTGTGCGTGCAGTGCTCGATCGGGATCGCCTGATCCCGGGACGGCGGAGTGGGATTGGAGAGTTGATGGCGAGCAAGGGCGAAGCCGCGGTAAGCGGCGCCGTGGAACGGGTGGGGCGGTATCGCTGGGTGATTTGCGGGCTGCTGTTCGCGGCCACCATCATCAATTACATCGATCGCCAGATGATCGGCGTGCTCAAGCCCACGCTGATGGCCGACCTGCACTGGACCGAGCAGGACTTTGCCGGCGTCATCATCTGGTTCCAGTTCGCCTATGCCGTCGGCTACATCCTGTTCGGCAAGATCGTCGACCAGGTCGGCGCGCGCGTCGGCTACACCATCGCCTTCATCGTCTGGCAGGTGGCGCATATCTTCCACGGCGCGGCCCACAACATCACCCAGTTCGCCATTGCCCGCTTCGCGCTGGGCATCGGCGAATCCGGCAATTTCCCGGCGGGCATCAAGGCGGTGACCGAGTGGTTCCCGGCCAAGGAGCGCGCCTTTGCGATCGGCGTGTTCAACGCCGGGGCGAACATCGGCGCGGTGCTCACCCCGCTGGTCATCCCGTACATGGTGATCGCCTGGGGCTGGCGTTCGGCCTTCGTCATCACCGGCGTGGTCAGCTTCGTCTGGCTGATCGCCTGGTGGATGCTCTACCGCACCCCGCGCGAGCACCCCAAGGTGACCGAGACCGAGCTTGCGTGGATCGAGCAGGACCCGGCCGACAAGGTGCAGAAGCTCGGCTATGGCTCGGTCCTCCTGAAGCGCGAGACCTGGGCCTATGCGCTCGGCAAGTTCTTCATCGACCCCGTCTGGTGGTTCTTCCTGTTCTGGCTGCCGGGCTATCTGTTCGAGCGCTACCAGCTCGATCTCAAGACGTTCGGCCTGCCGCTCGCCGCGATCTACCTCGTGTCGGACATGGGCAGCGTCGCCGGCGGCTGGCTGTCCTCGCGGCTGATGCGCGCGGGCTATACCGCCAATGTCGCGCGCAAGCTGACGATGCTGGTCTGCGCCTTCGCGGTGCTGCCGGTGCTGTTCGCGGAATCGCTGAGCAGCGTGTGGATGGCGGTTGCCGTGATCGGCATCGCGACCGCGGCGCACCAGGCCTTTTCCGCCAATCTCTATGCGCTGCCGGCGGACATGTTCCCGCGCGGCGCGGTGGGTTCGGTGATCGGCATCGGCGGTACCGTCGGCGCCGTGGGCGGCATCCTGATGTCCTTCTATGCCGGCCAGGTGCTGGCGCGGATCGGCAGCTACTGGCCGCTCTTCGCGGTGGCCGGCAGCGCCTATTTCGTCGCGCTCGCCTGCGTGCATTTCCTGTCGCCGCGGCTCGCCCGCGTCGACATGGACGCCTGATTTTCCTCTGACCTGTCCGGAGTCTCCGATGGCCAAGCCGCTCAAGCTCGATCCCGACCGGCTGTTGCCGGCCGAGGGGCGCACCCGCGAAATCGCGCGCGAATTGTACCGCGAGGTGGCCGAGCTGCCGATCATCAGCCCGCACGGCCATACCGATGCGAGCTGGTTCTCGACCAACGCCAACTGGTCGAACGCGACCGAGTTGCTGCTCTCGCCGGACCACTACATCTACCGCATGCTCTATTCGCAGGGCGTGTCGCTGGACGCGCTGTGCGTGCCGAGCAAGGCCGGCATGCCCGCCACCGATCCGCGCGCGGCATGGCGCACCTTCGCCGAGCACCTCTACCTGTTCCGCGGCACGCCGTCCGCCATGTGGCTGGGCCATGTGTTCGGCGAGGTGTTCGGCTTCGACGTCGCGCTCGACGGCGAGACCGCCGATTTCTACTACGACACGATCAACGCCAAGCTGGCGAGCGACGATTTCCGCCCGCGCGCGCTGTTCGACCGCTTCAACATCGAGTTCCTCGCCACCACCGAGGGGCCGCAGGATGATCTTTCCGCGCACCACGCCGTGCAGGCATCGGGCTGGCCGGGGCGCGTCGTCACCACCTATCGCCCGGATGCGGTGATCGACGTCGAGCATGAGCAGTTCCACGGCGCGCTCAAGATCTTCGCCGAGAAGACCGGCGAGGACGTGTACAGCTGGGACGGCTATCTCGCCGCGCACCGCAAACGCCGCGCCGACTTCCGCGCCGCCGGTGCCACCGCGACCGATCACGGCCACCCCTCCGCCCGCACCGCGAACCTGAGCAAGGCGGAAGCCGCCGCGCTGTTCGCGCGTGTCCTCGGCGGCGACTGGACCCCGGCCGATGCCGAGCTGTTCCGCGCCCAGATGCTCACCGAAATGGCGGCGATGAGCGTCGAGGACGGGATGGTGATGCAGATCCATCCGGGCAGCTTCCGCAACCACAATGGCGGCCTGTTCGCCAGCCATGGCCGCGACAAGGGCGCCGACATCCCGATGGCGACCGACTATGTCCATGGGTTGAAGCCGCTGCTCGATCGCTTCGGCACGTCGACCGATCTGTCGATCATCCTCTTCACGCTCGACGAAACCGTCTATTCGCGCGAACTGGCGCCGCTGGCCGGCCATTATCCGTGCCTCAAGCTGGGCCCGGCCTGGTGGTTCCACGACAGCCCCGAGGGCATGCGTCGCTTCCGCGAGCAGGTGACCGAGACGGCGGGCTTCTACAACACCGTCGGCTTCAACGACGACACCCGCGCTTTCCTGTCGATCCCGGCGCGCCACGACGTCGCGCGGCGGATCGACTGCGGCTTCCTGGCGCAGCTGGTCGCCGAGGGGCGGCTGCTCGACTGGGAGGCGGCGGAACTCGCGTTCGAGCTCACCAACGGGCTTGTCCGCAAGGCCTACAAGCTCGATAGAGCCTGATAGACACCGGTGGCATAAGCGCCCGGCCTGGGAGAGAGACGATGTTCGACCGCACCTATTACGCCACGCATCCGGACATGATGGACTGCGTGTCGAACGAGGAACTGCGCGACCGCTATCTGATTTCCGGCCTGTTCCGGGCGGGCGAATGCGTGCTCAACTACACCCATGCCGATCGCTTCGTGATCGGCGGGGTGCAAGTGGCGGGCGGCGATGTCCGGCTTCCCGCGCAGGCCGAGCCGAAATCGGCCCAAGGGCACCCCTTCCTCGAGCGGCGCGAGCTGGCGATCGTGAATGTCGGCGCGGTCGACGGCACCGTGACGGTGGACGGCGAGGCGTTTGCGCTCGGCAACAAGGACTGCCTCTACGTCACCATGGGTGCACAGGAGGTGATCTTCTCCGGCGAAGGCGCGCGTTTCTATCTGGCGTCCTGCCCGGCGCACAAGGCGTTCACCACCCGGAAGCTCGGCATCGCCGATGCCAATGCGCTGGAGCGCGGGAGCCTCGCCGAGTCCAACGAGCGAACGATCTACCAGCTGGTCATCCCCGGCGTGTGCGACAGCGCGCAGCTGGTGATGGGGCTGACCGTGCTCAAGCCGGGCAGCGTGTGGAACACCATGCCGCCGCACGTCCATGAGCGCCGCAGCGAGATCTATTTCTATTTCGAGCTCGACGACCTGGAGAAGGATCGGGTGATGCATTTCATGGGCGAGGGCGAGGCGACCCGGCATATCGTCCTGGCCAACGAGGAAGCGGTGATCAGCCCGCCCTGGTCGATCCATATGGGTGCGGGCACCAAGGCCTATGCCTTCATCTGGGCGATGGCCGGCGAGAACCAGGATTATACCGACATGCAGGTGCTGGATATCTGCCAGCTGGCTTGAGCGCCTAGCTCCCCCTCCCGC
>NZ_JBQEPL010000007.1:0-174743 GCF_052045505.1 Sphingomonas sp. 22176 | reverse complement strand
GCCATTATCGGCATCTGGATCTGGACGAACGGCGACGTCTCTATCAGCTTCGGCAATCCGGCAGAAGTGTTCGTGAGGCTGCCACCGAGCTTGGCCGCCACGTGTCGACCATCTATCGGGAGTTGAAGCGGAACCGGCATCTGGATGACGAGCCGATGTTCCGCGGCTACTTCCCGACGCTTGCGAATGACAAGGCAGCGGCTCGCCGGCGCCGAGGGCTCAAGATTTCGCGGAATTTGCCCTTGGCTGCCTATATCCTGGACCGCCTTGAGGCCGCTTGGTCTCCAGAACAGATCGCCGGCTATCTGCGTCGGCACCGCATGGGAGCCGGGAACGTCTGCCATGAGACGATCTACCAGTACGTCTATAGTGAGGACGGCAAGCGCCAACGGCTGTGGAAGCTGCTCCCGATGGCCAGGAAGAAGCGACGATCGCGCTATGGGCGGAAGCCGCGCGCCGCCCGCATCCCCGAGGCGAACACGATTGCCCAGCGCCCGCCGGAGATCGCCGAGCGGAGCAGCTTCGGTCACTGGGAAGGCGATCTGATCGCCTTCCGCGCGGTTCACGGAAAAGCAAACCTCACCACGCTCGTCGAGCGGCGCAGCCGCTTCACGATCCTGTGCCCAAACCCGAGCAAGCACTCGACCGAGGTGATAACCGGCATCGAGCGACGTCTTCGCTCCCTTCCCCCTCCCCTCCGGCGCTCCATCACGTTCGATCGCGGCACCGAGTTCGCGCGATATCCCACGCTCGAGAGCGCGCTGAACATCGTGTCCTATTTCTGCAAGCCGTCAGCACCCTGGCAAAAGGGCAGCGTCGAGAACACCAACGGTCGCATCCGGCGATTCCTACCCTTCGACACCGACATCGCCGCGATATCTGACCGCCAGCTTCAAGGCATGGTCGATCGGCTGAACAACACGCCTCGCAAGTGTCTCGGCTATCAAACCCCGCAGGAGGTCTTGAGCCAGCAGCTGGAACCTCCGACGCTACCGGCTTCGGTGGATCTATGACCGGGAGGGGATTGTAAGCAGAGAGGCTGCTTCCATCCCAATATCAGCTACAGGCACTTCGCATCAAGATATAAACATATCTTTATATCATTATTGACAATGACGGGTATATCGTGTTGAAAGAGCCTGTCGAGGTTCCCCATCCCAGGCATGGCGATGGGGCTAAGACGGGAAGCCGGTGGTGTCCGTCAGGGCAGAATCCGGCGCTGCCCCCGCAACTGTAAGCGGCGAGCGGCGGCTCCAATTTGTGTCACTGGGCTCGCACAGCGCCCGGGAAGGCCGGAGCCACCGCGTTGACCCGTGAGCCAGGAGACCTGCCTCCGACGCCATAACGTTCCTCGGACGGGGGTTCCTCCGGTGGATCGCGCTCGACGCTAGGCTCCGGGGCTACACGCCTTTCCGGGCCTTTCCACGCCTTGCGCGCTTTCGCCTGACCTCTGCCCATAACGCCAGGTGAGTCATGACGAATAGCGGGTTCACATTCTCGATCAGCAGCTTGCCCTTCGACGAGGAGTATCGTCCGGCCGACAGCACACGCACCACGACCAACTTCGCCAATCTCGCGCGCGGGGAACGCCGCCGGGAGAATTTGCGCAACACGCTGGTGATGATCGACCACCGTTTCAACGCACTGATGCACTGGGACAATCCGAAGGGCGACCGCTACACGCTGGAACTGAAGATCGTGTCGGCCGCGCTCACGCTCGGGGACGGCACGCACGACGAAGCGTTCCCGCTGATCGAGATCCTGCATACCGTTGTGGTCGACAAGGCCAGCGGCGAGCGGTCCGATGGCATGATCGGCAACAACTTCTCTTCCTATGTGCGGGACTACGACTTCAGCGTCGTCCTGCCCAACCATCTCAAGGCCGGGGGTCGCAGCGCGCCGGAGGATTTCGGCGATCTGCACGGCAATCTGTTCAAGCACTTCCTGGCGTCGAGCGCCTATCGCGATCATTTCCGCAAGCCGCCGGTAATCTGCCTCAGCGTGTCGAGCAAGGAAGTCTATCACCGGACCGCCAACATCCACCCGATCCTCGGGGTAGAGTACCGAAACGACAAATTCTCGCCCACCGATCAGTATTTCGCGAAGATGGGCATGAAGGTGCGGTATTTCATGCCGCCGCACAGCGTTGCACCGTTCGCCTTCTACCATATCGGCGATCTGGTCAGCGACTACACCAACCTCGAACTCGCCAGCACGATCGCCACGATGGAGACCTTCCAGAAGATCTACCGTCCGGAAATCTACAACGCCAATTCCGTAGCGGCGGAGCATTATCAACCGAGCCTGACCTACCAGGACTATTCGCTGACCCGCATCGTCTATGATCGCGAGGAGCGTGCCCGCCTCGCCGTCGAGCAAGGCAAATTCGCCGAAGAGCATTTCATCAAGCCGCACATTGCCGCGCTCCAGCGCTGGTCCGCGACCTGCGGCCTCTGATTTCCATGCATATCAAGGTATTCCCCATGACGACATTGTTGCCGACGACGACGGCGGGCAGCCTGCCCAAACCATCCTGGCTCGCCGAGCCCGAAACCCTTTGGTCGCCCTGGAAGCTGGAGGGCGAGGCGTTGATCGCGGGCAAGCAGGACGCGCTACGCCTGGCGGTCGACGACCAGCGGCAAGCGGGCATCGACATCCTTGGGGACGGCGAACAGACCCGCCAGCACTTCGTCACGACCTTCATCGAACATCTGGACGGTGTCGATTTCGAGAAGCGTGAGACGGTGCGGATCCGCAACCGCTACGACGCCAGCGTGCCGTCGGTCGTAGGCGCCGTCTCACGCCCCAAATCCGTCTTCGTCGACGACGCCCGTTTCCTGCGCGCCCAAACCGATCAACCGATCAAGTGGACGCTGCCGGGGCCCATGACGATGATCGATACGCTCTACGATGCGCATTATCGAAGCCGCGAGAAGCTGGCCTGGGAGTTCGCCCGCATCCTCAATGAGGAAGCCCGCGAGCTTGAAGCGGCCGGCGTCGACATCATCCAGTTTGACGAGCCCGCCTTCAACGTCTTCTTCGAGGAGGCCAACGACTGGGGCATCGCCACGCTGGAGCGCGCGGCCGAAGGGCTGAAGGCTGAAACCGCCGTTCACATCTGCTATGGCTATGGCATCAAGGCCAACACCGAATGGAAGAAGACGCTCGGTTCCGAATGGCGCCAGTATGAGGCGACCTTTCCCAACCTCCGGAAGTCGAAGATCGATATCATCTCGCTGGAGTGCCAGAATTCGCGCGTGCCGATGGATCTGATCGCACTCATCCGCGGCAAGAAGGTGATGGTCGGTGCGATCGATGTTGCGACAAATATTGTCGAAACGCCCGAAGAGGTCGCTGCCACCTTGCGAAGCGCGCTGCGCTTCGTCGATGCGGACAAGCTCTATCCAGCCACAAACTGCGGGATGGCACCGCTCTCGCGCGATGTCGCACGAGGCAAGCTCAAGGCGCTTGGCGCCGGGGCGGAGATCATCCGCAAAGAACTCGCGGCTTGATCATCGCAAGACAGCATCCCGCATTTTCCATGCTGGGGATGACAACCTTGTAGCCGCCACCGCTCGTTTCTCAAAAGAGGCAACGAGAAGGCTCACTGATGGAGATTTGTTGCGGTCGCGATCTCTTGCCGCTACCGCCGCCTCCATTCGGCTGAAGTCCGCTTCAGCCGAACCATGATCGCGCTGGTGCTCCGAGAGGAGCTTAAAAGGGAACACGGTGTGGGCGCTTGCGCCCCGAAGCCGAGGCTGTCCCTGCAACTGTAAGCGGCGAGCGAGATGCACGCGCTTCCTTCGATGGAAGCAGCCACTGGGTCACCCGACCTGGGAAGGTGCGCATCGAGCGACGACCCGTGAGCCAGGAGACCTGCCAGCGAGAGGTCGCTCTTGCCCTGGCCCAGGGGATGGCCGTGGCACGGTTCTCCGTCTGAGCGACGAACGAGCGGTGGAGGCCGCATCGGTTCGTCTTGTGGCGCTCCCGGCGTCCGCGCTCGGGACGTGCCGACCGTTCGTGAACGGCAGGCCTCCGCCGGCAGTCGCACGACGCCCGGAGAAGACGATTGAAAACCATCCTGTTGACCGGCCTTGCCGCGCTGTCCGCGTGCGGCGCGACCGCAGCCCATGCGCAGTCCGAGACACCGCCGCCCGCTCCCGCCAAGGAAAGCGACGACATCGTCGTGTTCGGCCGCGGCGAGAGCAAGATCGGCGTAGCGCAGGCGGCGAGCGAAGGCTCGATCACCGGGGCCGACCTGCTCGTGCGCCCCCTGCTGCGGGTCGCCGAGCTGCTGGAGGCCGTGCCCGGCATGATCGCCGCCCAGCATTCCGGCAGCGGCAAGGCCAACCAGTATTTCCTGCGCGGCTTCAACCTTGACCACGGTACCGACTTCACCACCTATGTCGACGGCGTGCAGATGAACCTGCGCACCCACGGCCACGGCCAGGGCTATCTCGACCTCAACGGGCTGATCCCGGAGGTCGTCGGTCGCGAGGACTTCCGCAAAGGCCCGTACCGCGCCGACGGCGGCGACTTCGCGCTCGCCGGTGCCGCCTACATGTCGACCATCGGCGGCTTCGCGCGCCCCTGGCTTTCGGTCGAGGGCGGCTCCTATGGCTATCGCCGGATCGCGGCCGGCGGCACGGCGAACGGCGTCGGCCCGGGCACACTGACGCTGGTCGGCCAGCTGCGCGCCTATGACGGCCCGTGGCAGGAGCCCGAGCATCTGCGCCACGCTTCCGGCTTCGCCAAATATGCCGCCCCGCTCGGCGCTGGCACGATCGACGTCACGCTGCACGCCTATCACGCCACCTGGCGCCCGACCGAGCAGATCCCCGAGCGGAGCATCGGCACCGCGGCCTGCCCCGACGTGTTCTGCTCGCCCGACCCCAGCGCGCGGGGCCGCACCACGCGGCTGGTCGGCAACGTCGCCGTGCATCAGCAGAGCTGGGACGCGAACCTCTATGGCCAGTTCTACGACTGGTCGATGTACTCCAACCCGACCTATACCGATCCCGACGGGACCAGCGCCCAGATCCGCCAGTTCGACAAGCGCTGGATCGTCGGCGGACGCGCCGAGAAGCGCTGGCAGGTAGCGCCCGCGCTGGCGCTGTCGATCGGCAGCGAGGGGCGCTACGACCATATCGGCAATGTCGGTGTGGCCCGAACCGCCCAGCGCACACCGCTGTTCTCGCTAGGGCGCTACCATGTCGAGGAAGCCTCGGCCGCGCTCTACGGTGAGGCGATCTGGACACCGCTTGCGGGTCTTCGCGTCATCGGCGGGCTTCGCGGCGATGCCTATCGTTATGCCGTGCGCGCGCGGGACGCCGCGGCGGCGGCGCTCGGTGAAGGTGCCGGCAGCGACAGCATCGTCTCGCCCAAGGCATCGGTCGCCTATGCCCTCACCCCGCAGATCGAACTCTACGCCAACTGGGGCCGCGGCTTCCATTCCAACGACGTGCGCGGCGCGGTGAATGTCGAGACGCCGGTGCCGGTGCTGGTACGCGGGACCGGCAAAGAACTGGGCGCGCGCTGGCAGCGTGGCGGGCTGACGCTGACCGGCACCTATTGGTGGCTGGAGGTCGGTAGCGAACTCCGCTTCGTCGGCGATTCCAACGCGGTGGAGCCGACCGGTGCGAGTCGCCGACACGGCTATGAACTGGTCGCCTTCTGGCGGCCTGTCCCATGGCTGGCGATCGACGGCAACTATACGGCGAGCCGCTCGCGCTACGACAATGGCGACCGCATCCCCAACGCGTTCGAGAACGCGGCATCTGCAGGGGTAGCCATAGTGCTGGCGCCGTGGGAAGCCAGCCTCCGCGTCCGTCACCTCGGGCCCTACCCGCTGATCGAGGACAACGGCGCGCGGGACAAGGGCAGCACGGTGGTCAACCTCCGCGCCGCGCGGAAGATCGGGCGGCTGGAGATCTATGGCGAGGTGCTGAACCTGCTCGACAGCCGCGACAAGGACATCGCCTATTTTTACGAGTCCTACATCCCCTCGGTGGATCGCGACGGCCCGGTCGAAGGGCGACTGAGCCGGGTCGTGGAACCGCGGACGCTTCGGATCGGTGGTCGCGTCTCCTTCTAAGCGTTTGGTATTCCCCTCCGCTTGTGCAGCGGGGTCACCGTCGACGCGTTACCCGATAGCACGAGCTGAATAGCTGAGACGGTGTGACCGGGCCCGCTGCATGCGCAGCGGGTCCGAGGACAGGAGCCCCGACTCCAGGGCACCAGCAGGGGCAGCGCTGCGCTAGGAGGATGGCTCCACGCAGCCCCTGCTGCTACAGCCGTTTTCGCACTTCGAATGGAAAGCTCAAACCGATGCTGTGCATCCGGACCGCGCCCATTAGCTGATGTGGTCGGTATGGTTTCGCGAGGAAGATCGCGCCGCTGGCGTCGTCCTTGAGCACCGATGGATCGTCTCCGGAGGAGACGATCACGCGGATCAAGGGGTCCGTTGCGCGGATTTCGGCCGCGAGCTGCAGACCGTCCAACGAGCCTGGCATGTGCAGATCGGTTAAAAGCACATCGATGTTGTGCCTCGCCGCTAGCTCCAGCGCCTCTGCTGTCCCGGAAGCCTCCAGAACCTCGAAGCCCTCGTCCTTCAGCACAGCGCATGCAAGGGTACGAATATACTCCTCGTCGTCGACAATCAGCACCGTCGAAGAAAATCGCTGTCCCATTACCTCTCCCTAGGCGCGTGCAAGTGCGTCGAAAATACGCTCTTTGCCCAACCTGCGTTGCTTGACACACGTTAACCACAACTGGCCGGGATGTTAGGCGTACGAACGCACGTGGTGGCTGATCTATCCAAGATACAGTCTATGTACCTAATTGCGAGGCTACCCTGATTGAGGCAGAACTTGTTCACCGGGACCAGTCCACAAGACATGCCGGGTCGCGATGGCGCCGGGGCATCCTCTCCCCCCGAGCGACACAAGGAAGAGCCCGCCCCTCCCCCGAGCGTTGGCGGGCTCTTCTGGTGCTTAGGCGGGGCGACCGGACCGCTTCGATGCAGCGCTACTTCTTCAACGTGCACGACCAAAACGGGCCGCTTCTCGATCCAGAGGGCACGATGTGCTCCGATCGCGAGGCAGCTCGCCGCGCGGCGATCCACTCGGTTCGCTCGATCCTCGCGGAGGACCTTGTACGAGGCTGCGTCGACATGAACGGGAAGATCGATGTCCTCGGCGTCGATGGCGTGGTGATTGAGACCATAGCCTTCGCCGAATGCGTCATCCTCATCACCGAGGGCTGGCAGCGCGTTAATAGTCGCTCGTCAGCATGATTGTCATGACGCGCACCGTGACCGATGGGTCGCTCGGATCCTCCGAGCCATACACCATTGAGGGCTCGTAATAATCGATCTTGAAGCAGACCCGGTGTCCGTCAAAATCGAAGGCTCCAAAGTCGCGCTCCGGACCATCGTCGCCGGTGAACTCGTATTCGCGGATCGCCTTCATGAGGCGAGAGGTCGCGAGCAGTCCAGGCACCGCACCAGGCTCTTCGAGCGTAGCGCGAAGGGTCCGCGTCATTTGGTGGCGCCCGTTAGGGTACACGCCACGGCGGCAGAGATCATTCAGCTGCGCAATGCGCTCCGTCCGGGATACCGTCTCCGCGCTCATTCCGCCGCTCCCGCGCAGACGGCCGTCAGCCGCGCCGCGGCTATCGCCGCCGCGGACGGATAGGCGTCGACCAGGTGCTGATGGATGGCGGCGTTCTCGGGGAGAGCGAACACCCCATCGGGTGCGGGCCGCGTGATCAGAAGAGCCGATACGATGACGTCCGCCAGGTCGCGGACTTCGGTCGGCTTGCCGGCGTCATCGTAGCTGACGGGCGCTCGAAAGCCGGCCTCGAGCCAGCTCCCGAGCCCGTTCTCGACCTGCTCGATATAGTCTGCTGCGGCTGAGATCGCGGCGTCCTCGTCGGCGATACGGATGCCGAGAGTGAAGTAGCGGCCGAAATCGTGGGGGTTGCGCAGTTCGACTAGCTCACAACCCGCTGGAGGCGGGCCATAGCGCCCGATCAGTGCCGCCTTGTAAGCGGCGACCTCGAGGCGGTTGAGCCGCTCGAAGTCATCGGTCTGCCCCAGCTGGGCGCAGTTCTCGTTTGCCGGCGTACCGCCGATATCGATGATGTGAGGCATCGGAGTTCTCCCGGATCACCAAGATCCGATCTCCACCTCCCCCTCCTCTCTCATCGCACCGGCTCGAAAGGCGGACCCCGCTCCACCGAAAGGGGGGTTGGCGGAGCGGGGTCCTTTAGCAGGCGACCGCTGCTCACGCGGGGGGCCACGTGAGGGTCTGCCTGCTAATCTACATGCCTTCAGCGGAGTCGGACCAAGGACCTCGCAGCGAAGTACTCGCTACGTGATGCTGTCTCGGTGCTGCTAGGATCCAGTTTTACGATGTAGCCACTCAGGTGCTCACGAACAAGATTACCCTGCCGGCCCACTAAATCTGGATCAACATCTTCGCTCTTTTGCACGCGAACCCTGATATGCGTGAGGCGGGCATCCGGGTGACGTGCGGGTTTGTCGGCGAAGTCGCTCATCAACCTTGAGCGGATGTCATCCGGGACGACGGCATATTGCTCGACAGCCGCGATCGCTGCCTCAGCACTACGGATCTCCCGATAGTCGGTCCCAACCCAAACGATTGCGTCTTCCTCGGGCGAAGCCTTGGTGAAGACCTGCGCGAAAAAGGTTTCAAGGGGCCGATCCCAACCGACCACTGCGTGATCGATGTCGGTGCGGTCCTCCCGCGCAGTCAGCTTATAGCGGCTCATTGAAACACCTGCAGGTTGAGAGATTGAGGAATAGAGCTGGCGGTTTCATGCGGCGCGCCTCGCGCCGGCATTGAAGCGGGAGAGCCAATCGGTGAGGGTGGGCCGCTGCTCCAGTGGAAGTCGCGCAGCACCGTCCTGGAACTTGACCAGCTCGGTCGGAGCATCTCGGACGATGGCATTGATCTCAGCCTCCGGCAGCAGCAGCTCATGCCGGATGAAGGCCGTCATCGACCCGGGACGCATCTTGGTGCCGCGGCGCCAGAGCCCTTCTGCCGTATGGAGACGCGGGGCGGCGCGTGCTTCCACCAGGACGATCGTCCGCAGGCACCAGCGTGGCAGCTCGCGCACCTCCTCCGGGGTCATGCCGATGCAGAAAAAGCAGGACGACTTTGGCGGGACGGGCAAGCCCGCCTCGCGGATGCGCTCGATGCAGCGGTTCCGGTCCCAGCCCCACAGGCGGAGGGGATACTGGTACTCGTACAGCGGATCCTCGATCGTTGCCGCGTGTGCGTGGCGGCGGCTGTCCTGCTTTCCGGCATCGAGACCGATCAGGCGCACGACCTTCTCGCCCCTCGCCCACGCGGCGATCGCCGGCTGCCATGTGCGCAGATAGGTGTCCTGTGGCGCCTTCTTGTACTTCAAGCTGCAGCTGGAGCCTCCGAGGCTCTTGCTCGGCAGCGTGCCGTTCGTCAGCGCCATTTCAGCCAGGCCTTGATAGGGTGGCCAATGCTTGAACCGCTTGGTCTGATAGGTGACCAGCTCGAAGTGGATGCCATGGGCGGCCATCCAGGGCCTGATCATGTCGAGATAGGCGTAGGTCAGCGGCTTCTCTACGCGCGTGTCGGCGGTCAGCACCAAGTCGGGCTTTTCGCCGCGCGAGACGAGCTCGACCAGCATTGCGGTGCTGTCCACGCCGACGCCATAGGCCAGCACGGTAGGGCGACAGTTTGAGATCATGGGGAAGCTCCAGCTTGCATGGCAACATGCCTGCTCCAACTTCTCCCCCTCCTCTCTCAACCGCGAGGATTGCCGCGCCCAATCAGAGCGCTCAAGCCGTCTATCAAGCGGCTCTGAGGGCTCGCCGATGCCAACCCAGCGCAATAGCCATCACGATTAGGGTCGCGGCTACAGTTAAGCTCGCGGCTCGCAGCTGCCCTTCGGCTGCCGCCACGACCAATACTGCACCCATGCCGAACAGAAGAGGCGGCCAAAATCGCTTCGTCGCCATCAGCAAGGAGAACATAACTGGTATCGTTATCACCATAAGGACCATATGCAGCATGTGCAGAATATTCATGTCGATCCTCCTATCCTTGTCACCTTACCGTTTCCGGAATAGGTGGCAACCGCAGGTTTCATCATTCCTATGCTCAGCCGAGTTCCACCGCCGAACGCGCGCAACGCTTTTTCCATTTCGCACCTCAGCTGTGCTCTGTTGGAAAAGCAGATGATAGGATCAAGCGGCGCGCCAAGTGCATCGACGAACCCGTTTGCGGGAGATCCATCCTCAAGGAGCACAGCCACCGCGTGGGATCCCCGACTGATGCTGCCACGGTCGATGGCCGTGAACTCTCCGAGAGAGGCTCTGAGGCCTTTCGCGGCCTTGCCCCATCGGATGTGGCCCGCGCCGGCGTTCTGCCCATTCGCTACCCCTCGGGAGAGCCAGGTGCGCACATGCGCTCGTCGCTGAAGCAAGGAGTTCTGCGCTCGCTCGCATGTTCCGACGATCGGGAGGAGCATCGTGGCCGCGTCGAGGCGTTCAAGCTCGTCGCCCTGTATCGTAGTGAGGATGTCCTCCAGTTCCTTAGCTCGGAGCAGCGCCTGCAGATCTTCAGCAGCGAGTTGCACCCCGGAGGGTGTTTCCCATTGTCCTTGTCGAAAGACGATCACGGTCAGGCCCTGATCTTCGTGCTTCAGGACGTCGATGCCCAACCCGGAGCCTCCCTGCTCGCGGGCGATCAGATCCTCAGGCGCAAGGATAGCCAAGCGCCGTGACCACCGCACTGGCCTGGGCGCGTCGCTGGGCTTCGGCCAGGTGCTCGGCAAGCGCCCTGGTCTCGTTGCAGGCGCCTTGCTGTCCACGATATTGGACGGTGCGGCAGCAATGAAAGCGCGGCGCGCCGCGTCGAAGAGGTCGGTGCGGTCGCCACCCCCGTCTCGAAAGCCGACGTCGTATGCGGCTCGCTCGGTGGGCTCCTCGCGGAGATGGGGCATGCGCTCGCGGTACGACCATCCCGCGCGTGCGGCATACCATCCCTCGGCGTATCGGACTGCCTCATTCCAATCGAAACCGTGCGCGTCGCGGGCGCGCAGGATTGCGAGATCACGATCGTCGATCGTGCCGTCTGCAGCTTTCCCCTCGACGAACGCGAAGTTTCGCGCGCGGCGCGCGCGTTCCTGCTCTGCCTGGGCTGCCTCATGCATTGGCCGCATCGCTGCAATGCGGGCGCGGCAGCGCATCAAGCGCTCTTCGCTCGGCGCCGTCGGTGGCAAATCCGGGTAGTCGCGCCAGATCGAAGCCAAGGCTTCGGCGTCACCAGCGCTGCGGCCGCGCGCGGTCCAAGCTGATGCAGAGGTAGGATCGAACTGTTCCATCGACCTGATCCCATCTGTTGAATGGCTAGGCCTGGCCAAGGCTTACGAGATGCTCCCAGCACGCCGCGAGGGCGTCATCGAGCGTGCTGCACTCACCGAGCTTCTGTGAGCTCGAGCCGGCGTCCGTCATCACCCGCGCGTGGGGCTCCCAGGCTGGATCGGCCCACTCTTCGGGCCACGCGTGGAAGCCGTAGGGATATGCGACGATCGAGTACGGCGCCCACAATCTCGGGTGTAGGTCAGTTAAGCGAGCATCGAACAAGGCCATGGTTCACCCTTCCCTTTCCGTATCCGTGAACGCCTCGTGAAAATATATTCCGAGCAAATTCCTATTCATGAGGAACAGGACCGGCGTCGTTCAGTTGTTTGGTTGGAGGCATTTATGAATAACGCCGACGATTCCACGGTCCTCGTTGTCGAAGACGAGAGCTTCGTCAGGATGATCGCCGCCGATATGCTTGAAGAGAGCGGATTTCGCGTACTCGAAGCGCCCGACGCATCTGTCGCTCTCGAACTTTTAAAGCAGCATCAGATTGCCGTCGTTTTCACAGACATCAACATGCCTGGACCGATCGATGGTCTCGAGCTGGCAAGGATCGTCACGGAGACCTGTCCCCAGGTGAAGGTGATCGTCACATCCGGGAAGCAATGGCTCGGCCCTGAGGACCTCCCCGACCACAGCGTCTTTCTCCCCAAACCGTACCGAGCTGCGCAGCTGACGCAATTGATCGAGGAACAGACCGGAGACGCGGATTAAGCGCTCCGATCGCAGCTTAGCCGAACAGCGTCTCCGCCTGATCGGGCAGGGCGTACCCAAGCTGCAGCTCGTGGACGATTCGCCTTGCGAAACGGTCCGGGTCCACCAGGTCGCGAACCCCGGCGAAATGGTTGCGGCCGCCGGTATAGTCCTGACGGCCGCGGCAGGTCCGATAGAGCACTTCGTTATCGAGACCACAGAGACCGAGGCTGAGCTGCACGTAGCTTTTGTCGGTGTGCAGGATGATCTCACCAGAGACAGCAGGTCCACCACGGCAGGAGCGCACTTCATATTCGCTGCTGTCCAGCTGCAGGGCCTTGGCCAGCGCGCGCATCGCCTTTTGACCTTCTGAGTGGAACGCGTTCTTCGCGGCCGCCTCATGGTACACGCCGCGGTGCGCGAGCGTTAGCAGGACGGGCGCACCGCGCAGATCCTTGATCGCCCGCATGCAGCGGCCCTGCAGCTCGTTCGCAGCGGGACGCTGATCGCAGACCGCCGAGAAGTGCCGAGCGAGCAGGATGACCGCAGGATCTTCCTCGGCGCTCACGCCAGCGTTGCGACAGTCTTCCATGGCCATGCTGATCGCATGAAGCGTGCTGCTGATTGTGGTCAGTGCGCTGGGATCGAGGGCCTGCTGGTGACGGAAAGCGACATCAAAGGTCATGGACGGTCTCCGGGAAGCTGAGCGCGAAAGCACGCTCCCTTCCTCTCTCCCCCCTCCTCTCCTGATCGCCTTGGGCGCTCCCGGTCATCGCGGAGCGAGATAGTTGCTAACCTGCGATAATCTGGAAGATGCAGAGCCTTGCATGGGCTTTACGGGCTCCATAGTCGTCGTTGCATGAGAGGGGATCTGTCCGACTTCACTTCGCGCGCATCAGCGTTCCTCAAGGTTCTCGCTGGGCGAACCAGAAGCATGCTGATCTGGGAGCTTCTCGACGGTGAGAGGTCGGTGAGCGACCTCGCCGAGGCTGTCGGTTCCAGCACCACTGCAGTCTCACAGCAGCTCGCGATCCTGAGAGGCGAAGGCATCGTCTCGACGCGGCGAAGCGGCCAGAAGCGGTTCTATTCTCTCACCAGCGCCGAGGCGCGACATTTCGTGACCGCGCTTCGCGAGCTGCTTTTGCAAAACGCCGGCGCGGCCGAGATCCAGCAGGCCCACGAGCGAGCCGCCTAGCGTTCATCTCCCCCGAAACGTCCGCGGCGCTCGCACGAAAGGCGCGCCCCCTTGCGCCACCGGCTTGGCTCGATGAACTCGCCGCCGTGGACGCCTAGGTGCTTGGCCTCGGCCTGGGCGAAGGCTGCCTCATAGCGACGTGCTCGCATCGGATCGGTCTTGAGGAAGTTGGGCGTCGGCAACGCGTAGCCGGCGGCGATCATCGTCTCCCCCAAATCCTGGCCGCCTACGTCGACCACCGCAATTGGCCGCCCATAGCTCTGCTGGCCCGTCAGCCGGATCGACACCGGCTCACGCTTCATGAGCTTGGAGGCAAAGTCCTGCGCGGCCTTGCCGCACGGCCAACAGGAAGGCCCCTTCGCGCAAAGCGCTTTCCGCTCGACGGCATCGGCGCCGAACAGGCGAAAGTCGACCGCGATCGTGTCGCCGTCGATCGCGCGCGCCTGCGCCTCGAAGCCGTCGTGGTCCCGCTGCCCTGCGCTCGCGTTGGGAAGAACGCCGCAGCTGCTTGTTCCGAACAGGAGTAGAGTCGCGATCAGGCGCATTTCAGCATCTCCTTTTTCGGATCGCCGGCGCGCGCGAAGACGGTGCGGTGCACCTTCGTCTCGGGCACGATCGACCAGCTAAGCTTGTAGAAGTTGCGCACCCGATAGGGACCGGCACCGTCTGCGCGGAAGAAGCGCAGCTTGGTGCCGTTTTTTCGCACGCGGAAGTCAGTGGCCTCCTGGCCGTCGCCGCAGGTGAGCGGGTTCTCGAACCGCACCAGGGCGCCATCGGGCACATCGCGGCGCCGGCTCGCGATCGCGGCACGGCACCGCGCCCGCCAATCGAGGGCGTGTGGCCGGTCCGTCTCGGTGAGAAGGTCGAGGATCCGCTCGGGGCATTCCGCCTCATGCGGACCCATGGACTCGTCCATGTCCTTGTACGCGAAATGATATCCGCTCCTGGAGCGCGGGTTCCATTTGACCAGGCAAACGACCGCAAAGACCTCGCCGGCGACGCCATTTTCCACCTGTTGCACGGCGCCGTACCACACCCTGTTGTTCACGCACGAAGAGGCAAGCACCTTGTGACCGCGGGTGCCGCCGTCGACAGCCCTCTCGTAGGTGAATTGCGCGTCCAGATAGGCCTTGGGCGTGTCGTGCCCCCCCATCGACGTGCGGCTCATTTCCAGCCAACCCATGGAATGCTCCTCCGTCAGGCGGCCTTGGCGACGGGCGTCACCGAGGCGAATGCTTGTAGGTATCTGACCGCCTGCTCAGCCTTGGTGGAGGCGAGGAAGACCGCGGCCTTGTCGTCCTTCAAGACACGGATCCAGGAGCCGAGATAGCTCGCATGGTTGTCGTGAAGCTCGGTCGGCAGCCCGAGTTCGGCACAGATAAAGGATTGCCCAAGGCAGGCAACCAGCTCCTCGAAAGCATATGCCTTGTCGCCGAACCGTTTGCCGAAGGTGCGATCGAGCCGACTTCGCGCCCCTGTCCAGTGAACATGTTCGTGCGCAAGGGTCGACGCGAACAGGTCGACCGAGGTGAAATGAGCGAGCCGCGGCATCTGGATGTGATCGCTCAGCGGTGAGAAATATGCCTGGCTGCCGCCATAACGGACCACAGAGGGGATCTGCTCGAAGAAGGCGTCGATCGCCTCCTGACGTAGCGACAGCAGCGTCGGTGTCGGCGCCACGGGCCTCGGGTAGTACCAAGCCGGCAAGCCGTCGATTTCATCCGCGTTGTAGACGAGGTAGCTGCGCAGGAAGCGGATCAGCTGCGCGGTGGTCTCGCCCGTCAGCAGTGACTTGCCCTGCTTGCGGAAGCTCGATGCGTAGATCGATATCGTTGCCTCGGCGCCCTTACGGACGCGGCCGCCCAGCTCCTCGGCCTGACGCTTCGTCATCCAATAGCGGCTCTTGTAGCCGCGGCTATCGGCAATGCTCCAAAGCCATGGGCAGTTGATGCCGGTGTACGGCGTGCCCTCATGCCGCAGCGGGCGCCCGCCTTCGCCGGTGAGCGACCAAGGCCGCTTCCAGGGGACAATCCCTTGCTCGAGCTTCTGCAGCAGAAGCTTCGTCACCTCTTCGGCGATGCTGTTCATGGTCGGTGTCCTCCAAAAAGAGCACCGCCGACGGGGTTGCCGCCGGCGGTGCCAGGGGTTCCAGAAGGAGGCTGGAAGCTATTCGGCCGCGATCGCGTGGAGGCTGTCGTTCACCCCGAAGTCGTCTTCGGCCTCGCGGTCGCTGGTCAGATCGTCCTCGTCGCCGATCGGCAGACCCACGCCGTCTTCTTCGGGGTCGTCCTCGTTCTCGCCCAGCTCCAGATCGTCGTCGTCCCCGAGGCTGAGCTGTTCCTCATCGTCGATGCTCAGCTCGTCCTCGCCCGCGCCGCTCTCGTCCGTCAGGCTGAGATCGTCGTCGTCATCGGCCTCGCTGGGCGTCGACGGCGCGGCCTCGGTGAACCGCATCGCCTCCGGCACCCAGCGCGTGACCACCTCGCGCACCTCGGCCTCGATGATGGCTTCGCCGGCGAACAGCTTCTGGCAGGATTCGGAGATTTCCGACTTCTTCTGCGTCGCGTGGCGACCCGACAGCGCAGGGCCCCCGACCTCATCGAGGAGCGACAGAATGGCGCCCTTAGAGATGCGATCGAAGTAGTTGAGCGACGTCGGCCGCCACCAGGAGGCGACATCCACTTCGAGGATGGTCGCAAGCCGGTTCTGCAGCGGATTGGAGTCCGCCAGACCGTAGCAGTCCTTCGCGGTCAGCGAGGTTGCGACCACCCAAGCCATCCACTGCGCCTTGGCCTCGTCACTGAGCAGCCGGAAGGCCTCGAACCGATCGACCTTCGTCTCGCCGTCGCGCCACCCGTCTTCCATGGCCTCGGCGAACTCGTCGATATAGGCGCGCGCCTTCGACGGCGGCACGGCATCGCCCCGCACTGGATCATCGGGGCGGCTCGCCTTGATGGTGGTGCCACTCTGACCCATGCTGTAGGAGCCGCGTTCGTCGACCATGGCGAAAAGCATGAAGTCGAGCGCAAGCGCCGGATTGCCGAGAAGCGCAGCGCCCAGAACATCGCGCCGCTGCACTGCCAGCTGGTCGAAGAGCACCTGGCTCAGCGCCTTGCCGTCGGGCGCCGCTGCGATTGGCTTCACCGGCGCCGTCGGACCGCCGCTTCCGGTGCGCCCGCTCTGGCCTTCTTCGATCTGCCAACCGGTGATCCGGCCTTCGCCCTCATCGCGGTCTTCGGCCTCGCTGGAGCCACCGTCATCGACGCCTTCACCATCATAGCCCTGGCCGCGCTCCGGCGCTTCCACGATCGGCGTCACCCGCAGCGGCGTCTCGCTGTAATATTCGGCCTCGAGCAGCATCTCGCCGGTTTGTTTCAGCGAAAGGATGCGTCCGACACGCGGCTTCAGCTCGTCGGGGAGGATCTTGGGGCGATTGTGAAGGTCGTTGCGCTCCTCTTGGAGCGCTTCGGCCTCGATCTCGAGGACGCGGAACGCCTCCTCGCTGAGCTCCTCGTCCTCCATCTCGGTCTCGATCGCCTCGAGACGCGCATCGATCTCGTCGATGCGGGCGCGCTGCGCCTCGGTCATCGGCTCGCTCGGCAGAGTCACGCGGTGAAGTTCGCGGGCAACCTCCCAGGTGCTGCTCGATGCAATCGGCCGCACCCAGCCCAGGCCCAGCTCTGCGCCGAGGCGAGCCGCTTCTTCTTCCATGATCTTGGCGGCGATCCCCTCGGCGATCTCGCGGTTAACCCAGCTATCGCCGGTGTCGGTGAACAGATCGCTCTCGATCACGCCGCCGGCGGCGACGTAGCGGTCGGCGCCGACGAGGATCGCCACCGGCTCGGTCGACTTCATCGTCTCATTCAGGATGACGCGGCGGATGGCGTCCGAGTTGTAGTTGTAGTTCTTGTAGCTGTTCCAGACCGTCAGCTGGCGATCGTGGCTGGGGGTGGTCGCATAGGCTTTCGCCATGTCGAGCGTGATCTTGCCTTCAGCGAGGGCGTTGAAGATCGGCTCGGCCAGGTCGGCAAGGCGCAGACGGCCTTCCACGAACTTGCGGGTCACGCCGAACCGCTTTGCGACCGCATCGAGATCGCCGTTCTCGCCGATGAAGTGCTGGAAGGCGCGACATTCGTCCGCCGGCGACATCGCCAGGTGGTGGAAGTTCTCGGCGAGCGAGGTTTCCGAGAGCGCCGCGTCATCGGCCTCGATGACCATCACCGGCACGTCGTACTGCGCTGGATCGATCTGACCGCGCTCCGAGAGGAGCATCAGCGCGCGGTAGCGCCGGCTTCCCGCGATCACCGCGAAGCTGCCGCGGGGCTTCTTCACCGGCGCTACGATCAGGTTCTGGATGATGCCGCGTGCGTCGACGTCGGCCGCCAGCTGCTCGATCAGGTCGTTCCTGGGGGTGCGGACGTTGATCGCGGACAGCTGCAGCTTGGCCAGCTTCACGGACTGGATTGCGGGCTTCGTCATGGTCGGATCTCCTTCTGGATGTCCGGCATTTTCCGAACACCCCTCCCTTCCTCCCTCCTCTCTTGCGCCGCGGAGCCGCGGAGCCGCGGAGCCGCGGGACGATCAATGAAGATCATGAGTGGTCTAGGTATAACTACTTGGTCATATCGCTCTTCACCAATCTACAATGATGACAGGAATATTTTCGTACCAGTACGTTGGGCCGAGCTGGCGTGGAGAGGACGCAAAATGACTGTATTCGCCAATTTGAAGATCCAGCTGAAGATCATCCTTCTGCTTGCGGTGCTCGGCCTCGTTACGCTGGGTGTAGCCTGGTACGGTGGTACCGCTCTCAAGCAGACGGACGGAAACTACAGCGAGATCGTCACGGAGACGTTGCCGGACACTGTGAAGCTGGTTCGCGCCAATCGCGTGACGATCGAGATGATCTACGCCGGCTACAAGGTCATGGCCTATGACGGTGCTTCCTCGACAGCGCGTGACGCCGCAGACGCAGAAAAGACATCCTTCGAGAAGGTATCGAAGTATTTCGACGAGGTGATCAAAGCCGAACCGGATCAGGCCGCCACGATCAGCCCGCTCCGAGATCTGGCCTCTACGCTCCACGAGCAGGTGCAGACGGCGATCGCTTTCGGCCTTCGCAATGATGACCAAGGCGCTCGGCAGGCGCTCGTCAGTGCTGACCAAACCGCATCGAAACTGACTAAGGCGCTGGCGACCATCAACGACGGTCGGATCAAGCAAGCCACCAAGACCTCCGAAGACCTGAGTGCGGCCGCCGGGTCGAACCGCATCACGCTGCTGGTGGTCTCGCTAATTGCCCTCCTGACGACGATGGGTGTCGCCGCAGTCCTAGCTAAGGCCCAGATCGTGAAGCCGCTCGAGCGTCTCCAGGACGCAATGCGTGCGCTCGCTGGTGGCAACAATGCTGCCGAGGTGCCCGGCGTCGATCGTCGTGACGAAGTTGGCGCGATGGCCAAGTCGGTACTCGTCTTCAAAGAGGCGGCCGTTCAGCAGGCCGCAGCCGCACGAGCGAAGGAACTCAGCGACGCTTCGCAGAAGCATGTCGTCGACACGCTGCAGGAACGCCTGAGCAAGCTTGCAGACGGGGACCTCACCGCCACGATCAACGAGCCTTTTGCTGCCGAGTATGAAGGTGTGAAGTCCAACTTCAACGCTGCGGTAGCGGCGCTGCGCGATCTGATCGCTTCCGTCATGGAGAGCGCGGAGACGATCTCGACGGGTTCTGCCGAAATCGCGCAGGCCAGCGAAGACCTCGCTCGCCGCACCGAAGGCGCCGCAGCAAGCCTCGAGGAGACCTCGGCAGCGGTGACGGAAATGAACCAGCGCATCAAAAACACCGCGACTGCTGCGACACAGACGGTGGACCGCGCCACTGGCGCGATCGGCGTGGTGGACTCGGGCCGCAGCGTGGCCGATGAGGCGATGCAGGCGATGTCGCGGGTTTCCGAAAGCGCCAAGGGCATCGATACCGTCATCGAGGGCTTGGACAAGATCGCTTTCCAGACTCGGGTCCTGGCCATGAACGCGGCCGTTGAGGCAGGCCGCGCAGGTGAGGCTGGGCGTGGCTTTGCCGTTGTTGCCGATCTCGTCTCCGCGCTCGCGATGCGTGCCGAGGAGGAAGCTGGCCGGGCTCGCGACCAGCTAACCGCCACGCAGGCGGACGTGACCGCAGCGGCGGAGATGGTCAAGCGCGTTGACGCTGCCCTCGGCGCGATCGTCGGCGACGTGAACGAGGTGCATGGTCTCCTGGAGACGATGGCTACCGACAACCAGGCTCAGGCAACCACCGTGACGCAAGTATCGACTGCGGTGAACAGCATCGACCAGATGACGCAGCAGAATGCAGCGATGGTCGAGCAGACCTCGGCGGCAGCTCGGAACCTGAACACGGAGGTGACGGCTCTCAAGGCGCAGGCAATGCGTTTCAACACCGGCTCGGGCCGTGCGCAGACTGCAGCCAAGCACGTGCGGCAGGACGCCCTCTCGGTAACATTCAAGCCAAAGCAGCGAGCAGTGGCCGATGTGCGGGCAGTTGCTCTTGATGCCGAGGACTGGGCGAGCTTCTAAGCCAGGTCAGGCGACCTGCGGCCTTGGGTGATTGCCGAGGCAGCAGGCCGCAAGCTGTTGTAAAAAGGCCGTTGCTTTTGACGCGTCTCAAGCAAAGCGAGCGCACGGGGGGGGCCGCGATGACTGGACGTAGGACCGACGTACTAGTGAGGATCGCAACGAGAATAGAAGAGCTCGAAGCGATTGCTCTGGAGATGCCGGCGCAACCGGTTCTCGAGGGTATCTACCGCGTCATTTCGCTGATGCGCGCCATTCTCGCTCTGGTGAGCGAGTTTCCCAGCGCCTTTGACGAAACTTCGCCCTGGTGGCTGGAGTGGTCCGCAAAGAGCATCAGTCCCGATCGGCCGACCGATCTGGCGCGTAAATAGCGCACCGCCGAGCTCCTGCGACACAGACTTGTCAGACTATTTGCTGTGCCGATTTGGCACAGACTTCGCTGTTTGCTTTAAGCTCCATAGACTTTGAAGCTATTATCTCTGATCGAAAATCGTTACGGCCCTAATGCTAAAGGTTAGCATAAGCCTGTGATACGTAGAACGCCGGAGAGGGAGCGAACGGAGTGGTCGGTCGACGTGCCACAAGCCCAGATAGGGTCACGAACGCAACTCAACGCGAACCATTTTTTCGTTGCAGTTCACTCCTCCAAATGAAGCGATATGCCTTTGGGTAACCCTGTACTGATCCTCCTCGTCGAGGATGAGCCGCTTATGCTGATCCACGCTCAAGAAGCGCTGGAAGACGGTGGCTACACCGTGATCGATGCGTCCAGCGGCGAGGAAGCGCTTCGACTCTTTTCCGAGCAGGCGGATCAGATCGTCGGCCTCGTGACGGATGTGCGCTTAGGCAAAGGGGCCGATGGCTGGGAGGTAGCTCGCCGCGCCCGAGAGCTGAAGGCTAGGATCCCGGTCGTGTATCTGACTGCCGAAAGTGCCGAGGATTGGGCGGCGCACGGCGTTCCGAAAAGCCTCTTGGTTCAAAAGCCTTACGCGCCGGCTCAACTGCTCACGGCCATTTCAACCCTCATCAACGACGCTGGAGCGAACATAGCGAGCTAGACCCGTCAAACTTGAGGAACGGCTGTCCCGATGGCATCGGACGACAAGGTCACTCGGACGACGTAACCTGGCCGACCATCCTCCCGCTCAACCGTGCCGGCGAGCTGTTTGGCGAGCAACCTGACCAGCTTCGATCCAAGCCCTGCCCTGCCGAGGTCGTCGCAGCCGATCCCGTCATCTCGCACCTCAATGGTAAGGCGGCCAGGCTCTGCTTGAATCGTAACATCTACGGTGCCGCCGCGATCCGACGGGAACGCGTACTTCAGGCTGTTGGTTACCAGCTCGTTCACAATCAGGCCAACGTTGACTGCCAGATCCGTTTGCACCGGCAATCGCGGGCATCTGACGCGAACCGCTATGGGACGAACGTCGCGGAGGAGGTCGCCTAGATCGTGGCAGAGTTCAGACACATATGCCTCGAGATCCACGCGCCCGTCCGCCTTGCCCCCGCGTAGCCGCTCTTGGGCACGGGCGACGACGAGAACGCGGGCGTTGGCAGCAGCGAGCGCGTCACGCACAGCCGGATCCGTGCTTGCATTCCGCTGAAGCGTAATTGCCGAGCTAACGATTGCGAGATCGTTCTTGGTTCTGTGGGCCAGCTCCTCGAGCAGGAGCGCCTTCGCACCCTCGCTCTCGTTCAGCTTCTCTATCGACCGACGAAGCGTCTCAATCACGAGCGACATGCCGATGCCCACAAGCAGAAAGATCATGAGCGCCAGCGCCGATCCTGCGGTCAGGGCGAAGGAGTGCCTTGGCGGAACAATGAAATATGCAGCGAGCGTCGCGCCGATTAGGGTCGTTGTAGCGCCTGCAGCTTTGCCAGCCATGATCGCCGATAGGAAAACGGCGGGAACGAACATCAGTAGCGGAAATCCACCCAACGCGCCGCTGAGGACATGTTGAGTAATGAAGCCGCACGCTGCGAAACAGGCACCGATGCCCATCTGTACCGAACCATTTAAGCGCCGGCTCGGCATTAACCATAGAATGGTTGTGTGCATCGACTCTTTCGCGATTGGATTTACCGAGGAGCTTCGTATCAGACAAATCTGTCAGCATCCTCGCTCTTGATCAAGCCTACTCCAAGATTCGTGCAAGTATGCTCGACGCCTGCTCAGTCGCCGGGATGAACAAGCGCGTCTTATAGCTGATCAGCTCGGTCCAGCACCCGAGCGACTTGAACCAGGGGAGCTGGCCCGCCGGCGCGCCTTCGATCTCGATCCGCTCGTTCCCGTTCACGCTGGCGCGCCTGATCGTCATCGGGAAAGGCTGCTTGATCTCGATCGGTCGCCCTGAGAGCGCAGCATCGATGATCGAACGTGCGGGCATATCCTCCGTCTTGGAGATGCCGAGCTTGGTGAAGAGGTCGACGACGTGCTGGTCGAACACGAGGCGGCCGAGCCAGCTGTTGCCACCCTTGTCGACGACGCGGTGAACGGCGAGGTGGTCGCGCGGAAGAGCGGACCAGATGGGCAGCAGGAGGCCGGTGGCGAGCCGAATGGTCTCAACATCCAGCTTCTCGGCCGCCTCCTCCACCTCTGCCTGCCACCGAGCGACAAAGGTGTCGCGGTCGATCGGCTCCCACGCGCTCTCGAACAGATCGGCCTCGCGCATGAACTCGCGCCGGCTCGGCCGCTGGAGCTCGACCCGCAGGATCGGTTCGCCATTGTCCCCCATCCAGGAGTCCGCGCGCGTGCGCAGCGCCACCATGCCGGAGCGCGCGTTGCGGACGAAAGTAGCGTCTCTGAAGGCCTCGGCCCGCTCGAGCAACCTATTACGGCATGATGAGCGCTATCGCGTGCGAGCACGGTATCCCGGTCGGCCTCTTCGACGCCGTCATAATGCAAGAGAGTCGCTATAATCCGTTCGCGGTCTCAACAGCCAGTGCCTACGGCCTCGCCCAGCTTATGCCCGGTACGGCCGCAAGTCTGGGTGTGAATCGATACGACGTTGTGCAAAATCTCCGGGACGGCGCCCGGTACCTTCGCCAGCAGCTAGATCGCTACGGCCAGGTGCACCTCGCTCTTGCGGCGTACAATGCGGGGCCGGGACGTGTGAAAACGAAGGTCCCGCGGATAACCGAGACCGAAAAATATGTGCGTTCGATCATCGATAACTGGTCGGCTCTGTTCGGCACGGCTCCCCTTTCCGCTCCTCGACCCGCATATTCGCGGCCTTCGCGGCCCGAGGCGGGTGTCCAAAGCTTTTGAGGGGATCGGAGATGGAACCGTAGGATCAGGCCGCCGCGAGCCGTTCGCTTACCACCCGCTTTTGTTGCCGCCGCCGAAGCACGACCATCGTCTGCTGCTTCCGGATTTTGCGCCCGCGCGCATCCTCGACTTTGTCATTCGACACGACGTCGTGGATCGCAATCTCATATTCCGGAAGGCGATCCTCGCTTTCGACCTTCTTCAGCTGCTGACGGAACTTCGCCGTGCCGGCCTGAGATCCGATCTTTGAGGCAAGATATTCCAGCGGTACTTCGTAATCCCCACTGTCGCTATAGCAGTGTGCAAGCTCGTAGATCCGCCTCTCGATCGAGCCCAACTTAAAGTAATCCGGATGATAATTGTACATACGGTTATCGTAAGTAATGGCTCGAGCCAGCCAGTCACAGATCATCACCCGCACAGACTCGAGCTGAACCGTTCCGTCAGGTAGGCGGCGAGTCTCTGAATGTGCCTCCGAAAACCAGGAGAAATAGCCTCTCGTCCCGCGGTTTCCGGTCTCGATATTCGTCTGAATTTGAGTGCCTTGGAGTCGTGCGAGAGCGTCGGAAAAGCGCTCATAATCGCGCTTGGAAGGCCGGCTTACACCAGTAACGCGGAAGAAGTCGTGTGTATTAAACTTCACTTCGCGACTCGACTCGCCCAGATCCTGCATCCTGTTGGCAATTACAGAGGACACGTAGATCAGGATCTCCTTGTCCCACATGGTAGCAATACCCATCGAACTCGGTTTTATCTGAATTTTCACGTCGCCGAATTCGTAACGGATCTCTTCCATTTGGGGCTTTTTTGAGAGCGCGAAGAGTGGGAAATCCATGACGCTACGCTCGCCGCGGACGGACCGGACACGCCGGCCGCAGGCCTGGAGCACGCCGAAACATATCTGCGCGGAGCCTTCGCATTCCTCGGTATAAACGACCTGGAGTTCGTCGTCGCCGACGGTCTGGGCATCCCCGACACCCGCGAGGCGTCAATCGCACAGGCCGAGCAGCAAGCTGCCGCGCTCGCCGCCTGACCCCAGGCGAGCGTCGATTTATCCCCCTTATTCTAACTTCCCGCAAGTCAGGAACCACCAACATCATGAGCAAGACCATCGTTATCTTCGGGGCCGGCAGCGGCCTTGGCATCTCGGTCGCACGTCGCTTCGGGCGTGAGGGCTACCGTGTCGCGCTGATCGCGCGCCGAGCTGAACGGCTCGAAAGTTTTGCCGCGCAGCTCCGCGACGCCGGGATCAGCGCCGACGCCTTCCCTGCTGATCTTACGAAGACAAGCGAGATCCCGGCGCTGATCGACACGATCCGCACGACCACCGGTTCGATCGACGCGATCTATTTCGCGCCCGAAGGCGGCGGCAGCTTCACCCCCGCGATGGCGCTGACCCCCGAGATCGCGCGCCCTCGAATGGAGCTGTGGTACTTCTCGTTCCTCGCCGTCGTGAACCAGGTGCTTCCCGAGATGCGAGAACGCGGCGCGGGCGCGATCCTCGTCGGCTTCGGCGGCTCGGCAGCGCATGGCTTCCCGTTCATGAGCGGGCCTGGACCTGCAATGGCGGCGACGCGCAACTACCTTCAGTCGCTGCACGTCGAGGTCGCCGGCGAGGGCATCCGCGTCGGCATCGTGACGATCACCGCGATCATCCAGAACAGCGAATCCCACCAGGCAATCCAATCCGGCGCGGTCAAGCTCGACACCCCGCCGGGCGTGACCATCCCTGAGGCCGACCCCAACGTTCTGGCGCAGATGCTGTGGGACGCCGCCGCCGAGGGCGCGCTCGAGGTGAGCTACCCGATAGCACGAGCTGGATAGCCGAGCCGGTGTGACCGGGCCCGCTGCCTGCGCAGCGGATCCGGGGTCAGGAGCCGGGAGTTTGGGGCATCAGCGGGGCCAGCGCTGCGCTATGAGGAGGGCTCCACGCAGCCCCCGCTGCCAACCGCGTTTGTGCCATTTCTATCTCGCAGCAGAATGTGCCTTTTCTAACTGGCGGCAACATGTCCGTGCGGGGGCGCATCCCAAATTGAAGTGCAAAAACCTAGGTAATCTCCGGTGTTCAGCCGCTTGAGGGTTTCGCAGCATGGGCCACTATCGACATATGGATCTCGACGAGCGGCATGGTGGCGGACCAGCAGGACAGCTACGGCCGTAAACTTCGAGCGGGATTGCCGGCGACGGTAATTCCCGCCGGCACGTCGCGGGTGACGACGCTGCCGGCGCCGACGATCGCGTCGTCCCCGATCGCCACGCCGGGCAGGACCAGTGCGCCACCGCCGATCCACACATTCCGTCCGATCGTGACCGGGCGTCCGCATTCGAGCATCTGGCCGCGCGTAGCCGGGTCGCGCGGATGGTCCGCGGTTAGGATCTGCACCCCGGGGCCAATCAAGGCCCCAGCGCCGATCCGCACGGCGACCACGTCCAGAATAATGCAGCCGAAGTTGAGGAACACGCCGTCCTCGAGATGGATGTTGTATCCATAGTCGCAGTGGAACGGCGACCGCACGACCGCCCCCGCGCCGGCCGCCCCAAGCCCTTCCTTCAGAAGGGCATACCGGGCGGCGGCATCGGCGGTGGTGGCGCCGTTGTAGCGCGCCATCCACGCTGTCGCCCGCGCGGCGTCCGCCACCAGTTCGGGATCGTCCGCGCGGTAGAGCTTGCCGGCGAGCATGCGTTGCTTCTGGGTCATGACCATCAGCTCAGATCGTGCAGGTCCTTGCCCAGCGGCGCGGTGATCTGCAGATCGGAGAAGCGGATCGCCAGCCCGCTGCGCTCCGGCGTGCAGGACATCGGTCCTACCTGATAGCCCGTCGCCACCGGGAACGGCGCGAGCCGAACCAGCGGCCAGCTCTTGCCATCCGCTGAAACCTGGAGCCGCAACACGCCCTTGGCGACCGTGGCGCGCATCCAGAAATCCCGGGGATCGCTCTCATAGGGACCGGTCGACCAATCGGACTTGCCGTCGGTGAGCACGCTGCTCAGCATCGCGCGCCCGTCGGACAGCTCGATCCCCGCCTTGACCCAGCGACGCTCGTCGACGCGGACCATGATGCCGGCCTGATCATAGAGCTTTTCATATTGGCCGCGGATGCGCAGTTGGGCAGTGAACGCATCCCCCGTCGGAAAGCCGAGGAAATGACCGCTGTCGCGCGTGAACCCGTAATGCGTCTCTCGCCAGAAGTCCGAACCCTTGTCGGTGACAAGCGAGAGGTCGCCGGCGGAATCGACCGACCAGCTTTTGGGCTCGTTCAGCCACCGGCCGTCGCGGCGGCCGAGGACCGGCTTCCCCGCCGCCTGCGCCAGCGCGCCGCTGCCGGACGCGGTCACTGCCAGCGCGGCCGCACCGCCGAGGATGGTGCGGCGGGTCATCGAATTGTCGGTCATGCAGTCTGCCTTTCAAATCGCTTGGCTGATATGTACAAATGTACACAATCGAGCGCCAGAGGGAATCGATGACGGACGGCACGGGCAAGCGGAACGATCCTTCGCGGCGGCAACGGATCGTCGATGCCGCGCAGGCGGTGATCGCCGATGTCGGCGTCGCGGCGACCACCCACCGCCGGATCGCGACGGCGGCGGGCGTCCCGCTGGGATCGGTCACCTATTATTTCACGTCGCTCGAAGCCTTGCTGACCGAGGCATTCCTGCAACTCGCCGCGCACTCCTCCGCCGCGTTCCGCGCGCGGCTGGAACGGGCGCCGGACCAGGCCAGCGCGCGCGAAGCGGTGATCGACATCATCGCGGAATCGATCTGGGCCGAGCCCCGTACCCTGCTGCTCAGCTACGAGCTCTACGCCTTCGCCGCGCGGCACCCGCCGGTCAGCGCGGTGATGCAGCAATGGATGGACAGCAGCCGGGCCGCGCTTGGCCGGTTCTTCGATCCGCTGACCGCGCGCGCGCTCGATGCGCTGGTGGAAGGGATCGGCATTCACAACTCGATCGACCAGGCACCGCTGGACCGCGTCGCGATCCGCGAGATCGTCGAGCGTATCGCCGGCGGATGAACGCGCGCCGCACCCGGCGCTGCAGGCCATGGCCTCGCGCCGCACGGCCTGCGGCGTCGTCCCCGTCCATATCCGGAAGGCGCGCACGAACGAATTGGCATCCTCGAAGCCGAGCAGCAGCGCGATCTCCGCATTCGCCATCGCGGTCTTTCGCAGATAATGGTCCGCCAGCGCCGCGCGCACGGCGTCCAGGGTGAGCTGGACGGACGCGACTGGGATGCCCTCCCCGCGCTGGTCACCGGGGACGTCACCTACTACAATCCGGCTCAGCTGGAGCCCTACCGGGGCAAGGAGGCACTGGTCGGCGTGCTCCGGCTGGTGTTCAGCATCTTCGAGGATTTCCAGTATCTCCGCCGATTCGACGGGCCGGAGGGCACCGCGCTCGAGTTCACCGCGCGCGTGGGGGAGGATAGGCTGTTCGGCATCAATCTGGTGCGCTTCGACGCGTCGGGGAAGATGGTCGACCTCGTCGTCATGCTCCGCCCGGCGGACGTCGTCGCGAAGCCCGGTGCCGAGGCCGCGCGCCGCATGGCCGCCGCGTCTGAAGCCGGGGCGGCATAAGGCCATGTCGGCAGCCCCTGCCACGCCCGTGTCCGCCACCGAAGCAGGCGCGGCGGTGGCGGGGTCGGCACCCGCTCTCGGCGGCGCCCCTCGCCATCCATCCGAATGCTTCGCCTTTTTCAAGGCGTGGCTCGCAGCGCCCCTGCGGCTGGCGGCGGCGATGACCCGCGAGGTTTCGGCCGCGACCGGGCCGATCCTCGAGCTGGGACCGGGTACCGGCGTCTTCACCCGTGCGCTGACCGGCAAAGGCGCCGGAATACGGGGGCGTACCCAAGGGATAGCGGCCGGCCCTCCGCCTACCGGCCGAGCGGCAGATCGACACGAAAGACCGCGCCCGAACGATCGCTGCGGTTTTCCGCCACGATCGTGCCGCCGTGCGCCTCGGCCAGCCTGAAGGCCAAGGCGAGCCCCAGCCCGCTGCCCGGATGCCCGTCCAGCTTGTCTTTGGCGGCGCGCCAGAACGGCATGAACATCCGCTCCGCATCTCCCTTCAGAAAGCCGCTGCCCGCATCGACGACGGCGACGCTGCACAGCCCGCCATGGGTGAAGCTGCGGATCTCGATATCGCTGCCGGCAGGCGCATGCTTGATCGCGTTGGTCAGCAGGTTGAGGAAAATCTGGCTGAGCCGCACCGAATCGCCCAGCACCCTGCCCCCGGCATAGGCCTCGACGAAGCCCACCTGCCCCACCGCGGCGCTCGCCCGCAGATCAGCCACGCAGACGCGCAGCACATCGTCGACGGCGATGGAGCGGCGGTCCAGCGCCAGCTCGCCCGCGTCGGCATGGGCCAGCGTCTTCAGGTCCTCGACGATGCGGCCGAGATGTTCGGTCTGGCGCAGCAGCCGTTCGGCCTCGGCCGGGGTCGCAGGCACCATCCCGTCGGCGATGCCGTGCAGCCGCCCTTTCAGGATCGTCAGCGGCGTGCGCAGTTCATGCGTGACCCCGGCGGTGAACACGGTGCGCTCGCGTTCGTAGGCCTCGATGTCGGCGGCCATGCGATTGAAGCTCGCGATCAGCACCCCGACTTCGCTGGAGCCGCCTTGCTGCGCCACCCGCACCGCGCGATCGCCCGCCGCCACCGCCGCAGCTGCCTCCGCGACCGCGATGATCGGCCGGCTGATCCGGCGTGCGAGCAGCACCGCGACGATGCCGCCCGCCAGCACCGAGATGACCGCGATGCACAGCATGAAGCCGGCGTCGCTCAGGTCGATCGTCTGGGCGCCATAGCGTTCGAACAGCTCGAAATAGCGCGGGCTGGCCTTCTCGCCGTGCGCGATCAGCGCCGTCATTTCGGCGCGCGCCGGCGGCGGCATGTGGCGCAGCATCACCTGCAGCTGGAAATAGGCCGCGCCGAAATAGGCGGCGAGGCCCACCGCCATGGTGATCGTGGTCATGATGCCGGCCAGCGCCAGCATCCGCGCGACGATGCTGTTCAAGGCTCGGCCCATAGCCGGTAGCCGATGCCGCGCACGGGCTCGATCACGTCGGCGCAGCCCACCGCCGCGAGCTTCTGGCGCAGGTTGGAGACATGGCTGTCGACCACCCGGTCATAGGCGTCGCTGTCCGGCGCCACCGCCTCGAGCAGCTCGGCGCGCGAAAAGGCGCGGCGCGGGCTGGTGGCGAGATGGGCGAGGATGCCGAACTCGCTGGGGGTGAGCGGCAGGCGCGTCCGCTTGCCCGGCGGCCCGCAGGTCGCGGTGCGTGCGTCCAGATCGATCTCGATATGCCCGACGCTTAGCAGGCGGCGGACCCGCGCGCCGCGGGTCCGCCGCAGCACCGCGCGGATCCGCTCGACCACTTCGGAAGGGTTGAACGGCTTCACCACGTAATCGTCGGCGCCGATCCGCAGCGACGAAAGCTTGGTCACTTCGTCGTCGACCGCAGTGACCATGATCACCGGCGTGTCGACGCGCCGCCGCACCGAGCCGAGCACGTCGAGCCCGTCGCCGCCGGGCAGGCCGATGTCGAGCAGCATCAGGTCCGGCTGAAACTGGGCATGCTGGCGCACCGCCTCCTGAAAGCTGGTGGCGCGCGCCACCTCGAACCCGGCATTTTCCACATAGAGCGTCAGGATCTCGGCGATCTCGCGCTCGTCTTCCACGATCAGGATTCGGTCGGTCATCGGTCAGCCTCTCTGCCAACGCTCTCGCACGGCAGTGTTGAGAAAGCATCGAGAGCGGCTCGATCGTTTCTCCATCGTTCGCGGATCGGCTCTGGACGGCGCGGGCCTAGCTGCTGCTGCGGAGCCGGCGCCCCTGCCGGCGATGCAAGAGGAAGTTCGGTCATGTTGCGTCACCTATCGATCGCCCTGCTTGAGGGCCTGGCCACCTTCTGGGTGCTGCCGGTCCACGCGCAGGACAGCAGCAAGGGCATCTATGCGGTGGTGCGCGCCGGCGGCGTGATCCAGCCCGACCAGAAGCTCGACCGCAACGGTCTGCCGACCGCGACCATCAACGACAACACCAAGTACCGCACCGGCATCACCGGCGAGATCGGCGGCGGCTATGCGTTCGGCATGTTCCGCCTGGAGCAGACGATCGGCTATACCGACCTCAAGCTCAACCGCGATCGCGCCGAGACCGGCGGCTTCCTGGCGGATGGCCGCGCGAAGATGCTGAGCGCCACGATCAACGGCTATGTCGACATTCCGCTCGGCACGCTGTTCCAGCCCTATGTCGGCGGCGGCATCGGCGTGGCGCGGGTGGATGCGCGCATGTCGCGGATCAACGCTGCGACCGGCATCGGAAGCAGCTATGCCGGCAAGGACTGGGGCATGCTCTGGCATGCCGATGCCGGCCTCGGCATCCGCGTGACGCCGAAGGCCACGCTGGAGGTGGGCGCACGTTATTCGCGGATCAGCAGCCTCGCGTTCAACGGCCAAAATGCGGGTGCCGCGAGGCGCTTCGAACCGCAGCTCAACGGCATCTCGGGCAATGTCGGCCTGCGCTACCGCTTCTGATCCATCACCCTCCCTCGGAGACACAGCAAGATGTTCACGACCATCATGGCGCTGCTCGGCGCCCTGAGCACCCCGATCCAGGCCCCGTCCGCAACGCAAGACGGTGCCTGCGCCCCGGGCACCCGCTTCCCGGTGCATGTCCAGGCGAGCGGCCTGAAGAGCGGCGGCGGGCTGGTGCTGATCGAACTGTTCGCCGCCGGCGACCAGACCTTCCTCTCGGGCGATACCCGGGACCAGCAGCATCCCAGCGCGATCGCCCGGCGCTGGGTCACGCCCTCGCTCGACGGCAGCGCCGAGGGCTGCATCGCTGCGCCGGCGGCAGGCGACTATTCGCTGCTGGTGACGCATGACCGCGATGCGACGGCGAAGTTCGCCGTCAGCAAGGACGGGCTTGGCTTACCGGGCAACGCGAAGCTGGGTCGCCGCCGCCCGCGCATCGAGGAAACCCGCGTCCGCGTCGGTCCGGCCGGCGCCGAGGTCAGGCTGACCATGCAGTATCTGCGCGGCCTGGCCGGCTTCGGCCCCGATCGTTAAGGTCTGGAACGATGAAAGGGGTGGCGCGCGCAGCGGCACGACGCCCCTTTTGTCGCAACGCGGATTGCGCGCTCCGCCCGCAACGGCCGTTCCCGCTCGGCACGAGATCGGCCTGTTCGTTTTTTCGGCCAAGGCCGCCGTCGACGTCCCACCCGATAGCGATCGTTGCGCGTGCGCCCGTTGACCTGTGCTCACACCGCATGTGATGTAGATCAAGAGTGGTATCCCTAACTGCTGCGGCTGCAGCACTTCAGCTACTTCAGGAGCGCGACCAGAATGAACGCGCGGTCATCGCGTTAACACCTGCAGATATCATGAAAGAAGCACATATAATGACTAATGTAATTCTTGTACTGCTGGTGGAGGATGAACCGATGCTTCTCATGAACGCTCAAGATACGCTGCAGGACGGAGGATTTGAGGTCCTTGACGCAAGTAACGCCCAGGATGCTATCAGAGCGCTCGAAACTGATGCAGATGCCATCGCGGGGTTGGTGACTGACGTACGCCTTGGTTCCGGTTCAACAGGGTGGGACGTTGCGCGTCGCGCACGAGAGCTTAAACCTACGATGCCTGTCGTCTATATGACGGCCGAGAGCGCGGAAGAATGGTCGGCTCAAGGAGTTCCCAAAAGCATTTTGGTTCAAAAGCCGTTTGCTCCGGCACAACTCCTGGCTGCGATCTCCACCCTGATCAACGAGGCTAGCACGGCCCTCTGACGTCGCCGTTCGGCACATTATCGAGGTGCAGAATGCATGCTTAACCCGCTATAGATCAAGAGTTGAATACCATCATTTGAGCCTTGTGCGAGCCGGCATTGTCTCGGCAAACCGCTGCCATGAAATGACGTCACTGGGGACGAGCCGCCTGTCCGCCTTTTCGGCCGAGGCTTGCGTCTTCACCGTACCCGATAGCGCGAGCACCGGCGGTCGAGGCGGTGTGACCGGACCCGCTGCTCGCGCAGCGGGTTCGTCGTCAGGAGATGGGTGGTTGGGACATCACTGCGCTATGTAGAGGCCTCCACGCAGTCCCCGCTGCCAACGGCCTTGTGCCATTTCTATCTTGCTGCGGAATGTGCCTATTCTAACTGGCGTCAACAAGTGGATGCGGTGTTCAGCCGCTTGATGATTTCGCCGCCGCGGTGCCATGGACCGCGAGCGCATTGACGATTGAATCTACATATGTAGTATATGGGATATGCTGCGCCCTCGCCCTTTCCCCGCAGGTGCTGACGTGCCGCTGGGCAGTGCCGGTTTCGCACTGAACCGGACGGCAACCTCGCTGCCCGCAGCCGTCCCCGCGATCGAACGCGCGACGGTGGAGCGCGCAGACTCCCCTGATCGACACCGTACCACCTCGCTTCCAGCCTCATCCTCGGTTCCTCGGGAGGCCCGAATGGCAAGCACGGCGATGACGATACTGGCGAGCTTCCTGCGGCCGACGGCTGCCGTTCTTGCCCTGCTGATGGCGGGGCATGCTGCTGCCCAATCCGTCGCCAGCGAGCGCCCATGGGAAACTGCCACCGAGATCCGCATCACCTCCGAACCCGGCGTGACCTTGGCAGGCACACTGCACCTGCCCGCCGGTCATGGCCATGCGCCCTATCCACTGGCAATCGTGCTCCAGGGGCACGGGCCCAATGGCCGCCGCGGGTTCGACGCGATCCTTCGGCGCCTGACCGAGCACGGCATCGCGGCGCTGGAATATGACAAGCGCGGCGTCGGCCAGTCGACCGGCACATACAAGGAGGATATCGAGCGGCTGACCGCCGATGCGGCAGCGGCGGTGGCGGCGATGCGCCGCAACCCGGCGATCGACGGGCGCCGCATCGCGCTGATCGGCCACAGCCAGGGCGGGGTGATCGCGCCTGCGGTCGCGGCGGCCGATCCGGGCATCGCGGCGGTCGTCACCCTTGCCGGCTCGGTTGGGGACGGGCTGCCTTATCTTCGGCAGGCGATCCTCAACCAGATGCGCGCCGCCGGCCGGGCGGACGCCACCGCAATCCCGGCCGCCGACGCGGCCATGACGCTGTTGCAGGCGCGGGCCGACCGCCGGGACCCGGCGACGATCGCACGGCTCCGCACCGCGCTGGTCGAGCGGTTCGAGGCGGCGGGCTTTCCGCGCCCGGCGGCGGAAGGCGCGCTGGCGATGATCGACCGCGAAGAGGCCTGGGAGGCGCACAAAATGCGCTCGGCGTCCGACCTGAAGGCGCTCCATGTTCCCGTACTGGCCGTTTTCGGCGCGAAGGATCCGCTGGTCGTCGCGTCGGTCGAGGCGGCCGCCGCGCGGAAGGCGCTTGCCGGGAATCCGCGCGCCACGGTGGTGGTGCTCGAGGGCCTCAGCCACTGGTTCCAGGAAGGTGCAGTGACAGGGAACGAAGAGGAGGTCGCCGAGCTCGGCCCCAATGCCGGGTCGCCCCGGCTGGTGGCGCTGGTGGGAGACTGGCTCGATCGGACGATCGGGGCGCCGCAGCGGTCGACGGCGTCCCGCTAGACGGCGGGAGCGCTCAGACCGTGCAGGTGCGTATTGCCTGCGCGAGCGCGGTCAGTGGATCGCCGGTCGGCATGAACTCGTGCGCGAAATAGCCCTGGAAGCCGAGATCGGCGATGCTCTTCGCCACGGCGTGCCAATTGACCTCCTGGCTGTCGTCGAGATTGTGGCGGCCGGGCACCCCGCCGGTATGGAAATGGCCGATCCAGGGCAGGCTCTCGCGGATCGTGGCGATCAGGTCGCCCTCCATGATCTGCATGTGGTAGATGTCGTAGAGCAGCTTCACCCGGGGCGAGCCGACTTCCTTGGCGACCTGCACGCCCCAGGCAGTATGGTCCGCCATGTAATCATGGTGATCGCGCTTGCTGTTGAGCAGTTCGACGCAGATCGTCACGCCGTGATCCTCGGCGATCGGCTTGAGCCGCTTGAGCCCGGCGATGGTGTTCTCCGCCCCTTCCGCGTCGGACATGCCCTGGCGGTTGCCGGAAAAGGAGATCACGTTCGGCACGCCCGCCTTGGCCGCTTGCGGGATGCCGATGCGGAACGCCTGTTCGAAGGCGTCGTGGTGCTCGCGACGGTTGAGTCCGTGCGCGATGGTCATGCCCGGAGCGGCATAGCCCATGGTGCAGCGCAGGCCGTAGCGGCGCGGGATCTCATAATCGGCGGGTTCGAGCAGATCGATGCCCTGCAGGCCCATCTTGGCGGCGGCGGCGCAGAGCTGGTCGAGCGGGATGTCCTGGTAGCACCAGCGGCTCACCGACTGTTTGAGCCGACCGGCCGGTGCTGCAAGTGCGGGCATGGCCGACGCCGCCCAGGTCGCGAGGGACGAAGCCATCAGTCCGCGCCGTGTGATCATTGCCATCCCTCTCCTCGTTTGTGCCCGACGATAGGCGCTGCGTGCGATTTGTCACCCCCGCCCCGGGGCTCGCCGCAATCGGCTCAATAGGTCCAGTCGAGCTGTAGCCAGAAACGGCTGGTATCCGCGGCGAAACGGTCCGCCTCGTAGCGCGCATAGCGGGCTGAGAGCTGCGTCTTGCGCAGCTTGGCGGTGGCGAGCAGGTTCCACTCGTCGCCATAATGCTGGTTCAGCCGGTCGCTCTGGTAGCGGTGCCACACCGCCTGCAGCGACAGTGCGTCGATCCGCCCCAGCTTCTTCCAGCCATAACCGCCGCCCGCATAGAAATCGCGCACGCCGTTCGGCGGGGTGACCGTCAGCTTGTCGGCCCAGCCCTGGAACTTGAACACGCTGCCGAGCGGCGTCTGGAAGCTGGTGAGCGCTCGCCCGCCATCGGCCCCCAGCACTTCATAGCCGGTGTTGAGCGTCCAGCCGCGCACATCCAGCGCCGCGTCGGCCAGCCAGTAATCTGCCTGGTAGCGGGTGGGATTGTGATGATAGTCGGACTGGCGGGCCCAGCTCAGCTGGTAGCGCAGCCTCGCCTGGGGCCCGATCGCGCGGGTACCGGCCAGGCGCACGCCATAGCTCTGGCTGGAGAGGCGGAAGCCCTGCACTTCGGCCTCGTCCTGATCGACCAGATAGGCGAAGCCGGTCAGCGTGCCGAGCGGCGTCGCGGCACCGGCATTGGCGAAGACATTATGGCCGCCCACCCCGCGCTGGCGGGGGCCGCGCCCATCGCTGCCCCAGATGGTGCGTACGTCCCAGGCATAGGTGACGTCGAGCTTGAGGCCCTTCACCGGCACGATCTCGGTGCGGACGGCATCGAAGGTCTGGGCGTTGTTGCGGATCTGCGCGCCGCCGACGAAGCGCTCGTCGTCCAGGGCGATCCGCTGGCGCCCGGCGGTGACGGTCAGCGGGGCAGAGCGATATTGCAGCTGGGCACGGTAGATCGCGACATTTTCCGGATCGCCGATCGTCGGGCGGTTGGCCGGGCCGTGCAGCCCGTCATAATAGGTGCCGACCACCGCAAGATTCCCCTGCGCCTCGCCCAGCGCGACCCAGCGGCCGCGGGTCACCTCCGCGCCGGCGCGGACACGGATCGTCACCGCATCGGCGGCAGTGGCGAAATCGGCCTGGTCGAGATGCTCGTAGCGGGCACGCGCCTCGATCATTGGCTTGATGGCGATCTCTTGCGCGCATGCTGGCGCTGCGGCCGCAAGCGTCGTCGCGGTGGTGATCCAGAAACGCATGCATCCCCCCTTGCAAGAGACAGCGGCGCTAGCGGCCCCTTCGCCCCGCTCCCAGTTACAAAGTTTGTCCGATCCCCGCGGTGCAGGTCAAGGTCGTGCAGAAGCCACGTTTCTCGGTCCGATCAACGATGCCGGCCGCACCCGGAACGGATTACCGGTCCCGGCGGTTCTGCTGCCTTGTTCCGGATCGGCAACAAGGGGAAATGCATGCGCGGGCGGTGGACTTCGGCGGTGCTGCTGCTGGCGCTCGCGGCCTGTTCGGGCAATCGTGGCAGCGGCGCCCCGCCCCACGCCAAGGACAGGATAGAGGTAAAGCCCGAGCTCTCCACCCTCACTTTGCCGCTGGAAGCCAATCTCGACGATCTCGCCGCGACGCTGGAGCGCGCCGTCCCCCATCAGCTCTGGGCGATCGACAAGCCCGACCAGCCCTGTGTTCCGCCCAGGAAGCTCGACCTCGGTATCGCCAAGCTTAAGACCCCGACGATCAAGTGCCGCATCGTCGGCGAAGTCACGCGCGGGCGGATGACGATCGGCGGGCAGGGCCAGGTGATCCGGCTGGCGATGCCGCTCCACGCGGTGGTCCGCGCCGAGGATATCGGCGGCGTGCTGAAGCGCGAGACCGCGACCGCCGACGCAATGGCACATGCGGTGATCACGCTGTCGCTCGGGCCGGACTGGAACCCGCGCGGCAAGATCGACATCGACTATGATTGGGCCAACGTCCCCCATGTCGAGATTCTCGGCCAGCGTATCGAGTTCACCGACAAGGCCGACCAGAAGCTGGCGCCGGTGATCGCCAAGCTGGAGCGCGAGCTGCCGGGCGAGCTGCGGAAGCTCGGCGTTCGCCAGAAGATCGACGAGGCGTGGCGCTCGGCCTTCACCACCCTGTCGCTCAACCGCGAGAATCCGCCGGTATGGATGCGGGTGACGCCCAAGCAACTACGCTATGGCGGCTATGCCATCACCGGCAAACGGCTCGAGCTGCGGCTGGGCATGGAGGCGACCACTGAGACCTTTATCGGCCAGAAGCCTGCCGATCCCGCCCCCACCCCGCTGCCGCCGATGCAGCCGTTGCAGGGTTCGATCGGCAAGGTCTCGCTGTTCCTGCCCGTGATCGCCGATTATCGCGAGCTGGAGCCGGTGCTGATGAAGGCGCTGGTCAAGCGTCAGGCGCGGCCGTTCGACGTGCCGGGCGTGGGCCCGGTACGGGCGCAGTTCGAAAAGGCGACGATCTACGGCACCAAGGGCCGGCAGATGGCGGTCGGGCTGTTGTTCTCGGCCGAGGACGTGGCGGGGAAGATCGGCCGGACGCGGGGCACGGTGTGGCTGACCGCGACGCCGGTCAACCTGCCCAATTCGCGCAAGGTCGACTTCCAGAATCTCGGCGTCAGCGGCACGACGGACATGACCGGCGGCGACCTGATCCTCCAGCTGATGAACGCGCCGGGGATGAGCAGCTTCATCGCCGCCGCGCTCACCCAGAATTTCGAGCGCGATTATGGCGAGCTGCTCGGCAAGGTCAGCCGCGCGATCGCCAGCCGGCGCGAAGGCGTGCTGCGCATCGACGCCAAGCTGGAACGTACCCGAACGGGCACGCTCCAGGCTTCGGGACAGGGGCTCTACCTGCCGGTCCGGGCCGAAGGCACGGCAACCGTGCGCCTCGCCAGCCCGACCTCAGGCGGAGAGAAACACCACGCCCGGTAGCGCGACGCCCTTGGCGGCGGTGCCGAGTTTCCCGTCCGGGCCGATCGCCAGCCGGGCGATGTTGCCCGAGCGCTCGTTGGCGACCAGCATCTCGCCATCGCCCTCGCGCAGCAGGAACAGCCGCGGCCAATGCCCGCCGCTGCCGGCATGCTGGATCGGCGTCAGCCCGCCGTCGCGCTGGATCGCGAACACCGCGACGCTGTCATGCCCGCGGTTGGAAATGTAGAGCCGCGTACCTGCTGCGTTTACCGCGATGTGCGCCGCGGCGGAGTTGCCGGAGAAGCCCTTGGGCAGCGTCGAGAGCGTCGCCAGCCCGGTGAAGCGGCCGTCGGGCAGCGCGCGCAGTACGGTTACCGTATTGGCGAGCTCGGTGACGAGATAGGCGATCGGCAGCTTCGGGTGGCGCGCGATGTGACGCGGCCCGGCGCCCGCTTCGGTGCGATAGGCGATGCTGGTGTCGACCGCACCGCCTGCCGCCAGGCGGTGGAGGAACACCGCGTCGGCGCCGAGATCGACCGAGTGCAGCTGGTTGGTGCCGGAAAAGCCGACCCAATGGGCGTGCGGGCCGGTCTGGCGCTCGCGATTGGGGCCGCTGCCCTCATGCTGGATACGGCGCGCCTCGCCGACCAGACGACCGGTGCGATCGAGATCGAACAGCGCGACCGAACCGCTTGAGTAATTGGCGACCGCGAGGTGGCGGCCATCTGCGGAAAGCGCGGCGTGACAAGGATCGGCCCCGAGCGTCGACACCTCCGCGAGCTTGTGGAGGCTAGCGGTGTAGACCCCGACCATCCCACGCGTCTGCTCGTCTAGAAGGTAGCGCATCTCCGTTGTCGCCGACTGCACGCCGAACGAAGCATTGCGGATTTCCGGGATCGGGGCTGCCGCGACCCAACCCTCCGGCTCCGGTACGAGCAGCACGAGGCCAGGTCCGCCCTCACTCGCATAGGTGCCGGCGATGAGCCCCTTAGCGATGCGGGCGAAAGACGCGGTCGGGCAGGCGCCGAGCGCCACGCTGGCGCCGACCAGCGCGCGGCGCGTCAGCGGGAATGCAGAGATAGTCATATCCTATTGAAGCCTTTCGGTTTCTTGCCGTCAACGCTGAACCTTCGCCGATCTCGCGCGCTGAACCCGATGCAACAGGGAGCAGCGCCATGACCGAAGACCCAAGCCGCCGCGATCTTCTGAAAGGTGCCGCCGCCGCCGGTGCCGCTACTGCCGCCGGACCCGCCTTCGCGCAAGCCGCAAGCGGCGGTCCGGCGCCCGATCCGCAGACCAAATATACCGACAAGCCCTTCCCCGAGCAGCGCCAGAAATGGCCGGCGCTCCAGCGCGAGATGCACCCGGTGCCCGATTGCGGCGAGCGCAGCTACCGCGGCTCGGGCAAACTCACTGGTCGCAAGGCGCTGGTGACCGGCGGGGATTCCGGTATCGGCCGAGCCGCCGCCATCGCCTTTGCGCGCGAGGGCGCCGACGTGGCGATCAACTATTTCCCGAGCGAGGAGCCGGACGCGCAAGACGTCGCCAAGCTGCTCCGCGGCGAAGGCCGCAAGGTGGTGCTGCTGCCCGGCGACCTCACCGACCAAGGCTTCTGCGTCGATCTGGTCGGCCGCGCCAACCGCCAGCTCGGCGGGCTCGACATCCTGGTCAACAACGCCGCCTATCAGCAGTCGAAGGCGTCGATCGACGAGATCAGCTTCGAGCAGTTCGACCGCACGATGAAGACCAATCTCTACGCGATGTTCTGGATCACCAAAACCGCGCTGCCGCTGATGAAGCCGGGCTCGGCGATCATCAACACCGCCTCGGTCAACAGCTTCGCGCCCGAGAAGGAGCTGCTCGATTATGCCACCACCAAGGGCGGCATCGCGATCTTCACCAAGGCGCTGGCCAAGCAGATGGCCAAGAAGGGCATCCGCGTGAACGCGGTCGCACCCGGGCCGATCTGGACGCCGCTGCAGGTCGCGGGCGGTCAGCTGCCGGGCGAGATGGGCAAGTTCGGCCAGGACACCCCGCTCGGCCGCGCCGGTCAGCCCGCCGAGCTGGCGCCGCTCTACGTCGCGCTCGCCTCGAACGAATTCAGCTATACCGACGGCAGCGTGTTCGGCGCGAACGGCGGCACCGGCGCGGTGTGAGCCGCCGGCGCCGCTGGCGTCATTTCGGCATGTGGTTCAAGCGGAAGATGATCGGCGCATCCTGTGCGGAGCAGGCGACGCCGTCTTCGGGCCGGTAGCTGCTGGTGTAGCGCAGCCCCTTCGCCATGCCGCTGGCGGCTTCGTCGAACACGAAGGCGGGGTAGGAACTCACCACGCGCGGCGCGATCGTCTTGCCGTCGGTGGCGACGTCGAACTCGGTGCGCACCCAGCCCTCGAAGCCGAGGCGCTGGGCCGTATCGGGAAAGGCGTTGCTGAGATCGCCCGTGCTCCGGACGGCGGGCTTGAGCCCGAGCAGCGCGCATTGGCGGCTGGTGAGGCCGGTCTGCCCGAACGCGCGCTGGGCGGCGGCCAGGTCGCCGTTCTTCGCCGCCAGATTTGCCCGCTGGAGCAGTGCCGCGACCTTGAGCGGGTGGCGATCGGGCAAGCCGGGCGCGGTGACCACGTCCGCAAGCAACGCATCCGCGTCGGAGGGCGCGGACGTGCGGAAGCCGGGCATTGCGATCAGCAATCGCAGCGTCGCCGCCGCCAAGGGATCGTTCTGGAAGTCGGGCCGTGCCAGCAGGGCGCGCCGCGCCGCCGTGCGCTCGCGGTGGCCGGAGGCGAGATCGCTCTTCTGCAGTTCCAGATAGGCGCGTACCGCAGGCGGCGCGCCGAGCGCTTCGCCCAGTGCGGTCGCCTCGATCGCCAGCGGGCGCCGCTCTTCGTCGCGCACCACGCTGTTGTTCACCAGGGCGAGCGCAGCGGCGGTCATGCCGGGCCGATCGCCCTTCGCCCGCGCAGCTGCCAGTGCCGCGCGCTCGAGCGGCGCGGCCTTGGCGTCGGGCAGCGTCTTCCAGCCGGCGTCGGCAACGCCCTTGCTCTCCAGCCACTCCGCGGCATCGGCGGCAAGCGGCTGGGTAAGGTCGGGGCGCTCGCCGGCGTTGGTGCAGCGCATCTCGATGCGCGTGGTGAGACGGAATAGCGGCGGAATGGCGCGGGCGTCTTCCGGCGCCCAGGACCAGCCGCTGACCTCGCGCGCGAATGCGACGGCCGCCGTCCGCCCTGCCGGCGCGTAGATCGGCAGCACCCCGGCGACATGCCCGTCCTCGGCGAGCGAGAACTGGATGATCGCCATGTCGTCCGGCTTGAGGCCGGTTTCCTCCCCGCAGGCGGGGAGCGTCATGTCGCGCGCGCGCTCGAACGGCGACTTGTCGAAGCGCCCGGCGCCGGAATAGGCGAGATAGTTGCGCGCCGAATCCGCATCGTGGTTCAGCCATGCGGCGATCGCCAGATCCGAGCGTGTGGTGACGTCGGACATGTCGACCCGCATCGTCAGGCCGCCCTGCTTGCGCAGGCTGTCCTTGAGCTCGGCATAGGCCTCGGGCGCCCGTCCGGCGTTGAGCAGCGCGCGGGCATATTGGGTCTGCACCGCTGCCCGCGCCCTTTTGTCGAAGCTCGCATCGGCAAGCGCGAGGCTCCGCGCCTCGGCGGCGTAGCCGATCGCCGCACCGTCCTGGTCGAACATCGTGACTTGGCTCAGCTGCATCAGCGGCCGGATCCGGTCCGTCCCGGTGGCGGAGTCCAGCGCCAGCCGATATTCGGCCGCCGCGCCGCTATAGTCGAAGCGCAGCATGGCCACCTGGCCCAATGCCAGATGCGCCTGGCGCACTTCCTCGGCAAAGCCCGCGCCCTTCGTGGCGAGTACCGGCAGGCCGCGACGGATCGCCGCCTCGCCTTCCTCGGCACGCTCGAGCTGCGCCAGGCAATAACCCTTGCGGACGTCGACCGCCGCGCGGACGGTGGGGTTGGCCATTGCTTTGGCGTTCTTCTCGATCGCCTCGAACGTCTTCACCGCGTCCGCGCAATGGCCTTCGGCGCCGGCCTTGGTCGCCTCGTCGAACAGTTGCTGCAGCGTCGGCGCGGTACTCGACGGTGGTGGTGCGGCCTGTTGTCCACCGGCGAGCAAAAGCGCGAGAATCAGCGAAGCCATTATGCTACCCCTCCCCCAAAGGAAGTGCCTTCAAATCATGACGCGGCGGGATTGTCGAGCAAGATGCGTATATTGATCCAGCAACTTGGCAGGATCGCGTGCGTGTCCCTTTTGTTCGGTGCTGCGCCGGCACCGATGGGACCGCCCGAAAGCATTTTGCTGTTCGTCGCTTCCTGGTGCGCGCCTTGTCATGGCGAGCTGGCGCGACTCGAGGCGATCGGCCGTGGCGCGCAACCCTATCGCATCCTGGTGGTAGCTTTCGACGACAGCCGCGCGACGCGGGCAATGCTGGAGCGGGTGCCGCTGGCGCAGCGCTGGCAGCCCGATCGCGCGATCCAGCGCCGCCTTGCGGCCGAAGTCGCCCGTCGAAGCGCTGGGCTGCCCTTCAGCCTCGCCCTGAATAGCGAGGCACAAATCTGCGCCGGTCACCCCGAAGCGCTCGACGCCACCAGTGCCGCGGCGATGGTTGCCGCCTGCCGCCGGTAAGCCCTGCTTAACCATAAGCGCGAGCCGGTAATTAACCTTATCCTCTTAATAACCAAGACATTCCCAGTGCGCGATCGAAGGAGCGGGGGGCGTGTCAAGCGTAACGAAACGAGCCTTGGCGGCAGGGGCCGCCGTGGCGATGGCCATGCTGGCCGCCTGTGACGGCGGCGGCGGTGGCGGCGGTTCTTCGGGTGGCCTGGTCGCTGCCCCGCCGAGCCCCGCGCCGGCCCCGGTAGCGGCGACAGCGCTCGACGATTCCGTGCGTCTCGCCCAGCAGGCGAGCTTCGGCCCCACGACGGCGCTGGTCGATCGCATCCGCACGCTCGGCGTCAATGGCTGGCTCGACGAGCAGTTCGCCGCGACCGGGAGCACCTACAGCGATCTCGCCGTCGACGTCCGCGCCGATTCCTGCGCCTCGGGCGACACCGCCTGCTCGACCCAGCGCTTCACCCGCACGCCGGTGGCAATGCGCTTCTACGCCGATGCGATCACCGCGCCCGATCAGCTGCGCCAGCGCGTCGCATTCGCGCTCTCGCAGATGATCGTCGCGTCGGAGGCGGCCGTGCGCTCGACCGCGGGCATCGCCGCGTTCAACCAGCTGTTCCTCACGGGCGCCTTCGGCAATTACCGCGACCTGCTGCTGGCCGTGACGCTCAACGCCTATATGGGCGACTATCTCGACATGGCGGACAGTCGCAAGGGCACGCCTTCCGAGAACTACGCCCGCGAGTTCCTCCAGCTGTTCACCATGGGCCCGGACCAGCTCGGCATGGACGGCACCGTTCAGCGCGACGCGAGCGGTGGCCCGATCCCCAACTATACCGCCGACGATATTCGCGACATCGCCCGTGCGCTGACCGGCTGGACCTATGCCCGCGTCGGCAGCGCCGCGGCGAACGACGGGCAGGCGGTCGCCTATGCCCAGCCGATGATCCCGGCGCCGGCCCGCTACGACAGCGCCGAGAAGCGCTTCCTCGGCACGGTCGTGTCCGCGGGTGCTGCGCAGCAGGCGAGCGTGGCGGCGGTGGTGGACGCGGCGTTCAACAACGCCTCCACGCCGCCCTTCGTCGCGCGGCACCTGATCACCCATCTCGTCACGCCCAACCCCTCGGCCGCCTATATCGGCCGGGTCGCAGCGGTGTTCGCCAACAATGGCAGCGGCGTGCGCGGCGATCTCAAGGCGGTGGTCCGCGCGATTCTGACGGACGCCGAGGCGCGCGGCCCGCAGCTCTCCACGCCGGGCAAGCTCAAGGAGCCGGTGCTGGCGATGACGAGCCTCGCCCGCGCGATCGGCTTCACCACCGACGGCTATGTCTTCCAGGTCCGCGACAGCACCTTCGGCCAGCCGGTGATGCGCGCGCCCTCGGTGTTCAACTTCTACCCGGACGACTTCCCGCTCCCCGGCAGCGCGACGCTGCGCAGCCCGGCGTCCAAGCTGCTGACCAGCGCCAACCAGCTGCGGCTGCACAATCTGGTCTATGACTGGACGGTGAGCGGCGACGCCGGCCGCAGCGAATATGCCGCGGTGGCGACGCTGCCGGGCACCTCGGGCACCGCGCCGGTCTGGGCTGATTGGGAAGCGATCGGCGACAATGTCGACGCGATGGTCGACCGCATCGACCTGCTGCTCTTCGCCAAGGGGCTGAGCAAGACCCAGCGCGACGCACTCAAGGCGGCAGGCACGGCGATCACCAATGCCGATCCCAAGCTGCAGGCCCGCAAGCGGGCACAGATGATGCTCTATGTCGCGGCGACCAGCCCGATGTTCCTGGTCGATCGCTGAGGAATTTGCCCATGACGCTTTCCCGTCGCGATTTCGTTCGCCTCACTGCCGGCACCGGCGCGCTCGCAGCCCTTGGCCAGTTCGGCCGCACCGCCGCCATCGCCGCGCCCACCGGCAGCTACCGCGCCATGGTCGGCATCTTCCTGTTCGGCGGCAATGACGGCTGGAACATGGTGATTCCCACCGATGCCCGGCACAGCACCTATCTGGCGTCGCGCGGCAGCGTCGGCATCGCGCGTTCGGCGCTGACTCCGCTGACCAACAGCGCCTATGCGCTCCACCCCGCCATGGCGGCGCTGCGGCCGGTGTGGGACGAAGGCTCGCTGGGGCTGGTGCTCAACGCCGGCACCTTGTTCGCGCCGCTGACCAAGGCGACCTACCAGTCGCGCACCGATCTGCGCCCGGCCAATCTGATGAGCCATGCCGACGAGCAGGATCATTGGCAGGGCCTGCGCGCCCGCGAGACCAGCCGCGACGGCTTTCTCGGCCGCATCGCCGACAAGATGCCGGGAGGCTCGCTGCCGCCGGTGATGTCAGTGGCGGGCTCGACCGTCGCGGTGCTCGGCCGCCAGACCACCCCGCTGATCCTGCCGAGTACCGGCGGCCTCCCCGGCCGCAGCGGCTTCGTCGCCGGCAGCAGCGCCAAGAACAGCGCGATCACCGCACTCGGCAGCAATAGCGACGGCAGCGCGGTCCTCGACGGCGTGGCGCAGACGCTGACCCGCAACTACGACCAGGCCGCGACGGCCAACGGCATCCTCGTCGGCACCGCGCCGACCGACGCCTTCTTCGTCAACCCGACGACCGGGGCGGCGCTGACCAGCGATCTCGCGCGGCAGCTGATGGTGGTCGCGCGGATGATCGCGGCGCGCGGTACGCTCGGCCACGCCCGGCAGAATTTCCTCGTCAGCCAGGGCGGGTTCGACACCCATGCCGGGCAGGTGCAGACCGGCAATACGGCGGTGGGGCTGCATGCCAATCTGCTCGGCGACCTCGCCATGGCGATGGCCGGCTTCCACAAGGCGATGGGCTCGCTCGGGCTGGCGGGCAACGTCACCAGCTTCACGATGAGCGACTTCGGCCGCACCTATCTCGGCAACGGCCAGGGCGGTACCGACCATGCCTGGGGCAGCAACCATCTGGTGATGGGCGGCGACGTCGCCCCCGGCGCGGTGCTGGGCAGCTATCCCGATCCGGTGCTGGGCGGCGCCGACGACATCACCAAGGAAGGTCGCTTCGTGCCCGGCCTCGCGCAGGAGGAATATCTCGGCGCGATCGCCCGCTGGCACGGCGTCGCCGATGCCGACATGCCCTATGTCTTCCCCAACTGGTCGACCTGGAGCAGCGCCGGGCGCGGGCCGCTGGCGTTGTTCAGGCCCTGAGACCCGGGGGGCCTGATCATCGCTCCTCGTCGGGATAGGGGCCCTTGCCGCCTTCCTGGATGAACTGGTCGGTGCGCTGGTCGATCACGGTCAGCGGCACCGAGCCGAGCTGCAGCATCGCATCATGCCAGGCGCGGATGTTGAACTTCGGGCCGAGCGCCTTTTCGGCGCGGGCGCGGGCATCGAGGAACGCCAGCTCGCCCATATAATAGCTCAGCGCCTGGCCCGGCCAGGCGATGTAGCGATCCACCTCGGTTTCGATCTCGTGGTTGCTGAGCGCGGTGTTGTCGCGCAGGAAGGCCTGGGCCTGTTCGCGCGTCCAGCCCATCGCATGGATGCCGGTGTCGACCACCAGCCGCGCCGCCCGCCACATCTGGTAGCTCAGCATGCCGAACTGGTCGTAGGGCGTCTCGTACATCCCCATCTCGACGCCGAGCTTCTCCGAATAGAGCGCCCAGCCCTCGCCGTACGCCGAGAGATAGGTGTCGCGGCGGAAGGGCGGGAGCGCCTTGTTCTCGTTGGCGAGCGGCATCTGGAAGGCGTGGCCCGGCGCGCTTTCGTGCAGGGTCAGCGCGGTGAGCTGGTAGAAGGGCCGCGACTTGAGGTCATAGGTGTTGACCAGATAGACGCCCGGGCCGCCGCGCCCGCCGGTGTAGAAGGGCGCGAGGTCGTCCGGCACCGGAATGATCGCGAAGCGGCGGCGCGGCAGATGGCCGAAATACTGCCCTGCCTTGCCGTCGAACTGCTTGGCCGCCCAGGCGGCGTGGTAGAGCAGCTCGCGCGGCGTCTTGGCGTAGAATTGCGGATCGGTGCGCAGGAAGTTGAGGAAGGCCGGCAGGTCGCCCTCGAACTTGGCCTCGGCCTTCACCGTCATCATCTCGGCGCGGATCTTCGCCACTTCGCGCACGCCGACGGCATGGACCTGCTCGGCGGTCATGTCGCGGGTCACATATTCGCGGATCTTCGAGCGGTAATAGGCCTGGCCGTCGGGCAGCGTGGTCGCCGCCAGCTCGGTGCGGGCGCCGGGGATGTATTCGGTGCGCAGGAACGTCAGCAGCTTCTGGTGCGCGGGCACCACCGCCTCGCGGATCGCGGCTTGGCCCTCGCGGCGCAGTTCGGCCTGCACGGCCGCGGGGATCGCGCCCGGAAACTTCTTGAACGGCGTGTAGAAAAGATTCTCCTCGAGCGGCGCCTCGACCACCTGCGCCACGCCGATGTCGCGGCCGGTCAGCGTCACCTTGGGCGGCGTGAAGCCGCGCGCGAGCCCAGCGCGCATGTTCGCGATATTCTGGTCGAAATAGCGCGGCATATCGCGCAGCGTCTTGATGTACGCGCGGTACTGGTCCTCGCGGACGAAGGCGTCGCGCGCCGATCCGGCGATGTCGCTCCAGAAGCTGCTGTCCGAGTTGAGCGGCTTCTCATAGTCGCGGAAGCGCTGGGCGGCGAGCAGTGCGTCGATCTGGCCCTTGTAGACCAGATAGTCGATCCGCCCCTTCGCGCTGAGCTTCGCCGGATCGATCGCGGCGAGCGCCTGCGCGGTCGCGGTCCAGCGCGCCAGCCGCGCCGCCTGTGCGGCCGAGCCGACATCGGGCAGGCCGCCCTTGGCCGCGGGGTTGTCCTCGCCGGGGCCCTCTTGCTCGACCCGCCACTTGTATTCACTGTCGATCAGCGCCTTGAGCCGTGCATCGGGGCTGACCGGCTTGGGCGCGGGCACCGCGGCGGTGGCGAGCAGGGCGGCGGTGAGGAGAAGAATGGGCTTCATGGCGTAAGGCTCGCTTCCAGCGCTAGAATGTCGGCATAGAGCTTGTCGGGGATGCGCACCCCCTCGGCAAGGCTGCGGGTACGGGCGGCATAGCGGCGCGACGAGGGCAACCGCGCGCCCTGCGCCTCGATGCTGTCGAACATCGTCTCGGCGCGGGCGAGATGCTCAAGCACCGCATCGCCGAGAAAGCCCGCCGGATCGATCGCGACGATCAGCTCGCCGCCTAGCGGCGAGGCCCCTGCCCCACCGTCTGCCGCGATCGATTCCGCGCTGGTCAGGTCGCCGATCAGCGGCCCGGCGACCAGCTCGACCATCGTCGCGAGCGCCGATCCCTTGTGGCCGCCAAAGGTGCGCATCGCCCCGTCGAGGATCGCGGCGGGATCGGTGGTCGGGCGGCCTTCGGCGTCGATGCCCCAGTCCTCGGGCACGGCCTTCCCGGCGCGGCGGTGCAGCTCGATCTCGCCGCGCGCGACCATGCTGGTGGCGAAGTCGAACACGAAGGGCGGCGCCGGCGCTGGGCGCGGCCAACCAAAGGCGATCGGATTGGTACCGAACACCGGCCGCGTGCCCCCGGCGGGCGCGACCCAGGCATGGCTGGGGGTGAAGGCCAGCGCGACCAGTCCCTCCTCGGCCAGCGCCTCCACCTCCGGCCAGAGCGCGGCGAAATGGACGACGTTGTTGAGCGCCAGCGCGGCGATGCCGCAGGCGCGGGCCTTGGCGACCAGCGCGGGCTTGCCGACCTCGAAAGCGAGCTGCGCGAACCCGCCCTTGCCGTCGACGCGCGCGAGCGCCCGTGCCGGCTCGGACAGCAGCGGCACCGCATCGCGCACCACCTTGCCCTTGGCGATGGTGTTGGCCGCGACGAGCAGCCGGTAGATGCCGTGCGAGGCACAACCATCGCGCTCGCCCGCGACCATCGTCTCGGCGACCGCATCGGCATGATCCTCGGCAAGCCCCGCCGCGCGCAGCACCCGGCGGGCGAGCGCGCGCACCTCGTCCAGCGTCAGCGCGACGCCGCTCACGGCTTGGCGGTGAGCAGCACGACGCCGAACACCGGGCCGGCAGTGTTGCGATCGTGCGGCACGAAGCGGACGCGGACGCTCTTCTTCCCCTTGGTCAGCGCCTCGGGGAGTTTGTAGGTCACGTCGAAGAACTTGCCCGGCGCCGTCTCGGAAAGATGCTGGGTCGCGATCTTCTGGCCGTCGACGAGGATGTCGAAGTCGCGGTCGCGCTCGCCGCCCCAATAGGTCGCCTGGAGCAGCAGCGGGCCGTCCTTCACCTTCATCGTGAAGTCGAACCAGCTGCCGGTCCGCGCATCGCGCCCCTGCCGCCCACGATAGGCGACCGGATAGGAGGCGCCCTCGGTGCGCAGGTCATGGTCGCGCTCGGGCTGCATCTCGCCCAGATGCATCACGTCGACCGAGCGGGCGGCGACATCCTTCAGCCGTGCCTGCTCGGCGAGGAAGGCGGCCTCCTCGTCTTTCCACTGCGCCTCGCTGAAGCGCTTGAAATAGACCGCGCTGCGGCGCTCATATTGGCGGTAGAAGGGCACGAAGCGCAGGTCGCCGGGGCGCACCACGCCGCGCGTCTCGAAGATCGCCGGTTCGGCGGTCGGCGCGAAGCTGGCGAGCAGGTCCTGCCCGACCAGCGCGGGATCGGCCCCCGTCCACGGCGTTTCCGCCGCGCCCAGGTCGCCCGCCAGCACCATCGGCCCGCGCAGCACCGCCACGACGCTGTCGTCGCCGGGCGTCGCTTCGAGGCGGAGGTCCATCGGCAGGGTGATCGCCAGCGCATCGCCCGCCTTCCAGCTGCGCGACACCAGCGCATAGCCGCGTTCGAACCGGGCACCGGCCGGCGCGCCGTTCACCGTCACGATCGCCTTGCCCGCGGCCCAGCCCGGCACGCGCAGCGCCACAGTGAAACGGCCTGCCCGCGCCAGCCGCGAAAGTTTCAGCGTCGCGGTGCCCGCGAACGGATAGGCGGTGTCGAGCACGAACTGCGCGCCCTTCGCCTTCCAGTCGATCGTCGCGGGGATGTAGAGATTGACGAGGAAGGCGCCCTCGCCCTCCCAGAACGCCGCCTCGCCATGCTTGGCGTGGCTCTCCATCCCCGAGCCGACGCAGCACCAGAATTCCTCCGCCTCGGGGCCGGCGAACTCGCGCTTGGTGCCGCTCATCAGCGGCGTCATGTAGGTGAAGCCGCCGGTCTTCGGGTCCTGCTGCGCCATCACATGGTTGAGGTGCGCCCGCTCGTAGAAATCGAACAGCGCGCCGTCGGGCTGCCAGCTATAGAGATGGCTGGTCAGCTTGAGCATGTTGTAGGTGTTGCAATGCTCGCAGGTCTGCTCGGTGATGTGCTGGGCGATGCTGTCGGGTGCGGCGAAATATTCGCGGTCTGCATTGCCGCCGATGACGTAGCTGTGATGCTGGGTCACCCGCTCCCAGAAGAAGCGCGCGGCCTTGGCGTCGCCGGCATCGCCGGTAAGCTCGTGGATGCGCGCCAGCCCGATCAGTTTGGGCACCTGGGTGTTGGCGTGGAAATTGGCGAGCTTGTCCTCGCCGGCCTTGAGCGGATCGAGCACGCGGTCGTCGTAGAGCCGCTTGGCCACCACCATCCAGCGCGCGTCGCGGGTGCGGGCATAGAGTTCGGCGAAGCTCTCGTTGAGCCCGCCATATTCGCAGCCGAGCATCTGCTGCATCTGCGCATCATTGAGTGCGGCGAACACCCGCTCGAAATAGCCGGCCAGCCCGAGCGTGACCTGCAGCGCCTGGGCATTGTTCCAGCCGGCATGCACGTCGAGCAGCCCGGCGAACAGCTTGTGCACCGTGTAGAGCGGCGACCAGGAGCCGTTGAGATCGAACCCGCCTGACTTGATCTCGCCGCGCATGATCTCCTGGAAGATCACCTCGCCGTCGGTGATCTTGCCGTCGCGCTTGCGGCCGAGGGCGCCGACATAGCCGGTACCGCGCTTGGCCTGTGCCTCGGCCAGTTCGGCCACGATATAGTCGGCGCGGCGGCGGAGCTCGCCGTCGCCGGTCTGCTGCCAGCTGAGCACCAGCGCCGAGAGATAATGACCGAGCGTATGGCCGGCGATCGTATCGCTTTCCCACCCGCCATAGATCGCGCCCTTGGGTTCCAGCCCGGCATAGAGACGGAAATTATGGAGCAGGCGATCGGGATCGAGCCGGAGCAGATAAAGCTGGTTGACCTGCACCGCCGTGGCATAGTCCGACGGCGCGAGCTTGAGCGCGGTGAGCGGCAGTGGGGCCAGCTTCGGCGGGAACGCCGCGGCGTCCGCAGCCCGCGCGAAAGAGGGGGCGACGCCCGCGCCTGCCACGAGCAAGGCGCCTCCGGCGCTTCCCAGCATTTCCCGTCGCGTACGCCGCATCGCTCTTCCCCTCATCAATCGTATACGATCTACGGAGGGACTATTCTCAGGTCAAGCGCTTAGCCGCATGGCATCATATACGGTATAACATTATTGACCTGCTGCGTTCTCCATGGTCTACCCAGGCGCAAGGGGGAATACCGAATGCTTCTACCAGCTCGGCTCGGAAGGAACGGCGCTTTGGCGGCATGGGCGCTGCTCGCGCCTTCCCTGGCAGCGGCGCAGACGGACGCGCCGATCGAAGCCCGCTATGCCGCCGCGGATCGCTATCTGGGCGACGGGCTCGCCAAGCTGATCGTCGATCGCAGCCTGCGCGCGGACTTCACCACCGACAGCGCCGGGATCGTCTATCGCCATGGTCCCGAGGGCGAGCGGATCGTCGCCTATTACGACCTCGCCACCGGCCAGTCGCGCCCTATCGCCCCGGAAGCGGCCATCGCGGGCGCGCTCGCCAAGGCAGTCGACAAGCCGATCAAGCCTGCCGCGCTGCCGATAGAGGACGCGAAGATCGAGGGCGGCGCGTTGCAATTCAGTGCGTTCGGCAAGCGCTGGACCTGGGCCGGCGCCGGCACGCTCACCCCTGCGGCGAAGGGCGCGGCCGACGGCGAGGAGGCGCTCTCGCCCGACGGCCGCTTCCGCATCGTCTCGCGCAACTTCAACCTCTATGCCGTGGAAGTGGCGAGCGGCCGCGAAGTCGCGCTGACCGAAGACGGCACGCGCGACCAGCCCTATGGCCGCGGCATCCCGGTGCTCGCCGACATCCTCGCCCAGGGCACCGAGGATCCGACCATGCCGGTCTCGGTCCGCTGGTCGCCGGACAGCAAGCGCATCCTCACCTGGCGGCTGGACACGCGCGACGTGATCCGGCTTGGGATCGTCCAGGCGACGCCACCGGGGACGATCTACCCGCGTACCTTCCGCTACATCTATCCGCTCGCCGGCGCCGAGAAACTGCCCCAGGCGACCCGGCTGGTGATCGACGTCGAGCAGGCGGTGCGGCATCGCAAGGCGCGGCTGGTGCCCCTCGCCATCCCGAGCGAGTCGCTGCTCTATCCCTATGATCCGGACATGGCCTGGGTGAACGGCCAGGTCCGCGCGCAATGGACCGAGCGCGGCTACAAGCAGCTCGTCGTCTACAAGGCCGCTCCGGAGACCGGCGCGGCGACGGTGGTGGCGCGCGAGGCGCTGACGCCCAGCGTCTCGGTGGTGTCGAGTTCGCTCCAGCCGGCGCCCGAGCTGGGCGGCGAACTGGTCGTCTCCGAACGCAGCGGCTGGGCGCAGCTCTATCTGGTGCGTCCCGACGCGCCCGAGGGCGGCATCCCGCTCACCCGCGGCGACTGGGAAGTGATCGGCGTCGACCATGTCGATGCCGCGACGGGCGCCATCCTGGTGAAAGGAGTCGGCCGCGAGCACGACCGCAATCCCTATTACACCGCGCTCTACCGGGTCGGCACCCACGGCGAACAGCCGCTGCTGCTCACCCCCGAGCCGGTGCAGCACGACGTGCAGGTCGCCCCCGACGGCAAGACTTTCCTCGACGTGCTGTCGACGCCCACCCAGCCGAGCCGCACCGTGTTGCGCAGCGCGACCGATGGCCGCATCCTCGCCGAGCTCGGCCATGCCGATCCCGCGGCGCTGCTCGCCAGCGGCTATCGCATGCCCGAGCCGTTCCAGGGGGTCGCGGCGGACGGCAAGACGCCGATCTACGGGATGATCTACCGCCCCCTGCGCTTCGACCCGAACCGCCGCTATCCGGTGATCGACAATGTCTATACCGGCCCGACGACCAGCCAGGTGCCGGTCAGCTGGACGGCGACCGTGGGCGCGGCGGGCTCGAGCGTCGCGCAGCTCGGCGCGATCGTGGTGATGATCGACGGGCGCGGCACCTCCCGGCGCGGGCGCGCCTTCCGCATGCATGCCTATCAGAATCTGGGCGAGGTTGGGCTCGACGATCATATCGCGCTGATCCGCCAGATGGCCGAGCGCTATCCCGAATTCGACCTGTCGCGCGTCGGCGTGTTCGGTGGGTCAGCCGGGGGCTATGACGCTGCGCGCTTCGTCATCCGCCGCCCCGGCTTCTTCAAGGTCGGCGTCGCCTCCTCGGGCAACCACGACCTGCGGCTCGACAAGGCCTGGTGGCCCGAGACCACCATGGGCGCGGCCAGCCCCAATGACTGGGCGCGCAACTCGAACATGGTCGCCGCCCCCAATCTCGGCAGCCACCTGCTGCTGATCCACGGTGATATCGACGACAATGTGCCGGTGACCGAGAGCTTCCAGCTCGCCACCGCGCTGATCTGGGCGGGCCGCGACGTCGACATGGTGGTGCTGCCCAACACCACCCATGCGGTCTACCAGCCCTTCTTCTGGCGCAAGTTCCGCGACTATTTTGTCCGCAACCTGCTCGGCGAGGCGCCGCCCGCCGATATCGGCTTCGACACGCCTGCCTGGCGCGAACAGCTGCCGCTGCTGCGTCCCGAGAAATGAGGTCCCCGATGCGTGCCCCCCGCCTGTTCTTCGCCGCCGCCGCGCTCGCCGGGGTGAGCAGCCTGCCCTTCGCCCCCCCGCTGCTTGCGCAGGAAAAGGCGGCGACGAAGCCGGTCTATCCGCCGATCCGCACCACGCCGGTTCGGGTGGGCGCGTTCCTGCTCGAACTGCGCAGCGACACCGGCACCCTGGCCCGGCTGTCGCCGGCTGCGGAGCCCGCGTTCGACTTCGTGCCCGGCGGCCGCGAGGCAGAACGCCAGGGCGACGGCTTCAACCATATCGGCGACCTCAACCTGCGCCTGCGCACGGCGGGCGGGGCATGGCAGGACTTCGCCTCGTCGCGCGTCCGCAAGCCGATCCGACCCCTCCCCCTCGCCCCCGGCGTGTTCGCCGCGGCGGACATCACCGCGAGCATGGGGGACGGCATCCCGCTCCGCATCGAGCGGCGCTGGGTGGATGCCGCGGGCGTACCGGTGCTGCGCTTCCGCATCGTCAACACGTCCAGCGCGCCGGTCGAGATCGGCGGGCTCGGCGTGCCGATGGTGTTCGACAACATCATCCGCGACCGGACGCTGGAGACCGCGCACGCCCAGGCGAGCTTCGTCGATCCCTATATCGGCCGCGACGCCGGCTATCTCCAGGTCACCAGGCTGAACGGCAAGGGCCCCGCGCTGCTGGTGCTGCCCGACGGCCGCACCCCGCTGGAGAATTACGCCCCGCTCAAGAACCCGAGCGAGCCCGGCGCGATCTTCACCGACAAGAGCCCGCGCAGCCAAGTCTCCGAAGGCTTTTACGACTGGACGGTCGCCTCCAAGGGGTTTGTCGAGCAGGAATGGCGCACGGCCGGCGAGCAGTGGAACCCGCCAACCAGCTTCATCCTCGCGCCCGGCGCCGCGCGCGACGTGGGCGTGCGGCTGGTGCAGGCGCCGTCGATCCGCGGCATCCAGTCCGCCCTCGTCGCTCAGGGTCGGCCGGTGGCGCTGGGCGTGCCCGGCTATGTCGTTCCGAACGATCTCGAGGCATCGCTCTTCCTGAAATATGGCCAGCCGGTCGCCAAGCTGGAGGTCTCCCCCGCCGGGGCGATGACGGTGACCGCGGCGGGCGTGGTCAACGGCTGGCGGCGCTATGCGGTGCGGGGCACCGGCTGGGGCCGGGCGCGCGTCACCATCACCTATGCCGATGGCAGCGTGCAGACGGTCCAGTATTTCGTCACCAAGCCGCTCGAACAGACCATGGCCGATCTCGGCCGCTTCGCGACGACGCAGCAATGGTATGACGATGCCAAGGATTCGTTCGGCCGCGCGCCCGCGATCCTCAGCTATGACCGCGAGGCCGGCAAGATCCTCACCCAGGAACCGCGCGTGTGGATCGCGGGGATGAGCGACGAGGGCGGTGCCGGCGGCTGGATCGCGGCGATCATGAAACAGCTCGACAATCCCGACGCGGCCGAGGTCGAGAAGCTGGAGACGCTGGTCGACAAGACGATCTTCGGCAAGCTGCAGGTCGCGCACGGCGAGCATATCGGCGCGGTCAAGAAGAGCCTGTTCTACTACGACCCCGCCGCCTTCCCCGGCTATTACGACCCGGCCGACAACTGGAAGACCTGGACCAGCTGGTCGAAGAAGGACGCGGACGATCTCGGCCGCTCGTTCAACTACCCGCACGTCGCGCTCGGCTATTGGACGCTCTATCGGCTGGCGCGTAACCATCCCGGGCTGGTCACCCATCACGACTGGCGCTGGTATCTCGACCATGCCCGGATGACGATCGTCGCGATGATGCGCGATGCGCCCTACTATACCCAGTTCGGCCAGATGGAAGGTGAGGTCTTCGTCGACATTCTGGAGGATCTCAAGCGCGAGGGGATCGCCGACGGCGCTGCGCAGATCGAGGCGCTGATGAAGAGCCGCGCCGATCACTGGGCGAGCCTCGCCTATCCGTTCGGCAGCGAGATGGCCTGGGATTCGACCGGCCAGCCCGAGGTGTACTCGTGGATGCGCTATTTCGGCCACCCGAAACAGGCGGACGAGACGGTGGAGGTGATCCTCGGCTATGATCCGCTGATCCCGCACTGGGGCTATAACGGCAATGCGCGGCGCTATTGGGACTTCCTCTACGGCGGCAAATACCCGCGGATCGAGCGCCAGATCCACCATTATGGCTCGACCAACAACGCGCTGCCGCTGTTCGAGGCGTTCCGCGCCAACCCTGCCGACCTGCATCTGCTGCGCGTCGCTTACGGCGGGCTGATGGGCGGCATCACCAATATCGATCGCGACGGCTTCGGCTCGGCGGCGTTCCACAGCTGGCCGGACCGGATGGCCTGGGACCCGTACACCGGCGACTATGGCTCGGGCTATTTCGCCCATGCCTATGGTGCGGCCACCTATCTGGTGAAGGACCCGGTGTTCGGCTGGCTCGGCTATGGCGGCAATGTCCGCGTCGCCGCCGATGCGGTGACGATCGCGCCCAAGGACGGCGCGCGCAGCCGGCTGTTCGTCGCCCCCGCCGGCCTGTGGATCACGCTGGAGGCGGGCAAGATCGCCCAGGCGCGCTACGTGCCCGCGACCGGCGTGGTGACGCTCACCCTCGACCCGCGCCGCGCGATGACGCCCGATGCACTGGTCCGGCTGGAGAAGACCATTGCCGGCCGCGGCTACCGCGTCGAAGGCGGCACGCCGGAGCGGGGCGCCACCGCACTACCGCTCGGCGCCGGGCCGACCGAGGTCCGGCTGGTACCGCGGTGACAGATCAGAAGCGCGAGAGCGTGAACCGATCCACGTCGAGCGCTCCGCCTGCCGCACCCGGGTTGAAGCAGGACAGCGCGAACTGCACGCCCTGGAAGGTGCCCGTCCGCCAGTCATAGACCAAAGGCACGGTGCCGCCGAGCGGGGTGAAGCGTCGGCCGTCCTCGCTGTATGACAGCAATGCGGTTGCCGCGGTGAAGTCCATCTCGGTGCGCAGCCACAGCCGCGGTGCCTTGGTCGGGATCGCGGCGACGCGGATCTCGGTCTTGGGCCCGGCGGTGGTCGACTCGGTCACCCGCATCGACAGCGCGCGACCGCCGTCGGGCTGGCCGACCACGGCGATCGCCGCGCTATACTTGCCGAAGGTGCCGAAGCCGCAAACGTCGCCGGACCGGATGCCGGCGGGGTCGACCACGACCTCCCCGCGTGAGCGCGGCGCTTGCCCCTTCTGGACCAGCGTGTTGCGCGCCCACCAGAGCTGGTCCGCCTGCACCGCGCGCAGCCGCAGCCAGCCGCGCCGGGCGGTGAGCGACCAATAGGGGTCGAGCGGATTGTGGTTCCACTGCCATTGGCGGCCGAGCGTCGCGGCGGTGAACTCGTCCGACGTCGGCGGCTCCAGGAAACGGCCACCCGGGATCGGCTTGCGCGCGCGATCGGGCACCCGCCCGGACTGCTCGGGCGTGCCCCAGACCGGCCAGCCGTCCTGCCAGAAGACCGGGCTGATATTGGTCACCCGGCCGATCGGGCCGGAATCGCGCATGACGAAGCCGACGTCCCGGCCGTCCGCCAGATCGACCAGCGCGCCCTGGTGGCCGCCCGTGGTGTCGTCGATCTGCGGCCTGGTTTCCCACGGCCCGTCGAGCTTCCGCGCCCGCGAGACGGTGAGCGCCAGCTTGTTGGGGATCGAATTGAACAGATAATACCAGCCGTTGCGCTTCAGCAGCTTCGACCCTTCCGCGCCCTTGTTGTAGTAGATCACCCGGCTGGCGGTGATCTTCGACGCGGCCTTGTCGAGCGTGTGGAGCGTGATCGTGCCGTTGGTGCCGGTCGAGGTGGCGAGATAGACCTGTCCGTCGTCATCGAAGAACAGCGCCGGATCGAAGGCCGCGCGATCGAGCGTGGCATAGGTCCAGGGGCCGCGCGGATCCCGCGCGCGGTAGATGCGGGTGTTCTGGCGGATCGGCGTGACCGCTAGATAGTAGATCCCGGCATGGTAGCGCAGGCTCGGCGCATAGACGCCGGCGCGATAGGACCCGCCGTCCTTCAGATCGAACTCGGCCGCGCCGTTGAGCCGCGGGATGACATGGCTGAGAATGTCCCAGTTCACCAGGTCGCGCGAGTGGAGGATGGTGAGGCCGGGCACATTGGCGAAGGTGGTGCTGGCAAAATAGAAGTCCTTGCCCACCCGGATGATGTCCGGATCGGGATAGTCGGCGTTGAGCGGCGGGTTGCGATAGGTCCCGTCGCCCTGGTCCGAGCGCCACACCTGGGCGGATACGGTCGCCGGCAGCAGTGCCGCGGCGACGGTCGCGAGGAGGAGGCGCCGCATCACTGTGCCATCGGCCCGATGATCGTGCCGACGAACCCGCTGGCCTCGTGGGTGCTGAGGAAGCGCGCGTCGAGATCCCGCTTGAGCGTGCCCTTCCTCGTCCCACTGACATAGTCGAACGCCATGGTGCCGCCGGTGATCCGCAGCGTCAGCGTCACCGGCGCGGTGCCCGGCAGCGGGGTCGAAGCGACCAGCTGCTCATCGCCCTTGGCGCGGGTGTAGAGCGCCAGCGTCCGCGTGCCGCCGATATTGGTGAGGCCGTAGAATGCGTAGTGGAGGTCGCTCTGCACCGCCGCGAGCCCGGCGCGCGCGTCGGGCTTGGCGGGGGCATAGCGCACCGTCACGCTGACGGTGGCGTTGGCATGCTGCTGGCGGCGGCCGACGAAGCCTGGCACCTGGTCGAGATCGCCGAGCGGCGCGGGCTTGGTGATCACCAGTTCGCCGCGCTCGACCTTGTGGAAGGGCGCCTTGGGGGTGCGGATGCCCACCCACTGCATCGACAGCGTGTTGCCGGCGAAGCGGTCGACATAGCTGAAGTCGCCGCTGGTCGGCAGCGCAGGCGCGGGCTGAGCGGGCAGATTGGGTGCCTTCACTACCATCGGCACCGGCTTGCCGTGTGCCAGGATCATCGGCCAGCCGTCAGTCCAGGTGACCGGCAGCAGAAAGGTCTCGCGGCCGGTATTGTAGAAATCGTCGGCATAGGGGCGCACGCCGAGGAAGGTCGCCCACCAGTCGCCTTTCTGGGTCTGCACCAGCGTGGCGTGGCCGGTGGAGGTGACCGGGTTCGGGCGGTTGGGATCGAGGTCGCGCTGGGTAAGGATCGGATTGCCCGCGAACGGCACATAGGGCCCGAGCAGCTCCTTCGAGCGGAACACCACCTGCGAATGGTTGACGCTGGTCCCGCCCTCGGCAGCGGTGAGATAATACCAGCCGTCCTTCTTGAACACGTGCGGCCCCTCGATCCACACCGGCTTCTTGGTGATGTCGACGCCGCCGTTGATCAGCTGGGTGCTGGGGCCGACCATCTTGCCCGCGCGCCAGTCATATTCCTGTATCCAGATCGCGCGGTGACCCTCGTAGCGGGGCGTTTCGTCGGGGGCGCGGTTGTTGACGATATAGGCCTTGTCGCCTTCCCAGGTGATCGAGGGATCGATGCCCTCGAACGGCAGCCAGATCGGATCGGACCACGGCCCGCGCGGGTCCTTGGCGGTGATCACCAAATTGCCTTTGCAGCTCACACAGGTGTTGACGATGTAATAGGTGCCGGCGTGGTACGAAATGTCCGGCGCGAACACCGCCTGCGAGGTGCGCATGCCGGTGAAATCGAGCTGGCCCGGCCGGTCGATCGCGTTGGCGATCTGGGTCCAGTGGACCAGGTCCTTCGAATGGAAGATCGGCAGCCCCGGATAATGGGCGAAGGACGAGAGGACGAGATAATAGTCCTCGCCGACGCGCGTGACCGAGGGGTCCGGGTAATAGCCCGAGAGGATCGGGTTGCGATATTCGCCGGGGCCGGGCTTGGCCGATTCCATCGCATGCCCCGCATAGCGGAAGTCGCTGAACCGGGCGGGCGCCTGGGCGAGCGCGGGCGCAGCGCTCGCGCCTAGCAGCACCGCGGCCGCGGCCATCGTCGAAATCTTCATAGCATCCCCTCGTATCCGCTTCGGCGGCATCGACTTTCCGGCCGATGGGCAGCCGGCGCCGACCTTCGGTAGCGCTACCATATCGCGGCGGACGCGGATGACCACCCTCCACGTGATATGCCTAGACGCGTGTATAGCAGCCGGAACGCCCGCGGCGCTGTACCGTTCGGCTGTCATGGTCTCCCCCGCCGATGCCGAGCGCCTGAAGCGCGCCGCTGCCGCCGCTGCGGTAGAAGAAGTGCAGGACGGCATGGTCGTCGGCCTCGGCACCGGCAGCACCGCGGCGCATGTCGTGCAACTGCTGGCCCCACGCGTGGCGGCCGGCCTCGACATCACCGCCGTCGCGACCTCGCGCGTCACCGAAGCCGCAGCCCGGGCCGCCGGCATCCGCCTGGTGGCGCCGGACGAGCTGACGGCGATCGACCTCTGCATCGACGGCGTCGACGAAATCGACCCCCGGCTCCGCGCGATCAAGGGCGGCGGCGGGGCGATGCTGCTCGAGAAGATCGTCGCCACGCTCGCCCGTCGCAACATCGCCATTGCCGATGACTCGAAGCGGGTCGAACGGCTGGGCGGCCGCGCGGTGCCGGTCGAGATTCTCCCGGCCGCGCGGGGGCTCGTCGCCGCGGAGATAGTGCGCCTCGGCGGCACGGCAGAGCTGCGCCTCCGCGACGGAGGCCCGTGGGTGACCGACTGGGGCCACCATATCCTCGACGCGCGCTTCCCCGATCTCGCCGATCCAGCGGTGCTTGCCCGCGCTCTCTCGGTGATCCCCGGCGCGCTCGGCCACGGCCTGTTCCTCACCGAGATCGACGCGCTCTACGTCGCCGCGAGCGACGGAGTGAGCCGCCAGGAGCGGCCGATAGATGAATAAGATTGCAGCCATTTGCGAACCCACCCGTTGCACCGCAACGAACGGAGTTGCCTGATCCATGTCCGACCTCGACCAGAACACCCACGAAGACGGCTCGCCCGATCGCCTCGCGATCGACACCATCCGCACGCTCAGCATGGACGCGGTGCAGAAGGCCAATAGCGGCCACCCCGGCACGCCGATGGCGCTGGCGCCGGTGGTACACACGCTGTGGAGCCAGTTCCTCCGCTACGATCCCGCCGCGCCCGACTGGCCGAACCGCGACCGTTTCGTCCTGTCGGTCGGCCATGCCTCGATGCTGCTCTATTCGGTGCTGCACCTCGCCGGCGTGCGCGAGATCGATGCCGATGGCCAGCCGACCGGCAAACCCGCGGTGAGCCTCGACGATATCAAGCAGTTCCGCCAGCTTTCCTCCAAGACGCCCGGCCATCCCGAATATCGGATGACCACCGGCGTAGAGACCACCACCGGTCCGCTCGGCCAGGGCTGCGGCAATTCGGTCGGCATGGCGATCGCCGAGCGGGCGCTTGCCGCCCGCTACAACCGTGACGGCTTCGACCTGTTCGACCATGACGTCTATGTCCTGTGCGGCGACGGCGACATGATGGAGGGTGTCTCGGGTGAGGCCGCCTCGATCGCCGGGCACCTCAAGCTCTCCAACCTCTGCTGGATCTACGACAGCAACCATATCTCGATCGAGGGCAGCACCGATCTCGCCTTCGACGAGGATGTGGGCCAGCGCTTCCAAGCCTATGGCTGGAACGTGCTGCATGTCGACGACGCCAATGACACTGCAGCAATCGCCGAGGCGATCGCCACCTTCCGCGCCACCAGCGATGCGCCGACCTTCATCATCGTTCATTCGGTGATCGGCTGGGGCTCGCCCCGTGCCGGCAGCGAGAAGGCGCATGGCGAGGCGCTGGGCGAGGACAATGTCCGCGCGACCAAGAAGGCCTATGGCTGGCCCGAGGAAGCACAGTTCCTGGTGCCCGATGGCGTGGCCGAGCGCTTCGGCGCGGCGGTCGCGGATCGTGGCAAGCCGGCGCGCGAGGCATGGGAGCAGCTGTTCGCCCGCTACCGCGAAGCCTACCCCCAGGAAGCCGCCGAGATCGACGAGCTTCGCCGCGGCAAGCTCCACACCGGCTGGCAAGATGCGCTCCCCAGCTTCGATGCCGATGCCAAAGGCCTCGCCTCGCGCGACAGCAGCGGCAAGGTAATCAACGCGGTCGCCCCGCACCTCCCTGCCCTGCTCGGCGGCGCCGCCGACCTCTCGCCCTCGACCAAGACCGATATCAAGGGCGCGGACTCGTTCGAAGCCAATAATTATGGCGGCAAGAACCTGCATTTCGGCGTGCGCGAACATGCGATGGGCTCGATCGCCAACGGCATGGCGCTGAGCTATCTGCGCCCCTACACCGCGACCTTCCTGGTCTTCGCCGATTACATGCGCGCGCCGATCCGCCTCGCGGCGATCATGGAACTGCCGGTGGTCTTCGTGTTCACCCACGATTCCATCGGCGTCGGCGAGGACGGACCGACCCACCAGCCGATCGAGCATCTCGCCACGCTGCGCGCGATTCCCGGCCTAGACACGATCCGCCCGGGCGATGCGAACGAAGTTGCCGTCGCCTGGAAGGTCGCGCTCGAACACAGCCACGAACCCACCGCCCTGATCCTCTCGCGCCAAGCGATCCCGACGCTCGACCGCAGCAAATATGCCTCGGCCGACGGTGTCGCGCGCGGCGGCTATGTGCTTGCCGATGCCGAGGGCGGCGCGCCGGAGGTGATCCTGATCGGCACCGGCTCCGAGCTACCGATGGTGGTCGAGGCGCATGAGCGGCTGACCGCCGAGGGCGTGCGCTCGCGCGTCGTTTCGCTGCCCAGCTGGTATCTCTTCGAGAAGCAGGACCGCGCCTATCGCGAGTCCGTGCTGCCACCCGACGTGATGGCGCGCGTGGCAGTCGAGCAGGCCGGTTCGATGGGCTGGGACCGCTACGTCACCAGCAATGGTGCCACCGTCACCATGTCGACCTTCGGCGCCTCTGCCCCGCTCGCCAAGCTGCAAGAGAAATACGGCTTCACCGTCGACAATGTGGTGAAGGTCGCGCGCGACGTACTGGAGCAGGCCAAATGAGCGCGGACAGCAAGCTGAAGCAGCTCCATGCAGCCGGCCAGGCCGCGTGGCTCGATTTCGTCGACCGTAGCTTCCTGCGCGAGGGGGGCCTGCGCAAGCTGATCGAGCAGGACGGCCTGACCGGCGTCACCTCCAACCCGTCGATCTTCGAAAAAGCGATGGGGCACGGCGAAGCCTATGACGAAGGCTTCCATCGCTTCCTCGGCACCGGCGACGCCAGCGTGGCCGATGTGTACGAGAGCCAAGCGATCGCCGACATCAAGGCGGCCGCCGCCGATCTGCGCCCGGTCTACGACCGGCTGGGCGGCCGCGACGGCTATGTCAGCCTCGAAGTCTCGCCCTATCTCGCCAACGGCACCGAGACGACGATCGAGGAGGCCCGGCGCCTCTGGAAGCATGTCGACGAGCCCAATCTGATGGTGAAGGTCCCCGGCACCGAAGCCGGTGCCCCCGCGATCCGCCAGCTGATCGAGGACGGGATCAACATCAACGTCACGCTGCTGTTCTCGCAGGAGAGCTATCAGGCGGTGGCCGAGGCCTATCTCGCGGGTCTGGAAGCACGCGTCGCGCGCGGCGAGGCGATCGACCGGATTGCGAGCGTTGCCAGTTTCTTTGTCAGCCGGATCGATATCCAGATCGACAAGAAGATCGACGCGCGGGTGGCCGAGGGCGATCCCGAGAGCGAGGCGCTGAAGGCGCTGCGCGGCAAGGTCGCCATCGCCAATGCCAAGCGCGCCTATGCCTGGTATCTGGAGATGATCGCCAGCCCGCGCTGGCAGGCGCTCGCCGCCAAGGGCGCGATGCCGCAGCGGCTGCTCTGGGCCTCCACCGGCGTGAAGGACCCCGCCTATCCGGACACGCTGTACATCGACACGCTGATCGGTCCCGACACGGTCAACACCATGCCGCCCAAGACGATGGACGCCTTTCGCGACCATGGCACCGTCGCCGAGACGCTGACCGACGGCCTGGACGAAGCCCGCCAGGTGCTGGCGGAAGCCGATCGGCTGGGCCTCGGCCTCGACGAGATCACCCGTGCACTGGTGCTCGACGGCGTGCAGCAGTTCGGCGACGCCGCCGATGCGCTGCTCGGTGCCGTCGCCGCCAAGCGCACTGCGCATCTCGGCAAGCGGCTGAACGGCTTCGCGGCGCAGCTGCCCGAAGCGCTGGAAAAGGCCGTGGAGGATCGCCTGGCGACCGCCCGCGCCGATGCCTGGTCGCGCCGGCTCTGGGCGGGCGACGCGACGCTGTGGACCGGCGGCGACGAAGCCAAGTGGCTCGGCTGGTTGCCGGCCGCGCGCGGCGAGCAGGTCGACATGGCCGCGCTCAAGCAGCTCGCCGAGCAGGCCAAGCAGTTCCGCGACGTCGTGCTGCTCGGCATGGGGGGATCGAGCCTCGGGCCAGAGGTGCTGGCGCAGATTCTCGGCAATGCCTCGGGCAGCCCGAAGCTGCATGTGCTCGACACCACCGATCCGGGCCAGATCGCCGCCGTGCAGGCGCAGATCGATCCGGCCGAGACGCTGTTCATCGTCTCCTCCAAGTCCGGCTCGACGCTGGAGCCCGAGCTGCTGCGCGCCTATTTCTTCGAGGCGAGCGGCCGCAAGGGTGCGCATTTCGTCGCGGTGACCGATCCCGGCTCGAAGCTGGAAACGACGGCGCGCGACGACGACTTCCGCGCCACCTTCCCCGGGGATCCCGCGATCGGCGGCCGCTATTCGGTGCTGTCGGTGTTCGGCATGGTCCCCGCTGCCGCGATGGGTCTCGACGTGCCCGGCTTCTTCGAGGCCACCCAGCCGATGGTCTATTCCTGCGGCGCCGACGTGCCGCCGGCTGCCAACCCCGGTGTACGCCTCGGCGTGCTGCTGGGCGAGGCTGCCAAGGCCGGCCGCGACAAGCTGACCATCCTCGCCGAACCGCCGCTGGCTCCGCTCGGCGCCTGGCTGGAACAGCTGCTGGCCGAATCCACCGGCAAGCAGGGCAAGGGCATCGTCCCCGTCGACCTCGAGCCGCTCGGCGCGCCCGAGGCCTATGGCAACGACCGCGTGTTCGTGCAGTTCGCGCTGGCCGGCGCCGGGGGCAGCGCCGATACCGCAAAGCTCGATGCCCTCGCCGCCGCGGGCCATCCGGTGGTGCGCATCACGCTCGATACCCCGCGGCTGATCGGGCAGGAATTCTTCCGCTGGGAAGTCGCGACCGCGATCGCCGGCGCGGTGATCGGCATCGATCCGTTCGACCAGCCCGATGTCGAGGATGCCAAGGTCGCGACGCGCACGCTGGTCGACGCCTATGAAGCCTCGGGTACGCTCGATCCCGAGCAGCCGATCGCGGAGAATGCGGTTTTGGCGCTCTATGCAAGCAAGGGCCAATCGCTGTCCGGTAGTCCCGCGAGCCTGCTCGCCGACCATTTCGCGGCGCTGGTTTCGGGCGATTATGCCGGCTTCCTCGCCTATGTCGAACGCAACGACGCCGACACCGAAGCGCTGACCACGATGCGGGTCGCGGTGCGCGATGCGAAGCGCGTGGCGACCGTCGCCGGCTTCGGCCCGCGCTTTCTCCACTCGACCGGGCAGGCGTACAAGGGCGGCCCCGACGGCGGCGTGTTCCTGACGATCACCCGCGATCCCGAACCCGACCTCGCCGTCCCCGGCCGCAAGGCCAGCTTCGGCACCGTCCAGCGCGCCCAGGCACGTGGCGACACCGACGTGCTCGCCGAGCGCGGTCGGCGTGTGCTGCGCGTGCATTTGAAACGCGGCGGCAGCGGGCTACAGGCTCTGGTATCGGCCGTTCTTGCGGCCCTCTGAAGATAACGGAAGGAATACAGCGGATGCGTCTTGCAATGATCGGCCTCGGCCGCATGGGTGCGGGGATCGGGCGCCGGCTGATGGAGCACGGCCACGAAATCGTGGCGTTCGACCGCAGCACCGACGCGGTCGACGCGATGGCCAAGGACGGCGCGACGCCCGCCACCTCGCTCGAGGACGTCGTCGCCAAGATGGCCGCACCGCGCATCTTCTGGGTGATGCTCCCCGCCGGCGAGCCGACCGAGAGCACGGTCGAGGCGCTGATGGCAGCGGCCGAACCCGGCGACATCATCATCGACGGCGGCAACAGCTTCTACAAGGACGACATCCGCCGCGCGAAGGTCGCTGCCGAGCGCCAGTTGCACTATGTCGATGTCGGCACCTCGGGCGGCGTGTGGGGCCTCAGCCGCGGCTTCTGCATGATGATCGGCGGCGAGAAGGACGTGGTCGATCTGCTCGATCCGATCTTCGACGCACTGGCGCCGGGCCTCGGCACCATCCCGCGCACCGTCGAGCGCGCCGAGCGCGAGGGCTTCGATCCCCGCGCCGAGAAGGGCTATATCCATTGCGGCCCGGCCGGCGCCGGCCACTTCGTGAAGATGGTGCATAACGGCATCGAATACGGCCTGATGCAGGCCTATGCCGAGGGCTTCGACGTGCTGAAGAGCAAGTCCTCCGACCGCCTGCCCGAGGACGAGCGCTTCGACCTGAACCTGACCGACATCGCCGAAGTGTGGCGCCGCGGCTCGGTGATCTCGTCCTGGCTGCTCGACCTTTCCGCCCAGGCGCTGGCCAAGGACGGGATGCTCGAAAACTATAGCGGCAAGGTCGCCGATTCCGGCGAAGGCCGCTGGACGATCGACGCCGCGATGGAAGAGGCCGTACCGGTCCATGTCCTCACCGCGGCGCTGTTCGCGCGCTATCGCAGCCGGGTGGAGAATACCTTCGGCGACAAGCTGCTCTCGGCGATGCGCTTCGGCTTTGGCGGCCATGTCGAGATGCCGCAGTGAGCGAGGCGCCGCCGGCACCCGCCGCGACGCTGGTGATCTTCGGGGCGATGGGAGATCTCGCCGGTCGCCTGTTGATGCCCGCGCTGGTCCATCTGGAGCGCGACGGGCTGCTCGACGGCGACACGACGCTGCTCGGCATCAGCCACGGCGAAGGCGATGACGACGCGCTGCGCGAGAAGCTCGGCGCGTTCATCGAGGGCGACGAAAACGCCTGGGGGCGCTGGCGGGAGCGGATCACCTATCTGCGCGGCGACTTCACCGGCGATGCGCTGTACGAAGCGCTGAAGGAACGGCTCCACGGTAACGCGGTGTTCTACCTCGCCACCGCGCCCGGCTTCTTCGGGCCGATCGGCGAGAAGCTCGGCACCAGCGGCCTGCTCGACGAGGGCGACGGCTTCCGCCGCCTCGTCGTCGAGAAGCCGTTCGGCACGGACCTGGAATCGGCCCAGGCGCTCAACGCCAAGCTGCTCGGCCATGCCCAGGAAACCCAGATCTACCGGATTGACCATTTCCTGGGCAAGGAAACGGTGCAGAACATCACCGTCGCGCGGTTCGGCAATGCGCTGACCGAGGCGGTGTGGAACAACCGCTATGTCGACCATGTCGAGATCACCGCCGCCGAGACGGTGTCGGTCGGCACGCGCGGCAAATTCTATGACGAGACCGGCGCGCTGCGCGACATGGTGCCCAACCATCTGTTCCAGCTGCTCGCCTTGGTCGCGATGGAGCCACCCAACAGCTTCGATGCCGAGGCGGTGCGCAGCGAAAAGGCCAAGGTGATCGCCGCCGTGACGCCGATCCCGCCCGAGGATGCGGTACGCGGCCGCTATCTGGCGGGCGAGGCCGGCGGCAAGGACGTGCCGGCCTATCGCGACACGCCCGATGTCGCCCCGGACAGCCGCACCGAAACCTATGTCGCACTCAAGGTCGCGGTGGAGACCTGGCGCTGGCACGGCGTGCCCTTCTACTTGCGCACCGGCAAGGCGATGACCGCGCGCGACACCGAAATCGTGATCCATTTCCGCGAGGTGCCGCCCACCTTGTTCCGCAACACGCCGAACACCGATCTGCCGCCCAACCGGCTGATCCTCCAGATCCAGCCCAACGAGGCGCTGACGATGGAGATGGCGGTGAAGGAGCCCGGCCCCCTGGTGAAGATGGTGCCGGCAAGCCTCGCCTTCGCCTATGCCGACGCGTTCGATCTCGGCCACCGCACCGGCTATGAGACTTTGCTCTACGACGTGCTGATCGGCGACCCCAGCCTGTTCCAGCGCGCCGACCAGATCGAGGGCGGCTGGCGCGCCGTGCAGCCCTTGCTCGACGCGTGGCAGAGCGGCGAACCCGACGACTATTCCGCCGGCAGCACCGGCCCCTCCTCCGCCGACGCGCTGCTCGCACGCGACGGCCGCAGCTGGCACGAGATCGCATGAACCTTCGCCTGTTTCTTTCCGACGTCGACGGCACCCTGGTCCGCCCCGACAAGAGCCTCGGCGAACCAGTCGTGGCGGCCGTACAGCGGCTGGTCGCGGCGGGCGTGCCCGTCTCGATCATCAGCGCGCGGCCGCCGAGCGGGCTGCTGTGGATCGCCGAGCGGCTGGGCCTCACCACCCCGATCGGCGCGTTCAACGGCGGGACGATCGTGCAGCCCGACGGCACGGTGCTGTCGGCGACGCACCTCGACTCGCAGGTCGCGGCACGCACGCTGGACATGATCGCGCGGCCGGAGGTGATCCGCTGGGTGTTCGCCAAGGGCCAGTGGCACACGGACAAGCTCGACGATCATTATACGCCGCGCGAGTGCGTCACCTCCGCGCAGGAGCCGGTGGTGTGCAGCGATTTCGGCACGCTGCTCGATGCGGTCGACAAGATCGTCGCCGTGTCCTCCAACCATGACATGCTGGCCGCGCTGGAAGCGGACGTGGCGGCGGCGCTGGGCGACGGGGCCGAGGTTGCTCGCTCGCAGCCCTATTATCTCGACGTGACCGCGCCGACGGCGAACAAGGGCGACGGGATCGCGGCGTTGGCAGCGACGCTGGACGTGCCGCTCAGCGACGTGGCGGTGATTGGCGACCAGTATAACGACCTGCCGATGTTCCGGCGGGCCGGGCTGTCGATCGCCATGGGCCAGGGGCCCGAGGACGTGCGCAAGGCGGCGATGCACGTCACCGGCGGGAACGACGCCGATGGGGTCGCCGAGGCGATCGAGACGATCCTGCTGCCGTTGCTGAAGGCCTAGCCGGAGCTCCGTTCGAGGATCGCCAGCGTCGCCGGATCGCGGGTGCCGCCGAACCACCGGTCGAGCGCCGCGGCGAACAGCGGGCCGGCGCCGGCGGCCTCGAACAGGGTCAGCGACGAGCGGAGCTTGGTCGCATCGATTTCGCCGAACACGCCCTCGGCGGTGCCGCTGGTCAGGTCCTGCAGCGCCGATACGCTTTCGCGCAGCCGGGCGCCCAGCAGCGGATGCTCCAGATAGGCCCGCGCCTCTGCGAGCGAGGCAATCGCGTAGCGCTGCGCCATCGCGCTCCGGCCGAGCCCGGCGATCTGCGGGAAGACGTACCACATCCAGTGGCTGCGCTTGGCGCCGCGGCGGATTTCGGCGAGCGCGGTGTCGAAGCTCCCCTCCTGCGCGGCGACGAATCGGTCGAGGTCGTGCGGATCGCTCATTCTCGCCACCCTAACCGGTTTTGCCGCGAAGCGCGCTGAGATATGCGAGGAACATGTCGGCCATCGCGTCGGACCAGGCGATGATGTCCGCCTCCGTGCGCGGGGTCGCGGAAAAGCTGGCGCCGACCTGGCTGAGCGTCATCTTGATCAGGTCGCCGGCGCGGTGGCGATCGGCGACGGGCACGTCTGGCAGCGCTTCCTCGACAAAGGCACGATAGACCCGTGCCGCCTCGCTTTTGGCGGCTACCGCCTCGGGTGCATCGCGATAGAGCGGCGCGGCGTCGCTGAGCGCGAGCCGTATCGCCGCTTCCTCGCATTCGGAGCGGACGAACGCATGGACCAGCTGGCGTAGCCGTTCGGGTGGCGGGACATCGCGCTGTTCGAGAATGCCGGAGAGCAGCGCGGTCGTCCGGCGCCATTCGTCCGCCTGCAGCCGGAACAGGATCGCCGCTTTGTTGGGGAAATATTGGTAGAGCGAGCCGACGCTGACCCCTGCCCGCTCGGCGACTCGCGCGGTGGTGAAGCGCTGCGCACCCTCGACCATCAAAACCTGAACAGCGGCTTCGAGCACCGCCTCGATCAGCTGGGTCGCGCGCTGCTGTTTCGGGCGTTTCCGCGCGTGAATCGGCGGGGTTCGGGCGGCGGCCATGCGGGTCCTTGCCAATGCGAATAGGTGAAGCTGACGGATTAGTCGTATTTTGGCGGTGCCGGCAAGTTCCCGTCGGCAATCGGAGCAAACCCCTATGACGACTACGCTTTCCAGCGCCCCGGTGGCGCCCCTGATCGCACGCCTGTTTGCCGAGGCAGACGCCAACCGGCCCGACCTCGCCCCTGCCTTTGCCGGCATCAGCATCGATGAACAGCATCGCCTGCTGCGCAGCAAGACCGACTATTCCGCGCTCTACGCCCGGCTTGGCGATTTCGCGCTGCCGGTGTCCCCGGCGGTCGGCACGCTGCTTTACATGCTGACGCGTGCGACCGGCGCCCGGAACATCGTCGAGTTCGGCACCTCGTTCGGCATTTCGACGCTCCACCTCGCCGCAGGGCTGCGCGACAATGGCGGCGGCCGGGTGATCGCGACCGAGTTCGAACCTTCGAAGATCGCCCGCGCCAAGGCCAATCTCGTCGAGGCCGGCCTCGACGACCTGGTCGATTTCCGCGAAGGCGATGCGTTGCAGACGCTGGCGGCGGACCTGCCCGAGACGATCGACCTGGTGCTGCTCGATGGCGCCAAGGCGCTCTATGCCGACATCCTCGACCTGCTCGAACCGAGGCTACGCCCCGGCGCGATCCTGATCGCCGACAATGTCGATCATTGCCCGGACTATCTGGAGCGGGTGGGCAATGTCGCGGGCGGCTATATGTCGATGCCGTTCGACGATGAGGTGGAGCTGTCCATTCGCTTGCGCTGAAGTGCGAAAGGCCTTGCAGTCCAGGCGCTTCGCTGTCGTTATCGGTAGCATGCTGGTGTTTATGGACTTCGAGGCCTCGTCGCTGGGCAAGCGCAGCTACCCGATCGAAGTGGCGTGGGTGTTCGAGGACGGCAGCGCCGAAGCCCATCTCATCCGCCCCGCGCCCGACTGGGAGGACTGGGACCCTGCCGCCGAGGCGATCCACCACATCCCCCGCGCGACCCTGCTCGCAGACGGAGAACCGCACGACCAGGTGGCGCAGCGGATGGTCGAGGTGCTGACCGGCCACGACCTGCTCGCCAGTGCGCCCAGCTGGGACGGCAAGTGGCTGAGCACCCTGCTGCGCGCCGCCGGCCTGCCGCGGCACAGCCTGCGGCTGCGCGACACCGAAGCGGCATGGCGCGAGGCGGCCCGCGCCATCCTCGCGCCGCACCTGCCGCCGGCGCTGCTCGAGGCGACGATCGAGGACCTGCTGGTCCATGCCGACATGCAGGATCGCGCGCCGCCTGCGCACCGCGCACTCGCCGACGCGCAGGAAGAACATGATCGCTGGCGCGCCGTGCGAGCGGCGGCGGCAGCGCATGTTGCAGGAGAGCGCCGATGATCCGTTCGATCCTTCTCGCCACCGCCTTGCTGGCAACCGCGGCACCCGCGTCGATCGCGATGCCGCCACAAGCGATCGACGCGGCCGCGCTCCACGGGCGGCTGGAGGGTCCGTTCGAGCTGCAGTCCCGCGTCTATCCCGGCACGGTGCGGCGCTACTGGGTCTATGTGCCGGCAGGCTATGACCCCAAGCGCCCGCCCAATCTGCTGCTGTTCCAGGACGGCCAGCGCGCGACCAACCCCAAGGGTTCGCTCAAGGTGCCGGCGGTGCTCGACGCGCTGATCGCGCAGGGCGCCATCCCCCAGACGCTCGGCGTGTTCGTCACGCCCGGCAACCGATCGGCGCACTATCCGGATACGCTGGGCATGCAGAACCCCGATCACCGGGTCGAGGAATATGACGCGCTGTCCGATGCCTATGCCCGGATGACGCTGGACGAGCTGCTCCCCGCAGTGGCGCAGCGCTGGCGCTTCTCGGCCGATCCCAAGCGGCGCGCGGCCGGCGGCACCTCCAGCGGCGCGATCGCTTCCTGGACGCTGGCGTGGCGGCATCCCGAGGCCTTTGGCGATGTGATCAGCTTCATCGGCAGCTATACGTCGATCGGCCTCGCCCTCGGTGCGGACGGGCAGCCGCTGACCTATGGCGGCGATATCTATCCTGGGCTGATCCGCAAGAGCCCGATCCGGCCGCTGCGCGTGTTCCTGCAGGACGGTCGCGAGGATCTCGACAATGAGCATGGCAACTGGTTCCTCGCGAACCAGCAGATGCTCACGAGCCTCGAATGGGCCAATGCCCATGCCGATGCGGAGAAGCGGGCGGGGCCGCGCTATGATGTGGGCCATGCCTGGACCGGCGGCGGGCATTCGGATGCCGAGGGCGGCGCAATCCTGCCGGAGGTGCTGCGCTGGATCTGGCGGGATCAGCCGGCCGGTGCGCAGGCGCGTTCGTCCTAGCGACGCACGCCTGCCGATCGGATCGAAGGGCGGTAGCGGTGGCCGGCGCCCATGCCGGCAATCGCTGTCCCTTCACCCGTTCCACCGCGCGCACCGCCGGCTGGCAATGGCGGATCCCGCTTCAGCACCGGCCGTCGAGGCGAGAGCTGGTCGCGCAACATCATCGCTCTTGGCCTGTAGAGCGGCTTCCTCGAACCGCTAGAGTCCACCGGCATCCCCTGATCCAGAGCGGCATCGCCGATCTGACTCGGCTGCCCGCAGCGCGCGTCGCTTGCGAATAGTGAACTTCCGGCGACCCCATGCGCTCGCATGAGGACACGCATGTAAACGCCGAGATGCTGTCGAACAGGTGTCAGGCTTCGACTAGCACGCCTCGGAAGAGAAGCGTTGTATTTCGGATCTAATATATTTAGCAGACGCAAGCTTTGATCTATTCTATAAGGATTGGCGGCCTAAAGCCGCCCAACAACGAAGAGGGACGCAGCATGCCTGATCAAATTCGCCTCGATCCTGTTGAACTCGCAAGCGATCTGACGATCGCCTGGCTTTCCAACCCGAATAATCGTGCGACGCTGGATGATGTTTCGGCATTTCTGCGGAAGATGCATGCAGATGTGCTTGCGCTTGCAGACAATGCTACCACGACAGAGGATGCCGGCGAAGAAACGGCGTCGACTGCGTTCGCGCCTGCGGTTTCCGTGCGCAAGTCGCTGGCCTCGAAAGATCACATCATCTCGATGATCGACGGCAAGCCGTACCGGACCTTGCGCCGCCATCTCAGCACGCACGGCCTCACGCCCGAAGAATATCGCGAACGCTACAATCTGAAGCCCGATTACCCGATGGTTGCGCCGAGCTATTCGGAACAGCGGCGCGCCATGGCCCACAAGATCGGGCTGGGTGCCAGGGGGCGGGCGGCGCGCAACGCCACTGCCGACGCGCCCGCACCCACGCCGACGCGGAAGCCGCGCGCAAAGCCTGCCGCCACCGCCTGAGCGTCGGCGGCAGCGGCACGCGCCATGATCGGGCGCAGGTGCGGCCGGGGGCATCCCCGCCAGCGCGCCTGCGCCCCTTGTCTCCCGCGCCGCATCCGCGCATCATCGGCCGCCAGGGAGCACGAGCGAGATGCGGCCGCGCAGGGTGAGAGGTGGGGAAGGCGAACGCGGCGCGTTGCTGGATCAGCTCGCGCGCCGCTACGCCCGCCCGCTTGCACGCTTCTTCGAGCGTAGGGTGTCGGTTCGCGACGACGTGCCCGATCTGGTGCAGGACGTCTTCCTCAAGCTCAGCCGGATGCCCGATCCCGGCGCGATCGACCAGCCCGATCGCTTCCTCTTCGTCACCGCCGCCAACACGCTGCGCGACCGTGCCCGCCGCGAAGCCGCCCGCGGCGGCGCCGTGAACGAAAGCTGGGACGACGAAGCGCATCCCGGTTCGGATTTTTCCGCCCAGCGCGTCTTGGAAGGCAGGGAAGCGGTGCTTCGGCTGCGCGATGCCTTGCTCGAGCTGCCCGAACGTACCCGCGACATCTTCGTGCTGCGGGTGCTGGAGGAGCTGAAGATCGGCGACATCGCCCGGCTGGTCGGCATCTCGACCTGGGCGACGGAGAAACATGTGGCGCGTGCGCTGGCGCATGTGACCGCGGCATTGGAGGCGTGGCGTGACGACTGACTCTATCGCCACGGCGATGATCGCGACCGAGGCGGCACTCTGGCACGAGCGGCTGGCGCGCGGCCCCGATGCCCCGCCGCCCGAAGCGTTCGCGCGGTGGCGGGCGGCGGACCCTGCCCATGCCGAAGCCTTCGCCCAGGTCGAGGCCACGCACGACTGCGCCCGTGCACTGGCCGCGCATCCCGAGCTGTTGGCCCTTCGCCAGGCAACCGCAACGCGCGTCGCGGTGCACCGCGCCCGCGCCACCGCTCGCAAGCAGCGGGCCGGCGCCGCGCTCGCCGCATTGGCGCTCGTCACGCTGCCATTGGCCGGCTGGTATGCCGCGGAGCATCGCGCGCCGGCACCTGCCGTGGCGACCAGCGAAACCAGGCTGTTCAGCACCGGCGTCGGGCAGCGGCTGTCGATGATGCTCGACGACGGCTCGCGGCTGACGCTCAACACCGCGACCTCGGTCCGCGTCGCCTATACCCCGACCGAGCGCCACCTGATCCTCGAACGTGGCCAGGCCTGGTTCGAAGTCGCCAAGGGGCAGAAGCGGCCGTTCCGTGTCACCGCCGGGGCGCAGGACGTGATTGCGCACGGCACCGCCTTCGACGTGCGGCTGGACGCCGATCGCACCACCGTGCTGCTGGTCGAGGGCAAGGTCACCGTCGGCAAGGTGGCGATGGTGCCTAACGACCTGCTGGTCGCGCGCGGCGATCGTGTGACGCTCCGCCACGGCGGCGACGCCCGCCAGATCGAGGCATGGCGCGAGGGGCTGGTGGTGTTCGCCGACACGCCGCTCGCCGACGCCGTGGCCGAGCTCAACCGTTATGCGCCGCACGCGCTGGTGGTGAAGGATGCCCGTGCCGGCGCGCTGCGGATCAGCGGCGCCTTCAGGACCGGCGAGAGCGCGACCTTCGCCGAGGCGCTGGAGACCAGCTTCCCTGTCGCCGCGGTGACGCGCACCGACGGCACGATCGAGCTTTCCAGCCGCCGCTGAAGATTTTTCGCGGGGGCAGGTTCGGGTTTTCGGATCGGCTGCGTCATGGCGGGTAGAAGCGCTGCAGAAGATGGCGCCTCGTGAACCGATTTGGGAGGATCCTGATGCCCCGTACCCTTTCCACGCTCGTCCGCAGCCTGGCGCTCGCCGGCGTCGCCGCCTGCGCCCTCACCCCCGCGCTCGCCGCGCCGGTGGCCGAACCCACCGTCAGCCTGGCGATCGGCAGCCGCGATCTCGGCGCCGCACTCACCGAATTCGCGCGGCAGAGCGGCCGCCAGATCCTGTTCGCGCCCGACCTCGTCCGCGGCAAGCGCGCGCCCGAGCTGCGCGGCCGCTACGGCGTCGACCGCGCCCTGGCGATGTTGCTCGCGGGCAGCGGGCTGCGCTACCGCACCACCGCCAGCGGCACCTTCGTCGTCGAGGGCGGCGGCACCGAGGGAGCGGCGGCCGCACCCGCCGTGCGGGCCAGGCAAGCGCAAGTCGCCGCGGCGGACCCGCAGCAGGAACCCGCTGCCAACGATCCCGAAATCGTCGTGACCGGCACCGCCGGCGCGGGCACGCGCCGCCAAGACGCGTCCTTCGCCGTCACCACGATCAATGACGCGGCGATCGCGCGGCTCGCACCCGCGAGCACCGCCGAAGTGCTTCGCGTCGTCCCGGGCATCAGCGTGGAGAGTTCGGGCGGCAAGAACGGCGCCAATATCTTCGTGCGCGGCTACCCCTCGGGCGGCGACGCCGAATATGTGACGATCCAGTCCGAAGGCGTGCCGATCTTCTCGCCGCCGACGCTCTCCTTCCTCGAAAACTCGCAGCTGATCCGCATCGACTCCACCCTGAAGCGGGTCGAGGCGGTGCGCGGCGGCACCGGCGCGCTGTTCTCCTCGGGCCAGCCGGGGCTGACGATCAACTTCGTCCAGCGCGAGGGCGGCGCGACGCCCGACAATCTGCTCAAGCTCGGCGTCGCCAGCTATGGCGACGTGCGTGCCGACGGCTATTTCTCCGGGCCGTTGGGTGCGGGCACGACCTATATGGTCGGCGGCTATTATTCGGCGGGCAACGGGGTGCGGGATCCGCGCTTCACCGCCGAAAAGGGCGGGCAGATCACTGCCAATGTCCGGCATGACTTCGACAATGGCTCGGTGCTGGTGTTCGGCCGCTACCTCAATGATCGCGGCCAGTGGCTGCTGCCGATCCCGGTGGTGCAGAACGGCAAGAAGATTAGCCAGTACGGCAATTTCGATGCCGGCACCGGCACGTTCGCGGGCGGCGAGACCCGGTTGGACGTACTCAACGACGGCACCCGGGTGGACCTGGCCGACGGGCGCGGGGCGGACGTGGTCAATCTCGGCGGCAATTTCGAATATCGGCTGGGCGACGGCTTCAAGCTGCGCGATCGGCTGAGCTGGCTGAAGGGCGATGCCAACACCACCGGCCTCGTCCCCGGCGGCACCCCGCCGCAGAGCGCCTCGGCCTATGCGGCGAGCAAGGGCGGCACGATCGGCAGCCTCAGCTTCGTCAACGGCGGCCAGGCGGTGCCCGGCACCACCCAGGTGGTCGAGGCCGGGCTGTGGCGCGTGCAGAAAAGCATCGAGAATTTCTCCAACGATCTCGCGCTCGAATGGAAGAAGGGCGGCAACACGTTCACGGCCGGGGTCTATTATGCCGCCTATTCGTCGCGCGACCTGTGGAACCTCGGCAACAGCCAGCTGCTCACCGCCGAGCCCAATGCGCGCCGGCTGAACCTCACGCTCGCCGATGGGCGCATCGTCACCCGCAACGGCTTCACCAGCGGATCGACCTTCAACGTCAATGCCGATTATGACGGCAAGGATGCGGCGGTCTATGCGGTGGACGAGCTGCAGGTGAACGACCAGCTTCGCCTCGACGCGGGCCTGCGCTACCAGCACCACTCGGTCGACGGGACGCTGGAGAATAACGGCACCGCACCGGCGGGCGGGCTCGATGGCAATCCGAACACGCTCTACGACAATAACGACGCGGTGCTGAACGGCACCTTTTCGACGATCCGCTATCGCGGCGAGAAATGGTCGTGGACGGCGGGCGCGAACTATGACTTCACTCGCTCGATCGGGCTGTTCCTGCGCTACAGCCGCGGCAACAGCTTCCCCTTCTTCGACAACCTCCGCGACGGCATCACGGTGGCACCGCGGGTCGATACCTATGAGGGCGGGCTGAAGGTCTCGACCGATCTGGCGAGCGCCTATCTCACCGTGTTCCACAACGACTTCAACGGCCTCGCCACCACGGTGATCACCAGCGGCGCGCCGATCGCCTCGGTCGGAGGTGCGAAGGCCACCGGCGTCGAGCTGGAGGGCGAGCTGCGGCCGGTGCGCAACTTCACCATCGGCTTTTCGGGCACCTATCTCGACAGCAAGTATCGCGATTTCTTCACCGACAATGGCGCGACCAACCTGACCGGCAACCGGGTGCAGCGCCAGCCCAAATGGCAGTGGCGCGTCTCGCCCGCCTATTCTGTGGAGTTCGGGTCGGAGAGCAAGGCGACGCTTTTCACCTCGGTCACCTATATCGGCGACCGCTTCTCCGACGTGCAGAACGCCCAGCTGCTGCCCAACTATTACAAATGGGACGCAGGGCTCACCGTGGACGTCACCAAGCGGATCACGCTGCAGGCTTCGGTCGACAACATCACCGACACGATCGGCCTGACAGAAGGCAATCCGCGTACGATCGGATCGCAGGGCAGCGGGGTGATCCTCGCGCGCCCGATCCTCGGCCGGTCGGCGCTGTTCAGCGCGTCCTACCACTTCTGAACACCCCCGAGGGGCCGGCCGGGCGCAGCGCTCGGCCGGCCTCGTGCGTTGTGCGCCCGATGAGGATGACCCGATGATCCGCCGCCTGCTCCCGCTCGCCGCCCTGTTGTGCGTCGCCGCGACCGATCCCGAGCCGCAAAGCCCGGCCCAGCTGTTCGGCCCGCTGTTCGATGCGGTGCAGATGGCGCAGGTATTTCCGGACGGGAAGACCTTCGTCGATGCGGTGCCCAGAGAGAAGCCCGCAGCGATCCTGGCGGCCTATCGCAAGGCCAGACCGAAGACGCGCGAAGCGCTGAAGGCGTTCGTCGAGGCGCATTTCACCCTGCCCGCACCGGGCAATGGCGCGCCTGCGCCGCAGGAGAAGCTGGGGCTGCGCGCCCATGTCCAGGCGCTGTGGCCGGTGCTGTCGCGCCCGGCGCTGCCGCCCGAGCCGGGCAGCTCGGCGCTGGCGCTGCCGGCGCCCTATGTCGTGCCCGGCGGGCGCTTCCGCGAGATCTATTACTGGGACAGCTATTTCACCATGCTGGGCCTGCGGGTCGATGGCCAGCAGCCGATGATCGATCACATGCTGGGCGATTTCGTGAGCCTCATCCAGCGCTACGGCCATATCCCCAACGGCACGCGCAGCTATTATCTCAGCCGCTCGCAGCCGCCCTTCTTCGCGCTGATGCTCGATCTGTCGGACGCCCGCGATCCGGCGGTGCTGCGCACGCGGCTGGCGGCGCTGCGCAGCGAATATGGCTATTGGATGCACGGGGCGGGCTGCATCACCGCAGCACAAGCAGCCTGCGAGCATGTCGTGCGGATGGCCGATGGCAGCCTGCTCAACCGCTATTGGGATGCACGCGAGACGCCGCGCGACGAAAGCTATCGCGAGGATGTGAACACCGCCAAGGCCGCCGCCGGCCGTCCGCTCACCGCGGTCTATCGCGACCTGCGGGCGGGGGCGGAAAGCGGATGGGACTATAGCTCGCGCTGGCTCGCCGACGGCAAGACGCTGGCGACCGTGCATACGACGGAGATCGTGCCGGTCGACCTCAACAGCCTGCTCTGGGCGATGGAGCGCGGGATCGCGCAGCGCTGCGCGACGCTGGCCGATGCGGAGTGCGCGGCCGACTTCACCCACCGGGCCGCCCAGCGGCGCAAGGCGATCGACACCTATCTCTGGCTAGGCGACGGGCAGCGCTACGCCGATTATGACTGGCGCCGGCAGCAGGCGACGCCGGTGCTCTCGGCCGCGACGTTGTTCCCGCTGTTCGTCGGCGCAGCGAATGCCGAGCAGGCGAGCGCCGTCACCGCCACCGTGCGCGCCAAGCTGCTCGCCCCCGGCGGCCTGCGTACCACCGGCAATCGCACCGGCCAGCAATGGGATACGCCCAATGGCTGGGCGCCGCTGCAATGGGTCGCGATCGACGGTCTGGCCGGCTATGGCCAGCGCGACCTGGCGGCGGACATTGCCGGTCGCTGGCTGACGACGGTCGACCGCGCCTATCGCGCGACGGGCAAGATGCTCGAGAAATATGATGTGGAGGAGCAGGTGCCGGGCGGCGGCGGCGAATATCCGCTGCAGGACGGCTTCGGCTGGACCAATGGCGTGACCAGCGCGCTGCTGGATCTTCACTACCAGCAGGGCACCGACAAGGCCCCCTGAAGCTGGGGCGCAGAGGCTATCCCGCTTTCGGCAGCAGCAGCGCGCGTTCCGCCTCGACGATGTGGGACAGCCATTCGCGGCCGGCGCGGACGAGCGCGCGCTGATGCGAATCCTTGTGCGTCACCTGCCAGAAGGTGCGCAGGATCCGCCGCTGCGGCAATACCGGCACCAGCGCCGGGTCGCTGCCGCCGATAAAGGCGGGCAGCACCCCGATCGCCACGCCGGAGCGGACGATGCGATACTGCGCATTGATGCTCGACGACCGAAGATGCGGCACGAGCCCGGGGCCGAATTCGTCCAGATAATTGAGCTCCGGCGCATAGATCAGATCGGGGATATAGCTGGTGAAACGGTGCCCCTCGCGCAGATCGGACGGCTGGTGCGGCATGCCGAAGGCGGCGAGATAGCCTTTGGTCGCGAACAGCTGCAGGGCATAGTCGGTAAGCTTGCGGGCGATCACCGGGCCGGCGCGCGGCCGCGAGAGCATGACGGCAATATCCGCCTCGCGCTTCGACGGCGACAGGAAGCCGCTGCTGGCGACGATGTCGAGCGTGACGTCGGGATGGGCCGCGGCGAGCGTGCCGACATGCCGGGTGAGCAGGTTGCTGCCCAATCCTTCGGGCACGCTGATGCGCAAGGTGCCGGAAAGCGCGGCGGTTCGCCCCGTGCGCTGGGGCTCGATTTCGCCCGCGGTCAGCGCGATCGCCTCGACGCGCGCGAACAGCGCCTCGCCGGCTTCGGTGAGAACCTGGCCGTCCCGCGCCTGTTCGAACAGGGTGGTACCCAAGGCCGTTTCCAGCCGGCGCAGGCGACGGGCGATGGTCGTCGCATTGACGCCCATCGTCACGCCCGCCCGAGCCATGTGCCGCGTCCGCGCGAGGGCAAGGAAGGTCTGTAGGTCTCGCCAGTCTACCGCCTGCATTTATGCAGCTCCCGCATGCGTTCTTCGCTGTTGCCCGCAAAAATGCACAATCTAGAGTGCGTGCCAACAGCTTTGATGGCGCGGAGAGGTTCTGATGCGGGTTATCGATCATGTGATCGTCGGGCACTCCAGCGGCGGTTCGGGCCGCCGCTCGGACGTTTTCGATCCCAACAGCGGCGCCGTGCAGGCGCAGGTGGCGCTGGGCACCGCCGCCGATCTCGACCGCGCGGTTGCCGCCGCCCAGGCCGCCCAGCCCGGCTGGGCCGCGACCAACCCGCAGCGCCGCGCCCGCGTGATGTTCCGCTTCAAGGAACTGGTCGAGGCGAACATGGACGCGCTGGCGCACCTGCTCTCCGCCGAGCACGGCAAGGTGATCGCCGATTCCAAGGGCGACATCCAGCGCGGCCTGGAAGTGATCGAGTTCGCCTGCGGCATCCCCCACGCGCTCAAGGGCGAGTATACGCAAGGGGCAGGCCCCGGCATCGACGTCTATTCGATGCGGATGCCGCTCGGCATCGGTGCGGGCATCACCCCGTTCAACTTCCCGGCGATGATCCCGATGTGGATGTTCGGGGTGGCGATCGCCTGCGGCAACGCCTTCCTCCTCAAGCCCTCGGAGCGCGATCCCTCCGTCCCCGTCCGCCTCGCCGAGCTGATGCTCGAGGCCGGCGCTCCGGAGGGCATCCTGCAGGTGGTGCAGGGCGACAAGGAAATGGTCGACGCGATCCTCGACCATCCGGCGATCAGCGCGGTGAGCTTTGTCGGCTCGTCCGACATCGCGCATTATGTCTATCGCCGCGGCGTCGAGGCGGGGAAGCGCGTCCAGGCGATGGGCGGCGCCAAGAACCACGGCATCGTCATGCCCGATGCCGATCTCGACCAGGTCGTGGCGGATCTGTCCGGCGCGGCCTTCGGCTCAGCCGGCGAGCGCTGCATGGCGCTGCCGGTGGTGGTGCCGGTCGGCGACAAGACCGCCGATGCCCTGCGCGAAAAGCTGATCCCGGCGATCGAGGCCTTGCGGGTAGGCGTCTCCACCGATGCCGAGGCGCAGTACGGCCCGGTGGTCAACGCCGCGCACAAGGCCCGTGTGGAAAACTGGATCCAGACCGGCGTCGACGAAGGCGCCGAGCTGGTCGTCGACGGTCGCGGCTTCCAGCTGCAGGGGCATGAAGAGGGCTTCTTCATCGGCCCGTCGCTGTTCGATCGCGTGACGCCCGCGATGAAGAGCTATCAGGAAGAGATCTTCGGCCCGGTCCTCCAGATCGTCCGCGCCCCCGATTTCGAGAGCGCGCTGCGCCTGCCCAGCGAGCATCAGTACGGCAACGGCGTCGCGATCTTCACCCGCAACGGCCATGCCGCGCGCGAGTTCGCGGCGCGGGTGAATGTCGGCATGGTCGGCATCAACGTGCCGATCCCGGTGCCGGTCGCCTATCACAGCTTCGGCGGGTGGAAGCGCTCGGCGTTCGGCGACGTCAACCAGCACGGCATGGAAGGCGTCCGCTTCTGGACAAAGGTGAAGACCGTCACCCAACGCTGGCCCGACGGCGCGGCCGAGGGTAGCAATGCCTTCGTCATCCCGACCATGGGGTGACGCGCTTGAGGACGTCGCTCCCCTCTATTTCGTCATCCCGGCGAAAGCCGGGATCCATTGGGGTCGCCGTCGCGGCTCCAGCTGCTACCGAGTGGCGAATGGATTCCGACTTTCGTCGGGATGACGGAAGGAAGAGTGACGGCTCAAGGGTTTGGGGCGTCCAGCGGAGGAAAGCCGAGGCCGATCGCAAGGTCCTCCCAAAAGGGGTTCTCGCGCTCGATCAGCACGATTTTCCAGTCGCGCTTCCATTCCTTGAGCTGCTTTTCACGTTTGATCGCGGACGCCATATCGCCGCCGACCTCATACCAGACCAGCCGCTTGACGTTGTTGCGCCTGGTAAAGCCCGGCACGGTGCCGCTTCGATGCTGATGGATGCGTGCTATCAGATCCGACGTTACCCCAGTATACAGCGTGCCATGTCGCCCGCTCGCGAGCATGTAGACGCAGGGCAGTTTGTCCACCTCACCCCTCCACCGTCATCCCGGCGGCAGCCGGGATCCATTCGCCACGCCGCCTCGGAAAGAGCCGATCCGGCGACCCCAATGGATCCCGACTTTCGTCGGGATGACAGCTTGAGACAACAGGCATCATGAACCACCAGTTCGACCTCACCGACGACCAGCGCCAGATCCAGGAGATGGCGCAGAAGTTCACCGCGGATGCGATTACCCCGCATGCGGCCGAGTGGGACGAGAAGCACATCTTCCCGCGCGACACGATCCGCGCCGCGGCAGAACTGGGCTTCGCGTCGATCTACGTTTCGGAAGAATCGGGCGGCATCGGCCTGGGCCGGCTGGAATCGGCGCTGATCTTCGAGGCCATGGCCTATGGCTGCCCGTCGACCAGCGCCTTCATCTCGATCCACAACATGGCCGCCTGGATGATCGACCGCTTCGGCAGCCAGACGGTGAAGGACAAGTATCTCCCCAGCCTGGTCACCATGGACCGGCTGGCCAGCTACTGCCTGACCGAACCGGGCTCGGGCTCGGACGCGGCGGCGCTCAAGACGCGGGCAGTGCGCGACGGCGATCATTATGTGGTGAGCGGTTCGAAGCAGTTCATCTCGGGTGGCGGCGAGAATGATCTCTACCTCACCATGGTCCGCACCGGCGAAGACGGCCCCAAGGGCATTTCCTGCCTCGCGATCGAGAAGGACATGCCGGGCGTGAGCTTCGGCGCGCAGGAGCGCAAGCTGGGCTGGCACAGCCAACCCACCGCGCAGGTGATGCTCGACAATGTTCGCGTGCCGATGGAAAATCTGGTCGGCGCCGAGGGCGAGGGCTTCCGCATCGCGATGATGGGGCTCGACGGCGGGCGGCTCAACATCGGCGCCTGCTCGCTGGGCGGCGCGCAGCGCTGCCTCGACGAGACGATCCGCTACACGCAGGAGCGCAAGCAGTTCGGCAAGGCGATCGCCGATTTCCAGAACACCCAGTTCACGCTGGCCGACATGGCGACCGAGCTGGAGGCCGCGCGCGCGCTGCTCTACCTCGCCGCCGCCAAGGTGACCGCGGGCACGGGCGACAAGACCCGCTTCGCCGCGATGGCCAAGCGGCTGGCGACCGATACCGGCTCGGCCGTGGTCGATCGCGCGCTGCAGCTGCATGGCGGCTATGGCTATCTGATGGATTATCCGATCGAGCGCTTCTGGCGTGATCTCCGCGTCCACTCGATCCTGGAGGGCACCAACCAGGTGATGCGGATGATCGTCGGCCGCGAACTGCTGAAGGGCTGAGGTCGAAAATGCTTTCCTACAGCAACGCGTTTATGCTTTGTTCTAATACGTGTGCCCCACGCGTCGAGGAGGAAGCCGGGTTGATGTCCGTTTCCCGGAACTTTTGGAACTTTCAGGGGGTGGCGGCATGACGGAAATTCTCACCGCGATCGAGGGCCCCGTCGCCCGCCTCCGCCTCAACCGGCCGAAGGCGCTGCACGCGCTCAACACCGGCATGTGCCAGGCGATGCTCGACGCGCTCGACGCCTGGGAGGGCGACCACGCCGTCCACATCGTGCTGCTCGACCATGCCGAGGGCCGCGGCTTCTGCGCCGGCGGCGACATCCGCATGATCGCCGATAGCGGCGCCGGCGACGGCCAGGGCGCCGCGGACTTCTTCCGCATCGAATACCGGCTCAACCACCGGTTGTTCACCTATCCCAAGCCGATCGTCGCCTTTGCCGACGGTATCGTGATGGGCGGCGGCGTCGGCATCTCCCAGCCGGCGCGGTTCCGGGTCGCGACCGAGAACACCAAGTTCGCCATGCCCGAAACCGGCATCGGCCTGTTCCCCGACGTGGGCGGCGGCTGGTATCTTTCGCGGCTGCCCGGACGGATGGGCGAATATCTCGCGCTCACCGGCCACCGGCTCGACGGTGCCGAATGCCTCGCGCTCGGCCTCGCCACCCATTACCTGCCGGCCGAGGCGCTGGCCTCCGCCAAGGCGCAGATCGCCACCGCGCCCGACAAGGCATTGGCGATCCTCGACGACCTCTCGGCCGAGCCGCCGATCGCCAAGATCCTCGCCCATTATGCCGATATCGACCGGCTGTTCGCCGGCGACACGGTGGAAGAGATCTTCGCCGCGCTCGCAGCCGAGGACGGCGAGTGGGCCGCCGCCACCCTCGCCACGCTGCGCACCAAGTCGCCCCAGGCCTGCAAGGTCTCGCTGCGGATCGTCCGCGAGGGGCGCGCTATGCCCGATTTCGCCGCCGAGATGGTCCAGGAATATGCCGTCGCCACCCGCGTCTGCCGCCTGCCCGATTTCGCCGAGGGCGTGCGCGCCGTGATCGTCGACAAGGACAATGCCCCGCGCTGGTCGCCTTCTACCCCGGAAGCGGTGGACAGCGCCGCGATCGACGCCATCTTCGCGCCGTTGCCGGCGGAGTCGGCGTGGAAGCCCTGAACGGAGAAGAACATGTCCGCTTATGAAACCCTCCTCGTCGAACAGCGCGGCGCCGTCACGCTGATCACGCTCAACCGGCCCAAGGCGCTCAATGCGCTCAACAGCCAGGTGCTCACCGAGCTGCTCGACGTGATGCGCGCCTTCGATGCCGATCCGGCCCAGGGCTGCGCGGTGCTGACCGGCAGCGAAAAAGCCTTCGCAGCCGGTGCCGACATCAAGGAGATGCAGGCCCAGGGCTTCGCCGACATGTACGGCCATGACTTCTTCGCCGGTTGGGATGCCTTCACCCGCACCCGCAAGCCGATCATCGCGGCGGTGTCCGGCTATGCGCTGGGCGGCGGCTGCGAAGTGGCGATGATGTGCGACTTCATCCTGGCGGCAGACACCGCCAAGTTCGGCCAGCCCGAGATCAAGCTGGGCGTCTCGCCGGGCATGGGCGGCTCGCAACGGCTCACGCGCGCGGTCGGCAAGGCCAAGGCGATGGAGATGTGCCTCACCGGCCGGATGATGGACGCCGCCGAGGCCGAGCGCGCCGGGCTGGTCAGCCGCATCCTGCCTGCCGCCGAGCTGGTCGAGGAAGCGGTGCAGACCGCCGCGACGATCGCCGCGATGCCGCCGCTGGCGGTGAAGGCGAACAAGGAAATGGTCAACGTCGCGTTCGAGACTAGCCTCTCCCAGGGCGTCCACTTCGAGCGCCGCCTGTTCCACGCGCTGTTCGGCACTGAGGACCAGAAGGAAGGCATGACCGCCTTCGTCGAGAAGCGTCCGGGGAACTGGACGGGGCGTTGAGTCACTGAACCACTCCCCCTCCCGCGTGCGGGAGGGGGCCGGGGGGTGGGCCCCCGGCATCCGCGACACCATCGCTTGTGGAGAGGGAGCGCCCACCCCCAGCCCCTCCCGCAAGCGGGAGGGGAGTACCTGAATGGCACGCGTAGCGATTATCGGCCTCGGCAACATGGGCGGTGGCATGGCGGCGAACCTCGCCAAGGCCGGCCACGACGTCCGCGCCTTCGATCTGTCCCCGGAAGCGCTGGAGCGCGCGAAGAAGGCCGGCTGCCTGCCCGCCGCCAACGCCGCCGAAGCCATCGCCGGCGCCGAGGCGATCGTCACCATGCTGCCCGCCGGCCGTCACGTCGAGGCGCTCTACACCGAGACGCTGCTCGACCATGCCGAGGCCGGCGCGATCCTGATCGACTGCTCGACGATCGACGTCGCCACCGCCCGCCGCGTCGCCGAAGCGGCGACCCAGCGCGGGCTGCTCGCGGTCGACGCGCCGGTCTCGGGCGGGATTACCGCAGCCAATGCCGGCACGCTCACCTTCATGGTCGGCGGCGCGGTGGCGGCGTTCGAGCGCGCCGAGCCCTTCCTCGAGGACATGGGCAAGGCGGTGATCCACGCCGGCGCCAGCGGTGCGGGCCAGGCGGCCAAGATCTGCAACAACATGATCCTCGGCGCGACCATGATCGCCACCTGCGAGGCCTTCGCGCTCGCCGAGAAGCTGGGGCTGGACCAGCAGCGCTTCTTCGACATCGCCTCGGTCTCCTCGGGCCAGAGCTGGTCGATGACGACCTATTGCCCCGTGCCCGGCGTCGGCCCCGAGACCCCCGCCGACCGCGACTATCAGGGCGGGTTCGCCGCGCCGCTGATGCTCAAGGATCTCAAGCTGGCACTGGAAGCGGCGGCGAGCGTCGGCGCGCAGGTGCCGATGGGCGAACGCGCCGAGCAGCTCTACGCGGCGTTCGTCGACGGCGAGGGCGCCGGGCTGGACTTTTCGGCGATCATCAAGACGCTCTGATCGGCTCGCCGGCCCTCAGCCGAGAGTCAGGGCCCCCGTCAGGTCGCCGGGCGCCGGGCCGCCCGCCGCGACCATCGCCCGCTCGCGCTCGACCAGGCCGGGCAGCGGCACCAGGCCGAAGCGCCGCGTCAGGAATCGTGCGATCGAGCCGGTGTCATAGGTGGTGTGATCCACATGGCCGCGCTTGGCGAAGGGCGAGACGATCACGGCCGGGATGCGGGTGCCGGGGCCCCAGCGGTCGCCCTTGGGCGGGGCCACATGGTCCCACCACCCGCCATTCTCGTCGAAGGTGATGACGACCAGCATCTTGTGCCATTGCGGGCTGCGGCGCAGCGCATCGACGACCATCGCGATATGCTGGTCGCCGGCTTCGACGTCCGAATAGCCGGCATGCATGTTGAGATTGCCCTGCGGCTTGTAGAAGCTGACCGCGGGCAGCGTGCCGGCCGCCGCATCGGCGAGGAAATGGTTGGTGCGCGCCGTCTCGCCTTCGCCCGCGTCGCGCAGATGCTGGGCCCGCGCGGCGGTGCCGGGGGCGAACTGCTCGAAATAGTTGAGCGGCTGGTGGTGCGGCTGGAAGTTGGGGCGGCTGGGAAAGCTGCCGTCGTTCGCATGGCCGGCGAGCGCAGCGGCCCAGCCACCGGCATACCAGGCCCAGGGCACGCCCTTGTCGGATAGCCGGTCGCCGATCGTCGCATGGCGCTGCGGCACCATCGTCTTGGCATCGCTCCAGTCGGCATAGCCGGGCCGATCGGCGTCGAGCTGGTAGGTCGGCGCATAGGGTGGCAGCATCGTGTTGACCGACCAGAAATCGGGGCTCAGCGAGCTGGGCACGAAGTCCGGCGGGCCGTCCATCGCGCTCTTCGGCGAGGTCGGCTTCAGCTTCAGCCGGATACCCTTGGGATCATCGCCCTCCACCTGGGCGATCCGGCCCTTTGCCGGGCTCTTGTCGGCATTCGGATAGAAGGGCGGCTGGGCCGCCACCAGATATTGGTGGTTGAGATAGGAGCCGCCGAACGCACCCATGAAGAAGCGGTCGCACAGCGTGAACTCGCGCGCGATCTGCCACAGGCGCAGCTTGGCGCTGGCCTCGCCATAATGCCCCATCACCAGCGCGCCGCTGTCGCCCCAGGCGGCGAAGCCGTCGTTGCGGCCGCCGTTGATCTGCAGCTGGTTGTGGTAGAAGGCGTGGACGAGGTCGCGCGTTACCACGCCGTGCGGCAGCGGATCGCCCTCGGGCGTGGCCAGCGCGAAGGGGCCGTTGGCGATCGGCGGCAGATCGTCCGGGCCGATCTTGTAGCGGCGATGCTCGACCACCTGCTCGTCGGGCACCATCCCTTCCCACACCTTCGGCAGCGTCTTCAGCACCGACCCGTCGCGATCGCGCTGGGCGGTGCGCGCAGGGTGCACCGCGGCAAGCGGATCGGCGAGCCCGGGAAAGCCGGCGAACAGATTGTTGAAGCTGCGATTCTCGGCATAGATCACGACGACCGTCTCGATCTCCGCCAGCTGGCGCTGCCCGGCCTTTGCCGAAGCGGGCGCGGCGGCCAGCATGCCCGCGATCCCGGCCGCACCGAGCAGCGCGCGGCGTTCGGGGTTGTCGATCGCATCGCCCGCAGGGCTTCGCTCGGGTCGTTCGGTCTTGTCGTCACGCATCATCTGCCTCCCGCACTGCCCGCCCTAGGGGAGCATCCCGCGGGTGGCACCTGTTTGTTACGCGCGTTTGTCGGCGGTCTCAGCACGCAGGGCCGCAAGGGACCGCACAGCGCCGCCGCGATCCGCGCTGCCGCCAATTGGCAATGTGCGCGCTCGCCAGGCACAGGCTGCCGGCCATAGTCAGCCCGGTCTCGAGCGCCTCGCGCCACGGAATCGCGACGCCCAGCGCCATCAGGATCAGCCCCATGGCGCCGACGATCAGCGGCGCCGTCGCGCGGTGCCGCCGCCAGCCGCCGACCAGGGCAAGCGCGCTGGTCGGGATGGCGACGAAGAGCAGGATCCAGTGAAACGCCTCGCCGGGCGCGAACCGCGCCGCCACGCTCGGCAAGGCTGCCAGCACCAGCGGCAGCGCCAGGCAATGGAGCATGCACAGCGCCGAGGCGCAGATCCCCACCCCATCCAGTCGCGCCTGCCACCGCACGCTCCGCATTACCGACACCGCAATTCCTTCCCGGCGCCAAACGCCTTGAGCTTTCTCCTAGCCGGATGTAGGGATGATACAACATATCATTCAATCGAGGATCGCAGCGTGCCCCATTCCGTTCCGCCCGCACCGGAGGCTGCCGCCAAACTGCCGGTGACCGTGCTCTCCGGCTTCCTGGGTGCCGGCAAGACGACCCTGCTCAACCACATCCTCGCCAATCGCGAAGGGCGCCGGGTGGCGGTGATCGTCAACGGCATGTCGGAGGTGAACATCGACGCTGATCTGGTGCGCGGCGGCGAGGCGGCCCTGTCGCGCAGCGAGGAAGCGCTGGTCGAAATGACCAATGGCTGCATCTGCTGCACGCTGCGCGACGACCTGCTCCAGGAGGTTCGCGCGCGCGCCGAGGCCGGGCGGTTCGATTATCTGGTGATCGAAAGCACCGGCATTTCCGAACCGCTGCCCGTCGCCAGCACCTTTTCCTTCCGCGACGAGGCCGGTGCCTGCCTGGGCGATGTCGCGCGGCTCGACACAATGGTTACGGTGGTCGACGCGCTCAACCTGCTGAAGGACTATTCGAGCCGCGACTTCCTCGCCGATCGCGGCGAATCGCTGGGCGAAGACGACGGGCGCAGCCTGGTCGGCCTGCTGGTCGAGCAGATCGAGTTCGCCGACGTGGTGATCGTCAACAAGGCAGGCGCCGTCACGCGCGACCAGCTCGCGCTGGTGAAGAAGCTGGTCGCCAGCCTCAACGCCGATGCGCAGATCCTGACCTGCGATCACGGACGGGTACCGCTGTACACCATCCTGGACACCGGATTGTTCGACGAGGAAAAGGCCGCGCGGCACCCGCTCTGGGCCAAGGAGCTCTATGGCTATGCCAGCCATACGCCCGAGACCGAGCAATATGGCATCGAGAGCTTCGTCTATCGCGCGCGGGCGCCGTTCGATCCGGTGAAATTCTACGCCTTCCTCACCGAGGGCGGGCTGGACGGCGTGGTGCGCGCCAAGGGCCATTTCTGGCTTGCCACCCGCACCGAATGGGTAGGCGAACTCGCCGTCGCCGGCGCGCAGACGATGACCGCGCGGATGGGCCGCTGGTGGGCAGCGGTGCCGAAGCAGCATTGGCCCGACGACGATCGCTTCGAGCGTTTCGTCGCCGGGCATTGGGACCCGATCTGGGGCGATCGCCGCCAGGAACTGGTGTTCATCGGCATCGACATGGACGAGGGCCGCATCCGCCGCGATCTCGATGCCTGTCTGCTGCCGGTGAAGGCCTTCAGCCCGGCGCTGTGGATGGGCCTGCGCGATCCGTTCCCCGTCTGGGGCGAGGCCGTGCCCGAGGCGGCGGAATGAGCGTGGAAGCCCCCTTGCGCACCGTCGCCTCCGCCGTCGCCATCGAGCGCGGCAATCCCAGCGTGCTGGAGGCCGTGGCCCGGCCCGAGGTGCATCTGGCGGTATGGACCAGGCCCCTTCCCGCCGCGCTCTCATGGCTGCCGGCGCTCGATTTCACGAAAATCGATGATCTCGATTTCGAGATTTCCCTCGATGCTGCCGAGGCGGAGATCGCCGAGGGCCTTGCCGAAGCCGGCTACCCCGCCGGCGACCGCGCCAATGCGCTGCTCGACGAAATATGCGGCCATGCCCGCCGCTTCGCCGCGATCCAACGGCTCGATGCGGTGACCATCCGGCTGGAAGTGATCGAAACCGACGCCTGCCGCAAATTCCACGCCGATCATGTCACGGCGCGGCTGCTGACCACGCTGGTGGGATCCGGCACACAGTGGATCCACGGCATCGCCGATCCCGACACCCCGATCCGCCAGTTGCGCACCGGCGATGTCGGCATCTTCAAGGGACGGCTGGGTGCCGATCCGGTCGGCATCCTGCATCGCTCACCGCCGATCCTAGACACCGGCGAGACCCGGTTGCTGCTGGCGATCGACCCCGTGGCGGCACTGGGGATGCACGCATGAACGGGCTGGTCACGGGCGAACAGGCGCTGATTCCGGTCAGCGTGCTCACCGGCTTTCTGGGCAGCGGCAAGACGACGCTGCTCAACCATCTCGTTCGGATGCCCGAGATGCGGCGTGCGCTGGTCATCATCAACGAGTTCGGTGCGGTCGGCCTCGATCATGACCTGATCGCGCGATCGAACGAGGACATGGTGGTGGAGATGATGGGCGGCTGCCTGTGCTGCACCATCCGCGGAGACCTGCGCGACACGCTGCGGGACGCGCCTTGGCGGTTCGCGCGCGAGGGTCGCTGCTGGTTCGACCGGGTGATGATCGAAACCACCGGCCTCGCCGATCCGGCGCCCATCCTGCACACGCTGATGACCAATCCGCAGCTGCGCACGCTTTATCGACTCGACGGGGTGGTGACTGCGGTCGACGCGGTCAACGGCATGGCGACGCTCGACGCCCAGGACGAGGCGATCCGTCAGGCTGCGGTGGCCGACCGCATCGTGCTGACCAAGATCGATCTGCTGTCCGCGGACGCCAGGCACGAGATCGAGGCGAGGCTCCGCACGATCAACCCGGCCGCCCCGATCCTGCCGGTACTCCAGGGCGTGATCGAACCGGATCGCCTGTTCGATGCAGGGCTCTATAACCCGGCGACCAAGGGCCCGGACGTGCAACGCTGGCTGAACGCGGAAGCCTATGGCGAGCGGCACGTTCATCACGCCGATGACCACGACCACCACCACGACGTGAACCGCCACGACGACCGCATTCGCGCAACCTGCCTGACCTTCGACGAACCGCTGCGCGCCGAGGCGTTCGAGCGTTGGATCGACATCCTCACCAGCCTGAAGGGCCAGGACATTCTGCGCGTGAAGGGCATCGTGCATCTAGCCGATCACCCCAAGCCGCTCGTCATCCACGGGGTGCAGCATCTGTTCCACCCGCCGGTGGAGCTGGACGACTGGCCCTCGGACGACCGGCGGACCCGGCTGGTGTTCATCACCCGCGGCATCACGGCCGACCAGCTGCGCGGCACCTTGTCGCTGATGACGATCGGGCTCGAACATTTCGGGCTCGAGGGGCTGGTGGAAAGCGTGCCCGCCCCCGGCGTCCCCGGGGGCGTAATGGGGCCGGCTGGGTGTAATCAGCGGCCCCCGCCCCTTCTAGCGGGCGACGTTGTTGCTGCGATCCCGATCCGGCAGCTTGTGATCGGGATCGATCTCGGCGCGCACCACACGCTGCGGCCCGGGCACGTACACATCGGTGCTCGCGGTCCGGATCCAGGTCTCCACCGCCAGCGAGATGTCGCGCTTGGCCCCGTCGGCAAAGGTGACGCGCAGCGTGGCGGGCATCACCATCGGGTCGCGGTTCTCCACGGTCACCAGCGAACCCTCGCCGCGCCGCGCCGGGCTGATCCGGGTGACCGCCTGGTCGAGGGTCCAGTTGTGGACGTACCAGCCGCGCCACCACCAGCTCAAGTCCTCGCCGCTGGCATCTTCCATCGCCCGGAAGAAGTCGGCGGGCTTGGGATGCTTGAACGCCCAGGCGGCAATGAAGCGGCGGAAGGCGGGATCGAACCGGTCCGGTCCCAGGATCTGCTCGCGCAGCAGGGTAAGGCCGAGCGCCGATTTGAAATAGGTGACGGCGTGGCGGTATTTCTCGGTCACGGTGTCCGCACGTGACAGGATCGGCGGCGCGTTCGGATCGGCGAGGATGGGGAGGATCTCGTCCACCGGGTTGCCGCCGCCCTCGGCATATTCGCTGTCGCGCTTGGGCCCATATTCGCCGTGGTTGAAGGCATCGGACTCGTACACGTCGATGAAGGTGTTGAAGCCTTCGTCCATCCAGGCGTCGCGGCGCTCGTCGAAGCCGACGATCATCGGGAACCAGCTATGGCCGATCTCGTGCGCAGTGATCCAGAACAGCTCCTTGCCGGTATCCTCGATCCCGTCGAACACGATGCCGGGATATTCCATGCCGGTCGCGATGCCGGCGACGTTGACAGCGTTGGGCCAAGGATAGGGATACCAGCGGCGCGAGAATTCCTCGACCGCGTGCTTGAGATATTCGGTCGAGCGGCCCCATTTGTCGCGCCCCTGGCTCTCCGCCGGGTAGACCGACATCGCCAGGCCGGTCTTGCCGCCGGGCAGGTTCATCCGCGCGGCATCCCAGGCAAAGGCGGGCGAGGCCGCGAAGGCGACGTCGCGGCTGTTCTCCATGCGGAAATGCCAGGTCAGCGTGCCGTCCTGCCGGGGACGGGAGGCCGGGGTGCCGATCTCGCCCGGCGCGATCACCTCCACCGTCGCATCGCTGGTGCGCGCCTTGGCGAGCCGTTCGCGCTGGGTAACGGTGAGCACCTCCTGCGGGTTCTGCAGCTCGCCCGATCCGGCGACGATCATCGTCGCCGGCAGCGTCACCCAATAATCGAAGTCGCCATATTCAAGGTAGAATTCCTGGGCGAGGTAGGGGAGCGGGTCCCAGCCGCGCAAATCGTCATAGACCGCCATGCGCGGATACCATTGCGCGATGTTGTAGACCTCGCCGCGCTGCGCCTTGCCCCACGCCATGCGCCCGCCCCATTCGCCGGGAATGGTGAAATGGTAGCGGATGCGCAGCGTCAGCTTGCCGTGCGCGGGCAAGGCCGTGGGCAGCGGCACCTGCATCCGCGTGTCGGTGATCAGCGGCGCCACGGCGATGGTCTTGCCGCCCGACACCAGCTCCACCGCCTCGATCACCATGCCGTCGGTGGTGCCGCCGGGGACCCGCCCGCTCGCCAACGCGCCGCGCGATCCGGGGCGGTAGAGATTCTGGTCGAGCTGGAGCCAGAGATAGTCGAGCCGATCGGGACTGTTGTTGGCGTAGGTGATCGTCGCGGTGCCGCGGAGCAGCTTGGCGGCCGGATCGAGCGTGGCGTGGATCTGATAATCCGCACGGTTCTGCCAATAGGCCGGGCCGGGCAGCCCGTTCGCCCCCCGGACAGTGTTCGCCGCGCTGGGAAGTGCCAGCGGCGCAAAGGCGGCCTGCGGATCGTAGCGGGTCTGTGCCGACGCCAGCGGCGCCCAAAGCGCCAGCAGAACGGTGAGGCCGATGGGGGAATGCGCCAGAGGTTTCAGGGGGTCGCTCCACGTATGTGAGAGGATCAGCATAAGAAGACTGGTTCGTTCGTCCAGCGATTTGGCGGGCAGAAAGCCGCCTTGCCCCAGCGCGCCACGGCACCCGCAGCGGCGCGGGCATCTCGCAGCCAGTCCGTGGGGAGAACACCGTTTTGGCACCTCAGCGCATCAAACCGTCCATCTATCGACATGTGATATCATATCATGCGCCGCGCCATAAGGTTCCTCGCGTTCAGAATGTGCCTGGGGGGCTTCAGCCAAATGACGGGAGTGAAATGGCGTGCGGCGCTGTGGTGCGGCATGTACGCGGCCGGAAGCTCGGTTTTTTGTTCGTCCCTCCGCGCCCAGCAAATGCCACAACGCGCTGCTGACGCCCCTTCGGATGCAGCGTTCAAGACGTTGTTTGATGCCTGGAAGGCCAGCGACACCTCCGCTCCCACATTGCCCCCGGTATCCATTCCCCTGGATCGGCCGGTAGACAGTTTTCGCTACACCTCTTCCTTCGGCATCAGGACCGATCCCTTTCGCGGGAAGAGCAGTTTTCACCCCGGTATCGACCTCGCGGCACCCGTAGGCACACCCGTGCACGCGACGGCGGAAGCGCGGGTCGTTCGCGCGGCGTTCGCCTCGGGCTATGGGAATCTTATCGTTCTCGACCATGGCGGCGGGATCGAGACGCGCTATGGCCATCTCTCGGGAATTGCCGTCAAAGTGGGGCAGCTTGTCCACCGTGGCCAAGTGATCGGACGGGTAGGATCGACCGGTCGATCGACCGGGAGCCATCTTCATTACGAGATCCGGCTGTCCAGCCAAGCGATCGATCCCCTGCCCTTCATGGCCCCGGGGGACGAGCGGCTGGCGCTCCATCAGGCGGTCGGTCCGCGCGCCGGTGCCGCAACGGCAATGGGCGGCCCGCTTCAGTCGGCGGCTTCCCATCCCTGACCGCCCGGGGCGCAGTGCGGAAGCGGCGCCCATCCACTCGCCGCTCGCCCGGCCGAGTTGCTGCCGCCATCCGCGGAATCCCGATACCCCGAAAGCAAATCGACCTCGGCAGCCGCCCCGTCAAAGGCCACCCAGGCTATGAGCCGCGCGTTGCGCTACCGGCCAGCTCGTCGACTGATCGCCAGCGTGCTCGGTGGCGACGTACTCATAGCCATGCTCCGCCGCGGTGTTGGCGACCGCATCACCGAGGAAAGCCGTAGGAAACAGTAGCGCGATCTCACCGAGATTGATGCCGGGCCGACGGCCGCGCCTTGCCGAGGCCCGATACTCGATAAGATACCGCGCCTGTCCAGCATATCCGGACCTCCCGGAGGGGGCTGTTCAATGAGCCCCCTTGCGTTCAAGCAGGACGACGACGCGCCGAGGTATTGGACGCGTCGCTACGGCCGATGCAGCGCAGCCACTTCTTCCTTGTCGCCCATCACCACGCCAACGCGCTGGTGGAGGCTGACCGGGTCAATGTCCAGGATCGCAGCGCTGCCGTCACTTGACGCGCCGCCCGCCTGCTCGATCAGCAAGCTCATCGGGTTGGCTTCATACAGCAGGCGAAGCCGCGCCTTTCCGGGTGTGCGGTGATCGGCAGGATAGAGGAACACGCCGCCGCGCTTGAGAATGCGGTGGACGTCGGCCACCATCGAGGCGGTCCACCGCATATTGTAATCGTGCCCGCAGGGGCCCGCGCTGCCGAGCAGCCGGTCCTCGACATATCGCGCGACCGCGGGCGACCATTGCGGGCGACGGGCCATGTTGATGGCGAATTCGCGTGTGCCGGTGGGAATGCGCATCGGGCCGTCGGTCAGCCGCCACGAGCCGATCTCCCGCTCGAGGGTGAACTCATAGACGCCGGCGCCGATCGTCAGCACCAACAGCGTCTGCGGACCGTAAATGGCATAACCGGCCGCGACCTGGTTGCGGCCTGGCTGCAGGAAGTCGGCTTCGACTACCTCACGGCCGGCGCAGGCCTCTGGCGCGCGCACGACCGAGAAAATGGTGCCGACGCTCAAATCGACATCGACGTTGCTCGACCCGTCGATCGGATCGAACAGGAGCAGATATTCGCCCTTGGGGTAGCGGTTGGGAATGGGGTGGATGGTTTCCATCTCTTCGGACGCCATCCCGGCAAGGTGGCCGCCCCATTCATTGGCGTCGAGCAGCAGATCGTTGGCGATCACGTCGAGCTTCTTCTGCACCTCGCCCTGGACGTTCTCCGATTTCAGGCTGCCGAGCACATCGCCCAGCGCGCCCTTGGAAATCGCATGGCTGATCGCCTTGCACGCGCGCGCGACCGTTTCGATCAGCAAGCGCAATTCGGCCGGGCACGGCGATTCCGGCAAGCGCTGCTGCTCGATCAGAAAGCGCGAAAGCGAGATGGGCTGCATGGAGTTTCCTTGCACGCGGTTGATAACAGAAATGGGTCAGGCGGTCGGATGCGGAGCGGACAGCGGGATCCGTTGCATCCGCTCCGCCAACGCCGGGCCATGGGCAAAACCGGCGGCTTCCGCGATCATCGCCGCAGGGGGCCGGATGCCGGTGTACAGAACGAACTGCTCGACCGCCTGCAGGATGATGACTTCGGCACCCGATAGAACGATCTTGCCCGCTTGCTCCGCCGCCCGAACGAACGGCGTCTCGGCGGGAAGCGCGACGACGTCGAACGCGATGTCGCAGGACGCGATCATCGCTGCGGGAAAAGCGAGCGCGTCGCGGTCTGCGCCTTCCATGCCGAGCGGCGTGACATTGACCAGCATCGGCGCGCCCGTGTTGGGCAAGTCCGCCCGCCAGGCATAGCCATAACGATCGGCCAGCGCCTCGCCCGCCCAGCGATTGCGCGCCACCACCGTGCCATGGGCAAAGCCGCACGCGCGCAGCGCCGCGACCACCGCCTTGGCCATGCCGCCACTGCCGCGCAGCAGAAACGGTGTCGCCGGATCGATCCCCCGCGCGATCACCAAGTCGCGCACCGCGACATAATCGGTATTGTAGCCGGTCAGCACCCCATGGTCGTTGACGATGGTGTTGACGCTGTCGATCGCGCGAGCGGAGTCTTTCAGGCCATCGAGAAGCGGAATGACGGCTTCCTTGAACGGCATCGAGATCGCACAACCACGAATGCCGAGCGCACGAATGCCGCCGATCGCGCCCGGCAGATCGGTCGTACTAAAGGCCTTGTAGACATAATCGATCCCGAGCAGTTCGTAGAGCCGATTGTGGAAACGCGAACCGGCATTGCCAGGCCGCCCCGACAGCGACATGCACAGCTGCGTGTCGCGCCCGATGGGTGGTTTCGCTGGGGCGGTTGGCGCGGCAATTATCATGGCATACTCCCAGCAAACTCGGCGACACTGGGGCTGGCACTCGATCCGCGCGTGACCAGACGGCCGGTCAGAACCACCTTGCGAACCGCGGCATCGGGATAGTCGAACCGGTCGAGCAACATGGTCATTGCGGTACGTCCGATTTCCTCGACGGGCTGCTCGATCACCGTCAGTCCGTCGCCGACGAATTCCATCCAGTCATTATTGTCGAAACCGGCAAGCGCAATGTCGCCCGGCACGGTCAGATCGAGACTGCGCAATGCGCGCAATATGGTCAGCAGCATCACGCCGTTGCTGGCGACCAGCGCGTCCGGGCGCGTGGGGCCACGCAGCAGGTTCGCGACAGCATGTTCCGCCTCGCCCGGCGCATGCGGCACGGCAATCGCCTCGGTTGTCATGCCCAAGCGCTGGGCGGCGCGTTCGAAACCCGCGCGCCGTTCGATCCCGGTGCTGCTTTCAGCGCCAAACAGCCCTGCAAGATGTCGATGCCCCTGCGCATGAAGATGCTCGACCAAGAGGCCGGCCATCGCCTCATTGTCCAGCAGAACGCTGTCCTTTTGTGCCGCCGGCAGGGCTCGGTCGATCAACACCACCGGACAATCGAGCGACAGGCTGCCCGCCATTTCGACCCGTTGGCGCGACGGCGCGAGGACGATTCCGGTCACCCGCTCCTGCTGCATCAACTCGAGATATTTGGCCTCCTGCGCCGGGTCCTCATCGGTGTTGCAAACGATGACACGCAATCCCCGTGCAGCTGCGATCCGCTCGATCGTGCGGGAAACTTCGGTGAAGAACGGATTGCGGATGTCCGCGACGATCAGGCCAATCGTGTTGCTATGCTGCGAGCGCAGTCGGCGCGCGGCGAGATTAGGGCGATAGCCGGTCGATTTGACCGCGGCCTGGACGCGCGCCTGCATCGCCGGATCGACCGGGCGCCCCGCAAGCACCCGCGAAACCGTCGCTGGCGACACGCCAGCCGTCTTCGCGACATCCTTGATCCCAACCGCCATGAGAAATCGATCTCTCCCGTCCGGACTTTCTCCAGTCCTTTGCGTGGCGCAACATGCACGCGAACGTGGAAAAAATGCAAGCCTCTTGACAAAATTTCGAGAAAACGTTTTCTGGTGGGCAACGAAAAGTGGAGAGGTTCTGGAATGCCCCCCGAATTTGCGACCTTGTCCAAACCCCACGGGCTGGTGCGGATCGACGCGCGCGTCGCCGACAAGACCGATGCGATTCGCCAGGTCGCCCAATTGCTGATCGGTGCCGGCTGCGTTGCCCCCGGCTATGAAGACAGCATGGTGCGACGCGAGGCGGTCGCCAACACCTACCTCGGTGAGGGCGTCGCGATCCCGCACGGGCTGGGCGAGGATAAAGGCCTCGTCCGGCATGACGGCATCGCCGTGCTGCAATTGCGCGACGGCGTTGAATGGAACCCCGGGCAACGCGCGCATCTGGTGGTGGGGATCGCCGCCAATTCGGACAGCCATCTCGCCATCCTTCGCCGCCTGACGCGCCTGCTTCAGGACGAGGCGCGCCTCGCCCGGCTGATCGCGACCGATGACACTGCCGCGATCGTCGCGGCGCTGTATGAGGACGGCGAACCCGCCGCAGCGCGACCGGCAGCCCAAGATCTGGCCGAGGCAACCACGTGGGTCGTCGACTATCCCACCGGCCTCCATGCCCGCCCAGCCGCGGCCTGGGCCGAAGCTGCCCGCGCCCTCCCCGTCGCCTTGCGCGTGCGCCACGGTGCCGATAGCGCCGATCCCCGCAGCCTCGTCTCGCTCCTGCAATTGGGACTGAAGGCGGGCGAGGAAATCGTTGTCTCGGCCGCAGGCGACGGCGCGCGCGATGCCGTCGATCGCTTCATCCGCACGATCTCGGGCATCACCGCCCGCGAAAAGGCCGATGCCGACCGCGCCGCCGAAAAGGCGAAGGCGAACGTGCCGACCGGCGGCTGGACGCCTGCAGCACAGACCGTGATGATCGCCGGGGTCGGGGCCAGCCCTGGCCTCGCGATCGGCCAGGTGCATCTGCTCGCCTCGGCCGAACTGGTCGTGCCGGATCTGCCCGTCGATCTCGTCGAGGGCGGCGCGCTGCTTGAAGGCGCACTCAGCCGCACCCGCGCGCAAATGAAGGCACTGGTCGACGATACGACGCGCCGCCTCGGTGCAGGCGACGCCGCGATTTTCGCCGCGCAAGCAAGCCTGCTCGACGACACCGATCTGATCACGCTGACGTGCCAATTGATGGTCGAGGGCCACGGCGTCGCCTGGTCGTGGCATCAGGCCGTGGATCGCATGGCGCAGCAATTGACCGCGCTCGGCAATCCGGTGCTCGCCGCACGCGCCGCCGATCTGCACGACATTGGCCGGCGGGTGCTGGCGCAGATCGATCCCGGCCTTGCCCCGGGCGGCCTTGAGGACATTCCCGACGAAGCCTGCGTGCTCGTCGCGGCGGATCTCTCCCCATCCGACACCGCCATGCTGGATACGAACAAGGTGCTGGGCATCGCCACCGCACTCGGCGGCCCGACCTCGCACAGCGCGATCCTCGCGCGCACGCTGGGTCTGCCCTCGGTCGTCGCGGGCGGCGCAGATTTGCTCAGCCTCGCCGCCGGCGCGACCGCGATCGTCGATGGCGACGCCGGACGCGTCTGGATCGATCCGTCGGCGGACGATATCGCCTCCGCCCGCGCCTGGATTGCCGAAATCGCAGCCAAGCGCGTCGCCGATGAAGCCGAACGCGGCCGTCCGGCGATCACCACCGATGGCCATGAGCTCGCCATCGCGGCGAACGTCAATCGCCCCGATCAAGTCGCCTTCGCGCTTTCGCAAGGTGGCGAGGGTGTCGGGCTGATGCGCACCGAATTCCTGTTCCTCGAACGTGGCGAGACCCCAAGCGAAGACGAGCAGCAGGGTATTTACCGCGCGATGATCGATGCGCTGGGCGATCGCACGTTGATCGTGCGGGCGCTCGATATCGGTGGCGACAAGCAAGTGCCGCATCTCGATCTGCCGCGCGAGGACAATCCCTTTCTCGGTGTGCGCGGCGCCCGCCTGCTGCTGCGTCGCCCAGATTTGCTCGATCCACAACTGCGCGCACTGTATCGCGCGGCCAAGGAAGGCGGCGATCTGTCGATCATGTTCCCGATGATCACCTCCGCCTGGGAGCTGAAACGACTGCGCGAGCGGTGCGAGGCGATCCGCGTCGAACTCGACGCGCCGCGCGTACCGGTCGGCATCATGATCGAGGTGCCGGCGGCGGCGGTGCAGGCCAAGGCGCTGGCGGCGCATGCAGACTTTTTCTCGATCGGCACCAACGATCTCACCCAATATGCGCTGGCGATCGACCGGCAGAACCCTGAACTGGCAAGCGAGGCGGACAGCCTGCATCCTGCCGTGCTGCGGCTGATCGCGATGACGGTGGAAGGCGCACGCGCGCATGACCGCTGGGTCGGCGTGTGTGGCGGGCTCGCAGGGGATCCCTTCGGCGCGGCGCTGCTGGTCGGGCTGGGCGTGACCGAATTGTCAATGACGCCGCGCGACATCCCGGCAGTCAAGGCACGCATCCGGGCCGGCAGCATGGCCGAATTTGCGGAGCTGGCCGCGCGCGCCATGGACATGGAAGGCGCCGCCGAAGTGCGCGCGCTCGATGCGAAGGACCTGTGATGCCCATCCATAGCGTCACCTTCAATCCCGCAATCGACCAGACAGTGCTGCTCGATCATCTGGTGCCGGGCGAGGTCCACCGTGCCCATACCGTTCGCCAGAATGCCGGCGGCAAGGGTGTCAACGTCGCCAGTTGCCTTGCGGACTGGGGCGTGCCCGTCACCGCGCACGGGCTGCTCGGCAGCGACAATGCCGCACCGTTCGACGCGCTGTTCACGGCAAAGCTGATCGAGGACCGCTTCATCCGCATCTCGGGGTCTACGCGGGTCAACCTCAAGATCGTCGATGCCGAGGGCACCACCGACATCAATCTCGACGGGATCGCGGTCGATCTCGGGCGCGTCGACATGGTCGTCGCCACGATTTGCGCTGCCGCCGGAGACGGCGACCTGGTGATCCTGTCGGGTAGCGTCCCGCCGGGCTGCCCCTATGAAATCTATGCGCGGCTGACGGCGCGGCTGCGCGCGCAGGGCTGCACGATCCTGCTCGATACCAGTGGCGAACCACTGAAATGCGCGCTCGACGCCGATGTCCTACCGAACATCATCAAGCCCAATCGCGAAGAGCTGGCGCATTGGCTGGGCGAGCCGATCGCGGATCGCGGCGCGCTGATCGCGGCGGCAGATACGCTGCGGCGGCGCGGGGTCGATCTGGTCGTGGTGTCGATGGGCGAAGAAGGCGCGCTGTTCCTGTCGGACGAAGGCGCGGTGAGCGCCCGTCTGGTGGTGGATGGCGTGGCCAGCACGGTCGGTGCGGGCGATGCGATGGTCGCTGGCATTGCTGCAGCGGTGAACGAAAACGCCGTACTCGATCGCACGGCGCGGCTGGCGACGGCGTTCGCGGTCGCGAAACTGGGCATGGTCGGCCCCAATTTGCCGAGCCTCGGCGTGGTGCACGCCCTGGCCGGTGACGTGTCGGTCGACACGATCACGATTGCCTGAACCTGGAGCGGATGGGATCATGAAGACACTCTTTGCAGTGATCGACGGCGCGGGCAGCGATGTTCAGGCCGTCCTGGCGGCGGAAGCCTTGCGCAAGGCTGCGCGCACCCACGGCCGACCGATCGAGGTCGAGGTGCGGACAGGCGGCAGTTTTGCGGACGACACGGCAGACGACGCGCGCGCGCTCCTGTTCGTCGGGCGCGATGGTCAAGTGCCACCCAGTCAAAATGGCCGCTACCTTACGCTCGAAGCCGTGCTGGCCGATCCAGTCGGGGCGCTGGGCACCGCCGACACTGGCGATGCTGCTGCCCCCACCAAGGCGGTGCCGCATATCGTCGCCATCACATCCTGCCCGACCGGCATCGCCCACACCTTCATGGCCGCCGAAGGGCTGACCGAAGGCGCCAAGCAACTCGGCTATGACATCCGGGTCGAGACGCAGGGCTCGGTGGGTGCGGGCGCGCCGCTCACGGCGGACGAAATCGCCCGCGCCGACATCGTGCTCATCGCCGCAGACCGCGAAGTCGACCGGTCGCGCTTTGCCGGCAAGCGCGTGTTCATGAGCAACACCAAGCCTGCCATTACCGGCGGCGCAGCCCTCATCGAACGCGCGCTGGCCGAAGCGAAGCTCCAGGGTGGTGACGCATCCCCGGGCGCGGCCGCCGCCGCAAGCACCACCGAGCGCGCCGGTCCCTACAAGCACTTGATGACCGGCGTGTCGTTCATGCTGCCCTTCGTGGTCTCGGGCGGCCTGTTGATCGCGCTCGCTTTTGCGCTCGGCGGGATTCACGCCAATGACGACGCAGCCGCCGGGACACTCGCCCATGCGCTGTTCCAGATCGGCGCCAAGGCCGGGTTCGCGCTGATGGTTCCTGCCCTTGCCGGCTATATCGCTTACTCGATCGCGGATCGGCCGGGCATCGCGCCGGGCATGATCGGCGGCATGGTCGCCGCCACGCTCGGCGCGGGCTTTCTCGGCGGGATCGTGGCGGGCTTCATCGCTGGCTACGGCGTGGCGTGGCTCAACCGCGTGATCCGCTTGCCCAAGAACCTGCAGGGCCTGAAGCCGGTGCTGATCCTGCCGTTGCTCGGCTCGCTCGGCACGGGCCTGCTGATGATCTATGCCGTCGGCACCCCCGTCGCCGCCGCGCTCGCCTTCCTCACCGAATGGCTGCGCTCGATGCAGGGGTCGAGCGCGATCCTGCTTGGCCTTATCCTCGGCGCGATGTCGGCGTTCGACATGGGCGGGCCGGTCAACAAGGCGGGTTATGCCTTCTCGGTCGGCCTGGTCGCGAGCCAGATCTACACCCCGATGGCCGCGACGATGGCGGCGGGGATGACCCCGCCGCTCGGCATTGCGCTGGCGACCTGGCTGTTCCGCAACCGCTTCACCGCCGAGGAACGCGAAGCGGGAGGTGCCGCCGCCGTACTGGGCATGGCCTTCATCACCGAAGGCGCGATCCCCTTTGCCGCGCGCGATCCGTTTCGGGTGATCCCGTCGCTGATGATCGGGTCGGCAGTGGCGGGTGCCATCTCGATGGCGGCCCGGTGTGAATTGAAAGTGCCGCATGGCGGGATCTTCGTCCTGCCCATCCCCGGCGCGGTGACCCACCTCGCCGCGTACGCGCTGGCGATCGTCGCAGGCACGGTGGTGACAGCCCTGCTCGTCGGTGCGCTGAAGCGCCAGCCGGTCGCGCCAGCGCTCGCCATCTGAAGATCAACGAAAAAGCGCCAGCGTATCGGCGCAGAGGAAGAGGGTCATGTTCTACGGTTTTCTCAAAGGCGCCTGCTTGGCCGGCGTCGCCGCACTCACGCTGTCTCCAGCCTTCGCCCAGGACAGCAATGCGCCTGCCAACGATCAACCGCCCCCCGCCCTGCCCGACCCGGCGACGGACACCGCCAAGCCGTTCCAGCCGCTCGCGGCCGACGGCATCACGCTCGATCTCAGTTATACCGGCGAAGCGGCAGCCAATGCCACCGGCGGCCTGCGCCGCGACGCCGCGTATACCGGCCAGATCTATATGGGCGCGAATTTCGATCTCGACCGGATCGCAGGTATCAATGGCGGGACCCTCCATTTCGCGGTGACCAATCGCCACGGCGATAGCCTCTCCGCGCTTGCGCTAGGCAACAACACCTCGGTCCAGGAGGTATGGGGCACGCAGAACACCCATCTCGCGATCCTCACCTGGGAACAGACGCTGCTGAGCGGACGGCTGTGGTTCGAGGCCGGACGCAGCCAGGCCAACATCCATTTCCTCAACTCGCCGCTCTATTGCAATTTCCAGAGCAACTCGACCTGCGGCAACCCCACCTTCGTCTTCAAGAACAGCAATTTCACCTATTTCCCCGCATCGAGCTGGATGGCGCATGCCAAGGTGAAGCTCACCAGCACCATCACCGCCCATGCCGGGGTCTATGAGGTCAATCCCGATCGCAAGCGCAACGAGGATAACGGCTTCAACTTCAGCACGCGCAGCGCGACCGGCGTCATCATCCCCTGGGAACTGACCTATGCGCGAGATGGCGCGGGGACGCGCCTGCCCGGCCATTATATCGTCGGCGGCTGGTTCGATCGTGCGGATTACGCCGATCCGCTGCGCGACGATCAGGATGGCATTGCCATCCTGTCCAACCGGCAGGCGCGAACGCTGCACGGGCGATCGGGCCTGTATGTCCGCTTCGACCAGATGCTGACGCGCGCCGATCCCAATTCGGCGCGCGGTCTCAGCCTGTTTGGCGTCGCCATGGGAAATCTGTCGGGGCGCGTCGAGGAAAGCCACTTCCTCGAACTGGGCCTGCTCCAGACCGGCACCTTCCCCGGCCGCGACCGAGATACGATCGGCTTCATGATCAACGACCAGCAGTTCAGCGATCTGGCGGTGGAGCGCATGCGCGCGGCGCAAATGTCAGCCGGGGGCGACGGCAATATCAAGCGTCACCAATATATGATGGAGCTGGCCTACGGCGCGCAACTGAGCCCGGCGATCCGCATCTCGCCCAATGTGCAATATATCCTGAATCCGGATCAGACCGGCGCACCGTTTCGCGCCAAAGCCATCCCCAATGCGCTGGTCTTCGGGTTCAAATTCACCGTCGACGCGCCAACCCTGCTCGGCGGGTTGCGCTAGGCGGTGTTGAGCCGCTTGAGGGTTTCGCAACATGTGCACGATAAAGCCCTATCTCCCCGCGAAAGCGATCACGGAGGTTATCGAGATCTGTTGCCTCCGAAAGCATCGGCTCAAAGGCGATGTAACGTGGGATTGGTTGCGGGGGTAGGATTTGACCGCTGTGGAACTCGTATCAGACTGACATGTGGTACGATCATTATCTCTAGGAACAGCCGAGTTTTGGACGTGTCGGTCGTTCCTCCCTCCACGAAAATTTAGGGAGACTTCAGGCAGACCGAAGATGCCGCTGCGAAGGCTCAACGATGGAAGGAGCCGGCAGACATGTATCGGGTGATTGCCGTAATCGGCGACACGCTCCGATCTACCTGACGCTGGCAATCCACGCGCGCGTCTGCTCAAGAACTTCGTCCGACAATTGCGGATCGTCGACCGCACGGGCGAGGATGACGGCCCCCACCATCGCTGCCCAGCTGCCGATCGCGGCGCTGCGCTTCTCGGCGGTCGAACCTCCCGGCACCGCCTGTTCGATGCGCCCGATCTGCTTGCGCAACCCCTCCGTCATTGCCGCCTTCGCCGCCGGCGTCTGATGGCGAATGGCCGCAGCGAGGCCCGCGGTCGGGCAGCCATTGCCCGGATTGTCCCGGTGTCGCGGCGCCAGATAGGCGCGGACGAAATCGCTGAACCCGCCCTCGTCGAAGCTGTCCGCGGCAAGCGCATGGGCCAGCGCCTGCGCCACCAGATCGTCCTTCGAGCGGAAGTGGCCGTAGAAGCCGCCATGGGTGAGGCCGGCCGCCTTCATCACCTCCGCGACGCTGACCGCGTCGAACCCCTTGTCCTTAAACAGCTGGCTGGCGACCTCCAGAATCCGGCGACGGTTTTCCGCCATCTGCTCTCGGCTGACCTTCATGTCCAAATTTCTCCGCACCCGGCGTTGACATTTACATGACGGCCATCATATTTAGCCAATCATGATCGTTGTCATGAATATAGGCTTCGAGACAGAAAGAGCAATCCGATGCGCGACATTCCTGCAGTCCTGATCACCGGCGCCTCCACCGGCATTGGCGCCACCTATGCCGAGCGGTTCGCGCGTCGAGGCCACACGCTGGTGCTGGTTGCGCGCGACGCGGCGCGGATGGAGGCGCTGGCCGACCGACTGCGCCAAGAGACCGGCGTGACGATCGACATTCTTCCGGCCGATCTCACCCAGGCGGCGGACCTCGCGAAGGTCGAGGCGAGACTGCAGGAAGACTCGCGGATCGGCATCCTGGTCAACAACGCCGGGACGGCGATCGGCGGGAGCTTCGTCGACCAGAGCGTCGAGGACATGACCAGGCTCGTCGCGCTCAACGCGACGGCATTGCTGCGGCTTTCCCGCGCGATTGCCCCGCGTCTTGCTGCTGCCGGCGAGGGTGCGATCGTCAACATCGGCTCGGTCGTTGGCGTCGCACCGGAGTTCGGGATGACGGTGTATGGCGCGACCAAGGCGTTCGTGCAGTTCCTGTCGCAGGGGCTCGCCCAGGAACTCGGGCCGAAGGGCGTCTATGTCCAGGCGGTGCTGCCGGCCACGACCCGCACCGAGATCTGGGATCATGTCGGCGCCGACGTCAACACCCTGAGCAATGTCATGGAAGTGGGCGATCTGGTGGATGCCGCGCTGGTCGGTTTCGACCGCCGTGAGCCGGTGACCATCCCGCCGCTGCACGATGCCGGCCAGTGGGACGCCTTCGATGGCGCGCGCAAGGCGATGCTCGGCAACATCGTCAACGCCCTGCCCGCCGAACGGTATCGCACGCCCGCCTGAACGCCACGCACATTCCCCGAGCCCATGCCGCGAACGCGGCGACACCCTAGGTGCAACATGACCACCAACACACTTTTCGAACCCTATACGCTCGGCGCCATCCCGCTTTCCAACCGGATCGTGATGGCGCCGCTCACCCGCAACCGCGCCGGTGCCGGGTTCATCCCCGGGGACCTCACCGCCGAATATTACGCGCAGCGCGCTTCGGCAGGACTGATCATTTCGGAGGCAACCCAGGTGTCGCAGCAGGGGCAGGGCTATCAGGACACGCCCGGCATCTACACCCAGGAGCAGATCGACGGCTGGCGCAAGGTGACCGCAGCGGTCCATGCAAAGGGTGGCCGGATCGTCCTGCAGCTATGGCATGTCGGCCGGATCAGCCATGTCGACCTCCAGCCCGATGGCGGCCAACCGGTCGCGCCCTCGGCGATCCGCGCGGCGACCAAGACCTTCGTCAACAACGGCTTTGTGGACGTCTCCGAGCCTCGCGCACTGAGCATCGATGAACTGCCGGGGATCGTCGAAGACTTCCGAACGGCTGCGGCCAATGCAATCGCGGCCGGTTTCGACGGCGTCGAAGTGCACGGCGCCAATGGCTATCTGCTCGAGCAGTTCGCCAAGGATGGCGCCAATGTCCGCACCGACGCTTATGGCGGCTCGCTAGAAAACCGCGCGCGTCTGATGCTGGAAGTCACTGCTGCGGTGGCGCAGGAAGTCGGGGCTGATCGCACCGGCATCCGGATTTCGCCGGTCTCGCCCGCCAACGGCATTTCGTGCAGCGATCCCCAGGCGCAATACGACTATATCGTCGACCGGCTCGAGGCGCTCGGCATCGCCTATCTCCATGTCGTCGAGGGCGCCACCGGCGGCCCGCGCGACGTCGCCACCTTCGATTACGGATCGCTGCGTCGCCGCTTCTCGAAGACCTATATCGCCAATAACGGCTTCGATTTGCCCCTTGCGGCCTCGCATCTGGCCGAGGACGAGGCTGACTTGATCGCCTTCGGTCGCCCGTTCATCGCCAACCCGGATCTGGTGGAGCGGCTGCAAAGCGGCGCGCCGCTGGCCGACATCGATCCGGCCACGCTCTATGGCGGCGGCGCTGCGGGCTACACCGATTATCCCCGCTTCACCGACACTTCCGGCAGGTAAGCCAAACGGGGGCCAGCCGCGCGCGCCCCCGTTACCTCACCCATCCGCGCCCCAGATCGAGAACCAGGCCATGACCACCTATGCATCCAGCGTATCGAAGACCGCATTCGTGACCGGCGCCTCCAGCGGCATCGGCCAGGCGGCGGCACGGGCGCTCAGCGAGGCCGGCTACCGCGTGATCGGTACCAGCCGCAAGGCAGCCCCCGGCGAAGTGCGCGACGGCATTCGCATGATCGCGTGCGAATGCCGTCGGACGCCTCGGTCACCGCCGCCGTGGCAGCCGCGCACGCCGAACTCGGCCGCATCGACCTGCTGGTCAACAATGCCGGCTACGCCATTTCCGGCGCGGCGGAGGAGAGCTCGACCGAACAGGTCCGCGCCTTGTTCGACACCAACTATCTGGGCGTGGTCCGCGTTACCAACGCGGTGCTTCCGATCATGCGCCATCAGCGCGGGCGGATTTTGAATGTCGGCTCGGTCGTGGGGCTGATCCCCGGCCCGTTCGGTGCCCATTACACGGCCAGCAAGCACGCGATCGAAGGCTATTCGGAATCGCTCGACCATGAGGTGCGGCCGTTCGGCATTCGCGTCGCGGTGATCGAGCCTTGGGCGACGAAGACGTCCATCGAAACCAACTCGCCGCGCGGCGACCGGCCCGTGGAGGCCTACAGCCAGACATTCGCCCGCTACCAGGCCGCGTTCGCCGCAGCCATGGCCGATGGCGACACCGCCGAGGCTGTCGCGGACACCATTCTCACTGCCGCACAGGCCTCGAAGCCGCAGCTGCGCTATCCCTCGGGCAAGGCGGCGCGTCAAACGGCCTTTGCCCGGCGGTTCCTGCCGCGCGCGCTGTTCGATCGCACCCTGCGCAAGCAGTTCAACATCGCCTGAGCGGCGTTCTCCCCTCATCGGCCCGCGCGCGGGCAAGGCAGCCCCGCCATGACCAACGCACCCATCCCCACCGCATCGACAATCCCCTGCCGCGACGCAGGCACCAAAGGATCTCGAGCGGATCGCCATCCCGGTTCTGATTGCCAACGGGGACAAGGACATCATGGTGCCCACGCAGAACAGCCGCGACATGGCGCGCCGTATGCCGAATGCCGAACTGGTGCTGTATCCCGACGCCGGCCATGGCGGCATCTTCCAGTACCACGGCAAGTTCGTCTCGAAAGCCCTGGCGTTCCTCGCCGACTGACATGACACCATTCCACGCTGGAGACCGCACGTGAAAGCCTTTGTCGTCGACACGTACAAGAAGCACGGCCCGCTGCGTCTGGCCGACATGCCCGATCCCGAGATCGGCCCCGAGGACGTGCTGGTCCAAATCCACGCCACCGCGATCAACCTGCTCGACTCGAAGGTGCGCGACGGCGAGTTCAAGCTGTTCCTGCCCTATCGCCCGCCTTTCCTTCTGGGGCATGACCTGGCCGGCACGGTGCTCCGCACCGGTGCCAATGTCCGGCAGTTCAAGCCGGGCGACGAGGTCTATGCGCGTCCGCGCGACGGCCGGATCGGCACCTTTGCGGAAAAGATCGCGCTGAACGCGTCGGACCTCGCGCTGAAGCCGGCCAGCCTATCAATGGAACAGGCCGCGTCGATCCCGCTGGTCGGCCTCACCGCCTGGCAGGCGCTGGTCGAGCTGGGCAAGCTAAAGCCCGGCCAGAAGGTGTTCATCCAGGCCGGTTCGGGCGGTGTCGGCACCTTCGCCATTCAGTTGGCCAAGCATCTCGGCGCCACCGTCGCCACCACCACCGGTGCCGCCAATGCCGAACTGGTCCGGAGCCTCGGCGCCGATGTGGTGATCGACTACAAGACGCAGGATTTCGAACAGCTGCTGTCTGAGTACGACCTGGTGCTCAACAGCCAGGATGCCCAGACGCTGGCAAAGTCCTTGAACGTGCTGAAGCCGGGCGGGAAGCTGATCTCCATCTCCGGTCCGCCGGACGTTCGCTTTGCCAAATCCCTGGGGCTGAACCCGCTACTGCGGTTCGTAATGCGGATGCTGAGCCGGGGCATCGTGAAAAAGGCCAAGCGCCGGGGTGTCGACTATACCTTCCTGTTCATGCGCGCCGACGGGCAGCAACTGACGGAGATCGCAAAGCTGATCGACGCCGGCGCGATCCGCGCGGTGGTAGACAAGGCCTTTCCTTTCGCGCAGACGGCGGACGCGCTTGCCTATGTCGAAACCGGACGGGCCAAGGGTAAGGTCGTCGTCCAGGTAGCATGACAAGGCCCGCAACACGCTCGGGGACGACCACGCGCGGCGAAGCATCCTGACAGATTAGTCTCCGCCGGCACGCATCTGCTCGACCCTCACCATCCCACCGCCATGCGGCATGATCGAAGCCAAGGGTCTCGCATCACCGCACCGCTCGATCGCAATTGCCGACGCCGGTACGTCCCGCCGGCACGTCGCGGGTGACGACGCTGCCGGCGCCGACAATCGCGTCGTCTCGGATTGTCACGCCGGGCAGGACCAGGCCGCGTCGGCAACAGCGAACGTCATCATGGTCGGCAGCAGCCTTGCTCGCGGCCTTGACTGGCGGCAGGTTCTGCCTCTGCGCCTTCTCCGGGACCTGAACCGCCTGAAGCCAACGCTTCCACTCACCGGCAGCGTTGGTCGGGGCACCGCCCGTGTGCATACGGGTACCGAGCGCCAACATAGCTATCAGAGCGCTGCGGCAACCTCGCTGATAAGGTTGCGCAGCCAGCGATGCGCCGGATCATGGCGGTAGCGGACGTGCCAGGCCATCTCGACCGGGAAGGTCCCCAGGTCGACCGGCGCCTCAAGCACCTTCAGCCTGGAATCGTGCGCCAGCCGTCGGCAGATCAGCGCGGGCAAGGTCGCGCAATAATCGGTGACCGCGACCATCTCCGCCACGGCGAAGAAATTGGTGACGGAGATCGCCACGTCGCGCTTCAGCTGCTGCTGCGCCAGCGCCTGGAACAGCCCGGCACGCATCCGCCCCGGCGGCACGATGTTGACGTGCTTCATCCCCTCGAACTGCGCGCGGGTGATCGTGTCGCCCACCTCGGGATGATCGGCCCGCACCACGCAGGCCAGCCCCTCGTCCATCACATGCTGGACGACGAGATTGTCGGGCGGATCAATCACCCGGCCGAGCACCAGCGCGGTCGTGCCGGAGACGACGCCGGTCTCCACCAGATCATTGCCATAGGGAGTAAGCCGCAGCTTGATGCCGGGCGCCGCCCGCTGGAGGCGCGCCACCACCGCGGGCACCAGCACGAACTCGACATAGCCGTTGGGCGCAATGGTCAGCAGCCGCTCGGCGGTGGCGGGATCGAACTCCTGCTGGCCGAGCACCGCATCGTCGAGCCGGGCGAGCGCATTGGACAGCGCCGGCTGCGTCATCCCCATCCGCTCGGCCGCGCGGGTGACGCTGCGCTCCTCCATCAGCGCCACGAAGATCGGCAGCAGGTTGAGGTCGTAGCGCATTCAGTCATATTGCTCGCAGCATATCTACAATCAAGAAGATAAACTTCTGGAATATGTGCTGCGGGGCCATTGTGTAGGGGCCGCAGCGGTTGCGGCGCACCGCAGGAAAGGCTCCCCCCATGACCAAGGCAACCATTCTCATCCTCGGCTCGAACGCAACGCAGATCGAACTGCGCGGCGGCGGCAGCGCGACGATCGGCCAGTATCTGAACGAGACGGTGGTGCCGACGCTGGCGCTGATCGACGCCGGCTACGACGTCGTGCTCGCCACGCCCAACGGCACCAAGCCGATCATCGACGCCGTGTCGGAAACGGTCGACCATTTCGGCGGCGACCAGGCAGCCTATGATCGCGCCCGCCGCTTCTTCGCCGACGCACCGCAGATGAACGACGTGCAGACCCTGCGCGCGGTGATCGAGGGCGGACTGGACCGGTTCGCCGGGGTGTTCGTCCCCGGCGGCCACGCGCCCGCCGTCGACCTGATGCAGGATGCCGATGCCGGCACCATCCTGCGCCACTTCCACGCGGCCGGAAAGCCGACGGCGTTGCTCTGCCACGGCCCCGTGGCGATCCTCGCCGCGCTGCCCGACGCGGCAGCCTATCGCGCGGCGTTGATCGCCGGCGACACCGCACGGGCCGCAGCGCTGGGCCAGGACTGGATCTATGCCGGCTATGGCATGACCGTGTTCTCCGCGAACGAGGAGAAGATCGCCGAGGCGCAGCTGCTGGGCGGCGAACTCTATTTCGACATGGAGCGCGCGCTTAAGACGGCGGGGGGCGAGGTGTCGGTCACGGCAACGAACTTCGCGCCGAACGTGGTCGTCGACCGCGAGTTGATCACCGGCCAGAATCCGTCTTCGGACCATCAGCTCGCCACGGCGCTGGTCGAGGCGCTGGACCGCGCGCTCGCCACGGCGTGAGCACCCGCATGACCGGTGGAGCGCTTCGCCTGCGCTCCACCGCCCCTCCCCATCCGAGAAGGAACCCGATGATGTCCACCCAAGTGAAAACCGTTGCGATCCTGACCGCCCATGCCGGCAAGGTGGCGGAACTTCGCACGTTTCTCGACGCCATGCTCGCGCCGAGCCGCGCCGAGCCGGGCAATCTGCGCTACGACCTCTGGCAGGACCGCGACGACCCTGCCCGGTTCGTGCTCGACGAGCTCTATGTCGATGCGGACGCCGTCGCCGCCCACCGCGCGAGCCCGCACTTCCAGGCCTATGCCACCAAGATCGCCGACCTCGCCGAGCGGACCGCAATCCCGCTCCTCCCCGTCGCTGTCGCCTGACCGGACCGCGCCGTCGATCCTTCCGATCGGCGGCGCGGGTCGTTGCTTACCAGGGGACCTGCTGCTGCTCGAAATAGAAGCGCCCGGTCACCTCCGCCGCCGCCTCGGTGGCCAGCCAGACAATCCCCGCCGCCGCCTGCTCGACGGCGCGATAGCCGGTATGGCCGTTGAAATCGGTCGCAGTATAGCCCGGGTCCGCCGCATTCACCGCAATGCCGAAGGCGGCCAGTTCCTTGACGAAGGCGAGCGTCACCGCGTTGAGCGCCGTCTTCGAGCTGTTATACCCCAGGATGTTGACGGCATGGTGCGGATTGGCCGGATCGGACAGCCAGCCGAGCGAGGTGCAGCGCCTGCAGCACCACATCGGTAGTCTAACCGGCTCTGCGTCGATCAACGGTCCAGGCAGCTGGAAGACAGGCAGCCGCTTGCCTGTCAACGCATGCACATGAGCGGACCCAAATAATTCTTCGGTATGGCACAGACGATCAACCTGTTCGCCCCAGACACCGGCACCTGGGCGGTTCAGCCGGACATGATAAGGGTGAAGACGTGGCTCAACACGGCCATGATCGCCACGCGCTCATAGCCATCCTGAGGCAGATGGAGCCTCCGGCAGACCCCGCGTGGTTCAGAAGTCTGCTGAAGCGTCAGCGAGCGTAACGCGCACCGCCACCCCCGCCACGACTGCCCCTAGCAGAGCGCCATAGGCCACTTTCGCAGCAAGGACCGGCAGAAATGGCCAGTACGACGGCCCGCCCCCCCCAGCAGCACCAGCGCGAGCAAGGTGCCCATCGCCGCGGCAGCTCGCCGCCCGGTGCCAACCTGTTCGTTCCAACCATCGATTTTTGCAAGAATGAGGTGAAAGAGATATTTGAGGACGTGGTAGCGACTGGCGGCGCGGCTCCCCGCCTCGTCGTCTTCGCTTTCCAGATCCGGGATAAGCGCCTGCAACGCCTCCTCAAACAGGGCGATCTCGGCTTCGAGCGCCGCAGTGTCCTCGTTCAGCTTCTCCTTGCCGTCGACGGTCGTGATGGTGAGCTTGGGCATGTCACTTCTCCCTGCGATAGGCGAGATTGGCGCCATGGCGCTCCAGCCAGTCGGCCGCCGTACCGCGATCCAGGCCGGGCGGAACGCGATATCGAGAAGGTCGGCCGTGATCTGCACCAAGGCCCGCTGTCGCCCGGTCATCGCGAGCTGTCTCCACCTGCCTTGCTGGACGGCATGGGGCTACGCGTTCCACTCCACCAGCGCCGCGTGGTAACGGCGCGAGCGCCGCTCCCACGACAATTGCCGTCCGAGTTCCTCCAGCATCCCCCTGTGCTTGTCGACCACCGTCTTCAGCACGCCGCCAAGCATTTGCCCGTGGCCGAGATCCCCTACCAGCATCTGGACCCCCTGGGTGACCGGGAGCTCCCGCAGCCCATCAGGGCATCGGCATCCTCGCCGAGGAAGCCGTACTCAGTCAGGTCAGCCCCGAGGCTGTAGATATGTCAGTCGCCAAAACCTGGCGATCGTCACACCGCGGCGCGCGCGAAGGGAAAGGTCGAGCGGCCGTTTCGTACGATCAAGGAGGTGCACGAGACCCTCTACCATTTTCACAAGCCCGGAGATGAAGCCGAGGCCAACCTGTGGTTGCGGCGGGCACTCGTCACCTACAACAATGCCGATCACCGCTCCGAACCCCATGCCCGCATTGAGGACTGGCTGCGCCATTTGCCACCCGACGGCGTGCGGGCGATGTGCTCCTGGGAGCGGTTCTGCGCCTTTGCGCGCGAGCCCGAGCGTCGCACCGTTGCGGGCGATGCGACAATCTCGGTCGAAGGCGCCTCCTACGAGGTCGAGCCGCATCTCGCAGGCGAGACGGTGACAGTGCTCTGGGGACTGTTCGACCAGGCATTGTTCATCGAACATGACGGCAAGCGGTTCGGTCCCTTCGAACCATCGCGCGGCGCGGTGCCGCTATATCGCTATCGGAAATACCAGAAGAGCCGGGCCGAGGAGCGACTGGACAAGGTCGTGCGTCTTGCTGACCAACTCGGCCTGCCGCGCGCGACGGTCTCGGGCGGTGATCGGCCGCTGCCATCCTTGCCTCCTTCCACCGCAGGCCTTGCGGTTCGTAGGGTGCCGTTTCCCGAACCCGCCGTCGAGACGACCTTTGCGACAGGCCTCGCGGCGCGACGGGCGATCGTCGAGCAACTCCGCCGTCCGCTCGGCGCTCTGCCCGAGGAGGATCGGGCATTCATCGACAGCCTGCTGAGCGAGACGCTCGACAAAGCCATTATCGCCGATCGCATTCGCGACCGGTTTCACGCGCGAAGGAAGGAAGGTTGATGCTGGCAGATGTGCAATCCACCTATGGGCTCGCCCGTCCTTTCCAGGGGGCTGGCAACTTCGAGACGGAGCACCAGCGCACCATCGTCCGTCAGGTCTGTGCCGCCGTTCAGACCGGCAGGCTGATCGTGGTTTCGGGGTTGGTCGGCTCGGGCAAAACGCATCTGCTGCGTAGGATCGAAGATGAGCTTGCCAGAGCCGGCAGGGTGGCCGTGGCCAAATCCCTCGCGGTCGACAAGAAGCGCACGTCGCTGTCCTCCCTGATCGAGGCGCTGTTCTATGACCTGTCCCCCGGCGATCGGGCGCAGGTGAAGATTCCGAAGCAGGCGGAGCGGCGCGAACGCGATCTCCGCGACCTGACGCGAAAGGGCAAACGGCCGATTGTGCTGGTCGTAGACGAGGCCCACGACCTTCACCACAAGACGCTCACCGGGCTCAAGCGGCTGATGGAAGTGGTAGCAGATGCCGGCGTGCTGCTGTCCGTCTTGCTGGTGGGCCATCCGCGGTTGCGCAACGACCTGCGACGCCCGCAGATGGAGGAGATCGGTTATCGAACCACCATCTTCGACTATGAGGGCATCGGCGCCGAGCGGCGCGATTACGTTACCTGGCTGCTGGGTGCCTGCGCTGCCGAGGGTGTGAAGGTCGCGGACCTAATGGAAGAAGACGCGATCGACCTGATCGCCGATCGGCTGCGGACGCCGCTGCAGATCGAGATGCACCTGACCCTCGCGTTCGAGCAGGGGTTTCGCTTCGACACCAAGCCCGTCACGGTCGAGATCGTCGAACAGGTGCTGTCGCGGGCGATCGACGATTTAGAGCCCATGCTGACGCGCAACGGGTACGATGCCGGTTTGCTCGCCAGTCAACTTGGTGCCCGCCCGTCCGACGTTCGGGCGTTCCTCGCGGGCACCCTTGATCCCGAGCATACCCGCGAGCTGACGGAGCAGCTCCGCGAAGCCGGCGTTCCCTTATGATTGGCGGTCCAATTCTCATTGTCGCAAAGCGTGAGCAGACCGCTTCGATTGCAAGCACGGCGGGATGATTGCAAGTCCAGTGCCACAGAACGTGAGCAGACGCGCTGCTCCAGTGTCAAATAATTTGAGCAAAAATCGGCTCTGATTGCGAGCAAAGCCCGCTGGGATTGCAAGCGCCTACAGATAGCACGCATCGGTTTGAGAAACTTTTTGAACAATGCTGCATCCCGCTCGGGATCGAGCCAGGCCACGGCCACGAAGCGGCTACCAGATTCCAGCTCAGGGAATTTCCGCAGATATCGCTTAGTCGTTTCGACCCCCGATTTATGCTTTCGCTCTTTTGGTACCCGTTGGCACTGGTGGCAATCGCGAGTAAGCGCGCCGCAAGCGGCGCGGTTTCGTCGCGCATCTGCGCACTATGGAGTACCGCTCCTAGTTCAAGCGGTGCGGCATAGGGCAAATCAACGATCGGCAGGCCATAATAGCGGTCGCGCGAATCCTTGTAGTATCCTTTGCCTTTACACGAGACGCACTTCTTGAATCTTTGGCACGAGAATCGACGCAATCAGTTCGCGAGCGCCGGCAAGTCGACCAGCCGACCTGATGCGCTTTTCATCGAGAGCGTGACGATCTACCCGCACGGGCCGGAGTGGCCCGCAGGCGGAAGTGGTCGCGAAGGTGGGGGATCTGGTGGCGTATGCCACAAACGACAACGCCGCCCTCACGGGCGGCGTTGTCGTTCTATGGGATTGGTTGCGGGGGCATGCAACCACCTTAACTTGTTGTCTCGCACCTCATGGCATACCGGCTGAACTGCCTAAACGGTAATGGAAGCTCCCCCCCTACGCTTGCTGTCATGCTGCAGCGCGCCAGGGCTCGCCTCCCCTCGTCGGCAGCGAAAGATTTACCAGCCGGTGATCGTCGGCCCGTTGGGTGCCTACATCGTCGCCTCGCCGATCATGCCTTCTGTTGATCGAAGCATTGCATCACGGTGATCAATTTTTTGCCGCGCTCGATACAATGGCCCGAACAAGCTTATTAATACATGATTTCAAACACAATTGTTGCGTCGGAGCGGCGTCGATGCGATTTCGATTACACTAATCCAATAGTTCATTTTCCTGCACCTCCCTCTTCCCGATAAGTCGCTCGCCGGAACGAAACAGCGAGACGGGAGCGAACATGAAGTTTCGAATGGTGGTTGGGATAGCGGCAGCGCTTGGAGTTGCTTCGGCAGGCCAAGCCCAGACGGTTCAGACCCGCGACACCGGGGCACCGGTAGGCGACAACCAGAGCAGCCAGACTGCTGGCGAGGACGGGCCGGTTCTTCTCGAAGACGCAAGGCTGATAGAGAAGCTGCAGCGCTTCGATCGGGAGCGTATCCCCGAACGAGTGGTGCATGCCCGCGGCACGGGCGCGCAGGGCGTGTTTGTCTCAGATATCGACTTCTCCAATTACACCAGGAACACCGTCTTCGCTGCCGCTGGCAAGCAAACCCCGGTTTTCGTGCGCTTCTCTACGGTCATGCCGTATCGCGGCTCTGCCGAAGCGGCTCGTGACCCCCGGGGCTTTGCCGTCAAATTCTACAGCGATCAGGGCAACTGGGACATTGTAGGGATCAACTTTCCGGTCTTTTTCATCCGGGACGCCATCAAGTTTCCCGATTTCGTGCACGCGAACAAGCCGTCGCCGGTCACGAACATCCAGGACCCCAATCGGGCCTTCGATTTCTTCGCCAATATCCCGGAGTCGACGCATGTCCTCACGTGGCTGTACACAGACACGTTCGGCATGCCGGCCAGCTACCGCACGATGGACGGCTATGGCGTGCACGCCTTCCGTCTAGTCAATGCGCAGGGCACGCAGGTGTTCGCAAAGTTTCACTGGAAGAGCCGGCAGGGCCTGAAGGGCATGACCCTCGAACAGACGCGTGCCGCCGATGCCGACTATGCGACGCGCGATCTTTACGACCAGATCCGGGCCGGCAATTTCCCGAGCTGGGACCTCTACGTCCAGCTGATGCCGGCGGAGAGGGTTGGCCAACTTAGTTACGACGCCTTTGACGACAGCAAGATCTGGGAGGATGTGCCGGAAGTGAAGCTCGGCACGATGACGCTTAACAAGGTGCCGGATAACTATTTTGAATATAGCGAGGAGTCTGCCTTCGCCCCATCAAATCTGATACCCGGCGTAGAAGCCTCACCCGACCGGATGCTGCAAGGCCGATTGTTCGCCTATGCGGATACTCAGCGATACCGTCTGGGCGTCAACTTCGCGCAAATTCCCGTGAACCGTCCACTGGCCGCTGTAGCAAACAACAATCAGGACGGGTTCATGGCTGCGAGCGGCCGCAATGACGACATCAATTATGAGCCTTCGCTCGCTAAGCCCACGCCGCGCGCCGATGCGCAATATAAGGCGGCTGAATACCCGGTCGGCCCCACTGCGCAGATCCGTGCCATCAGCAAATTGGATAATTTCCGACAGGCCGGTGCGCTCTACCGCTCGTTGACCGCCGCCGAGAAGGAGCATCTGGTTAAGAATCTGGCGTCCGACCTCGGACGGGTGAAGAGCCCGGAGGTTCGTCGACTGATGGTTGGGCACTTTTATGCCGCAGATGCGGACTATGGAACGCGCCTCGCCAAGGCAGTGAACGTGACTGTGGAGGACGTTCGCCAGACGATGGCGGCGCACCCCGAGCAGTTCCCGAACCAGCAGTAACGCAGAAGCGGCAAAGCCCCGGCGTCATCTGCGGTGCCGGGGTCCACTACACTAGGATTTTGAGATGTTTCGATCTTTGTTGACCATTGCGATGTCCATGGCCGTGGCCGCCCCCTTGCCCGCATCCGCGAATGGGCAGGCAGCGCAAACCCCGCTGACAAGCGCGCGAGCGCAGGAGCTGCTGTTTGATGCGGCTCGGCTCGGCCGTACCGATCTCATCCCCGCGCTGGTTGCCGCAGGCGCCGATGTGAATGCATATGATCCTCGAGGCTACACGGCGCTGATCCTCGCTGCATATGACGGAAATGCGGACACGGTAGAGGCCTTGCTGAAGGCGAAGGCAGACCCCTGCAAGCCCGACGCGACCCAGGGCAATACCGCACAAATGGGCGTTGCCTTCAAGGGCTTGGACGCGCTCGCAGCAAGGCTGCTCTCCACTGGCTGTGCGGTTGATGCCCGCAACAAGCAGGGACAGACGGCGCTCATGATGGCAGCGATGTTCAACCGCAAGGCACAGATCGACCTTTTGCTAACTGCCGGCGCCAAAACGGACCTTTCCGACATGGAAGGAAGGACCGCAGCGTCCGTCGCCCGAGCACAAGGCAATGACAGCTTAGCGGCCAAACTGGAACATTGAGGCCATCGCCGCACCGCGCAGGGCAGTTCAGGCAAGCCTCGGCCTGAATTGCCCCGGCGTCGCGTGCGCCAGCTTTCGCATCATTCGTCGCAATGACGTGGCGTCGGCATAGCCCAGCTCGGCTGCGACCTGCTCGATCGACAACCCTCTGTCCTGAAGTAGCTGGCGAGCGCGATGGAGGCGCACGCTCTGGAAGATTGCAGAGACATTCCCGCCGGTCTCACGCTTTATTCGTCGGGAAAGTGTCCGACCGGACATACCGAGCTCGGCCGCGAGTTGGGTAATCGTCGGTGGGTCGGGTAGTGCTGCTTCGAAGGACGCAGCCACCTTGCTGACCAGATCTAGCCTTGCCCCCGATGCTCGCGCGGCCGGCCGAGGCGCTTCAAGTCGCCGCCCATCCACAATCATAGTCGTGGCAACGGCTTTCGCCAATGCCGGCGGGAAGTGTGTCCGCAGGAGATGCAGCATGAGGTCGAGATGGGCGAACGCAGCACCGGCGGTCACGATGTCGCCATCGACGACGACGGTCTGTTCGACATCGACCACGCAATCCGGCTGCAATTGCTGGAGATACTCTCCCAGCCACCATGTCGTCGTCGCGCGCCTGCCACGAAGCAACCCGGCCTTGTGCAACAGCAAAACGGCGGAGCATGCGCACGCCACCGTTCCGCCGCGCCGCACGTGCAGGCGTATCGCCTCGGCGGCCGTGACCGCATCCGGTTCCGACATCCGAGCCGCAGCAGACTCCACACTGTCGGTCTCAAGGCCCGCAACGAACCAGATAGAATGGTCCGGAGTCTGATCGTTCTGCGCCAGCGCCGTCGCTTCGATCTTCATGCCGTTGCTCAACGTGACCATCGGGTGCGACGAGACGACGTTCCACCGGATCGGCCCGCAGCCGCAAGACGGAGCCAGCCGGGCTGCCGTCGACATAATGTCTAGCGCAGCAGCCACGCCAGATGCGAATGCGCCCGGAAGCGCCAGGATGGTAACATCAATCATCGGCCGATCGCGCTCGTAAAATGGCCAGGATGGCCCTCGTGAAATCGAGCACGCTGTAGTCCACTGCGCACGTGCCGACGGAGGAAGCGATCGATCCTGCGGCAATTGCCCCCCCCGAGAAAGCGATGGAATCATGAAGAAGAGACCGCTCGACGCCTATGATCCGCTCGAAGATTTCGAGGCCAGGAAAATCACCGAACTCGATACGACCAAGACCGTGCATGTCTCCGGCAGTGGCCCAGCGGTGATCGTCATTCCGGAAGTGCCCGGGATCAGCCCGCACGTCGCACGGTTCGCGCGCTGGACGCGCGACGCGGGGTTCACTGTTTACATGCCCTCGCTGTACGGGCGCGACGGCGAGCCGGTCGACCTGGAGGTCGGCCAGGCGATCTTCAAGCGGGTGTGCGTCAGCGCTGAATTCCGGGCGTTCGGATCGGGAGGATCGGCGCCGGTGACGCAGTGGCTTCGTGCCCTGGCACGAACGGCGCATGAAGAATGCGGCGGCCCTGGCGTGGGTGCGATCGGCATGTGCTTCTCGGGCAATTTCGCACTCAGCATGATGCTGGAGCCGGCGATGTTGGCCCCGGTCCTGTCCCAGCCCGCCCTCCCGCTCGACGATGAGGCCGGGTTGCAGATCGCACCGGAAGAGCTCGAAGCGATCCGGGAACGCTTGGACCATGAAAACCTCTCGGTTCTCGCCTATCGCTTCGACGGGGACCGCTTCTGCAAGGCGGAGCGATTCGCAGCCTATGAGAGGGCGCTCGGGGAGCGCTTCATTGGCCGTGTGCTCCCCGACAGCGCCGCCAATCGCGACATCCCCGAGTTTTTCGAGAAGGTGGTGCAGACGCCCCACAATGTCGTGACCGTTCACCTGATCGACGCGGAGGGGCAGCCGACGATGGCCGCTCGCGATGAAATCCTTCGCTTCTTTGCACAACGTTTGCTCGAGGTGCGTTGACGATCGACTACGGAATGATCGCCGCCGGGGTGGTGCAGTCTTCACAGCCTCCCGCGGCGCCGATCTTCGCTTAGCTTGAGAATAGGACGCTGGGGTAAGGTCACGGGTTGCAGCCTCGCCCACAGCGTTTCCGAACCTTCGCTGGCAGACCGCTGTTCCCAGCGATGCAGCCAGTCCTCCGCACTACGGATCCGCGTCGGATGTATGTCGTCGAGCAGCTCATAGTCGCGGGTGATGATGTCGTGCTTCCATAGGTTCCAGAACCCGGTGAAGTTGTCGCGAAAGCTCATCGTGCTCTCGTCTGAGGGATCTGCGTTATAACCAGCGGGCAGGTCTGCGACGGCGGCGAGTGGTGCGAAATAGTCATCCAGGCTGGTGTCCACGAACCGGGCGGGATGACCGGTCACGCGTTCGAAGGCTGTGGCGAGGTCGCCATAGCGAACATGCTCGATTGCAACTTCGAGGTTCATGCCGTTGGCACGCTCCGGGTGATCGAACAGCCAGCGCACATAGTGGCCGCAATCTTCCAGCGCGACATGGACCACGGCGCCGGTCCCCAGCGGCACGCGCCAGGTCAGCACGCCGTCTTCGACCCGGGGCGTCATCGGGGTCTGCGCGGAGAACGCCATCTCCATGTAGGGTCCGGTGGTGAACAGCGCGGCACCCATGCGGTCGCCGTTCACCCGATTCTGTGCGAGGATCCAGTCGCCGATGCGCCCCTTGCCGTCATAATGACCGGTGCGGAACATCGATCGGTAGCCCGACTTTTTAAGGCCGTAGTCCAGGTTCCCATAGACAAAGAACCTGACGCCCTCCTCCAATGCGATCTCGTAGCTGCGGATCGCCCAGTACATCTCCGTCCGTTCACCGGCATTGAAGCCGTCGATATTAACGAATGCACCATCGCAAGCGCGAAACCCCTCTCGAAGGGTGGCCTCGTCGGCGAAGGTGCCTTCTAGCAACGCGACATTGCCCATCTCGCGCAGCGCTCGGGCGCGCGGCGCGCTGCTATCGCGCGTAAGTGCGACGACTTCGTAGCCTCCGTTCGAAATCAGCCCGCGCACTACCGGCATACCCTGCGCTCCCGTCGCACCGACAACAAATATCTGAGAAATCCCAGCCATTTCCCAATCTCCTGCGCTTGCCTTTCCGTAGTAGCTCTCATAATCAGAGTCTATAACTCTTATGATAAGAGTCCATCGGCTCTGCCGGGGTGAGAACGAAGAAATGCGATCAAAGGGTTTTGAGGGAATGGCCTGTTCGATGGCCGAGGTGATGGGCGCGCTAGGGGATCGCTGGGGAGCGCTCGTCATGCGCGATCTGCTGCTGGGGCTCACGCGCTACGAGGACCTGCGCCACTCGACAGGCGCAACCAACGCCACATTGGCCGATCGGCTGAAGCAGCTGGAACGATCTGGCCTCGTCGAACGGCGGGAATATCAGGTCCGCCCGGTGCGACACGAATATCTGCCGACCGAGAAGGGCCGCGATCTCAGCTTGCTGCTGCAGGCGATGGTGCAGATCGGCGACAAGTGGCGCCACGAGCAGCACGAAGAGGCCCCCTTGCACATCGTCGACGCGCAGACCCGCCGTCGCTTGAAGCTGGAACTGGTAGACATGGAATCCGGCGCCACTCCCTCCTCCGGCGCAATCGCGCTTGAGGCAGGTCCTGGGGGTGACGCGCACATGCAATGGCGGCTCGCCCGTGGCGAGGCGGAGCGGGCCCGGCGAAGCGAGCGCCTCGCCAATTGAGCTCCCGTCCAAAGGAACACCCGAACATGATTGACTTGTTGGAACGCGCCATCGACGCTCATGGCGGCTGGAAGAGATGGCAGGCGATCCGCTCCATTACTGCCAGACTGACGACCGGCGGGGCACTGTGGGACATCAAGCGCCCAGGCTTCCTAACGGACCGCGAAATCATCGCCGATCGCACCACGCAGCACCTCTCCTTCGCTGTGGACGGCGGGGAGCGCCTCCTTTTCACGCCCTCACGCGTCTGGGCCGAGGATCGACACGGCGCGGTGCTGGAATCTCGCGACGATCCTGCCGCAGCCTTTGCCGGACAGACACTGGAGACCCCATGGGACCCACTGCACGCCACCTTTTTCAGCGGCGAAGCTTTGTGGACCTATCTGACACAACCGTTCCTCTATGCCTATCCAGGCATGATCGTGGAGGAAATCGCGCCATGGGTTGAAGCAGGGGAGACGTGGCGGAGCCTGCAGGTCACCTTCCCCGACACGATCGTCAGCCACACGCGAACCCAGATCACGAGGTTTGGCCCCGACGGGCTGATCCGTCGTCACGACTACACAGTGGACATTCTGGGCGGCGCGCGCGGCGTCAACTATGCGCACGACTATCGAAGCTTCGACGGGATTCTGGTTCCGACGCAACGCCGCGTCTTCGCCGCCGACGACGCTTGGCAGGCAGTGCGTGATCCGCTGCTCGTCTCCATCGATATCGCCGACATGCGCTTCGAGTAATGGCGGCGATCTCCCCAAATCGCCGCCTCCGCCTGCAACGGTCGCTTGCGCTCCTGCTGATGACGCTGAGCCTCGCCCCGCCGGCGCCGGCAGCGGCCGCAGGGACGAAACACCCGTCTGCTCTCGAGAATGCGATCCTTTGCCGCTTCAATGCTTTGTTGAAGGCGGAAAATGCGCAGGACCTGCCCGCCACCCGCGCGCTGTTCCGCGTCTCCGAGGACACGCTTTTCGTCGGCAAGACGCCGCCTGGTGCGGCCGAAAGCTGGGGCGGCTTTTGGGGCGAGGCGGCGACTACGCAGATCAGCGCGCTTTGGCATGCCGGCGGCTTCGCCGTTGCCGAGCGCGCGTCGCCGCGTGTCACACGCCTTGGGCATGGCGTCGTGCAACTCTACGCACCGGTGTCGATCCGTGTCGCCTATGCAGGCCAGAGCGGCAAACCGCGGCCATTCCTCCTGATCCTCGATTGGGTACGGGAACGAGGAATTTGGAAAATCGCCTCCGACATCGCCATCCCGGCGGGCTGATACTTCTGGAACATCAAGACTTTGCACCAATATGTGCAATTGCACACCTGTAAGGAATTCACGCATGAAAATTGATCTGAACGGCAAGACGGCGCTGGTGACGGGATCCACCGAAGGCATCGGCTTCGCGATCGCGAAAGGACTTCACGCCGCCGGGGCCGAAGTGATCGTCAACGGTCGCACCGAGCAGAAGACGCAAGCAGCAGCGGCGAAGTTGGGCGGATCGGCGCGTGGCGTTGCGGCCGACATCGGTTCGGCAGAAGGCTGCGCCGCGCTCATCGGTGCCGAGCCGCATATCGACATCCTCGTCAACAATGCCGGCATCTACCAGCCGGCGGACTTCTTCGACGCGGACGATGCAATTTGGGACCTGCACTGGCAGGTGAACGTGATGGCCGGAATGCGACTGTCGCGCGCCTATCTGCGCGGCATGGCGGATCGCCGTTGGGGGCGAGTCCTCTTCCTCGCATCCGAATCCGCCTTCAACCTACCGGTGGAGATGCTGCACTATGGTGTCAGCAAGACTGCGGACGTAGCTCTTGCACGCGGGCTCGCCAAGCGAATGGCTGGTACCGGCGTCACCGTCAACTCGGTCCTGCCAGGCCCCACCTTCACGGAGGGCGCCGCGGCGATGCTGCAGGACGCCGTAACCGCCTCCGGCAAGAGCTTCGAGGAAGTGGGTGTCGACTTCGTCACCAGTTACCGTCCGAGTTCGATCCTACGCCGGCCTGCCACGCCCGAAGAGGTCGCCAACATGGTCGTCTTCGCCGCTTCGACACAGGCATCGGCCACGACCGGGGCAGCCCTCCGCGTCGACGGCGGCGTGGTCGACAGCCTGTAATCTTGCTCGTCCCCGATAAGGAGTCCCCCCATGTCTAAGCCCATTCTCGTGACCGGAGCGACCGGTGAGACCGGTCGCTATACGGTAGATCGATTGCTCGCCCGCGGATTTGCGGTACGCGCATTGGCACACAAGGACGACGATCGCGCCGCGCAACTTCGCGCGGCGGGCGCAGAAGTGGTCGTCGGCGATCTGCTGGAGCACGACGACGTGCTGCGCGCAGTCGACGGCGCGCGCGCTGCCTATTTCTGCTACCCGGTCCGCCCCGGCCTGATACAGGCGACAGCCTATTTTGCCGATGCCGCGCTTCGCACCGGTCTGGAAGTGCTTGTCAACATGTCGCAGATCTCCGCGCGCGAGGATTCAAAGAGTCATGCGGCGCGCGATCACTGGATCGCCGAGCGGCTGTTCGATCGCGCGGGCGTGCCGGTCGTACACTTGCGACCCACCTTCTTTGCGCAGTGGTTTCTCTACCGCCACGCCAAGGCCAGCATCGTCGAGCGCGGCGAGATCGACCTACCCTATGGCGACGGACGACATGCACCGATCGCGGCGGAGGACCAGGCACGTTTCATCGCAGCGGTGCTCGCGGATCCGCAGCCGCATTTGGGCAGCACCTACACCCTGCACGGCCCGATAGAACTGTCGCAGGCACAGATCGCCGGAGCAATCGGCGAGGCGCTCGGGCGGGAAGTCCGCTATGCTCCTTCGTCGATCGACGCCTATCGCGCGCGGCTCGAGCAGGCAGGGTTGCCGGCATTCCTCATCCAGCATTTTTGCGCGATCGCGATCGATTACCAGAACGGCATCTTCGCTGGCGCAGATACGACAATTGCGACGATCACGGGCACGCCGCCGATGACCGTCCAGGCCTTTATCGATCTGCATCGGGCCGCTTTCGAGCGCCCCGCCGCAGCTTGATCGCAGCGACGTATGCGTGGGAGGCGAGTGTCCGCCTCCCACGCGGAACCTATTGCAGCACAATCAGCACGTGCCGCCGGCTGCGCTCGGACGGATATAGAGTGTACCCGACGCATAGTCGATCACGGCGCTGTTCTGGAGCATGAAGTCCGCACCCAGCGTGATGGACGCCGGAACGTTGGCGGGGGTGCCCGGCTTGCCCGCATAGATCGCCTGATCATAGATCACGGCACCGCCTACCGGCCAACGATGTCCTTCCATGCACAGCGGCACTGCGCGAGACGAAGTAAAGCTCGGCTGCACCGATCCAGCCGGCCCGCCCGCTGTTTCGCCCCGATCGACCAAGGGCAGGTTGAGCCGCTGCGCAATCGGCAGACCGATGATATTCTCCGACACGGTCGACACCAGCACCGGGTCGGCTGCGCCCGCCGTCGTACCGTCGACGGTGTAGTTGCGGCGCTCCGCGTGCCAGGTCATCCGCAACGCGAAATAGCCGCGCCCGCGAAGCTCCTCCCCGAGTTGCGCCGCATCCGCGTCGGTTTCGGCGAAGCCGAGCCGCCGCTGCGCGTAGTCGACGATCACGTGGTTGGCGCGCAACCACTGCACCCCTAACATTCCCTGCATCACGGGCTTCTGCGGCGTCTCGAAAACCGAGAGCGCGACATCCTTGTTCTCGACAATGCCTACGCGCAGCGATGCCAACGTCGTTTCCGCGCGCCCCAATGCACTGACCTTGCCGTGCGCGACAATGCCATAATGTCCCACGCTCTTGAGCTTCTTCAATCCGGCCCGCGCCGCATTCGCATGCGTCGTCATCACAAAGAAATCGGCATTTGAATGCACCATCAGCAGCAGTGGAACGCCGTTCAGCCTTGCCTGGACGAATGGGCGTTTACCCGACACCTGCCGGATAACGAACGGCACATAGCTGGTCTTGGACAGCGCAGGCTCGATCGCGCCTGCAGCCAGAGTAAAGCCACACAAGGCGGTAATGGCAAATTTCACGTCCGACACTCCTGTTCTTCCGGCAACGACCTTCACGGCCGCTCTATCGCCACCGCGGTGGCCTCGCCCCCGCCGATGCACAGCGTCGCGACGCCGCGCTTGACATTGCGGGCTTCCAGCGCGTGAAGCAGCGTCACCAACAGCCTAGCGCCGGTCGCGCCGATCGGGTGCCCTAGCGCACAGGCGCCGCCGTTGACGTTCACCCTCTCCAGCGGAAATTCGAGCTCCTTGGCCGCGACCATCACGACCACCGCGAAGGCTTCATTGACCTCCATCAGGTCCACGTCCGCCAAACTCCATTGCAGCTTTTTCAGCAGCTTGCGCACCGCTGGTGCAGGCGCGGTCGTGTACCATGCGGGATCCTGGCTGTGCGTGGCATGGCCACGAAGGATCGCGCGGATCGGCAATCCTTCGCGCTCCGCTACCGATCGGCGGGTGAGCACCAGCGCAGCTGCACCATCGGCATTGGCGGAGGCGCTGGCGGCGGTGATCGTTCCATCCGGGCGGAATGCCGGCCGCAGCGTGGGAATGCGATCGGGGGAAACCTTCAGCGGATGTTCGTCGGTGTCGATCGTCAGCGGGCCGGCCCTGGTCGCCACCGTAACCGGCGCAATCTCCGCTGCGAACTGCCCGCCAGCGATGGCCGCGCGGGCGCGGGTGAGCGTCTCCACCGCATAGGCGTCCTGCGCCGCACGATCGAAGCCATATGCTTCTGCCGCCACCTCGCCGAAATCTCCCATGGGCCGACCGGGCTCATAGGCATCTTCCAGTCCGTCGAGCATCATGTGGTCGAGCACGCGATCGTGGCCGACGCGGTAGCCCGCACGCGCCTTGGCCAGAAGATACGGCGCGCCAGACATCGACTCCATGCCGCCAGCGACGATTAGATCAGCGGAGCCGGTGACCAAGAGGTCGTGCGCCAGCATCGCCGCCTTCATGCCAGAGCCGCAGACCTTGTTGACAGTGGTGGCGCCGATCGCGTCCGGCAGCCCCGCGCGCTTCGCTGCTTGGCGGGCGGGCGCCTGGCCTTGGCCCGCGGGGAGTACACACCCCATCAGTACTTCCTGCGGGCGATCGACAGCTACGCCAGATCGCTCCAGCGCCGCGCGGATAACAACCGCGCCCAGATCAGCCGCGGGAACCGTCGCGAGGTCGCCTTGGAACCTACCGAGCGGCGTCCGAGCCGCGCCAACAATGACAATGGAGTCTTGGTCGCTCACGCTGATCTCCTGCGGAACGGAGGATGGAAGAATGGTCACGCCACCACGAGATCGTGGGTCACCGGCTCGTGGTGCTCCGGCGGCTCACCCGGGTCGCGGTCAAGTAGGGGCTGGATGCGGAACCACAGTGCGTAGAGAGCCGGTAAGAACACCAGCGTCAGCGCCGTGCCACCGATCGTGCCGCCGATCAGCGTGAACGCCAGTGAGCCCCAGAACACCGATTGGGTGAGCGGAATGAACGCCAGCACCGCCGCGAGCGCGGTCAAGATCACTGGACGCGCACGCTGCACGGTCGCCTCCACCACAGCATGATACGGATCCAGTCCTTCAGCCTCATTCTGATGGATCTGCCCGACCAGGATCAGCGTGTTTCGCATGATGATCCCGGCGAGCCCGATCAGGCCGAGGATGGCGTTGAAGCCGAACGGCTGATGGAACAGCAGCAGCGTGGGCACCACCCCCACCAGCGCAAGCGGTGCGGTGAGAAGCACCATCGCCATCGCCGACAGCGAGCGGACCTGGACGATAATCACAATCATCATCAGCACGAGCATGATCGGAAACACTGCCGCCAGCGCCTTGTTGGCCTTGCCAGCTTCCTCGATCGCGGCGGCCGTCTCGATCTTGTACCCTGCCGGCAGCTTAGCGATTACCGGCGCAAGCGCCTTGGCAACCTGAGTCGAGATTTCCGGCGGCTGGAACCGCTCGTCGATGTCGCCGCGTACCGTAATCGTAGTGAAGCGGTCTCGGCGGCGGAGGATCGGCTCTTCCATGCGGACTTCCAGACGACCGATCTGGTCGAGCGGAATGCGCTGGCCGGCACTGCCGGTGAACGTGAAGCCATGGAGCCGTGCGGGATCGAGCCGGTCCGGCCCCTCACTGCGCGCGACGACGTCCACGGCGCGTATGTCTTCGCGAATCTGGGTTACCGATACCCCGGTCAGCAGGAACTGCAGCTGCTCTGCAGCGTCATGACTGCTCAGGCCTATCGACTGGAGGCGATCCTGATCTAGCACCAGATGCACGGTCGGCACGCGCTCGCCCCAATCGGTGTTGACCTGCCGCATCGAAGCATTGGCGAGCATCACTGCGCGCACCTGCTCGGCGATACCACGAACCTTCTCTGCATCGGGGCCCATGACCCGGAAGGCGACGGGGAACGGTGAATATGGGCCGAAGACGAGCTGCGTGGCGCGAATACGCGCCTCGGGCACGAGCCCGTCAGCCGCTGCCTGCCGCACGCGCAGCTTCAGCGCCTCGCGCGTCTTCTCGTTCGGGGTCAGCACGACGATTTTCGCGAAGGAGGGATCGGGAAGCTCGGGCGCCATCGCCAGGTAGAAGCGCGGCGCACCCTGCCCGACATAGCTGGTGACGATCTTCGCCTCAGACTGCTTGCGCAGCCAAGCCTCGACCTTGGCAGTGGCAGCGTTGGTCGCCTCGATGCTCGATCCCTCGGGCATCTGCACTTCGATCAGCACTTCGGGTCGATCGGAGATAGGAAAGAACTGCTGCTTGACCGATCCCATCAGCACGAACGCGCCGATCAGAAGGGCGATCACCACCGCCAGCACCGTCTTGCGCCGGCGCACGGCGCCCGCGATCAGTCGACGGACACGCCGATAGCGCGGCGTGCCGTAGATGGCGGCGTGGCCACCCGCTACGCGGCCGATCTGCGGCAGGAGCTTGACGCCCATATACGGTGTGAACACCACCGCGACGACCCAGGACGTGAGCAGCGCGAACATCACCACCCAGAAGATGTTGCCGGCATATTCGCCTGCGCTCGACTTGGCGAAGCCCACCGGCATCAGCCCGATCGCCGTGAGCAAGGTGCCGGCGAGCATAGGCGCGGCAGTATGTCCCCATGCCCAAGTGGCGGCGCGGATACGGTCAACCCCCTCCTCCATCTTCACCACCATCGCTTCGATGATGATGATCGCGTCGTCGACCAGGAGGCCAAGCGAGAGGATCAGCGCACCGAGCGTGATCCGATCGAAGTCGCGGCCTGTGGCCAGCATGATCACGAACACCGCCGCAAGCGTGAGCGGCACCGCTAGTGCGACGACGATACCGACGCGCCAGCCCAGGCTCACCAGGCTGACCACGATCACCACGACGAGCGCGACGAAGAACTTCAGCATGAACTCGCCATACGCTTCCTGGATGTTCACCGCCTGATCGCTCACCTTGGTGAACGACATGCCGAGCGGGGTCTCCGCCGCGACCGCTTTCGCCTCCTTGGCAAGGTCTCGTCCGAGATCCAGGCCATTATACCGCTCGCGCATCACGACGCCGAGCAGCAGCGACGGCTCGCCCTGATTGCGGATTAGGAAGGTGGCAGGATCCTCATAGCCGCGCCGAACCTCGGCGACGTCCGCGAGCTTGAGCGTCTTGCCCGCGGCAATGATGGGCGTGTCCTTGATCTTCTGAAGATCGTCGAACGCGCCGTCCAAGCGCACCAACACCTGCGGCCCCTTGCTGTCGATCGACCCCGCCGGCGTAACGAGATTCTGATTGTTCAGCGCCGCGAAAATGTCTCGCGGGCTGATGCCGAGGTTGGCGAGACGCGCGTAGGAGAACTCGACGAAGATCCGTTCGGGCCGTTCCCCGATGATGTTCACCTTTTTCACGCCCGGCACGTGCAGCAGTCGCTGGCGGATGCGCTCGGCCTCTCGAACCAACAGCCGCTGCGGCTCGCCGTGGGCCTTTAGCGCATAGAGTGCAAAGGTGACGTCCCCATATTCGTCGTTGACGATCGGCGCCAACACCCCGCGCGGTAGCCGGGAAGTCTCGTCCTGCAGCTTCTTGCGCGCCTGATAGAATTCGCTCTGCACCTGGGCCGGCGGCGTCATGTCGCGGAGCGTCAATGTGGTGAAGGCCAGCCCAGGGCGGGTGAAGGTCTCGGTGCGATCGTACCAGGTGAGTTCCTGCATCCGCTTCTCCAGCGGCTCGGCCACCTGCTCCTGCATCTCCTGCGCAGTCGCACCGGGCCAGACGGTTACGAAGGTCATCACCTTGACGGTGAAGTTGGGATCCTCGGCACGGCCAAGATTGAGAAAGGCGAAGATGCCGGCGAGCGAGATGGCGATAATCAGGAACAGCGTCACCGCGCGTTCCCGGACCGCGATCGCGGATAGGTTGAAGCCGCTCACTGTGCGGTCGCTCCAACGCGGACGATCTGGCCCTCGTGCAGCAGATGCGCACCAAGGGCGACGAACCGATCGGCAGACCGCAGACCCTCTGCGACCGTCGCAGTCTCCTCACCGATCGCCGCTATACGGACCGACCGCCAGTGCACTTGGCGTGAGGCGCTGTCTAGGATCCACAGGCCCGGCCCCTGCCCGCGATCGAACACAGCAGCGATCGGCACCTGAACACCGTGCAGCGCTTGCGGCGACGAGATCGTGACGGAAACAGTCGCTCCCAGGGGCGCGCGGGCAGCGTCGCCGCTCAGCACGTAGCGCGCGGAATAGGTGCGGGTTGCCGGGTCGGCCGCGTTCGAAAGCTCGCGCAGGCGGGCTTCGGCCTGTTGTCCCGTCCGGAAAAGCTGGGCTCGCGCCGCCGATCCGATCGGGGGGCGCACCGTCTCGGGCAAAGCTACCAACGCCTCGCGTGGCCCAGCATGTGCGAGCTTGACGACCGGCTGGCCAGCGGCAACCACCGCGCCCGGCTCGGCCAGTGTCTGCACCACGACGCCGTCCGCGTCGGCGCGCAGGACCGTATAGTCGGCTTCGTTGATTGCGACCCGCGCCAGCGCTTGTGCCGCGCGCAGCTCTGCACGGGCAGAATCGGCTGCAGCCTTGGCCTGGTCATACGCGGAGGCGGACACGGCACCGGCCGAAACGAGGTCGCGGTACCGCCGCTCATCGGCGGCCGTCTGCGCAGACTTAGCTCGTGCTGCGGCGACAGTGCCCTGGCGGGCATTCGTGGCCAGCACCAAATCGGCAGGATCGAGCCGCATCAGCGGCTGGCCGCGCCGCACCAACTGCCCCGTGTCGACAAGACGCTGCACCACCTTGCCCGCCACGCGAAAGCCGAGATCGCTCTGCACCCGCGCCGTTATCACGCCGGTGAACGCGGCAGTTCCTTCCGCCGCATTCCCGGCCTGCGCGACTCGCACCAGCGGCGGCCCGGCTCGGGGATCCGGCGCCTCTGCGCCACATGCTGAAAGGGAGAGAAGGGCTAGAAGGGGAAGAGCGAAAGACGAAAGGGTTTGCGACACGGGAGCCTCCTGGATCGGCTTCCATCTGCGCGGCAGTGACCATTATGTCAAGGCGTCACTAGTCATCAGTCAACTATGGCGCCAGACTGCGCAGGATAAGAGCGGCCACTTCCGTGGCCGCTTCGGCTGCGTCGTCCAGACCATATTGGAGAATCAGCGGGTTGGTGAATGGCTGCACCACACGCAGGATCGCGCGACACACCTCGTCCTTCGGCGTCTTACGCTCGAATTCCCCGGTTGCGCGTCCTTCCTGAAGGATCGCTTCAAGCCGCGCTCGTAGTCCGTCCCCATAGCGAACCGTTGTCTGCCATTTCTCCGCAGAGGAATAAGACGCTATCTCGTACAGCTTGCGATCTTCAAAGAAGAGTCGCACCCCTTGATTAGCAACGACACCTATAAGGCGCCGCATCTTTTCCGTGGCACTAGGCGCATCGGCGAGAGCGGAATCGACCGCATCGAGAATGATTGAAAGGAAATTCCAGCAGATTGCCTCGCCAATCGCCTGCTTGGAGCCAAAGAACTTGTAGATATAGGCCTTGGAGAACCCGATTTCACGAGCAAGGTCGGAAACGGTGGTCTTGTCATAGCCATAGCGGCTGAAATGCTCGCCCGCCGCGGCAATGATCTGCTGGCGCAGGCGCGCCGCGTTTTCCGTCCGATCGGACGCCTGGGGTTCCACATTGTTCATGCGAAGGCTGATAGGACAGCCTGCCCAGCTTGACAACGAGTGTCTAAGATGGAATTTGGTCACGATCATTGACCGAGGACGACATGCGAACCCTCTCCCTCCCGTCGAGAAGCCTAGCGCTGTGCGCGCTCCTCTCCGCTTGCGCCGTCGGCCCGAACTACAAAAAGCCAGACCTGGCCGCGCCGCCCTCCTTTGTGAGCACGCAGGTGCCGGATGGTGCCGCTGCGCCTCGTGCCGACTGGTGGAACGCCTTCGGTGATCCCATGCTCACCACCTTCGTCGTCAGGGCGGAAGCCCAAAATCTCGATGTAGCCCAGGCATTGGCGCGCGTTCGCCAAGCCCGAGCTGGCCTTCAGCAGGCGACGGCCGCGCTGCTACCCTCCGGTACCGTCTCCGGGCAGGCGGCCACCGCGCATCTTTCTACCGATACGCCGACGGGGCGTATCGTCACCCAGGTTGCCGGCGCTGGCCGCGATCTGGAGACGTACGAACTGAATGCGAATGCCGGGTGGGAACTAGACCTGTTCGGCGGCCTGCGGCGCGGTCGCGAAGCAGCGGTCGCCGACTATCAGGCATCGCGCGCGGGCGTAGCCGCGGCCCGGCTGAGCGTCGCGGCGCAGACGGCTGATACCTATGTGACCATTCGCGGGCTGCAGGCGCGCCTGGCGATCGCGCGCGATCAGGTCGAAACGCAAAGGCGCCTCGTGCAGACAGTCGCGCTGCAATACGCCAAGGGTGTCGCCGCCGAACTGCAGCTGCGTCAGGTCGAAGGCGCGCTTGCCCAGATCGAGGCCACTGTGCCGGTGCTCGAAAATGCGCGCGACGTGGCATTGAATGCGCTCGATATCCTGCTCGGCCAGCAGCCAGGGACATGCAGGCGGGAACTGGCGAAGGTCCAACCGATCCCCTCCGTTCCCGCGCTTGGGGACATCGGCACGCCGGCCGATCTTCTACGGCGACGGCCGGACCTGATTGCGGCCGAGCGCCACCTCGCGGCATCCAATGCGCGGATCGGCAGCGCCATCGCCGAGTACTTCCCGAAGCTCTCCATCGGCGGCCTGATCGGCACGGCGACCACCACCACGAGCACATTGTTCACCGGCGGCGCGTTTCAGGCGCAGGGCGTGGCGGGCCTGCGCTGGCGGCTTTTCGACTTCGGCCGCGTCGATGCGGAAATCAAGGTTGCGCGCGGACAGAACGCCGAGGCGCTGGCCGTCTATCGGCTAAGCGTGCTGCGCGCCTCCGAGGATGTCGAGAACGCACTGTCCGCACTGTCCCGGCGATCGCAGCAGCAGGAGACGCTGGCTGGCGGCGAGCGCGCCCTTGCGCGTGCGCGGGACGCATCCTTTGCTGCCTACAAGGGCGGCGTCGTCAGCCTGATCGAAGTACTCGATGCCGACAGCCGCCTTCTTGGCACACGGGATGCCCGCGCCCAGGCGCAGACCGAGGCGGCTCGTGCCGCCATCGCCACTTACCGCGCGCTCGGCGGCGGCTGGGACATACTGGGCCCTACGGACGGAAGGATCTGAATCATGGCAAGCACCAGCTTTCGTGCGATCGGCTATACGGAGGCGCGCGCCGGACTGCCGCTCGTCGCCTTCGATCACCCGATCCCAGTGCCCGGTGCCGGCGAAGTCCTCGTGCAGGTGTTGGCCTCGTCGCTCAACCCGCTGGAGTACAAGCTCGCCGAACTCAACTTCATGGGTCGCGCAGCGCCAGTGCCCCTCGGCTTTGATCTAGCCGGGTATGTCGCGGCGGTGGGGCCTGGCGTCGAGACCTTCGAAGTTGGCGATCCGGTGGTGGCAATGGCCGATTGCGACGGCGACGGCGGCTGGGCGGAAGGCGGTGCGGGCTATGCCATCGCCCGCGCCGCTCTCACCGTACGCAAGCCGAGTGCGCTCAGCTTCGCAGCAGCAGGCACGCTGCCGGCCTGTTTTCTTGCCGCGCACCTGGCGCTTACGGAGCATCTTGCGGGCGTGCAGTCGATCTATATTCCGGGTGGCGGTGGCGGTGTCGGGCACCTGGCCGTGCAGATCGCCAAGAAGGTGTTCGATGTGCCGCTGGTGATCAGCAGCGCCGGCCGAGCAGACTCGCGCACGCTGGCGGAAAAGTCGGGCGCCGATATCGTGTTTGATCGTCAATTACAGGATATCCCCCGCGAGGTTGCGGGTCTTACCGCCGGACAGGGTGTCGATTTTGTGTTTGACGCGACCTATAGCGAGGTCGGCTTCGTCGAAACCGCCGGGCTGGTCCGCCGCGGCGGTGCTTGGTCAGTGCTGGGCGTTGGCCCGGGCCGTACGACCCGCACCAGCGAGACGAAGAGCCCAGTCGCGGACATCCTCGCTGCGCGGGAAGCGACACTGCTCAATGCCAATGTGCTCAGCTTTTTCAGCACGCCGGCATCCGACAGGGCTCAGCATTTCGCGCCACTTGAAGCCGGCATGCGCGATCTCGCGCGCTGGACCGCACTTGGGCGGGTCACGCCGCATATCGGCGCCACGCTGCCGGGAACAACCGAGGCGATCAGCCGCGGCCTCGCGGAACTGAAGGCGGGGACTGCACCAGTCGGCAAGATCGCAGTGCAGCTTGGGCACAGCGCAAGGCAATGACCCCTGCCCTGCGTTCGTGGCGCGGACGCTCAGTCCGCCGCCACGACATGGTCGCTGGGTGCCGGGCGCTTGCAGAACCACAGGATCGCTATGAGTGCGAACGAAACCCAGCCGCACAGCCAGAAAATGTCAGTGGCAGAGAGCAGATAAGCCTGCTTGATGACTTCCTGGTAGAGCAGCCCAATGCTCTGCGCATGCGAGACACCCCGCGCGCCGAGATCGAGCTGATCGCCGGGCCATCCCGCGCCCTGCGTCGACATCGCCTCCACCAGCGCCGTCTGGTGAAGCGCTTCGCGTCGATCCCAGAAGGTCGTGACCAGCGAAGCTGCGAAGCTGCCGGCGGTGATCCGCGCGAAGTTGGACAGGCCGCTCGCCGAGGCGAGCTTTTCCGGCGGAATGCCGTCCAGCGAGATGGTCAGCAGCGGCACGAAAAACAGCGCTGTGGCAACGCCCTGAACGAAGAGCGGCAGCGCGAGCGAGAGAAAGTCAGCATCCGGCGTGTAGTTCGCGCGCATCAGGAAGGAACAGCCGAAGCAAAGAAAGGACAGGCTGGCGCCCAACCTCGGGTCGAGCCGCAGCCGCCCGGCAAAAGGCGTGGCCAGCACCGCCAGCAGGCCGCTGGGTGCTGCGACCAGTCCCGCCCAGGTGGCGGTGTAGCGCAAATGCTCCTGCAGCAGCAGCGGCAGCAGCAGGTTATTTGCGAACAGCAGCGCATAACCAAGGCAGATCGACAGCGAACCCAGCGCGAAATTGCGACTGCGGAAGAGGCGAAGATCGACGGCCGGATGCGCGTCGGTCAATTCCCAGACGATCCACAGCGCAAAGCCGACCACCGCAGAGATCGCGAAGGCGGTGACGAGCGGGTCCTCGAACCAGTCACGGTTCTTGCCGAGGTCGAGCACGATCTGCAAACTGAACACCCAGAAGGCAAGCAGCGCCAGGCCGACCGTATCGACCTTCAGCTTGCGGGTGCTTTCGGCCATGCCAGCCAGGTTTCGGCGGGTGATAAACGCAGTAGCGAGGCCGAACGGCACGTTGATCAGGAAGATCCAGCCCCAAAAATAGTTGTCCGAGATATAGCCGCCGAGCACTGGCCCCAGCGCTGGCGCGGACAGGGTCGTCGCCGACCAGATCGACAGCGCAAGGCCGCGCCGCTGGGGCGGAAAGACCGAGATCAGCAGCGCCTGGCTACCCGGGATCATTGGCCCGGAAACCCCGCCCTGCAGCACTCTAAACAGGATCAGCGAAGGCAGGTCCCAGGCGATGCCGCACAAAAAGGACGCCATCGTGAACAGGATCACCGAGGTTACGAAGGTCCGCACCACGCCATAGCGCTGGGTGAACCATCCGGTCAGCGGCACCATCACCGCATTGGCGACGGCGAACGAAGTGATGATCCAGGTCCCATCATCGGTAGAATGGCCCAGATTGCCGACGATGGTGGGAAGCGAGACATTGGCGATCGAACCGTCGAGCACCTGCATGAAGGTGCCCAGCGCCAATGCGACGGCGGTGACGGCAAGCGCAGAGCCCGCCAGGCTCCCAGCCGCGCCCTGCGTCTTGGTGTCGGTATCCATTATTCCTCGGAAGAGTGCGGGAGTGGCGACCTGATTGGTCGGCGGCACCAGACGTACGCAGAGCCTTCCACTTCGTCCAAAACCTTTGCGGTTCTGGCCGCAACTTGTTGGGTAGAGCACTGATGGAATTACGGCAGCTCCGCTATTTCCTCGCAGCCGCGCGTCATCTGAACTTCACGCGCGCCGCGCGGGAGGTGCATATCGCGCAGCCGCCCTTCGGCCGACAGATCGCTGCACTCGAGGCGGAACTGGGCACCCAGTTGCTGAGCCGCGAGGCGCGCGGCATGTCTCTCACGCCGGCCGGCGCTCTGGTGGCTACGCGCGCCGAAGAAATATTGGGCAGCATCCGGCGGCTGGAACAGGATGTCGCCGCGCTCCCCGGTGATGGCCGCAGCCCGTTCCGAATCGGCGCGACGCCATGGCTGCTGCACGGCAGGGTGCCTGATGGCATCGCCTATCTCCGCCGCGCGCATCCTGATCTGGAGGTGAGTCTTTCGGTTCATCCTACCGAGGAACTGGAAGCCCGCTTACGACGCAACGAGCTGGACCTGACCGTAGGAGACGAACCCAGCCAGGACCCTGCGATCGAACAGATACAGCTCCGGGAGGAGGCGTTCGTCTTAGCGGTGCCGGAGGGCCACCGCCTGCTGCTCGCACCGGCCGGCCGCGAGCCAGAGGAGGATGTTCTAATCCAGATCGAGACACGCAAGGCCTGGCGTGACGAACACATCGCCAAAGCCGTGCGCGCATTGGGCGCGCGGATCGGAAGGACACTCACGGTCACCGAGCCCGGGGCGGCGTTGGCGCTGGTAGCGGGCGGCGCCGGCGTCGTTGTGGTACCCGCGCTTGCGCGGCGAATGCACTCGCAAGGCATCGTCTATCTGCCGCTGCCAGGCATCTTTTCTCCGGTACTGTTATCTTCCCTCCGCGGAAGGAAGATGGCCATCGTCGCCGGTCTCACGAACGCGCTTCGCCGCCTGGAGGCCGAAAATCGATTCCAGGCGCCACTAGAAGCGAACACTGCTCAGGGTTCCTGACGCGCTCCGCTCGGCGGGACTCCGAAACGCGCTTTGTAGGCTCGGCTGAATGCCGCATCGGAATCATAACCGATGGTGCGGGCCACCACGTTCACCCGAGCGCCCTCAATCCGCAGCAGGTCGCGCGCCAGGTGCAGCCGCCAGTTTTTCAGGTAGCGAAGCGGCGGCTCACCGGTACAGGCGAGAAACCGTGCGGCGAATGCCGATCGCGACATCGCCGCCGCGGCAGCAAGCTGCTCGAGCGTCCAGGGGCGATGCGGATCAGCATGGATGGCGCTGAGCGCACGCTCGATCCGCGGGTCCGCTAGACCGCCAATCCACCCGTTTGTGCCTTCCGGCAGCGCTGCCGCCCAGGAACGCAACGTCCGCACCACTAGCACGTCAATCAATCGAGAGATCATGATGGCCGCCCCCGGCCCTGGTGCTGTCGCCTCGGCCAGCAGGAAGTGGACGAGCGGCTCAAGCCAGGCGGCATTGCCGCCCTGATCCCGAGCGATGCGGATGAAGGGCGGCAACGTGCGGAAGATCGATTCCTGCGTTCGATCGTCGAAGCGGAAGGTGCCGCTCACCAACCGCGTATCGTCGAGAGCAGCGATGGTATGGGCATCGCCCAGCGGCATCATAATCAGATCGCCTGCGGTCGCTTCGTGGAAGGTCGCATGGAGGCTCAGGGTGACGCGCCCCTCGGCCACCAAATGGAAGGATGAAGCACCGGCTGCAACCCGCGTTACCGCCCCTGCCTCCAGACTGGAGGCCGCAATGGATTCACCGCGCATCCGCAGCGGCGACAATAATTCCGACAGAAGATCGCTGCCGCGCGCGTCCGCAGACGATCGGGCACGATCTGCGGACGCACCGTCATGGGCTTCTTCAAACGGCATACGCATATTCGAAACGGACGAGCGGTGTCACGGCGATACGCCCCCAGACGATGTGCGCGGGTCGCGCAGACTGCCCCTCTTTCTTCAAAGCAAATGAAGCGCAAGGACCTTTTCGATGTTGATAATTCCTCCTTTCCTGCTCGGCGTCGTAGCCGGGCTGCGCGCGATGATGGCACCTGCCGCAATCAGCTGGGCTGCTTATTCCGGCGCGATTGATCTCACCGGCACGCCTTTGGCGTTTCTCGGATCTATCTGGGCCGCGGCTGTTCTCTCGATCGCGGCAGTCGCCGAACTCATTTCCGACAAGCGCCCAACCACCCCTGCCCGCACGGTACCGCCACAGTTCGGCGCACGGATCGTGATGGGCAGCCTCAGCGGCGCATCATTGGGCGCAGCACAGGGAAGCCTTGTAGCCGGACTCGTTTGCGGTCTGTTCGGAGCGGTGATCGGCACGTTGGCCGGGCGCGCCGCCCGCGCCGCGCTTGCTAGGGCCTTCCGTGCCGACCGGCCCGCGGCGTTGGTCGAGGACTTGGTGGCGCTGATTGGCAGTGCGCTGATTGTCACAAATTTCTGGTGATCCCCTTGAATAGTGCAATTGCACATATATCTTTTCATCATGACGAGCGGATTCGGACCCGACCTCTGCCACAACTTCGCTGCGCGCCGTAGCGCGCGCAGCCTGACACGGCTGTACGACCAGCATCTCGCATCATCCGGTCTTTCTGCGTCGCAATATTCGATCCTTGCGGTGATCAGCGCGCGTGAGTCGATCACCATCGCGGATCTCGCCGAAGAAATGGTGATGGAACGCACGACGTTAATGCGCGCGCTCGGGCCATTGGAAAAGGCGCGTCTGATCGAACGGCGCCCGGTGGAGGGAAAGCGTGCCAATGCGCTCGCCCTAACAGACGCCGGCGCCGCGCGGCTGCATCTTGCGGCTCCCCTTTGGGAGGCTGCGCAACAGGCATTCGAGAAAAGCGTCGGCCCGGACCGCGCAGCCCAGCTTCGTGACTTGATCCTGGAAATCGGGTTCGAGCGATAAGACGCACTTCCTTCTACCTCATAATGTGTAATTACACACTAGCTTAGGAATTTCGAATGGGCTTCTTTCCGAAGATTCAAAGCAGCAGCGTCGTCGCTCCTGAAGTCCGCGCCGACGCCATCGATTATGTGAACCGCGTCAACTGGCTGTTCGAGACGTGGGACCTGGAAGGCGCAATCACCGCCTTCACGCCCGACGCCTGGGTATATCATTTCCACGGTTCGCTCCACGGCGAAGCGGAAATCCGGCACTTCCTAAGCGAGGTATACCCCTATCTCATCCCGGGCGTCAGCCGACACGCCTCCAATCATATCGTGGATGTCGAAGAGACCGGACTGGTTGCGGTGCGCTACCAGAACCTGTTGGTCCGCTATGCGACCCTGGAGGATGCTCCCAAGCTGGGCGACGGACAGGTGCAGGAGAGCGAATTGCTGCCTGCGCTGTGGCTATACTCGCCGATGCTCGATCGGTTGAAGAAGACCGACCAAGGCTGGAAAATCGCCGAGCGATACATCGGCGGCTCCACCACCAACATGATGCTGACGCCGGTCGATACCTCGGCGGCGGCCGTTGCCCCGTATCTCCCTAAGCCTTGAGGGGACATCTCTCCCCTCGCTTGATTTCGCCTTCAATCGGAGATCCACAATGAATATCCAAGGTACAGTCGCCTTCGTCACGGGCGCCAACGGCGGCATCGGTCGCGCGCTCATCACTGAACTGCTCCGCCGCGGAGCGGCGAAAGTCTACGCCGCTGGGCGTTCGCACGAACAACTCGCCCAGCTTGTTGCCGAAGGCGGTGGCAAGGTCGTGCCAGTCCTTCTGGACCTCACCGATCCGGCGCAGATCGAGGCGGCAGTTCGCACCGCGAGCGACGTACGTCTGCTCGTCAACAATGCTGGCGTCTGCGAAATGACGGGTGTGCTCTCCGAAGGCGCCGATGCCGCCGCGCGCCGCGAGATGGAAGTGAACTATTTCGCGCCACTTGCACTGTCCCGCGCGTTCCTGCCCGTGCTGAAGCAGGCTGACGAGGCCGCCGTCATCAACATCCTGTCGTTCCTGTCGCTGGTCACCATGCCGAAGATGGGCACCTACTCCGCATCCAAATCGGCCGCACTGGCACTGACGCGCAGCCTGCGTGCCGAACTCGCCGACCAGTCAATCGCCGTCGTGGCGAGCATGCCCGTGCAGGTTGACACGGCGATGGGAGCCTGGTCCTCGGACGCCAAAGTCGCGCCCGCCGAAGTGGCTGTCGAAACGCTCGATGCGCTGGCCGAAGGTCTCGATGACGTCTTCCCGGGAGAACCGACCAAGGGTCCGGCGGCGATGTTCGCGTCTGATCCCAAGGGCCTGCAGGCCTATATCTCCACGGTTTTGCCCTGAAATGCCGCAGACGGTCCCGCAGCCGCCAGCCCTTGAGCTGATCGGCGCCCGCACCGGCAACTGCCTCAGGGTGGCAATCGCAATGGAAGAGGCCGGGCTAGTTTATGCAGTCCGGCGACTGAACCTTCGGGACGGGGAGCAGCGCTCTCCGTCCCACCTCCGGTTGAATCCCGCCGGCAAGGTTCCGACGTTGATCGATCGACGTGGGCCCGAGACGCTCACGATCTCACAATCAAACGCCATCCTGCTGCACCTTGCCCGCACCACATCCGGGCTGTTGTTGCCGGAGGATCCTTCACGACATGCGCTGGCGCTGGAACGCTTTTTCTACTTCGTCACGGACGTTATCGGACCAAGCCACGCGGCGTTTCGTGCGCGTCAGCTTGGTGACGAAGACGCGGCAGACCATCTCGACGGGGTTGCGGTCGCGGCCCTCGCGGCAGCCAATGCCTTTCCGGCACCGGGCGGCTACATGGCCGGCGATGAGGTAACGCTCGCCGACATTGCTGCGTTCACCATCTCGGGCTCCTACCGTACTGTGCTGGATGTCGGAAAATTTGCCAACTTCGTTGCCTGGTACCAGCGGATGGGGACCAGGACGGCCGTTCAACGTGGGATGCGCGCCTGGGATTGACGGCTCGGACGAAGCCGTCACCGCCGCCCCTCACCCCGGAATGAGACCGCTTGCGCGGTAGGACTGGATCGCCCGGTCGTACATCGTAGCGTCGCTTCGTCCGCGCGCGACAAGTTGCGCGCCTTCGATAGCCGCGAAAATCGCGATTGCCCGGTCATGCCGGGCATCCGCACGCAGCTCCGGCAGCAGGCTTTCCAATCGAGACTCGAGCCACGCGACGTTCATGTCGGTGAACCGCGACACTTCGACACGCACTTGCTCCGGCAAATCATGCTGCTCCGCCGCCATGATGCCGCACAGGCACATCCGGTTGTCGTCTTCCAGCGCTTTACGGAAAATCGCCAAATACCCGTCAAAGCAGCCAACAGCCGAGTCGCAAGCCGACAGCTCGTCCAGATAAGCTTTGCCCTGCGCAGTATAATCGCGGGCGAGCTCTGCTCCGAGATCACCCTTTGTCGGGAAATGGTAGTGGATGCTGGCGCTTTTCACACCAATTTCCTTGCCGACTTCGCGGAAGCTCAACGCGTTATAGCCGCGCGCCTGCACCGCAGAGCGGGCCGCCTTCAGAATCGCCAGTCTCGTATCGGACATCATCAATCTCCCTATCGACTGATAGATAGACATTGACTCTGCTCACAACAACGCTAATTGTCTACCTATCGATAGATAGGGAGTACACTCACATGCGAATCTATGACCGTTCAGGCTTCCCCAATCCCGCCCGGGTCCGCATCGTCGTCGCTGCGAAGGGTCTTGAGGATCAGATCGAATTCGTTCCCGTCGACCTGATCGGCGCTGGCCATAAGCAGCCCGAATTTATCGCGAAGAACCCGTCGGGCGTCCTGCCGGTGCTCGAGCTCGACGACGGCACGTTCATTTCCGAAGTCACCGCGATCACCGAGTATCTCGACAATCTTGACGGCGCGCCGCTGCTGACCGGCCGCACGCCGCGGGAGAAGGCGATGATCCACATGATGCAGCGCCGTGCAGAAGCCGAGGTGAGCGAGGCCGTCGGTCACTATTTCCATTATGCCACGCCGGGACTCGGTGCTGCCCTGCAGCCGCACAAGAGCCTCGACTGGGAGGGCCGTACCGCCTGGGGCGAGCGCGAACGCGATCGTGCTTTGGCGGGCATGCGCTATTTTGATGGCGTGCTCGCAACGCGCCCGTTCGTTGCCGGGGACAGCTTCTCGATGGCCGATGCCACGCTGCTCGCGGGACTGATGTTCGCCGATGCCGCCGGCATTAGCGCGCCGCAGGACCTGACCGCCCTCGCCGACTGGCGCAGCCGCGTCTCGGCGCTTCCGTACGTCGCCAACCGCAGCGGCCAGGCCTTCGAGGCCGAAGACCTCCGCCGTCTCGGCTTTTGATCCATCGTGGGCGGAGCCCGTGCTCCGCCCGCCAAAGGAGACCACCCATGTCCAATGCCTTTTTTGACGGTAGCCGCCGTTCCTTCCTGGCCGCTGGCACCAGCGGCGCTGCCGCGATCGGCTTTGCCGCCTCCAGTCAGGCCGCGACCCCGGTGGCGGCTGATCCCCGCTTCCCGGGAAGTACGCGTGTGATCAACCGTACCGCCAGCACGCTCCGCCTCTCGGACGGGACCGAGCTCTACTACAAGGACTGGGGCAAGGGTCCCGCTGTAGTTTTCTGCCACGGCTATCCGCTCTCGTCGGATGCGTGGGAAGACCAGATGTTCTTCCTGGCGGCGCGCGGTTTCCGCGTTGTAGCATATGATCGTCGCGGCTTCGGGCGTTCCAGCCAGCCGTCCCATGGCTATGACTATGATACCTTCGCCGACGATCTCGCAACGCTGATCGAAGCGCTCGACCTCCGCGCGGTAACGCTGATCGGTCATTCGATGGGTGGCGGAGAGGTCGCGCGCTATATCGGCCGCCACGGCGAGGGGCGCATCGCCCGCGCCGCTTTCGTCGCGGCCGTCACGCCGTTCCTGTTGAAGACGGCCGATAACCCCAATGGGGCGCCCAAGGCCCTGTTCGACACGTTCCGCGCAGCGGTGCTGGAGAATCGCGCGCAATGGAATCGCGACGTGACGATCCCCTATTACAGCTTCAACCGGCCGGGCGCGAAACCGTCCGACGGGTTGCGCGAGAATTACTGGCGGCAAGGTCAGGCCACCGGCATCCAGGCGGCCTATCACGCGCTCGGCGCCTTCTCCGAGACCGACTTCCGCGCAGATCTCGCCAAGATCACCGTGCCCACCCTCGTCGTGCACGGCGATGATGACCAGATCGTACCCATTGAAATTTCGGGCAAGCTGACGGCGCAACTGGTGCCGCATGCGCAGTTGCTGGTCTACAAGGGCGGGTCGCACGGCCTGCTGCACATCGACAAGGAGCGCCTCAACGCCGACCTGCTCGCTTTTCTTCAGCGCTGAGGCGTGATGGCGATCGAGGAGGAACTCGACCGCTTCACTGCGATAGGCGATGACGGCACCTGGCTGACCGTCATTGCCTATCGTCTTGTCGACAGCGTGGACACACCGCGCGGACCGCGACGCTTGCTGGGCGCGCGGGCGTGGCGATTGTCGACGGGCGAGCCACTGTCGCTCGTCGACAGCGCGACCTATCTGGTCACCGCTACCGGCGAACTCGTCCGGCGGATGAATCCGCCTGCCGGTGACCGCGGAAACTTTCCCGGTAGCGCGCGGGGTTAAGGCCCACCCTGCGCTGAAACGCTCCCCGCATCTGTTCGGTGCTGGCAAAGCCGCAGTCGAATGCAATGGCCTTGAGCGGCCGGTCGGTCATCTCCAGGAGCTTACGCGCCTGATCGATCCGCACGCTTTCAACGAAGTCATGTGGGGTCACCCCCAGCTCCGCGACGAACAGCCGTGCGATGCTGCGCGGGCTGGTGCCGCCTATTTCCGCCAAGCGCTTTACGTGGAGCGGCTCGTGCAAGTGCCCGAGGACATAGTCCTGCACCTTGCCGACGGGCGAGTCCGCATCGATGCGGGCGGTGAGCAAGGGGCTGAATTGCGATTGGCCGCCCTGACGCTGCGCTACGACAACCAGCCGCTTCGCGCAGGCTAGCGCCAGCGCCTCGCCATGGTCCTCGCTGACCAGCGCCAACGCCATGTCGATTCCCGCTGTCACGCCCGCCGAGGTGATCAGCGCCCCATCGCGGGCAAAGATGCGGTCAGGCTCGACCCGCGCCTTGGGGAAGCGCGCGGCGAGCAAAGCCGCATTCTGCCAATGCGTCGTCACGGTCCGACCGTCGAGCAACCCCGCATGACCGAGCGCGAAAGCGCCCGTGCAGACCGAGCCATAGCGCTCGGCGCGCGCCCCGCAGCTTTGTAGCCAAGCCGACACCATTGGATCTGCCGCCGCGTCCGGCAGCGTAGGCCCGCCCGCCACCAGCACGGTGTGGAACGGCCGCTGCGCTTCCCCCAGCGACAGATGGGGCATCAGCGCCATGCCGTTCGAAGCGCGCACCGCCGCATGCGACGGCGCTACGAGCAGGCAGTCATAGTGCTCTGATTTGGGAAGAAAGCCGTTTGCTTCAGCGAAAACGTCGAGCGGCCCAGCGACGTCGAGCGCCTGCACCCCATCCTGAATCAGCACCGCGATCTGCCGCTTGGCCACGCGCTCCTCCCCTTCCGATCACCATGATCGCCTGTCCGATACGCGCGGCATCATATCACACAGCTTTGGCACGAATTCCAGCAAGCGCGTGATTGCTGCCAAGGCCGCATCCTGCGAAAACCTTCGGGTCGGCACGGGTTGTCCACCCCGCAATCGCTCGTGCCGACACCCGATCTTCCGGCGGAGCGGTCCGCCGCCGCGCCACAGGCGCGCTTCCACAGGAGCCTATCCGATGGCTGACGACAGGCATTTCACCACCGCTGCCGGCGCACCGGTGGCAGACAACACCAACATCCTCACCGCGGGCCCCCGCGGCCCGGCGCTGCTGCAGGACGTGTGGCTGCTCGAAAAGCTCGCCCATTTCGATCGCGAGGTGATTCCGGAGCGCCGGATGCATGCGAAAGGTTGGGGGGCGTATGGCCATTTCAAAGTCACGCACGACATCACGCGCTACACCAAGGCGGCGATCTTCTCGGAGGTCGGCAAGAAGACGGATCTGTTCCTGCGCTTCTCGTCGGTTGCCGGCGAGCGTGGCGCCGCAGATGCGGAACGGGACATTCGCGGCTTCGCAGTGAAATTCTATACCGAACAGGGCAACTGGGACCTGGTAGGCAACAACACGCCGGTCTTCTTCTTCCGCGATCCGCTGCGCTTCCCCGACCTCAACCACGCGATCAAGCGCGATCCCCGCACCGGGCTGCGTTCCGCGGACAACAATTGGGACTTCTGGACGCTGCTGCCCGAAGCGCTGCACCAGGTTACGATCGTAATGTCGGAGCGTGGCGTGCCGAAGAGCTTCCGTCATATGCACGGCTTCGGCAGCCATACCTACTCGATGATCAACGCCGCGCGGGAGCGCGTGTGGGTCAAGTTCCACTTCCGGACCCAACAGGGCATCGCAAACCTCACCGACGCCGAGGCCGGCGAGATCGTCAAGAACGACCGCGAGAGCCATGGCCGCGACCTGTTCACTGCGATCGAGACCGGCGACTATCCCCGCTGGACGCTGTTCATTCAGGTGATGACCGAGGGCCAAGCCCAACTGCACCGGCACAATCCGTTCGACCTGACCAAGGTGTGGCCCAAGGCGCATTTCCCGCTGATCGAAGTGGGCGTGCTGGAGCTGAACCGAAACCAGGAGAACTATTTCGCCGAAGTCGAACAATCCGCCTTCTCACCTGCAAACGTCGTGCCGGGCATCGGCTTCTCGCCGGACAAGATGCTGCAGGCGCGGCTCTTCTCCTATTCAGATGCACAGCGCTACCGACTGGGCGTCAACTTCGCTCATATTCCGGTCAATGCGCCGAAATGTCCGGTGCGCGTCTATCACCGCGACGGCGCAATGCGGACCGACGGCAATCTGGGTGCGACCACGCCCTATCACCCCAACAGCAGCGGCTTGTGGGCCAACCAGCCCGATTTCGACGAACCGCCGCTGCCGGTGGACGGTGCCGCCGCCCATTGGGACCACCGGGTCGATGATGATCACTGGGAGCAGCCAGGCAATCTGTTCCGCAAGATGACGCCGGCCCAGCAGCAAGTGCTCTTCGACAACACCGCACGCGCGATGGGCGACGCGGCGCCGCACATCAAGCAACGCCATGTCGACAACTGCACGCGCGCAGATCCCGCCTATGGCGCCGGTGTCGCCGCCGCCCTCCGCCTCCCCGCGTTAGCCGCCCCCACACCGGAGAACCCCGCATGACCGATACCCTGCGCAACAGTGCCGCGATCCACGGCATCGCGGTGCCCGATTCCCGCTTGGGCCGCGCGATCACCGCGTTCGTGCGCGACACCGAAAGCGAGCTGTTGTTCAACCATTCCAGCCGCGTGTTCCTCTTCGGCGCGCTCGCCGGGCTCCAGCGCGAACTGAGCGTGGATCGCGAACTGCTCTATGCAGCTGCGATGTTCCACGACATCGGCCTGATGCCCTCGAACAGCAGCCCGGATCTGCGTTTCGAGGTGGACGGCGCAAATGCCGCGCAGGACTTCCTGCTTGGGCATGGCGTCGATCCGGGCGAGGTCACTCTGGTATGGACCGCCATTGCGCTGCACACCACGCCCGGCATCCCCGCCTTCATGCATCCGGTGGTCGCGCTGACGACTGCCGGTGTGGAAATGGACGTGCTCGGCCTGACCTATGACGACTATGACGATGCCACGCGCAACGCGGTGGTTGCCGCCTTTCCGCGCACGGCGCATTTCAAGGAAGACATTCTCCAGGCGTTCTACGACGGCATCCGCCACAAGCCGGACACGACCTTCGGCAACGTCAAGGCGGATGTCATCGCGGACAAGGAGCCGCATTTCCACCGCGGCAATTTCTGTTCGGTGATCCGCGGCTCCCGCTGGGCAGGCTGATCGTCTCCTGAAGACTTTGGATCGACGGCCGATCCCTCGGCCGCCGATCCACCTTTTTTTTCAGGCCGGCAGCCGCATCTGCTTGCGAAAGCTTTTGTCGAAGGCTCCCTCGGGCACGAAGCGGCGAAGCAGGCTGACCTGGCGAGCGACCTTGCCCACCGTGTACCGATGCCGGGGCACCCGCGCAGTTGCCGCTTTCAGCACCGCCGCTGCAACAAGCTCGGGCGGATCCGCCTGTACCATCACGTCCCGCATCAGCGTCTGCGCATTAGCGCGGGCCTCGGCATAGGCGTCCAGCGGCGAGTCCGGCACGATCAGGTTCGTCTCGAACGCCGTCTGGGTATAAGCAGGCTCGATCAGGCTTACCCGAATAGCGAAGCCGCGAAGCTCGTGATCCAGCGATTCCGACAGGCCCTCAAGCGCATGCTTGGACGCTGCGTACAGCGCCGAATAGGGCGCCGGCAAAAAGCCCAGCACAGAACTGATGTTTAGGATCCTGCCCTCTCCCTGCGCCCGCATCTGCGGCAGCACCGCCTTCACTACGCGAATGACGCCGAACAAGTTGACCGCAAACAAATCTTCCGCCTGCGCGATCGACGATTCCTCAAGGCCGCCAAGCAGCCCCACTCCCGCGTTGTTAACGAGAAGACGGATAGGACCGGCCTGCGAGGCCGCGGCCACGGCCGTCTCCACCGACGCAGTGTCGGTCACGTCGCAGGGGAGCATAGTCACCCCATCGACATTCTCGTGCGGCCGCCGGCTGGTGCCGAACACGCGGTAGCCGCTCGCGGCGAGCAGCTTCGCCGTCGCCAGCCCGATTCCGGTCGATGCACCCGTTACCAGCGCAACCCTGTCGTTCTCCCGCATATACAGCCTCTTGCCTCCTGACCGACTCGTTTATAGTATGACCATCATATTGCAGTATGACCATAATACAATAGGAAGAAGGAGCATGCGGATGCGACGATCGTCGCTTGAGAAAGCTGCCTCACGCGAGCGAATTGTGGCGGCGGCGGGGCGGCAGTTTCGCGAACAGGGGATTGCCGCGACGGGCCTGGCCGGCATCATGGCCGAAGCCGGGCTGACCGTCGGTGCCTTCTATGCGCACTTCCAATCGAAGGAGGATTTGGTCAGCCACGCCCTCGACGCGGCGCTCGATCAGCAGCGGTCGGCGTTGTCATCCGACGCCGGGACCAACCTACTTCCTAGGCTGATCGACGCCTATCTGTCGCCAGCGCACCGCGACGCGCCGGGGCAAGGCTGCGCGAACGCGGCGCTTGTCGCGGAGATCGCACGCCAGCCGGGGCCGGTGCGGGAGGGCTATACCGCGCAGCTCCGCACGTTGATCGATCAGCTCACGCCTGTGTGCTGCTCCGCAAACGACAAGGGGGCCCGTGGCCGGGCAATTGCCACCTTCGGGATGCTGATCGGCTGCCTCCAGCTCGCTAGAGCCGTGGACGATCCCGCGCTTTCTGACGAGATCCTAGCCGCAGCCAGGCAGGCGGCTGCCGGGCTGGCGAGCCCGGCGCGTCAGAATGACGGAGGGCCCGGCGAATAGCGCCGGGCCAGGGTGCTCACATCGTCGCCTGCTCGATTGCTGCAACAAGCGCGGCCGGGTTGGTGACGAAAGGCGTATGCCCCGTGTCGAGCGACACTTCCTTGCGCACCGGCGTCGCAGCCACCATTGCCGCCTGTCCGGCAGGGCTGACGACCTGATCGCGAGCGGTGTGAATATAGACCTTGTCGACACTGGCGAGCGCGCCGGAAAGATGGATCGGCTCCGCCAGCGGCGCCAGCGGCTCTGGCACCACCGCGTTCGCAACCGCCGCCTGGACACCCGCATCGGCATCATTGGCAAACAGCTCACCGCGAGCATCCTCCGCGACCGAGGCGATGCCGTTCGCCTTGTCGACGATCAAGTGCGGCGCAACTTGCGAGCCCGGATCGGCCGTCGCCAGCGAGAGCAGCGAGTCGCCGTCGCGCGGCAGTAGCGCCGCCACATAGACCAAGGTGCGGACCTTCTCTGGCGCCGCGTCTGCAACACTCGAGATAACCATCCCTCCAAAGCTGTGCCCGACCAGAATGACGGGGCGACGTGTCTTGCCGATCACGTTCAACACTGCCTCCCGATAGACTGTCAGGCTGACGGCGTCGGCAGGGGCGACGTTGCCCGGTCGCCCCGGCAGATCGATCGAAAGCACGCGATATCCGTCGTGGCGCAGCGCGGCTTCCACGCCCCGCCAGATCTCGGCAGTCTCGAACGCGCCGTGCACGAGCACCACGTCGGGCTTAGGCTCAGGGCGTGCTGTTGCGGGTAGGCTGGTCAAGGAGGCCGACGCGGCGAGCAGGAAAGACAGCAATCTCATTGGGAGAACTCCGTTATCGATGCCGGTACCTAGGCTTGCTGCTCGGCTCCTCCCATGACCACGAATCCGATAGACTTGCCTCCGCGTCCCGGGCGCGTGCTTCGCCGGGCGGAATGGTCGCTAGAGATCCGACGGCGAAGCACGAGATGCACCATCGATTGATGGTAGCTCGCTCGGCAAAATTGCGGCCTCTCCTTCTTCCTCTTCAAGCGAGCCAGAGACGTCCAGTGTCTGCGTTGAACGCCGTCAACAAAGGATCGCAAAGTGCATATCCTGACCCATCGCGTCCTTCTTTGACCGCCTTAACGATCAGGCGGTCGTCGAGGAATCGGTGGTTGTAGAACACGTTGAGGGAGGAAGCGCCGGCTGCAGTGAGGCCTGATGGCGCCCGGTCGAACGAGAGCTTGCCTGCGTGCCACTGGACGCCCTCCTCTAGTAGGACCTCCCCCAGTAACGTTCCGTTTTCCCACCGAAGACAGAATGCTTGCCCGTCCGGAGCGGTGACATCATTGATAGGCTGTTCAGCCTTGCTGAGATTCGAGAGAAGCGCCGCAAGATCGAAGCCTGCGTCGACAAGTGCCGCCAGTAGGACCGCGTCGATCGTGCCGGTTGCCTCCATAGCCTGTAGATCCGTTAGGCGCGCGCTTCGAGCGGCCTGCTCATCGAGCATACCAGAAAATATCTCCGCGACCTCTTCGGCACTCTCCACCTCAAAGAGGAAGGATGTCTTTTGTAGATTGGCACCAAGCGCCGTAATCTCCAAATTAATTGGGCTCGCATTGAGCGATCCTTCGAACGCCGCAAATTCAAGAGTCACAACTTCAGCTTTCAATCCAAGGTCGCCATACTTCGCCACCTCGCGGCGAGCTGCAGCCTCTACCTCGGCATACATATCAACCAAGTCTGAAGCATCGCGAAGAACGCTCGCAACTCCGTCGGATATTTCCTTCGCGGTAGTTAGGAGATCATCCAGGTCACCACCTTCCCCTTGCCATCCGCATACTTTGATTGTGACGGACACCCCGCTATCAATCTCGATCCGAACGAGCACGTCTTCACGAGGGCCGGACTGACGGTCCGAGAGCGCGACAGAGTAATCATAGAAATCGGGGGGCGTTTCGATCCCGTGCTCTGATCGCAGCCGCTTGGTGACGGTGGCTGCGAGCAACTCGAGGTCGTCACAGGCAGGCGCCATATTGTTCTCTTGCATTCTCTTTCTCCGGTTGGGCGCCAACGCGCTCCTTTTCCCGCACCATTGCGGAGCAGGTCTGACGAAATCATTGAGAGTTGGGGGCGAAAGGAACTGTCACGGCCAGCGGGTTGGCCGGAACAGCGAAACGTTTTCGGTGTGCCCTCTGGTCTGCATGCGTGCACCGAATTCTGGAAACCCGAGCGAGGCCGGGAATGACCTACCGCTCAGCGCCGATCAGGAGGTGCGCGATCGCCGAACAGTCTGGATACGCGGGAACGTAGGTTGAGGATCGGTAAGGTGCTGAGGCGGCGCGCTGCATGGAGATCGGCAACCGTGCCAGCCAATCGACATGGATAGCCGCTCTGATAGCCGCGCCGTGCCAGGCCGCTATTGGACGTCCAAAGTTCGCATTGTGCTTCCAGCCCCGTGTTGTCATCAGCAGATGTACGTGTGGGCGGATCTTCCAGCCTCCCATCGTATCCGCCTCCGCGTGAATGGCCCAGGCCACTGCAGGCCCCCGCCGAACCAGCGTCTCGCGTGAGAATTCTCGAACCCGAGCAACGGCCTCTTGCTGCGAGAGCCCAGCCGGCAGCGTCAAGGCGATGTGCCAGGCCTTGACGGCATCCGAGCGCAGGTCCTCAGCCGCCATGTCGACCTCGCGCCAGATGCGGCCAGGTTCTCGAGCCCATTTGGGGTGACTGGGTGGAAGCTCCAGCCCGTGTGCGACGAGATCAGCTCGGTGGGTGTAGTCGATGGTCCCGTACGCATCTGATCCGGCCTGGCGGGTGATGTAGAGAAAATTGGCATATGCGCCCCGCAGGGTCGCCCGCCGGTCTCCCGACATCGTGGCGAGCCCCGCCGCTGATATTGGTCGGATGCTAACCGGACGTCGATCATGGAGAGAAATCATGGTCATAGCCTTTCTGAAGGTCAGCGAATGGGAAAAGCGCCGCGGGCTCGCTGCCGCTCAGCCAAGATCCGCAGCGCGACGCGCGCAGGATGCGTCTCGTCATCTACCGTCGCGTGAAGATCGGCCCACATCGCCCATGCGACCTCAGCCTCCCCAATAAGCTCGCGTTCAGTCTGTGCGGGATCCGGAAGGAAGACGCTGGGAAGCTCAGGCACGCATTCCGCAGAGCAACTGCAGAAGCACGGCACACCTGGCGCCACCCCTCGACGAAAGCGGCCCATCACCCAGCGCGGAAGTACGCGCAGCCTCTCTTTGCTTTCTGCAAGCAGCTGCGTGAGACCGGGGTGCCGTGCCCCGTCAAGAATGCCGCGCATCTTCGCTTCGAAGGAGTCGTCTGGTTCCCAACTTATGATTGGGCCCGTCACCGGGAGCCGCACCTCGATCCAATCCGCGAGAGAGGCGGGCAGCGCATCGTCGCGCAGAGCGGTGGCCTGCGATTGGAAATGAAAGCCACCTTCTGGATCCGGCACGACACTGAGGATGGCAACGCCGATCACAGGGCGCGAATAGGGCCGCAGAAGGAGGTTGGGGCACGTGGCGACGGACCGGAAGGCGATCGCAGTGGACACGCGGGAGAAGCCCTGCGCCTCCAGGCGCAGAAGATCATCGAACATAGATAGGTACCTTTGGAGAAAACGACGCTAGTGAAGGCGCCACGAGATGTCGCGAACGGCGAGCCGCTCAGGCCGCGAACGAGCGGTGGATTTGAGCAGCCGGGAGATCGCTCGCGGTCAACCAGGACTCGAGCGCAGGCTGCAGCCGGGCATCGACCTCGGCCCCAAGCGCGGTGCGCGTTCGGATCTGGTGCAGCACCAGCTTGAACGTCGCGAGCACATCCGTCTGAAGCGCATGCAGCACCGAAGCGGAACGCGAGAAGGTCCAATCGATGAACCGATCCTGCGCGTCGCGGCGAGAAGCCGGCATGTTCATGCCCGCACACGCTTCTGCAAACGGGGTTAATCGCCCCTCCTCATCGAGCCCACGAAGATCAATGGTGGGTCGCGGAGCAAATCCCGCGAGCGCTCGGATCGCGGTGGACCGCTGCCACCCCGGTAGTCGTCGGATCGCAGGCAAGATCTGCTCATCAAGCGCATAGCCCGCAATGATGCCGGTTGGCGGCAGATGACGATCAAGCCACGCGATCAGCGTGTCAGATCGGTCGCCATGCTCCAGGACGGAGCAGAACAGCGAAAAATCTATGCGCGGCTCGGCGACGTTGCACGAGAAAAGAGCGATCCCGACCACAGATTCCTCTGCGGCGTCAGATATCAGATGAAGAGGGTCGACGGTTGCAGCCGCGATGGCCGTAAGCGTGTAACTGGGCATGATATGCAGTCCGGAACCTCGGACACGCGGCCTCGCCCGATTACGCTTTCATGTGGGGGAAAGGCCGTGTGTCACTATTTTTGGGAAAGCCCCCGTTTGGGGAGTGGCGACCGGCCACGCGCGGACGCGCAAGCCGAAGCAGCTGGCGGAGGATCCTTCTCTTTTTTCCTTCCAACCTTCTGCTCACCTTCCGCTTCTCGAACTCCCTGTGGGACACGGCGCCGCCTGGTGCCGTCCTGCTTTTCCATGCTCGCTCCGCGCCTTCACTCATTGCGAGCGCGGACCTGCCAATCGCTGACATCCTAACTCTCCACTTCTCTGGGCGTACAAGTCCCCGCCCCTGCTCGTACGCACCTCAATGTCGCATGCCGCGCGTTTGCTCGCTGGCTCTTTCCATCAAGCCCTCGGCTCGACCATGGGCGCCATCTCCGGGTTGGCGCGAGTTCGTCGTCCCAGCCTTTGTGTCTCCAAGGGTCATCCCCAGAGGAATAGGTCGTGAGGCTCTCGCCTGACGTTCCAACGCTACAAGCCGCACGCGGCGAAGGAATTCCCGCCAATGGGGATCATTGGTGACCTGCTCGATCTGTGCCGCAAGCGCAGGTGGAACATCTGCGCGGACGGATAGGCGCGCTTCGCGCTCCACCACGAGGCTCGGGTCTTGCTCGACCGCTTCGACGGCCTCTCTGTAGGCCGGCGGCAATGCAGCGTAGCCCCCGAGGCGCTTCCGCGCGCTATCGTCTTCTTGTCGACGCCAAGTGAGCCAACGTAGATATTGTTCGAGGTGAGACCACCACCTGGGCTTTGGTTCGGGGGGCGTCGAAGCTGACCGCGCTGGCATGACTACAGCGCCGCCGCGCGACACGACCGCGGTAGCGGCAACCTCGAAGCACTCGACTCCTTCCCGCAGAGGCAGCGCCCGGAGAGGCGGCGTGTCGAACAGCATTGCGGGCAACCGTTGTGAGGGAGCCCGGCTCTGCGGCGCTGCGGCCTTGATGGCGACGCCGATGAGAGGCGGCGCGTCGGTCCGCGGAGCAAGCGTTGGAAGCGGCTTCACTGACGCCGAGGCCACCCGGCCGACACTTGTTCCAAGGGGCCCCGAGGCAACGATCATTGCGGCACTTCGCACCGATTCACCGGCTGCCGGTAGAGTGGCCAAATTGGGCCCGGGACGTAGATGGGCGAGCGGTTCTCTTGCGCCGATGGCGTCTATGCGCACCTTTCTTCGAGCGCCCTTGGCATCGGAATGCTTGATAGGCTTGATAGAGGCCGCTGCCCGCCTTGAGGGCACGGCCCGCGGCTCTTCGGAAGAGAGCGTCTCTTCGCGGTCCTCTTTTTGAGACAACTGGCCAGCCACCCCTATCTTCACAGCGGCGGCACCTACGCGTGACAATGGATCAGGGGGCGAAACGGAGGCGATAGTCTCAGCCTGGCGCTGCGAAGGCAACCCGTTAGCCGGCTTGGTGTCGGCGATCGACGGGCTTTTGCGTGGGGTCACCATGCGGGGCGCCTCAATCTTCTTGAAGCCGGTCGATCCCAGCCGGAGCAGCTCACGACGTTGCGCCTCTAGGATGGCCTCCTTGATCCTCGCCAAGGCGTCCCGCTTGCTACTCAGGTCTTGGATATCCATGCGGGCGACATTCCGCGCTGCTATCGCAACGTTGCGCGTGTGGGCTGCCACCGTCTCACCACGTGCAACAAGGTCGCTCAGCGCCGGACCGAGATGCTGCTGTGCCTCGAGATCAAGCCCACGGGCGCCGTAGGACAGCCCGGTGTACTCCACATCCCGACCGGCATGGCGTGCGGCCTCCGTTTGCGCATGTGCCCACAGGTGACGAAGTGTGCGCATGCCCTCCGGCCCGTCGATCGCCGTTACGAGATCGTCAGCGAACTTCCATTCGGAATACGCGATTTGCTTTGCTGGCCTAAAAGACGTCAGAAAATGGACATGCCAGTTGCGGTCGTCGCCATCCTGATCCGGCCTGTGAATGACTGCGCTATACGGGAGGCCAAGGGCCTCGAATATGTCACCGAAGCGGCGAACTGCGTCGATCTTCTCCGCGTCACTCGCGTCGGCATCGAGCGCGAGCACGAAGCGGACCTGAATTTTTGCATTCTTGCGAAGCGCACGTGCGACTGCTTCGATAGCACCCCAACCCGCCCTGATTTCATCGATAGTGTGACCGATGTTCGAGAGCAGTACGGGCTCCCCGTCGACGTCTGCTAGCGCGGCGCCGTCGCGCATGGTGTAATCGAAATGACGCGCGGCGCAGCCAGGCGCCCCACCCTTGCCGCCTGCCCGCGAATAGTCCCCGCGAATATAAACACCGATGCGACCGAGTGCATCTTTCATTTTGAAACAGCTAGGGGAACGGCGGCTAGGTGGCGCCTTCTTCGCTGCCTTCCTGGAGCGGGCCTGGGCCTTCCTCGGCTTGTCCTGGACGCGAACGCTTGCGCCCCACCGCCTGAACGCATTTTCCCAATCGGCTAATTCTTTGGCGAGGCGGCGCGCGCTCCTAGCGTCTTCACAAGCTGCCCACAGTTGCCGGCTCCGAACCTGCACTTGCTCGCGCATTCGCTTACGTTCGACACATCGGTCTTGCCGCAACGCCTTCTTCACCTCACGTCCACCCTCGGCGACCCAGGTGCCGTCGACCATCAACTCGAGCTCTTTCAAGGGGGGTGGGGCTGCCCGGCGGCCCAAGGGCCCAGAGGCCGAATTCGAAGAATTCATTTATTGCGCCCCCACCCCATGAAACTCCCTCTTCAGCTTCATCGCCACGGAATCCTGTGCCGAAGAGCCAGCCGACTTTGAGCTAATTTGAGTCGGCGAAACCATGTGAGTCGGATTGAATCGCGGGCCCCCCTCAGGGCTGCAGCTGGGCAACCCGGGCTGCGACTCGCATGGGTTAGGCGATGCTCAATCTGCAGGAGAACTCCCGAAAGGAGCTTCTCAATGCCACCACCGACGCTCGACGATGTAATCGCAGCGCTGGCCGAACTCGACGGAACGATCGCGGAGCGTAACGCCGTGATCTCGGCTCACGCCAGCACCGCAGCGCCGTGCCATCCGCACCATCATTGGTGGACCGCCGGCGGCCTCGCCATTGCCGCGAGGCTCCGGGCTCAAGATATCTTGGCTTTGGCAGGATTGCTCGCCCAGCCTTGCGACACATTCTGCGAAGCGCTTGGCCGAGCAGGGTTTCAGTCGTCGCTGCTCGAAAAGGCACGAGCCGCAATCGACGCGGATCGAGACGCGCTCGAGCAGGCCGGGCAGGAATTGCTTCAGCGAAAGGGTTGGATACGCGGGGCAGACTTTCCGCCCCGTTGGCGAGCACAGCCGAAATTCGGGCTAGGAGCACCGTTCGTAGCCTTCGGCTTTGTCGCGGCCGACCGATACGCCTGGGAGGCGGCATGGTCGCTTCCGCATCACGTCCTCAGCGCATGCGTGACTGCAATCGCGAAAGACCAGCTTTTCGAGGCAGCCGGCGAGGTGCTGGCCGAGCTGGTGGTACGCAACCGCCACGAGCTCGATGCTCTCGGAAAACATTTCCATCATCTGCGCGCAACCGCGGCGTATCGCAAAGATTGTCGGACCTTCGCGGTCTGGCAAGCCGCAAATCCCGAGCATCTCTGGCGGACCCTGCTCGCCAATGCCCGGCAAGGCCATCTCATTCGTACGACGGCAGCGGCCCTCAATATTCAGGTGCCTGCACTCGTCCGCCGGGGAGAAGCCGCAGATTGGCTCTCAAGCCACGGCGCAAACCTTCGCTTCACCAAAGAGGACTAGACCATGCAGATCAACGTCACGTTTCGTGGAAAGAGCATCATCATCAACGACATTGCCCCGTTTGTTGCCGAGCAGAAGCGCCTTGAGGCGAAGCTTGGAAACATCATGCACGACTTCGACCCGAAGAACCCCAGCGTGCTTCGGCACCGGGAGTCCGAGATCGTTACCCTTTATAATCAGATCATCGAGATTTCCGACATCGTGCAGCAGTGGCGAGATGCGGAGGAAGCGGCGCTGGGACCCATCCGCGATGCCAACATCATGACCGTATGGGAGGAATGGCTCAAGTGGCAGGCCGAAGACTATGCCAACGCCGCTCGGACGCAGAAGCCCCAGGAGAAGAGCGGGTGACCTTTCGCTCGCTGGACGATGATCTGCGGGTAGACATCCCTCAGCTGGACCGTCGGTTGCAACTCGTCCTCCCTGCCCTGTTCGAAGATGACGGAACCCCAACGGATGCGGCCGCAACGTTGGGGTTCTCGTGCGGTGTCATTTCACCGGATATACTCGTCGGCGGTTGGGACTTCGAGGGCGAGCTTGGGCACGCCGGATCACTCCGGATCGCCGGGCTGCGCCTGCCCAAGGTCGGCTACTACATCGCCGACGACGACAGCCTCAGGAGCGCGACATCTAAGCTTTGCGGCAAGATTCCGAAGTGGCCAACGTCGCTGGAGGACGTCGTCTCGCAGGACGAGGAGTCGTCGCTGCGGCCATTGTCGGCAAAGGCCATGCGTCGGCGCGTGAACTGCTCCATCCGTGACATCAGCATCGTTAAGGACGTGCTGCGGGTAAACGACGCGCTCGCCGACATGCTTGTTGCAGGATTGAAGGCGAGCGCTGCCCTTGTCGATGCTGGTGCCGCGAAAGCGGCTGCATCCATGGCTTTGCGCGAACAGCAGCTCGCGGCTGAGATCGAGCGGTTGGTGGGCCTTGCGCTATCGAAGGCGCGCGAGGTCGCCTGTCACTGCCTCACGATCGTAGACATCTTTGGCCGTTATCGAGCTGTCCCTGAAAATAGGCACAAGGCTCGCTTGGCCCTCGCCTCAGCCACGCTCAGTATCAGAAAAATAGCGGTGCGCTGGGAAGCTGGCAGCTCGCGCAACGCTGGAGCCAATTATCGCCTTAAAAAGATTAGCCAAATGCTCACGGCGGCCAGATCCTTCATCGAGGCCGTAACAGAGCATGTAGGGGCCGATCGAGATGGCGTCACCGAATGGTGGAGCCTGATCAACAAGGCCGTACATCCCAAAGGGACGAATAGAGGAGACCTTGAAGGCTACGGAGCAATAGCCGACATCGTGACAACGCGCCTCGACGAAGCCGCGCGCACTCTCCTGTTTAACCGTCAGGCGCGGGCCAAGGCGGTCGACGCCGTGAGGGCGATCGACACCTTCCGCATCTTCCAGCTGCTCCATAGCGGGCGGTTGCAAGAGGCAGTTACGCTATTCCCTTGGTTGGCAGCACCATGTGCTCGCTTTCCGGACTTTGCGGGCGGCTTGGCTGATGCCGTTGCCGTTCTCCTGGAGTTGCAGCGTTGTCGCACGATACTCCGCGAACTGATCGTACGAACACACGGCAATGTCGACTTCGACAACCAATCCGCGCCCGTGGCAGCAGAGCGTGTGACCATCCAGATGGCGCGCCGCTCAATGGCTAACGTCGAGGCCATGAGCGATACGTTGTCCCGCAATGCGGGCTTTGCGACCACCACGCGGGACTTCGCCCTCTCACACGCTCTCTTCAAAGCGCAAGCTGCCGGCGCGCCACTACACGACCGACACCTAATGCGGGTGCTCCAGCAGGGAAGGACCGACTGGGCTTCGGAGCAAGCATCTCGCGATCCCTCCACACTCACGACGACGCGGGCAGCCCGGGAGGCGTCAGCGGTTGTGATGACTGCGGGCCCGGAAAGGTGGGACGTGCCCCGCTTCTTCGGAATGACGGCCATTGAGTTCACTGCCGCGAGTGTTCAGACAATCCTCAGCACCTCCCGCCGAGGACGCGATGCACTGAAGAAGCGTAAGACAAAAATGGAGATGGAGCCCGACCTCGATAAAAGCATCTTCCAACTAGTACGCCAGATGCTGAAGGAAGCCGATCCTTCGGAAGAAGAAGTAAGTCGTTTGCTCAAGCGGGCTCGTGGCGATGAGAGTGGTCAGGGATCTATGCGGCTGGGACAAGCGATCATCAAGGCCCACAAATCTGCACGCGCAATTGCGCTGGAAATGCGGCTAGCCAGCAGTCTGCATGCAGCTCCTATATGGCGGATGATGCAAACCGGCTTCGATCCGTCGGTGGACGCGGCCCCAGCGGCTGATCAGTGTGTGCCGGCCTACTGGTACAATCCCGAATACGACCTAAACTGCTGGGCGGCCTTTCAGGGAGCAGTGAAGAGCCCGTTATCGCCGTCAGTCGTGAGCCTGCCAGCCACCCGCCGGGATGCTCTGATGGCCGAGCTCGCGGCATTTGCAACCTGGGCGCCAACGCTTATCGCTGCTTTGAACCCCACACATCAAACCGCTCGCATCCTGACATGGATGGCCCACGGCTTCATCGGCTTGGCGGCTGAACCCGAATTTGCGGCGCTTCGATGACGAACGCCCTCAACGCTCGAGAGCCATCTTCATATCGAACTAGACGGGGCACGGCAGAGTTTGGGACTTTGCTGCCCTTACCGAGCGACGCGTCGAACGGCAGGTTTCGCCGGTAGCAGACATCCGGCACCGGCCATCGGAGCACGACTGGAGATGGGCCGACAGCCGACAGGCAGCTTCCGGTTTCGGAGATGACGATAGCGGACATATAGACTGCCGACCCTCTCGGTGTAAATGATATGCTCTACCGATGACTGAGATTGGCCAGTTGGCGACTGGGATGAGTTGCGGCCTTCGCTTGCCGGTCGCTGATCCTCCGCGCGGCGTCAAATCATTCGATACTTGATCACAGTCCCCGACTGTACTGTGTTATGCTTGTTGCTGCCGGCTCGATCCGCTGGGCGGTGACGGGGGCGACTCGCGGTGAGGGCACAACGGGGGGAGAACATTGGACAGGCTTCTAGACGATCTTCTGGCTGCGCTCGGCGTCGTCTACTACCATCGCTGGTTCGTGCCGTTCGTGCTGATGCCGGCGATGCTCGCCGTCGCCGGCGCCATCCACTTCGTGGCGGCGCGGAGGACTCGACCCTTCATCGTCGCGGCACGCCTTCGCGCGGCGATTCTCCGGGATGCGCTGGGTAGCGACCCCGATCCGGCCGCGGAGCGCGAGGCCTTCTCGCAACGATACATCGACGTCGCCCGGCAGATGAGTGGTGAAGCACCCGCCGCGCCTGCGCTCGTGCAGGCGTGGCGCGAGTTCCAGGAGTCGGTCATCGACGACAACGAATCGACGATCCGCAACACTAGCCGGCCGAGCGCCTTCTTCGTGCGGGTCATCCCCCGCCAAGCCACCCTCACCTTCGCGTCAAACGTATTCGTTGGTATAGGGCTGATCCTCACGTTCCTCGGCCTCATCGTCGCCCTCAACACCGCCGCGCACGGCATGGCCGGTGGAGGCGTCGCCGACGCGCAGGTCGCCCTGACGGGCCTTCTCGTCGTGGCGGGCGCGAAGTTCTTCTCCTCTGTCGCCGGCCTGGTCGCGTCGATCTGGTTGAGGATGGCCGAGCACGGCCTGTCGAAGCGGGCGACCGCGCCCATCGAGGAGATCTGCGACCTCCTCGAGCGCGGGATGCTCTACATTCCGCCGCAGCGGCTCGCCGTGGAACAGCTGGCGGTGCTCAAGGAGCAGCGCGACCAGCTGAAGTTCTTCAACACGGACGTCGCGATGCAGCTCACCGACCGGATCGGCGAGCAGTTCCGCAAGGCCATCGAGCCGATGACGCAGTCGCTGGGCGACCTGAACACCAACATGACGTCCGTCACCCAGGGCATCGGGGCCGGGGCGGCGGAGGCCATCGAGAAGGTCAGCGGGGATCAGCTCCGCGGCCTCAGCGAGACGCTCACGTCGCTGCGCGACCGGCTCGACGACATCGGCGCGAAGGTGGGTTCGTCCGGGTCGGAGGCCGCCGAGCAGATCAAGGCGGCCGGCGCGGAGTTCTCGAGCGCGGCGCGCGACATCCGCGACGCCTTCGACAAGCTCGCGGTAAACGTCGACGGTCTGGGCGAGAGGCTGACACGGCAGGGCGAGGAAGCCGCCAGCGCGCAGGACGAGTCCGTGGCCCGGATGCGTCAGAGTTTCGAGGACGCGCAGGCGCGATCGGCTGAGCTCATGGAGCGCGCCGTCGCGGCCCTCCAGGGCGCCGGACAGCAGGCCGCCGAGGACATGCAGCGCAGTCTGGGCGAGGCGCTGGCGGCGGGCGTCGCGCGCAACGAGGAGACGTTCCGCAAGGCCCTCGAGGAATCCGGTTCGGCGCTCCGCGAGACCTCGACCGAGCTCGCGCAGGCGATCGCCGGCGCGGCGACGGGCATTGAGCGCGCCGGCGCCGCCTTCGCGGACAGCGCGGACAACGCCAGCCGGTCCGCGGGCGCGATGGGCGAGATGGTCGAGAACGCGGACCGCGTGTCCTCGTCGCTCCGCCAGGCGTCGGATGGCCTCTCCGGCGCCGCCGCCCCGGTCGTCCAGGCCGCGCGCTCGCTGAGCGAGGCCGCGGGACGGATCGCCGGTGCCGTCGAGCAGAGCGGCGCGGCCGAGCAGGAGGCCGTGCGCGAGATGCGCGAGCTGGCCGAGGGCATCAGGCAGACCCACGCGGCCGCCGAGACTGCTTGGCGCGACTACCGCGCGCGGTTCGAGGGCGTCGATCGGGCGATGGCGCAGACCACCGAGAGGCTGGCGTCCACGCTGGGCGACTCCTTCGCCGAGTTCCGCCGCTTCGCGCAAGACACGGACCGTGAGCTGGCGTCGGCCGTCGCGAAGCTGGCCGGGACGGTCACGCAGATCGAGGAGTATGCCGAGGCGCTGGACGAGTATGTCGAGCTCAACCGCGGGCAGCGGCTGGAGGCGGCTGAGTGATCCTCGAGGAGGCCATCGAGCATACCGTCGAGGAGGAGAACTACTTCATCTCGATGACCGACATGATGGTCGGGCTCGTCTTCATTTTCATTGTCCTGCTCATGTATTTCGCGCTCCAGTTCCGCGACGTCACCGAGCAGCTTTCGGGCGCAGACAAGACGCGGACGGAGATCCTGAAACAGCTCGAGCAGACGCTGAAGTCGAAGGGCGTCCAGGTGACGATCGACACGCAGAACGGCGTGCTGCGGCTTCCTGACGCGATCCTGTTCGACAGCGCCCGGGCGGAGCTGAAGCCCGCCGGCCAGGTCGCGATCGGCCATCTCGCGGAGGCGCTGAACGACGTTCTTCCCTGCTACACCGACCTTCCCGATCCCAAGACCGTCAGACCGGCGAGATGTCCCGACACGCCGCACCGGATCGAGTCGCTCTACATCGAAGGCCACACCGACGACGTCCCGCTGACGGCGGGCTTCCAGTTTAAGGACAATTGGGACCTGTCGGTGGTCCGCGCGACCAACACCTACCGGGCTCTTGTCGGGATGTCGTCGGAGCTTGGCGACCGGTGCGCCCGCAAGAAGGGCGAGTGCGACCCAATCCTCAGCGTGAGCGGCTACGGTCCCAAGCGGCCGGTGATGGACATGCGAGGGACGCCTGACGAGCGGCGGCAGCGCGACCGTCGGATCGATCTGCGCATCCTGATGGTCACGCCGGACTCGGGACAGACCGTCCGGGCCGTCGCCGAGCGGCTCGCACGGAAGTGACCGCCCTCGCCTCGCTCTTGGGCGATCCTGCGAGCCTGCTCCGGCGCGTGACGGCGAAGGCGCCGGAGCCAGCCGCGATCAGACGTGCGGCGGCCTCCATAGCGGGACAGGTCGGCGCTGTGCCCGACGCCGAGCGCACGGCCGAGCTCCAGCTGCGCGTCGCTGCGCAGATCCGGAGCGAGGGCGTCGATACCGTGTCCCGCCGCGACCTGCGGCAGAGCTGCCGGACCTTCCTGCACGCCCCCCATCCGCCGGCCGCCGATCCGGACCTCGCCCAGGCGATCGTCGGCCGCGTGTCCTCGACCCACCGCCGTGCGGCGTTCTTCGCGTTGCTGGACTGCTATCTGGACGGCTACCGCGCCGGCGACGAGGCGGTCCGGCGCCTGTCCGAATGGCTCAAGGTGATCGCGGCGGGCTGGCCGTGGCGTCCGGGGGATCAGTGGAAGGACCGCCTGGGTCGGTTCGATCTGCTCGACGCAACCTCAGCGGCCGACAGGCTGGCGAAAGCGGTGCTGACCTCCACCACGGGTCCCGCGTCGGTGCTCGAGCAGGCCGGCCTCGACATAGGGACGCGGCCGCGCGGAGGACTGGCGGAAGCCGCTTTCCGGACGACCTGCCGGAGCGTCGCGACGATGGCCGGCGCCCGCGCTGAGCAGGCGCAGGCGATGCTGCTGCGCTGGTCGCAGGCGACCACGGGGACCATCTCCTTCCCGGCCTCCTGGGTCGATCTCGTTCGCGCGTGCGTGACGCCGTGGACCTCGCAGGAGCCGGGCACGCAGCACAAGGCGCATCTCCTCGCGGAGTTGGAGCGGCTCGGGGGCGGCGACCCCCGCATTCCCGGCAGCGGACGCTGGCCGGAGGTCGCGCAGGATGCTCCCGATGCCTACGCCCTCCTTCTCCGCTGGCTGACGCGTGCCTCGGTCATGCAGTTCCTCGAGGTCGTCGACCGGTCGCTACGCGAACCCGACGCCCGCCGCATGTGGTCGTATCGGCGCGCGTTCTGGACGTCCTACCTGCTGAACGAGAGCGGCCCGCGCATCGAGCGCGCCTGGGTCGCCTTCGGCGCGGACGGCGCGCGCCTCGCCCGGGCGGCGGCGCGCGAGACCGGCGACAAGAGCCTGTCGGTGTTCGGCAACCAGTCCGAGAAGTCCGGCCAGCACGCGGCGCTGATCCTGGAGATCGGCGACCTGCTCGTCGTCGATTGGAGCCATTCCGGCAAATACAACATCTGGCGCCGCGGCGAGCGCGGCCGCCCGAGCCTCTTCCGGCTGCAGTATAATGCCGGCGAGCTCGACTCGGCGCCGCTACGCGAGAGCCACAGCTCGCCTTCGACCTACTCCTGGCAGAAGAAGCTGGCCCAAGTGATAGAGGGTCGCGTCTTCTATTCGGAGAAGGCGTCCTGGAGGCCGTCCCGTGTTTAGGCGGCGCAGGGCCGATCCGGTCAGAACCGCGTTCGCTCACAGGCAGGAGGGCGACGATCTCGTCGTCGAACTGCGCGAGGGGTTCGCCGCACTTGCGATCGAGGGATGGGCCGCCGCCGCTCCGGAGTGCGTGGCCGCGGTAGCCGCTGTCCGGGCGGTCGTCGAGGATCTGGAGGCCGAGGGCGTCGCGGAGCCTGCGAGCTTCCTGCCGTACGGCCTCCGCCTCGCTCCGGAGGTCGTGGTCCGGCTGGATGGCCAGTCCGCCGCGATCCTGGGGTTGCCCGCCCCCACCCGCCTCGCGCTGGATCTCCGCCCGGTCGGACGCATCGACGAGGACGCGTTCCGGATAACCGTCCGCTGGGTGCAGCCGGGCGGGTTCGCCGTGCGCGCGGACCTCCGCGGCGCCCTGCTCAATTCGGAGGCCGGCCTCAGGCGCGTCCCCGAACCGGTCTGGTCGCTGCACCGGGCGGCGGCGCGTCTGTCACAGCCGACCGAGCGGACCGAGCGCTTCCGCCTGCTGGCCGAGCTGCAGAGGCTGTGGCCGGACTCGGCCGGCGGCGACGTGGAGGCCGAGGCCTATCTCAAAGATCTGCGCGTCCACTACGCGGGCGCCATGTCGCTGAAGCTCCGGACGCTGACGCCGGACCTGACCGAGTTCGACCCGGTCCTATTTAGCACGGCGTCTGCCGCCGACGCGGATGGGGAGGCATTGGACGAGGAGGCCGACAGCGTCCTCGGACCGGCCGCCCAGCGGCTTTTCGCCCAGGACCGCTTCCGGCGCGAGGGCGTCGCCCGTCCCGTATACGTCCTGCGCGACGGCGAATACGTCTTTATCGACCCCGCGCTCCGGCCGGCGCTCGACGCGGTCCGAAAGCTCCAGGACGCGCCGGAGGCCGAGCGGCGCCGGTTTGTGCTCAATCCGCGCCTGGTGCTGCGCGAGCGTCTCGGCGACGAGCTTGCCGATCATGTCGGCCTCGAACGCCTCTTCGTGGAGACCGACCAGTTCTCTGCCCGCGTCGCCGGCGTCGACGTCTGGCGCGCGCCCGTCCTGCCCTGGCTTGTCCCAGCCGGCGGTGGAGGCTGGGTGCCCGAGCGCTTCGGCCTCCGCATCGGCGAGACCTACTACACCGTCCACGCCGACCGCGTCGGGGATCTCCTCGAGCGGGTGGAGACGGCGTCCTCCCAGTCCCGTGACGTCGTCGCGATCGAGGATCTCGTGGAGCCCGCCGAGACGGGCGCTCCTCCGGCTCCGGTGATGCTTCCGCTCACCGACCAGTCGGTGTCGTCGGTGCGGGCGCTGGCTCCCTTCGCGAGCTCGGGAAGCGCCGGCGACCATGAGGACGGACCGGACGATCCCCAGCGGAAGCTGCGCGACTTCGGAGGCAAGCTGTTCCTGGTCGTCCGCGACAACTTCGAGGACGTCGAATACACCGCGCCCGAGGCGAGGTCCGCGGATGCCATCGAAACCGTCGAGGTCGTCCCTCCTGCGTCGCTCCGGACGGAGCTGAAACCGCACCAGAAGGTCGGTCTGGAGTGGCTGGCGACCGCACAGTCCGCCGGACTGCCCGGCGTGCTGCTCGCGGACGACATGGGCCTCGGCAAGACGCTGCAGGCTATCGCCTTCATGGCCTGGAGGCGGGCGGAGGTCGAGGCCGGCCGCGCCGAGCCTGCGCCATGCCTGATCGTCGCGCCGACCGGCCTGCTCGGGACGTGGCGCAAGGAGATCGGCCAGCACCTCCGCGAACCGGGCCTGGGCGACCTCGTCCCCGCCTTCGGAAGCGCGCTGAAGCAGCTGAAGGAAGAGGACGCCTTCTCTGCCCGGGACATCGAGACAGGCCGCGCCGCTCTGAATGGCGAGGCGTGGCGCGACGCCGGGGTCGTGCTGACGACCTACGAGACGATGCGCGACTATCACTTCAGCTTCGCGAAGACGCGGTTCAGCGTGGTGATATTCGACGAGATTCAGAAGCTGAAGAACCCGGCGAGCCAGATGACGCGCGCGGCGATGGCGCTCAACGCGGAGTTCGCGCTCGGCATGACCGGCACGCCGGTCGAGAACCGGCTCCAGGATCTCTGGTCCATCATGAACGTCGTCGCGCCCGGCGTTCTCGGATCGAGCCGCGACTTCGAGCGCCGCCACGCGGCCGGCGATGCGGCTGCCCTCGCCGCCCTCAAGCATCGGCTCTGCGATCCGCAGAATGGCGTGCCCCCGCTCCTGCTGCGCCGCCTGAAGTCGGAGATACTGACCGGCCTCCCGAAGAAGCATGTCCACCCGATGCGCCTGGAGATGCCGGCGGCCCAGGCGAACGCCTACCGGGACGTCGTCGTCCGAGCGGCCGCCGCCGCCGCCGCCGGCAATCTCGGCAAGGGCGGCATGCTGTCGGCGCTCTCCGACATGAAGGGGATCTCGCTCCATCCCCTCGATCCCCGGCACGCGCCTGCTGACCTCTCGTCCTACGCAGCGGATTCGGCGCGTCTCACGCGCACGCTGGCGATCCTCGAGGACATCGCGCCGAAGCGCGAGAAGGTGCTCATCTTCCTCGAGGACCTGGCCATGCAGGAGCGCCTCGCGGTCCTCGTCCAGTCGCGGTTCGGCCTGCGCAGGCTCCCGGCCCGCATCAACGGCGAGATACCGGGATTCCGTCGGCAGCAGATCGTCGACGACTTCCAGTCTCGGCCCGACGAGTTCGACGTCCTGATCCTCTCGCCGAAGGCGGGCGGCGTCGGCCTCACGATCACCGCCGCCAACCACGTCGTCCACCTGTCCCGGTGGTGGAACCCGGCGGTCGAAGACCAGGCGACGGACCGCGTCTATCGAATGGGTCAGACCCGGGAGGTGCATGTGCACTTCCCGATGGCCGTCCACCCCGATCCCGCCATCGGTCCCTACAGCTTCGACCTCCGGCTCGATGCGCTGATCGAGCGCAAACGCACGCTGACGCGTGACCTCTTCCTTCCGCCCGACGCTAGCGACGCCGACATCAACGAGCTGTTCCGCGAGGTCTCGCTGTCCGATGCGGCCGATGACCCCGCGGCGGAGATGGCGCCGTCCACTTCGGAGGAGCTTCCCCGCCTCTCGGGTCCGGAGACAATCGGTTCGGCCATCACCGCCGGGTCGGAGTCCGAGGAAGAGACAGGTGGCGAACCGCTGCCGCCGGAAGTCGTACTCGAGCCAACCGAGGTCGCCAGGTCGATCCTCTCGGTGGCGACGCCATCGCAGCAGGCGTCGATCCGCATGTGGCGGATATCCGCGTATCAGCCCCGGCCCACGGAGGATCTTCTGTCGGCTTTCGAGGGCAAGACAGTCGTGCGCATGGTCGTCCGCGATCCCTACAGTCTGTGCACCGCCGCTTCGAGGACTGCCCAGGTGCGGTTCGCCCGACTCCTTGCGGACCGCGCGCGCTCGCTGGAATCCGTCACGATCGAATACTGCCCGGACATCGAAGGAGACCGCGACGAGTCGGCTTGCCGACGCGAGATCGGCGCCCTCTTCGTCCGCCACTTCCCCCGTACGCCACCAAAGATCGATCTGGCCCGGCGTCGCAAGCGCGGCGTCGATGACGACTTCCACGACCGCTTCGTCGATATCGACGTCCGTGGCGCCGGTGGCGCCGACCAGCGACACTGGATCACCATCGGCCGCGGCCTAGAGGCCCTGTTCGACGACCGGCGGCAATGCACGGTGACCTACGTCCCCCCGGGTGCGCCACTCGCCTAGCGAGCAGCTCGGCACGAGGTCGTCCCTCTGGCCTAATTGGTTAGATTGTTGTCGAGGTGGGATGCCAGATGGCCGATCAGCAGGATCTGATCGTCCTCGTGCCAATGGAAGTAGACCCGGAACATCTGCTTCGGGTCGGCTCCGCAACCGTGCTTGATGTGCTGGTCGCACCAGTAGCTGTCGGTGCGGTAGGTCACGCCGTATGCCGGGAAGCGCTTGATGTCGTTCGGCTTGGCGAAGCATCGCGCGTCCGTGCAGCCGAGTTCCTCCAGGCGAGCCAGATAGGCTCGGCGTCGCTCCTCGGCGGGCTCGCGGCGCACCGGGACGAGCTGGTCGTCCAGCGTGTAGATCAACTGCCCGAGGAGTTCGGGATCCCGGAACTGCCCGTTCTTCTCGATCTCCCTGATCGCCTTGGGAGCGAACCAAAGGTTCGGCGATACGTTGCACCTCACCCAGTCGCCGAAGGTGGACAGGTCGGCGAGCGGCTCGCGCTGGACCGTCGACCCGCCCGCGTTCAAGGCCGATCTGAGTGCCTCGTTCTGCCCACGCAGCTGCACCACGTCGGACTTAAGTTCGGAGATGGCGCGCCGGGCTTCCGCAAGCTCCGCGTCAACGTCGCGCATCCACTGGTCGTGCTCGTCTCTGAGAAGGGCGACCTGCGCTAGGAGCTCGCTGTTCTCCTCCTGATAGAGGCGGCTCAGCTCCGCGTCGCTCGTGTCGGCGGGCAGCGCCTCGAGCTTTTGTTTCGCTTCACCTCGTGGACGGCAGGACGTGCTCGGGGCTTCGAGGTGCACGAGCTCCGCGACCGTGAGCGGCCGGCCCCCATAAGGCGACCGTGTCTGCGCTGGCGCAAGCCGTTCACAAGCGACGACCCAAGGCACCGGCTGTCCATACGGTGTAGCGCACGATCGTCGGAGCTCAGCCCGCACTGCGTGTGACGATTCAGCATCACCTGTGGATGACTGCCGTAAGCTGGTACGTATGCTTTTGACTCGACTGTACTTCCGAGTCAGCCTGCGGATCTATGTTCAGCAAGATCGTGATACGGAATGTCGGTCTACTCAAGGCCTTCGACACCCCCAACGCGCCGAAGCTCGCGAAGCTCACGCTGTTCTACGGACGCAACGGGCGGGGCAAGTCTACGCTGACCTCGGTGCTGCGCGCGGCCCGTGACGGCGAGGCCGCTACGGTGCTGGGCCGTCAGTCGCTCGGGAATGGCGGAGCAGCACCCAAGGTCGCCCTCATCTCGACCGGCGGCACCATCAACTTCAATAACGGCCGCTGGAACACGAGGGGCGCTCCGGTCGAGGTGTTCGACACGGCGTTCATCACCGACAACGTCTACGCCGGGGAGCTGATCGAGCTCGCCCACGACCGCGGTCTTTTCTCGATCATCATCGGTGCTGATGGTGTCCGACTGGCGAAGCACCTAGAGCGCTTCAACGCCATCGCGAAGACCTGCGCGACCGCACTAAAGGAGGCCGAGGTCGCGCTCGCAGACGACGTCCCTTCCGACATGAGCAAGGAGGAGTTCTTCGCGCTCGGCCCCAACCCGGACTACGCGAAGCGGCTCGACGCCACCGAGCGCGCTCTCAAGGCAGTCCAGCAGGCGGATAAGATCGCGGCGCTCAAGGCGCTGGAGGCACTGCCAGTGCCCGAGTTGCCCGCCGGTCTCCCTGCCGTGCTCGCCAGTACTGTCGCGGAAATCGACGCCTCCGCGCGCCGCCGCCTCCTCGAACACTTCAAGCGCTTCGGCCTCGACAAGAAGGGCGAGGCGTGGATCAGCTACGGGGTCGAGCATATCCACGACGACGCCTGCCCTCTTTGCGGCCGCGACGACGTCGATGCCGAGGGCATGGTCACGTTGTACGGGCAGATTTTCGGCGAGACGTACAAGGCCCACCTGGCCACCATCACCACCGCCTCGACCGAGTTGGAGGACGTCCTCGGTGAGGACGCCCGGACGGGGTTGGCCGGCAGAATCGCCACCAATGCCGACGGGGCGGCGAAGTGGGCCGAATATGTCGCGCTAGTCACGGAGCTCCCCGAAGTGTCCGAGCTCGGGACCCACGTCGCGGACGCCCACAAGGGTGCAAGGGCGTTGCTCGATCGGAAACGGTCATCGCCGCTCGACGTGATCGAGGCGATCGATGAGCTCGCCGAGGTGGGCCGCTCGCTCGGCTCCGCCCGGGAACTCATCGACAAGTACAACGCCGCCGTCGAGGCAATCAACGAAGCCACCAAGAAGTCGGTCGCCGCTGCTCCGACTACCGAGACAGCCGCCACTCTCGCCCGCGACAACGTGAAGAAGCGCATGGCCCGGCACAATCCGGGCGTTCAGAGCCGGGTCGACGCCTTCTTCCGGGCCAAGAGGCGCGACGAGCGGGCACGCAACACCCGCATCAGGATTCAGAAGGCGCTCAAGAAGGCGAACGAGGACGCGGCCGCACACTACCATCAGCGTGTGAACCACTATCTCGGTCGGTTCGGCGCCAGCTTTACCATCTCAAAGATTACGAATAGCATGCAGGGGAACGCCGGGCAGACCGACTACGGCCTCCTGATCAAGGGGGAGACCGTCTCCCGCGGCAGAGGCCGGCCGGCCGACGCGATCCCGACGTTCAGGAACACGCTCTCGGCGGGTGACAAGACGACGCTCGCGCTTGCCTTCTTCCTCGCCAAGCTTGACAGCGACAACTCGCTCCACTGCAAGACGCTCGTCGTCGACGACCCCCTGAGCAGCCACGACAGCCACCGGCGCCGGGAGACGGTGAACGCGATCAAGGACCTGTGCGGCCGGTGCCTCCAGGTGATCGTGCTGTCACACGACGAGTTCTTGCTGCGCGAGGTCGAGCGGCGCTGTGTGGGTGTCCCCTGCGCCGCGTTCCAGATTGACTTCGACGGGGGCGATGAGTGGTCCTCAGTCTCGGCGGTCGACCTCGACAAGCTGTGTCGAGCAGGACACGCGAAGATGATCGAGGAGATTGTCGCCTACGTCGACCACCGGCAGGGGGCCGCCGATGACGTCGTGCTCAAGGTCCGCCAAGTCTTGGAGACCCATTACCGACGCTCCTACACGGCCTACTTTGCCCACGATCGCAACCTCGGCGGGATCGTCAAGGACATCGCCGACGAGGGCGTCGCCCATCCGTGCCACCGAGACCTCGGCCGGCTCGAAAATTGCAATGACGCGACGTGCGACAAGCACCACGGCGATGACGCCATTGTGTTGGTGAAAAGAGACGTCGACCCCGACGGCCTGCGGGTGGTCGCCGCGGATGCCCTGGAGTTGATCGGAGCGCGACGCCCTGCCGCCGCTACCCCGGTAACGCGCCCCGCTCCTGCCGTGACGGCACTAACGCCATGAGCTTTGCAAAGAATACCCCTCGCGCGACCCCGAGGTCTGCGCGTGCCCAGTCGGGGAACTATCTTATTGAACCTATGGGGAGAAACGGTGCTACCGGGGAACTCACGACTTCAGCCTGGCCGAGTGTGTGACCTGCGTTGACGGCGAGAGGTAGTTCCGAGCGATCTTCGCTGGGCCCGAAAGCCTGAAATCGGGTGCCGAGCTGCCGCAGCGCTTTGAATAGACGAAGGGAAGATAAGGCGATCTGAGCGCTCAGAAACTACCATGCCGCTTTCCCCCCATCGTGTCTACCGGCACCACCTGAACGAGGGGAGACTTTCGGGATCGGCTCGCGGCGGCTGACTGGTCCATGTGGGTGGCGGCCCTGCCAGATGTTTTCGCGCTCAGCGGATGGCAAGTTGTGTCAAAATCTGCCGTTCCGAACCCGACCCGCAAATGACGTATTGTGGTCGCCAGCGTAAGCGTGGCCGGTAGGCCGCCTTGCTATTGTGCTCGGCTTTTCAGGTAGGCGATCTTCCCGGCATGGCGGCGGCCCGCGATGGCGGCGACGGCGCGTCGGGTGAGGCGTTCGTCGATATCGTCGGGATTGTAAGGGCCGCCGTACCATTCACGTAGACGATGGTGCTCCTCGTGGGTCGGGTCGGCCATGGCATCGAGGAACATCTCGAAGCCGGGTAGCCCCCCGACATCCTCGGGCGGACAACGTCGCGCGCCATCGACAAAGCGCGGATATTGTTGGTCCGGCTCACCGGAGCCGATGCTTTCGACGGTGATGGTGTGCCGCCAGTCATCACCCATGTCGTAGGTATAGAGGAGTTCCCGTACGCCGCGGTCGAGGAGCACCGCGAGCTTGACGTTCCGCGCCGCAGCCATGCCGTGGTCCGGCCATGCCGGGTCGGGCACACCGTAGCGCCGGTCTCCGGCTTCGAAATGCCACAGGTGGTAATGCCCCCAGCCCATGGCGGCCTGGATGATGTCATGGAGCATCTTCAGGCTGGCAGTGACCGGCACGTCGACCCGGCGCCAGATGGCGGGTTCGATGTCGTTCAGGACAATATGGAGGCGGGCGATGGTTTCGGCGCTCATGCCGCCATTTTGGCAGGTTCGCCTACCCAGTTCCACGGCAGGAGTTCATCCCAGCGACTGGCCGGCCAGTCGCTGGCGATTTTGGCGATTACATCGGCGATATAGGCCTGTGGGTCGACGCCGTTGGCCTTGCAGGTCTGGATGACGGTGTAGATGGCGGCGGCGCGTTCACCGCCCACGCGCGAACCGGCGAACAGCCAGTTGCGGCGGCCGATGGCGACGCCGCGTAGCGCGCGTTCCGCGATGTTGTTGTCGATCTCCAGCCGGCCATCGTCCAGGAAGCGCGACAGCGCCGGCCAGCGCTTGGTGCCATAGGCGATCGCCTTGGCCATGTCGGACTTGGGCGACAGGCGACGCAACGCGGCATCGAGCACCGCGCGCAGCGCCTCGACCAGCAGTTTGCTGCGTTCCTGCCGTGCCCGGTGCCGAATATCCGGCGGCTGGCCGCGCACCTCGGCCTCGACGGCGTAGAACGCGCCGATCCGCTCGAGGATGTCGGTGGTCAGCGGCGTGGGCGTACGTTCGTGCAGGTCGAAGATCTTGCGCCGGAAATGCGCCCAACAGGCAACCTCAGTCACGCCGCCCCGATACAGCCCGTCATAGCCAGCATAAGCATCGGCCTGGAGGAACCCGCGAAAGCCGGCGAGATGTGCCAGCGGGTGGGCGGCGGTGCGGTCCGGCGTGAAGCGATACCAAGTCGCACGCGGCGCCGTGCTGCCCGAGGCCTGGTCGTCGGCCGCGTACACCCATAGCCGTCCCGTCGCGGTCCTGCCGCGGCCGGGGTCGAGCACCGGCACCGGGGTGTCGTCGGCATGGATCTTGTCGGCCTTGAGGACTGCGTCGCGGATACGGGCGACGACCGGATCGAGCAACGCAGTGGCCTGTCCGGCCCAGCCGGCCAGCGTCGAGCGGTCGATATCGAGCCCCTGCGCCGCCATCATCTCCGCCTGACGGTACAGCGGCAGATGGTGCTCGAACTTCGAGACCACGACATGCGCCAGCGTGGCGAAGCTGGCCTTGCCGCGCGCGACGGCGCTGGCCGGCGCAGGCGCCTGGACAATCTTCTCGCAGACCCGGCAGCTATATTTGGGGCGGATGTTGCGCATGACCCGCCAGTGCACCGGCACCACGTCAAGCATCTCATGCGCATCCATGCCCAGCCGGCGCAACGCGCCGCCGCAATCGGGGCAGGTGCAGGCGCCCGAGGCCGGTTCGTGGAAGACCTCCTCGCGTGGCAGGTGCGTCGGCAGGCTGCGGACCGGTGCCGGCCGCGACGCCGTCTCGGACAGGCGCTCCCCTACCGGCGCCGCGTCGCGCTCGGCTTCCAGCTCTTCCAGCGCCAGTTCGAGCTGCTCGATCTCGCGGCCCAGCTTCTCGGACGAGGCGCCGAACTGCATCCGCCGCAGCCGGGCGATCTGCCCGCGCAATCTGTCGATGAGCAGATCGCGGGCAGCAAGCGCGGCATTGGCCCGGGCCAGCAACGCCTCCAGCGCGGCGATCCGCGCGGTGGCATCAGCAGGGGAAACGGGCGCTTCCGACACCCGGATTTCCTAGCAGATCGCAGCACCACAGGCGAGCAAAAGCAACGCAAAACCGCCGGTTTCAGCCCGCCAGCGTCGGCGTGTACGTCCGCTCAGGGCGGCGCCAGTCGATGCCCTCCAGCAGCATCGACAATTGCGCCGGCGTCAGCACCACCGTGCCGCTTGTCGTCACTGGCCAGACGAAACGGCCCCGATCGAGCCGCTTCGAAAACAGGCACAGGCCTTGCCCGTCGAACCACAGCAGCTTGACCAGATGCCCGCGCTTGCCCCGGAACGCGAACAGCGCGCCCGAATGCGGGTTTTTCGCCAGCACCTGCTGCACCAGCACCGCCAGCCCGTCGAAGCCCTTGCGCATGTCGGTCACGCCGCACGCCAGATATACCCGCGTCGGCAACGGCGCCGGGCTCACCGCAGCACCGACAGCACCCGTGCCAGCGCCTCCGCATCCACCCCGCCGTCGACACTGATCCGCACGCCGCTGGGCAGCGCGATGTCGATGCGGCCCGACGAACACGGCACCGGCGGCGACGCGGGCACCACCGGCCGGGCGAGCCGAACCTCGGCAAACACCGGCAGCGACGCTGCCGCCCCGGCCAGCTTGCCGGCCCGCAACTGCTTGCGCCACGTATAGATCAGGCTGCTCGAAACCTCGCGCCGGGCGATCACATCGCAGACCCGCACGCCAGGCTGGAACGCCTCGGCCAGGATCTCCAGCTTCTCCGCATCCGACCATCGCCGCCGGCCCGACACACGGCCGACGACCTCCATGCGACCAGTCATACGACTGCTCGTAGGACTGCTCGTAGAACCCGAAACTCCCTGCACCACCACCGCCCTCGTTAAAGGCGGCAAGCATCCCGGCTATCAACGATGCCGCAAGGCGGCCTGCAGGCCGCGCTTAC
>NZ_JBQEPL010000006.1:0-180543 GCF_052045505.1 Sphingomonas sp. 22176 | reverse complement strand
TGGCCGTCCGGCACCAGATCCGGTTCGGTTTCGTCGAGCCAGAACCAGTCGAACCCCTGCGAGGCGATATTGTCGCGGATCTTGCCCCAGAACCCGCGCGGGCCTCGGGAGCGGTAGAATCGAGCAGCGCGCCGGCGCGGTCGGCGCGAACGGGCAGGCCGTCGACGACGCTGCCGTGCTTGTCGTGCAGCAACCAGCCCTTGGCAGCGAGGAAGTCGTAATAGCGCGATTCCCGCTCGAACCGCGGCCACACGCTGATGATCGAACGCATGCCCAGGCCGCGCAGCGTGTCGTTCATGCCCTTCGGGTCGGGGAAGTAGGTGCGGTCGATGTCGAGCCGCCCCATCCGGGTCCAGTAGAACCAGTCGAGGACCATCACGTCGAGCGGCAGGTTGCGCTTGCGATAGCCCTCCGCGATGCCGAGCAGCTCGGCCTGGCTTTCGTAGCGGGCCTTGGACTGGATCAGGCCGAACGCCGCCTTGGGGGCAGGGGTGTGCTGCCGGTCAGCTTGGCATAGCCCGCATAGAGCTGGTCAGTCGTGTCGCCGGTGATGATGAAGAACGACACGCGCTCCCCGACCTTGGACTGCCAGTGCGTGCTGTTGTTGAGGCCCGGCGACACGGTTGTGGCGGACGGATTGTCCCACACGATGCCATAGCCCTTGTTCGTCACCATGAAGGGCACGCAGACGCTTTCGCCGGCCGGCGCATCATAGTTGTGGCGGCAATCGATCGTGCGACCCTTCAGGTCGAGCACGCCCTCCTGGTTCTGGCCCAGACCATAATAATGTTCGCCAGACTGCACCGCGAAGCTCGCGCCGACCCGAAAGGTGCGCTCGCCGCTGACCTCGCCCGGGGCCATCTCCCATCCGGTCATCTCGGCAATGACATGGCCGTCCCGCCCGCGCACGGTGAGGCCGACATGCGGCAGTGACGGCGCGAAATAGCGCTGCATCTGGGTCGGCGCCTTCGGCCACGGCTCGGCGTTGACGGTGAGGGAGAGAACGGATGAGGTGAAGACGTCCCCCTCAGCGTTGACAGCATGGTTCCAGCCGGTCGCATCGGGCTTCGCATTCGGGCCCTCGCCCGGCGGGGCATCGGCAAGCGCCCGATCCATCGCGATGGTCACTCGAACGACATTGGGTGCGTAGGGCTCGACGGACACGCTTGCGCCGTTCCGGTCGAGCGAAGCGAGCGGCGCGGCAAGGGCCGGCGCGGCAAGCATTGCGAGCAGCGAGGCTCCGGCGGCGATGGCGGCGCGCACCGTCTCGCGGGGTTCCAGCACCGTCATCATCATCTCTCTCCCGAGCGTCGCTGAAAATTGTGCTAGGGTGTCTCGGTTTGCCTGTGCAAGCTGCATTCACCTATGCAAGCGTTAGCCTTGTTCAACGCGCGCGGCTTCCTTGTCGACAGCACGGTGCCGAGACACGCAACCTAGGTGCCGGACACAGATCGGACGGCTCCCGCAGCACCATCATCGATCAATGAAAATCACTGATGAAACAAATTTTTATATTTCACAGCTTCGACTTGAGGCCTATGAGCAATTTCAAAGCCTTGTCCGCAGTCGCGCGTTCAGGAGAGGAACAGTTCATGTCAGTACAGAGTATCAAGCAGGCCGCCCGTACGGGATCGGTGCTGGTCGGGGCGTCAATCGCCGCGCTGGCGTGCGGGATTGCGGCGCCCGCCTATGCACAGGCAGGCACGGCGTCGCCCGACGCGGCCGCGCAGCAGGCGGGCGCGCAAAGTGGTACCACGCAGCCCAGCGGTGATCAGAACAGCGCTGCCGGTGCCCCGGCTGCCGACGGCGCCACGGAGATCGTCGTGACCGGCGTGCGCGCCAGCCTGCAAAGTGCGCAGAACATCAAGCGCAATGCCGATCAGGTCGTCGACTCGATCGTCGCCGAGGACATCGGCAAGCTGCCCGATCGCAACATCGCGGAGGCGCTGCAGCGCATTTCCGGCATCCAGATCCAGCGCAATTACGGCGAGGGCAGCGCGGTCGCGATCCGCGGCCTCACCCAGGTCCGCACCGAACTGAACGGGCGCGACATCTTCACGGCCAGCGGCTCGAACAATGCACTGACCCTGGAGGACGTGCCGTCGGAACTGCTCGCGGGTATCGACGTCTACAAGAACCCTTCGGCTGATCTCATCGAGGATCAGCTCAGCGGTACGATCAACTTCCGCACGCGCAAGCCTTTCGACTTCGACGGCTTCAAGATCTCGGGTTCGGTTTCGAACACCTACAACGACCTCGTCCGCGAAAGCCAGCCCTCCGCATCGCTGCTGGTCAGCGATCGCTGGAACACGGGGATCGGCGAAATCGGCCTGCTGGTCAGCGCCTCGTACCAGAAGTCGTCCTTCCGCCAGGACACGATCTCGACCGAGCCGTTCTACACGCTCGACCCGACCAATGCGGCGGACGCCGCCACGCTCGCCTTGCTTGGCCGTACTGGCAGCGTGACAACGTTGCCACACGGCACCGGCATCGGTCAGGCCTATGGCGATCGCCGCCGCTTCGGCATCGACGCCTCGCTGCAGTGGCGGCCGACCGACACGCTCGAGCTGACCGGCGAGGTGTTCCGCAACGACTACAAGTTCCGGTTCGACGACTACAGCTACTTCGCCTACACCAGCGGGGCATCGATCACGCCGCAGCCGGGTGCCGCCTTCACCTACGCGCCCAACGGCGATTTCCAGAGCGGCACGTTCGTCGACGTGCCGATCGGGGCGAATACCAGCCTCAGTACGCGCCACTCGGTGACGACCGATTATTCGCTCAACGCCAAGTGGAAGCCGACCGCCAATCTGACTATCACGGCGGATGCGCAATATGTCGATTCGACGACCGACAGCCTCCGGTCGATCATCGGCCTGAACGGCACCGCAACCACGCTGACCCAGGATATCTCGGGCAAGATCCCGTCATTCCAGATCACGTCCGCGGCCGGGCTGACCAATGTCGGCACCTATAACGGCGCGTTCTACCTGGACAACATGAACAACTCGCACGGCGAGGACAAGACCGGCAGGCTGGACGCCGAGTATCGTTTCGACGGGAGCATCCTGCGGTCGATCAAGGCCGGCTTCCGCTATGCAGACCGCACCAATCGCTATAGCGACACGGGCTATCGCTATATCGGCCTGTCTACCGTGCCGTCTACGCTGGAGGTCGTCGATTTCAGCGACTTCTTCCGCGGGGACGCTGATCTGTTCGGCAATGCGCTGCTGTTCAACCGCAACACCACGTTGAGCTATGACGCTACCCGCGCCGCGCTCGGCGTCGCCACCGCCGTGCCATATCTGCCGAGCGGCACCAACACGCAATCGCAGAAGACCTATACCGGCTATGCGGCGGCGTTCTTCAAGGCCGATCAACTGGCCGTGCCGATCGACGGCAATATCGGCGTGCGCGTGATCCGCACCAACATCGATGTGTCGGGCTTCTACCAGCAATATGGCCTGGTCACCGCGCCCGATGGAACGCAGAGCACGGTCACCGAGCCGACCGTGAGTCCCATCACCAACAGCACCAACTATACGTCGGTGCTGCCCAGCCTCAACCTGCGCGGCCACCTGACCGACAAGCTGCAGCTCCGTTTCGCTGCGTCGAAGAACATCGCGCGTCCGACGTTCGACCAGCTCAATCCGAGCCTGAACATCACCGAGCCGGGCGCCGCGCAGCTCAACCAGGAGCACGTCACCAGCGGCGGCAACCCCTACCTTAAACCGATGAAGTCGACCAATTTCGACGTTTCGCTAGAATGGTATTTCTCGCGCACCGGCTCGCTCACCGCGGCGGGCTTCTACAAGAACATCTCGAACTACATCCAAACGGGTATTTCAACGCGCGACGTCACGTTTGAAGACGGCGTGACGGCGAGGTATAACGTCACATCCTACAGCAATGCCGCCACCGCCAAGGTTAAGGGCGTGGAAGTCGCGTACCAGCAGTTCTTCGACTTCCTCCCGGGTGCGCTGAAGGGCCTGGGTTTCCAGGGCAACTTCACCTATGTGGACTCGCAGGCACCGAGCCCGGCAACGGCGGGGCCGGTTCACAACGTCTCGCTGGAAGGGTTGTCCAAGTACAACTACAACCTGGTGGGCCTGTATGAGCATGGCCTGCTCTCGGCGCGCGTAGCCTATAATTGGCGAAGCGAGTTCCTCGTGACGACCTCCGGCAACGGCACGGGCAACCTGCCAGTTTTCGAGAAGCCGTTCGGTCAGCTCGACGCCTCCGTGACCGTCAACGTCAACCCGCATTTCGCGTTGACGGCCAACGCGGTGAACCTGCTCAACACGATGACGTCGACCTACTACGGCATCGAGACGCGGCCCCGCGATGCAGTCATCAATGATCGCAAGTTCACCATTGTCGGCCGCATCACCTTTTGACGAGGTCTGATTCGGCCTCTTTCCCCGTCGGCCGGAGTCACTAGGCTCCGGCTGATTTTCTGTGGGAGAAGCTACCCAACTTCGGGCGTGAGCGTCGGATCAGCGTCTCGGATAAAGCTGTTCGTCCGTTCCTGCTCAACCTCGGCCGTCCCGCGGAGGATATTGTTGTCGCGAAAGCGCGAGCCGTCCGACGAAGCGCACGTTGCCGTTCGCGTTTCTACGCTGAGAAGCCGCTGGCGGGTAACGGCTCAGCGGCGGAAAGGGCGCTCGATACCTGATAGCTCGAGTCGGCCGTCGAGCTTATGTTCGCTTTCGCGTTTTCGCATTCAAAGGGCGCCTGGCAGGTTACCGCTCATTTCGGGTGAGGAAGTGCGGGCCGTCGGCTTTTTGGGGGAAGCTCATTCTCAGACGCAGCCGGCGAACGACTGAACCGGGTCAACTGCTGCCGGCCGTTCGTGGGACAGAGAGGTCGTTCCCAGGTGAGAATTGGTTCGTCATCTTGCTCGTCATAGACGCTTCATCTCAGGAGTTGGGTCTCCGACAAACCTGGCGCGGTTCACCTGCAATCAAGTGTTTTCCGACATTGAATGGTGTGTTGAGTCGCAAAGCGATGGTAAACGGACGTAGGGGCGTCGGATGAACGCTACGATAACAGTCCGTGCTGAGCGGCCGGCCGATGGAAAAGCGATTTCGGACGTCGTGCTGTGCGCTTACGCCAACGTGGTCCATAGCGATCATCGCGAGCATCTCATGATCGAGCGGCTCCGCAACACCGACGCTTGGATCCCGGCGCTGTCACTTCTTGCCGAGGTCAGCGGCAAGGCCGTAGGCCACATTCTTCTGACAAGAGCCGAAATCACCGGCGCACGATCATCCGTCGCGACGTTGGCTTTGGCGCCCTTGTCGGTTGCTCCCGAATATCAAGCTTCGGGCGTGGGCAAACAGCTGGTGGCAGCGGCGCGTCGGCAAGCGTCAGAGCTTGGCTTCGAAACCATCCTCGTGATCGGCATCCCGTCCTATTACGCGCAATTCGGTTTCCAGCCGTTGAGCCGCTACCCAATCAAGCTGCCATTCGAAGCACCTGACGAAAACTGCATGATCCTTCCCTTGCGGCAAGGGGCGCTCGATCGGGTTGCCGGGGTTGTAAATTATCCGGAGGGATGGCTGGATCATTGAACGGCTGCTCGCAGCGTTGGAATCGTCGAACCTAGACGTCGGAGGTTCGGCGCTTCCAGTCACTTGGCGCGAGCGGGGAGCTAAGCAGCTGAATTTGGGTGATGGGGTGGAGGCCCCGGACGGCATCGATGTGTCAACGTGGAGCTGTTGAACACCACTGAAGGAGGCGCCCGTGTCGGAAGTCAGCACAATCGGTCTCGATGTCGGCAAGAACGTTTTTCATGCCCATGGCGCGGATGCGGGCGGGCCAGCATCGTTCTGCAGGAAGCTCAGCCGGACGAGGCTGCTGGATTCCTTCGTGGGGCAGCCGCGATGTGTCGTTGCGCCGAAAGCCTCTGGTGGCGCGCACCACTGGGCGCGTGCGCTCAGGGAGATGGGCATGATGCCCGTCTGGTCCGGCCAGCCTACGTGAAGCCGTTCGTGAGGGGGCATAAGAGCTATGCCATCGATGCCGAGGCTATCTGCGAAGCCGCGCAGCGCCCGAACATGCGGTTTGTGGCGATGATGGTCGTCACCGCGTGGGTTGCCGCCGCCACAGCCAGGGCGGCGCTTAGCCGTTCGGTCTCGACGATCTCTGCTTGGTTCACACGACGCATCTTGTCGAGCACCCGGTATCGGGGTGCCTGATCGTCGTACCGCACCACGATGCGGCAGGAGGGGTACTCGCAGACATGAACGCGCTTTCGGGCAAGGGTTTAAGTAGGCGGCGTCGGTTCAAGGATGAACATCGCCTTGTTGCACTGGAGCGCCAAAGAGGCCGTGACGGTCCCCTCGACGCGCCAGACCATCTCCGCTTCCACATTCTCGCGCGCGGCGAGACACTGGTGGGCGTCCCTTTGATCCGGAGGGGGCAGGCGAACTGAGCATTGTCGCGCAAAAAAAGGAGGGGGATAGCGTCGGCCTCTTCAATGAAGGAGATGCCCTCGAGCCGGATTGCCTCGACGGCGCGACCAAGCGCTAGGCGCCTGGTCCTGGGATCACCGGACCGTCGAGACGGCGAAAGGCGCGAAGCCGCTCGCTTTCATCACGTCAGTAACCAGCAGCATGACCGCCTCGACACCCCGTGCCGTCGTGATCCCGCCCAGGTCGAGCATCTGGGCGTTCCGCCAGCCAAGGGCATGGAGCAGCGACCGGACCACAGACTTCGCATCCAGGTCATTCCCGGACAGATATACCGTGGGCGCACCGTTCAGCATGGACGGGTTGCTCATGACGGGCGCGAGCATCGTGTTGAGCGTCTTGACGACCCGCGTTCGCGGCAATGCGGCCTGCAGGCGTTCGGCGAGACTGTCCGTAGGATACAGCAGCCCCGATGGTGCGCCGCGCTCGTCCCGGCCGGTCGCGTTGGCGACGTCGATCAGCAGCTTGCCGGCGAGTGCATCGGCAAGCGCGGTCAGCCGTTCGATGCTCCCGTCCCCCGGTGTCGCGTTGATCACGATCTCCGACAATCCTATGGCCTCGGCGTGGGAGCCGAATTGCACCTCCGGTCCGGTCCACTGCCCCGTAGCAGCGATGTCGCGGACGCCGATGACGATCTTATGTCCGGCCTTGGCGAAGCCGGTGGCGAGGCTGGACGCAACCCGTCCGGAACCGAGAATGGTGATGGCGGTCATGCGAGAGTCTCCATGTTCGAGGACAGCGCCGCAAGGATCGCGGGCTGCAGGGCGGGCGGCGCAGCGAGGAAGTCGGGGGAGCCGACTGCCCAGCGATGGCCGCGCAGATCGGTGACGTCCCCGCCCGCCTCGCGGACCAGGAGCGCACCGCCCATTAGGCCCGCGCGGACGCTGCCATGCTGCCAGAAGGAATCCAGCCGGCCCGCGGCCACGTCGATCAGTTCGAGCATGCTCGGGACGGACAGACGCACCAGAAGGGTGGTATCGAGAAGCCGCTCGGCCGAGCGGATCATGGCCGCGCGGATCGGCCGGGCTTCGCCGGGTCGGGCCTGTCCGCTGGCAACGATCGCCGCGGCAATGTCGCGCTTGGCGGAGACCTCCAGAGGCCTGCCGTTCACGAAGGCCCCGCGTCCCGTAATCGCGCTATAGGTTTCACCGGTCAGCGGCACGGAGATGACAGTCAGAACGGGTTCGCCGTCGCGAACCAATGTCGCCGTCACGGCCCAGCCCGGCCGTCCGTGCAGGTGATTTACATTGCCTTCGGCAGGATCTGCTACCCACCAGTCGCCGGCCGGCAGAGCGCCCTCGGCCTCTTCATCCTCCGCCCACCTGGAGCCTGGAAGCGCCGCCAGCAGCGCATCGCGTAACGCGCCTTCGACAGCCCGATCATTGGCTTGGATGCCGGCAAGCAGATCGGCCAGCGTCGCGGGCCGGGGGGTGGTACCAAAGCGGGCGAGAAGCGTGTTTCCGGCTGCCTCGACCGCGCGAATGGTTTCCGTGAGCAGCGCATCGTTTTTGTCGCGGGTCATTGTCGTGAACCTCGTGTTGATCAATGCGCCAAGATTAGACTTCGCGGCGAGCGCCCACTACTCGCGTTCCCGATGACGAAGCCGCCAACGCAGATGACCACGGAGCCGCGGAAAACCGCGCGTCAGGGCCGTTCCGCGGCGACCGTCGAGGCGATCGTCGAGGCTGCGGCTCGTATTCTGGAGACGGCTGGTCCGTCCGGCTTCACCACCAACGCGATCGCCGAGCGTGCCGGCGTCAGCGTGGGGTCGCTCTACCAGTATTTCCCGAACAAGGACGCGATCACGCGGGCGGTTATCCGACGGGAATTGCACACGCTCGAAGCACAGATCATGGCGATCGACCTGACCGTAGCCGAGCCATCGCCGTTGGCGCGGCTCGTCAGGATCGCGGTCGCCCAGCAGCTTCAACGCCCGCGGCTCGCTAATCTGCTCGAGGCCGAGCAAGATCGGCTGAGCCTGGATGAGGATAGCGGGCCGGTGCACGCGCGGGTCGTTGACGCGATCCGCGCGATCCTCGGGACGGCCGGCGTGCCGGCGACCGCCGACATGGTTCAGGACATCACCGCGCTGATCGCGACGCTCGTCAATCTGGCCGCGGCACGCGGCGATACGGACACGGCACGCTTGGAATGGCGCGTGGAAGCGGTGGTGCTGGCCCGGCTGGGGGTGCGTTGAACGGCATCCAACTTCCACGGCCCCATGATACCTACTGCAGTTCCGGGTTTGCGAGGGGCAAGCGCGCTTACGGTATGTCGGCGGCGCGGCCCGGTTCGGCGGGAGCGATGCCGTTGGCGTCGAGCCGAAAACGCTGCGTGGCCTGATAGGCACGCATGCGCGCGCGCATGATCGATCCCAATGGTTGGTGGGCGCGGAGTGCGTGGGCGGGATTGTAGGCCAGCCGATCATCATAGGCCGCGCGCGCTTCCGTCCAGGCGGTCTGCGGCGGCAGGGTCAGCCGCGCCACCGTCCGGTAGGGACTGTCCGTTTCGCTCCACGCGACAGACGCGTCCTCGATCGGCATGGACTCGATATCGGTGCAGAGCTGCACCTTGATGTCATAGACGACCGGGCGATCCGCGATGAAGGCGCACGCCGCATCGCGGAACGCATCCCGCGCCGATCCCAGCGGTTCTGCTTCGGTAAGGGCTGCAAGCGTCTCGGCAGACGGGATCGCCACGAGCTTGGCGACATAGGCGCCGTACCGTACCGCCGCCTGTGTGTAGAAGCGCTCCGCAAAGGGATGTGCGCGGGAGCGGCCGAAAAACTTGAGCCGCCTCCACCCCGCGCGCCGCCCGCGACAGAGCCACGATTGCCGGCTCGGGCAGATGCGGGGATTGGGCGCCGGTATAGCGGAAGGTACGCAGGAAATCGCGCGCCGTCGCCGCAGTGAAGGCCGGGTCGAGCCCCAGCACCCAATCCTGCGACGCCGTCTCGCCGAAGCCGGGCAGGCGCTCGCCCTCCACGCCTATCACTTTGATCGACAATCCGCGCTGCCCCGATGCCTTGTCGGTCAGGGGCTCGGGCGCGCCGGGCGCCAGCCGTACCACCGCCTCATAGCTCCGACGCGTTGCGAACATCCCCTGCGCGAGCTCCGGCGGAAGATCGGGCAGCACCTCAACCATGCCCGTCATCAACCCCGTGAGCTTCGCATGGGTGCCATGGAAGGCATGGCCATGCTTCTCGTGCACCAGGCGGGCAAGGTCGACCATCATGGTCTCCAGCTCGCGCATCAGCGCCTCTTCGTCTTCGAGTGATTGCTCGAGCGAAGGATCGTACCGGACAAAGCGCGTCATACTGTCGGTCCTCAAAATGCCTGCCACGCGGCAGACGCGGGAACAATTGACAGACCAGCCGCGACGTGTATCTGCCGGCGGGGACTGGTATGATTACTGGACCAACCATCGCTATACTGGCGGGCAGACGGTGACGGCCGCAGCGCCGATCGACAAGATCCCGCTGTTCGTCCGCGCGGGCTCGATCGTGCCGATCGGCGTGCAGGTTCCGAGCACGGCGACCAAACAGGCGCTGGAGAGCATCCATATCTACCCGGGGCGCGACACTAGCTTCACGCTCTATGACGACGACGGCGTATCCAACCGCTATCAGCATGGCGGCGGCACGGCCGTGACGCTGCAATGGAATGAAACGACAAGGCGCCTAGTGGCAGCGGGTCCGCTCCCGACCGGCCAGGATGTAGCGAAGCTGGTGCATGTCGTTCAGCCTGACAAGCCTTGACGTGACCACCGTTTTTTCCTCTATTTGGAGCTAGAGTCCGGCCTGGAAGTGAGGGTCCCCCGGTTTCTCATCCAGCCTGGGCGTGAGTATCCGACGTTCATTCGGCGGCGATCTTGGCCGCTGCGGCAGCATATTCGACGGCGTCAGCCAGCCAAGTGATGTGTGAGGACGGCTCTCGTTATAGTCTCGGCGCCAGGCCTCGATCTTAGCACGGGCATCGGCCAACGACAGAAACCAGTGCGCGTTCAGGCACTCATCGCGCAAGCGACCATTAAACGATTCCACGAAGGCGTTGTCGGTGGGTTTGCCCGGCCGGCTGAAGTACAGCGTGACGCCGTCCTCGTACGCCCAGTGGTCGAGTGCCTTTGAGATGAATTCCGGCCCATTGTCCACGCGGATGGTTCTGGGGGCGCCGCGGATCGATCAGATCCGCGCCATCTTGGTACTTCCACAGTCTCGCGCAGTGTCAGGCCAGCGGCGTCGCCGATCGGTGATCGCCTTGGCCTGGGTGCAGAAGCTGCTCCAGGCATGCTCCAGCGCCTCGACCGGCGGAGATGGACCCCGACATCATCTTTCTTCAACGCCATGAAGCCGACGGGATATCCGTTCTAGAACGCCTTTCTGAAGCCAAGGAGGCGCACGTAGAAGTCGTGTGCGGCCTTGATGTCCCGCCCGCAAGTCCCGGGGGCGGTACGGCCGAAATGATGTGCGTTGCAGCGGACGACGTCATGCTTTTCTTCCTCGTCGGGCAGCGGCGGCGGTTCGCTTGCCGATTCAGGAGCGGTGTCCGAACTAATCGCATGCGCAATCGGAACGCCTGTCAATCATGCGCGGCGTTCAGCGGCGCCCCAACCCCAGGAGGCGGCTACTGCCCCTTTGCCTCATATTTAAACGGTCGCGGATCCGCGGACCTTCACCTCGCTGAAATGCGCTTCCGTTCCTGGACCGACCCAGAGTGCCACAGCGCCTTTTGCGCTGGCTCCATGCTTTAGGTCATCGACGATCAGGGTCGGCTGTTCGGCCCCATCGACATAGAGCCGGGCGTGGGTTCCGGCCACGACGATACGCACCCGTGTCCACCGGCCAGGCTCGAGATCGACATAGGTCTCGTAGTTGCCAGGAGCTTCGGCGCGCAGTCGCTCCCAAGGATAGTCGGGGTGCGAGACGTACTGGACCGCATGGTTCCGGCGCAGCTGGTCCTCGGCCCTGCCGTTGGTCGGGCGCAGATAGATGGCTTCCAGCTTGGTTTCGTCCTGCACGCGGAAGGCCAGCCCAACGAACCCTCGCGCCGTGGCACTTGCCGTGACCATGGGGGCACCGCTGATCCAGGCTTCGATGATGCCGTCGCCGAAGGCTGGCGTGTCCAGCATCACCAATCGGTCAGGACCCGTGACATTCTCCAGGGCGATGGCGCGCAGAGCAGCGCGGCTCTTATAGGTTGTTTGCGCCGCCTCGGCACCGATGGACCGGATCGCACCATGCTCCAGTCCTGTCCGACCGGGGACCCGTCGCGCGGCGAATGACGGTAGCGGCGCGGCGCAGACCATGGTCATCGCGGCGCCCCCGAGCACGGTTCGACGAGTCAGCGGCTTATCGTACATCGCGACCTCTTCGTTGCGGCATCGTGCCCCCTGCCCTCCCCCCTAGCGCGTGGTGGACAGAACCCCAAGCGGAGTGAGCGTCAGCAGGTCGAAACGGTCGTCGGCGCGGGGCGATCTCGTGCCCTTGCGTGGTTTATGCCGATACCGCACATGGCATGCGTCCATTCGCTTGAACCTCTGGACTCAATCCTCGTTGAAGCATCTGATCGGAGGATCCCATGGTTGTACTTGAAGGCGGCGTCGCGCTCATAACGGGTGGAGAGTCCGGCATCGGCGCCGCCTGCGCGACAGCCTGGCGGCGGCAGGTGCGGATGTCGCCATCTTGTACCACCAGGACGCGGCGGCGGCGGAGGGCCTTTGCGACAAGGTGCGGGCCGCCGGTCGGCGCGCCGTCGCCTTTCAGGCGGACGTCGGAAGCGAGGATCAGGTAGCAGGGGTATTTCCAGCGTCTTGCAGAGGCGCGGCCTGGTCGACCTCCTCGTGAACTCGGCAGGTGTCGACATGCGCGGCGTCGCCGTTGCCGACATGGATCTGGACCAGTGGCGACAGACCATCAGCACCGATCTGACCGGTGTCTTCCTCACCTCCCGGGCATTGGTGCGCGGGTTGCGCGCGGCCGGGAAACCGGGGCACATCGTGAATATCAGCTCGATCCACTCCACCGCGGTGCGTGCGGGAAGCGCAGATTATTGCGCCGCCAAGGCGGGGTTGGACAATCTCACCAGAACGATGGCGATCGTCGAGCTGCCGGACGGCAGCTATGCGGTCTACTATACCGGCGTAGACGCGCATGCAGATGGCGATATGCTCTACGCCACCGGACCGAGTAGGGATCGGCTGGAGAAACGTGGGGTAGCCATGGCCTCCGCCCCATCGCAGGGGAATGTGAAGGAGGCGACCGTCGATCGTACCGAGCAAGGCGGATGGCGGCTGTTCTACGAATATGCCGCGCACGATGCCTCGCTGATCGGTCTCGCCACTGCGCCGGGCGTCGCAGGCCCCTAGCACCATGATCGGCAGCCGTTCGCACCCAGAAGTGATGCATGGGAAGATTTCCATCTCTCCACGGGTCCGCTGCTCACAGACGACAAGGCGCAGCCAGTGATGTTCTACGATGGCGCGACCCAGGATGCGCGCTGGCCGATTGGTTGGAGCGCGTTCGATGCCGAATATACCCGTGTCACAGACCGCTGCATCGAACCGCTGATCGCACCGCCCCCTCGCCCAGTAGGATGGATACCGACATCGCCTTCGTCGCCTCGGTGGTTCTGGAAGACGGGCGTATCTGGCTCTATTTCTCCCGTGCCGACCGCACCTTGTTCCGCGCGACCATTCGCCGCTTCTCGACCTAAACTCCTGCGTCTGGCGCCCTGATGCTCCAGCAGACTCAGCTCGCGATGGGGGCCGTCGATTAGCGATACACGGCCTCCCGGAGCTAATCGGTTTTTCTCGCAACGGGAAAAGGCCGGGACTGGGCGTAGCGGTCACTCCCGATAGCGATTGCCCAACGCGTGCTTCTTGGAAAAAGGATCGCCGATCAGACACGCACGATTGGCGATAGTGTACCGCGCGTCTCGCGACGGGACTTAACCTTGCGAAATACCGAGTGCTTCTTCCGCGCAGGCTCCTCTACCGAGCAGGTCCTGAATACGCGCGGCCGGCTTCCGTAGCAGTCCCGTCGGCTTTGTTCCCAGGAGGGGGTATAATGCGCCTACTGTCCGTCGCCGCCATCGCGGCTGTTCTCGTTGCGTCTCCAGCGCTGGCGATGCCGGATCCGGCCGCGGGCCTCCAGGCGATGCGCGAGTTGAACCTGGTGGTGTTCGACACCCTCACCACCAACGGGCAGGAAGTGGAAGGACGGTCGTTCGTCGGCCAGCTCGCAGCTTCGAATTTCACCAACTTCGGGATTGGAAACGCGTCGCAGGGCGCGGCATCTTCGTCCTTTGACGTGCTTAGCGTCGTCGGAAACGCAAGCGGCGCCTTCCGCCTGAAGGCTGGTTATCAAAACGGTGCCAGCGGCATCGTCGGGACGACCGCAAGCGTCGGCGGCAATGTCCACTCGGTTGACTTCAACACCACGGGTGGCGTGCATGGTACGCTGCTCGCCGGCGGAAACCTCACCAGCAGCTTCAACATCAACAGCAACAGCAACAGCGTTCGGTATGGCGGAACGGCCGCGAGCGGCCTGAACGGCGCGGTGAAGGATACCAGCCTTTCCCCGGGTGGCGCGAACGACATCGCCGCCGGCCTGCAGAACCAGATGCACACGCTTCAGGCGAACTTGATGGCGCTATCGAGCCAGCTGGCGACCTTGCCTTCCCTTGGCGCGATCACGTCTACCGCGAATGCGCTCGACTATTCGGGCGCACAGAACGGCTACGCCGTGTTCACAATGACGGAGGCCGCGTTCGAGAACCAGAACGCCAATTTCGACCTGCTGTTCAACGGTATGCCCAGCGGCATGACCACGATCATCAACGTGTTGGGGACGAACCTGGTGGAGCAGGGCAACCTCAACAGCAAGTTGCTCAACCAGTCCGTGCTCTGGAATTTCAACCAGGCCGAAAGCCTTTCCCTGAAGGGGTTCCATGGCAGCATTCTGGCGCCCAACGCGGATGTCTCGAACAGCAGCGCGCTGGAGGGATCGATTGTGGCGCGCAACTTCACGCTGAACGGCGAGATCCACCTCGGGACCTATAACGGCACCAGCAGCTTTTCGCCGCCGCCGTCCGGTGTTCCGGAACCGGCCAGCTGGGCGATGCTTCTGTTCGGCTTTGGCACGCTCGGTGCCCTCCTTCGCCGCCGTCGCGAGACGCCTGTTGCCGCATGAAGTTGCAGGGCGGGAGACTCTTCGGCCCTGCCGAGTATCAAGACAGCTTCGGAAAGCAGCCATGCGCCTGCACGCTCGACGGCAAGGCCGGGATGAAACCCGATAGGGGCGAGGCGAAGGCGTAGCCGATCGTCACCTGCACCGCCCCTGCGTTGCCGTCACAGGTCGTACTGGACATATAGCTTACGAGACCGGCATTTAGGCGCAGGCCCCGACGCAGTCCGTGCGCGGTAGCGAAGCTCTGGATGTCACCCTGCGTCTTGCAGGAAGATGCGAGCGCTGCGCAGCGCGCCGCGCTGTAGGCGGTCTCCGTCAAGGCCTGCTTTACCCATAGCAGACGCCCCACTTCGATGATGCCGAACAGCATTATCAGGAATATGGGGGCGAGCAATGCGAACTCGATCGCAGTCGCGCCGCGGCTGTCGTCGCCGAACCGCTTGCTCATTGCAGCCGTACCGCAACGGATTGCACGATCGGCGTCCCGTTCAACATGCCGCGCGGCAACACGACGGCGCGGTATTGGGACGATGCCGTGATTTGCAGGTAATAGCCCGCAGTTGATGCGGACGTGTTGCCTGCCGGGCAGGTGCTCCCGCAGGACGCACTCACGAAGCTGCCCGTTTTCGACAGACACGCGCAGCTTCGCCCGGTGTTGACGCAGCCGTTCACGGCGCCGTTGCAGCTCACGCTGACCTGCGGCGGATTGGAAAGATGCGCGGCATTCTGGATATAGGCTGGAAGGCTCTCAAACGGCACCGTGCCCCGGTTCGTGAATGCCGAGATCGATCCTGCGGAGACGGCTGCCGCCAATTGGCTTCGCTGGACGAAATAGCTGGCGAAATCGAGCGCCACCAACGAGCACAGGAAGAAGAACAGCGTCAGCAGCGCAAATTCGATCGTCGCTGCGCCCTGCTCGTCCGACGCGATTCTCCGCACGCTCATTGGACAAGCCCTATCGCGGTCGTTCCCCCACTGCCGCTGCCGCCGACGATGCTCAAGCATGCGGACCCGGCCGCCGCGCCACCGCTGGCAGTAATGGTGCGGGCGATCAGCATGAAGCACTGGCCGTTGGACAAGGTGGTGCTGCCCCCCGACATGGTCAGGTCCGAATTGGGAAGATGGACGGCGCCCACGAAGACATTCTGCGCCCCCGCGGCCCAGTTGGTCGTGCTGCCGGTCAGGCTGTCGATCAGCAGGTCGGCGATCGCGCCGCCGGTGACGCTGGTGCTGCTCGCGATGAATTTCGTTTTCGCGCCGCCCGCGAGATTGACCGTGCCGGAAAGCACGAACGAGACATTGATCCCCGCCAGATCATAGCCGGAGACGTCGACCCCTTCCAGCGTCGCTCCATAGGTCTGCCCCGTGACTTTAGACGTATAGGGCCAGGTCGTGCCGCCGGTCCCGTTGGTGAAATCGCCGGCGATGGTGTAGCGGCTCGTAGCGAGGAGCGCCGAGCCGGCCACGTTCAGATTGCCTTTGATGAGATGGTTCGCGGTGCGGCCGAACACGATCCGGCTGCCGCCTGCCGTCGAAATGTCTCCCCCTGCGCTGAACGCACCGTCTCCCATCAGGAAGACAGCGCTGCCCGACAACGTAATGGCCTTGCCGGTACCGTCGGCGCCGATGCGATAATCGCCAGCCGCCGCGGCGACCGTGGAGTCGCCATCCACCAACACCCCGGACACCACGTCAAGGTCTCCGGCCCCCATTTTCAGCCAGCTGCCGCCACCGACATTGATGGCGCCGAACGCATGATTTCCGGTGCCGAGAGCCAGCGTGGTTCCGCCCCCGATCGCCAAGGTGCCGTTCATCGTCACCGGGCCATTGCCGAAGCTGTTCGGCCCGTAAAAACCGATCGTGCCGCTGCCGATCGCCAGGCTGCCATTGCCCATCGTGACGCCGCTCGATCCGCTGTTGAAGCCGCCATTCACCGACAGGTTCACATCGCCGAAGACGACGGTGGAACCGCCGCCGATCGTCAGCCCGTTGGCGACGGTGATCGTCGAGCCGCTATCGAATTGAACCTTGATGCCGCCGTCGATCGTCAGTTTGCCGATCGTGTACTTGCCGGCGGGAACGACGAAATTGCCGGAGTTGCCCCGCTGGAAACCTGCGACGGTGGGCGAAGGCGAGAAGCCGAACACCCAGTCCGCTCCGGCCGGCGTCGTGGGGTTGCCGATCGCACGCGCAGGCACGCTCGACCCGATGATCTGACGCGCTGCCGCGAGGTCCGCGTTATCGCCCAGCGGGTCGGTGATGGTCGTCGTCGCATTCATCTGCTTGTCCGCAGGCGGGACGTTCGTGTTCCACGAAGGATTGGTGAAACTGCCTGCATAGCGCAGCAGGGAGGTGGTCAGCGTACCCCAGTCGTTGAGAATGCTGCCCGCGCCCGAGACGATGTTCTTCGCCGCAATCCGGGTCCCGCGGTTCTCGATATTGGCGACGGCGACGACGGAACAGTCCGGCGTGTCGATCGTGGCACCGCCGCTAGTCGCAATGCCCACGCCCGACGCCGCAAGGGCAATGATGCAGGGCGGCGCGATCGGGCTGGTAGCGCTTAGCGAGGCAACCGACGTTGCGCCGACATCATAGCTCCCACGATATCCGAGCGCCTTCGCCATCGCGAACGGCACGGACGTGGTGATGGTCACCTTGACCGATTTCGCGCCGACGGTGGGAGTGTCGTTGAGGATCGCTGCCGTCACCCGCGCGCCGGACAAGCCGTTGGCAACGGCGAGATCTTGCGCCGTCGGCAACAAGATGGCCGCGTTGGAATTCGCGCCTTGGTAGGCAAGGGCAGCGCTGAGCGCTGCCGCATCCGCCGTCCGCTGATTGCTGATCAACTGGCTGTATCCGCGCGCCAAGTCGACCGAAACGGCGCCCATGGCGCAAAGTATGGGGAGGGACAGCGCCCCGATGACAGCCACGGTCCCGCGAACGTTTGCACCAAGTGCCGTCGCCCACATACAAGGAGCCAGGGATCGAAGGCGATGCATCGCCGCTATGTGTCAGAAATACATATATTTTCAGTTAACCGACTACTACGCCGATGTCCGGTCCTCGGTCTCGGTCGTGTGCGACCCAGAGTTCGTCCATCTGCCAGGCTGGTTTCAGCAGCACCCCACAGCATTGTCAGCCAGCGAGAAGCTGATTCCGCCCGTTCTGCTTGGCGCCATAGAGCAGCCGATCGACGCTCTCGCAGAAGCCCCGCGCATCCTGGTCCTTTGCGGGCAGGGCGGTCCCAACCCCGAGGCTGGCGGTAACGAACGGACTGCAATCCGAAGATGCGTTGGCTATCCCCAGCGCTTCGATGGCGCTGCGGCAGCGTCGCGCGACGTCGATCGCGGCGCTTTCATCCGTGTCCGGCAGGAGGAGGACGAACTCCTCTCCTCCGTAGCGGGCAACCACGTCCTTCTCCCGCCCCACCTTTTGCAGCGCTTCGGCGACGGCAACGAGGCATTCATCGCCATACAGATGACCATAGCGATCGTTGAAACCCTTGAAGTGATCGATATCGAGGAGGATCATCGACAGAGGACGACCGCTACGGCGTGCCTCGTCCCAGCAAGCCTCGAGCCGCTCGTCAAACCGGCGTCGGTTGGCGATGCGGGTCAAGCCATCTTCGAAGGACAGCGCTTCCAGCTTCTGCTGCATCTTCAGCAACTCGTGCTCGATCCGCTTCCGTTCGCTGATGTCGAACATGAAGCCGATCAGGCTCTCCACCTCGCCCACGTCATTGCGGACGACGTGCACGACGTCGCGGATCCACACAAAGCCGCGATCGGGCGTGAGTGCGCGATAATCCGCTTCGTGATCGATACCGGCGATCGACTGGGCGACACAATAGTTGACCACATGGTCGCGATCTTCCGGATGGATGCGCGAAGACCAGTCCTCGACCGAGATCCAGCTGTCTTGCGGCCAGCCCAGGAGGCTCTCGATCTGCGGCCCGATATAGGCGAAGCGCATCGTGCTCCAGTCGATCTTCCAGGGAATGGCGCGCGTGGATTCGAGGAGCGTTCGATACACAGCATCCTCACTGCCCGGATTCAACCGCACCCGCGCTGTCGGGGGCGCCATCTCGTCCTCTACGCGACGAGGATGCTTCTGCGGCATACAACCCTTATCCATCAAATGCATGGGCAGCAGCAATCGCCGCCGCGCTGCGGTCCCCATGATGGAATGCGCGAAACCAGGCAACAAGGGTTTGGGGAGGGGCGACCTCAGGGCTCTCCCGCGCGCCAGAAGCGCCTGTCCCCATCGTCGGCGCGTGCAGCGGTGACGAGAAGGTTTGCGACGAGCCGAGGCGGACTAGTAGAAATGCGATATCGATCAATATCATGCGTTGTTCGATGGAGGCTCGATCAGCGTTAGCCGGGCTTGGGGCTTTGAGCAGATCACAGCACAGTGCAGAGGATATTCGGGACGAGTTGGAGCGGGTGGCCGCCAGCCTCAGCGCAAGGGACGAGGATCTGGAGTTGGGTTTCCATCTCCCGCGGCCCGCCGCGCCGGACTGGCCGTTCCCGCATAACTGGGACGTGGCTGTTGCCGTGCCCGACGGGCTCGAGGATCTGGCGTTCCGAACCATCGACGAAGTCGCTGCGCGTTGGGATCTGCAACAGAGGTGAACGGGCCCGATGTCGTCCGGCTGCGCGCCGGCACGCTCACCTTTCAGATGCCCCTCGGGCTTCCGGTCTGGTCCTATGCCGACGAGGCGTCCGGTCGCCTCGTGGATGTGGAGGTGGAGGTTCGCGCGCTGTTGCACCTGAGCTACGCCGGATCTGCCAAGTACGCGACGAAGCCCACCCTTGTCGGCAACAGGCACGTTGTCGAGCAGGTGGCCCGACGCATCATCGATCGCGAAGGTCCGAATTTCGCCGAGCCGATCCAGGTGACCGCCAAGGACGTCTAACGCTTTCATATCGGCGTGCGGCGCGTATGTTCAGTATCGGTGGCTTCGACGCTCGAAACTGTCACGTCCCGCGGTGTGACGTTAAAAATCGCTAATGCACCAAAGGTAAACTGTTCGCGAGGTTGCAACGGAATGGGTTTCCACCGCTCGTTTCGCTCGCCGCGTAGATGATGCCGCCGGACGTATCTGGCGAGCCCTGTCTAGCAAACATGCTTGGAGTTCAAGAATCGGCGCAACGCCTTTGCGTTAGCGCTGTTGAACTGACTCACCTTGGCGGGCGCACGTCCATGACCAGCGCCCCTCACGTCGTACCACCTCGCCGAGATCCAGAAAGTATTACTGCTTCAACGCGTTTAACCATCATGTCGCCGCTAAAGAAGTTGCTGCGTCGCATCATACCGCATCAACGTGCGTTCGCGGCACCATGTCCATTGTGGACCCGAGGAGACTTCACAATGAATGAGGAAGACGGGGCGGCTGGCCACGAGATCATCAGGAACGTCGAACTGGCGCTCGGCGATGGATCTACCGTATCGGTATATCTGAGGGGGCGCAATGAACCCGTCTCCGTAGTGCGCGTACACCGCAACGTTGCCACGGTCCGCTTGGAGGGCATGGGAAATGCGGTTCACGATGTGGCCTATAGCGCTATCGCCGGCGCGAAATACGCTCCACGCGGCACAGGGGTCGTCGACGGAATCGCTTGAGCCGCCAAGCACCCGAACCCCACGCTTCGCTTTCGCCATCACTGCCACTTAGACACAGCGTCGTCCCCCGGAAAAGCCCGCTACTGCGCGGCGCATGTGAAGGCCCGAACAAGCAAGGATCGCCCAATCTCGGCGGTTCAACAAAGAAAGCGCCGGGTCGTTGCCAAGCTTGTCGCGCCAAACCGATTTCAGCCCGAGCATCATTGCAGAGGGCGGCGGCCGAGAGGAGGTGGTTCGCCGCCTCCGCGATCTCGCTTCTCCGCGCTGTTGCGGCAAATGAGCGAAAATCGGGTGAAACGCAGCCAAACTGCTCGCTGGAGTAAGGTCACGGACCTTCGTTCTGCGAAAGAAGTGATTCTTCCCAGCTGCGGGGATCCGACATGCTCATCGCGTTGGCCGTGCGCTGGTAAGCGCGACAACAAATTTCGCGCAATTCACCAATTACCTACGTTAGCCTCTATAAGGTAAAGGAAACGCTAACACTGGGCATGTCGATGATGAATTTTGCAGCCGTAGCTATACAGGACGTGCGGCCTTCGCGAGTGGCCGCCAAGAAACGTGCTGTAGACGAATTGCGGCATTTCGAGGTCTGCCCGATGTGCCAACAAGCCGTTGACCGCCGCGATGACCTCGCTGTTATGCACCATTTGCCAGTAGGTCATAAGCCGCTGCCCCGCCACTGAGAAGGCGGGCTGGCGGGCTCGAGCGCTCCAGGATGGCGAGGAGCGACGCTGCCTGCGCTTCGTTGGTGGGTACGCAGTTCCCCCTAACTTGGCGTTTACCGCTTCGTTAACTGGTTAAGGCCATTTTCTCCTGGTGTCCGAACGTCACGACGTCCGGCCGCGAACCAGGGGAAGATCATGACGTCGAAGACCACGCTCGCGCTTGAAGCTGCAGTAGCAATCATCCTCGAAAACCGTCCCAGGGATGGTGTTACGTCGACCAATCGGCAGCGTGTAAATGTCGACCGGGCGCACGCACAGATCATGAAGCTCATCGCCTCGCGGGTTCGCCATTTCGTGCGTCAGTACGGCCTCACCCATTATGCTGACGATGCCGAGCAGTGCTGCGCTATCGCGGTACATCGCGCGGTCGAAGCATATGACCCGGAAAAGGCACAATTCACAACCTTCGTGAATTGGCAGATCCGCGGCGAGCTCCAGAGCTTGCGGTTCCGCGTGATGACCGACCAGCGCCCCTCGGCGAAGAGGGTTGCTGCCACAACGGTGTCGTTCAACGCGATGATGGACGCTGATGGAGAGGCGGGCTCGTTTCTCGACGCGTTCGAGGACGAGTCTGCCCTTGAGGCAACGGAGTCCGCAGCTTCGGACTACCTTGCAGATGGAGCGACATCTTCTCTGATCGACGCCTATGTTGATCACTTGCGCACGGTTGGGATGCAGGTACTTGCTCGCCGTCCCGCGCCCAAACGTGAAAGTACAGCCCCTCTTAAGGCACTGCCGCGCCTCCGCGTGAACGGCGTTGCCGCGGAAGAAGTAGAGAAGCTGGAAGCTACGATCGCGCGGGAACGCGAGATCGTCGAAGGCCGCATCTTCAAGGGAGCGAGCCTTGAACATCTGGCGGCTGAGACTGGCGTTACGGCGGAACGGGTGCGGCAGATCACGAAGCGCGCTGCCAAGGCTATCGCCGGCATCGCTACCGCCGATCCCCGGTTTGCCGTTATGGCAGCGGCCGGTCGACCCGAGTCGAAGCGACCGCAGGCTCGTGCGGGCAAGGCATCTATCCTCCCTGATGCCACACTCCCCCACAACCGCCTGTCATACGTCGCGGCGGCGGATCAGCTCGAACGCGCCCACCAGCCGGTTGTCGACGCTTCCATTGCACTGATGCGGTGACCTCAAGGGCGTTGACACCTGAATAGACATTCGTGCTGCGTACGGTCTCGTAAAGGACAAGGCGGGCAAGGTTCACATCACAAGCGGCCGAAAAACTCGGTTCACGGAGTCCGTGAGACTGCGCCGAGCAAGCGCATTTCAGGTGGGACGCTTGATCGGCGAGCAGTACGGTCTCACCAGCAATCTACAAGAATCTGTTGCGTCGCCATGCGGCGCCTTCAAGATCCGGTGGCCCCATGTTGGGTAGCCGGGTCTTGTTGTCTTGGCCATGTTGACCGGAAGTGGCGACATTCTGAGCGTACCACGCTAGCGTCGGCCGTAACCCTTTCTTGCGCTCGATTTTGCGCATTCAAGGAGCGTTTCCCTCGGCAGCGCGGCAATCTCAAACACGGTAGAGACGAGGCGGCCGCCTGCCTTCCGCGAGCTAGAAGGCGGCGGCCAATCAACTCGTGAGATTCTGGCGTCGCAAGCTACCGGCGACGCCACCCTCAAGGTCCTGGACGATAACGAGACGTCGGCCGAGATTACGCTGCCCCCTGGCCTGTCTCGGCTGCTGATGGAGTTGCTGCGGCACGTCGGGCGGGGCGATGCGGTGACGCTGGTGCAGGTCAGCCAGATGCTGACCATCCAACACGCGGCGGACATCCTGAACGTCTCTCGTCCCTTCTTCATTTCGTTGCTGGAGAAGGGCGAGATCGCGTTCGAGAACGTTGATCGGCATCGGCGGAAGATGCATTGCTCCGCCCATCCTGCTTCAAAGCAGTTCACTGAAAAACAAGGTTTTGTTTCTAATCTGAGGAGCAAGCAAAGAAGGCTGCAACGGTCCTGAACCGAACAGCCTGAAGAACTTGCCTCAAGTCCTTCTTGGTTGCGCAGTTGCATGTTCTACCGTTCTGGCCTTCCCCGTCTCAGCCCCGTTCTGCGATTCACCGCCTTCGTGGCGGCACCCGCGCTCTGCCTCGCGGTGGCGCTGGTGCTGTTCGGAACGTGGAGCCTGTGGGCAACGGCCAATCAGGTCGACGAATCGATCCGCGCACGGCAGGCGGACGATGTTCATCTGGCTTTGGGCGCGGTGCTCGACGATCTCGCGCAGAGCCAGGCGGGCGTCGCGATCTGGGATCCTGCCTATGCGGAGGTGCAGAAGGCAAGGCCCGATGCCGAATGGCTCGACAAGAACGTGGGTGTCTGGTTGAACTACGTGTTCAATCACGAGCTCGACATTATTATCGACGGTCAGGATCGGCCTGTCTACGCCATGCGGAACGGCGAGCGCGTTTCACCTGCGATTTTTGCGCGCGTCCAGCCCACGTTGCTGCCCCTGATCCAAGCGGCAAGAGGCTCACTCCACCGGCCGGCCAACACCCATGAGCGCCTGCCTGGCCAAAAGCTGGCGCCGAACACAACGGTGCGTACCTCGCCGGCCGCTTTCCACGCGACCGATCTCGTGGAGGTTTCCGGGCGCGCGGCCGCTGCCAGCGTGATGCGGATGATTCCCGATTCCAAACTCGTGGTCGGCGCTCCCGGGCGTCAGCCCATGCTGGTCAGCATCCGCTTTCTAGACGGCAAGCTGATGGGGGACCTGGGCCGCATCCGCGGCATCCGCGATGCGCGAATATTGTCGACCCCGGCCGTGATGAAAGCCGGGATGTTCAGCGTGCCCCTGCGCTCGTCGCAAGGCGTGCTGCTCGGTCATCTTGGCTGGCGGCCGGATATGCCCGGTCGCGACATTCTCCGGTCGATAGCCAAGCGCGGCGGCGCGGCGGCGGCTGCACTGATTGTCTTGCTGGCGGCGCTCGTCTTCGTCGTCGGGCGATTGATGTTCAGGGATGCGCGCTCGATCGGCGCGCTTGAGGCTGCACGCGTCGAGCTTCAAGCGAAGGAGGCGCGCGCCCAGTATCTCGCCAATCACGACGTGCTCACTTCGCTGCCGAACCGGGCTGCGTTCAATCGCTTCGTCGATGGGGCTGCCGGCAACATGGCCCAGCATGCGCTCGGCGTACTGCTAATCGATCTAGACAAGTTCAAGCACGTCAACGACACGCTCGGCCATCTTGCCGGAGACCAGCTGATCCAGAGCGTTGCCGGCCGCCTCTCGGCCCAACTGCCCAAAGGCGGGCTGCTGGCGCGGCTGGGCGGCGATGAGTTCGCCATCTGCCTGACCGAGGGGCTCGGGCCGGAAGCGCTCCGCGCGCTTGCGGAGGCCTGCCTCTCCGAACTGCGCAATCCCTTCCCGATCCTCGGATCGGAAGTGCAGATCGGCGGCAGCATCGGCATCGCGGTGGGCACCCCGCGCAGTGCCGATCGCACCGAGCTCCTGCGCAAGGCCGATATTGCAATGTACAGCGTCAAGGCCAGCGGTCGAGACGGCTATCGCTTCTTCACCGCGGAGATGGACGAGAGCCTCGCCAATCGGCGCGAGCTGGAGGACGACCTGCGGAAGGCGCTTAGCGCCCGGAAGCAGCTGTTCGTTGCCTATCAGCCGAAAATGGATGCGACCGGCACGACGGTGGTAGGGCTGGAGGCACTCGTCCGTTGGGATCACCCGGCAAAGGGTCTGTTGACGCCCGATCTCTTCATTCCGATCGCCGAGGAAGCGGGCCTGATTCACGCGCTGGGAAGCTGGGTGCTCGCGGAAGCGTGCCGCGTCTCGAAGAAATGGCCCGAACTCACGATGGCCGTGAACGTGTCTCCCGTTCAATTCAAGGCGGGAGACTTTGCAGCGGCCGTTCGATCCCTCGTCCAGCGCTGCGGCGTGCATCCGCGACAGATCGAGCTGGAGGTGACGGAGGGTATCCTCCTCGATGACGGCGAGGAGGTGCGCGCCGCCTTGCATGACCTGCGCGACGCGGGCTTCCGAATCGCTCTGGACGATTTCGGCACCGGCTATTCCAGCCTGAGCTATCTCAAGCAGTTCAAGGTAGACCGGATCAAGATCGACAAGAGCTTCATCAAGCGCGTCGGCCGCGACCAGGAGGCGATCGCGATCGTGCAGGCGGTCATCGCGCTTGGTCACGCGATGAACCTGTCGGTCACCGCCGAAGGCGTCGAAACCAGCGAGCAAGGTTCGTTGCTCCGAACGGCCGGCTGCAACGAGCTACAGGGTTATCTCTTCTCAAAAGCTCTCCGAGAGGAGGAGCTGTCCGTCGGAATCAACGGCATCCCGAACCTACCAATAACTGGTCGATGGGCGAGCTGAGTTTCAAGATTGGAGCTTAGCGTTTGCTCTCAGCCGGCAGACAACGGGCCTGCAAGGAACCTACGAGCTGTTGTTGCTGGGCGTTTCGACCGGATGCTGTCGTTGGCATCCGCTTTCAGAAAGGCCGATTGGCTTCTTGAATGTCGGCTTTGGGCGCTCCGCTGCCCCAGTGCAAAACCCTTCTTGCGAAGCAGAGCAGAAGAACCCTCGCTACGCCTGCCCGGCGCGACAGATTGATAGGAGGTTGAGGTCGCTTCAAGGGGCCCCGTGCGCCCTTTGGTCCACTGCCGAGCGGAACCAACCCGTCCCCGTCTAGTTTGACAATATGCTGTCAATTAGTGGTGCTAGTCGAATGTCGAGCGAGAACACGGATGTTCGGGAGCTTGCGCTCACCGTTTTCGCGACCAGTGGAAGGCTGATCGGCACGGGCAACGAGCTGGTAGCGCATCTTGGTCTCACCAGTGCGTGGTGGCAGGTGCTCGGTGCGCTCCGATACTCGCCGGTCCCGCTTCCCACCGTGTCGATTGCCCGCAACATGGGGCTTACGCGCCAGGCGGTGCAGCGTGTCGTCGATCTGCTGGCCGAGCGCGGCATGGTCACGTTCCAGGATAATCCGCAGCACCGCCGCGCCAAGCTCGTCGTCCTCACCGAAACCGGGTTGGCGGCGGTAACCGGGGCCGAGCAGGCGGTTGCGCCGCTCGACACGGAAATCGCCGACCGCGTCGGTCGCGCTAGGATCCGCGACGCGATCCAGACACTCGATGCGATGAACGCCATCCTCTCGGAATGGCTCGACCGCGCCGCCCCGGCCCATCTTCCAGACTCCAACGCGTAGAAGGAAACCCGTCATGATCTTGGTATCAGGTGCCACCGGTGGCATCGGTGGTGATGTGTGCCGCCTGCTCAAGGAAGCCGGAACGCCGTTCCGCGCGTTGTGCCGCAAGCAGGAGCAGGTCGAGAGCCTCGCAACGAAGAGTATCGACGCCGTGCGCGGCGATTTCGATCGGCCGGAAACGCTCGCGGCGGCGATGCAGGGCATCGACACGATGTTCCTGATCACGCCTCCCACCCAGCAGCAAGTGGCGCAAGAGACCGCCGCCATCGATGCCGCCAAGGCAGCGGGTGTCGGGCGGATCGTCAAGATCTCCGCCTCCGACGGCAATGTGCGATCGCCGGTGCCCTGGGCGAGAGCGCATGCGCTGATCGACCATCACCTCCGCGCTTCGGGGATCGGCTGGACGATCCTCAAGCCCACCGCGTTCATGCAGAACTTCCTGTGGTTCAAGGATCCGATCGCCAGGGGGTTCCTGCCGCAGGTCGCCGGAAAGGGATCGGTCTCGTGGGTCGATACGCGCGACATCGCGCGTGTGGCGGCCGCGGTTCTGACCCAGGACCGCCATGAAGGTGCGACCTATTTCCTCACCGGGCCGGAGACACTGGACATGAAGGAAGCGGCCGCCCGCCTGTCCAAGGTGCTGGGGCACAAGGTGCGCTATCTCGATCTGCCCTCCCCGCTCTTTCGGGGCCTGCTGCGCCTGACCGGCAACTCGCGCTGGATGGCCAAGGGGTTGGTCGTGCAGTTCGCCGACGTCGTCGCAGGGCACCACGACATCGATCCCACGTTCGAGATCGAGCGCCTAACGGGGAAGCCGCCGCACGACTTCACCGACTTCCTTCTCCACCACCGGGCGCAATTTTCCGATAGCCGCCCTGCCTGATCGTGCGTTGTCGCGACGTCCTGCCCCTCTGCGTATCTTTGGAGACATTCCCATGCCGATCAACGCTTCTCTCGCCAGACATGTTGCGATCGTTACCGGTGCGAGTTCGGGCATCGGCCTCGCGGTTGCCGAGGCCGTAGCGGCCGCCGGTGCCGCGGTGGTAGTGAACTATCATGCCCAGGCGGAGCCTGCGGAGGCGCTCGCCCAGCGGATCACCGCCCAGGGCGGGCGCGCGATCGCGGTGCAGGCCGATGTGTCGGAGGAGGCGGAGGTGCTCCGCCTATTCGAGGAGGCCGCTGCGGCCTTCGGCCGCATCGACCTGCTGGTTTCCAACTCCGGCGTGCAGAAGGACGCGGCGGTCGCCGAAATGACGCTGGAGGACTGGAACACCGTCATCGGCATCAACCTGACGGGGCAGTTCCTCTGCGCACGCGAGGCAGTGAGACGCTTCCGCGCGCAGCCCGAGCAGGGGCGCCCTGCCCGCAGCGCCGGCGTTATCGTAGCGATGAGCTCCGTACACGAGATCATCCCTTGGGCAGGGCATATCAACTATGCCTCGGCCAAGGGCGGCGTGCGGATGCTCACCCGCTCGCTCGCGCAGGAGGTCGCCGCCGACGGGATCCGGGTGAATGCCGTCGCGCCGGGCGCCATCCGCACGCCGATCAACAAGGAAGCCTGGGACAGCGAGGAGGCGCTGGAGAAGCTCCTCCGGCTGATCCCCTATGGTCGTATCGGCGAGCCCGAGGACGTCGCCCGCGCAGTCGTCTGGCTCGCCTCGGACGAAGCCGACTATGTGACCGGCACCACCCTGTTCGTCGATGGCGGCATGTCGCTCTACCCGGAATTCCGCGACAATGGCTAAGCCTCGCCGGACGATCGGCGAGCATGGCATCATCGGCGACCTGGAGACGGCGGCGCTGGTCGCGCGCGACGGCACGATCGACTATCTATGCTGGCCGTCGCTCGACAGCCCGACGATCTTCGCGGACCTGCTGGACGGCGAACGCGGCGGCGCGTTTCAGATTGCACCCAAGCTGGATCAGCCGCGCAACCTCCAGCTCTACCTGCCCGACACCAATGTGCTGCTGACGCGCTGGATGGCGGAGCAGGGCAGCGCCGAGATCGTCGACCTGATGCCCCAGCCCGAGGCGCGCCGCCGCGCCGGGCGGGACACGCGCTCGCTGATCCGTCGAGTGACGGTGACCAGCGGCACCGTGACCTTCGCCATGCGCTGCGCGCCGCGCTTCGATTACGCTCGCGAGGTACCGAACGTCGCCGAGATGGACGGCGGCGCCCGCTTTACCGGGCGAGATCTCTCGCTCTGCCTCTTCGCTTCCGTGCCGCTCGACCGGCAGCATGGCGAGGCAAGCGCGCATTTCACCTTGTCCAAGGGTGAGAGTGCCTGGTTCGTCCTAGGCGACGACGGGATGCCGCGCCCCGACGACGACGCAATCTGCGCACAGATCGAGGCGAGCACCCAGGCATGGCGGGCTTGGCTGGGCAAATCGACCTACAAGGGCCGGTGGCGCGAACAAGTGCTCCGCTCGGCCCTGGCCCTGAAGCTGCTGACCTCCGCCCGCCATGGCTCGATCGCCGCCGCCGCGACCTTTTCGCTGCCCGAAGCGGAGGGCGGCGAGCGCAACTGGGACTATCGTGCGACCTGGATCCGCGACGCGTCCTTCACCGTTTACGCCTTTCTGCGGCTTGGGTTCACCGAAGAGGCCGAGCACTTCTATCGATGGGTTGGCGCACGCATCATGGCGGCTGGCCGCGAGAGCCCACTGCAAATACTGTACGCGCTGGACGGAAGCAAACCGGGCGAGGAACGGGAACTAGAGCATCTCGCCGGCTATGCGGACAGCCGTCCTGTGCGGATCGGGAATGCCGCGAGCGACCAGATCCAGCTCGATATCTTCGGCGAGCTCCTCGACAGCGCCTATCTCGCCAACAAATACGGGCCGGCCATTCCCCACGAAGGCTGGCAGCATGTCTGCGGGCTTGTCGAACATGTGATCAACCATTGGCAGGAGCCGGACGCAGGCATCTGGGAAATGCGTTCCGCGCCGCGGCACTTCCTCCATTCCCGCGTGATGTGCTGGGTCGCCCTCGATCGTGCCATCCGGCTGGCCAAGAAGCGGTCGCTGCCAGCCCCGCTCGTCGCCTGGTCCGAAGCGCGCGATGCGATCGTCGATGACGTCTGGAACAACTTCCGCCATCCGGAGCATGGCTATTTCGTCCAGGAACGCGGCGGTACCGCGCTAGACGCGGCGCTGCTGATGCTGCCGCTGGTACGCTTCGTGTCGTCGACCGATCCGGTCTGGCTCAAGACGCTCGACGCAATCGGTGCCGAGCTCTGCGACGATGGGCTGGTCTATCGCTACCGCGGCGACGACGGCATCAAGGGTGATGAGGGCGCGTTCACCACCTGCACCTTCTGGTATGCGGAATGCCTGGCTCGCGCGGGACGCCTGGAGGATGCGCAACTGGTCCTGACAAAGGGGATCGCCTACGGCAATCATCTCGGTCTCTTCGCCGAAGAGACCGACGCGCGCGCCCTGCCCCTCGGCAACTTCCCCCAGGCGCTGACCCACCTCGCCTTCGTCAGCGCCGCCTATTTTATCGATCGACAGCTCGACCCGTCCTACCGGCCGACGTGGCAGCCCTGACAACGGTTACATAGATAGGTCGTCGCCGAATCGCGCGACGCTATCGGGAGAATGCTTGCGTGCATGCTTTGACTGTGATGGCCCACCCCGCCGCTTCCGCTTCTTTGACGCGATCCGTGGCGACGGCGCTTGCCGAAGCGCTCGAGGCGAGCGGGCACACCGTGGAAATCGCGGATCTCGCCGCGGAGGGGTTCGATCCGGTGTTTGGCTCGGCGGATCATGCGGCCTTCTCCGCGGGCGGGCCCAGGCCGGCGGACGTGCTGAAAGAGCAGCAAAGGCTCGATCGAGCTGACCATCTGATCCTTGTGTATCCAGTCTACTGGTGGTCGATGCCCGCGCTTCTGAAGGGGTGGATCGATCGCGTCTTCATTTCGGGATGGGCTTTCGAAGAAGAGGAGGGCGGGGGAATCATCAAGAAGCTCGGGCGGCTTCAGGTGCATCTCTTCGCAATCGCGGGCGCTGCCAGCAGTACGTACGAAAAGCGAGGATATCGGCAGGCGATGCAGACCCAAGTCGACAAGGGCATCTTCGACTTCTGCGGCGCGCAGGTCGTAACGTCCCAGCTGTTATCGACCGATGCTGCCGATCCGGCTGCCCTTCCGCGGCATGCGTCGGAATCTCTGCTCAAGAATTTGGCGTAGATGCTGTGGGCATTCAGGGTGAGCAGTCCCTGGATTTCTGGATGCCTTCGATCCTAATTTTTAGGACAGGAGGCGACGATGGGGAGCCCAATTTCAGTGATGCGTTCAATCATGACGCGGTGGCCCAGATCACGGATCGCGGATATCCGGTAGCGGAGGTTTCGCAGCGGCTCGGCGTCAGCCAACATTCGCTCTATGCCTGGAAGCGGCAGCGAGCGGGGCGCGTGCGGGGCGTTTATGGCGTCCGCAAGATCTGGCGGCAGCTGCGCCGCGAGGGGTTTGACGTCGCCCGATGCACCCTTGCCCGGCTGATGCGCAAGATGAGCCTGGCAGCCGTTATCCGAGGTAACAGGTGCGTACCGAGACCAGCGGGAGGGTATTTGGGCGACATCGAGTGCCGCCCTATAAACGTCATTTCGAAAGCGACTTAGCCATATTGAGGTGCGCAGTGACTGTTGGGATCAGCTGCATCGCGAAGTTCCGCAGCGGTTGGGGCACCTCTTGGTTAGAAGCATTTGCCTTTAGGGCGTCGAGCGTTTGCTGATGCACCTCGACCTGAGCTGCAGCGTACGCTTTGTCAAACACCGCACCGTTCGCCGATTTAAGTCCATCCAGCTTCTGTTGCTGCGCCGCCGTTAATGCGGGATCCGGCGTGATCGCCGGGCTGGCGGCAGCGGCCGCCGACTTGAGCTTCGCCGTGGACTCTGTGTGAGCCTTGATCATGCCATCAGCAAACTTCTTAACGGCGGCGCTGCTCGCCTGTTGCTGCGCGAGACGCGAGCTCGCAATCTCGAAGGCGTCGCTGGCCGCCGCCGCGTCAGCGAACGATTTTCCGGCCGACACTGGTGCCGAAAGGCCGCTATTGGCGGCGGCTCCGGTACCCGCATCCGCATTGCCGGTGGTGATCACCGTATCGGACGTATGGGTTTCCGTCTTCGACCCGCAGCCGGCAAGTGCGACTGCTGCCATGCCCAGCATTGTCCAGCGAACAGCGTGCATTTTTCTCTCCCATCTCCGGCCTGACCTGAGCAGGCGATGGGGGAACGCCGGCAACAACACGCCGTTCCGCCGAACCCTCGGTTGACCAGAGCGTTATGCGCTTGGGCGCATGAGCGCCGCGAGGAGAAAGCATGAGCATTTTCAGCAGCATCCGGGACCGGATCTTCGGCCACAAACCTACTGGATCCCAACAACCGTCCAGCGAGGCAGCTCCGAGCCCCTCTGCCGCGCAAGCCCCCACCCCCGCAACGGCCCAGGCGGCCGCCCCATTGGCGCCTGAGGCTAGCCCCAGCGTTGACGTTGGGGCCGTCCTCTCCGAGATGGCCTCAATGAAAGGCGGGGGCGGCAACTACCAACAATCGATCGTGGATCTGCTCAAGCTCTTAGATCTGGATTCAAGCTTGGCGGCACGCAAAGAGCTTGCTGAGGAGCTGAATGTACACGCGGGAGCGGACGGCAGCGCGGAACAGAACATTGCACTGCACAGAGCAGTCATGGCCAAGCTAGCCGACAATGGCGGTGTCGTGCCTGACAGTCTCCGACACGGCTGATTTTGGACGCGGAGGCGAATTTGCCTCCGTGCTTTCCGTAGCCGAAGGCCGAAGCCAAGCCCTTGAGACCAGCATCCTGTGGCAGAGTTGTCCGCTAAACCGACAAGCAGGTTCGGAGGATTGTCCGCTTCCAGGAGCGGCGATCGGCACTGAATTTCTAAAATTGCACGCCCAGCTGCCGACGGCCCGTCGTTTGGGAGAAATGCGCACTGTGAGGTCGTGCCGGTTTTCTGAACAGGTTGCCAAGCTAATCCCGACGTGAGGAACGGACGAGAATGAAGACGACAAGGAAGCGCTACGGCGCGCATTTCAAGGCGAAGGTGGCGATTTGACGCTGGCGGAGTTGGCAGCGAAGCATGGCATTCGTCACACGATGATCGCGGCGTGGAAGCGTCAGGCGATCGAAGGAATGTCGGCGCCGTTCTCCGGTGCGGGCGATGCAGCGCGGGCGGCGAGCGACGCGGAGGTGGACAAGCTGTACGCGAAGATCGCGCAGTTGCCGGTAGAGCGTGATTTTTTGGCGAGGGCCTCCCGTCGATGAGTGTGTCACGGAGGCGGTCGATGACCGAGGGCGCTCACCGGGTGGAACTGCGCGTCCACCACGATGCCCTTGATCCCGGTGCCGTCCGCCAGCGCGGCATCTTCGACCGCCCCCTGCGCGAGCAGCGTCGGGAACGGGAACGCCTCGGCGCGCAGAGGATGCTGGCCCGTCGCATCGATAAAGGCCGGAAAGCGCCGCCGACGGCCATGGATGGTGACGACCGCCCCTGACTCCGACCGTGTATCGATGTTGCCCCCCCCTGACCGCGGGCGACTACCTCGAGGCGTCCGGCTCGGTGCAGCGCCAGCATGCGTTCGATCGAAAGATGCGGCATGGTGGCGTAGGCGCCGACAAAGACCGGCTTCAGCACGCTGTTGAAGCGCTCCAGCGCCGCCTCGTCGAGATGCGGGGCGATCAGCACCAGCACCTCGTGCATCCGTAGGATAGCGTAGCGCTACGGCAGAAGGTCTGCGGATCGATCGCATCGGGATCTACGCCCAGGCGTAGGAGCGTAGCACGCGGCTGACGGGCGAGCCACGCGCACGGCGTCTGGCGGATCGGCGGGATCTCGACGCCGGCGATGTTCGAGAGCATCGCCGGATCGTTCCAGCCGACTTCTACAATGCTCTCACTATGTACTGGTGCCCCTGGCCGGACTCGAACCAGCATGCCTTTCGGCGTTCGATTTTGAGTCGAATGCGTCTACCAATTTCGCCACAGGGGCAGCGAAGGATGCGCACGGCTAGACGAAGCGCGCCCGCGCTGCAACCCGCTTCACGTCTCTTCGCGCACCTGGGCATGCGCGAGCAGCGCGAACAGCACCGATCCGCCGAGGATGTTGCCGAGCAGTGCCGGCGCGAGGAAGCCGCCGAGCACCCAGCCGAGGCTCGCCTCGCCCGCCAGCCACAGCATCCACGCCTCCACCGCGCCCGCCACCACATGGGCGAACTCGCCGAGCGAGATGAAATAGGTGCAGAACACCAGCACGAAGAACTCCTGCCGCCGCGCGCCGGGCAGCGACCAGGCAATGCCGGCCATCAGGAAGCCGGCCGGCACCGCCGCGCGTACCGTGTCCCATCCAGTCAGTTCAAGCAGGCTGCGCGAGGTATCGAGCATCGCCTTGGTGCTCGCTTGCGTGCCCACCCAGCCCTCGGTCGCGAGCCAGGCGATCAGCAGCGTGCCGACGAGATTGGCCGCCAGCACCAGCCCCCAGAGCCGGCCAAGCCGCGTGAAGTTGCGGAAGGTGGGGTTCGCCGCGACGGGGATCACGGCAGAGAGCGTGCTTTCGGTAAACAACTGCAGCCGCCCGAGCACGACGATCACGAAGCCCAGGCAATAGCCGATGCTCGCCACCGGCAGCCGCCATTCGGTATCGGGCAGATGGCTTTCGATCAGCCCGCGCCCGAGCACCGATGCCGCCATCGCCACGCCCGCGACCACGCCGGAGAAGAACAGCGAACTCGCCGGACGGTCGAGCTCTTCGTCGCCCTGGCGACGGATGACTTCATGGATGACACGCGAGGACGCAGCCTCGCGTTCCTGGACTTCCTCCTCCTCGTCGGGAGGGAGATCGGGCTGTTCGCCGTCGGGCGCTTCGTTTCGGGGCTGTTCCACCGGGGGTGAACGCGGCGCGCGGCGGGAGGTTGCTATTGCCTCCTAAGCGGACGCCGGAGCGCTGTAGGCGATGTGGGTTGTAAAGGCAGGGAACGGCAGACCGTCAACGGTGGCCGTATGGCTTCAAAAGCTGGGGAAACGCCTTTGAACGGACCATTCGTGCATCCATCGTCTGGCCGGATTGCACGTCAGTTATGGAAATCTCGCACATTTCTTCGTCTGGCCCGAACCCGCGTTCTAGCCCCGGGCGCAACGCTGTGCGCACGCTGCCTATAACCTGTAGGTGAATCGACAGCCCATCCTCCGTCGCACTCAGCGCGCCCATTTTGCGGCGGGCTTCCTCGGTAAATTGCGGGAGACAAGCCGGAATCGCAATGTCGGGGCACTCCGCGCTTGAACAGAACTGAAAGGAGTCACTCTCGAAATTAAAGATGGAATACACCCCTTCGATAGACCCGGACCTTCCTTCGATCTTCGCCAGTCGGCGCTCGAGCGTCGGCAATTCCTTGGAACCGTGCTCGTCGAGGGGGCCGCCGGCACTCGAACATGCGGCGATGATCGCTGACACGACGGGCACCCATACGACGTTCCGGAACCGGGGACTATTCACAGCTATGTCCAACCTCCTGAACGGGCTGCACAATGGAACGCCAATAGCGCCGAGATATTCCAGGATCGCCTCGATCAGCATGGCCCGCTCAACTCCGCGGTGTCTGGCGGCGGTAGCTGAGCGCCTCCGCCACATGGATGCGCCCTACCCCCTCGGCGCCGGCTAGATCGGCGATCGTCCGCGCCACCCGTAGCACCCGGGTATAGCCCCGCGCCGAGAGCCGCATCGCCTCGGCCGCCTGGGCCAGCAGCTTGCGCCCGGCGTCATCGGGCGTCGCGACGGCCATCAGCGGCTCGCCGTCGGCTTCGGCGTTGGTCCGCGTGGCCGTGCCCGCATAGCGGGCCGTCTGGAGCGCCCGCGCCGCCGCCACCCGCCCCGCTACCTCCGCCGATCCTTCGGCGGGCGGCGGCAGGACGAGGTCGGCGGCGGTGACCGGCTGGACCTCGACATGCAGGTCGATGCGATCGAGCAGCGGCCCGGAAACCTTGGCCTGATAGTCCGCCGCGCAGCGCGGCGCGCGGGCGCAGGCGAGCGCGGGGTCGCCCAGATGCCCGCAGCGGCACGGGTTCATCGCCGCGATGAGCTGGACGCGCGCCGGGAAGGTCACATGGGCATTGGCCCGCGCGACGCTCACCACGCCTGCTTCCAAGGGCTGGCGGAGCGAATCGAGGACTGCGCGCTGGAACTCGGGCAACTCGTCGAGGAACAGCACGCCCAAATGCGCGAGGCTCACCTCGCCCGGCTTCACCTTGAGCCCGCCGCCGGTCAGCGCCGCCATCGAGGCGCTGTGATGCGGCGCACGGAACGGCCGGGTGCGGGTCAGCCGCCCGCCCTGCAGCGTGCCTGCGACCGAGGCGACCATGGACACCTCCAGCGCCTCGGCAGCCTCGAGCGGCGGCAGGATGCCGGGCAGACACGCCGCCATCAGCGACTTGCCCGCGCCCGGGGGACCTACGAAAAGTAGATTATGCCCGCCCGCCGCGGCGATCTCCAGCGCCCGCTTGGCGGTCTCCTGCCCCTTTACCTGGGCGAGATCCGGCCCCGCTCCCGGCGGGTCGACTTCGCCCGGCACTGGGCCGGGGAGCAGTTGGTTGCCCTTGAAGTGGTTGAGCAGGCTGATCAGGTCGGGCGCGGCGAGCACCTCCACCTGCCCTGCCCAGCTTGCCTCGGGGCCCTGCACGGCGGGGCAGACCAGCCCCTTGCCCGCCTCCGCCGCGTGCATGGCCGCGAGCAGCACGCCCGGCGACGGCGCGATCCGCCCGTCGAGCGCCAGTTCGCCGACCACGACATAGCCGGCGATCGTCTCGGCATCGACCACGCCCATCGCCGCCAGCAGCGCCAGCGCGATCGGCAGATCGAAATGCGATCCTTCCTTGGGCAGATCGGCGGGCGAGAGGTTGAGCACGATATGCTTGGGCGGCAGCGCCAGCCCGATCGCCGCCATCGCAGCGCGCACCCGCTCGCGGCTTTCCGCCACCGCCTTGTCGGGCAGGCCGACGACGACGAATTTGGGCAGCCCGGCGACGAGGTTGCATTGCACCTCCACCGCGCGCGCTTCCAACCCCAGATAGGCAACCGTCGAGACGCTGGCGACCAAGAGAGCCCCCTCCCCGATTTGGGAGCATAGCGGCTTTTGCATGGTACGGAAGGGATATGATTTCGGGTCTCATAAGAGGCGGCACGACGCCCAGTTCGACCACATCTTGCAGCCGCCAGTGCGCTCCCCATCTTTTCCTTAACAGCCAATCGGCCTTTGAATGGCCTGACTAAAGTTTTTCCCAGAAAATCAACGCGCATCTACGCCATTCAAGCGATGGACTCGCGCGACAACGTAGCGCTTCACTCGCGAACGGACCTTGAGTCGAGCAGGTCGCCAAGTGTAGGATATTGGCGTCTGCCGAAAGGGGATTTGTGCGCCAACGCCTCTACACAGTCGCCTTATATCTATGGCGTCTTATTTATACCGCCATGCTGGTGATTGCCGGCGTCGCACTTGGAAAATTTTTTCAGTACTCTGCCGTGGAATACCTGGGAACTCGGATTGGGTTCGACTTGGCATCCTTCGTGGGCTTGGCGCCGTTCATCGCTATCCTTTTTGTGCTCGATAAGCAGTGGCGCCAGCGCTCGCTAGTCCGGAGTGAAGGAAACTGACCACCATCCACGCCGTCCGCACCCGTTATCAGACATAAGCGTTTTGAGCGTGGGTCTCAAACTTCCTTAACTTCGCCACCGCAGCTGCCAGCCGCCTTCGCGTCTTGCGCAACCAACACACCCCGCCCATCTCCTCGGCCATGTGCCAGGTACTGTCCCAATCTCCGCATCCCGCGTTGACTCCTGCGCCACTTGCCCGTAATGGCGCTCGACACGCGGCCGCCCCTGTGGCGGCCCTTTTACGTTCTAGATACTCGAGGATGAGCGATGAAGCGGACCTTTCAGCCGAGCAACCTGGTGCGTGCGCGCCGGCACGGCTTCCGTGCACGGATGGCGACCCCGGGCGGTCGCAATGTGATCCGCGCCCGCCGCGCCCGCGGCCGCAAGAAGCTGTCGGCGTAAGCACCGACACGCCCTTGCTGAGCCTCGACCGGCTCACGCAGCGCAAGGACTATCTCGCCGCCAACGGGGGAAAGCGGGCACCGATGCCCGGTTTCGTCCTGCTGGTGCGCGAACGGAACGATGCCGATCCGTCCATGCGGATCGGCATTACCGTATCCAAGAAAGTTGGCAACGCCGTTATCCGGAATCGGATGAAGCGGCGCTTTCGCATGCTCGCGCGCGAAATCCTGCCAGAGGCGGGGATCGCCGGCGCGGATCATGTGCTGATCGGCCGGATGGGCGGAATCGAACGCCCCTATGCCGATCTGAAGGCGGAACTCGCCAAGGCGCTTCGGCGCGTGCGCCCCAAGGGCGACCCCAAGGTCGAATCATGATCGCGCGCTTGCTGATGCTGCTCGCGCGCGCCTGGCAGTTGGGGCCGTCGCTAATCCTGCCGCCCACCTGCCGCTACCAGCCTTCCTGTTCGGCCTATGCAATCGAGGCGCTTCGCCGCTATGGGGCGGTGAAAGGCGGCTGGCTTGCGCTACGGCGCATTGCGCGCTGCCATCCATGGGGCGGGCACGGCCCAGATCCCGTTCCTTGAGTTTCCTTCCGGGGATTATCGGTGAAAGAAGAACAGAAGAACTTCATCCTCTTCGCGGCGTTCGCGGCGCTCGTGCTGCTCGGCTGGCCGATGATCAGCCACTGGTTTTTCCCGCAGCAGCCGGCCGCCCCCGCGAAGATGGTCGATGGCAAGCTGCAGCCGGTGCCCAATTCGGGCGTCGATCCGGCGATGAACGCGCCGAAGACGATTCGCAGCCGCGACGCGGTGCTGGCCGATAGCCCCCGTGTGCAGATCGATACGCCCGCACTGAAGGGCTCGATCAACCTCAAGGGCCTGCGCATCGACGATCTCGTCCTGCGCCAGTACGACCAGACCGTCGCGAAGAACTCGCCGCCGATCCGCCTGCTCTCGCCGAGCGGTGCCGAGGGCAGCTATTTCGCGCAGTTCGGCTGGCAGGGCGCGGGCGCGCCCGACGGCAACACCGTGTGGAAGGCCGATGGCGACACGCTGACGCCTGCCTCGCCGGTCAAGCTCACCACCACCAACAGCGCCGGCCAGACCTACACGGTCGAGCTCGGCGTCGATTCGAACTATATGTTCACCGTCCGCCAGACCGTCGCCAATCGCGGCGGGGCGCCGGTGGCCGTCACGCCTTATACGCTGATCTCGCGCGGCCAGCGCTCGACCGATACCAGCCAGTGGGCCGCCCATGTCGGCCCGGTCGCCGCGACCAACGATGCGGCGCATTATATCAACTGGAAGGACGTGGAGAGCACGCCCCAGCAGTTCACCACCACCGGCGGCTGGGTCGGCTTCAGCGATCACTACTGGCTGACCGCGGCGATCCCGGACCAGCGCGGCGGGGTGAACATCCAGCAGCGCGGCACCGCGGCGCAGCAGTATCAGGCAGACGTGGCGCTCTCGCAGCCGATCGCGATCCGCCCGGGCAAGGAAGCGACCTATACCAGCCACTTCTTCGCCGGTGCCAAGGAAGTGAAGCTGCTCGACGCCTACCAGAAGCAGTATGACATCGCGAAGTTCGAGCGCGCGATCGACTGGGGCTGGTTCGAGATCATCGAGCGCCCGATCTTCACGTACCTCAGCTGGCTGTTCAAGCTGGTCGGCAATTTCGGCGTGGCGATCATCCTGCTGACGATCACCATCCGCGGCCTGCTCTTCCCGATCGCCCAGAAGCAGTTCGCCTCGATGGCGAAGATGCGCCAGGTGCAGCCGAAGATGAAGGCGATCCAGGAGCGCTACAAGGACGACAAGGCGCGCCAGCAGCAGGAGATCATGAAGCTGTACAAGGACGAGAAGGTGAACCCGCTCAACGGGTGCGCACCGATGCTCCTGCAGGTTCCGATCATGTTCGCACTGTACAAGGTGCTGCTGCTCACCATCGAAATGCGCCACCAGCCGTTCGTGCTGTGGATCAAGGACCTTTCGGCTCCGGATCCGGCAACGATTCTCAACCTGTTCGGCTATCTGCACTTCACGCTGCCCAGCTTCCTCGCCATCGGCGTGGTGCCGGTGCTGCTCGGCGTGTCGATGTTCTTCCAGATGCGGATGAACCCGGCGCCGATGGACGAGATGCAGAAGCAGATGTTCGCGATCATGCCGTGGATGCTGATGTTCCTGATGGCGCCCTTCGCCGTCGGCCTGCAGATCTACTGGATCACCTCGAACATCCTGACCGTGCTCCAGCAGCAGTGGCTGTATGCGCGGCATCCGGAGATGAAGGTCGCCGTGGCCAAGCCCGGCGCGTCCAAGGCGAAGTGATGGCGGCACACCCCTCCACGATCCTCCCCTGCAAGGGGAGGTGGCAGGCCGCAGGCCTGACGGAGGGGTGTCCCCGTTCGCGTCGGAGGAGCGCCCTTGCACCGTCGACACCCCTCCGTCGCTTCGCGACACCTCCCCTTCCAGGGGAGGATTTGAAAGGGCCTCAGTATCTGAGGCAGCTGAGTACCTGATGTCCTTCGACCCCGACCAGATCGAAGCCGCGCGCAAGCTGTTCGCCGGCCCCATCGCCTTCCTCAAGTCCGCCCCGGCGCTCGAGCATCTGCCCGCGCCGACGGTGCCGGAGGTGGCGTTCGCGGGCCGCTCGAACGTCGGCAAGTCGTCGCTGATCAACGCGCTGACCAACCGCAACAGCCTCGCCCGCACCTCTGTCACCCCAGGACGCACACAGGAGCTCAACTTCTTCGACGTGGGCGAGCCGCTGCGCTTCCGCCTGGTGGACATGCCCGGCTACGGCTTTGCCAAGGCGCCCAAGGACATGGTCCGCAAGTGGCGCTACCTGGTGAACGACTATCTGCGCGGCCGGCAGGAGCTGAAGCGCGCGCTAGTGCTGATCGATTCGCGCCACGGCATCAAGGATGTCGACCGCGAGATCCTCGAGATGCTCGACGACGCCGCCGTCAGCTACCGCATCGTCCTTACCAAGACCGACAAGATCAAGGCGAGCGAGCTGGCCGAGGTCACCGCCCGTACGGTGGACGAGGCCCGCAAGCGCGCCGCAGCGCACCCCGAGATTCTGGCGACGTCCAGCGACAAGGGCATGGGCCTGCCCGAGCTCCGCGCCGCGGTGCTCGAAGCGATCGGCTGAGCGCGGGGATGGAGCCGCTCTTCTCCTACGGCACGCTCCAGCTCGACCAGGTACAGCGCCGCCAATTCGGCCGGCTGCTCGACGGCACCGACGACGTACTCCACGGTTATGTGATCACCGAGATCCAGATCCACGATCCGGCCGTACTCGACGCCAGCGGCATCGAGACGCACCTCGCGCTGATCCCCGGCGACGGGCCGCCGATCCCGGGCAAGGTCTTCCAGTTCACCCAAAAGGAGCTGGAAGCCGCCGACGTCTACGAAAGCGAGAATTATGTCCGGGTGCGGGTGCCCCTCGCGTCGGGCACCCGCGCCTGGGTGTATGTGAAAGCCTAGGACGGGTTGTACCTGGCGAGGAAGGCTTCCATCGCCGTCAGGAAGGTCAGCCGATCCTCGGCGCGGCTGAAGAAATGGTCGGCATCGCGCTGCTCCAGGAACTCGTAGGGCTTGCCCGCCGATTTCAGCGCGTCGACCATTACCTTGCTCTGGTTGAACGGCACGCGCCGATCCTTCTTGCCGTGGACCAGCAGCACCGGGATCGAGAAATCCTGCGCGTGGAAGAGCGGCGAGACCACCCGGAAATCCTGCGCCTTGGACTTGATATAGTCCTTCACCGCGCCCCCACCGAGAAACTGCGAGTCATAGGTGACCATCCGCTGGAGATCGGACACGCCGGCATAGGAGACGGCGCAGCGGAACAGCCCGCCGTCGCGCTGCGCCGCCCGCAGCGCCGCATAGCCGCCATAGGAGGCGCCCACCACGCACACCCGCTTCGGATCCGCGATGCCGCGATCCGCCAATGCCTTCACCGCATCGTTGAGGTCGTCCTGCATCCCCAGCCCCCATTGGCCGTCGCCCTTTCGGAGGAACTTGGTGCCGAGGCCGGAGGATCCGCGATAATTGGGCTGGATCACCGCATAGCCACGATCGGCGAGGAACTGGGCGATGAAGTCCCAGCCCTCCTCGTCCCGCGCCTCGGGGCCGCCGTGCGGCATCAGGATCAGCGGCAGGTTCTTGCCCGTGCTGCCGCGCGGCAGGGTGAGAATCGCAGGAATCTCCAGGCCGTCGCGCGCCTTGTACTGGATCGTCGTCACCGGGTGGAGACGGCGGAGACCCAGCGTCTTGTTGTTCATCGACAGCGCCGCCATCATGTCGTCGGCGGCGGTATAGATGAAATAGGCGCCCGGCGCGTTCGCATCGCCGACATGGGCGATCACCACGGATCGATCGGCGCTGTAGCTGGTGATCTGCACCCGCGCGCCCTTCACCCGTTCGCTCAGCTTGCGCTGCAGCGCCGCCATGCCCGGATCGAACCATTCCGTCCGCGCCGCCTTCTCGGTCACATTCACGCCCAACAGCGTGGCTGCGCCCTTGTCGATCACCGGGCCGTCGATGTCGTAGCCGGCAACGCCGAACACCTTCTTGCCGCGCTGCATGGTGATCAGGTCATATTCCCACAGCGCCGAGAAACCCTCGTCGTCGTCCTGCACCACCAGCGCCTTGCCGGGATCGGACAGGAACAGCTTGGGCATCAGTAGACCGTCATTGATGCCCTTGGCGCGATCGATCACCCGGAAACTTTCACGCGGGCCGGGGCGATAGAGCAGCCGGCGCTGGCGCCCGTCCATCGACGTGCCCACGCCCATGCGCACCGTGCCGCTGCCATCGGCATACCAGTCCATCACGCCTTCGCGGCCTTCCATGACCGGGCGGTGGCGGCCGTTGGTGACGTCCACCTCGTCCACCTTCGGCCAGAAACCGGGCTCGTTCGAGTAGATCGAGGTCTGGGCGGAAAGCAGCACGCGGGTGGAGCCGTCATGCGGCATCCACAGTACGTCGTCGCCATTCTGGGCGGTGTCGCGCGTGTTGAGCGGCACCAGCTTGCCGGTCGCCGCCTCGACGCTGACCGCACGCGTGATCGGCCATTTGTCGCCCTCTACGTCCACCTCGCGCCGGATCCCGATCACGAGCCAGGAATCGTTCACCCAGCGCCACCAGTTGATGTCGATGTCACCGGCACCAATGACGTGGCGGTTGCCGCCGTCGAGATCCATGACGGCAAAATACTGCGCGCCGTTGATCGCCAGCTTGGCCGCGACGTGCTTGCCGTCGGGCGACAATTCCGGGCGCTGCACCGGGGGCAGCTCGGCGAATACCGCGACGTCGAGGCGCGCCGGCGCTGCGGCCTTGCCCGGCTCGGCCGTCGCCTGTTGCTGCGCTCCGGCCGGAATCGCCAGCCCGCACAGCATTGCCGCTGCCGCCAGCAGCCGCACCTTCTTCTGCATTCTTGCCCCCAATTAGATTCGACTCGCGGCCCCCGCCGCGGGAGCGGCAAGGTGCGACCGATTTTGGGCGCACGCAATGGCGACCATTGCCGTCCCTCCGGCCCCCGGCTATCCCCGATGCCCATGAAGCTCATCATCGGCAACAAGGCCTATTCGTCCTGGTCGCTCCGCGGCTGGCTCGCGTGCAAGCTCTCCGGGCTCCCCTTCGACGAGACGGTCGTGCCGATGTACGACCAGGATTGGGACAAGCGCCGCCAGGGCGCGGAATTCGCGCCGTCTTCGGGCAAGGTGCCGATCCTGTGGGACGATGACGCGGTGGTGTGGGACAGCCTGGCGATCGTCGAATATCTCGACGACAAGACGGGCAACACGCTGTTCTGGCCGGAAGATCCCACCGCGCGCGCGATGGCCCGGTCAATGGCGGCGGAGATGCATTCCAGCTTTACCGCGCTGCGCAGCAAGCACAGCATGAACGTGCGCCAGGTCTATCCGGCCGTGCCGGTCGATGCGGACGTGGCAGCCGATCTCGAGCGGATCATGGAGCTGTGGGCTCAGGCGCGCGCCCGCTATGGCAGCGAGGAGCCCTTCCTGTTCGGCGCGTTCGGCGCTGCCGACATCATGTTCGCGCCGGTGGTGACGCGCATCGTCACCTATTCGCTGCCCGTCCCCCGCTTCGCCCAGAGCTACATGCTCGCCGTGCTCCAGCATCCCTTTATGCAGGACTGGATCGCTGGAGCGCAGGAAGAGGAATGGGTGATCGAGAAGTACGAACTGCCGGTGGCGTGAAACCCGCTTAAGCCCCTCCTCCTTGGAGGAGGGGTTGGGGGTGGAGGGATTCCAGAACGCCGCTTGGTCTCCGCGAGACACTGCCCCACCCCAACCCCTCCCCTGAAGGGGAGGGGCTAGAAGTCTTCACCGCAACCGCTCGGTCTCGTAGCGCGACCCGTCCTTGCGGAAATACCCCTCCGGCGTGAACACCATGTCGATGTCGGGATATTCCCCGCTCCCGCGCGGCCCCGCGCCGATCGCGAGGAACACGGCGTCCGCCGCGGAGCGGTTCTGCAGATGATGCCCATCCGCCACCCCGGCCGGAAACGCCGCGCAATCGCCCGCGCGCAGCAGCGTCTCGCCGCCCTCCTCCACCAGCACCGCCTCGCCGGCCAGCATCACGACGAACTCGTCCTCCTGATCGTGCCAGTGGCGCTGCGACGACCAGGCGCCGGGCTTGAGCACGACATGGCTCACCCCCATCGCCGTCAGCCCGCTCGGCGGCGCCAGCCTGCGATACCAGCGCCCCGCCACGGGTGCGTCGAACGGGGCCGGATAACCGGTGGCGTTGGTCTGCGGGATTGTATCCAGGTCCAGCTTGGGCAATGTCGCCTCCCTTATGTTTGGGAGGTAGTGTGCCGGACGTCGTCGAACTCACCAAGGCCCTGATCGGCGCCGAAAGCGTCACCCCTGCGCGCGGCAGCGTGTTCGACGTGCTCGAGCAGGCGCTCCTCCCCCTCGGCTTCCGGGTCGAGCGGTTCGTCGAGGGCGAGGCGCCCGATGGGCCGGTCGAAAACCTGCTCGCGGTCCGGGGCAGCGGCGGCCCGCACTTCGCCTTTGCCGGCCATCTCGACGTCGTGCCGCCTGGCGAGGGCTGGACCAGTGGCGCCTTCGCCCCCGAGATCCGCGGCGACCTGCTCTATGGCCGCGGCGCGGTCGACATGAAGGGCGCGATCGCCGCCTTCGTCGCGGCGGCAGCCCGGGTGCCCGAGCGCGGCACCACCAGCCTGATCATCACCGGCGACGAGGAAGGCCCCGCCACCTTCGGCACACCCAGGCTGATCGAGCGGATGGCCGAACGCGGCCTCGTCCCCGATTGCTGCGTCGTCGGCGAACCTACCTCCGCACACCGGCTGGGCGACACGATCAAGATCGGCCGGCGCGGCTCGACGGTGATCGACATCGCGGTGATCGGCCGCCAGGGCCATGTCGCCTACCCCCACCTCGCCGACAATCCGGTCCCCCGCCTCGTCCGCGCGCTGGCCGAGATCGACGCGATCGTGCTGGACGAAGGCAATGCCTGGTTCCAGCCCTCCAACATCGAGGTGATCGACCTCGCAGTGGGCAACAAGGCGACCAACGTCATCCCCGGCCGCGCCGCCGCCCGCATCAGCATCCGCTTCAACGACCAGCAGCGCGGTCCCGACCTAATCGACCGCATCCGCGAGGTGGTCGCGCGCCACGCCCCCCATGCCAAGGTGAACGGTCGCGTCTATGGCGAGGCGTTCCTTACCGAGCCCGGCCCGCTGTCGGAGCTGGTCAGCGGCGCGATCCGCGACGTGCTGGGGGTGGACGCCGAACTGTCGACCACCGGCGGCACCTCCGACGCGCGCTTCCTCTCGCGTGTCTGCCCGGTGGTGGAATTCGGCCTGGTCAACGCGACGATGCACAAGCTCGACGAAGCGGTCGCGCTCGCCGATCTGCGCGCGCTGACGGACGTCTATATGGAGATCCTGCGGCGGGTGTGAGCCTCAAGCCGTCGCGCGGCGCGGCGCCATGTCCTGCACCCAGGCGAGGAAGTCCGCCTCGCCCATCGGCGCGCCGATCGCATAGCCCTGCAGCACGTCGCAGCCGATCACGCGCAGCACCGTGGCCTGGGCCTCGCTCTCGATGCCCTCGGCCACGGCTTCGCAGCCGATGCCGTGGATCAGGCCGATCACCGCCTGCGCGACGGCGCGCGCCTCGGGATTGGTCGCGACATGCTCGATCAGGCTGCGGTCGAGCTTCACCCGATCGATCGGCAGCCGCCGCAGCCGGGCGAGGTTTGAATAGCCGGTGCCGAAATCGTCGACCGCGATGGTGGCACCGGCTGACCGCAGCGTCGCGATCGCGCGCAGCACGTCCTCGGAACAATGCATCGCCAGCGTCTCGCTGATCTCCAGCTCGAGCAGCCGCGCCGGTGCCTGTGCCGCGAGCATCGCCGCACGCAGGTGACGGAAGAAGCTCGCATGATCGATCTGGCGCTGGCTGACGTTGACCGCCAGCCGCTGCTCGACGCCCAACCGCCCCCAGCGCGCGATGGTGTTCGCCACCGTCGCCACCACCCAGTCGCCGATCTCGACGATCAGCCCGGTTTCCTCGGCGCGCTGCAGGAACGAGCCCGGCAGTTTGGTGCCGTCCGGATGCTGCCAGCGCAGCAGTGCCTCGGCGCCGACGATCGAACCGGTGCTCGCCGAAACCTGCGGCTGGAAGACCAGCGCGAATTCGTCATGTTCGATGGCGGCGCGGAGCTCGGTCTCCAGCCGGGCGCGCGCGATCATCTGCGCGGCGAGGCCGTCGCTGAACGTCTCCACCCGGCCGCGCCCCTGGGTCTTGGCCTGATACATCGCGGCGTCGGCCGCCCCCATCAGCTCGTGCAGCGTCACGCCGTGGTCAGGATAGAGCGCCAGCCCCACCGACGCACCGATGCTGACCTGCTGGCCGGCAAGATCGAACGGCGCACACAGCGCCTCCAGCACCTTCTCGCCTACCCGCGCACGGGCTTGCGGATCGGGCAGATCGGCAAAGAACAGCGTGAACTCGTCGCCGGCGAGGCGGCCGATCAGCGGCGTCTCGCCATGGTTGAACGCGGCGCACTGGTCGCCCACCGCGCGCAGCCGGTTCGCGACCATGCCGAGCAGCACGTCGCCCACCGCATGGCCCAGCGTGTCGTTGACAGCCTTGAACCGGTCGAGATCGATGAAGAACAGCGCGGCGCGCGCTTCCTCGTGCGCGTCTTCGAGCATCCGCTCGGCGCTGCGGCGGAAATGCGGGCGGTTGGCGAGGCCGGTCACCGTGTCGAACATGGCGAGCCGGTGCACGCTCTCCAGATTGCCGCGCAGCTTCAGGAACAGCTCATCCATCGACTGGGCAAGGCGCGGCGCGCCCTCGACCAGGGTGGTGGGCAGCGAACTTTCGAGGTCGCCAAGCGCAGCGGCATGCAGCCGATCGACAGCCGCGCTCAGCACGGCGTTGCGGCGCGGCTGCAGCAGGCTCAGGACAACCAGGACGATGAGCAGCGCCAAGGGCAAGGTCAGCGCAAGCGCCACGCCCAATACGTGCAGATCCACGCCGACGCCCAGCGCAGCACCGACGAGCAGACAGGCTGCAAGTGCAGCGGCAACCGCCACGCCCCTCCCGATGCCTCGCTCCCCCCAGCGCATTTCCGATCGACGCTCCAACTATCCCCATCGGCGCCGACAGTAGATGGCGCCGCTGTAGACTTCGCACGCATTAGTTAAGAAATTCCGGTATTCTACGCGGATCGTGGGCGCCGCAAGACGATGTACAACGCACCGGCGCCACCGTGCCGCGGGTGCGCCTGTCGTACCGCAGCGATTCGATCCGAATGGCGCGAGGCGGCCAGCCAGTCCCCCACCGCCGCGCGAATGGCGCCACGGGCATGCGGCCGCTCCGATTCGGGCCGTGGCGGCTTGCCGGTAACCAGCAGCAACACCCGGTCCCCGTGCGCGATCGCCTGGGCGAGGCCTGCATCCAGCCGGTCATAGGCCGCGTGGAGATTGTGCCCGTGCAGGTCGATCGAACTTTCCGGCGCGACCAGCCCCCGCGACAGACGACGATCCCAGCTCGCGTCCAGCGTCCGTCGCTCATGGGTATCGGGCATGGGGCTGGAGAGCGTGATCGCAGGCCGGGCTGGCCGAGTCGGCACCAGCTTGCCGATGGGCACGTCGATCGGCGCACGGCTCGGCCGGGGAATCGGCTTCGGTGCCGGGGTCGCCACGGGCTCGGGCGGCAGCTTCCGGGGCGTGGCGCGGACATGGAGCGGGGTGACGCTTGCGATCACCTTCTGCCACAGCGCCGCTTCCTCGGGCGCCAGATCGCGGCGCCCGCGTCCGCTCATGGTTGGGGAGTCGTGGGCTGGGGTATCGTCGGCTGCGGGATCGTCGGCTGCGGCAGCGGCGGCTGCGTCGCCGCGAGTCGGGCCAGCGTGCCCTTGGGGAGCAGCAGCCAGGCAGTGCCGCGCGCGGCCATGCCGCCGGCAATCGCCCGCGCGTCGTCCCCGGCGCCCCAGAAAGTATCGATCCGATTCGCGCCCTTGATCGCGCCGCCGGTATCCTGCGCCACCCACAGGCCGGTCGCGTCGGTACGATCCGCCGACAGGAACAGCGGCGCGCCCAGCGGAATGAACTTCGGGTCCGCCGCCACGCTGGTCCAGCCGGCGACGGGATAGCCCATCGCGCCCAGCGGACCCGCGCCGTCCAGTTCCTTGAAGAAGACGAAGCTCTTGTTCTCGCGCATGATCGCGCGGCCCTGCTCCGGGTTCGCCCGCAGCCAGGCGACGATGCCCTGCATCGAGGTCTGGCCCGGCCCGAGCAGCCCGCGATCCTTCATCAGCTTGCCGATGCCGGTATAGTCGCGGCCATTCTGCCCGGCATAGCCGATCCGCAGCACCTGCCCGTTCGGGCCCTTCAGGCGGCCCGAGCCCTGTACCTGCAGGAAGAACATCTCGATCGGATCGGCCGCCCAGGCGACCACGGGGGCATGGCCCTCCAGCGCGCCCTGCTCGATCTGGGTGCGGTCGTAATAGGGGACGAACTGGCGGCCATCGACGCGGCCGCGGATCTTCTTGCCCTTCAGCGCATCGGAGAACAGCCCGAGATCGACCTCGATCAGATTGTCCGGCACGCCGTACACCGGCACGTCATAGCCCGAGCGCCGCTCGCGTGACCCCGCGATCTCGGGCTCGTAATAGCCGGTGGCGAAGGCCGCGCCGTTGCCGACCTGCACCGTCTCGAACCACTGGGCGAAAAAGGGCGCCGCGTCACCCGACCAGCTCGCCGCGGCCGCACAGGCATTGGCCCAATCGGTCCCGGTGGTGAGGCCAGAGGCGTCGGTGCGCCGCAGCAGCCCGGGGCAGCTCAGCTTGAACGCCGCGAGGGCGCGCCGGGCATTGTCGGACGTGACCGGCAGGGTTTCGATCGCGGGGCCGGCGACCAGCCCGGCCATCGCAGCCGTGGTCGCACCCATCGCGACGGGTGCTGCCGGCATCGCGGGCAGCGGGGTTGCGGCAGTGGGTTGGCGCGCGGGAAGATTGGCGGGCGTCTCGGGCAGCGCGCCGACGGGCGCGGGGCGCTCTGGCGCAGGTGCCGGGCGGGCCGGCGCGGGCCGGCTCGGTGCAGGCCGCGTGCCCGCTTCCGGGGGTACGATGCCGCTCGAACATGCGCCGAGCAGCCCCGCGAGCGCCAATCCCCCGATTATACGCATACTGCCCCTCAGGCTTCGTCGGTTTCGACCAGCTTCCAGTTCGGATCGTCGCTGCGCAGCTTGCGGGCGAAAGTCCAGACGTCGTGCGTCATCACCGCGTCGCTCAGCGAACCGGCGATCACATTGCCCTCGGCATCGCGGGTCAGCGCAACGATGTCGGCATCGAAACGCACGGTGACGCGGGCCACCTTGTTCTCGACACCGGCCTCGGAAATGGTCGCGCGCTCGATCGACACCAAGCGGTTGTCGAGCACTTGGCCCGTCGCCTTCCGCTCGGCGATCGCCTGCTCGAATGCGGCGCGCACCTCGTCGTCTACCAGGAAGCGCAGCGTTTCCTCGTCGCCCTTCCAAAAGGCTTCGAGCACCATGCGATAGGCCGACTTGGCGCCTTCCAGGAACTTGGCGACGTCGAAGCTCGCATCTGCCGAAACGACAGCGCGCAGGCCGGTTTCAGCGCCCGAGTCGATCGTGCGATTCGCCGAGTCGCGGACCTCGGGCAGCGCCTCGATCGTCCGCGTTACGGGTGGCGCGGCGACGCGCTCCTCCGCCGGCTTGGGCAGCGGCTGCTCATGCCCGGTACGCTTGCCGAGTACCGCATACAGCCGAAGCGCTAAGAAGCCGGCTACCATCGCGAACAGAATGACGTAGAACACTGGCCCTCCAAAGCCTCCGTCTCTAGTACATAGGGCTTCGTGCCGCCGGATTCAAACCGTACGATGGGCCGTGCGATTGCACCACCGGCACACGCCTGCTAGTCGCATGCCCCGTAACGCGCCGAGGGCGCGAAATTCTCCTGCATAAAGAGGAAAGTTGGATGGCCGAGAACGACATTTACGCCGGAATCGGCGCTGAAGGCGGCGCCGACGATGCGCCCCAGGCGGGCGTGCTGTCGCAATATGTGAAGGACCTCTCCTTCGAGAATCCGAACGCACCGGCGATCTACCAGCAGCAGACCGCTCCGGCGATCGACGTGCAGTTCAACATCGGCTCGAACAAGGTCGGTGACGACGTGTACGAAGTCGCGCTGAAGATCGAAGTCCGCGCCCAAGCCGGCGAGCAGGTCGCGTTCATCGTCGACCTCACCTATGCGGGCCTGTTCGCGCTCCGTAACATCCCGCAGGAAGCGCTCGATCCGTTCCTGCTCGGCGAAGCGCCGCGCATCCTGTTCCCCTTCGCGCGCCGTGTGCTGGCCGACCAGGTCCGCGACGGCGGCTTCCCGCCGCTGATGCTGGAGCCGATCGACTTTGCCGGCATCTACATGCAGCAGCGTGCCCAGCAGGAAGGCGCGATCGGCTTCGAAGAAGCCGGCCACGCCTAAACCGGGCTGTAGTTTGAATTCGGGGGCGCGCCGCACGTCGGTGGCGCCCCCTTTTCTTTGATAGGACGGCGAAATCTCGATGAAGCTTGTGCGCAGCCTGGGTTCGGTGGGCGGTCTCACGCTCGCCAGTCGCGTCCTCGCGCTGGTCCGCGATTCGCTCCAGGCGCGCTATGTCGGCGCGAACTTCGCGTCGGACGCCTTCCTCGTCGCCTTCCGCCTGCCCAACATGTTCCGCGCCTTCTTCGCCGAGGGCGCCTTCGCATCGGCGTTCATCCCGATGTTCAACCAGAAGCTGGGCGTGAACGGCGAGCGCGGCGCGGCCTATGATTTCGCCGAGCGCACGCTTTCCGTCCTCTTCGTGGTCCTGCTCGCGCTGACGCTGGTAGCGCTCGGCGCCGCCTGGCCGCTCACCGCCATCCTTTCCGGCGGCTTCGAGAAGCAGCACCCGACCGCGGACCAGTTCGCCTTCGCGGTGCAGCTGTCGCGGATCACCATTCCCTATCTGATGCTGATCTGCCTCGCCTCGCTGCTGGGCGGCATCCTCAATTCGCTCGACAAATTCTGGGTCAATGCCGCAGCACCCATCCTGCTCAACATCGCGATGGTGACCGGGCTGTTCTTCTTCCACGGTACGCCGGAGGAAACCGCACGGGTGCAGGCGATCGCAGTGCCGATGGGCGGCCTGCTCCAGCTCGGCTGGCTGGCGCTCGCCTGCCGCGCCTCGGGCGTGTCGCTGCGCCCCCGCCTGCCCCGGATCGACGACGATGTGCGGCGGCTGATGAAGCTGATCCTGCCCGCGGCGGTGGGCGCCGGCGCGGTGCAGCTGAACCTCGTCATCTCCACCGCGCTGTCGGGCAAGCTGCTCGGCGAAGGCTCGATTTCGTACATCTATTATGCCGATCGGCTGAACCAGCTGCCGCTGGGGATGATCGGCATCGGCCTCGGCACCATCCTGCTCCCCACCATCTCGCGGCTGCTCGGCGCGGGCAAGGAGGCCGAAGCGATGGAGACACAGAATCGCGGCATGGAGCTGGCGCTGTTCCTTACCCTGCCGGCGATGGTCGCGCTGATCGTCTCAGCCGAGCCGATCGTGCGCGGGCTGTTCCAGTACGGCCACTTCACGCCGGAGGATACGGTGAAGTGCGCCTGGGCGCTGGCCGGCTTCTCGATCGGCCTGCCCTCCTACATCCTCGTCAAGGTCCTGACCCCCGGCTTCTATGCTCGGCAGGACACAAGGACGCCGGTGCGGCTGGCGATGATCTCGGTCGCCGTGAACATCGCCGCCAATCTCGCGCTGATCCCGCTGATCGCGCATCTAGGCCCGCCGCTCGCCACCGCGCTGTCCTCCACCGTCAACGTGACGATGCTCTACCTCACGCTGCGCAAGCGCGGGCATTTCACCGTGGACGCGCAGCTTGCCCGCCGCGTGCCGCGGCTCGCGCTCGCCGCGATCCTGATGGGCGTCGCGCTCTGGGCGGGTGCCGGGCTGCTCGACCCCTGGCTCAACGGGCGGCTGTGGGAGCGGTACGCAGGCCTGGTGATCCTGGTCGGCGCCGGTTGCGCAATCTATGTCGCTGCCTGCTTCGCCACCCGCGCCTTCCTGCTTTCGGACATCAAGGCGCTGGTCCGCCGCCGCGCCGCGCGGTAGAGCGCCCGCGTCCTGGCAGATCGCGCGGCCGTGCACCCCCGCCGCCATGGACCCGCGGCCGGTCCAACGGCCGAACGGTCAACCGGGTGCGGAGTGACACTTCCATGCGCGTCGTCTCGGGCATCCAGACCACCGGCAACCTTCACCTCGGCAATTATCTGGGCGCCATCAAGCAATGGGTCGCGATGCAGGATCAGGGAGAATGCCTGTTCTTCCTCGCCGATCTCCACGCCCTCACCGGCACGGTGACCCCGCAGGAGCTAGCCAACTCGACGATCGAGATGGCCGCCACGCTGTTCGCCGCCGGGATCGACGATCGCTCGATCCTGTTCAACCAGGCGCGCGTCCCCGCCCATGCCGAATTGTGCTGGATCCTCCAGGGCACCGCCCGGATGGGCTGGCTGAACCGCATGACCCAGTGGAAGGACAAGGCCGGCAAGAACCGCGACGGCGCCAGCGTCGGGCTGTTCACCTATCCGGTGCTCCAGGCCGCCGACATCCTGGTCTACCAGGCGACCCACGTCCCCGTCGGCGAGGACCAGAAGCAGCATCTCGAGCTCACCCGCGACATTGCCACCAAGTTCAACCAGGACTTCGGGGTCGAGCTGTTTCCGCTGCCCGAACCGCTGATCAGCAAGGCCGCGCCGCGGATCATGAGCTTGCGCGACGGCAATGCGAAGATGTCCAAGTCCGATCCGTCGGACCTGAGCCGGATCAACCTGATCGACGACAACGACACGATTGCCGCCAAGTGCCGCAAGGCCAAGACCGATCCCGAGCCGCTGCCGGACTCGTTCGATGCGCTCGCCGAGCGGCCGGAGGCGCGCAACCTGGTGACGATCTTCGCCGCTCTGGCGGACCGCGACCCGCAATCGGTAGTGGAGGAATATGCCGGGCAGGGCTTCGGCGCGTTTAAGCCGGCGCTGGCGGACCTGACCATTTCGGTGCTCGGGCCCATCCGCGAGCGGCTGACCGCGTTGCTGGACGATCGTGCCGAGGTGGGCGCCAAGCTCGCCAAGGGCGCGGCGCGGGCGAGTGCGCTGGCGGCGCCGACGCTGAAGGCGGCGCAGCAGGCGGTCGGGCTGCAGGTGTAAGCCCCTTCCCTCCTTCTAAAATCCCCCTCCCGCCTGCGGGAGGGGTGAATAGGCTCAGTGCGTGAAACTCTTCACCAGCGAGCCGGCGACCAGCGCCCAGCCATCGACCAGCACGAAGAAGATGATCTTCATCGGCAGCGCGATCGTCGGTGGGGGCAGCATCATCATGCCCATCGCCATCAGCACCGCGGATACTGCCAGGTCGATCACCAGGAACGGCAGCAGCAGCAGGAAGCCGATCTCGAACGCGCGACGCAGTTCGGAGATCATGAACGCGGGGCAGAGCGTCGTCAGCGGCGCATCGGCGCGCGACGCGATCTTCTTGTTGGCAAGATCGGCGAACAGCTTGAGATCGCTGTCGCGCACCTGGCCCAGCATGAACTGGCGGAACGGCTCGGTGGTCTTCTCGAACGCCGCGACCTCGGTCAGCTTGCCCTTGGTATAAGGCTCGACGCCTTCGTTCCACGCCTTCTCGAAGGTCGGCGCCATCACGAAGAAGCTGAGGAACAGCGCGAGGCTGATAATTACAGGGTTCGGCGGCACGCCCGGCGTACCGATGCCGGTGCGCAGCAGCGACAGCGCCACCACCATGCGAGTGAAGCTGGTCACCGTCATCAGCAGGCCCGGGGCCAGGCTGAGCACGGTAAGCATCAGCACCAGCTGGATGGCCTTGGCCGAAAGCGGCCCCTCGCCGCCGATACTGATGGTCGCGCCCTGCGCCGCCGCCTGGGCGGCGGGCGCAACAGCTTGCGCGTGCGCCGCGACCGGCAGCACGATCAGCAGTGCGGCCGCGGCGAGTAGTTTACGCATTCAGTGCCTCGCGCACGGCGCGCTTGTTCCAGCGCGTGGTGTCGCGCGGGATACGGGTGCGGGTCTGCGCACGGGCGCGCGGGCGGGCAGCGCGTTCCGCAGTCGCGGGCGCAGCCTCGGTTTCGATGTCGGCTTCGGCTTCAGCTTCCACCGCGGCCTGCGGCTCCGCATCGTTGGCGGCGAGCGGCAGGCTCGGCACCGGCTCGGCAGCGGCGACGACGGGGGCTTCCACCGGTGCTTCGGGGGCAATCTCGGCCACCGGGGCGGCATCGGGGCGCACGCGGTCGACCATCGCCTTGAAGTCGAGCTTGCCGGCCAGCTTGGCCATGCCGGCCTTGAGCACCGCCAGATCGTCCTCGATCTTGGCCGTGCCCTCGCCAGTCGCGCTCGGCTCGGCCACCGGCTGCACCGGCGCGACGATGCCCGTCTCGATCGTGGCATGGCCCTCGGGGCCGATGAAGATCAGGTGCTCGCAACCGTCACGGCGGATCAGTGCGACCGAGCGCTTGGCGTCGACCGCCAGCCGCTCGACCAGTTCCACCCGCTTGCGTCCCCCGCCGGTCACTCGGCCCGGCAATTTCAGATCATAGCGGCGAACGACCCACAATGCCGTTGCCAGCATCCCCAGCACCAGGCCCAGAGCGCCCAGCGTACGCAGCATCGACAAGAGATCCATCAGTTACGCGACTTCTTCACGAGTTCGGAAATTTCGAGCGACATGACCTCGCCGTCCACGAGGATGCGCCCGACTGCGACCAGCTCGCCATTGACATAGACCATGCTGGGATCGTCCTGCCCGCAGTCCAGCGGGATCATGGCCCCGCGGCTCATCTGCAGGATCTGCCGGATCGGTACTTCGGTAGAACCGAGCACCACCGACATTTCGATCATGATTCCATCGAGTACGGACATGCGTCTCCCTTTCCACCTGACTTATAGGAACCTTTTTTCCGCCCCCGGCGCCCAGCCCGGCAAAATTTGCCTACAATGATGGCGTGGGCCGCTTTCAGGCCTCGTGGAGGATCAACAATGGATTTGGATGCTTCGCTGGGCGTTTCCGCCTCGGGTCTGCGCGCGCAGTCGCTGCGGATGCGCACGATCGCGGAAAATCTCGCGAACCAGGATTCGGTCGCCGATACCCCGGGTGGCAATCCCTATCGCCGCAAGGTCGTGAGCTTCGAGGCGGCGATGGATCGCGCTACCGGCGGCACCGGCGTGAAGGTGAAGTCGATCCAGAACGATCAGTCGGATTTCGTGAAGGTCTATCAGCCGGGTCACCCGGCGGCGGACGCGCAGGGCTATGTGCTGCGTCCCAACGTCAACGGCCTGATCGAGAACGCCGACATGAAGGCAGCGCAGCGCAGCTACGAAGCCAATCTCAACGCCATCGAAGCGGCCAAGAGCCTGACGATGCGCACCATCGATCTGCTCAAGTAAGGAATCCGGATCATGTCCATCGGAGCATTGGACGCCAGCAAGGCCTATGGCCGGGCAGCGTCGATCGGCAACACGCTCAGCAAGGCCGCCGGCGGCGGCGAAATCGGTGACGGCGAACAATCGGGCTTCGGCGCGATGGTCGAGAATCTGGTCGGCGGCACCGCAGACAAGCTGCGCTCGGCCGAGACCGCCTCGGCCAAGCAGGTTGCCGGCAAGGGCGATCTGATCGACGTCGTCACCGCGATCGGCGCGGCCGAGACCGCGCTCGACACCATGGTCGCCGTGCGCGACCGCGTCGTCGGTGCGTACACCGACATCATGCGCATGCAGATCTGACGAAGGCACGCCGCGACATGACGCCCGCGCAGCTGATCAGCCTCACCGAATCCGCGCTGATGCTGATTCTCACCGTTGTCGGGCCGCTGCTGCTGACGTCGCTGATCGTCGGCGTGTTCGTCGGCCTGCTCCAGGCACTTACCCAGATTCAGGAAACCACCCTCACCTTCGTGCCCAAGCTCGTCGCGATGGGGCTGGTGTTCCTGCTTATGCTGCCCACCATCGGGCAGGCGCTTGGCCAGTTCATGGCCAAGATCAGCGACATGATCATCCACGGATGATCGTCCCCCCCGATCTCGCGCTGCAGGTTTCGGCCTTCTTCATCGTCTTCGCGCGGGTCGGGGCGGTGCTGATGCTGCTCCCCGTGTTCGGCGAAGATGCGATCCCCGGCCGCATCCGCCTGTTCATCGCCTTCGCCATGTCGTTCGCGCTCTACGGCCTGATCGGCGAGCCGGCGCGCGCCGCGGTGAATGCCGGCGCCGTGCTTCCGGCGATCCTGGTGACGGAGCTGATGACCGGCCTCGCCATGGGGATGATCGTCAAGATCCTGTTCTTCTCGATCTCGATGGCCGGCTCGCTGATGAGCCTCCAGATCGGCCTTTCCTCGGCGGTGATGTTCGATCCCTCGCAGTCCGGCCAGGCGCCGATCCTGTCGAAGCTGGTCGGAATCGTTGCCGCGCTGATGTGCATGAGCATGCAGGTCCATCACCTGTGGCTCGGCGCGATCGTCCACAGCTACCAGACCTTCCCGATCGGCGGCATGCCGCCGATGCACGATTTCGCCGAGCTGGCGGTCGAGGCAATCGGTCGCTCGATGACGCTGGGCATCAGCCTTGCGGCGCCCTTCCTCGTCTACGGCATCGTCTTCAACGTGGCGCTCGGCCTCGCCGCACGCGTCGCGCCGGCAATCCAGGTCTTCTTCATCGCCCAGCCGCTCAACCTGCTGCTCGGTCTCGCGCTGGTGATCACCACCATCGGCACCATGCTCACCTTCTTCACCCAGACCATGGGTGACGTGCTGCAAAAGGGCTGGTGATGGCGGGCGGCGGCGACGATTCGGACGACAAGACCCAGGAACCTACCGACAAGAAGCTCGAAGACGCGCGAAAACGCGGCGACGTGCCGATGGCGCCCGAAATGCGCCATGCCGCGATGTTCGTCGCGGCGCTGGTGGTGATGGGGGGCCTGGGCACCTACACGATCCAGCAGTTCGGCACGCTGTTCGTCCGCCTTTGGGGCGGCGCCGACGATTTCCGGATGGAGCCCGACGGCGCGCAAAATTTCGCCACCGGGCTGTTCGGTGCGATCGGCACGGCGCTCGCGCCGATCCTGGCGGCGCTGTTCGGCTTCGCGATCCTGGGCGGCGTGCTGCAGGGGCGGCCGATGATCAGCTGGTCGCGGATCAAGCCCAAGTGGAACAAGCTCAATCCCTTCAACGGCGCCAAGCGCATGTTCGGCAAGCAGGCGCTGGTCGAGTTCTTCAAGACCTTCGCCAAGCTCTGCCTGGTCGGCGGCATCGCCGCCGTGATCGCCTGGCCGCACGCCGCGACGATCGACCGGCTGGTCGGCGCTGATCTGGTCGACACCGGCAGCGCGGCGAGCGACATCGTCCATGCCATGCTCCGCCCGATCGCGACGCTGGTCGGCGCGCTCGCGCTGTTCGACTTCGTCTGGCAGCGCCGTTCGTTCATGAAGCGCATGCGGATGAGCCTTCAGGAAGTGAAGGACGAGTACAAGCAGAGCGAGGGCGACCCGAAGATCAAGGCCAAGATTCGCAGCATGCAGATGCAGCGCTCGCGCAGCCGCATGATGTCCAACGTCCCCAAGGCCAGCGTCGTCATCACCAACCCGACCCACTATGCCATCGCGCTCCAGTACGACCATGGCAGCATGGGCGCGCCGGTGGTGGTAGCCAAGGGCGTCGACACGATCGCGCTCAAGATCCGCGAGATCGCGACGGAGCACAACATTCCGCTAGTCGAGAACCGCCCCCTCGCCCGCGCGCTCTACGCCAGCGCGGAACTCGACCAGCCGATCCCGGTGGAGCATTACGCCGCGGTGGCCGAGGTGATCAGCTACGTGCTGCGGATCGCCCGCGGCCTGCGCTGAGAGCGATTCCGACACCAAATTTGATAATGCGATTGACTCGCAATACACAGCATCCCTAAAGGCTCGGCCAGATAACGAGACCCAAAGGGATTTGCCGGATCATGCACCTGTCGCTTCGCACCGTCTTGCTCACCACCGCGCTGTTCGCCCTGCCCGGCATTGCCATCGCGGGAACGGACGGTCCCGCGGACGGTGACGACCAGCAGAACCAGATCGTGGTGACCGGCGTGGCGGCGCAGCCCTCGCAGAGCGCCACCGGCCTGACCCTCACCCCGCGGGAGACGCCGCAGTCGATCACGATCATCGATCAGGCGCGGATCCGGGATTTCCAGCTCACCAATATCAACGACCTGCTCGACCAGACCGTCGGCATCAATGTCGAGCGCGTCGAGAGCGACCGGACCTATTACAACTCGCGCGGCTTCGACATTAACAGCTTCCAGGTCGACGGCATCGGCCTGCCGCTGCCCAATGGCATCCAATATGGCGATATCGATACCGCGCTGTTCGAGCGGGTGGAGGCGATCCGCGGCGCCAATGCGCTGATGACCGGCGTGGGCAACCCGTCCGCCACGATCAACTATGTCCGCAAGCGCCCCACCGACACGCTGCAGGCGACCGCGACGGCGCAGGTCGGCTCGTGGAACCGCTGGCGCGGCGATGCGGACATCTCGGTGCCGGTAACCGACACGGTGGGCGTCCGCGCGATCTATGCGCACGAGCAGCGCGACAGCTATCTCGACTACAACCACGTCAACCGCAACGTGTACGGCCTGATCGCCGACTGGAAGATCACCCCGCAGCTCACCGCCACGGTCGGCTACACCCGGCAGGACAATGATGCCGACGGCGTGCTGTGGGGCGCGCTGCCGCTCACCTATACCGATGGCAGCCGCATCCCCTATGCGCGCTCGGCGACCACCTCTGCGCCCTGGACCTATTGGGACACCACCGATCAGCGCGCCTTCGGCGAGCTCGCTTATGATCTGGGCAAGGGCTGGCAGGCCAAGGGCGTGTTCACCTACAGCAACAACAAGCAGCAGGCGCGGCTGCTCTATGCCTTCAACCTGCCCGACAAGACGACCGGCCTCGGCATCTCGGGCCAGGTCGGCGCCTATCCGTCGGAGACCGACCAGTATCTCGGCGACTTCACCGCCTCGGGCCCGCTCCACCTGTTCGGGCGCGAGCACCAGCTGGCGTTCGGCGTCTCGACCGGCCGGCTCGACAACCGCCAGTGGGAGGGCGAAGGCAAGAGCTATGTCGCCTATCCCGCGGTGCCCAACCTTTCGAGCGCGGTGATCACCGATCCCGGCACCGGCCCGATCACGCTCCAGGCCGACAGCCGCACCGAAGTAACCCGCGCCTATGGTGCCGCGCACCTCAACGTCACCGATCGGCTGAAGGCGGTGGTCGGCGGCAGCGCGACCTGGCTCAAGTCGAGCGGCATCTCCTACGGCGCCGACCAGTATCGCAAGAACAGCCGCGTCAGCCCCTATGCCGGCCTGACCTACGACCTGACCAAGAACGTCTCGTTCTACGCAAGCTATACCGACATCTTCAATCCGCAGATCGAGGTGGACCGGACGGGGCGCCGCCTCGATCCGGTGACCGGCACCAGCATCGAGGGCGGGCTCAAGACCGAATGGTTCGGCGGCCGGCTCTACGCCACCGCCTCGCTGTTCCGCGCCAAGCAGAAGAACCTCGCCACCTATGCTGGCGTGTTCGCCCCCGGGGACCCGGGCCAGAACGGCACCTATTTCTACACCGGCCTCGACACCACCTCGCGCGGCTTCGAGATCGAGCTGGCCGGCAAGGTGACCGACAACTGGACGATCAGCGGCGGCTATACCGGTCTCGAGATCGAGGACAATGCGGGCAATCCCGCCCGCGTCTTCATCCCCACCAAGAGCCTCAAGCTCGCCACCACCTACACCGTGCCCGAGCTGCACGACCTGAAGATGGGTGCCCAGCTGCGCTGGCAGAACACGGTCCGCAGCCCGGACTTCACCGTAACGCAGAAGGACTATGCCGTGCTTGACCTGATGGCGAGCATCCGCCTGGTCGATCACGTCCGCGCCGCGATCAACGTCCGCAACGTGACCGACAGCAGCTATCTGGGCAGCGTGATGTGGGGCCAGGCCTTCTACGCACCGCCGCGCAGCGTGCTCGGCAGCATCAGCTTCAGCTACTGAGACTGGCCATGGGGGCGCATCTCCGCAGAGGCTGGGGCTATCGAGCGAACATCGCGACGCGCGCGGTGGCCGGTAGCCTGGGCGCCTATCTGGTCGCGGCGTGCTTCGCCGCGGCGGCGGCGCGCACCCTGCCCCTGCCCCGGCTTGACGCGATCGTGCCGGCGACGATGCTCGCCTTCCTCGTCGCGCCCGTGGCGACGATCTGGGCCTTTCTCGCGCCCGGACCCTTGCGCGCGCTGGGCGGCATCCTCGCCGCCGCCGCGCTGCTGGCGGGCATCGCCTGGGCGGCCGGGATGCCCGCGGCATGAGCGCGGTGCGCGACGGCGCCCGCCAGGCGATGGCGTGGCTGCATGGCTGGACCGGGCTGCTGCTCGGCTGGGTGCTGTTCGTGATGTGCCTGGGCGGCACGCTCAGCGTGTTCAAGCCAGAGATCGGCCGCTGGATGCGCCCCGAAACCATCGCGACGGCCGACCGCGCCACAGCGCTGACCGCCGCGACCCGCTGGCTCTCAAAGAACGCGCCCAACTCGTTTGGCTGGTATCTCACCTTGCCCAACGATCGGATGAACACGGTCGAGGCGACCTATGATCCCGGCACCGGCTTCGTCTATCGCGCGCTCGATCCCGTCTCCGGCGCGCCCGCCCCGCGCGAGACGCTGGGCGGTGAGTTCTTCTACCGGCTCCATTTCGAGCTGCAGCTGCCCTTCCCCTGGGGCCGGCTGCTCGCCTCGCTGGCGGCGCTGGTGCTGCTGCTCGGGCTGATCACCGGGATCGTCGCGCACCGCCGAATCTTCAAGGACTTCTTCACCTTCCGCCCGGCCAAGGGCCAGCGTTCCTGGCTCGACGGGCACAATGCGGTGGGCGTGCTTGCCCTGCCCTTCCACATCATGATCAGCTTCACCGGCCTGCTGACGCTGGCGACGCTCAACATGCCCTGGGCGATCAGCGCCAATTACGGGAAGGACATGGCGGCGATGTTCCAGGCTTTCCAGCCAGGCCAGATCGACCGCCCGGCCGCGAGCAAACCCGCGCCGCTCGCCCCGCTTGCACCGATGCTTGCGGAGGCCGAGCGGCGCCTCGGCAAGCCGGTGGGCCGGGTGACGATCGCGCATCCGGGCGATGCCGCCGCGGTGGTCACCATGTTCCGCGACGATGCCCGCCAGATCGCCTATGCCGCCGGCGCGGTAAGCTTCGACGGCACCAACGGGCGCGTCCTCGCCGACTTCACCGAGAATCGCCCGGCCCTCCAGACCTATGGCGTGGCCTATGGCCTCCACCTCGCCCGCTTCGCGCCCTTGGCGACGCGCTGGCTCTACTTCCTCTGCGGCGCGATGCTGACGCTGGCGGTGGCGAGCGGCATGGTGCTGTGGGTGGTCAAGCGCCGCGAACGCGCGCCCCTGTCCCTCGGCAACCGCATCGTCGAGCGGCTCAATGCCGGCGTGCTGGCGGGCGTGCCGATCGGCTGCGTCGCCTTCCTGCTGGCCAACCGGCTGCTGCCGCTGGGCATGGCCGATCGCGCCGGTGCCGAAGTGTCGGTGGCGCTGTGGAGCGCCGCCGCATCCCTGGTGCTCGGCGCCGTGCTCGCACCGAAGCGGAGCTGGCCGCTGCTCATGACACTGCTCGCGCTGGGCTGCGCAGCCGCCGCACTTCCCGGCGGTGCCTTTGCGGACAGCGTGCAGGCGAGCGTGAGCCTCACCCTGCTCGCCGCCGCTGCGGGCTTCGGCTGGATCGGCATGCGCCAGTGGCGCCCCCGGCCCAAGCCGACGCGCCGTCGTACCCGCGAGCAGCTCGCATGATCGCCGCCGGACTGACCCTGCTCGGCATGTTCGCGCTCGCCGCGGCCATGCCCCGCCATGCGCCCGCCTTGCTGGGCGCATGGGAACGCCACGTGCCGCCGGCGCGGTTGCGGATCGGCGGCGCGGCGCTGCTGCTGGCAGCCCTCGCCGCCACGCTCGCCGCGTCCGATTGGCCGACCGCGCTGGTGACCTGGTGCGGCGTGCTGCCGTTCAGTGCCGTACTCGTCCTGCTCGGGCTGACCTATGATGTCCGCCTCGCCCGCGGCGCCGCGGCACTGGGCGCGCTCGCCATCCTCGCAGGGCTGCTTCGCTAGAGGTTGGCCTGTTCCTCCACCGGCAGTTCGGCATCGGGGGGATAATAAAGCGTCGCGCATTCGGCGGCGAGGCAGCCGCCCTCGATCACGATGTCGTCGCGATAGGCGTCGCCGATGAAGCTCAACGTATCGACGTGCCGCGCCTCGAAATACATCGCATGCACGTCGTCGCGCCCGGCGCCGTAGACCACCCGCCCGACCTTCGACCAGATCGACGCCATGGTGCACATTCCGCAGGGCTGCAGCGTCGAGTAGAGCGTCGCCCCGCGCAGCTCCAGTTCACCCGTGCTCTCGCAGGCGCGGCGAATCGCCATCATCTCGGCATGGGCGGTGGCATCGGGCAGCTCGTGTGTCTGGTTGCGCTCGGCCGCGAGCACCTTGCCGTCGAGTACGATCACGCAGCCGAGCGGCGAGGTGGAAGGATCCGATCCCTTCGACCGCGCAACCTCGATCGCCATCCGCATCCACTGTTCGTCGTTTTGTGTCATAGCATTGGGCTCCCTATCGAGAGCGCAACGCGCAAGGGCGGCGTTCGCCGCCAGCCTCAAAGGGAAGTGCTCAGTCCTTGCAGACGTAGATCAGCGCATAGCCCATCGAGCCGCCGGGATTGGGCACATTCACATTTTCTAGCTCGAGGCGCTTGCAGGACTCATCGCCTTTCTTGGTCGCGGATGCCGCGCGGGCTTCCTGCTCGGGCGCCGGGGCTTTGTCAGCCGTGCGGCAAGTCCCCGCCTTCTCGGCCGCCGCCATATAGGCCGCACGCTGCTGCTTCGCCCACGCGCTCGCAGCCACATCCCCGCGCGTCTTCTTGACCTGTATGTAGCCATAGACGAGGTCGCGCTTCTGCGCTTCGGACATCGCATCGAACCAGCACTGCCCCGCTTGCGGCGCGCCTGGCGGTAACGCAGCGGCAGTGGATAGGCTCGCAACCGTCAATAGAGACAGCAGCATCGGGATCTCCTTCGTACGCCCCATGCTAGGCGACGACTTTGACCTGAGCACCTGCGCCTGCCGCGAATTGTCGCGACTATTGAACGGTCCGCGGTTTTTCCTGCCGTCAAAGCCGCCGATACAGCACGAGCGCATCGACGAGTCCGCATTCCGGATGGTCGAACCCTTCGGGCACCCGCCCGACCGTCTCGAAGCCGAGTTTGTGCCAGAGCCGCACCGCGGGCGCGTTGCTGGAGACCACGAAATTGAACTGCATCGCGCGAAAACCCCGCGCCCGCGCTTCGGCGAAGCTGTGCTCGGCCATGGCGCGGGCGATTCCCCGGCCGCGGGCATCGGAGTGCGTCGCATAGCCGCAATTCGCAACATGCGCGCCGCCGCCCGCCTGATTGGCGCGCAGATAATAGGTGCCGAGCACCCGCCCTTCGCATTCCGCCACGAAGCTCGCGCGATCAGACCCCAGCCAATAGGCCAGGGCCGTCTCGCGCGGCATGTCGCGGTCCAGCGCATAGGTTTCGCCGGCGCGAATCACCGGCTCCAGGATCGCCCAGATCGCCGCGCCGTCTTCGCCGACGGCGGGGCGAATCACCGGGCTCACCCCTCCAGGGTGCGCATCAGCGCGCGGACGGCGCCGTCGATCTCGACGTCCTTGCTGCGCAGATCCTCGATCCGCTTGACCGCATGGATCACCGTCGAGTGGTCGCGGTTGCCGAACTTGCGGCCGATCTCGGGCAGCGAACGGGTCGTCAGCCGCTTGGCAAGATACATTGCGATCTGGCGCGGGCGGGCGATCGCCACCGCGCGGCGTGCCGAGATCAGGTCGAGCTGCTTGACCTCGAAATGGGTCGAAACCGCACGCTGGATCTCGTCGATCGTGATGCGACGCTGGCTGGTGCGCAGCACTTCGCCGAGCACGCTGGTCGCGAAATCGATGGTGATCGATTCGTTCGACAGGCTGGCATAGGCGACCAGGCGGTTCAGCGCGCCTTCGAGCTCGCGGACATTGGTGGTGATTCGCGCAGCCAGCAGGTCGGCGACCTCTACCGGCATGTCCACCGCCGGCATATCCTTCAGCTTGCGCTCGACGATCGCGCGGCGAAGGTCCAGCTCGGCGGGCTTGATGTCCGCCACCAGCCCGGCGCCGAGACGGCCGACGAGGCGCGGTTCGAAGCCTTCCAGCGCCTGGGGCGCGCGGTCGGCGGCGATCACCAGGCGCTTGCCGGCGCCCATGAACTCGTTGACCGTGTGGAAGAATTCTTCCTGGGTCGCGTCCTTGCCGCCGATGAACTGCAGATCGTCGATCATCAGCAGGTCGACTGAGCGCAGCCGGGTCTTGAACGCCAGCGTGTCCTTGTTGCGCAGCGCCTGCACGAATTCGAACATAAAGCGTTCGCCGGTCGAATAGATCGCCGTCGCGCCCGGATTCGCCTCGAGGAAGGCGTGGCCGATGGCGTGCATCAGGTGCGTCTTGCCCTGGCCGGTGCCGGCGTGGAGGTAGAGCGGGCTGAACATCGGCACGCCCGGCTGCGCAACGGTGCGCGCGGCGTTGAAGGCGACGCGGTTGGTCGTGCTCACCACGAATCGATCGAAGGTGAAGCGCGGATCGAACGACGGGCGCTCGGCCGGCTCGACCAGCGTTTCCTTTCGCGGCGCGGGCGCCGGCGCGGCGCTGAGCACGCGCTGATCGGCGTCCTGCAACGTCTCCAGCGTGACGCTGCGCACGTTCGGCAGCACCGCGCGGAATTCGAGCAGCAGCCGCTCGCCATAGTGATTCTTCACCCACTGGGTGAGGAACGGCGACGGCAGGCCCAGACGCACGGCGAGCGAATCGCTACCCTCGATCAGGACCACCGGCTTCAGCCACTGGTCGAACAGCCGCTGGCCGGCCGAGCGGCGCAGGTTGGTGCGCACATGCGCCCATGCCTTGGCGACGTCGCGGCCTTCCTCACGTTCCAGCGGTTGAACCTGAGTCACTCTGACGCACCCTTCCTTCGCGGGAATCACGATTCCCGCGTTCAAAAACCATTGTCGATCATGAGGCCCATCGCAGCCGGTCATGCCCCCGGAGACGCGCGATGAGCTCGTTGTCCCCAGCCAGCAACGTGGCCGGGAGACTTGTTGTAGGAAGCTCGAACTGAGTCGAGCAAGGGCTTCCCATGTAAACTTTCTGAAATAGTTTTGTTGACAGCCCGAACCCTAGGAAAACCGTGAGGGTATCGAAATTACTCAACTATTCCCGATAGTTACTAAGACAAAGCCGGAGTCATTGCAGCCCGAATCGGGTCGACTCGCGCATTTGCGCGATTCACTCGCCTTGCCCAAAAATTAACCAATTCTTGGCAGCGCAAACGCGAAAAACCCCGCCGGACAGGGTCCGGCAGGGCTTTTCGTTACCGAATGGTTACGGTTAAGCGAGCGCTTGAAGACGCTTGTTGAGGCGCGAGAACTTCCGCGCTGCCGTGTTCTTGTGGAGCACGCCCTTGGCGACGCCCCGTGCGATTTCCGGCTGCGCAGCGGCGAGCGCTTCGGTGGCAGCGGCCTTGTCGCCGGCGGTCAGCGCAGCTTCGACCTTCTTGACGAAGGTACGGATGCGGCCGACGCGTGCACCGTTGATCTCGGCGCGGCGGTCGTTGCGACGGATGCGCTTCTTCGCTTGCGGCGTATTCGCCATTCGGTCTTGTTCCTGCTCGAAATGGGTGAGGCGCGGAAGCGAGCCCACGCCGGAAAGACGGGCCCTTTATCGTCTACAGCGATTCGGGTCAACCATTTCAGCGCTGGCATTTTCCACAATAGAAGGTGGAACGCCCGGAATCCACGCGGCGCTGCACGAGGCGGCCGCAGCTGCACGGCTCGCCTTCCCGTCCATAGACCCGCCACTCCTTGGCGAAATAGCCGAGCTCGCCGTCGGGCCGTGCATAATCGCGCAAGGTGGAGCCGCCGGCGCGAATCGCCGCCGCCAGCACCTCGCGCACAGCCTCGACCAGTTTCTCGAGCTTGGCCCTGCCGATCGACCCCGCCGGCTTGGTCGGCGCGATGCCGGCGAGGAACAGCGCCTCGCACACATAGATATTGCCGAGCCCCGCGACGATTCGCTGGTCGAGCAGCAGCGCCTTCACCGGCGCGATTCGGTCCGCGAAAGCCGCCACCAGATGCGCCGCGGTGAAGTCCGGCCCCAAGGGCTCCGGCCCGAGAGCCTTGAAGGCCGGCCATTCCGCCAGTTCGGGCGTGGGCACCAGATCCATGGAGCCGAATCGCCGGGGATCGTTGAGCGCCAGCCGGTGCCGCGCCGTCTCGATCACGACATGGTCGTGCTTGCCCAGCTCCGCCGGATCGATCCGCCAGCGGCCGGACATGCCGAGGTGGAAGACCAAGGTGTCCTCGCGGTCCGTATATATAAGGCCATATTTCGCGCGGCGGGACAGGCCGGTGACGGTCGCCCCGGTCAACCGCTGGCCCAGATCGACCGGGAACGGGCGGCGCAGGTCCGCGCGATTCAGCAGCACGCGCTCGACACGCTGCCCCTCCAGCACGGGGGCCAGGCCGCGAACGGTGGTTTCTACTTCGGGAAGCTCAGGCATCTGGCCCTACAGCTAGGAAGTGCGGAGCGGAATGTCACCTGCCCCTCAGCCCTCTTGGTTTGGCCGTCACCTGCGGCTAAGGCACCCCCATGCCCGATACCGTCTCCTTCGGTTACGAAGACATCGCCCCTGAGGACAAGACCCGCCGCGTCGGCGAGGTGTTCTCGAATGTCGCCAGCAAATACGACCTGATGAACGACGCTATGTCGGGCGGCATGCACCGGCTGTGGAAGGACCGCTTCGTCCGCCGGGTGAAGCCGCGCGCGGGCGAGCACATCCTCGACATGGCCGGCGGCACCGGCGACATCGCCTTCCGCATGGCCGAGACGGGCGCTGCGATCACGGTTGCCGACATCAATCCGGAAATGCTGAGCGTCGGCGTCGAGCGCGCCGCCCAGCGCGGCATCGATGGGCTGGTGTGGACCGAGGCCAATGCCGAGACACTACAATTCCCCGATCGCTTCTTCGATGCCTATACGATCGCGTTCGGCATCCGGAACGTGACCGACATTCCCAAGGCGCTCCGCGAGGCGCACCGCGTGCTGAAGCGCGGCGGCCGCTTCTTCGTGCTGGAATTCTCGACCACCCAGTGGCCGGGCTTCGCCGAACTGTACGACGCCTATTCGCACAAGCTGGTGCCGAAGCTGGGCAAGCTGCTCGCGCAGGACGAGGACAGCTATCGCTACCTGATCGAATCGATCCGCCGCTTCCCCGACATGCCCAGCTTCGAGCGGATGATCGCCGAGGCCGGCTTCCGGCAGACCAAGGTGGAGCCGCTGCTCGGCGGGCTCGTCGCGATCCACAGCGGCTGGAAGATTTGATGCAAGCCCCCGTTCGATCCTCCCCGGGGAGGATCTGGGCATGACCGCGCCCGCCGTTCATCTCTGGCGTCTGCTCAAGTGGGGCCGCATCCTCGCCCGCCACGGCGCACTGCGCGGCATCGAACGCGACCCCAACACCCCGCGTCCGGTCCGCCGCCTCGCGCGCATCGCCCGGCTGGGCGCCCGGGTGCCGGCCGTCCCCGCCTATGCCGATGCCTTCCAGGCGATCGGCCCCGCCGCGATCAAGCTCGGCCAGACGCTCGCCACCCGCCCTGACTTGGTCGGCGAGGAAGCCGCGCACGACCTGCTGCGCCTGCAGGACGCGCTGCCGCCCGTCCCCTTCGACATCATCCGCGAGCGGATCGAAACCAGCTATGGCCGCCCGCTCTCCGCGATGTTCGCGGAAGTGGAGGAAAAGCCGATCGGCGCCGCCTCGATCGCCCAGGTCCACCGCGCGGTGACCACCGACGGCCGCCGCGTGGCGGTGAAGGTGCTGCGCCCGGGCATCGAAACCGACTTTGCTCGCGCGATCGACACCTATGAATGGGCCGCCGCCCAGCTCGAGGCCTATGGCGGCGAAGCGCGCCGCCTGCGCCCGCGGCTGGTGATCGAAAGCTTCAAGCGCTGGACGGTGCGCGAACTCGACTTTCGCCGCGAGGCCGCCTCTGCCTCCGAACTCGCCGAGGCGATGATCGCCGAGCCGGATTTCATGGTGCCCCAGATCGACTGGCAGCGCACCACCGGCAAGGTGCTGACGCTGGAGTGGATCGACGGCATCAAGCTGAGCGACCGCGACGCGCTGGTCCGCGCCGGGCACGATATGCCGGGCCTCGCGGGCAAGCTGATCAAGGCGTTCCTGCGCCAGGCGATCGCCGAGGGCTTTTTCCATGCAGACATGCATCAGGGCAATCTGTTCGCCCTGCCCGACGGCCGCATCGCCGCCATCGATTTCGGCATCATGGGCCGGATCGACCGCCGTGCGCGGGTGTGGCTCGCAGAGATCCTCTACGGCCTGATCACCGGCGACTATAAGCGCGTCGCCGAGATCCATTTCGAAGCGGGCTATGTCCCCGCCCACCATAATGTCGCCGAGTTCGCCACGGCGCTCCGTGCCGTGGGTGAGCCGATGCGTGGGCTGCCGGTGAAGGAAATGTCGATCGGCGGCATGCTCGACGGCCTGTTCTCGATCACCCGTGACTTCGACATGATGACGCAGCCGCATCTGCTGCTGCTCCAGAAGACGATGGTGATGGTGGAAGGCGTCGCGCGCGGGCTCGATCCGGACATCAACCTTTGGGAAGTCTCGGCACCGTTCGTCCGCGAATGGATCCGCACCGAGCTGGGGCCCGAAGCCAAGGTCGCCGATCGGCTGATCGAGGACCTGCGCACCCTCGCCCGCCTGCCCGAGCTGGTCCGCAACATCGAACGCCGCTTCCCGGCCCCGGGCGGCGCGCCGCCCGAGCCGCCCTTGCGCGAGATCCAGGTCGTGCGCGTCGGTGGCGGCTGGCGCTATGCGCTGGTCAGCATCGTCGCCGCGTTGGCCGGCGTGGCCGGAACGCTGCTGCTGAAATGACCGGGCGCACGCGCCGCCTCTGGACCCTCCAGCCGAGCCGCTTTGCCGCCCTGTCGCGGGGTCGCGCGCGGCTTGCCTGGCTGGCGGTGCTGCTGCTGTTGCTCGCCTCGCTCACGGTGCTGGCGGTGCCGTCGCTCACCGGCGACGGCGATACCGCTGCCGCCACGGCCGATCGGATGACCGATATCGGGCTGTACGAGCGTGTCGTTGCGGCGATGAAGGGCGGCGACACCTATTATGTTGCGGCGAGCGACGCGATGCGCGCCGGCGGCTATCCGCTACGCCCGTTCTTCACCATGCGGCTGCCCGCGCTGGCCGCACTGGAAGCGCTGATCCCCGGATGGGCGAGCGTCGCCCTGCTGCTCGCCCTCGCCGCGCTGACCGCCTTCGCCTGGGCGTCGCGCGTCGGTGTCGCGCTGAACGGGCTGTTCCCGCGCGCGGTGATGATGATGCTGCTCGCAGTCTCGATGCTGGCCTTTTTCCAGCCGGGGCTGGTGCTGTTCCACGAGGTTTGGGCCGGGCTGCTCGTCGCGCTCTCGCTGGCGCTCCGTCGCCCCGGCCGCGCGCTGGAGGCGATCGCGCTCGGCCTTGCCGCCATGCTGATCCGCGAGACGGCGGCCCTGTACGCGATCGTCATGCTGGTCTTCGCCTGGGGTGAGGGCCGCCGGCGCGAGGCGCTGGGCTGGGGCGTGGCGCTGCTGCTCCTCGCCGCCGTGCTGGCACTGCACGCGCATGCCGTGGCCGGCGTGACCGGGCCGCTGGATGCCGCATCGCCGGGCTGGTCCGCGTTCAACGGCCCCGGCTTCTTCCTCCGCGCACTGGTCAATTCCACCGCGCTCCAGGCGCTGCCGGTGATGGTCGGTGCGGTGCTGATCGTGCTGGCGCTGCTCGGCTGGGCGAGCTGGGACGAGCCACTGAGCTTGCGGATGTTCGCGCTGCTGGTCGCGTACGGCGTGGTGATCGCCATCTTCGCGCGGCTCGACAATTTCTACTGGGCGCTGATGATTGCGCCTGCCGCGCTGGTCGGGCTGGTGTTCGTTCCCGACGCGCTGGCAGACCTGTGGCACCGTGCGCTCGACAGGCGGCGGATCACGGTTACAACGGTCAACCCATGAAGCGCATCCTGCTCATCGTCGGCGGGGGCATCGCCGCCTACAAGGCGTGCGAACTCGTCCGCATGTGCCGCAAGGCGGGGATCGGGGTCACCTGCGTGCTCACCGAAGGCGGCCAGCATTTCGTCACGCCGATGACGCTCGCGGTATTGTCCGAGAACCAGGTCTATACGACACTGTGGGACCTGAAGGACGAGGCGGAGATGGGCCATATCCAGCTCAGCCGCCAGGCCGATCTCGTCGTCGTCGCGCCTGCTACCGCCGATCTGCTGGCGCGCATGGCCGGTGGCATCGCCAGCGACCTTGCGACCACGCTGCTGCTCGCCACCGACAAGCCGGTGCTCGCGGCACCCGCCATGAACGTACGAATGTGGAGCCACGCCGCGACCCGCCGCAACGTCGCCCAGCTCCGCGCCGACGGCGTAACCGTGCTGGAGCCCGATGAGGGGCCCATGGCCTGTGGGGAGTACGGTCCCGGCCGCCTGCCCGAGCCCGAGGCGATCCTCGCCGCGATCCAGCAGGCGCTCTCGCCCGTCGAGCAGCGACTGGCCGGCAAGCATATCCTCGTCACTGCCGGCCCGACGCACGAGCCGATCGATCCGGTGCGCTACATCGCCAATCGCTCTTCGGGGAAGCAGGGCTTCGCCATTGCCGGGGCACTGGCGACACTCGGTGCGCGGGTCACGCTAGTCGCAGGGCCGGTGACGCTGCCCACGCCGGCGGGCGTCATTCGGGTCGACGTGGAGACGGCACGCGAGATGGCGGCCGCGGTGGATACCGCCCTGCCCGCCGACGCCGCGGTGATGGTTGCGGCAGTGGCCGACTGGCATGTCGAGGCGGCGTCCCAAAAACTGAAGAAGGGCGATGCAGAGCCCCTCCTGCATCTGACACAAAATCCTGATATTCTCGCCGAACTGGCGCAGAGCGCGCGCCGGCCGCGGCTCGTGGTGGGCTTCGCGGCGGAAACCGAACGAGTAATCGAACATGCCGTCGCGAAACGCACGCGCAAGAACGCGGACTGGATTGTCGCCAACGACGTTTCGGGCGATGTGATGGGGGGTGAAGCCAATGCCGTCCATCTCGTCACCGCCGCCGGCGTCGAAAGCTGGGAGCGCGCGTCCAAGGCCGACGTCGCCCGCCGCCTCGCCGAACGGATCGCCGATGCGCTTTAAGCTGCTGCCCGCCTTTGCCGGTGTTGCACTGCTCGCCGGCTGCGCCACGCCCGTCGCGACGACACACACCGCCGCCAAGTTGGAGCCCGCGCTCAACCTCCACGCGCGCAACTTCGGCGTCACGACGCCCGACGCCGTGCACACGCTGATCGTCGTCCTCCACGGCGATGGGGGGCCGGAATCGCGCAGCGACCACTATCGCTTCGCCGAAGCCGCCACCCAGAGCATCCCCAACAGCGCCGCCGTCGCGCTGCTGCGGCCGGGCTATGGCGACGCCGCGGGCAACCGTTCGCCGGGCCAGGCCGGGCTTGGTTTCGGCGACGACTATACCCAGGAGCGGATCGATGCGATCGCGGAGTCGCTCGGCATCCTGCGCCACCGTTTTGCGTCTGCCCGGTTGATCCTGGTCGGCGATTCGGGCGGTGCAGCGATCGCCGCCGACATTGCCGGCATTCGCCCCGATCTGGTCGACGCGATGGTGTTGGTCGGCTGCCCCTGCGCGCTGCCCGAATGGCGCAAGGGCATGCAGAAGCAGCGCCATGGTGCCGCCTGGGCAACCCCGGTTGCCAGCCTCGATCCGCTCAAGACCGCGGGCGGGGTGATGCCGGGCATCCGCGCCGCAGTACTGGTCGGCCTCGACGACAAGATCACGCCGCCTGCGCTGTCGCGCGCCTATGCCGAGGCCCTTGCACTTCGCGGCATCGCTACCGATCTCCGGATCGTCCCCGGACGGGGACATGATCTGCTCAACGATCCCGAAGTGCTGGCGGCAACCACCCGGCTGGCGACCGCGCTTCCCACGAAAGGCTGACCTTGCTGCCGCCGATCCGCATCGCGATCCAGCGCCTGCCCCATGGCGAGAATCTCCCCTTTCCCCGCTACGCTACCGACGGTGCTGCGGGCATGGACGTGGTCGCTGCCGAGGACCTGACGCTCGCCCCCGGAGCGCGCCATGCCGTCGCCACCGGCTTCGCCATGGCAATCCCCGCCGGCTACGAGGTGCAGGTCCGCCCGCGCTCGGGTCTGGCGCTCAAGCACGGCATCACCTGCCTCAACACGCCGGGCACGATCGACAGCGATTATCGCGGCGAAATCAAGGTGATCCTCGCCAATCTTGGCACCGATGACTTCCCGATCGCGCGCGGCGACCGCATCGCCCAGCTGGTCCCCGCCCCCGTCCAACGCGCCGATCTGGACGAAGTGACCAGCCTCGACGAAACCGCACGGGGGGCCGGTGGGTTCGGCTCGACTGGGAGATGATCGCCACCTTAGCCCTCGCCCTCGCGCTGCAGTCGACGCCGCTACGTATCGACTGGCCGTCGCTCGCGCCGCTGCCCTATCGCGCCGAGCCGCAGATTTCGCCTGACATGCTCGCCTTCGTCGCGAACGAAGTGACCACGCGCAAATGCCCGGTCGCGATCGGGCCGGGGCTGACGCTGAGCGTCGACGTCGCCGTGCTGGTCGACGCGCAGGACAATATCCGCACGACCGTGCCGCGCGCGATCCAGTGCCCGACGGTAGAGCAATATGCCGCCGCAATGGTGGCCGGCGCCGCGCGGGGCAACCTGCTGCCCCGCATGGCCAGCGCCGATCAATGGTACCGCGCGACCGTCACCTTCACCTGGCCGAAATGATGCTCTCCGACGAGGAGCTGGAACGCTACGCCCGCCATATCATCCTGCGCGAGGTGGGCGGCGCGGGTCAGGCGAAGCTCAAGGCCGCGCGGGTGCTGGTGATCGGCGCCGGCGGCATCGGCGCGCCAGCTATCCAGTATCTGGCCGCCGCCGGCGTGGGGGGGCTGACCATCGTCGACGATGACGTGGTCGACCGCTCCAACCTCCAGCGCCAGGTGCTGTTCGGCACCGACGATATTGGCACCGGCAAGGCAGACGCCGCCGCCGCCCGCGTCGCCGCGATCAATCCCAACGTGTTCCTGCGCGTCGAGGCGCGCCGCCTGTCCGCCGAGGACGCACCTGCGCTGATCGCCGGGCACGAGGTCGTCCTCGACGGCACCGACAATTTCGCCACGCGCCTCGCCGTCGCGGACGCCGCGCTTGCCGCTCGCGTGCCGCTCGTCTCCTCCGCCGTCGCCGAGTTCGAGGGCCAGCTCGGCACCTTCCGCGGCTGGGAGGCGGACAAGCCGTGTTACCGCTGCTTCGTCGGCCAGGATCCCGAGCGCGAGGGCGTCAGCTGCTCCGAACAGGGCGTGCTGGGGGCGCTCACCGGCATTCTCGGCAGCCTCGCCGCGCTGGAGGTGATCCGCGCGATCACGCCGTTCGGCGACGATACCGCCGGCAAGCTGCTGCTGGTCGACGCGCTGGCCCTTCGCTTCCGCACGCTCCAGCTGCCCAAGGATCCGGGCTGCCCGGCTTGCGGCACGGGAACGCTCCGGTAAGGAGAAGCGGCCTAGGAGCGGCACCGACACCGCAACACAGGAGCCATGATGACCGACCCGAACGCCAAGCCCCCGCGCGTGCTCGTCACCGGATCGGCCGGGTTCATCGGCTTCCACACCGCCAGCCGGCTGCTCCAGGCGGGGGCGACGGTGCTTGGGATCGACAATTTCTCGGATTACTATGACGTCGCGCTCAAGGAAGCGCGCAACGATATGCTGTCCAACCACCCGACTTTCCGGGTGGCGCGCCTCTCGATCGAGGACCAGCCAGCCCTCGCCGCCACCTGGGCGGAGTTCCAACCCGACGTGGTGATACACCTCGCCGCGCAGGCCGGGGTGCGCTTCAGCATCGAGCAGCCGGCCAGCTATATCGGCGCGAACATCGTCGGCACGTTCAACCTGCTCGAACTCGCGCGCCACCATCCGGTCCGCCACTTCCTCGCCGCCTCGACCAGCTCGGTCTATGGCGCCAATACCGACATGCCCTTCGGCGAAACCCAGCGCACCGCCACCCCGATGAGCCTCTATGCCGCCACCAAGGGCGCGACCGAGCTGATGGGGCACAGCTACGCGCATTTGTTCCGCACGCCGATGACCTTCTTCCGCTTCTTCACGGTCTATGGCCCCTGGGGACGCCCGGACATGGCGCTGTTCAAGTTCACCCGGGCGGTCCTCGCCGGCGAGCCGATCGACGTGTACAATAATGGCGAGATGGTGCGGGACTTCACCTTCATCGACGATCTCGCCGAATCGATCGTGCGACTTATCGATGCCGTGCCGGGCACCGTGCCGGTGGAAGGCGACAGCCTGTCCCCCGCCGCGCCCTTCCGCATCGTCAACATCGGCGCCGGGCGTCCGACCCCGCTGATGGACTATATCGGCGCGGCGGAGAAGGCGCTGGGCCGCACCGCGATCAAGAACTTCCTGCCGATGCAGGCCGGCGACGTGCCGGCGACCGAAGCCTCGTCCGATCTGCTCCGCCGCCTCACCGGCTATGCGCCCTCCACCACCCCGGAAGACGGCGTCGCCGCCTTTGTGCGCTGGTATCTGGAGCATTATCGAAGCTGAAACCGGCGCTGGTGCATGAGAACCGCTCCCGATTGGAGCGGACAAGATGACCTTCGAGTGGCCGGCGCACGGACTGAAGCTGCAGACCCGGATCGAGACGCGCGTGGCGACGATCGGCGTGATCGGCATGGGCTATGTCGGCCTGCCGCTAGCGGTGGCGTTCGGCGAGGCGGGCTGCTCCGTCCTCGGCTTCGATCTCGATCCCGAGAAGGTCGTCGCGCTCAACCGGGGCGAGAGCTACATCAAGCACATCCCGGGCGATCGCATCGCCCCGCTGGTCGCCGAGAAACGCATTGCCGCCACCGCCGATCTCGATCGGCTGGGCGAAGTCGACGTGCTGCTGATCTGCGTGCCGACCCCGCTTACCCGCCATCTCGAACCCGACCTGAAATATGTCGAGCACACCACGCGTGCGATCGCGCACACGCTGCGCAAGGGCCAGCTGGTGATCCTCGAATCGACCACCTATCCGGGCACCACCCGCGAGGTGATGCAGCCGATCTTGGAAGAGAACGGGCTGATCGCCGGCAAGGACTTCTTCCTCGCCTATTCGCCCGAGCGCGAGGACCCCGGCAACCCCACCTTTTCGACCACCAAGATCCCCAAGGTCGTCGGCGCCGACGATCCCGTCTCGGCCGGGCTAGCGATGGCGCTCTACCGCCACATCGTGCCCCAGGCGATCCAGGTCTCCTCGGCGGCGACTGCCGAGGCGGTGAAGATCACCGAGAACGTGTTCCGCGCGGTCAACATTGCGCTAGTCAACGAGCTCAAGCTGATCTTCACCGCGATGGACATCGATGTGTGGGAAGTGATCGAGGCGGCCAAATCCAAGCCGTTCGGCTTCATGCCCTTCTATCCCGGGCCGGGCCTGGGGGGACACTGTATCCCGATCGACCCCTTCTACCTCACCTGGAAGGCGCGCGAGTACAACCAGCACACCCGCTTCATCGAGCTCGCCGGCCAGATCAATGCGGACATGCCGCAGCATGTGATCCGCGTGCTAGCCGACACGCTCGACGCCCGCTTCGGCCGCGGCCTGCGTGGCGCGCGCATCCTGGTGCTGGGGGTCGCCTACAAGAAGAATGTCGACGACATCCGCGAAAGCCCGTCGCTCCGCCTGATGGAGCTGATCGAGGCACGCGGCGCGACGGCAGACTTCCACGACCCGCACGTCGCCCAGATCAACGGCACGCGCGAGCACCCGACGCTCAACTATCGGCACGGGGTGGCATGGGACGAAGCCGCGATCGCCGGCTACGATGCGGTGCTGATCGCGACCGACCATGATGCGGTCGACTATGCCGGCCTCGTGGACTCCGCGAAGCTCGTGATCGATACCCGCAATGCCTGTGGCAAGGCCGGCGTGACAGGCGAGAACATCGCCCGCGCCTGAGGCGGCGCGCCGGGTGGTCCGACGCGCCGCCCAAAAGCTTAGCCCAGCGCCTTCTGGGCAAAGGCGCGGATTGCAGGCTCGAGGTCCGGACGCGAAAGCGCGACCGCCAGGTTCGCCTGGATGAAACCGGCCTTGTCGCCGCAGTCGTAGCGCGTGCCTTGGAAGGTCACGCCGTGGAAGGGCTGGTCGCCGATCATGCGCTGCATCGCGTCGGTCAGCTGGATCTCGCCGCCGGCGCCCTTGCCCTGGTTCTCCAGGATGCGCATCACTTCCGGCTGGAGAATGTAGCGGCCGATCACCGACAGGTTCGACGGCGCGGTGCCCGGCGCCGGCTTCTCGACCAGGCCCTTCACTTCGGTCAGCGTGCAGTCCTGGCTGCCCGGGGTGATGATGCCGTAGCGGTGGGTCTGGTCGTCGGGCACTTCCTCGGCGCAGATCAGGTTGCCGCCGACCTTGTTATAGGCATCGACCATCTGCTTGAGGCAGCCGGGCTTGCCGAACATGAAGTCGTCGGGGAGCAGCACCGCGAAGGGCTCGTCGCCGACGATGTCGCGGGCGCACCACACGGCATGGCCGAGGCCCATCGGCTCCTGCTGGCGGACATAGGCGATGTTGCCCGGCTTGAGGCGAGTGCCGTCCAGCACTTCGAGCGACTTGCCGCGCGCGGCCATCGTCGCTTCCAGCTCATAGGCAATGTCGAAATGGTCCTCGAGCGCGGACTTGCCGCGACCGGTGACGAAGATCATCTGTTCGATGCCGGCTTCCACCGCCTCGTCGACGGCGTACTGGATCAGCGGGCGGTCGACGACCGGCAGCATCTCCTTGGGCATCGCCTTGGTGGCGGGCAGGAACCGGGTACCGAGTCCCGCAATCGGGAACACGGCCTTACGCAGCGGCTTGATCGTCATAACCCCCCTCATGGTAAATTTTGGGTGCAGTGCGGCATAACGGTACACCGCGCGGCTGGCAAACGCACGGGTTCCGTAATGGTTCGGTGACGCAACTAGGCTAAACCGAGAAAATGGCACAGGCCCACAAGAAGCTGTTCGTCGTCTTCGGCACACGTCCCGAAGCCATCAAGCTGTTCCCGGTGATTCGGGCGCTACAGGCAGAACCCGATCTCGACGTCGTTACCTGCGTAACCGCGCAACACCGCGGATTGCTCGATCAGGTGCTTGCGATTGCCGGCATCACCCCGGGCATCGACCTCGATCTGATGACTCCCGGCCAATCGCTGGATATGCTGACCGTCCGGCTGCTGACCGGCATCGGCGGCGCGCTGGACGCGATGCGACCCGATCGGGTGATCGTGCAGGGAGACACGGCCACGGCGATGGTCGGCGCGCTGGCGGCCTATTATCGCAAGATCCCGGTGAGCCATGTCGAGGCCGGCTTGCGCTCCGGCGACATCTACCAGCCCTGGCCCGAAGAGGTGAACCGACGAATCGTGGCGCCGATCGCGGATCAGCATTTCGCTCCCACCGAAACTGCCGCCAACGCGCTTCGCGACGAGAACGTGCCCCCGGCGAGCATCCACGTCACCGGCAACACCGTGATCGACGCGTTGCTCGCCACGCAAGAACGGATCGCAGCAGAGCCTGCGCTCGCCGCCGGGCTGGACCCGATCGCGGCGCGCTTCGCGGGCAAGCGGATCGTGCTGGTCACCACCCATCGGCGGGAGAATTTCGGCGACGGCATGGCCGCGATTGCCGATGCGCTGCGCCGGCTCGCGGCGCGGCCGGACATTGCCATCCTGTTCCCGGTCCACCCTAACCCCAATGTGGTGGCGGTGATGGACACGGCGCTGGGCGACCAGCCCAACATCGCCCGCATCGACCCGCTCGACTATCCGCACTTCATCCGCGCACTGGGCATGGCCGATCTGGTGCTCACCGATTCGGGCGGGGTGCAGGAAGAAGCGCCCGCGCTGGGCAAGCCGGTGCTGGTGATGCGCGAGACCACCGAGCGGCCGGAAGGCGTCACCGCCGGCACCGCGCGGCTGGTCGGCACCGATGCCGATCGCATCGTGGAGGAGGTCTGCCACCTGCTCGACGACCGCCAGGCGCATGCCGCGATGGCGCGCGCGCACAATCCGTTCGGCGACGGCCATGCCGCCGCGCGGATCGCCGCGATCATCCGTGCCGGGTTCGACCTCCCCTGACCCGCCTTCCGATATTTTAACGCCTCTCTGCCATGGTCGCGGCTCCTGATTTCGCGCGGAGTTTGCGATGCTTGTCACCAATGAGCCGAAGGTCGCTGTGCTCGGCCTCGGCTATATCGGGCTCCCCACCGCGGCGGTGATCGCGCGGACTGGCGCCCGGGTGCTCGGCATCGATGTCGACGCGCATGTGGTCGAGACGGTGAACTCCGGTCGGGTCCATATCGAGGAGATCGACCTCGACGGCCTCGTCTCCGGCGTGGTCGCGCGCGGCAATCTGCGCGCAGCACTGGCGATCGAGCCCGCGGACATCTTCGTCATCGCCGTGCCGACTCCGTTCGGTGCCAACCATGCGCCGGACATCGGCTATGTCCTGCAGGCGGCGACGAGCATCGCGACGGTGCTCAAGGCGGGCGACGTGGTGATCCTCGAATCCACCTCCCCCGTCGGCACCACCGAGAAGGTCGCCGAACTGCTCTCGCAGTTGCGTCCCGATCTGAAGGTGCCGGGCCACAGCAGCGGCAGCGCCGACATCGCTATCGCCTATTGCCCGGAGCGCGTGCTGCCCGGCCGCATCCTGGTCGAGCTGATCGAGAACGACCGGGTGATCGGCGGCATCACCCCGCGCTGCGCGCGCAAGGCGCTGCACTTCTACCGTCGCTTCGTTCGCGGCGCCTGCGTCACCACCACCGCGCGGGCGGCCGAGATGACCAAGCTGACCGAGAATGCGTTCCGCGACGTCAACATCGCCTTCGCCAACGAACTTTCGATCCTGGCCGAGGGCATGGGCGTCGATGTGTGGGAGGTCATCCGCCTCGCCAACCGCCACCCGCGCGTCAACATCCTCTCGCCCGGCCCCGGCGTGGGCGGGCATTGCATCGCGGTGGATCCCTGGTTCCTGGTGCATTCCAACCCCGAGCAGAGCCCGCTGATCCGCACCGCGCGCGAAGTGAACGACGGCAAGGTCGCGCACACCATCGCCCGTGCCGAGGCGCTGATTTCCCGGCTGCCGGGCGCGCCGATCGCGTGCCTCGGCCTCGCCTTCAAGGCGAATATCGACGATTTCCGCGAGAGCCCCGCGCTCAAGGTCGCGCAGGCGCTCGCCGAGCGGCACGGCGCGCGCGTCCGCATCGTCGAGCCCTATGCCCAGGCGCTGCCCCCTGCCCTCGCCGCCACGGGCGCGACGCTGACCGATATCGACAGCGCGATCGAAAGCTGCCCGATCTTCATCGTGCTGGTGGATCACGACCTCTTCAAGTCGGTCCCGCTCGACGAGCGCGCGGGCAAGCTGGCCTATGACACACGCGGCATCTGGCCGGACCAGCCCGCGCCCGAGAGCATCGCCGCCGGATTGCGTCTCGCCGGGTGAACAGATTCACCGCGCTGTTCCGCAGTGCCGATCCGCCGACCTATGCGCTGCCGGCGGGCACCCGCGCCTATGCGATCGGCGACGTCCATGGCCGCCGCGACCTGCTGGAAGAATTGCTGGCACTGATCGATGCCGAGCGGTCGGCCGATCCCCGCCCGCGCGAGCACCTGATCCTTCTCGGCGACCTGATCGATCGCGGCCCGGAGTCGCGCGGCGTGGTCGACCTGCTGCTCGAACGGCAGGCGACCGACCCCAGCCTGACGATCCTCGGCGGCAATCACGAAGCGATGCTCGTTGCGATGCTCGACGGCAATCTGCGCGATCTCGAAAGCTGGCTGCATTTCGGCGGCGAGGAATGCGCCACCAGCTACGGGCTCGACCCGATTGCGCTGCTGGTCGAGCCGGCGGCGGCACCGGCACTGCTCCGGACAGCGATTCCCGAGGCGCACGCCACGCTGCTGCGCGCGCTTCCCGATTCGGTGCGGATTGGCGACGTTCTGTTCGTCCATGCTGGCATCCGCCCCGGGGTGGCGCTGGAGGCGCAGGACCCGCAGGACCTGCGCTGGATCCGCACGCCCTTCCTGCGCAGTGCCGCGGACCACGGGGTGCTGGTCGTCCACGGCCATACGGTGGTCGGCGAACCCGAGATTCACCCGAATCGAATCGCGATCGACACCGGGGCCAGCGCTACCGGCCGCCTCACGGCGCTCTGCCTCGACGGCACCGAACGCCACTTCCTCGCCACCGGCGCGTAACGCACACACGAAAAAGCCCGCGAGGGTCGCTCGCGGGCTTTTCGAAACGCTGCAATCGGAAGCTGCTTACTGCGCGGGCGCTTCGCCTGCGCCCTGCGGCATGCCACCCTGCTGTTGCTGTTGCTGCATCATCTGGCGGATGACCGCGGCAGGCACCAGTTCCTGCATGTTGACGTCGAAGATCAGCACCTGGTCGGACAGCTCGTTCTGCTGGCCACCCTCGGCACCGTAGCCCAGCTTCGGCGGGAGCCAGAAGCGATAGCGGGCGCCCTTCTTCATCAGCTTCACGCCCTCGGTGAAGCCCGGAATCATCGGCTGGCCGATCTGGAAGCGCATCGGCGTCTTCGGCTGGAATTCCTTGCCGCTGCGCAGCACGCCGCGGATTTCGGTGACAACACCGTCCTGCTCGGCAGGGTTGGGGCCGCTACCGGCCTCTATCACCTGATACTGGAGACCCGACGGGGTGGTCTGAATACCCGGCTGGTTCTTGTGCCACGCCATGAAGCCGTCGGCATCGAGATGTGACGCGGCCGGCGTGCGCGTGCCGGTCCAGGCCAGCGCGAAGGCGATGGCAACCGCTGCCAGCACCCCCAACCAGATCCATAGCTTGTAGCTGCCCTTGACGGGCTGGAGCGGAACGGCGGTCACCGACATGATCGGACTCCGGCGGGGAAGGCATCCCCGTTTATGTAGGAAACAGAAACGACGGCGCGCGCTGATTCAACGCGCGCCGGGCAGGCCTCAACGGGCGCTGTCGCGCTCCACGCGCTTGCGCTCCAGCTTGCGGGCGCGACGCACGGCGGCGGCACGCTCGCGAGCGCGCTTCTCGCTCGGCTTCTCATAGTGACGGCGCAGCTTCATCTCGCGATAGACGCCTTCACGCTGCAGCTTCTTCTTGAGCGCCCGCAGCGCCTGGTCGACGTTGTTGTCGCGAACGATGATTTGCATAAAGTCGTACAGCTCCGATCAAACTCAATAGCAAGGGGCCGCCGAAACCATAGGTGCGGCGTCGAACGGGCCTCCTACCAGCGCCCATTCGATTCTTCAAGCAAAAGCGTGCGTGGCGCGCCCGCTTCCGCAGAATAGATAGCGCGCTGCGGCCAAACACGGATTACAGCAGATTGCAGTGCTGCAACCCGGTCGATAGAATCGGGTCGCAATACCCACTTCATGATGCAGTCAGCCCCAGCATTGGACATCGAAACGCGCCTCCTCATCGTCGATGACGACCCCGGCATCCGCGAGCTCACCGCCGCCTTCCTGGTGCAGCACGGCTATGTCGTCGACACCGCCGAAGACGCGACCAGCATGCGCGAAGCCATCGCCGCCAACAGCTATGCGCTGGTGGTGCTCGATCTGATGATGCCCGGCGAGGACGGGCTTTCCATCCTGCGCACGATGGATCGCCAGGCCGGCCCCGCGGTGATTCTCCATTCGGTGCTGAGCGAGGACATCGATCGCATCGTCGGGCTAGAAATGGGCGCCGACGATTATATCGCGAAACCCGCCAACCCCCGCGAACTGCTGGCGCGCGTCCGCTCGGTCCTGCGCCGCGCGGTCGCCGTGCCGACGGCGACCGGCACGCTGGAGCGGAGCTATCTGCGCTTCGCCGGGTGGCGGCTCGATCCCGTGGGGCGCCAGCTCTATGATCCGGAAAACGTGCTGATCAATCTGTCGGACGGCGAGTTCCGACTGCTGCTCGCACTGGTCGAGCGGCCGCGCCGGGTGCTGACCCGCGATGCGCTGCTCGATTACTCGCGCGGCGCCCATGCCGAACATTTCGATCGCGCGATCGACGTGCAGATGAGCCGGCTGCGCAAGAAGCTCGCCCGGTCGGACGCGGACGAGCTGATCCGCACCATCCGCAACGAAGGCTATATGTTCATCGCGGAGGTCGCTACCAAGTGATCGGACGCCCGGCATCGATCGTGGTGCCGATGATGCTGTTCGCCATCACCTCGGCTGCGGTGGTGATGCTGGTACAGTTCGCGGTGGTGTTCCACGGCCCGCCCCCCGGCTACGGACCAGTGCCGATCGCCCGCGTCGCCGATGCCCTGCGCACCGGCCGAGCGCCGGCGCGCATCCATGGCGAGGCCATCCATCTCTATTTTTCCGACAGCGATCGGTTCGGCCGCGGTGACGAGCGCGCCTTTCCCGAGCGGGACCAGGCTATCGCGGCGCTGATCCCCGCGCCAGCGGGTAACGTGCGAGGCTATTATGAATGGCCGACCAGCGATCCGGACCAGGACATCCATGGCAGCTTCACGATCGGGCGCCGCACCGACAGGGGCTGGCTGGTCGCCTCGGTCAGCCGCGCGCCGACGCTCGGCCGCTGGCGAGTCGCGATCCTGCAATGGATGCTGCTAACGCTGGTGATCCTGTCGCTGCTCGCCTGGGCAGCGGCGCGGCGAATCTCGCGGCCGATCCGGCGGCTGGCGGAGGCAGCGAAGCGCGCCCGGCTGGGCGCACCCGAAGCGATTCCGCTCGACGGCCCGCGCGAGATTCGCGAGCTCGGCCGCGCGATGGGAGCGATGCAGACGCGAATCCTCCAGCAGGCCGAGAACCGCACGGTGATGCTGGCGGCAATGGCGCACGACCTGGGCACCCCGCTTTCCCGCCTCGCCTTCTGGGTCGAGCAGCTGCCCGAGACCGCTCGCGAACGCGCGGTAGCGGACATCGGCGAGATGCGCGCGATGCTCGCCGCAACCCTGCGCTTCACCCGCGACGACCGCACGCATGGCGAAATGGTGCGGCTCGACCTGGGCACGCTGATCGACAGCCTCGCCGACGATCTGTCGGCGGCGGGCACGCCGGTGATAGCGGAGGCCGGGCCGCGCATGGTGCTGATCGGCGATACGCAGGCGTTGCGCCGGCTGTTCGGCAACCTGATCGAGAATGCGATTCGCTACGGCCATTCCGCCCGAATCAGCTGGAGCATCCGCGACGGACACGGTGAGATCCATGTCGACGACGAAGGGCCAGGCTTCGATCTGGCGCGCGCCGAGAATCTGTTCGCGCCTTTCGTGCGCGGCGAAAGCTCGCGCAATCGCGCGACGGGCGGCACCGGCCTGGGCCTCGCCATCGTCCGGTCGATCGTCGAGCTGCACGGCGGCGAGGTGATGCTCGTCAACCGACCCAGCGGGGCCGGCGGCCGCGTCCGGGTGCGCCTGCCGCTCGCAACCTGACGCAACACCGCGTCACGCCGCGACATCGCCCGGCGACCTTTCCGCGCCATCTTGCTGCTAAGCCGCAGCCCCAACGGCGGCTCCGCATCGCGCGTACGGCTTTCCGCGCGACTGCAACTCCGCCTGCCGAGCGGCGTGCCGCCCCCTGTGCGCGCCTTTCCGGCGGGCGGAGCTTTGCTATACAGGCAAGCGATGGCCGATCTTTCCGATGCTCCGCTTGATCGCGGCACCCGCCTTCGCTCGATCCTCGGCGGATCGGCCGGCAACCTCGTCGAATGGTATGACTGGTATGCCTATGCGGCGCTGGCCAGCTATCTCGCGCCCCATTTCTTCGCCCCCGGCACCGCGCAGGATCTGAACGCCTGGATCGTTTTCGCGATCGGCTTCTTCATGCGTCCGATCGGCGGCTGGCTGATGGGTGTCTATGGCGATCGCCACGGCCGCAAGGCGGGGCTGAGCCTGTCGGTGACGCTGATGTGCGCGGGCTCGCTGCTGATCGCGGCGACGCCCAGCTACAGCGCGATCGGCTGGCCGGCAACCGCCGCGCTGGTGCTCGCACGGCTGCTGCAGGGCCTGTCCCTCGGCGGCGAATATGGTGCGAGCGCGACCTATCTCTCCGAAATGGCAGGGCGAAAGCACCGCGGCTTCTTCTCCAGCTTCCAGTATGTCACGCTGATCTCCGGCCAGCTCACCGCGCTGGTGGCGCTGCTCGCGCTGCAGGCGATCCTGCCCGAGGAGAACCTGCGCGCATGGGGTTGGCGCCTGCCCTTCGCCCTCGGCGGCGCACTCGCGCTGCTGGTCTACTGGCTACGCCGCCGCCTTGCCGAAACCGAGAGCTTCGCCAAGCGCGACCGCACGGCCGCCTCGGGCGCGTTCGCGTTGTTCCGCCAGCATCCGCGCGAGGCGATGCTGGTGCTGCTGCTCACCGCCGGCGGCACCCTCGCCTTCTATGCCTATACGATCTACCCGATCACCTTCCTCAAGAAGACCGCCGGCTTCTCCGACGCAGCGGCCACTCAGGTGAATGCGGCGGCACTGTTCGTGTTCATGCTGGTCCAGCCGCTGGCGGGCGCGCTGTCCGATCGGATCGGCCGCAAGCCGCTGATGATCGGCTTCGGCGTGCTGGGCGTGTGCTGCACCTACCCGATCTTCGTCGCGATGGAGGGGGTGCGCGACGGCCTCTCGGCCTTCTGGCTGATGACCGCGGCGCTGCTGATCGTCACCGGCTACACCGCGATCAACGCGGTGGTGAAGGCGGAGCTGTTCCCGGCGCATATCCGCACGCTGGGCGTCGCACTGCCCTATGCGCTGGCCAACGCGATCTTCGGGGGCACCGCGCCTACAGTGGCCCTGTGGTTCAAGCAGGAAGGCTGGGAGCGTGGCTTCTACTGGTACGTCACGGCGATGATCGGCATCTCGCTGATCACCTACGTAACGATGCGCGATACCGCCCGCACCAGCCGCATCGCCGAAGACTGACGCTCAGGCGAGGATCGCGCCGCCGCGCTTGGCGAGCACCCGGCCGATCGCATCAAACAGTGCGTCCATCGCCACCGGCTTGAACAACACGTCGTCGGCGCCGGTCGCTAGGCAGCGCTCGCGCAGATCGAGCGCGGTGTCGGCGGTGACGACGATGATCGGCAATTCGGCCTTGGCGTCGGCACGCGCGCGAATCTGGCGAATCGTCTCGAACCCGTCGGTGCCGGGCATGCGCAGATCCACCAGGATGATGTCGAAGGTCTCGTCGTCGATTCGGGCGAGGCCTTCCTCGGCCCAGGCGGCTTCGGCCATCGTCGCGCCCGCCACGTCGAGCATATCCTTCACGACGCGTCGATTCATGGGATCGTCCTCGATGAACAGGATGTTCATCGACGCTGGCCCTTCAGGGCAGAAACCGGCGTTCTGGCCATGTTGTGCATGTCTAGGTGTATTATCGCCCTAAGCCGCTTGAGAAACAAGCGGGTCGTTCCCCAGAATATTCTTTTTGCGCGCGGATGCTGGTACTGCCGCCGCTACCAATTCCGATCCAGCGACTGGCTTTTCTATCACCTGTGTTAGGCCGGCGTCCAGAAATTGCGAACGTTGTTCGGCGTTCTTGCCGCTCGCCAGCAAGGTCGTGCACAGATTGGGCTGTGCCCGGCATAGGGTAGCGATCGCATCCACCAGATCCTGCGTTGGGGTGGCGAGTGCCGCTTCGTCAATCACCAGCGCGTCGAACTGCTCCAATTCGAGTAACTGCAGCGCCTCATCGCCGTCCTTGGCGAATCGCACACGATCAACTTCGGCCTCAAACAAGGTGCGCAGCATCGCGCGGGTGATCGGGTTGCGCTCGAGGATCAGCACGCCGGTGCCGGCATCGGCGGAGGCCAGCGGCGCCGCGGGGGCTTCGGCACGGGTCAGCGGCAGGTCGATCGTGAAGGTGGAGCCCACGCCCGGCGTGCTGGTCACCAGGATCTGCCCGCCCAGCGCTTCCGCCAGGTTCCGGCAAATGGTTAGACCCAATCCAGTACCGCCGAACTGCCGCGTTGTGCTGGAATCGGCCTGTCGAAAACTCTCGAAGATCTCGTCGAGCTTGTCGGCGGCGATGCCGATGCCGGTATCCGACACGGCGATCCGCAGGCGCTCGCCCTGATCCGCTGGTCCCTGCACCGTCTCCACCCGCAAGCCGATGGAGCCCGCCGCCGTGAATTTGAGCGCGTTCGACAGCAGGTTGAACAGCAACTGCCGCAGCCGGCCGGGATCGCTGACGATCCAGTCGGGCGCGCCGGCCAGCTGAACGTCGAACGCCAGTCCCTTCGCCCGGGCGGGATCGGTCCACAGCCGGGCGACCTCCTCGGCGAGCGCGCGGAAATCCATCGGCACCGGATCGACGCTGAGGTTGCCGTTCTCGATCTTGGCGACATCGAGGATGTCGTCGACCAATGCGCGCATCGTCAGCCCGGCGCCCTGCACCACTTCCAGCCGCTCGCGCACGTCGCCGCCAATGGCGTCGTCCGCAAGCATCACCTGGGTCATGCCGAGAATGCCGTTCAGCGGCGTGCGGATCTCGTGGCTGGTGGTGGCCAGGAACTCGGTCTTGGCGCGCAGCGCTTTTTCGAGCGCGGCATTGGTTGCGGCGAGCACACGGTTCGCCGCCCGCACCTGGTTGCGGCTGCGCCGGATGGTGAACAGGCCGAGGCTGAGGAGCAGGATCACGACGAGCGTGGCAAAGCCGAGCGAGAGGAACAGCACGCGCTGGAAATGCGCGGCCTTCTGCAGTTGCTCGGTCTTGAGCCGCTGGATGGTGAGTTCCTGGTTCGCATAATCGAACCGGGCGGCCATCAGCGCGGCGCTGTTGGTGGTTGCCACCTTCGCCGCCTCGTCGCTCAGCCGCTTCAGCGCCTCCAGATGCCGCAGTGCCAGCCGATCGTCGCCGAGCTTGCGGTAAATGAGGTACGCGAACAGATGGGGCGTTCGAAAATCCTGGGTGGTCGTCTTCAGGTCGATACCCTCGAACGTCTCCCCAATCAGGACGGCAGCACGCTGCAGGTTCCCCTCGTCCTTTGCCAACTTGGCGGCAGTTGACTTCAGCAGGCGCTTGAGGCCGCTCGCATCGCCATCCTGAGCGAGGGCAAAAGCGCGATCCAACGTCGCGTGCGCACTACGCAGATCGCGCGCTTCGATCTGACTTCGCGCCAAATTGTCGAGGATCCGCGCCTCAAGCACCGGTTTGCCGAGCTTCCGAGCCAAGCGCACGGCTTCAGTGTATTCGGCATCGGCCTCGCGGTAGCGCTCAAGAACAAGCAGCACGTTGCCGCGGCTGTTGTGCAGGCTGAGCGAGAGGATGTCGTCCCCCCCGTAAAGCAACGACGCCTGCCGGAAATAGCGTTCGGCCCGGTGGTCATCGTGAGCGACAACATAGAGGGAGCCGATCGACTGAAGCGCCAGCGCCTGACTGCGCACTTCGTGCAATTTTTCGAAGATACGATAGGCGCGCTGAAATGCCGACAGCGCCTCCGCAGCCTGATCGCGCATCATGTACAGGTTGCCCAGCGAGAGCAGCAAATCCCCTTTCACCCGCACCGGCGCAGCGATCGGCGCAACTGCTCTTTGCGCCGCCTCGAGCGACGCCCGCGCCGCGTTCACGTCGTCCCCGCGCAGCTGCATTTCCGCACGCAGCCAAAGCGATGTCCCACGGATGAGCGCGCGCTGGCCAGGATCCGCGCTGCGATCGGCGGCATTGTTGATTTGGTCGATCAGCGGCTTCGGATCCGCCGATTGATCCACGATGCGGTCGCGCGCCTGCGCCACCAGCGTTGCAACGTCGGACGGCAACTGCTGCGCGCACAGCGGCGCGGGCAAGGCGAAGATCAGGAGTAGCGGAACAGCGCGAGCGAGCAGGTGCCCGGCACGGTTCACGCGCGGGTCCACGAACTTCCGGACCGAAGAAACACAGGACGGTTGGCCATGGTCTCGGCCAGTTGGTCCTGCTCGCCGAGATAGGAGCAGAGCGCCGGGAACGGCACGGGGCGCGAGATCAGATAGCCCTGCACCAGATCGCAGCCCATCACGCTCAGAAGAGCAAGCGCCGCTGGCGTCTCCACGCCTTCGGCGGTGACTTCCATCTCCAACGCGTGCGCAAGGTCGATCGTCGACCGCACGATCAGCGGGTCGCGATGGCTCGAGGTGAGCTGGGTGATGAACATCTTGTCGATCTTCAGCTCCTTGGCGGGGAGCTGCTTGAGATAGGCAAGCGAGGAAAGACCAGCGCCGTAATCGTCGATCGCCAGCACTACGCCAAGGTCCGCAAAGCGCTGCAGGTGGCGGATCGCGCTTTCAGGATCGCGGATCACTGCCGTCTCGGTGATTTCGAAGCCGAGCTTTGCGGCCGAATTGGTAGTGATGATCCCGCACACTTCGTCGATGAAGCCGCCGTTGGCGAGCAGCATGCCCGAGATGTTGAGGAACAACGGAATGTCATGCCCGAGCGCCGCAAGCCGGCGCTGGTCCGCGATCACCTGGCGCAGCGTCCACAGCGTGAGCGGGCCGATCAGGCCGGACTCTTCGGCCGCGGCGATAAAGTCTCCGGGCATGATCAGCCCGCGCTCGGGATGCTGCCAGCGGATCAGCGCCTCGGCGCTCGCCACCTGCTGCTTACGAACGTTGATCTTGGGTTGGTAGTTGAGGAACAGTTCCCCCGCCGCGATCGCGCGCGGCAGGTCGGCGATGAGCGTCAGGCGGTCGACCGCCTGATTGGCGAGCGACAGATCGATCAGTTCGAAGCCGCCGGCATTGCCCGCGCGCTCCAGCGCGATTTCGGCAACCTCGAGCAGCCGAAGCATGTCGCGCTCCTCCACCGGGGCGCAGGCAGCACCGATGGCGAATTCCAGCCGCACCTCGGGCAGCACCTCCCGCTGCTCCGCATCCACGGCATGGCGCAGTGCCTGAACGCGAGACGCAGCCTCTTCGCGATCCGCAGATGCGATCTCGAATTCGATCAGGTCACGGCCGACGCCGACCAGTTGGACGCCTGCAGCGTCCGCAGCGATTCGCGTTGCCAGTGCCTCGGCAGCGAAATGCACGCCAGTTTTGCCCAGAATGCGACGGGCTGTCTCGAAATTGGTCACGCGGCACAATGCCGAAACGTTCAAGCCCTGGCTCACCGAATGCCCTCCCGCCGACCGCTCGGCCGAACATCGAATAAGGGACCGCTTCACGAAAAACCACTGCCTGATATGGAAACCAGCCAAAAACCGGCACTTTCGCCGGTTTTCATGCCGGTTGCCGGCACGGATGCGACCCCGCGAATGCGTCCCCTACCCTCGAACCGCGAGCAATACGGAAGGGGGCTGAAGGAAAGGTAAACGGTAACCTTCACAATTGCGCACGTTTCGCCCTCCGCAGAATCCCCGATTGCGAGAAAGTAAATTTTTCATTAACGAAACGACTTGCGCGGAACAGCGCAGAAATGGGAGCCAAAAAAAATGACCTTCTTCACCCTCTTCTTCCGTGATGGCGTCGGCGGCACCGAGATCCGCCCGCTCTGAATTAAACCCAATGGAAGCCGGCACCGTCAGGTAGCCGGCTGACATTAACCAGGAAAAAGGCCTGCCCCCGCAGGCCTTTTTCTTTTGCGGCCAACGGCCTGACGCAATTGCTGCACTGCGGTGGGTTGCGGTAGCGGCAGGTTCGGTTAAGAGCTTTGTCGGACCGCTGGAAACAGCACTTTCGGCACAGGGGAAAATCGTGCGCATTGCGATGATCGGCACGGGCTATGTGGGCCTGGTATCTGGAGCCTGCTTCTCTGACTTCGGCCACGAAGTCGTCTGCGTGGACAAGGACGCGCGGAAGATCGAACTGCTCCACCAGAATGTGATGCCCATCTATGAACCGGGCCTCGACGCCCTGGTCGCCAGCAACGTGAAGGCGGGCCGCCTCTCGTTCACGACCGACCTCGCCGAAGGCGTTAAGGATGCCGATGCGGTGTTCATCGCCGTCGGCACGCCCAGCCGCCGCGGCGACGGCCATGCCGATCTGTCCTATGTCTTCGCTGCAGCGCGGGAGATTGCCGAGAATCTGACCAAGCCGAGCGTGATCGTCACCAAGTCGACCGTACCCGTCGGCACCGGCGACGAAGTCGAGCGGATCATCGCCGAGGTCGCACCCAACAGTGGCGCCAAGGTCGTCTCGAACCCCGAATTCCTGCGCGAAGGCGCGGCGATCGAGGACTTCAAGCGCCCCGACCGCGTCGTTGTCGGCACCGATGATGAGTTCGCCCGCCAAGTGATGCGCGAGATCTATCGTCCGCTGTCGCTCAACCAGTCGGCCCCGGTGCTGTTCACCGGCCGTCGCACCTCCGAGCTGATCAAGTACGCGGCGAACGCCTTCCTCGCGGTGAAGATCACCTTCATCAACGAGATCGCCGACCTGTGCGAGCAGGTGGGCGCGGACGTGCAGGAAGTGTCGCGCGGCATCGGCATGGACAACCGTATCGGCGGCAAGTTCCTCCACGCAGGTCCTGGCTATGGCGGCTCGTGCTTCCCCAAGGATACGCTGGCGCTGATGAAGACCGCGGCCGACAACGAGACGCCGCTGCGCATCGTCGAGGCGACAGTGCAGGTGAACGATGCCCGCAAGCGCGCGATGGGCCGCAAGGTCATCAAGGCGATGGGCGGCGACGTGCGCGGCAAGACCGTCGGCATCCTCGGCCTCACCTTCAAGCCGAACACCGACGACATGCGCGACGCGCCGAGCCTCTCGATCATCGCAGCGCTGCAGGATGCTGGCGCGACGGTGAAGGCCTATGACCCGGAAGGCGTCGAGCAGGCTGCCAAGATGCTGACCGACGTCGAATTCGTCGCAAACCCCTATGCCGCTGCCGAAGGCTCCGACGCGCTGGTGATCGTGACCGAGTGGGATGCATTCCGCGCACTCGACCTCACCCGCATCAAGAACAGCCTGAACAGCCCCGTGCTGGTCGACCTGCGCAACATCTATCCGCCGGCCGAGCTCGAGCGCGCTGGCCTGCAATATACCGGCGTCGGCAAGCCGAGCCACGACTGACCCGCTGCCCGCCCCCGCCGCAGGATCGGCCGGGGGCGGGTATGCCGCGCTAAACATTTACTAGATCGCGCATGCACCCGGGGCTTTTTACATGCCCTTCCATGCTGCAAACGAGCGCCATGGATTCCGCCACCGCATCGCCCGCCCCGCTGACCCATCTTCAGCGGCTCGAGGCCGAGAGCATCCACATCCTGCGCGAAGTCGTCGCCGAGGCCGAACGCCCGGTGATGCTCTATTCGATCGGCAAGGACAGCGCGGTGATGCTCCACCTCGCGCGCAAGGCCTTCTACCCGGCGCCCCCGCCCTTCCCGCTGCTCCATGTCGACACCACCTGGAAGTTCAAGGCGATGTACGAACTGCGCGAGCGATCGGCGGCCGCAGCGGGCATGGAGCTGCTCGTCCACCAGAACCCCGAGGCAATCGCCCGCGGGATCAATCCGTTCGACCATGGCGGCCTACACACCGATTTGTGGAAGACCGAAGGCCTGAAGCAAGCGCTCGACAAATATGGCTTCGACGCGGCGTTCGGCGGCGCGCGGCGCGACGAGGAGAAGAGCCGCGCCAAGGAGCGCATCTTCAGCTTCCGCACTGCCAGCCACCGCTGGGACCCCAAGAACCAGCGCCCCGAGCTGTGGCGGCTCTACAATGCACGCAAGGCCAAGGGTGAGAGCATCCGCGTCTTCCCGCTGTCCAACTGGACCGAGCTCGACATCTGGCAGTACATCCTCGCCGAGGGCATCGAGATTGTGCCGCTCTATTTCGCCGCGCCCCGCCCGACGGTGGAACGCGACGGCATGCTGCTGATGGTCGATGACGAGCGCTTCCGTCTGCACTCCGGCGAAGTGCCGGTCGAACGCTCGATCCGTTTCCGCACGCTCGGCTGCTATCCGCTGACCGGCGCAGTGGAGAGCACGGCAGACACGCTGGAAAGCGTGATCCAGGAAATGCTTCTCACCACCACCAGCGAGCGCCAAGGCCGCGCGATCGACCACGACCAGGCCGCCAGCATGGAGAAGAAGAAGCAGGAGGGGTATTTCTGATGACCGCCTATCGCCCCGACGCGCTGATCGCCTCCGACATCTCCGCATATCTCGAACTGCACCAGACCAAGTCGCTGCTGCGCTTCCTCACCTGCGGCTCGGTCGACGACGGCAAGTCGACGCTGATCGGGCGCCTGCTCTACGATTCGAAGCAGATCTTCGAAGACCAGTTGTCCGCGCTGGAGAATGACTCCAAGCGCGTCGGCACCCAGGGCCAGGCGATCGACTTCGCGCTGCTGGTCGACGGTCTCGCTGCCGAGCGCGAGCAGGGCATCACCATCGACGTCGCCTATCGCTTCTTCGCGACCGAGAAGCGCAAGTTCATCGTCGCCGATACCCCCGGGCACGAGCAGTACACCCGCAACATGGTCACAGGCGCCTCGACCGCCGACCTTGCGGTGATCCTGATCGATGCACGCAAGGGCGTGCTGACCCAGACCAAGCGCCACAGCTTCCTCGCCCATCTGCTCGGCATCCGGCACCTGGTGGTGGCGGTGAACAAGATGGACCTGGTCGACTATGACCAGGCCGTGTTCGAGCGCATCGTCGATGCCTATGCTGAGTTCGCCCAGTCGATCGGCATCCAGGACTTCACGCCGATTCCGATCTCGGGCTTCCAGGGCGACAATGTCACCACGCGCAGCGAGGCGATGCCCTGGTTCACCGGCCCGGTACTGCTCGACCATCTCGAAAGCGTCGAAGTCGACGCCGACATCGATCGCATCAAGCCGTTCCGCATGCCGGTGCAATGGGTCAACCGTCCGAACCTGGATTTCCGCGGCTTTGCCGGGATGATCGCCAGCGGCACGATCCGGCCGGGCGATCCGGTGCGCATCCTGCCCTCCGGCCGTACCAGCACCGTGGCCCGCATCGTCGCAATGGGCGGCGACAGGGACATCGCCGTCGCGGGGGAATCGGTAACGCTCACCCTTGCCGACGAAGTCGATTGCTCGCGCGGCGACGTGATCGCCACCGCCGACGCGCCGCCCCAGGCCGCCGACCAGTTCAAGGCGACCCTCGTCTGGATGGACCCGGCCGAACTGCTGCCCGGCCGCGCCTATTGGCTCAAGCTCGGCACCCAGACGGTCAGCGCAGTGATCCGCGCGCCCGAATATGCGATCGACGTCAACACCATGGCGCGCGCGCCCGCCAAGACGCTGGCGCTCAACGACATCGGCGTCGCGGAAGTCGTCACCGATCGCGCGATCGTGTTCGAGCCCTATGCCGAGAGCCACGATCTCGGCGGCTTCATCCTGATCGACAAGCTGACCAACGCCACGGTCGGCGCCGGCATGCTCGATTTCGCGCTGCGCCGGGCACAGAATGTCCATTGGCAGGCGGTGGAGATCACGCGGGAGGCGCATGCCCAGCAAAAGGGCCAGCAGCCGCGTCTGCTGTGGTTCACCGGCCTGTCCGGCTCGGGCAAGTCGACCATCGCCAATCTGGTCGAGAAGAAGCTGCACGCGCTGGGCAAGCACAGCTTCCTGCTCGACGGCGACAATATCCGCCACGGGCTCAACCGCGATCTCGGCTTCAGCGATCAGGACCGGGTGGAAAATATCCGCCGGATCGGCGAGGTTGCCAAGCTTATGACCGATGCCGGCCTGATCGTGCTCACCGCCTTCATCTCGCCGTTCCGTGCGGAGCGGGCGATGGTGCGCGCGTTGCTGCCCGCCGGCGAGTTCTTCGAGATCTTCGTCGACACGCCGATCGAAGAGGCCGAGCGCCGCGACGTGAAGGGCCTCTACAAGAAGGCGCGGGCTGGCGAGATCGCCAATTTCACCGGCATCTCCAGCCCCTATGAGCCGCCGAGCGCGCCCGAGATCCGCATCGACACCACCCGCACGAGCCCCGAGGAAGCGGCCGAACTGATCGTCGAGGCGATCATGGGCGTATGGAGCCCGATGCTGTGAACGACGCCCAACTCGCCCATGCCATTGCCGAGGAAGCCGGCGCGCTGCTGCTCCGCATCCAGGGCGAATGCGCCGGCGGCGCACGCGGCGACGCCGAGGCGAATGCGCTGATCCTCGATCGGCTGCGCGCGGCGCGGCCTGACGATGCGATCCTCTCCGAGGAATCGGCCGACGATCCCGTTCGCCTCGGCCGCAGCCGGGTGTGGATTATCGACCCGCTCGACGGCACCCGCGAATTCGCCGAGCGGCGCGAGGACTGGGCGGTGCATGTCGCGCTCGCCATCGATGGCGCGCCGGCGGTGGGCGCGGTCGCCCTGCCCCGGCTCGGGGTGACGCTCGCCAGCGACACGCCGCCCACCCTCGCCCCCGCGCAGCAGCCACCCCGCATGCTGGTCAGCCGCACCCGCGCCAGCCAGCTCTGCGCCGAGGTCGGCAGTTCGATCGGGGCGGTACATGTCGGCATGGGCTCGGCAGGCGCCAAGGCAATGGCGGTGGTGCGCGGCGAAGCGGAGATCTACCTCCATTCGGGCGGCCAGCATCAGTGGGACAATTGCGCGCCGGTGGCGGTCGCGCTGGCGGCGGGGCTGCATGCCTCGCGCATCGACGGATCGCCGATCGTCTACAACCAGGCGAGCACCAGCGTGCCCGACCTGCTGATCTGCCGCCGCGAATGGGCAGCACCCGTGCTGGCGGCGGTGGCCGACTGCAATCGATTGGTTCGTTGAGAAAGCGTTACGGAAAAACCCGGATCGGACTCCCCCCGAATGGCCGGGATCGGCGGGTGCGGCTATCTAGAGGGCACGCGAACGGAAGCGCTTCCCCCCGTTCCCTTCGCCAGTAACGCGTATCGGCCAGCCCTGAACTGACGCAGGGCCCAGCCATTTGGAACAAGTCGGCGCACCACAACCGATCCCCCTGCGGGGCGCCGACTTGTTTTCCGTGTACGAGAGTACTGCTTGCGCATGACAGGCCGGTCCGCTTCCCTCCCTTGGCGGACCGGCCTTTTTGTTCAGAACGCGTAGGACAGGTTGAGCATATAGGTGCGGCCCACCTCGACATAGCCGCCCTTGCGATCCACCGAGAGCAGCGCCTTGCCGACCCCCGCCGTCGCCCAGTAGCTGTGCGAATTCAGCAGATTCTGCACCGACACGCCGGCGGTGAGGTGCCGGTTCACGCGTAGCTGAGGATCGCGTTCATCGTGGAGACCGGCTGGACATAGGTGTCCGGCTGCGACGAGCGCAGATCGTACAGCTTGTTGCCGGTATAGGCGTAGTTCAGCGCGGCGTTGAAGCCGCCATGCACCCAGAACAATTCGGTGTTGAACATCACCTGCGGCGCCTCCGGCATCCGCTCGCGGCGATAGCCGTTCGAGACATACACCGTCGCATCCGCCCGCTGGAGGGTGACATTGGCCTGGAAGCCAAGCCCGTCCAGCACCGTCGGCAGCCCCTTCAGGCTGTAGCGCGCGAACAGCTCCACGCCGTAGACGCTGCCCTTGGCGCTGGTATCGAGTGTGTCGATCTCCACGCCGTCGGGTGAGAGCTGGCTGTTGGGCGCATTCCACACATTGAGGTCGCCGGTCGCATTGGTCGAGCCGGTCGAGAACATCACATGGTTCAGGCGCTTATAGTAGAGCGCCGCCGAGAACAGGTCGGTGCCCGCCCCCTTGTGCTCGATCGAGGTGTCGACATTCCATGCCTCCACCGCGTCGAGATTGGGGTTGGGCACGAAGATCGAGGTGATCTTGCCGCTGTCGTCGCGTGTCACGCTGGTCGGCCCGAGCAGCAGATCGAACGCCGGGCGCGAATAGCTCTTGCGCACCGAGAAGCGGTACACGGTGTTCTCGCCCGGGCGGTAGGAAGCGACCAGGCTCGGCAGCCACTCGTCATACCTGCGGGCGCTGGTGGTGAAGCCCGCCGTCGTGCCGTTGTCCTGCCAGTAGCGGCCCTGAAACCAGTTATGCTCGTAGCGCAGGCCCGGGGTGATCGTCAGGCCGCCGAACGCGAAGTTGGCGAGCACATAGCCGCTGGCACGGTGCTCCTTGCCGTCGAGCCGGTTCTCTTCCAGCTTGACCGGATCGATTCCGGGCAGCTTTGCGAGCGACAGCTTGGCGTTCTGCGCCTCGATCCAGGCGTGATCGGGGATATAGAACGGCACCTGCACGCCGTTCATGAAGCCGTTCAGCCGCTTGCCCGGAACGGAGGTCAGCGTGGTGGTGTTGGGATCATTGGCGGTGAAGTCATATTCCAGCGCGCCGTCATCGCCCAGGCTGTTCGAATAGCGCTTCGAGGCTTCGTACTTGCCCCCCGCCTGGATCGAGGAGAGCCCGCGATCGCCGAACTTCCAGGTGCCGTCCAGCCGGCCCTCGAGCTTCGATTCCCACGAATCCTCGAACTGCGCCGTGGTGTAGGACTGGGTGAAATTGTCAAGATTGGTGATTGTGTTGCGCGCGCCGTCGCTCAGCAGCACCTGCGGATCGGTGCGATCGGCCAGGCTGGTGATCAGCTTGTAGGAGGCCGGGCCGGTGGCGTTCGGCCCGATATAGGTCGGGCTGCCCCACTTCGCCTGGATGCGCAGCGGATAGCTGGTCGCGCCGCGCGAATAGGCGCCGTAATAGTCGAGCGTCAGGTCGCCCAGCCGGCTCTCGCCGCCCAGCTTGGTGGAGAACAGCCGCTGATTGCTGTGCTCGGTGCGGAAATAGTTGGTGCCGCCTAGGCCGTACATCGCCAGATAGCCGGCGCTGTCATAGTTGGAACCGAGCGGATTCCCGGCGTTCGGGTTGGTCTGGCCGGCGGTGAGGCCCACGCTGCGCGCCGCGGTCTGGTCCATCCAGTCCTTCAGGCGATATTCGCCGTACGTGGTGCGCGCGTACAGGTCGGTGCTGTCGCCCCGCCATTCCAGGTTCACCGTGCCGCCGAAGCGCTCGATCTGGTTCTGGAAGATGTTCCATTCGACGCCGACCGGCACTGCGTTGGCAAGGTTGTCGCGCAGCGCGCCCGGCAGGTTGCCGTTCTGCTTCACATAGTCCTTGTGGATCGCCACCGACTCGCTGAAGACGTTCTTCTTGCCGTAATAGCCCGAGGCATAGATCCCGAAATTGCCAAACTGCTGCGCGGTTTCGAGCGCGATCGTGCCGCCCCAGGGATCCTGGTCGCGGGTGGCGGCGCGGCCGGCGATCTGGCCCTGCGCGCGGATCTGGAAATGGTGCGCGCCGAAATCGAAGGGCGAGGCGGTGCGCAGGTCGATCACGCCGGCGATGGCGTCGCCGTCCTGCGCCGCGGTCGGCGCCTTGTCGACGCGGACTTCGGAAAGCGCGAAGGGCGACAGCAGGTTCATCGAGATGGCGCGGGTGCGCGCATCGGTCTGCGCCAGCCGCACGCCGTCCAGCTCATAGGCGTTGTATGCGGTGTCGAGCCCGCGGATCGAGAGATACTGCGCCTCGCCGGTCGAGGCGGCGTTGCGCGACTGGTCGACCGAAGAGCTGACGCCCGGCAGGCGGGTGAGCAGGTCCGCCAGGTTCTGCTGCGGCTGCGCGCGCAGTTCCTCGCCCGAGACGATGGTGACGAGCGAGGCGTTCTTCACCTGCTCCTGCTGCACGGACTTGATCGCGGCGCGCTGGCCGGTGACCACGATCGTGTCGCCGTCGCGCGTCTGATCGTCCGTGTTGTCCAAGGCAGGGGTGTCCGACGCGGAGGCCGCGACCGTGTTCTCGCGCGGCGTGGCGGCCCATGCCTGATTCTGTGCGATGAGTGCGACCATGCCCCCGCCCAGAAGCAGCGCGGTGCGCTTGTTCCAGTGTCCCATTGGTATTTCCTTCGCTGGATATTGGTGCCAGCCTGTTCCTGCTGGTCGACGCGGCCGCTAGCCGAAGGCGGCTGCAATTCAGCGTATGCTCTGTTTCAAATCCGACACTTCGGCGTGACAAATTTGCTGCAACGCACGCCAAGCGGCGGAAACTGTTGAAGTAATACCAATTGTTAGATTGGTATTCTTTTTTCGTCACACAGGCTTCATGCAGCGCGCCTACACTGCGGCGATGACCCCGCCTTTCCTCGCCCCCGTTGGCGCCCTCGCGGCGCTTCTGCTCACGCCCGTCGCGGCACATGCCGCATCCCCTGCGTCTCCGCGGATCGAGCGGCTGGTGCTGCTGATGCGCCACGGCGTGCGCGCGCCGCTGGACGGCGAAGTGCCGCCCGCCACGCGCACCGGCCAGCCCTGGCCGCGCTGGGACGCGCCGGCCGAGCAGGTGACGCCGCACGGCGCCGCGGCGCTCCGCGCGCTCGCCAAGGCGGATCGACGCTGGTTCGCCGCCGCCGGGCTGGTCGCCGCGAACGGCTGCCCCGATCCGGCGGTGGTGCGGCTATGGACCAACAGCGCGTCGCGCACGATCGCCAGCGGCGAGGCCTATGCGGCGGGCTTTGCGCCCGGCTGCCGGATCACGGTCGGCCACAAGCCCGAAGGCACCAACGATCCGATCTTCGAGCCGCTGGGCGCCCATCCGGCTGCGTTCGACGCGAGCCGCGCGGTGGAGTCGATCGACCGCTATACCGGCGGTGCCGAGGCGCTGACCCGGCGCCACGCCGCCGGGCTAAAGCTGCTGGAGCAGGTACTCGCCTGCCCCGCAGCACCCTGCAGCCCGGCGGAGCCTTCATCGGTTCGCCCCAGCGAGGACGGCCACGGCATCGACCTCAAGGGCCCGATCCGCGCCGCGTCGGGCACCGCGCAGGTGCTGATGCTCCAATATCTCGAAGGCCTTCCGCCGGCGCAGGTCGGCTGGGGCCGCGCGACCCCGGCGCGGCTGGAGGCGCTGGGGGCGGTCCACGGCGCGCTGTTCGACGTGTTCAGCCGCCCGCCTTACATGGCCGCCTTCCAGATGGCGCCGACGGTAGACCGCATCACCCAGGACCTGACCGCGACCACGGCACCCAAGCTGGACGTGCTGGTCGGCCACGACACCAATGTCGCGGCGCTGGCGGCGGTGCTGGGGGTGCCGGTCAAGGCGCCGGGCTTCGCGACCAACGACCCCGCGCCGGGCGGCGGTATCGCCATCGCGCTGGTGCGCGCGCCCAACGGCGGGCAGGCCGTGCGCCTCTGGTACCGCACTCAGAGCGCCACCGACATGCGCGCCGCGCGCGATCGCACGGTCTGGACCCCGCTGCGGCTCGCAGGCTGCGACGAGGGCGCCGAGCATCGCTGCCCGTTGCCGCAGTTCCTGAAGCGGCTGGAGGCGGCGACGGAGCCTGCCCGCGACTAGCGTAGCGTCTCGCCATCAAGGCATGATATCAATATCTTGAGAGTAGCGACTACGATCGGCCGCTACTCTCAAGATATTGGTCGAGGACCGGAGGCGTAGATGATAGTTGCACTCCTGCTGCAAGCGGCTGCCGGCCAGCACCTGCCACACGATGTTTGGGCCAGCCTTTCGATCTCTGCGTCGCTTGCCCACACGTCGGAAACCGTCGAGTTTCTACGAGGCGGAGCGGGAGCAGCTGCCGGAGACGTCATTCTACGGCGAACGTCCCGCCGCCTCGAAGACGCTCCGCGCGTGACGTGGGCGACCAGCCGTACCTGCGCCGGCGTGCGCGAGGCGGTCGCGCGTTGGGACGCACTTCCGATGCCGTCGGTCGTCAGGCCCGGAGATCCCGAATCCCTGGTCATGGACGGCGAAGGCTACACGATCCGCTTCTACGGCCGATATGGCGCTGAATTCGGCACGCCGATGGAGCTGAGCAGCAACAGGGGAACGCCCCTTTCACAATGGGTCAGCGGGACCCTTTCGCTCTTGAAGCCGTGCTGGACCGACAACCGCCCCTGATCAGCGCGGGATTGCCACCTTGCGAATGCCGCGCCTCACGCCGCCCGCGAGTATGCCATCGCCTGGTAGCTGGCGAACAGTTCCTCGAAATGCTGGTCCATCGTCCGGGTGCCGGGCGCGTCGGCGATGGCGCGCATGCGGTGGAACATCGGGGTGGTCTCGACGAAGTGCGTCAGCGCGTCGCGCAGGCTTACCGGATCGGCCGCCTGGTACAGCATCCCCTGCCCTTCGACGAACTGATCGGCAGCGCCGCCTTCGTTCGGCACGATCAGCGGCAGGCCGCTCGCGCGCGCCTCGGCGGCGACCATGCAGAAGGTCTCCGCCTCGCAGCCATGGACCAGCGCGTCCGAGCTCGCCAGCACGCGGGCAAGCTGCTGGCGGTTGCTGGTCGGCTCGAACAGCTGGGCGTGCGGGTTGCGTCCGATCGCGGTGATCACCTTGGAGCGCGCGGTGCCGGTGCCGATCAGGATCAGCCCCATGGGGTGCCGCCCCGCCGCCGCCTCGGCCGCCTCGATCACCATCGGCCAGCGCTTCTCCGCCGCCAGCCGGCCGACGCCGATCAGCAGCGTCGCCTCGGGCGCGAGCCCGCAGCTGGCGAGCAACTCGGCCCGGAGCGATTCATCGCGCAGGCCGGGACTGAAATAGCCGGGTTCGACCCCCATCGGGATGGTCACCACCTTGGTGAGACCGCCTTCGGTCAGCCGGCGGGCAAGGTCGTGCCCCGCCGTCACCACCTGGTCGAAGCCCTCGTCGAGCCGGCGGAGATGCTGCCAGAAGGAGGAAAAGCCCTTGTCGATCGTCTCGCGGTTGGCGATCGTGCCGAACCAGCGATAGGCATAGGCCGCCAGCGGATCGGCGTGCATCACCAGCGCGCGCGCCGCCGAACCCTGCCAGCGCGCGACCATCGAGGCGCTGCGCCACGGCGACGAGGCTTCGACGAAATCGGGCCGCCACCGGTCCAGCGCGGCGTGCAGCGCGGGCTCGTCGTCGAAATAGCGGTAGCGGCGGTCGAGCGGCAGCAAGGGCGCCGGGATCGTCGCCAGGATCGCGCCGTCGCGCTCCTCCAGGATCTCCTCGCGTTCGCCGGGGGCGAGGATGATGATCTCGTGGCCCAGCTTGGCGCCCAGCTCCATCTTGCGACGGACATAGGTTTTCACGCCGCCGCCATAGGGGCTGTAGAAGGCGCAGACGTCGAGGATGCGCATCAATGCGTCTCCAGCAGTTCGCGATATTGGCCGAAGCGGCCGCCCTTGGTGAGCGCACCCAGCGTCTTGTCGATGCTCGTCAGCAGCGCGGGTACGGTGACATCCCCCGGATGCACGCCCAGCCGCATCGCCGGGCGGCGCGGCATCAGCGTGCGGGCCAGCGCCGCCACTGCCAGCGAGGATGCGATCCGGCTCTTGCTGCGGCTGGCCCAGGTGATCACCGGCCCCTTGGCCAGCACGCGATCCTGCTGCTGCGGTGCCCAGACGCGGAAATGATCCTCGGCCAGCGCGAAGTCCAGGTCGCGCAGCGCCTCGCGGGCGCCATCGCCATAGAGCCAAGCCGGCGCGATGAAGCCGGTGACCGGGCGGCCGATAATGTCTTCCACCAGCGCGCGGCCGCGCGCCATCCGGTCGCGGGCGGTGGCATAATCGAGGCCGAGAAACTCGCCCTCGCCCGCCGTCATGTGCTTGGCCTTGAAGCGCGCGCCGGCCGAGGCGTGCTCGGCCACATCCTTGTGGAACCAGCCGTGCAGGAACATCTCGATGCCCGAATCGGCCCAGGCGCGCAGCCGGGTGGCGAAGGGGCTGCCGGCGACCAGCGGGGCCGAGCCCCAATGGTCCGGCACCACCAGCATCGCATAGCGGGGCGCACCGATATGCCGCAGGAACAACTCCGAAAGCTGGTCTACCGCGCCCTCGGAACGGGGCCCGACATCGTGGATCGATGCGAGCAGGCTTGGGCCTTTGGGCCCCTGGGGGCGGGTGGTTGCGGTCATTCTATCGTTCTTTGCTGCAGGTGCGAGCGATATAGACCGCCGGAACTGGGCGGCAAGCAGGCTGAATTCCGACTTTTTGTAACCCAGCTGTGTCAAAGCATCAAACCCTGCCCTCTATCGCGCCCCGCCGGGTCGGCCGAACCGCCTAGACGAGCGCGATCTTGCGGGTCGCGCCGGGCGTGGTGAGGGCATCGAGCAGCCGCAGCGCTCGCTCCAGCCGATCGCGCGGCATTGATCCGCCGATCGAAATTCTGAGCGCGGGCGGCGCCGCGCTCGGCGCGACGGCAAAGGCGTCGCCCGCCACCACCGCCAGTCCTTGGGGCCGGAGCGCGCTGACGATCTCCGCCGGGTTCGCGCCCGCCGGCAGCGGCATCCACAGATGATAGCCTTCGTCCTGCGCGTGAAAGCTGCCGGGGCGCAGCACCGCGCGAGCGATCGCCTGTCGCGCCCGCGCCTCCTCCCGCACCGCTGCGCGCAGCGTGTCGAAGCTGCCGCCGTGGAGCCAGTCCGCAACGACAGCGACATTGAGCGGCGGTGCCATCACCGCGGTTTCGTGCAGATCGGCCGCCAGCCGCCATGCCGCCGCGATGTCCGGCGCGGCGATCCAGGCGACGCGGAGGCCCGGCGACAGGATCTTGGAGACGCTGGCGATGTGCCAGCACCGCTCCGGCACCAGCGCGGCGAGCGGCGGCAGCGGCCGTTCGGGGAGCAGCCCATAGGCGTCGTCCTCGATCAGCTTGATGCCATGGCTGCGGACCACCGCAGCCAGCGCCGCGCGCCGGGCGACGCCCAACGTCGCGGTGGTCGGGTTGTCGTTGGTGGGCACCACATACGCCGCCGCCGCGCCTTCCGCACAGGCCTGGGCCAGCGCCTCGGGCAGCATGCCCTCGCCGTCGCTCGCGACCACGCGCAGCTTCAGACCGTAGCGCCGGGCGACGGCGAGCAGCCCGGGATAGACGAACGCGGCGACCGCCAGCACGTCGCCCGGGCGCAGTTCGGTGCTAGTCACCGCGTGCAGCGCATGCTGCCCGCCGGCGCTGATCAGCACGCTGTCTTCCTGGGCGGGAATGCCGCGCTCCTGCAGCAGCGCCGCACCGGCCGTGCGCGCCAGCCCCATGCCGCCGCGCGGCTGATAGTGGAAAGGCGCCGGACCATCCGCCCTGCCGAGCAGACTGGCCGCCGAGGCAGCAAACGCCTTTTCCAGCTGCCGGTCGCCGGCTTCGGGCGGGGCGTTCATGCCGGCATCGGCGGGCTCGGCATAGGCGATGCCGGGGGGCTGCGCAGCCTGGTTGCGCACGAAGCTGCCGCGCCGGCCATCGCCTTCGATCAGCCCCAGCCGCTGCGCCTCGCCATAGGCGCGGGTGATAGTGGTGAGGTCCACGCCCAGCAGTTCGGCCAGCATCCGCTGCGGCGGCAGCCGGTCGCCCGGGCGGAGGGCACCACCCTCGATATCGCGCGCGATCGCCTCGGCAATGGCCAGATATTTCGGACCCAGCGTTCCGGCAATGTCGGGTTTCCAGCCTTGCATGGTGCAGGGCCTAGCCGATCCGATGCAAAATTACAGACCTTGCGCGAGGGGCCACGTGGCGGCGTGGCCGGAGCGAACCCCGGCCACGCCAGCGCATCACTCGACGGTGACCGACTTGGCGAGGTTGCGCGGCTGGTCCACGTCGGTGCCCTTGGCCACGGCGACGTGATAGGCGAGCAGCTGCACCGGCACCGCATAGACGAGCGGCGCGATCAGCGGGTGGACCTTCGGCATGGTGATGGTGGCGATGCAGCCATCACCTGCCGCCTGGATGCCGTCATAATCCGAGATCAGCACCACCTTGCCGCCGCGCGCCTGCACTTCCTGCATGTTGCTGACGGTCTTTTCGAACAGCGGGCCCGAGGGCGCGATCACGATCACCGGCACGGCATCGTCGATCAGCGCGATCGGCCCATGCTTCATCTCGCCGGCGGCATAGCCTTCGGCGTGGATATAGCTGATTTCCTTCAGCTTCAGCGCGCCTTCCAGCGCCAGCGGATAATCGGTGCCGCGGCCGAGATACAGCACGTCGCGCGCCGCCGCGATCACGCCCACCATCGCCTGGATCGATTCGTCATAGGCAAGCGCCGCGTTGAGCGAGGCCGGCGCCTCCGCCAGATGGCGAACGATGCGGCGTTCCTCGGCCTCGTCGAGCTTGCCCTTGGCACGGGCAAGGTTGGCCGCCAGCGCGGCGAGCACCGCCAGCTGGCAGGTGAACGCCTTGGTCGAGGCGACGCCGATCTCCGGCCCGGCATGGGTCGGCAGCAGCAGGTCCGCCTCGCGCGCCATCGAGCTGGTCGGCACGTTGACCACCGCGGCGATCTTCTGCCCCTCGCTGCGGGCGTGGCGGAGCGCGGCGAGCGTGTCCGCCGTCTCGCCCGACTGGCTGATCACGATCATCAGCCCGCCCTCTTCCATCACCGGCGCGCGGTAGCGGAATTCGGAGGCGACATCGATGTCCACCGGCACGCGGGCGAACTGCTCGAACCAGTATTTCGCCACCATCCCGGCATAATAGCTGGTGCCGCAGGCGACGATCGTCACGCGCTTGATCGCCGAGAGATCGAACTCCGGAATCGGCAGCGTGATCTTCTCCTCCATGCGCTGAAGGTAGGAGCGCAGCGTCTGCGCCACGACGATCGGCTGCTCGTAGATCTCCTTCAGCATATAGTGCCGATGGTTGCCCTTGGAGATCAGCTCGCCGGTAACGCCCGAGATGGTGATCGGCCGCTCGACGGGGTTGTTGTCGCGGTCGAAGATCTCGGCGCCGTCCTTGGTGATGACGACCCAGTCGCCCTCTTCGAGATAGGCGATGCGCTGGGTGAGCGGCGCCAGCGCCAGCGCGTCCGAACCGAGATAGGTCTCGCCCTCGCCATAGCCGACGACCAGCGGCGAGCCGAGCCGGGCGCCGATCAGCAGGTCCGGATGCTGGCGGAACAGGATGGCGAGCGCGAAGGCGCCGTGGAGGCGCGGCAGCACCTCGCGCACCGCATCGGCCGGGGCCATGCCGGCCTCGACCTTCTCGCTGACCAGATGCGCGACGACTTCGGTGTCGGTCTCGCTGGTGAAGGTGCGGCCGCGGGCGGTCAGTTCCTCGCGCAGCGCCTTGAAATTCTCGATGATGCCGTTGTGGACGAGCGCCACTTCGCCGGTGGCGTGCGGGTGCGCGTTGTTGGTGGTCGGGCCGCCATGGGTCGCCCAGCGGGTATGCGCGATGCCGGTGGTGCCGGGCAGCGGGTTGGCGGCGAGTTCCTTGCCGAGATTGACCAGCTTGCCCGAGGCGCGGCGGCGCTCGATCTTGCCGTCGACGTCGGTCGCGATGCCGGCCGAATCATAGCCCCGATATTCCAGCCGCTTGAGGCCCTCGAACAGACGCTCTGCGACGTCTTCCTTGCCCACGATTCCAACGATTCCGCACATGGCATCCGTCCTCCTGCCCCAGCCCTAGCGCGGGTGGGCGGCCGCGCCTAGACGGGGCATTGTTTCGGCAAGCTGAACACGGTCTGCTACTGGACGGCATCGTACGACGTTAAGCATGGTCCAAAATCATCGGTTCGCCGATCGCAAGAAAAGGTCGCCCCTATGGTTCGTCGCAACCTCATGCTGTTGGTTCTCCTGTTGCCGCTCGCGGGCTGTGGCGGCGCCGAGCGCGCCGAAGCGCCATCGCAGAACAGCGGATCAACGCCGCAGGCGAACGCGAGCGCGACGCAGGCCGCGCCCGTCCCCAGCCCTTCGGCAACGGCGACGGAGACCGCGTTGACGCCCCGCAGCTGCGACGCCGAGATCGGCAAGGCAGCGGCGGCGCAGCGGGTGAACCTCTGCATCAAGGTATCCCCGGCGACGCATCCGCCCTGCAATGCCGCCAATAGCTGCGCGATGATCGAGGACGAGATCGCCCGCAGCTGCGCGCTGCTCGATGGCGACGGGCAGCCCGTACAGGGCTGCACCGTGGATCCCAGGAGCAGCCAGGCCGCCGCCGACGTCGTGCGCCGCTACTACGCCGCCATCGACGCGCGCGACTATGGCACCGCCTGGACGCAATGGGGCGACGACGGGCGGCCGGGCCAGACCTTCGCGGCGTTCGAGAAGGGCTTCGCCCACACCCGCGCGACCAAGGTGACGATCGGCGCGCTGCAGCCCAGCGAGGGCGCGGCAGGATCGGTCTATCAGACCGTGCCCGTAACCGTGGAAGCGACGCTCGACGACGGCACCGCGCAGCGCTTCACCGGCAGCTATGTCGTGCGGCGGGTCAATGGCGTGGACGGCGCGTCGGCCTCGCAGCTGCGCTGGCACATCGATTCCGCGCAGCTGCGGCCCGCCCCCTCCAACTAGGGGCGGGCGCAACGCGTCAGTGCGGGAAGTTGGTGTCGTTGAAGATCCGAGTGAATTCGGACGGGTCGGGCTCATGCCCCTGCTCTTCGCGGAAACGGACGGCGCCCTTTTCCCAAACTTCGCGGATCGCGCCGGCGATCCCTTCCGGGAACTGCATCCGCTGCACCACAATGCCGCGCCAGTCGCCGTCCCCGCCGAACGCTTCGCGCAGCGCGGGTTCGGCGGCAGTCAGCTGGGCATCGCTCTTCTCGTCGAGATGGCCGATCGCGTCGAGCACATAGGCGTCGAGCAGCTTGAGGAACGGCTTGTCGGTATAGCGGTCGGTCATTTGGCGGCCTTTCGTGCCTTCATTATCGCACGGAAGGTCGTGGCCCAGCCCTGCTTCGTCAATGTTTCCGGCCGGGTAACGGCCAGCGCGTCGGCTTCGACGTCGCGCGTGATGACCGATCCGGCGCCGATGATCGCGCCGTCGCCGATCGCCACCGGCGCCACCAGCGCGCTGTTCGATCCGATGAACGCGCCCGCGCCGATCACCGTCTTCTGCTTGAGATAGCCGTTGTAATTGCAGGTGATCGTGCCAGCGCCGATATTCGCGCCTGCGCCGATGCTCGCATCGCCCAGATAGGTGAGGTGGTTGGCCTTGGCGCCCTTGCCGAGCACCGCGTTCTTCAGCTCGACGAAATTGCCGACATGGCTATCCGCCTCCAGCACCGCGCCGGGCCGCAACCGGGCATAGGGGCCGACGGTCGCGCCGCTGGCGATGGTCGCGCCCTCGATATGGCTGAACGCGCGGAGCACCACGCCGTCCGCCACGGTGACGCCGGGGCCAAACACCACGTTCGGCTCGATCGTCACGTCGCGGCCGATCTGGGTGTCGTGGGCGAACCACACCGTCTCGGGGGCGATCAGCGTCGCGCCTTCAACCATCGCGCGGGCGCGGCGGGCCTGCTGCCACTCGGCCTCCAGCGCTGCCAGCTCGCCGCGGCTGTTGACGCCGGCGACTTCGGTCGCGCCGGTCTCGATCACCGCGGCGACCCGGCCGTCGCCGTTCGCCAGCTCGACGATGTCGGTCAGGTAATATTCGCCCGCCGCATTCTCGTTGGTCAGCCGATCGAGCAGCGCGAACAGATCGGCGCCGCGCACCGCCATCAGCCCCGAATTGCACAGGGTGACGGCGCGCTCCTCCGCGCTCGCATCCTTGTACTCGACGATCTTCGACAGGCGATCCCCGCCCTCGACGATCAACCGGCCATAGGCGCCCGGATCGGCCGGGCGGAAGCCGAGCACCACCACGGCGGGCGCGTCGTCTCCATGCAGCCGCTCGACCATGCGCCGCATCGTCGCGGTGGTGACCAAGGGCACGTCGCCATAGAGGATCAGCACGTCGCCTTCGAACCCCGCCAATGCGCCCTTCGCCTGGAGCACGGCATGGCCGGTGCCGAGCTGCTCGGCCTGGTGCGCGGTCTCGGCGCCCAGCGGCGTGACCGCGGCCTCGACCTGCTCGCGCCCGGCGCCGACCACCACCACCTCGCGCGCGGCGCCCAGCGCCTTCACGCTGTCGATCAGGTGGAGCAGCATCGGCCGCCCGGCGATCGGGTGGAGCACCTTGTGCGTGTCGGATTTCATCCGCGTGCCCTTGCCGGCGGCGAGGATGATCGCGGCGATGGGTGCAGTCACGTGGCCAGTCTCCGGTCAAAATGGGGTGCCACCCCTGCCACGGTGGACATGGCTTTTCCAGCACGATGCTGTCATGCGGCCGCCATGCCCCTGCCCTTCCAGACCATCGGCTTCGATCTCGACGGTACGCTGCTCGATACCAGCGGCGACCTTGCCGCGACACTCAACCGCGTGCTGGCGGACGACGGCCGGCCGGTGCTGCCGCTGGATCGAATCCTCTCGATGGTCGGACGCGGCGTGCACAAGCTGCTGGAGCAGGCCGTCGCGGCGACCGGCGGCGGCGATGCGGCGGTGGTCGCGCGGCTCTATCCCCGATTCGTCGATACCTATGCCGTGCACAATGCCGAGCATAGCCGCCCCTATCCGGGCGTGTTCGACGCGCTCGATGCGCTGGCGGCGCAGGGCATCACACTGGCGGTGGTGACCAACAAGCTCGAGGCGCTGACTCTGCCGCTGCTGGAGGCGACCGGCCTGCGCCCGCGCTTCGCGACCGTGATCGGCGGCGACACGCTCGGCCCCGGCACCGCCAAGCCCTCGCCCGCGCCGATCCTGGAGATGGTTCGGCGCTCCGGCGGACCGGCGGCGTTCGTCGGCGATTCCATCTATGACGTGCAGGCAGCACAAGCGGCGGGCGTGCCCGTGATCGCCTGCAGCTTCGGCTTCTCGCAGGTGCCGGTGACCACGCTCGGCGCCGAGGCGGTGATCGATTCCTATGCCGAAATCCTCCCCGCGCTGCAGGCGCTCCGCCCAATCAGCGTTTGACAGCGCGAGGCCCCACGGCGAAACACAAGCTGTCGGAAAGGGAGAGAATCCGGGAAACCGGATCGCCGAAGGAGCAACCGCCCCGGAAACTCTCAGGCAAAAGGACCTTCCGGCCACCACATTCTGGAGAGTGGCGCCGCGCGCGCCCGCCGACGGGATAGCGATCTCAGGCAAACGGACAGAAGGGGCCCGCAACCGAGTGTTTCAGGAGACGGGTTCCGTGGCGACCAAAGGCGTCGGGCCGAATGCAGGGCCGATCAGCATCACCGACGTGTTCACCATCGGCATCGGGCCGTCGAGCTCGCATACCGTGGGGCCGATGCGCGCCGCGCGCGATTTCGCCGCCTGGGTGGTGGCGGACGGGCGCGCGGTCACCAAGCTGTGCTGCGAGCTGTTCGGCTCGCTCGCGCTGACCGGCAAGGGCCATGCCACCGATCGCGCGGTGGTGCTGGGGCTGGCCGGCGAGCGGCCCGACGGAGTCGATCCCGATGCGGTGGAGCCGATGCTGGCGCAGATCGCCGCCGAGCGCCGCATCCTGCTGAACGGCACGGCTTCGGTGGCCTTCGATCCCGAGGCCGACCTCAAGTTCCGCAAGCGCCAGTTCCTCCCCGGCCATCCCAACGGCATGAAGCTGCGCGCCACGCTGGTCGACGGCGCGGTGCTGGAGCGGACCTATTATTCGGTCGGCGGCGGCGCGATCCGGCGCGAGGGCGAGGAAGCCGCGGCAGGCCTCTCCGCCGGCACCAACCATCCCTTCGCCAGCGCGCGCGAGATGCTGGAGCGCTGCGACGAACTCGGGCTCGATGTCGCCGGGCTGATGCTCGCCAACGAGCGCGGTTGGCGGGGCGATGCCGAGACGCTCGCCTTTGTCGACGGCATCCACGATGCGATGAACGCCTGCATGGATCGCGGCATGGCGCAGGACGGCATCCTGCCCGGCGGGCTGGAAGTCCCCCGCCGCGCGCGCAAGCTGCACCAGAAGCTGATGGCCCGCGGCCCTCGCGTCGAGCCCGCCTCGGTGCTCGAATGGGTGAGCCTCTGGGCGCTGGCGGTGAACGAGGAGAATGCCGCCGGCGGCCGCGTCGTCACCGCGCCGACCAATGGCGCGGCGGGCGTGATCCCGGCGGTGCTGCGCTATTACGAATGCTTTGTCGGCAATGCGACGAAGGACGGCGCCCGCCGCCTGCTGCTCACCGCCGCCGCGATCGGCATCCTCTACAAGCGCCAGGCCTCGATCTCGGCGGCCGAGATGGGCTGCCAGGGCGAAGTGGGCGTCGCCTGCTCGATGGCGGCGGCGGGCCTCGCCGCGGCGCTGGGCGGGAGCAACGCGCAGATCGAGAATGCCGCCGAGATCGGCATGGAGCATAATCTCGGCCTCACCTGCGATCCGATCGGCGGGCTGGTGCAGATCCCCTGCATCGAGCGCAACACGATGGGCGCGGTGAAGGCGATCAACGCGGCGATGCTGGCGCTCCACGGCGACGGCACGCACAAGGTGTCGCTCGACGCGGTGATCGAGACGATGCGCCAGACCGGCCTCGACATGCGCTCCAAGTACAAGGAGACGAGCCTCGGCGGCCTGGCGGTCAACGTCGTCGAGTGCTGACCCGGCTCAAGGCTGGGCGGGCTTGAACTCGAAGTTCATCCCCGAGATGCGGCTGGGCTGAAAGCCCTTCCAGATCGTCGAGGCCGGCGCACCGGGGCTGAACCCGGCATAGCGGCCGCCGGGGGCGCCCGGCCATTTCCCGTCGTTCGAGTTGGGCACGAGGCCGTCGATATAGGCGGCCTTGGCTTCTTCACCCTTCACGTACTGGTCGAGGAACGCGGTGATGAAATGTGCCTGCACCGCCATCAGCCGGTCCTTGCGCCACACCGCATCCTCGAACCAGTCGAGGTCCCAGAAGCTATCGCGCATCGCGGGCGGGGCGCCGATCAGCGCGATGCTGTGCGCCGCCTCGCGGAAGGTGAGCAGATAGCGCGGCGCGCGCACCTCCTGCTCGAAGAGCGTGCGCACGCCGGGATCATAGCCGACGACATGGTCCTGGCTGCCGACGACGAATAGCGTCGGCGCGCGGATCGCCGCGACACCGGGCGCGGCCCAGAGCGGCGTGCCGTAGAGGTTGCTGGCAGGCGAAATCGCTACCACCGCCTTGAGATCGGCGACCTTGAGGCTGTCCGCTTTCTCCGCCCCCGCCACATAGGGCGCAAGGGCACCGCGCGTCGCGCCCGCCACCGCCGGATCGAGCGGAGCCCCGGCCGCGGTGAGCACGCCGTATCCGCCCATCGAATAGCCGATCAGCGCGGTGCGCGCGGCGTCCGCAGCGGCGAATAGGCCCTGCCCGGCCTTCGCCCGACGCTGCGCCTCGGCGGCGACGAAGGCGATGTCGAGCGGGCGGCTGGTCAGCGGTCCCGCGCGCGCGGCCGGCGTGCGGATGGTGATCGACGGATCGCGAAAGGCCGGCGCGACCACGACATAGCCCTTGCTCGCCAGATTCTCGCCGAGCCAGGACAGCACCTCGGGGGTGTTGCTATAGCCATGCGCCAGGATCACCAGCGGGAAGCGCCCCTTGGCCGCCGCCGCGCCAAGGGTGGCGAGCCCCGGCACCTCGAAGGGCACGTCGCTGCCCTTCTCGCCCGGCAGCGCGGTACGATAGCGAGTGCCCGCGCCCTTCGCCGCGGCCGGATACCAGAGCTTGATGGGAATGTGCCGGTCGACGATCGCCGGCTTGTCCGCGCCCTGGAGCGGATCGGCGCGGCCCTTGTCGAGAAAGTCCAGATCGGCAACGCCGATGCCATAGCTGCCCAGCGATGCCAGTTCCGGCGCATCGACACTGGGGCTTGCCGGCGCCTGCTGCGCGCGCCCTTCTCCAAACGAAAAGATCGCGGCTGCACAGATGGCGGCCGCGATCCGGTTTCTTCCGGTCATTCAAAACCCTCCCGATGTCGGGACGAACGTCGTGCATCCGCCCCTGCATCGGGATGTATCAGTAATTCAGGCCGAAGCGGATACCCGCATAGCGGCGGAAATCACGCGCCAGCAGCGCCTGGGTGGCGATGACGTTCGACGAATTCGCCCCGGCGCTCATGAAGTTCGACGAGGTATTCACCAGCGACTGGAAATACTGCTTGTCGAACAGGTTGTTGACGAACAGCGTCGCTTCCCAGCGGCGCTTGTGATCCCGCACACCGACGCTGACATTGAAGATGCTGAAGGCCGGCTGGAAGGTCTCCGGATCGTGCGCCACATAGTAGACGCTCGACTGGTACTGCCAGCTGCCCTGGAACACGCCGGTCAGCTTCTCGGTCAGCGCAGGCGCATATTCGATGCTGGCGTTGCTCTTCCACTCCGGCGCCTGGATCGCGCGGGTGCCGGTGAGGTTCTGGAACGCCGGCTTGCCCGGATTACAGCCCTGCGCCTGCGTCTGCAGCGGATAGCATTGCGCGGCCGGGAACGAGGTGTAGGTGGCGTCGAGATAGGTCGCCGCACCGCTGATCGTCAGGTCATGGGTGACGCGCGCGGCGCTCTCGAACTCCAGGCCCTTGGTGTTCATCCCGCCCACATTGGTCAGGCGATAGTTGCTGGAGCCGTTGACCGTCTCAATCGACTGCGCCTGCAGGTCCTTGTAGTTGGTGTCGAAATAGGTGACGTTGAAGGTCATCCGACGCCCGAAGAACTGCGTGCGGACACCGAATTCCTTGTCCTTCGACGTCTCCGGCCGGATCGGGCCGGCATCGGCGCGCGCCTGGTTGAAGTTGCTGGTCAGATCGTAGGTCTGGCCCTTGTAGCCGGTGGCGTAGCTGCCGAAGAGCATCACGTCGCGGGTCGCCTGGTACTGCAGGCCCAGGCGATAGGTGGTGGCGTTGTCGCTGGCATGGCCTGCCCAACTGCCCTTCGCATTGTTGTCGCGGAAGGTGTACTTCACCCGCTCGTTCTGCGCGCGGCCGCCGACGGTGGCGGTGAGGTTCTTCACGAATTCCCAGTCGATCTGGCCGAACGCGGCGACCTGGCGCGAACCCGAGGTGGCATACCAGTTCTGCTGCGCGAACAGCGGACCGCGCATGAACGGACGCTGGAAGCCGGTATTGGCGTAGTAGAGGCCCAGTGCGTAGCGGAACGCGTCGGTGCCCGGCGACAGCAGGCGGATTTCCTGCGTGAACAGCCGCGACTTGAACGCGCCGACCTGGATGTTGCGGCCAAAGGGCCCGGGCGCGGCAGTGTCGTCATGGTCGATATAGTCGTCCATACGGAACTTGTCGTAGGAGGTCAGGCCCAGCACCTGCATCTTGCCGACATTGACGTCGGTGCGCAGCATGGTGCCCCAGCCCCAATATTTCGTGCCGGCGCGATCGTTGTTGGCGACCTTCTGGTTCAGCGGATCGATCGTGATGCCCGGCAGCACGACGTCCGCCGTGAGGCCGGGCTGGCCGCGCAGCAGCGCGCCATCCGCCATGCGGATGAACGGACGGCCGACGGTGGTGTTGCCATTGAGGTAGTTGGCCGAGGCCGTGAAGACGACGTCCGGGCTCGCCTTCCACTTCAGCTTGCCACGGGTGCTGAGCGTCTCGCGGCCGTTGACGTCCTTGCCGTCCACCACGTTGCGGACGTTGCCGGCCCAGTTCGAATAGCTGGCCGAGAAGACATAGCCGAGCGTCTCGCTGATCGGGCCGGTGACGCTGAAATTGCCGCCATATTCGTTATCGTCGGTGACCGTCGCATTGGCCTTGACGTGGAAGTCGCTGGTCGGCTGGGTGGTCATGATCTTGATCAGGCCGGCCGAGGCGGCCTTGCCGTACAGCGTGCTCTGCGGCCCGCGCAGCACTTCGATCATCGCCACGTCCGGCAGATCGGTGAAGGCACGCGCCTGGAAAGCGAGCGGCACGCCGTCGACCGTCACCGCAACCGAGGATTCGACGCCGATGCCGAAGGCATAGGTGCCGACGCCGCGCAGCGACACGTTGGAATTGACCGGGTTCTCGGCCGTGCGGATCACCAGCGACGGCGCGACCTTGCCGAGATCCTGGAAGTGGCGAACGCCCTGCGCCTCGAGCTGGGCGGGCGTGACCACCTGCACCGCCAGCGGCACGTTCTGGATGTTCTCGAAGCGCTTCTGCGCGGTGGTCGTGACGATAATCTCGCCGTCATCCTTGGACGGCGCCGCGGCCTGGGCCGGCGCGGCCGCCGGGTCGCGATGCTCTTCCGCCACGTTCGCGTGCGCGGCGCTGCCGATGAACGATGCGGCGAGCGCAAACGTACACAGCGGAAACTGGTAACCCCTCATTAATCATGCCCCTTTGGAAGGTGAACCTCATCCCTCCTCTCCCCACGCCGGTATACTCTCTGGCCACCGGTCGCCCCGTCCTGAGAATTGTAGGACCAGCGGGAGAATTCCCAAATTTGGTCGGGAATTATCCGGGACGTTTGCCAACAACGAAAACCTGTGTTGCCTCAAAGCCACAATAGAGAAAACGATTGCATTTGATCATAAAAAAAGGGCGGAAGCAGCGCTTCCGCCCTCGATTAGCTCTTGGCGAAAAGTATGATCAGTAATTCAGACCGAAACGGATGCCGGCGTAGCGACGGAAGTCGCGCGGCAGCACCGCCTGCGTCGCGAGCACAAATGCGCTTCCCGCGACGGGCGCGATGTTGAAGTTGCCGGCAGAGTTCACCACGGAACCATAATACTGCTTGTCGAACAGGTTGTTGACGAACAGCGCGGCCTCCCACGCCCGCTTGTGGTCTCGGATGCCTGCACTCAGGTTGAAGATGCTGTAGGCGGGCTGGAACTGCTCCGGGTCGCGCGCCGCGAAATAGACGCTACCCTGATATTGCCAGCTGGCCTGCAGAACGCCGTTGAGCTTCTCGGTAACCGCTGGTGCGTACTCGATGCTGGCCGAGGTCTTCCACTCGGGAGACTGCACGGCGCGCGTGCCAGTCAACACCTGATAGCCGGTGGTGCCCTTCGGGATGCAGCCCGCTGCAAGCGTCTGACGCGGATAGCACGGTGCCGCCGGGAAAGACGTATAAGTGGCATCAAGGTATGTCGCCGCGCCGCTGATCGTCAGATCACGCGTCACACGTACCGCACTTTCGAACTCCAGGCCCTTGGTGTTGAGGCCGCCGACATTGGTGAGGCGGAAGTTCGCTGTACCGTCCGGCAGCGGCTCCAGCGTCTGTGCCTGCAGATTCTTATAGTTGGTATCGAAATAGGTGACGTTGAAGGTCATGTGGCGATCGAAGAACTGGGTGCGGATACCGAACTCCTTGTCCTTCGACGTCTCCGGCTTGATCGGGCCGGCATTAGCACGGAGCTGGTTGAAGCCGGTGGTCAGATCGTAGGTCTGGCCCTTGTAGCCGGTCGCATAGCTGCCGAACACCATGATGTCCCGGGTCGCCTGATATTGCAGACCCAAACGATAGGTGGTCGCGTTGTCGCTGGCGTGGCCGTTCCAGCTTCCCTTCGCGCGATTATCGGTGAAGGTATATTGGACGCGCTCATTTTGCGCACGACCGCCGACCGTCGCGGTGAGATTCTTCACGAACTCCCAGTCGATCTGACCGAAGGCCGCAATCTGGCGCGATCCCGAGGTCGCGTACCAGTCTGCCGGAGAGAATGCCGGACCGCGCAGGAACGGCCGCTTGAAGGCGGTGTTCGCGTAGTAGATACCGAGCGCGTATCGGAACGCATCGGTGCCCGGCGACAGCAGTCGGATTTCCTGCGTGAACAGTCGCGACTTGAACGCGCCGATCTGCGTGTTCGTACCAAAAAGGCCGGGCGCAGACGTGTCGTCATGATCGAGATAGTCGTCGAGGCGGAAACGGTCGTACGACGTGAGCCCGAGGATATTCATCTTGCCGATGTTGACGTCGGTGCGGAGCATCGTGCCCCAGCCCCAATATTTCGTCCGCGAGTCGTAGTTGTTGCTGACGGTCTGGTTGGACGGCCCCACCTGCACGCCGGGCAGCACCACCGCCGGCTTCAGACCGGGCTGGGCACGCAGATAGCCGTTGGGGTCCAGGCGAATGAACGGACGACCGACCGTCGTGTTACCGTTCAGATAGTTGCCCGAAAGCGTGAAGGTGACGTCCGGCGTTGCCCTCCAGCGCAGCTTGCCGCGGCTGTTGAGGGTTTCGCGTCCATTCACCTGCTTGCCGTTGAACAGGTTCTTAACGTTGCCATCCCAGTTGGAATAGCTGGCGGAGAAGACATAGCCCAGCTTGTCGTTGATCGGGCCAGTTACGCTGAAGCTGCCACCATATTCGCTGTCATCGGTGGCGAGCAGGTTCGCCTTGACGTGAAAATCGTTGGTCGGCTGCGTCGTCATGATCTTGATCAGACCGGCCGAGGCGGCCTTGCCGTACAGCGTGCTCTGCGGACCGCGCAGCACTTCGATCTGCGCGACATCGGGGAGATCGGTAAAGGCACGAGCCTGAAAGGCGAGCGGCACGCCGTCAACCGTCACCGCCACCGACGACTCGACACCGATGCCAAAAGCAAAGGTGCCGACGCCCCGCAGCGATACGTTCGAATTGACCGGATGCTCGGCCGGACGGATGGTCAGCGAGGGCGCGACCTTGCCGAGATCCTGGAAGTTGCGAACGCCCTGGGCTTCGAGCTGTGCGGGCGTCACCACCTGCACCGCGAGCGGCACGTTCTGGATGTTTTCGAAGCGCTTCTGCGCGGTGGTCGTAACGATGATCTCGCCATCGTCCTGCGCCATCTTGCCGGCCGACTGGGCCGCGGCGGCACCGGCGACGACCGTCGTCGCGGCGGATGTGTCGACGGTCATAGTCTGAGCGTGGGCGCTGCTCGCCATGCAAGCCGCAACTATAGCGGCATGCGCGACCGATATCTGGTAACCTTTCATTAATGCTCCCCTTGTCCGGCAGGGTTTCTACCCGCACTTCTTTTTAGACACTCGGACAATAGGTTCCCTGACACTGTGAGAAATATCGGGGAAACACGGTACACGATCGTTTTTTACTTCACATAGCCCCCGATATGTTGCGACGTTGCAACACTGACACCGTTGCCACCTTCGACAACGATCGGGCGGTGGTCGTTACTTGGCAACAACAAGGTTATATCCGTGGCGCCCAATTGCGTACCATTCACGGTCACATGGACCCGGACACGGTCGGCCTCCGCCACACCCTGCACCTGCCAGCGCAGCGCCTCGCCGCCATCGCTTCCGGCGTCTTCGATCGGCCCGCAGGCAAAGCCGCCTTCGCGCGGCGGGAACAGCCACAGGCCGCGGCGCGCAGCACCGGGGCGCCAGCCGCCGTCCGCGAGGTCGACCAGCATCGCCGAGCCCGCGCGCGCGAACAGCGGCGGCGGCCCGTCCAGCGGCGCAGCGACCGTCACCCAGGCACCGCCGGTGAAGGTTTTGCCGGTCCACACATGCGTCCAGTCGGCACCCTTGGGCAGATAGACCCGCCGCTCGGTCGCCCCCTGCTCCACCACCGGCGCTGCCAGCACATCGGTGCCGAGCAGGTGCTCGTCGCTTTCGGCCCAGCATTGTGGATCCTGGGGGAACACCGCCCAGGTCGGCAGCACCATTGGCATATAGTCGGAGTGATAGCGGTGCAGCAGGTCGTAGAAGAACGGCACCAGGCGCTGGCGCAGCCGCATCAGCGCCTGGACCGCCGGGAGCGCTTCCGGGTACATCCAGGGCTCGTTGACGCTGCGATCGTCGTTCCAGCTATGGATGCTAAAGCGCGGCATCAGCACGCCCGCCTGCACCCAGCGGACCAGCAGTTCGGCATCGGGCGCCGGCCCGGCAAAGCCACCCACGTCGTGGCCGCTGTTGGATACGCCCGACAGCGCCAGCCCGATCGCCATCCGCGCATTGTAGCGCAGCGTTTTCCACTCGGTGCGGTTGTCGCCGGTCCAGGTCTGGGCGTAGCGCTGCAACCCGGCCATGCCGGCCCGCGTGACGACATAGGGGAGTTCGTCCGGCCGCGCCTCGACCTGCGCGCGGCGCGAGGCGCGCATCATCAGCAGCGGCTGCACCGGCCGCATGGCGGCGGCGGGCACCGACGTGCCGAATCCGGCGAAGCGCGCACGTGCGTCCCACACCTCATATTCGTTATTGTCGTTCCAGGTCGAACGGATGCCGTTGTCGAGCAGCGCGGCCTTCACCTGCGCGCGCCACCAGGCAGCGGCGTCGGGATTGGTGAAGTCGATATAGCTGCCGACTTCGTCCCAGAACTGCGCCTCGATCGGCTGGCCGTCCGCATCACCGACGAAATAGCCCGCCGCCGCAACCTCGTCATAGCGCGGGTGGCTGCGCAGCAGCGCCGGCTTGATGTTCGGCACCAGCTCGACGCCGGCCTCGGCATAGCTCGACACGAACGCCTTGGGATCGGGGAACTTGTCGCGGTTCCAGTGGAACACATAGCGCTTGTCGCCGATCGAGGTGTAGCCCGAGGACAAATGGAACGAGGTGCAGCCGATGTCGTGCTCGGCCAGCTTCTCCAGGAACCCGCCCATCTGCGCCGCCGCGTCCGGCGCGTCGGTATAGGTCATGGTCGAGCCCGAATAGCCGAGCGACCAGCGCGGCATCAGCGCCGGGCGGCCGGTCAGCCAGGTGAAGCGCCGCGTCACTGCCAGGGGATCGGGGCCGGCGATCATCCACAGGTCGACATCGCCGTGGTCGGCGACCATGTGCCGGTAGAAGCCGTGATAATTGTCGAGCTCGCGCCCGAAATCGAACGCGACATCGGCCACCGTGTCATAGAAGGCGCCGTGGCAGCGGCCCTCCGCGTCGGCGACCAGCACATAGGGAATGGACTTGTACTGCGGATCGCTCGTCTCCGCGTCATAGCCCATCGGATCGAGATTGGTCAGGCGGAAGCTGCGCCCGGCGCGATTGGCGTCGCCGGTGCGGTCGCCCAGGCCGTAGAAGCGCTCGCCCGGGCGGCGCGCGACATAGTGATGCGCCTTCCCGTCCCACCAGCCGAAATCATAGGCGTGGGTCGGGCGGTCCTCGGCCATCGGCACCCAGGCGTCGCCGTCGCGCTGCTCCCAGCGGCAGTGGAGGCCGTGCAGCCGTGCGGTGAGGCGGATGCGGTCCGTCTCCAGCACCAGCTGCTCGGCATCGTGCGACAGGCGATAGTCCGGGCAGGTGAAGCCCGTCACGTCCATCCGGTCGCGACCCGGCTCGGCAATGTCCTCCTGCCCCGGTGCGATCGCCCAGCTCGGCGGGCAGGTGACGGCACCGGTCGCCAGCAGCAGCAGCCGCACCATGTCCTGCTCGAGCACGAACAAATGCGCGACCGCGCCGGTATCGGACTTCAGCGTGATCCGCCCCTGCCCCTCCTCGGCGAGGGAAAAACGCGGGGGATTGGAAAGCGTGGCGCGTCTCATTTCACGGGCTCCGGAAGGCGAAGATGGCGCAGGCCGGCGATCAGCACGACGGCGCCGATAATGTCGAAGACGGAAAGCATGCCGAATAGCGGCGCATAGCCGACGGTATCGGCCAGCTGCCCGATCAGCAGCGAGAAGAGCAGCCCGCCGACCCAGCCGGCCTGGCCGATAAAGCCGTTGGCGGCGCCGACTTCCTCGGGCGTGAACACGTCGGCCGAAAGCGTGTTGATCAGCACCGAGATCATCTGGTGGGCAAAGCCGCCGATGCAGAACAGCGCGATCGCCGAATAGGGGCTCGACACCAAGCCGATGCACCCCGGCGCGATCATCAGCACCGCCGCCAGTGCGACGCCGACGACGCGCGAGGCGATCAGCGGCAGGCGGAAGCGCGCCACCAGGAAGGGCGAGAGATAGCCGCCCAGCACCCCGCCCAGATCGGCGGCGAGGAAAGGCAGCCAGGCGAACAGCGCGATCTGCTTGAGGTCCATGCCGCGCTCGGTGGCGAGGTAGAGCGGGATCCAGAAGCTGAAGGTCTGCCAGGCCGGCTCGGCCAGGAAGCGCGGCACGGCGATGATCCAGAAGCGCGCGGTGCCCAGGATCTCGCGCGCCGAAGCACGCCGGGCAAGCGGCTTGGGCCGCCCCTCGGCGATCAGCGTGCGCTCCTTGTCGGTAATCTTGGGATGATTGCCGGGGCTGCGGTAGAACACCCACCAGGCGAGCGACCACAGCAGCCCAACCGCGCCGGTGACCACGAAGGCCATCCGCCAGTCGGTGTAGATCATCACGATCGCCACCACCGGCGGCGCCAGCAACGCGCCGAGCGAGGTGCCGGCATTGAACCAGCCGACTGCCACCGAACGCTCGCGCGCCGGAAACCATTCGGCGATCGCCTTGATGCCCGAAGGGATAGCGGCGGCTTCGAACATGCCGAGCAGGCCGCGGAAGAACACCAGCCCCAGCCACCCCGCCGCCAGCGCGTGGAGCATGTTGGCGACCGACCACGCCGCGCCGAACAGCGCGAAGCCGGCGCGCAGCCCGATGCGATCGACGATCATCCCCGCGATCGGCTGCATCACCGTATAGGCGAGCTGGAAGCCGCCGACGACATAGCTGTATTGCTGCGTTGTCATGTGCAGCACGGTCTTCAGCTCGGGTGCGAGCACGCCCAGTGAGTTACGCGCAAGATAATTGGCAATGGTGCCAGCACAGATCAGCCCGACGATCCACCAGCGAAGATGGGCAATACGCCGCATAAACCTTTCACTGCCCTCTCTGAACGGCTCCCCGGCCATTCTTTTCTTCGACCCCGCCCAATCCTGCACGGATTGGCCTGACCAATCAAGCGTCGGTTTGCGTAATCTTTACTTGGCCGGTCGCGCAGGCGGCGGCGATACCGGGGTGTAGGAGGCGATCGGTGACCAAATGATCAACGACGTCGATCTCGGCGATCCGCACCGGCGCGGGGCGGCCGAACTTGGTCTGGTCGGTCGCGAGGATCACGGTGCGCGCCTGTTCGATGATCGTCTGCGACACGCGCACCTCGTCCATGTCGAAGTCGAGCAGCGTGCCTTCCCCGTCGATCGCCGAGGCGCCGATCAGCGCGTAATCGAGCTTGAAGCCGCGCAGGAAATCCATCGCCAGCGCGCCCACCACCGCGCGGTCGCTGGCACGCACCCGGCCGCCTGCTACCACCACTTCGATCGTCGGCACGCCGCCGAGGATGTCGGCGACGTTGAGATTGTTGGTCACCACCAGCAGATGGCGGTGCTGGACGAGGGCGCGGGCGATCGCCTCGGTGGTGGTGCCGATATTGATGAACAGGCTGGCACCGTCCGGCACCAGCGCCGCCGCCGCGATGCCGATCGCCGCCTTGGCATCGGCCGCGACCTGGCGGCGGGCCTCGCGATCGAGATTGTCGACCCCCGAGGTCACCACCGCGCCGCCATGGACGCGTGAGAGCATCGCCTGCTTGGCAAGCTGGTTCAGATCGCGCCGGATCGTCTGCGGCGTCACTTCCAGCGCCGTCGCCAGCGCCTCGACGCTCACGCTGCCGGTGCGGCGGGCGAGTTCGAGGATCCGCGCATGGCGCCCAGCGACCAGATCGGGCAGATCCTCGGCCATCAGGCCGACCGCGCCATCCGCCGGGGCTCGCCCGCGAGATAGGCCGCGAGCCGCTCCGCCGTTCCCTCCGGTACGTGCAGCCCCAGCTTGCTGCGGCGATACAGGATGTCCTCGGCGGTAATGGCCCATTCGTTGGCGCGCAGATAGTCGACCTCGCGCAGCGTCAGCCCGCCGCCGAGATCCGCGCCCAGATCGAACGGCGTCATCGCATTGCCGAGCAGCGCCTCCACCCGCGTGCCATAGGCGCGCGCCAGTCGCCGCAGCAGCTCCGCGGGCATGCCGGGCCGCGCATGCTGGAGATTGGCCACGAAGCGATCGAAGTCCCCCTCGGGCAGGTCGCCGCCGGGCAGCACCGCACCTGCGGTCCAGGCCCCCGGCGCGTGCGGAAAGAAGCGCGCCAGCTCGGCCATCGCGTGCTCGGCGAGCTTGCGATAGGTGGTGATCTTGCCGCCGAAGATGCTCAGCATCGGCGCGCGATCGTCGTCGCCGTCGAGATCGAGCACATAGTCGCGCGTCACCGCCGAGGCGCTGCCCGCCTTGTCGTCATAGAGCGGACGGATGCCGGCATAGCTCCACACCACGTCCTTTTCCGACGGGGGATCGTCGAAATAGCACGCGGCGGTGTCGAGCAGGTAGCGGGTTTCCTCGGCGCTGATCTGCGCCTTGCCGGGCGCGCCTTCCCACACCTGGTCGGTGGTGCCGATCAGCGTGTACTTGCCCTCATAGGGGACGGTGAAGACGATCCGACGATCCGGGTTCTGCAGCATGAAGGCATGGTCGCCCGGATAGAGCCTGGGCACGACGAGATGGCTGCCCTTGACCAGCCGCAGCCCGCGATCGGCGACCACGTCGGGCACGCGGCCCAGCACGTCCGCCACCCAGGGCCCCGCCGCATTGACCAGCGCCTTGGCGCGCACCGTGCGTTCGCCGGTCTCGTCGGCGATGGTCGCGATCCATTCGCGCCCGTCGCGACGCGCGCCGACCAGCGCGGTGCGGGTGCGGATGTCCGCGCCCTTCTCGGCCGCGTCCACCGCGTTGAGCACCACCAGCCGGCTGTCTTCCACCCAGCAGTCCGAATAGACGAAGGCCTTGCCCTTGGCGGTCTTGAGCCCGCGACCGAACGGCGTGCGCGCAAGGTCGATCGTGTCGGTGCCCGGCAGCTTCTTCCGCCCGCCGAGATGGTCGTAGAGGAACAGCCCCAGCCGCACCATCCAGGCAGGGCGCGGCGACTGGGTCTGGGGCAGCACGAAGCGCAGCGGCCAGATGATGTGCGGCGCCATGCCCCACAGCCGCTCGCGCTCGATCAGCGCCTCGCGCACCAGCCGGAACTCGCCATATTCTAAATAGCGCAGCCCGCCATGGATCAGCTTGGTCGAGGCCGAAGAGGTGTGGCTGGCCAGGTCTTCCTTCTCGACCAGCAGCACCGACAGGCCCCGCCCCGCCGCGTCGCGCGCGATGCCGGCACCGTTGATGCCGCCACCCACCACCAGCAGATCGAAATGCGCGTCGGGTTGTGCGGCCGTCATCTTTCGCCTCATGTTCGCTAATTTTCGTTTATAGCAGCAAGCGAACACAAACGAAAGCGTTGACGCGCGAACGAAAATCTACGAGCGTCCGAACGAACATGGGAGGGGCTTTGGTGGACCGGAATCACATTCTCGCGATCGATCAGGGCACGACCTCGACGCGTAGCGTGATCTTCGATTCGGCCGGCCGCCGCGTCGCCACTGCGCAGACCGAGTTCGAGCAGCACTATCCCGACCAGGGCTGGGTCGAGCATGATCCCGAGACGATCTGGCGCGATGCGCTGACGACCGCGCGCGAGGCGCTGCTCAAGAGCGGCGTCGGCGTGGCGAGCATCGCGGCGATCGGCATCACCAACCAGCGCGAGACGACGCTGGTCTGGGACCGCGCCACCGGCGCGCCGATCCACCGCGCGATCGTCTGGCAGGACCGGCGCACCGCCGATCGCTGCGCCGAGCTCAAGGTCGAGGGTGTCGAGGCCGAGGTGCGGGCGCGCACCGGGCTGCTGGTCGACCCCTATTTCTCGGCGACCAAGCTCGGCTGGATCCTCGACCATGTGCCGGGCGCGCGGGCGCGCGCCGAGCGCGGCGAACTCGCTTTCGGCACGATCGACAGTTTCCTGCTCTGGCGGCTTACCAAGGGCGCCGTGCACGCGACCGACGCCACCAATGCGTCGCGCACTTCGCTGTTCAACATCCACAGCGGCGAGTGGGATGCCGAGCTGTGCCGGCTGTTCGGCATTCCCATGGCGCTGCTGCCGGCGGTGCACGACAACGCCCATGTCTATGGACACACCGATCCCGAATGGTTCGGTCTGCCGATCCCGATCGCGGGCATGGCGGGCGACCAGCAGGCGGCGCTGTTCGGCCAATGCTGCTTCGCGCCGGGCACCGCCAAGTCGACCTATGGCACCGGCTGCTTCCTGCTGCTCAACACCGGCGACAAGGCGGTCGCCTCCGAGCACCGGATGCTCACCACCCCCGCCTACCGCATCAACGGGCGGACCTCCTATGCGCTGGAAGGCTCGATCTTCGTCGCCGGTGCCGCGATCAAATGGCTGCGCGACGGCATCGGGGTGATCACCCACGCTGGCCAGACCAACGACATGGCGACGCGCGTATCGGACAACCACGGCGTCTACATGGTCCCGGCGTTCGTCGGCCTCGGCGCGCCGCATTGGGATCCCGAGGCGCGCGGCGCGATTTTCGGGCTGACCCTCAGCGCCACCCAGGCGCACCTCGCCCGCGCCGCGCTCGAGGCAGTGGCCTACCAGACCTACGATCTGGTCGCGGCGATGGTGCAGGATGGCGGCGTGCGACCGGCGATGCTGCGCGTCGACGGCGGCATGGCGGCGAACGACTGGCTGTGCCGCTTCCTCGCGGACATCCTCGATGTGGCGGTCGAGCGGCCCGACGATCTGGAGACCACCGCGCGCGGCGCCGCCATCCATGCCGGGCTGGCGGTGGGGCTATGGTCGGGGCTGGACGAGCTGTCGGCGATCTGGTCGCGCCAGGCGTGTTTCGAGCCGGCGATGGAAGCCGGGCACCGCACCACGCTGCTAGCGGGCTGGCATGATGCCCTGCGGCGGACACTGGGGTGAATCGTAGAGGAACTCAAACGCAAGGAGCAGTCGGATGGGCCTGAGCATGCAGGATGACGCGACGTCGCGGACCAAGGTCGAACGCACCTCGGACGTGGACATGGTGGTCCGGCGGACCTTCGACGCGCCGGCCCGGCTGGTCTTCCAGGCTTGGAGCGACGCCGAGCTGTTTCGCCGCTGGTGGGTGCCCGCCTCAGCCCCCATCCGCCTACGGCACTGCGAGATGGAGGTGCGCACCGGCGGCAGCTACCGGCTCGAATTCGGCGAGGACGAGGGGCCGGTGCACGCCTTTTTCGGCCGCTATGTCGAAGTGGTGCCGAACGAGAAGATCGTCTGGACCAACGAGGAAAGCGACGACGGCGCGCTGACCACGGTCACCTTCGAGGAAGCCGACGGCAAGACGCTGGTCACCTATCATGACCGCCACGGATCGAAGGAGGCGCTCGACGCAGCCTTCGAGGACATGGAAGGTGGGATCGCCGAGCAGTTCGACCAGTTGGCGGCCGTGCTGGCGGAGTGACACGCTTCTTCTAAGCCCCCCCCTGAAGGGGAGGGGCTAAGGAGCACGCTTACAACGTCACCGCGAACTTCAGCCCGAGCACGCCGACATCCTTGGCGTTCTTCACCCCGCCGGGCTGGTGGATCCACTGCACATTGGGCTGAACCACCAGCCATTCGGTCGGCGAGACGCTGTAATAGAGCTCCGCCGCATATTCGGCATCGCGCGCCGGCTTGCCCGCTAGGCGATCCGCCGTGTCGATCCGCCCGTTCACATTGGTCCGCGCGACCGCCAGGCCGATCACGTCGCCCGGCAGCCTCGGCGCGAGGCCCTTGTAGAACAGGCCCAGCGAGACTTGGTTGTCGGTCAGCGAGGTTGCGCGATCGGCGAAGGTGACGTTGGCGAACATGCTGAAGCCGGTCAGCGAGCGCCCATCCTTCGAGGTGCCGGTCAGCTGCTGCTGGACGCTGGCGAACCCGCCGTAGCGGCTCGAATGCTGGAGCGGCGCCAGCCCCGTCACCGCGCGCGGCTGGCGGTTGATGTCGAGCACCAGATCGTCGCCATCGGCGGTCGAGATCCAGCCGCCCAGCTTGTACGAACCGACATGCCCCTTGTCGCCGCCGCGCGTCCAGCCGATCTCGGCGGGGAGCAGCACGCCGGTCGCGCCCTTGAAATGGCCGATGAAGAAGGTGCTCTCCAGGTTGCGCGGGTTCACCTCATAGGCGCCGCCCTGGACATAGACGCCGGGCGCCACGTCGACATGGACGTTGGCGCCCCATTGGCTGACCGGCCAGTTGTACCAATAGTCGCCGACGAGGTTGCCCGGCTGCGCGCCGCAGAAGCTCAGATTCTGGAAGTGGCAGGAGAAGACCGCGAAATCCTCGCCGGGATTGGTGCGGCCCAGCTTCACTTCCACCTTGTCGCCCAGCTTCTGCTGGAGCCAGAGCTGCGTCACGCGCACCGTCTGGCCGCGGCCATAGACTTCCTGCACCTGCTGCAGCGCGCCGAGGCCGGCGGTGGTGGTCAGGTCGATGCCCCTGCGCCACGTGACGGTGCCCTGCAGCGCCGCCCCGCTCCAACCGACCAACTTGCCTAGATCGAGCAACGCGCCGAAATCGAACTGGCCGGTCTCCGCCACCAGGTTGCGATCCCCGCCGGTGAAGTTGTACGCCGTTTCCGAGGCATAGCGGGCGGAGAGGCCGATACCGCGCTCGCCCATGCGGGTGCGGATATCCTGCCAGTCCCCGATGAGGCCGGGGGGCGGCGCGCTCTGCGTGTCACCGGCCAGCGACGAGGGCGATGGATCGCGCGGGTGGAGCATGTGGCTCCGCGCACGGCGCTGGGTATCCGCGCGCGGCCCGGAGCCGGCATCCGCCTGCGTCGCATCGGGCTTGGGCTTGTTCAGCTCGTCTGCCGGCGGCGGCGGTGCGCCCACGTCCACCTGCTGTGCCAGGGCGGGTATCGCCGTTCCGAACGCCATGATCGCGAGCAGAGCCCCCTGCCCCGCGCGCCAACTCCCACGCTTCATTGCATATCCTTTTATCTCGCGGCGCACCAAAGAGCCGAACGGCCATTTGGTTGCGTGGCGATGCAAGCCCGAACCCCGGGACTCGCAATCCATGCCGCATAGGGGATGAAGCGCCCTAGCGCATAGGCCCGCAGTGCAAACCTATACCAACGGCTAAGCGGCAGGGCTCAGGCCGGGAGGCGGAGCGTCTCCATCGTGCGGATCCAGTGCGGCAGCAGCACGTCGCCCGCACCGCCTTGGGGCTGGTGCAGCACCAGCCCGGCCCCGGCGCGTGCCTCGCTGGGGGTGATGCCGAACGCCGCCTTGAAGGCGCGCGAGAAGGTCGACCAGTCGGCAAAGCCCCAGCCATAGGCGATCTCGGCGATCGACTTGCCGCGCTGCGCCGGAGCGCCCAGGTCGCTCAGCACCCGCTCCAGCCGCTGGCGCCGGATGAAGTCGCCGATGCTGCCCAGCGGCGCGAAGGCGCGGTAGAGCGAGGCGCGCGACATGCCCATCGCGCGGGCGACCATGTCCGGCCCCAGCTCCGGATGCGCGAGATTGGCGCGGATGAACCGCTTGATCCGGAACAGCGCCGCCACCGCGACCGAAGCGCGCGCGCCGCTTTCCTGCAGGCTGGGCGCGATCAGCCCGCCCATCATCAGGCCCGTCGCGCGGGCCACCGCCAGCGCATCGTCCGCGCCCGCCTGCGGCAGCCGCTCGACCAGCATGCGGGCATGTTCGCCCAGCAGCTGCGCGGCCAGCGTCTCGCGGCGGAGCACCAGCCCGTGCAGCCCGTCCAGCCGCGGCTCGTCGAGCCCTAGCGCGCCATGGTGCACCACCATGCTGATATTCTCGCAGCCATCGGTGCGGGTGGCGAAGGGGCGGGTCATGTCGGCAATGCAGATGTCGCCGGGGCGGGTTACCGTAGCCTCGCCGTCGTGCAGCCGCACGTCGCCGCCGCGGGTGATGATCTGGACCAGCACCGCCTCGACCCCGGTCTGGGCGACCTTGCGGATATCGCGGTCATAGTGGAAATCCGCGCCCCACATGCGCGAGCGGCCGATCAATACCGGGCCGGCGTTGAACCCGTCGAGCCCGACGCTGAAATCGCCCCCCACCGCCTCGCGCCGCGTATCGAAGATCGGATCGACCGACTCCGCATAGGCGTCGAAGCGCAGCTCGGGCGGCGCGTTCGAGAGGGTGAAATAGGGCACGCCGGGCGTCTCCGCCCGCACCCGCAGATTCCGCTGTTCCTGCACCTGCTTCATCTACATTACATTTGTAACGCATGCGTTGCGTTTTGCACAGGATTGCCGTCCCGGCTGGGGACACGCTGCCTTACGGGTCCGGGCTTTCTGCGGTGAAGGGCGAACAGCATGGCGTACTCGCGGGCTTGAACTCCATCAGTTCCACCCGCGTGCCGTCAGGATCGTAGAAATTGGCCTGCCACTTGCCGTCCAGCCCCATCTGCGGGCCGTCATGGCGCGGGCTCAGCCGATTCTCGCGGTAGAGCGTGGTCACCGCCGCCTGCATGTTGACCACGCCCAGCGACAGATGGTTGAGCACGCCGAGCTGCCGCGCATTGACCTTGTCGACGGTCACGTCCGAGCCTTCGCCCACCATCATATATTCAAGCCAGTCGCGCCCGTCGGGAAGCTGCTGCGAGACCCAGTCGACCTTGTCTTCGTGGAAGGCGCCAAACCAATAGGGGCGGAAGCCGAGCAGCGTCCGGTAGAAGCCGTCCTGCTTCGCGCGATTGTGCACCGCATGGCCGACATGGATGATCCGGCCGCTGATCGCGCCCTTCTCCGCTGCGGTGGCGCTGCTGCCGGGCTGGACGAACTGGATCTGGTTGCCCTCGGGGTCGCGTCCGCCGAACCATTGGTCGCCGCCCTCCCCGCGCTGCACCGGGGTGAGGTCGCGGACACCGCGCGCGGCGAGCCAGCTCCGCAGCTTGGCGGCATCGGCGGTGACATAGCCGACATGGGCGAGCATGCTCGGGCCATGGTCCTTGGGTGCGGGCAGCACCTCGACGAACTGGCGCGGGCTGAAATAATAGCGGGCACCCGCCGGATCTTCGGGATCGGTACCCTTCCGCGCGCCGAGCACCACCCGGTAGAAATGGTCAGTCGCCGCCATGTCCGTCGCATAGACGGCGAGGTGCGAGATGCCGGTAATCGGCGGTCGCCCCGCGTTCGGCGGCGCGGCGCCGATCATCGTCGCGGCGATCAGGCCGAGCGCGGCAAGCTTGCGGAACATCGGCATCGTGTCTCTCCCGGGAGGCGTCGCTTTCGGTCGCCTTTCCAGGAGCATAGCACGCGCAGGCCGCGTGTCACCGGGGGTTCGGCGCGGGGCCCGTGCTGGCGCGGCGGATCAGTTCATGGGCGAGCGTCAGCTGCCGCTCGGCGGGCTCGATACCGCGCAGGATGCCGACCAGCAGCTCTACCGCGCGCCGCCCGATCATGCCCTTGGGCTGGGCGATGGTGGTGAGCGCCGGATGGAAGAAGCGCGCGAGCGGCAGATCGTCGAAGCCGATCACCGAGACGTCGCCGGGGCAGGACAGCCCCGCCGCCCCCACCGCGCTGATCGCCCCCAGCGCCATCTCGTCGCTGAAGCAGAACAAGGCGGTCACCCCTTCCGCAAGCAGCGCGCGCGCGGCGCGGTGGGCGGAGTCGGCCCCGTAATCGCCCTCCCGCAGGTGCAGCCGGTCCTCGAGCCCGTGCCGATCCGCCGCGCGCAGCACGCCCGCCAGGCGGTCGCGGCTGATCGGGCTGATCGGCGGGCCGGTGATGATGCCGATGTCGCGGTGACCGAGCGCGACCAGATGCTCGATAGCGTCGGCGCTGCCGGCGGCATTGTCGATATGCACGCTCGGCACCCCGATCTCGGGGCTGTACTCGCAGCCGTTGACGACCGGCGCCGAGGTGCCCTGCCGCGCGACCAGCGCTTCCAGGCTCGCCGGCAGCCGGTGGCCGAGGAAGACCAGCCCGTCGACCTCGCGGCGCGACAGCATCTCGGCATATTGGTCCTCGACCTCGGGATCGTGCCGCGTATCACCCAGCACCACTGCATAGCCTGCATCGCGCGCCGCTTCCTCGGCGCCGCGGATGACGCTGGCGAAGAACGGGTTGGAGATATCCGGCACGGTCAACAGGATCTTGGCGGCGCGCAGCGTGCGCAGCGTCCGCGCCGCGACATTCGGCCGATAGTCGAGCGCCTCGACAACCTCCATCACCCGCGCCCGCGTCGCTTCCGCCACCCGCCCCGGCTGGCTGAGCACGCGCGACACCGTGGCGGTGGAAACGCCTGCGGCCGCGGCGACTTCGATAATCGTAGCCATGCAGATATCTTTGTAGCGTGCGGCGGGCCGTGTCGAGCCCCGCTAATGTAATCCTTTACATCGTATTCGGCTCTGCATAGGCTGCGAGTCGAACAGCGGCACAGCCGCGCGGGGGAGAGGAAGCGCATGGTCGCTGCTGGAGGGATCACCATGAACAGCACGCAGCCCGTATCGGGAGTGCTCACGGGGCGGCTCAGCGCCTTGATGTTCATGCAGTTCTTCGTCTGGGGTGCATGGAACGTCACGCTCGGCCTGGTGATGCAGACCGTCGGCGTCGGCAGCCTGATCGCCAATGCCTTTTCGGTCGGCCCGATCGCCTCGATCGTCGGCTCGTTCCTGCTCGGCATGGCGGCGGCGCGGTTCCTCAGCCCCAAGATGCTGATGGTGGTGCTCCACCTGATCGGCGGCGTGCTGCTCTTCGTTCTGCCCAGGCTGCTCACGCCGGAGCATGGCGCCAGCTTCGTCTGGCTGCTGCTCGGCTACATGATCCTCTACATGCCGACCGTGGGCCTGGCGAACACGATCGCGCTCAAGAGCTTCGGCGAGCGGGTCGATCGCTTCCCCTTCGTCCGCGCCTTCGGCACGCTGGGCTGGATCGTAGCGGGGCTGATCATCGGCTGGGCCGGCCTCTCTGCCAGCCCGCACATCTTCGAGGTGGCGGGCGTCGTGTCGCTCGCGCTGGGCCTGTACAGCATCACGCTGCCGAACGTTCAGCCCGATGCGCCGCAGGGCAAGAGCCTGGTCGCCGAAGTGTTCTGCACCGAAGCCTTCGGGCTGATGCGCAACCGCTCCTTCCTGATCTTCATCCTCTGCGCGACGCTGATCTCGATCCCGCTGGCGATGTATTATGCCTATGCCTCGCCGTACGTGGGCGCGACGGGGATCGAGAATGTCGGCGGCACGCTGGCGATCGGGCAGATGTCCGAACTCGTCTTCATGTTCTCGATGCCGTTCCTCTATCGCCGCTTCGGGGTGAAGCCGCTGCTGCTCGTCGGCATGGTCGCCTGGGCGCTGCGCTATGCGATGTTCGCGATCGGTGACGGCGGCGCGGGGATCTGGGCGATCTATCTCGGCGTCGCGCTGCACGGCGTGTGCTACGACTTCTTCTTCGTCGCCGGCGCCATCTACACCGGCACCATCGCTACCCCCAAGGGCGTCAACGCCCAGGCGCAGGGCATGCTGACGCTGTTCACCTACGGCGTGGGCATGCTGCTCGGCTCGCAGATCGGCGGGCTGCTCTATGCGCAGCTGCCGGCCAACGCGACCGTGGCCGACTGGCACCATCTCTGGTGGTATCCGGCGATCGCCGCCGCGGTGATCGCGTTGCTCTTCCAGTTCACCTTCAAGAACAACCGTAGCGAGGTGCAGGCATGACCGCGATGCAGGGTCCGGGCATCTTCCTCGCCCAGTTTCTCGGCGACACTGCGCCGTTCGACACGCTCGACCATATGGCCGAATGGGCCGCGGGCCTCGGCTATGTCGGCGTGCAGATCCCGTGCGATCCGCGGCTGATCGACCTCAAACAGGCTGCCGAGAGCCAGGCCTATTGCGACGATCTCCGCGCGCGGCTCGACAAGTTCGGCATCCAGCCGACCGAGCTTTCGACGCACCTCCAAGGCCAGCTCGTCGCGGTGCATCCCGCCTATGACACGCTGTTCGACGGCTTCGCGCCGGCGGAGCTCCACGGCAAACCCGCCGAGCGCCAGGCCTGGGCGGTCGAGCAGGTCAAGCTCGCCGCCCGCGCCAGCGGTCAGCTGGGATTGAAGGCGCACGCCACCTTTTCGGGCGCGCTTGCCTGGCCCTATGTCTACCCCTGGCCGCAGCGCCCCGCGGGCCTCGTCGAAGAGGCCTTCGCCGAACTCGCCCGCCGCTGGTTGCCGATCCTCGACGTGTTCGAGGAAGCCGGTGTCGACTGCGCCTATGAGATCCATCCCGGCGAGGACATCCATGACGGCGCTAGCTGGGAGCGTTTCCTCGAAGCGGTGGGCCACCACCCCCGCGCGCGCATCCTGTTCGATCCGTCGCACTATGTGCTGCAGCAGCTCGACTATCTCGACTTCATCGATCGCTATCACGACCGGATCTCGTGCTTCCATGTGAAGGACGCCGAGTTCAACCCGACCGGGCGCAGCGGCGTCTATGGCGGCTATGAGAGCTGGGTGAACCGCGCCGGTCGCTTCCGCTCGACCGGCGACGGTCAGGTCGACTTCGTCGGCATCTTCAGCAAGCTCGCCCAATATGGCTATCGCGGCTGGGCCGTGATCGAGTGGGAATGCGCGCTGAAGAACAGCGAGGACGGCGCCCGCGAAGGTGCGCCGTTCATCCGCGACCATATCATCCGCGTCACCGAGCGCGCGTTCGACGACTTTGCTTCCAGCGGCGTCGACAAGGCGGCGATCCGCAATTTGCTGGGGTTGGGAAGCCGCGACGCATGATCCGGCATCCCCTGAAACTCGGCATGGTCGGCGGCGGCGAAGGCGCGTTCATCGGCGCCGTGCACCGCATGGCGGCGGCGCTGGACGGCGACTGGCGGCTGGCCGCCGGGGCGTTCAGCACCGATGCGGGCAAGAATGCGCGGACCGGCGACCTGCTCGGGCTCGATCCGGCGCGGGTCTATGCGACCTATGACGCGCTGCTCGCGGGCGAAGCGGCGCTGCCGGAAAGCGAGCGGATCGACGCGGTGGCGATCGTCACCCCGAACCATCTCCACGCGCCGGTCGCCATCGCCGCGCTGAACGCCGGCTTCCACGTCTTCTGCGAAAAGCCGATGGCGATGAACAGCGACGAGGCCCGCGCCATCGCCACTGCTGCGCAGGCGAGCGGCAAGCAATTCGCCCTCGCCTTCACCTATAGCGGCTATCCACTGGTCGAGGAGGCCCGCGCCCGCGTCGCCCGCGGCGATTTCGGCGCGATCCGGCTGGTGCAGGTGGAATATATCCAGGGCTGGCTGAGCGGTTCGCTCGACACCCAGGGCAACAAGCAGGCCGAATGGCGCACCGATCCGGCCCGTGCCGGTCTCGGCGGCTGCCTCGGCGACATCGGCACGCATGCCTTCCATCTGGCCGAGCTGGTCTCGGGCCTGCGCGTCGAAACCCTCTCCGCCGAACTCGCGACGCATGTCCCCGGCCGGCGACTGGACGACGATGTCAGCGCGCTGCTCCGCTTCGAGGGCGGCGCGCGCGGGACGCTCAAGGCGACCCAGGTCGCCGCGGGCGAGGAAAACGGCCTGCGCCTGCGCATCCATGGCGAGCGCGGCGGGCTGGAATGGGCGCAGATGGAGCCGAACACGCTTACCCTGCGCTGGCTCGATCGTCCCACGGAAACGCTGCGCGCGGGCGGGCCCAGACTGGGCGACAGCACGATGCCGTTGCTTCGTACACCCGCCGGACACCCGGAAGGGTATATCGAAGCGTTTGCAAACCTTTATCGTGGGTTCGCGAGCATTGTTCGCGGCGATTCGGCGCAAGTGCCGGGCGTCGCGGACGGGCTGCGGACGATGGCCTTCGTCGAGGCGATGATCGCCAATGCGAAGGCCGACACCAAATGGACCGAGATCGTAACCGGAGAGCGTGAATGAAGTTCTGGATGGCCCTTGCCGCAACCGCGGCGCTGACGGCGAGCGCGCCCGCCTGGGCGCAGACCGCCCCGCCCGCCTTTGCCGCGTGCAAGGCGTGCCACACCGTGGAGAAGGGCGGCAAGAACGGTGTCGGCCCCAATCTCAACGGCGTAGTCGGCCGCCCGGCGGGTTCGGCACCCGGCTTCAACTATTCGACGGCGCTCAAGAACTCGAAACTGACCTGGGATCCGGCGACGCTCGACCAGTTTATCGCCGCGCCGATGAAGAAGGTGCCGGGCACCCGCATGCCGATCGGCATGGCGGATCCCGCCAAGCGCCAGCAGATCATCGCCTATCTGAAGGCGATGAGCGGCAAATGAGCGTCACGCGCCGCCACCGAGGGAACGGGGTGGCGGCGATGCCACGCGTGGCGCGCAGGGCGATGCAGTCAAAAAGGCGCGCGGGCGAGGCGCGGCGGGTCGCCGTCTATCGCACGATCGACGCCGTCTGAGGGGAGAGAGAAGCATGTCGAGACGCACAAGCGTGCTGATCGCGGGTCTGGCGGTGCTTGCCGCCACGCCCGCCGCGGCACAGGAAAAGCCGGGGTTCAAGGACACCCCGATCCTGCCGGGTGGCGGCAACTGGCACGTCCATGACTCGGACCGCCCTTACCCGGCGGTCGTCACCCCCGCCGCACAGCCCGGCGGTGCGCCCTCGGACGCGATCGTCCTGTTCGACGGCCGTTCGCTCGATGCCTGGACCGCGCAGCGCAAGCTGTGGCCGGTGGCGAACGGCGTGCTCACCGTGCCGACTCGCGCGAGCAGCGGCGGCGAGAATGCGCTGATCTCCAAGCAGAGCTTCGGCGACGTCCAGCTCCACCTCGAATTCCGCTCGCCCAATCCGCCGACCAAGAGCTCGCAGGATCGCGGCAACAGCGGCATCTGGTTCATGCAGCGCTACGAGATCCAAATCCTCGACGGCTATCAGAACCCCACTTATGCCGATGGCACGGTGGGCGGCATCTATGGCTGGAAGCCGCCGCTGGTGAACCCGTCGCGCAAGCCCGGCGAGTGGCAGAGCTACGATATCGTGTTCGAGCGCCCGCGCTTCGCCGCCGACGGCAAGCTGCTGCGCCCGGCCTATATCACGGCGTTCCTGAACGGCGTGCTGGTGCAGAACCACCAGGCGATGCTCGGCACCACCAACTGGCGGCACGTCGCCGAATATACCGCGCATGCCGATGCCCTGCCGATCCAGCTGCAGGACCATGACTCGCCGGTGTCGTTCCGCAACATCTGGGTGCGCCCGCTGCCCGAAGCGGCGATCGCGCAGGACCTTCCGGGAGACCGCAAATGAACATTGACCGTCGCGCCGCGCTCACCGGCGTACTCGCCCTGTTCGGGGCGGGCGTGTTCGCCCCCATCGCCCGCGCCGCCCAGATGACCGCGACGCAGATGATCCCGGAGGGTCCGCCCAGCGTTGCCGTGTTCACCCCCGCCCAGCGCGCGCTGATGACCGCGCTCAGCGAACGCGTGATCCCCACCACCGATACGCCCGGCGCGATCGCCGCGGGCGTGCCCGCCTTCATCGAAAAGCTGCTCGCCGACTGGGCGATGCCGGACGACCGCGTACCGATCGTCGCCGGGCTCGACGCGATCGAGGCGCGTTCGCAGCAGGACTATAAGGTCGCCGCCGCCAAGGCGACGCCCGCGCAGCAGGACGCACTGCTCACCCTGGCGATGAACGGCCAGATCCCGGGCGGCAAGACCTTCTTCGAGGCGTTCCGCCAGCTGGTGATCACGGGGTATTACACCTCGGAAATCGGCATCACTCAGGAGCGCGAATATCTGCCGGTGCCGGGCGAATATAACGGTGCCTTCCCCTATTCCCAGGTCAACAAGGTGTACAGCGCATGATGATCACCCGTCGTACCCTGCTCGCCGGTGCCGGCGGCGTCACCGCCCTCGCGCTGATGGATCGCCTGATCCCGCAGGCCTTTGCCGCGCAGATCCCCGCGGTCGGCATCCAGCTCTACACCGTGCGCGACATCTTCCAGAAGGATCCGGTCGGCACGCTCCAGGCGATCGCCAAGATCGGCTATCGCGAGATCGAGTTCGGCGGTGGCGGCTATGACAGCATGGACCCGGCGATGCTCCGCGCCACGATGGACAAGGCCGGCCTGCACTGCCCCTCGCTCCACATCGGCTATGACGCGCTGCTCGGCCAGTTCGACAAGTCGGTGGCGATGGCCCGCACCCTGGGCGCCAAGACCGTGGTGCTGCCCTACATGACCGACGAACACCGCACCGAGGCGGGCTGGAACGCGGCGCTGCCGAACTTCAACAAGTTCGCGGCCGAGCTCAAGAAGGCAGGCTTCGACTTCGCCTACCACAACCATGATTTCGAGTTCACCAACAAGCCCGGCGGCGTCAGCCTCTACGACCGGTTCCTCAAGGCGACCGATCCCGCGCTGGTGAAGGTCGAACTCGATCTCTACTGGGCCAAGCATGCAGGCCAGGATCTGGGCGCGCTAATCGACCGGCTCAGCAACCGGCTGTATTCCTACCACGTCAAGGACATGCGTCCCGATGGCAAGATGACCGCGGTGGGCACCGGCACGATCGACTTCGCGGCGCTGTTCAAGCGTCCGTCGAGCGCCCATGTCCGCCACTTCTATGTCGAGAATGACGAGGCGCCCGCGCCTTATCTTCCGGACATCACCACCAGCTTCAAGACGCTACAAGCGCTGCGCTTCTAACCAAACCACACGCCCTGGGAGAGGGACATACAATGGCTGCAACCAACAGGTTCGATGCAATCGTCATCGGCTCGGGCGTGAGCGGCGGCTTTGCCGCCAAGGAACTGACTCAAAAGGGCCTACGCGTGCTGATGCTCGATCGTGGCCGCATGGTCGAGCATGGCGAGGACTATCCGTATGACGGCAAGCCTGCCTATGAGGTGCCGGCGCACAACATCATGCCCAAGCCGCTGCAGGAACGCGATTATTTCATCGCGAAGCGCGGCTATGTGCAGCCCAGCAACATGGGCTTCTACAATAACGACCGCATGAACCCCTATGCCTTCGACGAGGGCAGCAAATTCTACTGGATCCGCCCCGGCGCGGTCGGCGGCAAGTCGCTGATCTGGGGCCGCTGGAGCTTCCGCTGGGCGCCCGAGGATTTCGACGCCAACAAGCGCGAGGGTGTCGATGGCGCCTGGCCGATCGGCTATGACGACATCGCGCCGTGGTACGCCAAGGTCGAGGATTATATCGGCGTCTCGGGCTCGCGCGAGAACCTGCCCTATCTGCCCGACAGCAACTTCCAGCCGCCGATGCCGATGAACGTCGCCGAGAAGTGGCTGAAGGAGCGGCTGGAATCCAAGTTCCCCGGCCGCAAGCTGATCAACACCCGCCTGTCCAACATGACCGAGGACAAGCCCGATCAGGGCCGCACCAAGTGCCAGTTCCGCAACCAGTGCGGCAATGGCTGCTCGTTCGGCGCCTATTTCTCGACCCAGGCGGTCACCCTCCCCGCCGCGCGCGCGACCGGCAAGCTGACGCTCCAGTCGGACGCCGTGGTGACCAACATCGAATATGACGCGGCCAAGAAGCGCGTCACCGGCGTGCGCTATGTCGATGCCAAGACCGGCCAGGCGCAGGTGGTGAATGCCGACCTCGTCTTCCTCTGCGCCTCCGCAATGGGATCGAACCAGATCCTGCTCAACTCGCGCGCGCCGGGCAGCGAGCGCAGCCATTTCGACAGCAGCGGCACGCTGGGCCGCTATGTCATGGACCATATCTTCCGCGTCGGCATCGACGGGGAGATCCCGGGCATGACCGATCTGATCGAATATGGCCGGCGCCCGGGCGGGGTCTACATCCCCCGCTTCCGCAACATCGGCGGCGAGGAAGGCGTCGGCTTCAAGCGCGGCTATGGCTATCAGGGCAGCGCCTGGCGCCAGCCCGCGGGACCGGTGGGCTTCGGTGCCGAGATGAAGCACGGCATGCGCCGCTACGGCCCGTGGCGGTTCAGCATGGGCGCATTCGGCGAGTGCCTGCCGTACAAGGACAATCGCGTCTCGCTCCACCCGAGCAAGGTCGATCGCTTCGGGGTGCCGCTGATGCGCTTCGACGTGACCTTCCGCGAAAACGAACTGAAGCTGATCGCCGACGCCAAGGTGCAGGGCGAGGCGATGCTGCGCGCCGCCGGCCTGCAAAACGTGACGAGCAACGAGGGCGAGCACGTCCCCGGCGATGCCATCCACGAAATGGGCGGCGCGCGCATGGGCACCGATCCGCGCAACTCGGTGCTGGGCGGCTTCAGCCAGGCACATGACGCGCCGAACCTCTACGTCACCGATGGTGCCCAGATGGCCTCGGCTTCCTGCGTCAACCCGTCGCTGACCTTCATGGCGCTGACCATGCGCGCCGCGGACCATGCAGTGAAGCAGCTGCGGGGGTAACGCGAGGGGGCGCCCTAGTGGGCGCCCCCTCGCGTGGAGTTCAAGAAGTTAGCTGGAGGCGTGAGTATGCTCACGCCTCCAGCTAACGTTCTACAGCCTTGAATAGATGGTTGAAACTTGTCGCCGCGCCAAAAAGAGCCAAGTGCATAGCAGTTGCGACTACCCCAAGAAGGTTTAGCGCGAACATTGCCCCCGACACTTACCGGTCAACGGGCCACCTTATAAGCGATACTGGAGTGATCCGGTATAATTGAACCCTCTGTTAAAATACGAATTATCCGTGTTAAGCCCGCAAACCGGGGGGAAGCATTGAGGGGCGGCAATTTAGCCACGCGGCGCAGGGGTCTCGGCGCAGCTTGGTCGAGGCCGACCGCAATGCTCTGCGCTGGTACATACGAGCAGGGGGAAACAATGAACCGAGTTGAAGCGAAGCCCGCGGGGCAGAGAAGCTTTGCTGCGTTAGTCGATCGATTAGAAAACGTGTACTTGGCGGCGTTGCGGGCAGGCGCGCTTCTCATCGCGACGTTGCTGTTGGGCTATGCGGCATGGCTGGGACTTAGCGGGCTCTACAAGGCCTCGCGCGACGTGAAATCGGTGAAGGAGGCGGTTGCTAGCGTAAGCGCGGAAGACGTCGCCAACGTCGATCTGAAAGCGCAACAGGCAAAGGCAAATCAGGCGGCAGATCCGATGCGCCAGCAGAGGACCTTCTACCAAGGCTTCGCCAAACGCTATCTGGCGCTCTACCGCGGCAAATTTGAGCCCTTTCAGCAGCCAGACGACGCGAAACTGACGGATCAGGACTTCACGTCGCTGTTCCTAGACTCAGATGCGCGACTGAGCGCAATCGAGCGTGGCGATCTAGATTTCGTAAAGGACAAGGGGGATCTTGAGGCGCTGCTGAAGGCGGTGACGGGCGCTGCCGACCTAAAAATCACCAAGGATCGCCTGCAGGCCTATCGTCGGGCGAAGAAGGTTCAGGTCGCCCGCACCGTCACCGAGATGAAGACCGAACGCTACTGCAGCTATTACGGCTACTACATCGACAGCTGCATCAGCTGGGCGACGCGCGAGGTTCCGGTAAGCCGCACCGTTACCGAGACCCGGCTGCCGGACGGCGTCATATACCCGGCGGACCTTTTCCGCGCCTACCATCAGAAGTTCATTGATACGTTGGTCGAGCGCCGCGAAACCAATGCTAACCTGGCGCAGAAAGCACGTGCGGACATCCAGCAGGACAACGTCAACGGATCCGAAAGGCTATGGACAGCAGTCCGTATCGTCGGCGCGTTCGTCGTCCTGATGTTCTTGTTCCTACTGATTGCGATGGAACGCCACCAGCGCCGCATCGCGCGCCCAGAGGCCACATAGAACCGCGACTAGTATTCCGAACATGGTCGCCGCTCGCCGACCATGTTCCTTTCGGAACCGCTTCCGTACAGGATTCGCCACACCCGCCCTATCCGGTTAGAGCCACCGCATTTAGCGGCGAAATTGATCGCTTAGAAGAAAGCTGGCTGGGGCGGGAGGATTCGAACCTCCGAATGACGGTACCAAAAACCGTTGCCTTACCACTTGGCGACGCCCCAACGGGAAGCGGGCTTATAGAGCCTCAGAACAGACGTTCAAGCCACCCATGCGGATCCGGTGCCACGCCGCGCTGGATTCCCACAAGCTGCTCCCGCAGCTTCTCGGTGAGCATCCCCGGGCCGCCATTGCCGATCTGGAACTCGAAGCCCGACCCGCGCACCGCGCCGATCGGCGTCACCACTGCGGCGGTGCCGCAGGCGAAGGCTTCGCGCAGGCGACCGCTCTTGGCGTCCTCGCGCCACTGGTCGATCGAATAGCGCTCCTCGCGCACCTCGACGCCCGAACCGCGCGCCAGCGTGATCAGCGATTCGCGGGTGATGCCCGGCAGGATCGTGCCCGAAAGCGGCGGGGTTGCGATGGTGCCGTCGTCGAAGACGAAGAACACGTTCATGCCGCCCAGTTCCTCGACATAGCGGTTCTCAACCGCATCGAGGAACACGACCTGGTCGCAGCCCTGGCGGATCGCCTCGGCCTGGGCGACCAGGCTGGCGGCATAGTTGCCGCCGCACTTGGCAGCCCCGGTGCCGCCCGGCGCGGCGCGGGTATAGTGATCGGACACCCACAGCGTCACCGACGGCGCGCCGCCCTTGAAATAGGCCCCCGCCGGCGAGGCAATGACGAGGTACAGATACTCGCTCGCCGGCTTCACGCCGAGGAAGGTCTCGCTCGCGAACATGAAGGGGCGGAGATACAGCGAAGCGCCCTCGCCTTCCGGGATCCAGTCGCGATCGGCCTTCACCAGCGCGCGGATCGAGGCGAGGAACAGGTCCTCGGGCAGCGGCGTCATTGCCATGCGCTCGGCTGATTCGCGGAAGCGGCGGGCATTCTCGGCCGGGCGGAACAGCCCCGCGCCGCCATCGGGCAGGCGATAGGCCTTGAGGCCTTCGAAAATCTCCTGCGCATAGTGGAGCACGGCGCAGGCCGGATCGATCTGGAGCGGCGCATAGGGCTGGATACGGGCATCGTGCCAGCCCTTGTCGGCCGAATAGCGGATCACCGCCATGTGATCGGTGAATACCTTGCCGAAGCCGGGGTTCGCGAGGATGGTCGCGCGCGAGTCGCCGCTGCGCGGGTTGGTGTGGGCTTCGGATTCGAAATCCAGGATCGTCGCGTCTTCCATCACTCGGTCTTTCTCGTCCCCAGAGCCTCGGGTTGCGCAGGACTAGGCGCGGTGGCAGAAACGGTCAACATGGCTGCCCCAATTCCTGCCTCTCCCCTCTTCCTGCGCGAACCCGAAATCCGGCGCGGCATCGAGCTGCTCTATTTCGGCTATTCGCACCTCACCCGCTCGATCGACGACGGGCTGGCGCGCCAGGGGCTGGGCCGGGCGCACCACCGCGCGCTCTATTTCATCGCCCGCAAGCCCGACCTGACGGTGAGCGAGCTGCTCTCGCTGCTGGCGATCACCAAACAGTCGCTGGGCCGGGTACTGGGCGAGCTGGCCGAGCGCGGGCTGGTCGAGACGCGGGCGGGCACGCGCGACCGCCGGCAGCGGCTGCTGCGGCTAACGCAAGCGGGCGCCAGCCTCGAATCCGAATTGTTCGAGGCGCTGCGCGAAAAAATGGCCGGCGCCTATTCGAGCGCCGGCCAGGGAGCCGTCGGGGGATTCTGGGCCGTGCTCGAAGGGCTGATGCCCGAGGACGAGCGCGGCCGGGTGGCGACGCTGGGGCGCTGAGCGCGCCCAACGCCGCCGCCTGGTTCAGGCGACCTTGAAGCCTTCCTTGTTCATCGCAAGGGTAAGTGCCTTGTTCTTTTCCTCGCTCAGCTGGGCGCGGAGCTCGGGGAACAGCGTGTCTTCTTCCTCGCGGATGTGCTTTTCCAGCGCGGCGCGGAACTCCTTCACCTTCTCCAGCCACTTGGGCGAGGTGCTCGGCATGTTCTCGAGCTCGTAGAGGAACTGCTTCACATAACCATGCTCGGCGTTGAGCTCGTCGGCCTGCTCGGTCTTCCCCGCTTCGCGGAGCGCCGGGTAGATGACATTCTCTTCCTCGATCGCATGCTTCACCAGCGCGTGCTTGATGTGCGCGAGGAGCATGTTGCGACGGATCGTCGCCTTGTCGTCGGTCGCTTCGAGCGTGTCGAACACCTTGAGTACCGCCTTGTGCTCGGCCTTGAGCGCATCGTCCCAATTGCCGGCGAGCGCGCTCGGCGCCTGCACCGCCGCCTTGCGGCCGAGCATGGCGAGCAGACCCAGCGCCGCGCCGCCGGCCGCCGCGCCGGCGATCACGCCCAGGCTGGCGCCGTTGCCGCTCGTCTTGGCGGTGTTATTCGCGTTGGTCTTGGTGTTCCGCTTCGATTCGGTCGTGGTAGCCATGAAAGCCTCCGTCGATACGTGGGATCGGAGGCTTAACCGTTGGGAATACTAGGCGTTCCGTAGAATACCGCGCTATTTGCGCGCTTCGGCGGCCATTTCGGCGTTGCGACGTGCGGACGCCGCGAGCGTCTCGCGCAGCAAGGTCTTCAGCGCGGCGTCGCGATCGAGCACGTTCAGGCCCTCGCGGGTCGAGCCGCCGGGGCTCGCGACGCGGTCGGCAAGCACTGCCGGGCTTTCGCTGGCAGCGGCGGCCATCAGCCCCGAGCCTTCGACGGTGGCGAGCGCAAGCCGCTGCGCCTGGTCGGCCGGCAGGCCCAGCGCCGCACCCGCTTCGGCCAGCGCATCGACGAAGCGGAAGACGAAGCCCGGACCGCAGCCGGCGAGCGCGGTCAGCGCATCAAGCATCGGCTCGCTCGGCACCCATTCAACCAGCCCGAGCGGCGCCATCAGCGTCTCGGCGGCGGCGCGCGCCTCGGCATCGTCGCTCGGCGTGGTGAGGCCGACGACACCCTTGCCGATCGCCACCGGCAGGTTGGGCATCGCGCGCACCACGGTCTGCGCGCCCAGCGCCTCCGCGAGTGTGGCGACTTCCACCCCCGCGAGGATCGACACGAGCAGCGGCACGCCGCTAACGAACGGCGCGAGCACCGGTGCGACAGCGTGGAGCTGCTGCGGCTTCACCGCCAGCACCAGCGCGGTCGGCCGCTCGCCCTCGGGCGGTGTGGTCACATGCCGTACGCCCTCGGGAACCGACGGGTTGCCCGGATCGATGACGGTGATCGCGGACGCGTCGATCCCCGCCCCTGCCCAGCGACGGAGCATCGCCCCGCCCATATTGCCGGCACCGACCAGCCAGATCCGTTCGAGCAGCGCCGTCATCTCAGGCCTCGCCCTGGGTCTCGATCAGCGCCGCGGCGATCGCCTCGGTGGGCGTCTTGCCGCCCCACAGGACGAACTGGAAGACGGGGTAGAAGCGCTCGCACTCGTCGATCGCGCTTTCCACCAGCAGTTCAGCCTGGGCGAGCGTCAGCGACGCGCCCTCGTCGCCGTCGATCAGCGCGGCGTGGCGGAACAGCAGGATGCCGGTCGACGACCAGAGCTCGAAATGGCCGATCCACAATTGCTCGTTGACCAGACCGATGGTCTCATAGACCAGCCCGCGCCGCTCCTCGGGGACCCGCACGTCGGGGAAGCCCATGAACTGCAGCACGCCGTCGTCCTCGCGCCAGATCGCGCGGAGTTCATACTGGGTCCAGCTGCCCTTCACCTTGGCAACGATCTCGTCGTCCTCGCGCTCATGGGTCCAGCCATGCGCGGCGAAATAGGTTTCGAGCATGTCGATGGGCGCCGCGGCGTCGCGGTCGAATTCCGCTTCGTCTAGCATGCCCATGTTGCCCCCGGTCGTGTAGCCATGCCCGCTAGTGCCAAGCACGCGGACGGGGCACAAGCTTGCGCCTGCGCCCCGCCGCTCAAAACTGTGGACAAGGAAGGCCTAGCCAGCGTCACGCATTCCCTTGCGGGTTCAGCTTCGCCTCGAGCGCATCGAGGCGCGCCTTCAGCGCATCGGCCTCGTCGCGCGCGGCCGCGGCCATCGCCTTCACCGCTTCGAACTCATCGCGGGAAACGAAATCGAGCCCGCCGATCCATTCGCGCGCGCGCTCGCGGGCACCGGACTCGGCTTCGCGCGCCACCCCGGCGAAGGTGCCGGCGGCGCCGTTCACCATCTTCACCAGATCGTCGAACAGGCGGTTGTCGGTCTGCATGTCAAAGAATCCCAGTCAAAGCGTTTCGAGGTGGATGTGGGCGTTCGGCGCCGCCGACGCAATCTTTTCCGCATCCGGATTGAGATCGCGGACCTGCGAAAACAGCACGCTCGCGAAGCACACCCACGCCAGATAGGGCAGCAGCATCAGCCCGGCGAGCGTGCGGATGCGCCAGAAGGCAACCATCGTCACCGCGACGAGCACCGCCAGCGCCACGATCACGATCAGCGCGAGATCGAGCAGGTGGAAGCGGAAGAAGATCGGCGACCAGGCGAGGTTCACCGCAAGTTGCAGGACGAACAGCACCACCGCCGCCGTCCGCCCCCGCGCGCCCCGCGCGCTGAGCACCAGCGCGAGCGCCAGACCCATCAGCACATAGAGGATCGTCCAGACGACCGGAAAGGCGATGTTGGGCGGCTGGATCGCCGGCTTGGCGAGCGCGGTGAACCACGGGTTCTGGTCGCCGGCGGGCGCGACCATCGCCGATCCGAAGCCGAGCAGCACCACGATCGGCACCGTCACCAGCGCGCGCCGCCAGAAGCCACGACGCAGTTGCGCCTTCGATGCCAGTGCGTTCACGTGCCGTTTCCCCTCTGCGATCCCTCGTTCGCCCCACGCCTAAGCGATCGCAACCGCGGTGCAAAGGACCCGCCGCCCCATGGCGGCTGCGTCCGCCCATATTCCGCCAGTCCGGCGGCCATCGCGCGGAAGGGACCCAAACCGCTCGCTTGCGTGTGCGCTAAGCGAAGTCGCCAAGCGACTCCGCATCCTCGTCCGGAAGATCTTCCGCCGGGTTGTGGTTTCGGGTTGCCGGGCCTGGCTCGGTGGACATATCACCGGGGTCGGGCTCGTTGCCGGGAATGAGTGTCGGGTTCATGGGTTTCCTTCCTTGCCATGTTGGAACGCATGAACGTGCAACTATGGCGTCCGAATCCCGCCTTATTTTTTAGCGCTCGTAGCGCCGCAATGTCCGCTATCGCCCCAAAAGCTGACGTTGTTCGCTTGCGAGAGATGCTCAAAAGCAGACGTCAACTGCCAAGCGCGGCGTCGCGAAGACGCAACATCACCGCAAATTGTCGGTCCCCTTCCACGAAGTGCCTTGTCCGAGGATCTTCCAAATTTTCCTGTGGAAGGGATGGCACAGGCTGCATGCATTCGTACCTAGTGTCCGCATCTTGTTTAGCGCGATGTGCGACCGCGATTTTATAGTCGCTAAGCAGCTGTGTATTGCGTAACGATTGGATGAACAATCGGTCGCGCTCCGCTCTGGCGCTGACATATGCTTTGACGTCCTCCGGAGCGCAGTGCGGGACCACAAATCCTTGATATCGCTCAACGGCCTCGCGGAAAGCTGCCCGCGCATCCGTCCTTTGGGAGTATGCTGCACCCGCTGACTGTATGAAGAGGAAAGCCAAGGTGAGGAGAAGGATATTTCGCTTCAACGTGCTGATCCTTCGAAGTCGTAACTTAGCTATGACTTACCGCTCCAAACGTTTATGATCAAACCAGATATTGCCGTAAGCTGCCGGTCCGCTTTCCGCCCAATTCCGGCCGTCGCGGCGATCTTCTCTCGCGCCGTCGAGCGCAGCAGCCATCTTGTGCCAGGGCCGATGTTCACCATATGTACCAGAATTGCCACCTTCGGGCGCCCGCTCTTTGATCCCGTCCAGTTCTCTCCTCCCGCCTTGGGAGCGACGCGCTTCGCGGCGTCGGCCTGTTGCCGGGCGCTCCCGCGCGAAATCGGCATGAGCCTAAACTTCGTAAACTTCGCGCGCGCCTAAACTTTGCGCGCCCCGCAGGCCCGCCGAAAACGCGCGCGTGCCTAAACTTCCTAAACTTCGATCGGCGGCCAACGCCCGGTGCCGCAGTTCCCCCACGGACATAGAAGGCCGGACGGCACGAGACCGGACCGGCGAGTTCAGCCTTGTCCGCCGTCCGGCCGCACCGCCCCGATCAGGAACTCGACATTGCCCTCGGGCCCGGTGATCGGGCTGCGCGTCACGCCCAGCACCTGCCAGCCGTTGCCTTCGAGCCAGGCCGCCACTTCGGCGCACACCCGCTCGTGCACCGCGGGATCGCGCACCACCCCGCCCTTGCCGACTTCCTCGCGCCCGGCCTCGAACTGCGGCTTGATCAGCGCCGCCAGCCGCGCGCCGGGGCGGGTGAAGCCCAGCGGCACGTCCAGCACCTTGGCCAGCCCGATGAAGCTCGCATCGCACACCACCAGGTCGATCGGCTCGGGGATGTGCGCGGGTGTCAGGATGCGCGCGCTGGTCTGTTCGTGGACCACGACGCGCTCGTCCTGGCGCAGCTTCCAGGCGAGCTGGTTGGTGCCGCTGTCCACCGCATAGACGCACACTGCGCCATTGGTCAGCAGCACATCGGTGAAGCCGCCGGTCGAGGAGCCGACGTCGATCGCCACGGCGCCGGTCACGTCCCAGCCGAAATGCTCCAGCGCATGGGCCAGCTTGATGCCGCCGCGCGACACCCACGGATGGTCGCGGCCGCGCACTTCCAGCGCCGCGTCCTCGGCGAGCATCTGGCCCGCCTTCTCGATCTTGCGTTCGCCGGTGAAGGCGAGGCCCGCCATGATGAGCGCCTGCGCCCGCGTGCGGCTCTCGGCGAGCCCGCGGTCGACGAGCAGTTGATCGGCGCGAAGCTTTGCCATGCCCGCCCTTTAGGCGCGGCCAACGCCTTGGCGCAACCGCTCCTCCATTGGGCGCAGAGCTTATTGTCCACTAATCCAGTGGGGATTATAGAAGAAGTCCGGCCAGTCCCTCCCAGGACACAAGGAGAGGAACGCAATGACGATCTTTTCGCCGATCGATGATCGCTCGCCGATCATCCTCACCGTCCCCGGCCTCGGCGGCTCCGGGCCGTCGCACTGGCAGACGCTGTGGGAACAGTCCCGCCCCGACACCCACCGAGTCGAGCTCGGCATGTGGGATACGCCGCACCGCAACGCCTGGGTGACCAAGCTCGACCAGGCGATCCGCGAGGCACAGGCGCCGGTGGTACTCGCCGCGCACAGCCTGGGCTGTCTGGCGGTGGCCTGGTGGGCGACGCTCGCCGGGCAGACCTTCGGCACCCCGGTGGCCGGCGCGCTGCTGGTCGCCCCCGCCGACGTGGACCGCGACTCGGCCCCCGCCGAACTCCACGCCTTCCGTCCGACGCCGGCGACCGTGCTCCCCTTCCCCAGCGTGGTGGTGGCGAGCAGCGACGATCCCTGGATGTCGATCGAACGGTCCGAGGATCTCGCGCGTGGCTGGGGCAGCCTGTTCGTCGATGCCGGGCCGCAGGGTCATCTGAACGCGGCCAGCGGCATCGGCTGGTGGGAGGAGGGCCAGGCACTGCTCGACCGCCTGCTGGACACCGCCGCCGAGCGCAGCGGATCGGTGCGGACCACCGCCGAGGCCCGATCGCTGCTGGCGATCAACGCCACCGATGCGGCGCAGGCCCATTATCTCGGGATCCGCCGCGCCGAGCCTCCACAAAACACGATCAAATCGACGCAAGCACACTGGTAAAGAGAAGGAGGACGACCTATAATAATCTTCATGGGCATGGTCGGGTGACGTACCCTAGAGCGTCATCCGGCCTACCCTTCGCTGGCGCCGATACACTTTCTTCAAAGTGTCATACACTTTGGCAGAGCGCGCTTGCACGTGACGCAATCAGTCGCGTCATCTTGCTACCCTCCATGGATACCGCGCGGAAAAGCTTGGCCGCATCCTAGACCGTTCTGCGGGCCGGCACCCCTCCCCTCGCCATTCACCATGAATTTGCGCGATGATATGTTGTACCGCACCCCGTCCAGGTCTATATGCCGCCCATGTCGCTGAGTACCCCTTTATCTCGCTGGTGGGCAGGCCTGGATGGCGCCTGGGACCGTATCGCGATCGGGATCAGTGGCTTGTGCCTGATTCATTGCATCGCGACGACCGTGCTGCTGACACTCGTGTCGACCGCGGGCGGGCTGCTTAACCCGCACATCCACGAAGTAGGCCTCTTCCTCGCGATCGGGTTCGGCGTGTTCGCGTTGGGACGCGGCATCCTGCATCATGGCTATATGGCCCCGGCCGTGGTGGGAGCGTTCGGCCTCGGGATCATGAGCGGCGCGCTGTCGCTGCCGCATGGCGGGTTCGAGACCCTCTGGACGCTGGTGGGCGTGTCGCTGGTAGCACTCGGCCACGACCTTAACCACCGCGCCAGCCACTGATGGCGGGCAGTGCGCTGCTTGCCGGAACCGGTCGCACCCCCTAAATCCCCTGCATGTCCGCGCATCATCATCACGAGCACCACGGGGCCGACCTCACCAAGGCGGCCCGCACCCGGCTGGAAGAGGCCGGCGAGCAGTGGACGGCGATGCGCGAGCGCGTGTTCGAGGCGCTGGCCGGGTTCGACAAGCCGGCATCGGCCTATGACATCGCCGAAGCGGTATCGAAGGCCGAGGGCCGCCGGGTCGCTGCCAACAGCGTCTATCGCATCCTCGATCTGTTCGTCGGCTCCAATCTGGCACGCCGCGTGGAAAGCGCGAACGCCTATGTCGCCAATGCCCATCCGGAATGCCTGCACGACTGCATCTTCCTGGTGTGCGACAGCTGCGGCCAGACCACCCATATCGATGACGATTCGATCACCAAAAACGTGCGTTCTGCCGCGCGACACGCCGGTTTTTCGCCGGTTCGTCCGGTGATCGAGGTGCGCGGCAAGTGCGGCAAGTGCGACTGACCTGACCAACAGACCGTTCGACTTGAGACTAACGTTGCGCTAACAAAGCCCATGGCTGACCTACCCAAGACGCCGCTGCTCGACACGGTCGACACGCCGCAGGACCTCCGGAAGCTCGCCCCCGCCCAGCTGCGCCAGCTGGCCGACGAGCTTCGCGCCGAAACCATCAGTGCGGTGGGCTCCACCGGCGGACATCTCGGCTCCGGCCTCGGCGTCGTCGAGCTGACGGTGGCGATCCACTATGTGTTCAACACCCCCGACGACCGGCTGATCTGGGACGTCGGGCACCAATGCTATCCGCACAAGATCCTCACCGGCCGACGCGACCGGATCCGCACGATCCGCCAGGGCGGCGGCCTGTCCGGCTTCACCAAGCGCAGCGAGAGCGAGTATGATCCGTTCGGCGCCGCGCACTCGTCGACCTCGATCTCGGCGGCGCTCGGTTTCGCGATCGCCAACAAGCTCAACGAGGCGCCGGGCAAGGCGATCGCGGTGATCGGCGACGGTGCGATGAGCGCCGGCATGGCCTATGAGGCGATGAACAACGCCGAGGCCGCCGGCAACCGGCTGATCGTGATCCTCAACGACAACGACATGTCGATCGCGCCGCCGGTGGGCGGGCTTTCGGCCTATCTGGCGCGGCTGATCTCCTCGTCCGAATATCTCGGCCTGCGCGAGCTGGCCAAGCGCTTCACCCGCAAGCTCTCGCGCCGCCTCACCGTGGCTGCCGGCAAGGCGGAGGAATTCGCCCGCGGCATGGCGACCGGCGGCACGCTGTTCGAGGAACTGGGCTTCTATTATGTCGGCCCGATCGACGGCCATAATCTCGAGCATCTGATCCCGGTGCTGGAGAATGTCCGCGACAGCGAGCAGGGCCCGATCCTGATCCATGTCGTGACCAAGAAGGGCAAGGGCTATGCCCCGGCCGAAGCGGCAGCGGACAAGTATCACGGCGTGCAGAAGTTCGACGTGATCACCGGCGCGCAGGCCAAGGCGCCTCCGGGGCCGCCGGCGTACACCAAGGTGTTCGCCGACGCGCTGCTCGCCGAAGCGGAGCGCGATGCGTCGGTCTGCGCGATCACTGCGGCGATGCCGTCGGGCACCGGTCTCGACAAGTTCCAGGCGACGTTCCCGGATCGTACCTTTGACGTCGGCATTGCCGAGCAGCACGCCGTGACCTTCGCGGCAGGCCTTGCCGCACAGGGCATGCGGCCGTTCTGCGCGATCTACTCGACCTTCCTGCAGCGTGCGTACGACCAGGTGGTCCACGATGTCGCGATCCAGAACCTGCCGGTCCGCTTCGCGATCGACCGCGCCGGCCTGGTCGGCGCCGACGGCGCGACGCATGCCGGCAGCTTCGACGTGACCTATCTCGCCAGCCTGCCCAACTTCGTGGTGATGGCGGCGGCGGACGAGGTCGAACTCGTCCACATGACCCACACCGCCGCGATGCACGACAGCGGCCCGATCGCGCTGCGCTATCCGCGCGGTAACGGCATCGGGCTGGAGCTTCCCAAGGTTCCGGAACGGCTGGAGATCGGCAAGGGCCGTGTCGTTCGCGAGGGCAAGAAAGTGGCGATCCTGTCGCTCGGCACGCGTCTCGCCGAGGCGCTCAAGGCCGCGGACACCCTTGAGGCAAAGGGTCTCTCGACCACCGTCGCCGATCTGCGCTTCGCCAAGCCGCTCGACGAGGATCTGATCCGCCGCCTGCTCACCACCCACGAAGTGGCGGTGACGATCGAGGAAGGCTCGATCGGCGGCCTCGGCGCACATGTGCTGACGCTGGCCAGCGACACCGGCCTGATCGACGCCGGCCTCAAGCTGCGCACCATGCGCCTCCCGGACATATTCCAGGACCAGGACAAGCCGGAGAAGCAGTATGACGAAGCCGGCCTCAACGCCGCGAACATCGTCGACACGGTGCTGAAGGCGCTGCGCTACAACGAGGCCGAGCTGGCCGACGGCGTGCGGGCGTAAGCAATTTCGCATCCTCCCCCGCCAGGGGGAGGATGCAGCCGCACCAACGCTTGAATCTCCAACACGCACATGCCATGTACATGCACATGGCAACGCAGCTTTCCCAGACTCGCTCCAGCCGTGTCGTCGTGCTGGTATCGCCGGAGGAGAAACGGCGTATTTCCGCCAATGCGGAAGCGGCCGACATGACGGTCAGCGATTTCATGCGCACCGCCGCCGAACGCTATACCGAGCCCACCGATGCCGAAATGGCCCTGATGCGCGACCTGCTCGCCCAGCTCGAACAGGCCAATGCCCGTACGGACGAGGCATTCGCGCAGCTCGAAACCGCGCGCACCGCCGCCGCGCAGTTCGACGAAGACGCCTATCGTACCCAGGTCCGCGAGCAGTTGCTGGCCGATTCGTCGATCGATTGGGACGCACTCTCCACCGCCCTGTCCGGCTGGGCGCGCCAGTGAGCTTCTGGACCGATGCGTTGCGCGCCCTCCAGCAGGTCGCGCTGCTCCAGCACAAGGTCGATCAGGCGCTGACCACCGCCGAGGAAGCGCGCCGCCATTCGATCGAGACGCGCGAGCGGGTGATCCGCCTGGAGACGCTGATCGACATCGCGATGAAGCGCCAGAGCGCGCCACCGCCGGCACCGCCTGCACTTCCCGAAAGTCCACAAGCCGGCAGCTAGCACCCGCTTCCCCGAGCGCGTACATCGCGGTACGTGCTGAAAATGACCATTCTCCCCCTCACCGCCCGCCCCCGCGCGCTCGCGCACTGGCTGTTCGTCGTCGCCGCGATGATCGTCGCGATGGTCGTGGTCGGGGGCATCACCCGCCTGACCGAATCCGGCCTGTCGATCACCGAATGGAAGCCGATCTCGGGGATCATCCCGCCGCTCAACGACGCGCAGTGGCAGGCCGAGTTCGACCATTACAAGCAGATCGGCCAGTATGAGCAGCTCAACCAGGGCATGACGCTCGCCGGATTCAAGAGCATCTTCTTCTGGGAATATATCCACCGCCTGCTCGGCCGGCTGATCGGCATGGTGTTCGCGCTGCCGCTGCTGTGGTTCTGGGTCCGCAAGCAGATCCCGCAGGGCTATGGCTGGCGGCTGGTTGCGCTGCTCGCGCTGGGCGGGCTGCAGGGCGCGTTCGGCTGGTGGATGGTCAAATCCGGACTCAACCACACCCGCACCTCGGTGAGCCATTTCTGGCTGGCGACGCACCTGATGACGGCGCTGTTCACGCTGGGCGGCATCGTCTGGACGATGCTCGACCTGCGCGCACTCGCCGCCAACCATGCTGAGCGCCCTGCCCGGCTGACCGGCCTCGGCGCGGGCGTGCTGGTGCTGCTGGCGATCCAGCTCTTCTACGGCGCGCTGGTGGCGGGGCTCGATGCCGGACTGGTCACCGACCAGTGGCCGTTGATGAACGACCGCTTCTTCCCCGGCGTCAGCCAGGTCGGCGAGAGCCCGCTCCATGCCGCACTCTACGATCCGGCGATCGTCCACTTCATCCATCGCTGGTGGGCGTGGGTCGTCGTCGCCGGGCTGGTCGTGCTCGCCCGCAAGGCCAAGGCATCCGGCGATCGTCGCGCCTCGATCGCGATCCATTCGGCCTTCGGCACCCAGATCCTCCTCGGCATCGCGACGGTGATGACCGGCGTGAACCTTCACCTCGCCGCGACCCACCAGCTGGTCGGCGCGCTGCTGGTCTGTGCCACCGTCTGGGGCGTCCACGCCGTCGGCCGCTCGCGGTGAGCGACACCGCGCTGCTCTACGTCACCTTCGCCAGCCGCGCCGATGCCGAGCGGGTGGCGGAGACGGTGCTCGCGGAGCGGCTCGCAGCCTGCGTCAACCTCCTCGCACCCTGCACCTCGATCTATCGCTGGCAGGGCGGCATCGAGCGCGGCGAGGAAATCCCGGCGCTGTTCAAGACCCGCCCCGCCCTGGCACTGCGCCTGCGCGAGCGGATTGCCGCGCTCCATGGCTACGACCTGCCGGTGATCGAACAATGGCCCGTCGAAGCCGGCGCCGCCGTGGCGCGCTGGATGGCCGAAGAGACCCGCTGAACCGGCAGGTATCATTTTACCCGTCAGCAAACCCACGCATTTCTTGACTTTCAGGCCCCCTATCGGCATTGGGGCGTGGATCGCGCTGCCGGCAACGGTGGCGCGAATGCATTTCCTACGCGAAAGGTCACAGGCCATGAAGGCGCTGATGAAGACCACCAAGTCGGCGAAGCCGGCCGAGGTGGAGAAGAAGTGGCACATCGTCGATGCCGAAGGGCTCGTCGTCGGTCGCGCCGCGGTGGTGATCGCTAACGTCCTGCGCGGCAAGCACAAGACCAGCTTCACCCCGCACGTCGACTGCGGTGACAATGTCATCGTCATCAACGCGGACAAGATCCGTTTCACCGGCAAGAAGCTCGGCCAGAAGGTGTACTACAAGCACACCGGCTATGCAGGCGGCATCAAGGGCGTCACCGCCGCCAAGGTTCTCGAAGGCCGCTTCCCGGAGCGCGTTCTGGAGAAGGCCGTGGAGCGCATGATCCCGCGCGGCCCGCTCGGTCGCCAGCAGATGCGCAACCTGCGCATCTTCGCCGGTTCGGAGCATCCGCATGAAGCCCAGAACCCCGAGGTTCTCGACATCGCCGGCATGAGCCGCAAGAACAAGGTGGGTGCATAATGTCTGACAACCGCCAGTCGCTTTCCGACCTGGGTGCAGCGCTCGGCCAGCCGGCCGCCGCGCCGACCGAAGGCCAGGCCGCCGCTCCGGCTGCCGCCGCTGCAGAGGCCTATCTGGCCGGCGAAATCGCCGAGCCGGCCGCCCCGACCATGCCGCTGCGCGCGCAGGAGCTGGACCAGTATGGCCGCGCCTATGCCACCGGCCGTCGTAAGGACGCCGTTGCACGTGTCTGGCTGAAGCCCGGCACCGGCAAGATCACGATCAACGGTCGTGACCAGGAAGTCTATTTCGCGCGTCCGACGCTGCGTCTCGTCATCAACCAGGTGTTCGGTGTCGCCGAGCGTGAAGGTCAGTATGACGTGATCTGCACCGTCAAGGGCGGCGGTCTCTCGGGCCAGGCCGGTGCCGTCAAGCACGGCATCTCGCAGGCGCTGACCAAGTATGAGCCGGTGCTGCGCGCCGCTGTGAAGAAGGCCGGCTTCCTGACCCGCGACAGCCGCGCCGTCGAGCGTAAGAAGTACGGCAAGGCGAAGGCCCGTCGTAGCTTCCAGTTCTCGAAGCGCTAAGCGTCTCGGCTTCGGCCAAGGAAAATGGGGCGGTCCGGCAACGGGCCGCCCTTTTTCGTTTCTGCCACCGCGAGGCCCAACGGCAGCGGGATCAGGGGCGCCCCTACCCGAAATGGTGCGCCGCACCCATACCACGTACACACGTTGCGCGGAATCCCCGGCCCGGCTTGGACGCCATGCCGCACGACTACGTCGTGAGACGTCCTTTGGATGCACTTGTTCCCGCAAAATCACCGCGACCGCGCAACGGCCGGCCGCACAGATTTTCGATACGATATCGTATCAATGCTTGAAAAACTGACTTTGTTCACATTGCCGCAGATATCCCACTCTGGGACAGGTCTTCCTAAAAAAGTTCTCCGGACGTAAGGCTTGGTTGCAACGCGGCAAAATCCTGCGGGCGGGGAATTTCAAACATGCGACGGATATGGACGGCGGCTGCGCTAGGCGCGGCGGGCCTGCTGTCGGCTTGCGACGGCAGTAGCGACAACCTCAACCTGGCAGACACCCGGATGACCAGCGGACTGGTCGATCTGTCCGCCGCCAATGCCGGCCTGTCGCCGGCCCAATCGAAGGTGACCGACGGCATTCGCCTGGCGCGACAGACGACCTTCGGGCCGACGCCGCAGGTGCTGGAGCAGATCTCCAAGCTCGGTACGGAAGGCTGGCTCAACCAGCAGTTCGCCGCGCAAGGCAGCACCTATGCCGATCTCGCGGTGGCGCGGCGGATCGATTTCTGCAAGGACGTTGCCTGCAATCGCCGCTATTTCAGCCGTGCGCCGGTGGCGATGCGCTTCTATGCGAACGCCGTCACCGCGCCGGACCAGCTTCGCCAGCGGGTAGCCTTCGCGCTGTCGCAGATGATCGTCGCCTCCGAACAGGAAGTGCGCTCCGCCGCCGGGATCGCCTCCTTCAACCAGCTGTTTCTCGACAATGCCTTCGGCAATTACCGTACCCTGCTCAAGGCGGTGACGCTCAGCCCCTATATGGGCCGCTATCTGAACATGGCGGGGAGCAGCAAGGCAGCCCCTTCCGAGAATTACGCGCGCGAGCTGCTCCAGCTTTTCTCGATGGGCCCGAACATGCTCAACCAGAATGGCACGCCGCGCCGCGATGCGACCGGTGGGACCGTGCCCAATTACGGCCCCGACGACATCCGCGGCGTCGCCCGCGCGCTCACCGGCTGGGATCGCGCGCGGATCGGCAATGCCGCGATCACCAACCAGCTGGCCGGGGACGATGTGAAGCCGATGATCCCGGTGCCCGACCGCTACGATAACGGGGAGAAGCAGTTCCTCGGCACCCGCGTGCCGGCCGGCGCAAGCCAGCAGGCAAGCGTCGACGCGGTGGTCGATGCCGCGTTCAACCACCCCTCCACCGCCCCCTTCGTATCGCGCCACCTGATCGTCCATCTGGTCACCGCCAATCCGAGCCCCGGCTATATCGGCCGGGTAGCGGCGGTGTTCGCCGACAATGGTCAGGGCGTCCGCGGCGACCTGAAGGCGGTGGTCCATGCGATCCTCACCGACCCCGAAGCCCGTGCCGCCCCCCGCGAGGATCGCGGCAAGCTGAAGGAGCCGGTACTGGCCATGGTGTCGCTGGCCCGCGCTGCCGGCATGACGACCGACGGCTATGCCTTCGTGATGCGCGATACCGGGCTGGGCCAGCCGGTGATGCACGCGCCGTCGGTGTTCAACTTCTACCCGATCGACTATCCGCTGCAGGGCAGCGCCACCTTGTTCAACCCGGCGTCGAAGCTGTTCAACAGCAGCACGGTGCTGCGGCTGCACAACCTGATGTACGAATGGACCGTGCGCACCGAGGTTTCGACCGCGGAGTTCAAGGCGCCCACCGGCTATGGCACCGCCTCCGGCACCAAATTCGCCTGGGCTACCTGGCAGACGTTCGGCGACAATATCGATGCCATGATCGCCGCGGTTGACGTGTTATTGCTAGGCAATAGCATTACGCCTGCGCAGCGCGTGGCGCTCCGCACCGCGGCGCTGGCGATTAATGATAAGAATTCGCGAGTACGAACCCGCAAGCGTGCGCAGATGCTGCTCTATATCGCCGCCAACAGCCCGCAATTCCTGGTCGACCGGTAAGGAACCGATCCGATGACGCTTTCTCGACGCGATTTCGTGCGCCTCACCGCCGGCACGGGTGCCCTTGCCGCGATCGGCCAGCTCGGCCGTACCGCCGCGGTCGCCGCTCCCAGCGGCAGCTACCGAGCGATGGTGGGCATCTTCCTCTACGGCGGCAATGACGGCTGGAACATGGTGGTGCCCACCGACGATCGGCACGCCGCCTATCAAGCCGCCCGCGGGGCGGTGGCCCTGCCGCGCAATACGCTGACGCCGCTGACCAACGCCAGCTACGCGCTGCACCCGGCGATGGCAGCGCTCCGCCCGATCTGGGACGAGGGCTCCCTCTCGCTCGTGCTCAACACCGGCACGCTGTTCGCACCGCTGACCAAGGCGACCTATTTGTCGCGGCCCGATCTGCGGCCGAGCAACCTGATGAGCCATTCAGACGAGCAGGCGCACTGGCAGGGTTTGCGCGCCCGCGATGCCGCGACCGACGGTTTCCTCGGGCGGATTGCCGATCGCATGCCGGGCGGCCGCCTGCCGCCGCTGATCTCGCTCAGCGGATCGACGCTGGCCCTGATCGGCAAGTCGGCGGTGCCGCTGGTCTTGCCCCCCTCGGGCCTGCCGCCCCGCGCAGGCTATAGCGCACGCGATACGGCGAAGAACCTCGCCACCTCCATGCTGGCCACGAGCGATGGCGGCCCGATCATGGCGGATGTGGAGTCGACCCTGCGCGACACGTTCGCCGAGGCCGATCTTGCCAACAGCCTGTTGGCGGGCGCGAGCAGCGTCGCGCGCTATTTCGTCGATTCGAACGGCCAGCCGCTGACCACCGACATCGCCGCGCAGCTGCTCGGCACCGCAAAGATGATCGAGGCGCGCGGCACGCTGGGGCACAGCCGGCAGAGCTTCCTGCTGAGCATGGCGACCTTCGACAACCACGCCAATCAGTTCCAGGGAAGCCCGGTTGCGGGCGACCATGCGGATCAGCTGCGCGCCCTCGCCGATGCGATGGCCGCGTTCCACCGCGCGATGAAGGCGCTGGGCGTCGGCGCCAACGTCACCACCTTCACAATGAGCGATTTCGGCCGCACCTATGCCAGCAATGCGCAGAACGGCACCGATCACGCCTGGGGGAACAACCATCTGGTGATGGGCGGCGACGTCGCGAAGGGCGGCATCTTCGGCACCTATCCCGATCCGGTGCTGGGCGGGGCCGACGACATCACCAACGAAGGCCGCTTCATCCCCGGCATCGCGCAGGAAGAATATCTCGGCGCGATCGCCCGCTGGCACGGCGTGAGCGATGCCGACCTGCCCTATGTCTTCCCCAACTGGCAGACCTGGTCGACCGGCGGGCGCGGCCCGCTGTCGCTGTTCCGCTAGAGCGCGACGCTCGGCTCGCCGAGGAAGCGGGCGCGGGTGGAGAAGCTGGTGCCGTCGACGGTGATCTCGTTGAACGAGGGCGGCTGGTCGCGGGTGCGCTCGGAAAGCGTACCCGCCCCGATCAGCCGCACCGCGCGGTCGCCGACGCAGTGCTCGATATCGAACGGGTCGTGGACATGGCCGCTCAACACCGCGTTCGCGCCCGCCTGCACCAGTGCCTCCAGCGCCCGCCGCCCACCCCGAGTACGCGACGTGGCGCGGGTGCCCGCCTCGATCAGCGGATGGTGCGCGGCGACGAACACCAGCCCGCCCGCCGGCACCGCTTCGGCCAGCGCCAGCGACTTCTGCAGCGCGTGGTGACTGACATGGCCCTTCGACCAGTTGGTGCGGAACTGGAAGCGCGCCGTGGTCTTGAGCGGCACGATCGAGACGCCGCGTATATCGAGCGGGCGCTCGATCATCCGCTCCAGCGCGCGGTAGCGCCGATACGGCATCGCCAGCCGCGCGAAGGGATTGAAATAGGGCAGGTCGTGATTGCCCACCTCCACCGTGATCGGCACCCCCAGCCTTTCCAGCCATTCGGCGGCGGCAGCGAACTCCTTGGCGCGGGCGCGCATGGTCAGATCGCCGGTCATGATCACGGCCGCGGGCTTCTCGTCGCGCACCTTGGCGTTGAACCAGTCGACCGCCTCGCGATTCTCGCGGCCGAAATGCACGTCGCTGACATGGAAGAAACGGGTCATGCGGGCTTCACCTCCGCGCGTGTCGCGATGAACGTCTCCAGGCTGCGCCCGGCACGGATGATGGTGGCGGGATCGAGCGTTTCCGGCTCGCCGTCGAATAGTGCCAGCACCGGCTTGCGTTCGGCCAGCTTGAGCTGCTCGGTGCGGCTTTCGGTCACCGCGCGCGCCGCCACCCAGTCGCCGGTCACCCACTCCCAGCCGAGCTGCGCGATCGCGCCCCAGTCACGCGCATCGACCGCGGCAACCTCCAGCCCGTCGAGCGTAGGGGTGACGAACACCGCCTGATAGCTGTCGCCGAGCGCGCGCGCACCGTGCACCCGCACGCCGCGGCGGTGGAAGGTGCTCCGCCACGCGCCGCGCACCGCCGCCAGCAGCCGGCCGAATCGCCCCTTGCGCACCACTTCCCGGGCACGAAACCAGCTCGCCGCCGGGCCGAGGATCAGGCCGACGAACGCGCGGTGCTCGCCCGCGACGATGTATGGCAGCGCGACGCGCCGATCGCAGCCATGCGCGGCGTGGAGGATCTTGTGCGGATCGGTCTCGTCATGCAGCGCCTTGGCGAGCAGGTTCATCGTCCCGCCCGGCAGGATCAGGAAGGCGCCGTCCCATTCGGCCAGTGCGCGCAGGGCGGCGTTGATCGTCCCGTCGCCGGCGAATAGCACCACCGTATCCACACCCGCCGCATCGAGCGCCGCGCCTTCCGGCAGCGCGTCCCGCGGGAAATTGGTGCGGCCGGCGAGCGTCAGCCCGCGTTCCTCGAACACCGCTTCCATCGCATCGCATTTCGCCTGCGAAGTGGTGCCGGAATTGGGATTGGTGATGAACCAGAGCGTCTGCATGGCCCTCGTAACGCCCGAGAACCGATTTCGTGGCGCTGGCTCAGCGGCCGGTGAAATGCGGCTCCCGCTTTTCGAGGAAGGCGGCGATCGCCTCGCGGCAATCCTCGGTCTTGGCGGCAATGCTCTGGTGATCGGCCTCGATCTCCATCGTCTCGGCGAGCGTGCCGGAAAGCGCCGCGCTCACCTGCTTGCGGATCAACCCCAGCGCGACGGTGGGCATGCCCGCGAGCTTGGTCGCCAGTCCGAGCGATATCTGCATCAGCCCGCCATCCTCCACCACGCGGGTGACGAGGCCATTGGCCAGCGCCTCCTCGGCCAGCATCCGCTCGCCGAGCAGCGCCATCTCGAGCAGCCGCGCCCGGCCCGCCGCCTTGCCGATCAGCCAGGTCGCCCCGGCGTCGGGCACCAGCCCGATATTGGCGAAGGCGAGCAGCAGATAGGCGGACTGCGCCATCACCACGATGTCCGCGGCGAGCGCGATCGAGGCCCCTGCCCCCGCCGCCGCGCCGTTGACCGCGGCGACGATCGGGATCGGCAGCTCCGCCATGGTCGCGATCACCGGATTATAGTGCCGCCGCAGCGCCTCGCCCGAATCGCGCATGCCGACGCTGGCGGTGAGGTCCGCTCCCGCACAGAAGGCCCGCCCCTCACCGGTGAGCAGCACCGCCCGCGCGCCGTCTTCGCCCGCGCGCCGTAGCGTCGCCGCGAGCAGATCGAGCATGTCGGGCGTGAGCGCATTGAGCCGATCGGGGCGGTTCAGATGCACCACCGCGACATCGCCTTCCATCGCAAGCAGCACCGGCGCGTCGGACATCCTCACTTCTCCTTCTGGTTGGAAGAAGGGATGCCCGCGCGCGCGGCCCTGCGCAACTCAAAGCTCCTTGCGGACCGCCGCATCTTGGTCGATCCACACGCCGAAGCGTGCGGTCTCCTACCGGTTCGGCCGAAACCAGGGCACCGCACATTGCGCACCAAGAGCCGCCCACGCACCGGGCGGCAGTTGCATCAACACCCTCAACTATCCCATTGCCTCTGCGACGCGGCGACGCTATTCCGCCGACCAGCGTCGCTGCAAAGTCGCAAACTTGCGGTGAGTACGCGGGTGTAGCTCAATGGTAGAGCAGAAGCTTCCCAAGCTTACGACGAGGGTTCGATTCCCTTCACCCGCTCCAATTTCCGATCTCACTAGATCCCATACCGCTTTGTAAACCACGGAAATCTGCGGTATTTTTCGGGCTGTCCGGTTCGTGATCGCTCGTCTCATCTCATCAAATCGCAACTGGAGATGGGGCCTTCTCAAAAATCGCGGGCCCCACTTTTTTGCACGAGGCCCCAAGGTGGTGGGGCCTCGGGATGAGAGGTCCGAACCATGCCGTTGAGTGATATGGCGATCCGCAAGGCCAAAACCCGCGAAAAGGCCTACAAGCTTTATGACGAGTTGGGCCTCTACGTCATCGTGTCGCCGTCTGGCTCCCGCCTGTGGCGGATGAAGTTCAAACACCGTGGCGTCGAGAAGAAGCTCAGCTTCGGCTCCTACCCGGAGGTCAGCCTGCGCGACGCGCGTAAACTGCGCGATGACGCGCGCGAGGTCCTTGCCGAGGGGAAGGACCCCGTTCTGGAGAAGCAGCTCGAGAGAATTCGGGCCGAAGCACTGGCGGAAAACACCTTTACCCGAGTCGCCCAGGAATATTGCTCGAAGCGGCGGCGCGACGGCGACCGGGCCTGGGCGCCCTCGACCGCTGCACGGTGCGAATATCTCCTCAGCCTGCTCGACACCTCCATCGGCACAATGCCGATTCATGAGATAGAGCCCATCGATGCGCTGACCGCGATTCGAAAGATCGAGAAGCGTGGCAAGCTGGAAAGCGCGCGGCGTACCCTGCAGTTGGCCGGCGCCGTATTTCGCTATGCCGTCGCCACCGCGCGATTGAAGTCAGACCCGACGAGGGACCTGCGCGGCGCGCTGCTGACACCAACCGTCAAGCACTACGGCGCGGTCACCGAGGCGAAGGACGTTGGCGACCTGCTTCGTGCAATCGACGCATATGAGGGCCAGGGCATGACCAAATGGGCGCTGCAACTGGCGCCGCATGTGTTCGTGCGCCCCGGCGAACTACGTCACGCACGATGGGACGAGATCGACTTCGATGCCGCAGTGTGGACCATCCCGGCCGAGAAGATGAAGATGCGCAAGCCGCATCACGTCCCGCTCTCGACCCAGTCGATCGCCATCCTGCTGGAGATCCGGTCGATCACCGGGTCAAACGGCTATGTATTCCCGTCCATGCGGTCGCGCACGCGGCCGATGTCGGACAACACCCTCAATGCGGCGCTCCGCCGCCTCGGCTACGCCAGCAGCGAAATGACGGCACACGGCTTCAGGGCGATGGCCAGCACCCTGCTGAACGAGTCCGGCAAGTGGTCCTACGACGCGATCGAACGCGCGCTGGCGCATGGCGATACCGACAAGGTGCGTGCGGCCTATCATCGCGGTACCCACTGGAAGGAGCGCGTGGCTATGGCACAGTGGTGGTCGAACCTGCTGGACAGCTTACGATGCGGAGCAACTATCCTCCCTTTTCCGGAAGCTTTGGCCTCTTAGACGCTCGCTTACAGGATTCACATCGGCCGCTGTAGCCCTCAAAAAAGCGTGGGTTCTAACGCGGTAGGAAATCCGTGGCCCCTTCGTGGCCCACCAAAAAAGTCTGGTCCGAAGCTGGGGCACTAGCCCGTGCCTATCGACAGGGCAGCCCTGCGTATTCGCGCGCAGCTCATCCCCGCGCGAACGTCCATGGCCAATCAGTTGCGTGGGCTCCTGAAGCTGTTCGGCCTGGGCGCGCAGCTATCGAAGCCGCTAAGTGAGACGGGGTACGAGAGGCACATTTGTTCGATCCTTGCGTCTGGCCCATCCGCCAAGGGCAATCGGGCCGAATTCGCTCGCCTAAATCTCACTCCCCGTCCGAGACGCCGTTCGGCACCAGAATCCTATCGACGAAGTAGGTATAGCCGGCATCACGGTGGACGCCCAACTTGCGGCTGTCGTCGCGCTTTACCTTATCGAACAAAAGCTGTCGCCCGTCCACGCGAATGCGAACGTAATAATCCTGATGTCCCTTATGCTTGGGATCGAAGCAGATGGCTCTGCGGGGCAGCTGAACCGACCCGTCGGGAAGGCGCTCGCCGCGGCCCGCCATGCTGGCGAACGGGGCTGGTTCGCCGTCATATCGCTGACTTTCCGTGAAGAAATCGATCGAGAAGTCGACGTCGGCGGCGTCCGAGAGCTCGCACGTGCGATCGAAGATTCGATACGCGTAGAGGCCGCCGCCTGGCCCTCTTCGATCGGGAACAACGCTAAAGCCCATCTGCCGCCAGAACGGCTCCGCTGAGCGGGGCGCGATCTCGATCTCCAGTAGGGAGCGCCTCTCGTCTGCGAACCGGTCAAGCATGAATTGCGCCAGCAGACGACCGTAGCCTTGCTTCCGCAGGTCAGGCCGGATCTCCAGTATGTCCTTGCCATCCAGGAAGCCTACCGGCTCACCGTCGACCATGAGGACGTGGACCGCGGCATTGCCGCCCGACCAGGTCCGCCTCACACTGTTCCAGTTGCATCGAAAGCCGCGCACCGGCATTTCGCCCTCGTAGCCGCTTCGCTCCCAAGTGATTTCTGCGTGCTGATAGGCCGCTTCCTCCACATCTAGCCACGCCTCGATGGCGATCATGGTCTCTTCGGTGGCCGGCAGTATCTCGATTGTCATTGAACAAAACATCCCAGCGTCGATGCGAGCCTTTCAATAGCATTGCGGTGCGGTGTTCAACCTGTCGGCCGAAAGCGCGGCATACCAAGAGCATGAAATTGTCGTCGCGCAGCGAAATCACGTAACGAAAGCGGCAATCGCACGTGCATCAAAAACACGATCCCGATCATCTGACGCGACGATTGCAAGTATCTGAACGGGCTAGCTGGCTTTTACGGGGAGCGCGCCCCTCCTGTCTCGCCGGACGCGGTAGGCGCATCGGGACCAGAAGATTCGAAAGCCATTTATCCTTTCTGCCTTGCTGGAACAGCACCGTCGACCAACATCGTTCCGAAGATCGTCGCCGTCCGTCCAGATCAAAGCCTCTCGATGCTCAGCTTTTTAGTACTCGGGATGGTTTGACAAAGCTCTTGCGGGTTCTGCTCACTTCGCCGAAATATCAGCCTCAGATAGAGAAACAAGCTTGAACGAATGGAGGAGCAAATGGGTCAACTGACGCCAATGGGTGGCACCGAAATTATCGCTGAGGCAGCTGAAGCCACTGCGGATGCAGGCGCTGCCCTTATTCGTCTCGCAGAAAAGATTATCGAGGAGCACCCCGCAGCGGTGATCATTCTCGCGGCCAGCGCCGCCATCGCCACTGTCGTGGTCAGCGTAGGAGTCTCTAAAGGCCTTGCTAAGGGCATCCCTGAATTTGCTAAGAACTCGTGGTTCCGATGGAGCTCTGGGGAAAGCCCCAGCGACATCAGCTAAGACAGTAGCTGAAAGCGCGCGCTAATCTCTATAAGGCTGAGAGCACCTGCTTGCACTTTGGCCTGAGAATTCAGTCATCTTATAACAGCTCTCGGGGGAAGGCGAGAGGTCGATTATTGAAAAATGCGCCCCGGTCGATCGGTCGCTGTTGAACGGGAAATATGTCGGCCAGCAAGTTCCCACCAGCACCGGCGCGCTCGACATTCTGGCGATGAGCAAGGATCGCAAGCGGCTGCTAGCGGTGGAGCTGAAAAAGGGCCGCGCCAGCGATGCCGTTGTCGGCCAGATCCTCCGCTACATGGGCTATGTGCAGGAGGAGCTGGCCGAAGCGGGGCAAATGATGGAGGGTGCAGTAATCGCGTTGGATGATGACCAGCGCATCCGCCGTGCCCTCGCCATGGTGCCAGCGGTCCGGTTCAATCGGTACCGGGTCTCGTTTCAGCTCATTCCTGCATAGGGAGCCCGTGCCCGTAGGGCATCAAAAGCTGTTCGCTGCCGGTGACGCTGCCATTCGCTTTTCGGCCGTCGTGCGTGCGAGGCTTTCGAACTTCCGCACCTCAGGTGCGCCTCGTTTGAGGATCAACACGATCTGATTGGCCTCACCCATGGCCGTCAGCGTCGTTTCCGGTGCGTATAGGCTGCAATCCACTCCACGGGCGTCTTTGCACCAGCTGAAGGAAAAGAAAGCCGGCTCGACCTTGCTCTTGTTCGAGGCCAGCCCAAACTTTGCTTCCAAGGCGTCCACGATCTGCTGCGAGGTGCGACCAGCCAGCGGGCTACGATATTTTATCTGCACCGCCTCCTGGCCAGTTGGCGTAGGCTCGAATTCAATCGACCACGTGCTACCGCTGTTGTCAGCAAAATACAGGCCACGTGTGTGCGTATAAGATGGGGCCATGGGCACGGTCTTCCCCCGGAGCAGGTCCATCTGCTGGACGACCCGTTCTTCGAAGGAAGGGTTGTCAGTCCGATGCCCCTCGATCTTCAGGCCCCGCGCTCGGGCAACCTCCACCGCTTCCGATGGCGTCATGCCGAGCTTGACGCCGCCCACATCGAAGCTGGACGGCACGCCCTTCGTCAAAGGCCAACCCGCAAGTTTGGAACGCCCATCCGCGTCGATCGCAGCCTGCTTTACCTGAGCCTCGGCACGCGCTGCAGCCAAGGCAAGGAGCATTCCACAAGCAATAGCAACGAACTGACGCTGTTTCATACGATTCCCGAGATGCCGTCTTGATCACAGCTCCCCTGCCGCCGATCGCGTTAACGGAAGGTAAGGAATAGGATCTCGGCACCGCGTCTTGCGTCCGTCACACAATGGCATGATCAATGTGCTGGCGTACGACTCCATCGTGGCCCTTCTCCGCGCACAGGAACACCAGGGAACCGCCGCTCACCTCCTGCAGGGACACCCGCCGACAATGAGCGATCCCAGCGTGTCCGAAGCCGTGGTGCGTCCGGAGGTACACCTCGCCCGCCGAACCATTCTCTTACTTTCCGTTGCCTGATACGCATTTGATCCTCGACTTCCTGACCAAAGGAACCGACGCTGTTTCAAGCGCATTCAAGCAGCGCGGCAAGTTCCAGAAGCTTGGTCCGCACCAAGTTCAACTCCAGCGAAATCCGCAGATCTCCTCGACCGGCCGCCGTTAGAATGGCGCCAAGCACCTGATCGGAGTGCCTTACCAGCGACACGAGGTGATTGCCCTGGGGCAAACGATCGCGGAAATCGAGACGATCGCTACCGTAGCCGAGGCCGCGGAGTAGCGGGATGATGGGGACCCGGACCCGATAAGCGCGGGGACCGCCGGAGACGCCGCACGGCAGGGCGGTGGCGGCGATGACGGCGAACCCGTACGGAGCCGCCAAGCTGGCAGTCATAGGCCGCTCGAAGCGGACGGGGGCGCCCATACGCGCCCCTCCGCTCCTTTCGCCGAACATTCTAATGTGACCGGACGCTTTCGCGAAATCGGCTCTGCTTCGGGCAGCGCCGAAAATCGCAAGGTGCCAGCCGCGAGCCGCCCACTGGCTGGACCGGATGTCACCGGCTGGCTCCCCGCCCCCGCACGCCCCCCCCCCAATCGCTCTCAAGGAAGGATGTCAGCATCGCCGGGATCAGATCGGTCACCGACTCTTTCTGTCCATAGGTTTCAGCATATAGCGCAGCATAGTCCTGCAGCCGCTGGCGCAGGGCGGGCGTGATGAGGATCGCGAGCTTGACGAGCTTTCGATCCGGCAGCTTGGCGAGTTTCAGTTCCCCAGTTCGAAGCGATCCGTGCGGGCTTCGGCATCGGTATCTGCCAGACCGCCGTCGCCAGGCGCGACCCGGATCTTTGCCGCGTCCTGGCAGATGCATTCGATCTGCGACTACCGGTGTGGATCGTCATGCATGAGGATCTGAGCAACGGCAGTCGCTACAGGTTCACCTTCGACGCGCTCGTGCAGGCACTAACCGGCATTACGCAGACTGCATAAAGCGCGCGATAATCTCGGTGGTGACGACGGTTGAGGCGATTGTTCCAATCGGATCCGTTCAAGTGTCTGGAAGTCCGATCGCGCGCCTGATCGAGAGTCTCCAACAATGGCGGCTTCGGACGGTTCCTAGCGATGAGCCAAACGGCGCTTCTTGGTCGGCGTAAGCCCTAAAGCCATTCGTCCGCGACCCCGTCGGCGAGCATTCTGTAGGTGGCCAATGTGGCCAGAGGAGAACGCCATGGAGATGTCTGAGACCGAGCTCACCGCCACCAAGCGCCCGGTCTGGAATGCTGGGTGGTGCCGCCGCAGATGCCCCAACAGCCTGTACGACGAACACGCTCGACGACGATGCGGACGCCGGAAGATGCCGGTTTAGGGCGTGGCGATCAGTTGATCGATGGCCCTTGCAATATCGACTTGCCGGAACGGCTTGGCGAGTTGCGGGAGCGGCAGGTCGAGGTCTCCGCCAGCGTAGCCCGTGACGATGAGGATCGGCATGCGCGGGTGCGTTTCGCGGATACGCTCCGCCACTTCGATGCCGTTCATCCGCGGCATCATATAGTCGGATACCACCGCATCGATCTGGATGCCGGTCCGCAGCTTCGCCAGCGCTTGCGCACCTCCGGCGGCCTCGTGCACCGCATGGCCCAGTTCGCGCAGCATCTCCGCCGTGCCGCGGCGGACCAACTCCTCGTCGTCGATCAGGAGGAGCCGTAGCGGGCGCACCGGCTTGCTGGCGATGGGGAGCCGCGCCACCGCAAGAGCGGTCCCTCCCGTGGCGACGGGCAGATACAGGTCCGCACGGGTGCCCTGGCCGACATTGCTCTGCAACTCGAACGCGCCGCCGAGCTGCGCCGCCAGCCCGTGCACCATCGACAGACCGAGGCCGGTCCCTTTGCCGACATCCTTGGTCGAAAAGAACGGCTCGACCGCCTTGCCGAGCGTGACGTCGTCCATCCCGGCACCGGTATCGATCACCGAGATGCGGATATAGGCGCCGGGGTTGAGCTTGCTCGCCCTGTCGGGGCCAAGCACCACGCGATCCGCGGCGATGGTCAGCACGCCGCCGCCCTCCATCGCATCTCGGGCATTGACGCACAGATTGAGGATGGCGAGTTCAAGCTGGTTTGGATCGGCGATGCCCGCGGGAAGATCATGCACGGCAAGCATGCGCAGCTCGATGGCCGGGCCGATCGAACTGGCGATGAGGTCACGCATCCCCTCGAAGAGCTGGGCGATGTCGACCGCGCGGGTTTCCAGCGCCTGCCGCCGGGCGAAGCCCAGCAGGCGGCTGACCAGGATTTTTGCGCGTTCCGCCGATTGCAGCGCGCCGTCCAGCAAGCGCGCCGACCGGGGATCGTCGGCACCGTAGCGCCGGTTCAGCAGATCGAGCGCGCCCGTGATCGGGGTCAGCAGATTGTTGATATCGTGGGCGACGCCCCCGGTCAGCTGGCCGATCGTCTCCAGCTTCTGCGCCTCGTGCAGCTGGGCGATGACCGTCTCGCGCTCGGCGACGGTCGCGGTGACGCGGGCTTCCAGCCCCTCGTTCAGCTCGCGCAACTCCTGCTCGGCGCGCTTCCGCTCGGTCACGTCCTGGAAGATGACCGCAACGGCCTTGCGGCTGGAGGGTTCGATGCGGAATGCGGAGAGTTCCAACTGACGCCGGGTGGCGACCAGTTCGCGCTCGAACCGGATCGGTTCTCCGGAGACGAGCACCTGACGATACAGGGCAACCCAGCCTTCGGCCTCATCGGGCACCATCTCTCGCACCTTCTGACCGATGACGTTGGCGATGCCGGTGTGCCGCTCATACGCAGCGTTGGCCTGGACATGGACATAGTCGAAAAGCGGGCCATCGGGGCCGTCGAGGAATTCGATGACCGCGAAGCCCTCGTCCATCGTGTCGAACAGCGTGCGGTAGCGAGCCTCGCCTTCGCGCAGTTCGGTGAGGCGGCTGCGCGCCTCATATTGCCGCTTGCGCGCCCGCAGCGCCGACCGCGCGAGGCTGATCAGCGTCGTCGGATGGAAGGGGCGCTCGAGAAAGGTGACGTTGCCGAGGACCTCCAGATAGCGCACCGCAGCCGGATTGCGCTCGAGACCACCGCCCCGGGTGGTGAGCAGTACGAAGGGCAGGTCCGACCATTCCTCCTGGTGCGACAGCCAGTCGGCGAGCGGATGGAGGTCGGCGCTGGTGATCGCCTCCTCGGTCACCAGCACGAAGGCCGCACCGGCATTCAGTTCCGTGATCAGCGCGAGCAGCGACGCGCAGGCGGTCGCTTCGATACCGCCTTCGTTGAGCATCGCCGCGGCGATCGTGGCGTCCCGGCCGCGCGGGGCGAGCACCAATGCCCGTTCCGAAAAGGTGCTGTGCTTCACGTTTCGGGATCGTCGAGCACGGTCGTCTCGCCGACCATGACCGGCACCCCGCGGAGCACACCCTGGAAATTGGCCAGGGGCGGCCCGAGGGTGAGCCCGCGCTCGCCAATACGGTATTCGCGGATCGTATCCTCGTGCGGACCCGTGCGCTTCTTGACGACGGAAACCGCGCGCCGCACCCGGCCCAGCGCCTCGAAATAGCGCAGCAGGATGACGGTATCGGCCAGATAGGTGACGTCCACCGGCGACTTCATGTCGCCGACCAGGCCATGCTGCGCCACCGTGAGGAAGGTCGTGGCGCCGCGGCGGTTCAGATACTGGAGCAGCTCGTGCACATGGAGCACCAGCGCATTCTCCCCCGGCATCGCCGCCTGATAGCCGTTGAGGCTGTCCAGCACGACGGTGCGCGCGCCGTGCGTCTCGACGCAGACGCGCACCCGTTCGGAGAACTCGCCGGGCGTGAGCTCGGCGGCGTCCACCTGTTCCAGCACCAGCGCCTCGGCGTCGATCATCGCCTGCAGGTCGATACCCAAGCCCTTGGCCCGCTCGATCAGCAGCCCGCGTTCCTCGTCGAACACGAACATTGCCGCCCGCTCGCCCCGCGCGATGGCATTGCGCACGAAGGTGAGCGTCATGATCGACTTGCCGGTGCCTGCGGGGCCCAGCACCAGCACACTCGAGCCGCGCTCGACGCCGCCACCCAGCAGCGCATCGAACTCGGGCATGCCCGTGCCCAGCACGGTGCGATCGACGGGCCGCTTGTGTTCGGCCGATACAAGCCGGGGAAAGACGCGCACGCCGCCGGTCTCGATCGCGAAATCGTGGAAGCCGCCCCGGAACCGTCGACCGCGATATTTGATCACCCGCAGCCGCCGGCGCTCCGGCCCATATTCGGGCGCGAGTTCCTCCAGCCGAACGACGCCGTGCGCGACCGAGTGGACGGTCTTGTCGTTCGCTTCGGTGGTCAGATCGTCGAGCATCAGCACGGTGGCGTTCTGCCGCGCGAAATAATGCTTCAGCGCCAGGATCTGGCGGCGATAGCGGAGCGAGCTTTGCGCGAGCAACCGGATTTCGGACAGGCTGTCCAGCACCACGCGATCGGGTCGGACGCGCTCGAAAACGTCGAAGATGCGCCGGGTGGTCTCGCCGAGTTCCAGGTCCGAGGAGTAGAGCAGGCTCTGCTGCTGCTCCTCGTCGAGCAGGTTTTCCGGCGGCACCAGTTCGAACAGCTCGAGTCCCTGCAGGTCCCAGCCATGCGCCGTGGCGGTGGCGCGCAACTCTTCCTCGGTCTCGGAAAGGGTAATGTACAGGCAACGCTCGTCCGATGCGGCGCCTGACCGCAGGAACTGCAGCGCGATCGTCGTCTTGCCCGTCCCGGGACTGCCTTCGAGCAGAAAAACGCGCCCCCGTTCGAGGCCGCCGTTCAGCACGTCGTCGAGACCAACAATTCCCATGGTCGCTTGCGGGTTGGCTACGGGCATATGGTCTCCTGCCTAGCGTCCGGTACCGGGTGCCTTGCAGGCGAGCCCAACTCTGACCCTACAACCGCGAAATTGCGTTTTGTTCCGGGTCGTTAGCAAGTAGATGGCGATCGTGATAGCCCCCGACAGCTCGAATGTCTCTCGACGAGGTCCTCTCCGTCGCAACGGCCGCCTTTGGCTAGACCCGATGACCGTTGGTGGCGATCGGAATGGCGAATTTTGGTCGGCAACCGCCGGGCTGGGCGTGGATGGTTCAACGAGTGGTCGTACGCATGGTTATCGAGGCGGTTCGGATAGAGAATAGCAGATCGGTTGTGCACCGAAGGCCCGAGGAAGTCGTCGTGCCTCGTCGCACAGCGTTCCGCCCGGCTTGGAAGATGCGGGTGCGTCGCGTCGATAGCTACACACGGAGGGCCTCACGGAGGACGGTATCGCACGTGTGTCGGACAAGGGTGCGCAGCCAGCGGTGCGCGGGGTCGCCCTCCATTCTCGGATGCCAGAGCAAGGAAACCGTGAACGCTTCCGTATGAACAGGCAGCGCGAACGTGACGAACCCGTCGCGCAGACCGAGCGTATGCCGTTCCGGGACCGTGGATATCAGGTCAGATCCTCTAGTGAGCGCGAGTGCGGCGGCGAACCCGTCGACGGTGGTCACGATCGCCCGAGTGAGGCCGAGCGCCTTCAACGTCTCGTCGATCGTCCCCAGGCCAAGACCCTGGCGCGTCACCAGCACATGACGGCCGTCTGCATAGCGCGCGGCGGTTAGCGCCCCTTTCGAGAGCGGGTGATCCGGCCGCACGACGCCGACATATCGATCTTCGAACAGCGCCTGGGCGCGGACCTCAGGACTAATCGTGCCTCCGACGACACCTGTCTCCAAATCTATGTCTCCGGCGCGCAGCCCGGCGCTGTCCTTATCAAGCTTTCGGATGAAGCGAATGCGGACATGTGGCGCCTCTTCGGCGACCCGCTGGATGAGGGCGGGACCGATCGTTTCGGCGAACCCGTCGCTCGTCCGCAGCACGAAAGTACGGTCGAGGCAGTAGAGATCAACGGTTTCGGCCGGCCGCAGGATGGCACGGGCGTCCTCAAGAAGCCGGTGGACCTCCTCGCGCAGTGCATCGGCACGGCGCGTGGCAACAAGGCCGCGACCCGCACGCACGAGAAGAGGGTCGCCGGTCACCGTCCGAAGGCGCGCGAGGGCCCGGCTCATCGCCGACGGGCTGAGCCCCAGCTTGCGTCCTGCGCCGGCGACGCTGCCCTGTTGGAGGAGGGCGTCGAGGGTAACCAGTAGATTGAGATCAGGCCCGCTCATCCGCGAACCTGTATCATAGGGCGTTTGAGACGTATAGCGTCAGACGCAATGATAGCATGCAAATGCTGCGTCTTCCGGCATCCAACCTATGGCTTATCTCCGTGATGAAATCATGGAGACAGGAGCTTGGCATGACCGAAACAGCACTCGACCGCTTCGCCCGGCGCGTCAGCGCCGGCTGGGGGACGTTAACGCCAGCGCTGCTTGCCGATTGCAGCGCGCAGCTTGCGGCGTTGATTCAGGCGCCCCGAAACGAGGACTGGCTCGCGGCGCTCTGCCGGGAACGTCCGGAGAGCCGTGAACTCTATCGCGATCCTGTCCATGGCTTCGTGCTGCTCGCCCATACCGAGGCCGAAGGCAGATATCGGGCGCCGCACGACCATGGAACGAGCTGGGTTCTCTATGGCGTTCTGCAAGGCGAGATGGAGATGGGCAGCTACGCACGCGTCGATAACGCGGGCGAAGGCCCACGCCTCGTCAAGCGCGGATCGATGATCGTTCGGCCCGGGCACGTGCAGGCTTATCTCCCGGGTGACATCCACGACACCCTCTGCATAGACGGACCAGCCATCCAGTTTCGCTTTACGTCTCGCGATCTCCGACGTGAGACGACAATGGTTCGGTACTCCGATGCGGGCGGTGTGTGGCTCCCGGCATCGTGAAGGCGGTCGCTGTGCCGGCAGCCTTCGCCCTGCCTCAAGGTGCGCCGCGCCGTGCCGCCATCGCCAGCGTGCTCGCCGCGATGGCGGCAGCGGTGCTCGACGCATCTAGCGTCAACATGGCGCTTCCTTCGATCGCCGGGGCGCTCCATGTCCGTCCTTCGATCGCTGCCTGGCTGGTAATCGCGTACCAGGGCACGCTGGTTGCGAGCCTGTTGCCGCTCGCCGTGATCGGCGAGCGCTTCGGTTACCGTCGTACCTTTGTCGTCGGCACCGCCCTGTTCGGGTTCTGCGCTGCGGCTTCCGGATCGGCTTCCGGGTTTGCAACGCTGGTCGCCTTCCGCGCCCTGCAAGGCGTTGGTGCTGCTGCTATCATGGCATTGGGGGTGGCGCTTCTCCGCCAAACCGTGGCGGAGGATGAACTTGGCAAGGCGATCGGCTGGCACGCGATGACCGTGGCGCTCATGTCGGCCGCAGGGCCAGCCATCGGCGCGGTACTGCTTGGCCTGGGAAGTTGGCGGTTCGTTTTCCTGGGGAGCGGCGCTCTGGCTGCCATGGCGCTGGTGGCAAGTCGCTTGCTTCCGTCCCAAGGCGGCGAGCGCAGGGCACTCGATCCCGTCGGCCTGTTGCTTTATCTCTCGATCGCGCCTGCATTCGTCGTCGCGGTTGGGCTGGCTCGCATTTGGGCCTCCCTCAGCGGCCTGCTCGTGGCGGGGGGTGTGGCCAGCCTTCTATTGCTCCTCCAGCGTGATCTTCGGCGGGCTTCTCCCTTTCTTCCGCTATCGCTCCTTCGCGCACCAGATTTCAGGCGGTCGGTTTTGGCATCGATCGCCTGCTTCACTGCGATCAGCATGGCGCTGATCATATTACCCTTCGCCTTGCAGGGTCGCTTGGGTCTCTCCCCGCCGGAGGTCGCGCTGATGATGACGCCGTGGCCGCTCGCCGTGCTCCTCACCACACCCGTTACCGCACGCCTCCTGGATCATCATCTTCCCCAACGGCTATGCTCGATCGGGGGCACCCTTTTGGCGTTCGGCTTGGTGCTGTTGGCTCTCGGTTCGCAGATCGCGGGTGTGCCGGTGCACGTAGTCGGTGTCATCCTTTGTGGAATCGGATTTGGACTTTTCCAGACCCCGAACAATCGCACGATGTTCCTGGCTGCACCGATCAATCGTGCCGCTTCGGTCGGCGGCATACAGGGGACAGCGCGGCTGACGGGGCAGGTGACGGGGGCGCTAATCGCGTCGATCTTGCTCGCTGTGCCGAGCGTTGGAACAGGCGGATCGCTCGCCTTCGGGATCGCCGCCGTCGCTGCTATCGCGTCTGCAGCGGTCAGCGGAATGAACCGGTAGAATGGAAGGCAGCACCGTTACCCTGAACGCTGGCCGCAGCGCGATATGGTTCGCAGCGATGGCGATAGAGCCGGCCATTCTACCAAGACCGGCAACGTGGCAGAAGGCGCGTCCAATACACCTTACTTCGAGGAGGTTTGATCAAAGCGTTGGTCACGGTTGCGGTTGTCGCCGCCACCGGCGCGGCGACCCCGAAAATGTATGGTGCACGCCTTAAGGCCGGCTCGACCTGCTACGCGATCGTCGCCAGCGACAAGACGATCGGCTCGACGTTGCAGACGATCACGGCGTCACGCGCTGGCGGCAGACCGGTTTGCCCCGGCCTGTCGAGTCGCCCCACTTGTGCCTGCAGCAGCCGCGCCAGCCGGTCGCCGGTGGCCTGCATGTTCCCGATCACGGCCTCTGCGGTGTCGCGTCCCAGTGGGTTGACCACGCTATCAAGCTGCCCCTACCAACAGCTCGACGATGACGTGCACCGAGGCCGCCGCCTCGCCCGCCGCGACGAAGCGGGGATCGACCCCATCGGCCCCGGGGCTTCGCCGACGCACCCGCCCCTGCCCTCACCGATGGGCGGCGGCCAGGAGTTCGCTGGCGATATTGCCGAGCGGGATCACCCGTTCCGCGGCATCGCGGGTGATCGCTTCCTTGGGCATCCCGAACACGACCGAGGTGGCTTCATCCTGCGCGAAGGTGCGGGCGCCCGCCTGGCGCATTTCCAGCAGCCCGCGGGCGCCGTCGTCGCCCATGCCGGTCATGATGATGCCGACCGCGTTCGATCCCGCCGCACGCGCTGCCGATCGAAACAGCACGTCCACCGAGGGGCGGTGGCGCGACACCAGCGGCCCGTCACGGACCGAGACATAGTAGCGTGCGCCCTGCCGCTCGAGCATCAGATGCTTGCCGCCGGGCGCGATCAGCACCTGGCCGCGCAACACCGGATCGCCGTCCGCGGCCTCCTTGACGTCTACCTCGCACAGGGTGTCCAGCCGCTGGGAGAAGGCGCGGGTGAAATGTTCCGGCATGTGCTGGACGATGACGATGCCGGGCGCATTGGCAGGAAGCGCCTCCAGCACTTCGCGCAGCGCCTCGGTGCCGCCGGTCGACGCGCCCAAACAGACCACCATCTCGGTCGTGCGGCTCATCGGCTTGCCGTCGGGGGGCGGCAGCATGACGTCGGCGGTGAGCTTCTTGGGCGGCCCCTCGCTGCGGAAGGCCGGCGCTGTGGCGCGGCCGCGCACCTTGGCACGCGCCGCGGCCTTCACCACGTCGCGGATCTGGAGGTGATGCTCGGCGAGATGATCGGCGACGCCATAGCGCGGCTTGAGAATCACATCGACCGCACCCGCCTCCATCGCCTGGAGCAGCGTGTCCGACCCGTCTTCGGTCAGCGACGAGCACATCACCACCGGGACGGGGCATTGCGACATCAGCTTCTTGAGGAAGGTGATGCCGTCCATCCGCGGCATTTCGACGTCGAGGGTGATGACGTCGGGCACCCTTTCCTGAATGCGCCGCGCCGCGCTGAACGGATCGGCAGCGGTGCCGATCACCTCGATCTCCGGGTCCTCGCCCAGGATCGAGGCCATGGTCTGACGTACGCTGGCCGAATCGTCGACAATCAGCACGCGGATCTTGCCGCCGGTCATGCTTCGCTCCTCTGAAACACGGTGTTGCCCACCGGCCTGAGCGGCAGGCCCATGCCGTGGATTGATTCCGAATGGCCGAGGAACAGGTATCCGTTCGGCGCCAGGCAATCGAGCAGCCGGGTCAGGACGGCGCGCTGCGTTGGCTTGTCGAAGTAGATCAATACGTTGCGACAGAAGATCAGGTGCATCGGCGCGCCGACCGGATAGCTGTCGTCCATCAGGTTCAGGCGGGCGAAGTCGATCGTGCTGCGCAGCGCCGGGGCGATCCGCACCTCGCGGCGACAAGGATCCGTGGGCAGGCGGACATAGGCCCGGTGCAGCGCCGCCGGCACTGGTGCCAGCATCTCGGCCGGATAGATGCCCTTGCGGGCGGTGGCGAGCACGTCGGTGTCGATGTCCGTCGCCAGGATGCCGAAGGTGAAGCCGCCACGGCGCGCGGCATGATCGTCCAGCACCATCGCCAGCGTATAGGGCTCGGGGCCGGTCGAGCAGGCGGCGCTCCATACCCGCAGCGTGCGCGCGCCCTGCCCGATCAAGGCCGGCAGCGCCGTCTCGACCATAAAATCGAAATGGCCGGGCTCGCGGAAGAAGTCGGTCTTGTTGGTGGTGACGGCGTTGATCAGCAGCGGGATTTCCGCTGCAGCGAGCGTTCCCGCGAACAGGGCGTCGCAATAGGCGTCGAGCGTATCGATCCCCACCGCCTGCAGCCGCCGCCGCAGCCGGCCCTCCACCATCATCTTCTTGGGGTCGGGCAGCTTGATCCCGGCAGCCTCGTAGACATAGCTGGCCAGCCGCGCGAAGTTGCGCGCGCTCAGCGTGTCGGCACGGGTCGCGGCAAGGGCCTGGGCGGCGGTCATGGGGCAAGCACCGGGGGCGAGATCAGGCTGCCGCGGCGGGGCGGTCGAGCGCGCCGACCTCCCCGGGCGAGAAGATCCGGCCCATCTCGACCAGCACCACGAAGCCCTCGGCGCGCCGGAAGACGCCGCCGATATAGTCGGAGGGCCAGCGGACTCCGATATCGGGCGCCGCCTCAAGCTGCGCGGCGGCGACGCTGCACACTTCGAGCACGCGATCGACCACCAGCCCCAGCATCAGCAGCCGACCGCCGACCGGCACGTCGACGACGAGGATCCGCGTGCTCGGCGTCGGCGCGGTGGCGGGCAGGCCGAGCCGGAGGCGCAGGTCCACGGTCGTCACCCCCTGCCCCCGCATGTCGGTGAGGCCCAGCAGATAGTCGGGGCCGTTGGGCAGCCGGAAGGTCTCGCGATAATCGAGGATCTCGCGGACGAGCGAGACCGGCACCGCGAACACTTCCGCACCCAGGCCGAAGGTGACGATCTGCAGCTCGGCCGCGCCGCTCACGCCGCATGCACTCCGAAATCGACATCGTCGGCATCGGGGCCGCCGCTGTGGAGATCGAGCGCGAAGCCATGCGCGCGCGCCTGCTGCTCGGCGACCGACGGGCCGCGCGACGCGGGCCGCGCCGCCTTCGCAGGCTGCCGGCTGCGCGATGCCTCCGCGCCGCGGGTGCGCGTGCCCTTGGGCAGGTCGCGCTGGCCGCCCTGTAGCTGGAAATAGTCGATACTGGCCTGGAGCTCCTCGGCCTGGGCAGCGAGTTCGACCGAGGTTGCCGAGATCTCTTCGGAGGCGCCGGCATTCTGCTGGGTCACCTGGTCGAGCTGCTGGATCGCCTTGTTGATCTGTACCGCGCCGATGTCCTGCTCGCGGCAGGCGGCGCTGATTTCGCTGACCAGTTCGGCGGTACGGCGGATGTCCGGCACCAGCTTGCGCAGCATTTCGCCGGCCTCGACGGCAGCCTTGACCGTCTCCGACGATACCGAGCTGATCTCGGCGGCCGCACCCTGGCTGCGCTCGGCGAGCTTGCGCACTTCGGAGGCGACTACCGCGAAGCCGCGGCCATGCTCGCCGGCGCGTGCTGCCTCGACGGCAGCGTTGAGCGCGAGCAGGTCGGTCTGGCGGGCGATTTCCTGGACGATGCCGATCTTCTCGGCGATCGTCCGCATCGCACCCACCGCACGATCGACCGCGACGCCGCTGCTCTCAGCGTCCTGGGCGGACTGGCGCGCCATTTTCTCGGTCTGCACGGCATTTTCGGTATTCTGGCGGACATTGGCCGCCATTTCCTCCATCGAGGCGGAGACTTCCTCGGTCGCGGCGGCCTGTTCGGTTGCGCCCTGCGACAGCTGCTCGGAGCTGGCCGAGAGTTCCTGGCTGCCCGAGGCGACCTGTTCGGCCGAGCCGCGGGTATCGGCGATGATCACGCGCAGCCGATCGACCATGCGGACGAGCGCCGTACCCAACGTGTCGTTGTCGGACATGGGCTTGTGCGTGACCGTCAGGTTGCCCTCGGCGATCTTGTTGGCCAGATCGGCGGTGACGCGGAGATTGTCGATCAGCAGATTGACCGCGTCGCGCATGCGGCGGTGATCGCCCTCGCAGGCCAGCTCGACCCGCTCGCGCAGATCGCCCGCGCTGACCAGACTCAGAACGCGGTTGCCTTCGGTGATCGGCACCATGATCGCGTCCAGCATGCCGTTGATGCCGGAGATCAGCGCCGCGAAATCGCCGACGAAGCGCTTCTCGTTGCCGCGCTCGTTCAGCTGCCCGGCGGTAGAGGCGGCGATCAACCGCTGCACTTCCTCGATGATGTCACGCAGATTCTTGCGCAGCGTCTCGATCGTGTCGTTGATGAACGCCTTCTTGCCCGGAAACTGCTCGAGCGGCGCGTCGAAATTGCCCTCGCCGAACTGCTTGATGCACGCCATCGCCTTCTTCTTCACGGCGATATGGGCGGCAACCATCTCGTTGACGCCCTTGGCCATGACGGCGAAGTCGCCCGGGAACTTGTTCACGGCAAGGAAGACGTCGATATCGCCCTTCTCATGCTCCGAGTACATCTGGCGCATCTCGCTGAGGATGCCCTTGAGGTTGGTCCGCAGCGTTTCGATGGTATCGTTGATGAACGCCTTCTTGCCGGGCAGCTGCTCCATCTTCGCCTCGAAGTCGCCCTCCCCGAACGCCTCGATGCACGCCATCGCCTTCTTCTTCACGGCGATGTGACTGGCAACCAACGCATTCACGCGCTTGGCGACGGTGGCCAAGCTGCCATGGAATTCGTCAACCGGCAGCACCGCGTCGATATCGCCGCGGTCGTGTTCGGCCTGCATTTCGGCAACGCGCTCGTTGAACGCACTTACCGGGCGCGCGGCCTTGTCCAGCAGGCTGTTGATCGCGAGAAGGATTTCGCGCGTCTGCCCTTTCGCAAGCGTTGCGTCGGCCCGCTCGCCGATGTCACCGCGTGCCATCGCCCTTTCCACCCGCGCGAGCTCCGCCAGAACGGTACTGCCCGCCACGCCGCCCAGAATATTGATCGACATAAACATCCTCTCGTCACTGCTGTTCGAAGGTCATTCCGGATATTTTCGGAGAATTATCCGGCTTCGGCGTGGATTCTCAGACGCGCGGCCGCGCTTGCCACCGCGTCGACGCCGTAGATTGGCAACCGCCTTGGGCGCGGAGCGCGGCGACGGTTCATGCGCCGGCCCCGACGGACGCTTTTCCGATCAGCTCGGCAAAGATGGCGTGGAGGTCCGGCAGGACGACGACACCGTCGTCGCGGCGCACCAGGGTGCGGACGAACTGGCGGCGCCAGCGCATGCCGACCGCGGGGGGCTCCTCGCTCGCCGTCTCGGCAAGCGTCGCCACCTCGTGGACCTTGTCGGTGCGGATGCCGATCTGGAGCGGCTCGTCGCCGAGCGCGATCTCGATCACGACGATGCGGCTGTCGAGCGTCGCGCTTTCTGCCGGCGCCATCGAGAAGGCCTGGCGCAGATCGGCGATCGGGATGATCTTGCCGCGGAAATTGACCACGCTGTGGACCAAGGGTGCCGCGCCCGGCACCCGGGTTTCGGGCAGCAGGTCGAGGATCTCGCGGACCAGCACGGCCTCCAGCGCGAAGGTCTCGTCGCCGAGATCGAAGGTGAGGACCTCGAGATGGCCGGTCTCGTCCCAGGGGACGGTTTGGATATGGGCTTCCTGCATGGGCTCAACCGGCGGCACGCAGCCGCTCCTCCTGCTGCTGGCCGGCCAGCACGAGCTGGACGACGTCGAGGATCAGCGCGACGCCGCCGTCACCCAGGATCGTCGCGCCGGCAAAGGCGGCGACGTCCTGGTGCAAGGGCGACATCGACTTGATCACGGTCTGGTGGCTGCCGATGATCTGGTCGACGACCAGCCCGACGCGCTCGGCGCCGGTGGCGATGACGACGATCTTCTGGTGCGGATCGGGCCGCGTGCCGGTCTCGAACATCTCGCGCAGGCGCAGGAACGGCACCAGCCGGTCGCGCAGCGTGATGAAGCTGCGGCCGCGCGAGCGCAGATCCTCCTCCAGACTCAGCTCGAGGCACTCTTCCACCGCCGCCAGCGGGATGACGTAGCGGCCCTCGCCGACGCGGACGAGCAGCCCGTCGATGATCGCGAGGGTCAGCGGGATGCGCAGCACCACCTTCGATCCCTCACCGGGATTGGAGGTGATGTCGATCGCGCCGCGCAGGCTCTCGATCGTGCGCTTGACCACGTCCATGCCGACGCCGCGGCCGGACAGGTTGGTCACCGCCGCCGCGGTCGAGAAGCCGGGGTGGAAGATCAGGTGGAGCAGCTCGCTGTCGCTGAACACCTGCCCAGGCTGGATCAGCCCCTGCGATTCCGCCTTGGCGCGGACGCGCTCGCGGTTGATGCCGCGGCCGTCGTCCTGGATGGTGATCAGCACTTCGCCGCCGGCCTGGTGGGCGGACAAGCGGACATGGCCGGTGGCGGGCTTGCCTGCGGCCACGCGCTCGTCCTCGGGCTCGAGGCCATGGTCGCAGGCATTGCGGATCAGGTGGACCATCGGATCGGCCAATCGCTCGATCACGGTCTTGTCGACTTCGGTCGCCTCGCCTTCGGTGGAGAGCTCGATCGCCTTGCCGGTTTCGCGGGCGAGATCGTGGATCAGGCGGCGGAAGCGGCCGAACAGCGTGGCGACCGGCACCATGCGCAGCACCATCATCGTGTCGCGCAGCTCGCTGACCAGCCGCTCGATTTCCTCGGAGATCGAGCGCAGCACCATGTCGCCGCCCTGGCCGTTGGCGAGCTGCGACAAGCGGCTATGGACGATGACCAGCTCGCCCACCCGGTCCATCAGCTCGTCGAGCCGCTCGGCGGGGACGCGGACGCTCTCGCCGGTTTTGGTCGCGGCTTTGGCCGGACCGGTGGCTTCGGGCGTGGCGACGGCGGTTGCGGTTGCGACCGGCGCCTCGACGATCTCGGCAGGGGCTTCGGCCTCGCCGCCCAGTTCCTCAATCGTCAGGTCCATGTCGTCCATCACGAACAGGAACACGTCGTCGATATCGTCGCGCGACACGTCGCCGAACAGCGTGACGTCCCACCCGATATGGCATTCGACCGGGTTGAGCTCGGCGAACGGCGGCAGCCGGTCGGTGCGCGCGGCGATGGTGCATTCGCCCAGCTCGCGCAGCTCGTCGAGCAGCATCAGCGGGTTGGTGCCGTTCGCCATCGATTCCGGCGGCAGATAGAAGGTCAGGCGCCAGCCCTTGCGGACGGGTGCGGCAGGTGCCGCGGGCGGCGCGCCGGCGGCGGCATCGACCTCGCGCTGCAGTTCGGCGAGGATCGCGGCGCCCGTGGCTTCGAGCCCGGTGCCGTCGCCGTCGACCAGCGCGCGCATATGGTCCTTGGCGGACAGGATCACCGCGACCAGCCCCTGCGTGGCGGGGGCCAGGCCCTTGCGCACGCGGTCGAAGGCGGTCTCGCAGTGATGGGTGAAGCTGGCCAGCGCGTCGAAGCCGAACATCGCGCCCGAGCCCTTGAGCGTGTGCAAGCCCCGGAACACCGCGTCGATCAGGTCGCGATCGTCGAGCCGGTGGATCAGGTCGAGCAGGCCCTGTTCGACCTGGTCGAGCAGGTCGCCCGCCTCGACCCGGAAGGCCGCGATCGGATCGCTGCCGCTCACCGGCCGAGCACCTTGCGCGACACCTTGAGCAGCTGTTCGGGGACGAAGGGCTTAACCAGCCAGCCGGTGGCACCGGCGGCCTTGGCCTGCTGCTTCATCGCATCGTCGCTCTCGGTGGTGAGGAACAGGATCGGCGTCCCGCACTGGGCGGGATCCTTGCGCAGCTCGCGGATCATCGTCAGCCCGTCCATGTTGGGCATGTTCAGGTCGGTGATGATCAGGTCGAACTTCGCGCCCTTGGCCTTGCTCAGGCCCTCCACGCCGTCCCCGGCCTCCGTGACGGCATAGCCCGCGCCGGTCAGCGCGATCTTGATCGCCATGCGCAAGCTGGGCGAATCATCGACGGTGAGGATCGAGGCGGTCATTGGGCACGTTCTCCGTGAAACCAGAAGTCGAGATCTTGGGCGCTCGGCGCGGCCAGAAAGCCCGCACGCTCGAGCAGCGCCGCAACCGGCGCTGGCGCAGGACTGCGCAGCCG
>NZ_JBQEPL010000005.1:0-240025 GCF_052045505.1 Sphingomonas sp. 22176 | reverse complement strand
ACCTGATGCTTACCCGACGTTTCTTCCTGGCTGGCGCTGCCGCCGCCTCGGCGACCCCCGCACTGGGCCGGGCCGCGACGCCGACCATCGTCAACCCGGTTGTGCGCCAGCGTGCGGATGCGCAGGTGTTCCGCCACACCGACGGTTGGTACTACATGACCGGATCGGTGCCCGAATATGATCGGCTGGTACTGCGCCGCTCGCGTACGCTTGCCGGCCTGTCGAACGCGCCCGAACGCGTGCTGTGGCGCCATCAGGCCAGCGGACCGATGTCGGGCTTTCTCTGGGCGCCGGAACTGCATCTCGTCGACGGCAAATGGGTGATGTATTTTGCTGCCGGCCCCAGCGGTGGTGGCGAGGACGTGTTCCGCATCCGGACCTATGCGGTGGTGTGCGACGGCCATGATCCGATGACGGGCAACTGGTCGGTGCTCGGCCAGCTTCAGACCCCGTGGGACAGCTTCAACCTGGATTCCACCAGCTTCGTCCACAAGGGCCGGCGCTATCTGGCCTGGGCGCAGCGCGAGCCGGGCATCGACACCAATTCGAACCTCTACCTCGCCCCGCTCGCCTCGGCGCTGACCCTAGCGGCGAAGCCGGTCCGGCTGTCGGTGCCGACGCTCGACTGGGAAATCCGCGGGTTCAAGGTGAACGAGGCTCCGGCGGTGCTCGCCCGCAACGGCAAGCTGTTCCTGACCTATTCGGCAAGCGCGACCGATTCGCGCTATTGCCTGGGGATGCTTACCTGCCGCGCCGACGCGGACCTGATGGAGGCGGCCAACTGGTCGAAGTCGCCGGTCCCGGTCTTCAAGACGTCGGCTGAGCACAAGATTTTCGGCCCGGGCCACAACAGCTTCACTGTCGACGAGCGTGGCCGCGACGTGCTGGTCTACCATGCCCGCGACTATGACCACATCCAGGGCGACCCACTGTTCGACCCCAACCGCCACACGCGGATGCAGTATTTCCGCTACGCGGCCGACGGCACGCCGGTCTTCGGTACGCCGGTAGCGAACGGTCCCCTGCGGCGCAGCTAAATGCGCAGCGCTTCGGCTCCGGCCTGCGCCGGAGTCGAGGCGCGCCCGCATTACTCTGATAAATGTGACTCCTGATGGTGCGCTCGGGCCGCGAGATTGCGTGGTTTCGGGCCGTTATCGCTAACTATGTGGCAAATTTGCAACTTCTTCGCTGAAATATGCCGGACTAATAGCGTACAACCACACGTCGGCGCTTGCTGCGTACACGCATCCTGATATCCAAAAGTCCGAGTAATGGCGCCACAAGAGCGCTGTCTTAGTGAACCTTTAGTCGTGGGGAGGATACCAGATGGTGTCGAAATTGCTGTTTCTGGCTTCGGTTTCCGTAGCGTCGATCGCGATCAGCGGTCAGGCGGAAGCGCAGGCCAACCTCGTTTCCGGCGGGGATGCGCAGCAGCAGGCCGGGGCACCGCAGGACCCGGTAGCCGACGAGATCGTCGTCACCGGCGTGCGCGCCTCGATCGTCGGTGCGCTCAACCGCCGCCGCGAATCCACCCAGATCGTCGACTCAATCGTGGCCGAGGACGTCGGCAAACTGCCCGACAACAACGTGGTCGAGGCGCTCCAGCGCGTCACCGGCATCCAGGTCACCGATCGTGGCCAGGGCGAAGCCGCCGGCATCCAGATCCGCGGTCTGCCCGACGCGCTGACCACACTCAACGGGCGCAACATCTTCACGGCGGCCGGCCAGTCCTTCTCGCTGCAGGACGTCTCGGCGAACCTCATCCAGCGCGTCGATGTCTACAAGACCCGCGCGGCCGATCAGATCGAGACCGGCCTTGCCGGCCAGGTCGATGTGGTGACGCGCCGTCCGTTCGACTTCAAGGGCCTCGCCGTCTCCGCGCTGGCTCGCGGGATCTACGACCAGGAAGCGGACAAGATCAATCCGAACGCCGCGCTGCTGATCAGCGATCGGTGGGAAACCGGCATCGGCGATGTCGGCCTGCTGGTGAACGGCAGCTACACCCGCTCCAAGTTCCGCACCATGTCGGCCACGGCCGGCGCGTTCGTGCCGTTTGCGACGCTCAACCCGCCGGCCGGCACGGGCCTCACCGGCTTCCAGCGCATCTTCCCGGCGGCGACCGACCCGAAGACCGGCGCGTTCCTCTCGGGTCCAGGCGTTGGCGACTGGCAGGTCGGCACCCAGACGGGCCTGCCCACCGCGGTCGGATCGACCCTGCCGGTCAACGGCATCGCGACGCCCTATTGGCTGTCGCGCGACGCGGTGTTCAGCTCGGACCTGTACGGCAAGCGCGAGCGCCCCTCGGCCAATGCGGCATTCCAATGGGCGCCGAACAGCAGCTCGGTCTACACCGCCGAGATATTCTATTCGGGCTTTCGCGGCGAGACCTATAACAGCCTGCAGTTCAGCTTCGTCGATTTCTGGGGCAATCCGCAGGCCCCGACGCTGTATGACGGCACCAACATCGTGAAGTCGCGCGTGGCGAACAGCGTCTACGGCTTCAACAGCGGCGACTATACCCGCAGCCAGACCGACAGCTTCGTCTATGCGCTGAACGGCAAGTGGGACCTGGGCAGCCGCGGCGGCATCGTCGCCGACCTCGCCTACCAGACCAGCACGTACAAGACCGCCTTCTTCGCGATGCGCACGGACCGGGTAGCGAACCAGATCACCGCCGACTTCAACGGCGGCGGCGGCATCCCTTCCTATCATTTCGACAATGATGCGGCGCTGGCCGATCCGAGCGTGTGGAACGTCGCCCAGCTCTACGACAACGCCAATCGCGACAAGGGCAGCGCCTTCACCGCCACGCTCGACGGCCATTACGGCTGGGACGAGGGCTTCCTCCGCCAGATCAAGGCCGGCTTCCGCTTCGATGATCGCAAGGCCTCGAGCGACGTGCGCACCGCCGATGCCGCCAATCTGGGCCGTCCGCTCTCCACCCTGCCGGCCGGGGCGAGCTTCACCAATTCGGACTTCTTCGAAGGCCGCGGCGACGTGCCGACCAGCTGGGTGACGGCCAACGGCTATTACAACTATGCCCATGCCGACGAGATCCGGAAGCTCTACGGGCTCAAGACCTCCGACCAGCTGACGATGACGCGGGTGTTCGACGTCGAGGAAAAGACCACCGCCGCCTATGTCCAGGCCGACGGCCAGCTGACCATCTTCGGTCGGCCGCTCAATCTCCAGGCCGGCGTGCGCTATGTCGCGGTGGATACCGACGCGGTTTTCGTCGATCGCTTCAACAACGGCGCGATCTCGCGCGCCTCGCCGGGATCGGACCGCTTCCTGCCCAGCTTCACCGCGCGCTACGACATCCTGCCGAACCTGCGCGCCCGCTTCAATTACGGCCAGACGCTGCGGCGGCCGAACTTCGGCGACATCAACCCGAACTATTCGCTGACCGGCGACCTCACCAATGTCGGCTATGGCAGCGGTTCGGCGGGCACGGCGGGCCTCCAGCCGACCACGTCGAAAAACTATGACGCGGCGCTCGAATGGTATCTCGGCCGCAACAGCGCGATCACCGTCACCGGCTTCCGCCGCGACATCCAGGGGCTGGTGGTGCCGGTGAGCCAGCTGGAGTTCATCCCGAACAACGGCATCGTCGCGGGCGCCACCAACAACTTCGTGATCAGCCGCCCGGCCAATGCCTCGAACGGCGTGCTCAAGGGCGTGGAAGTGGGGCTCACCTATTTCCCGACCTATCTGCCCTCGTTCCTCGATGGCCTGGGCTTCCAGGGCAGCCTGACGGTGCTGGACTCGAGCCAGAACGTGCCGATCTACGACAATGGCGGCAAGAAGATCGGCGAGCAGCAGTCGAGCTTCTTCGGCGTCTCCGACTTCTCGTACAACGCCACGCTCGCCTATGATAAGGGCCCGATCGGCGCGCGACTTTCCTATGTGTACCGTAACGCCTGGCAGGTGCGAAACGAGTCGCGACTGTTCGCCAACCCGCTGGGCGTGTGGCGCCGGGCCGAGGCCAGCCTCGATCTCCAGCTGACCGCGCGGATCACCGATCGCCTGGGCCTGACATTCGACGCGGTGAACCTGACGCGCACCAAGCAGCAGGAATATTACCGCTTCGGCGATGTCGGCGACAAGGATCGCTTCAACCTAGGCACGGTGCTGATCCCGCGCACCTTTGCGATCGGGGCCCGCTACAGCTTCAACTGATCTCCTGACGGGCGGGCCCAACGGCCCGCCCGCTTTGCATTCGGAAGGAATTGCCCGTGAAGCGCATCTCGCCGCTCGCGCTGCTGCTCGCCTCGGCCTGTGGCGGCAACGACAGCCCGCCGCCCGCCTCGGTCGTCGTCGTGCCCGCCGCGACGCCGACGCCCAGTCCGACGCCAGCGCCCACACCGGCCCCGACAGCCAGCCCGACGCCGACCCCGATCGCGCTCAGCGGCGCGGTCAGCCCGGTGCACGATCCCTCGATCCTGAAGGACGGCGACAGCTATTACCTGTTCACCACCGGCAATGCCGGGGATCCGGAGGGGCTGCTGGCGTTGCGCACGGCGCCGGATATGCGCGCCTGGACGTTGCGCGGCGGCAGCTACCTCGCGTTGCCCGACTGGGCGCGCACCGCGGTTCCGGGCGCAACCGGCATGTGGGCACCGGACATCTCGAAGGTCGGCAGCCAGTATCGCCTCTATTATTCGGTTTCGACCTTCGGCAAGAACCAGTCCGCGATCGGCCTGGCCACCGCGACCAAGATCGATCCGGCGGCACCGGCCGCCAACTGGGTCGATCAGGGCCCAGTGATCCAGTCGCAGACGACCGACGATTTCAACGCGATCGATCCGATGGCCTTTGCCGATGCCGACGGCCGTTCGTGGCTGGTATTCGGCAGTTTCTGGTCCGGCATCAAGCTGATCCGCATCGACCCCGCGACCGGCCTGCGCCTTGCCGGCGATTCGGCACCACGGGCGCTCGCGCAGCGGCCTGCCCCGGACGCGGTCGAAGCTTCGTACATCATCCGCCACGGCAGCTATTACTATCTGTTCGTATCGTTCGATTCCTGCTGCCAGGGGGCGGCGAGCACCTACAACACCGTCGTCGGGCGCGCCTCGGCACCGGACGGCCCCTATGTCGATCGCGACGGGCGGGCGATGATGCAGGGCGGCGGCACGGTGGTGCTCACCAACGGCCAAGGCGACGGCAGTCGTTTCGTCGGCCGCGGCGGCGCGTCGATCCTCCAGCAGAGCGACGGCGACTATATCGTCTACCACGCCTATGACCGGCAGCAGAACGGCACCCCCACGCTGCAGATCCAGAAGCTGAGCTGGACGACTGACGGCTGGCCGACGCCTAGCTGACACGCCGCGCCGTGCAGGGGGAAGCCGCTGACCGGTTGCCGAAGTAATCCGCCATTCCTGCCATTGCACCGGGGCATCCCGCCCCGGTGCAACCGGGCCTGCCGCCCTAACCCGGCTTCTTTCGGTAGCGCGCCGCACAGCGCGTCCGGTTTCAGAAGCGGAACCGCACCCCACCCGATACCGCTTCGCGGTGATCGTCGGTGCCGGTCTGTGCGCTGGCGGTAGCAAACAGGTCGATGCCGTGTTGCAGGCGATAGCTCACCCCGCCTGCCGCCGTGCCCACCAGTCGCGCGCGGGACGCGCTGTAGCCGGACAGGCCAAGTGCGCCACCGCCATAGCTCGCCAGCGCATCGGTCCGCCGTCCCTGCAGCTGATAGCGCATGCCAAAGGAAACGAAGGGCCGGAACGCAGCGACCGATGCCGCACTGCGCCCGAACGATACGGCAGCATCCCCGAAACCGGCGACATGCCGATCGCGACCGACCGTCAAGGCGAAGGGGCTACCCCCTGCTTCCACCACGCGGTCGCGCTTGCTGCGCACGTAGCTGATCCCGAGCTGCGGCTGCAGCGCCCAGCCGCCCGGCACGGCATATTCGCGCTTCACCGACGCGTCGAACACCCAGCTGTGCAGATCATAGCGGCCCGTCACGGCGCCGACCGGCAGCGTGCGGCTCGTGGTCGCCTGGCCGCTATTATAGGCCACGGCGCCGCCAAGGGCGAAGCCTGCCAGCTGGACGCGTGCCTGCACACCGGCAACCGCGCCATCCGCCCGGGTACGCGCCGCCAAACCGTCGAGATACTGGTGATTGTTGATATAGCCGCCAAAGGCACCGACGCTCCACGCCGCATTCCCATAGCCGACCCCGCCGAGCAGGCCATAGCTTTGCGTGCGCGTAGCGACACCCCCGCTCGCACTATCCTCGTTCAGGCGGTGCCAGTCGCCCATCGTCGCGCCAAAGGTGAAGGCATGGGGTACATCGCCCGTAGCCGCGAAGCCGGCACCGCGCGTCGCGTCCACCACGGCCAGCGCGTTGTCGACATGCATCTGCACCGCCGCCGCATAAGGCTGCGGCGTCAGCCGGGCAAAGGTGCGGACATTGGCCGTATCGTCGGCGTTGGCCAGCGTGGCAAACGTACCGAACAGGGCGCTGTTGGCCGGCTGCACTGCCAGCGTGGCGTTCAGATAGGCGATGCTTCCACGCGCCTGCGCACTGGCCTCATCCGGCGCGCGGAAGGCGCCGATGACGCCGATCTCGCCACCGCGCACGACGAGAATCCCCAGCGGATCGCTCGGTTGCAGCACCTGGCTGAAGCTGCCGGTCACGCCGCCGGTTGCGCTGAACAGCGTATAGAAGTTGCCCTGCCGGAGCGCACCGATGCGAACGAGCTGTAGCGTGGCGCCCGGCGCAATCGAGAGCGTGCCGTTCACCACGAGCCTGTCGATCGCCGCGTTCGAGAGCTCGAACAGCGCAGTCGACGTGCTGCCCAGCGCGACATTGCCGTTCACCGTCATCGTCCCCGGCGAGGCGCCCGGGCTCAGCGTACCGGCGACGGTGATGTTCCCGTTGACGACGCCCGCCGAGCCGAAGGTTGCCCCCTGCCCCACGTTGATCTGCGGCGCGGTGATGACCGACCCGGCTTGGCCGACCAGCCGGCCCCCGGTCATGTCGATCGCGCCGAATACCGCCGTGCCGCCGATCCGGGCGAAGCCTGCCGACTGGCCGAAACGCTGGAAATTGCGGATGTCGCTAAACACCGCTGGCGCGGCCTCGCTGCCACCGGACACGGTGAAGCTATTGTTGCCCGCGCCGCCGTCGATCGCACCGGTGACGCTGCCGCCGCCGTTTTGGACAAAGCGGTCGTCGCCGTCGCCGAGCACCACCGCGCCGTTGATGGCGCCGGCGTTGGTCATGATGTCCGCACCCGCGCCGAATACGATGTCGCCGTGGATCGTGCCGGTATTGGTCACGCGATTGTCGAAATCATCGCCCGAGATCGCGAGCGACACGCTCTTGCCGACCGCGCTGATCGCGCCGGCATTAGTGAGGTTGAGCGCGCTGCGATACCCGAAGACGCCGATCGCCATGTCCGCCTGAGCGCTGATCGTGGCGCCCGCGGCATTGACCACGGTGCCGGCAAAGCCCTCCCCGCCTATCGTGAGGCCATAGGCTTCCGCCGCCATTCCGCCAGGGACCGTCGTGGCAGTGGTCGCACTGGCAGAGATGGTGCCGCTGTTGGTAACGGCGTAGGTCGCGCTCGCAGTGTAATATTCGCGATACAGGTCGAGACCGGAGGCGCTGCCATTTGCATTCGTCGCGGTGATCGTACCGCGATTGTCGATGGTTACGCTGCCCGATGCGACAGTACCGATGCCGACGGAGACCGCGGGAGCCCAGCCCGTGCTGGCAAGCGTGCCGGTATTGGTGAGCGAGACCGAGGCCGCCTGCGCGTTGAAGGCGCGAACGACCGCCGAGGTTCCGCCCAGGATCGAGCCGCTGTTCGCGATCGTCAGGTTGGACCCTGCGTCCAATGCGACACCCGAAAAATATTGCGTCGGGGTGGCGCCGGGGTTGATGGCGCCACTGTTGGTGAAGGCGAGCGCGGTGTCGTTGTGCAGCGAAACGGCAGCGCTGAACAGCACGTTCGAACCACTGGCGCCAATGGTGCCGCTGTTGGTAAAGGCCCCCACCGTGCCCGACACACCGACGACGGTGCCGGCATTGGTCAGCGACGTCAGCACCTGATCGGCCGGGAAAAGCGTCGCCCCATTGGGCAAATAGGTATAGATCGGCGGCGTGCCCGCCGTGAGGCCCCCGGCGAGCGTCGCCTGATTGACCAAGCTGCCCGAACCTGTCGCATACACGCTGCCAGCAAAGGTGCCGTTAGTGGTGACGACCGTATCCGCGCCTGTGGCCTGGACCAGCATGTCCTGGAAGTTGACCACGCCCCCCAGGCCCAGCGCGACCGTGCCGGTGCTGCTCAGCGAGCGGCCATAGACATTGCGCCCGGCGCCACCATCGATCGTGCCCGAAACGCCGAGCGCATCGCCCGTCTGCAGCAGCAGGTCGTTGCCGTCGCCGAAGCGTAGGTCGCCGGCGACCGTACCGCCCGCTGCAACATACACGCTGCTGGCGTAAGACCGCGTCGGCGCGCCCGAATAATAGGGAACCACATATCCCAGATCGATCGATCCGTTGACCGTGCCTGCATTGGTGAAGACGCCGGAGGAGAGTTGCACCGCGGTGCCGCCGGTGCCCGTGATCGTGCCGCCCGTCGCGTTGGTAATCTGTGTGGCATAGCCGTAGCTGGAACCGGTAATCGCAATGCCGGCGGTGCTGGTGATCGCGCCGCTGTTGACCAGCTTGACGTCACCGTTGGCAGCAATCGCCGTGCCGGCAACGCTGATCGAACCGCTATTGTCGAGCGTGAAGGATCCGGTCAGGCCGATCGATGCCGCGCCCCCCGTTCGCTGGCCGATCGTACCCGTATTGGCGATCTGCGAGGTAAAAGCGGTACCCCGGATGCCGATCCCGCCATCGAGCAGGATCGTACCGGCGTTGGTGATCGTGCCGCCGCCGCTGATGCCGGCGAGGTAGGCGCTGGTATTGCGATCAGTTACGTTGATCGTGCCGAGATTGGTGAAACTGTCTTGGTAACCCAGCCATACTGCGCTCGACTCATTATAGCTGTTTGGACCGGTCGAGCGCGTCACGGAAATCGCGCCGCGGCTGGTGATGGACAATGCCGCCGCGCCGCTGTCGATGCCGCTGCCTGGATAGGTGATGACGCTCCCATTCTGGAGCGCCGCGGCATCCGTGGTCGTGATGCCGGCATCGAGATCGACACTGCCGGTGCCGGCAAGCTGCACCGGCGCGGTAAGGGTCTGCCCGGAGGACGCCGTCAGGGTCAGCTGTGCACCGTTCGCCAGCTGATAGCCGACATTGCTGAACGGGCCCACGCCGGCCGCCGAGAGGGTTGTCGACGTATCGGTATTGACCACATAGCGCAGGCTGGCGCCGCTGCCTGCCGTGACGGTACCGGTGATGCCGGCGAAGGTGCCGTTTCCGGTGTTGGCGATATCCGTGACGAGCGTTGCCCCGCCCAGCTGCAAATTGCCGTTCAGCACGCCACCCGAGACCGCGATATATGCCAGGTTGTTGCTGCTGCCGTATGCCGTGAAGGCGACATTGCCGTTGATCGTACCGGCATTGGCGATACCGGCATTGAACGAATTCACGGTGACCGCGCCGCCGCTGCCGCCGTTCACCACGCCCCCGGCCGCGTTGATCAGATATCCATAGGGCTGGACCTGCACGCCCACCCCTGCCGAACTGATCGTGCCGGTGTTGGTCAGGTAGATGTCGGTGATCGCTCCGGCCGTCGCGCCGGTGATCGTACCGCTGTTCGACCCGGTATATCCGACATTGCCGCTGAGCGACACACCCGCACTGCCCGTGGACAGGATGGTCCCGCTGTTGTTGAGGACCGCATCGAACATCGTCACGCCCGTGCCGGACGCGGCGATCGTGCCGCTATTCTCCAGGTCGTTGTACGACATCGACACGCCGATGCCGCCGGCGACCGTTACGCTACCCTTGTTGACGAAGCGATCGTTCGAAAGCGAGATGCCGGCCTGATAGGTGGACGCCGTCGCGTTGATCGTGCCTTCGTTCTGGAACGTGGCCGCGCTGCCGAAGCTGTAGTTTAGGTCGGTCACTGCGGTACCGCTGGTCGCGATCGTGCCCTTGTTGACGACCGTGCCGCTGCCACTGAGCACCAGCCCCAGCGTTGTGGAATAGCTGGGCGACAGCGTGACGGTTGCGGTGGCGGCCGGATCGATGACCAGTTGCTGGAAACCGGCGAGCGGGGCGAAGGCGCTGCCGATCGTCGAGTCCGACGCGAACTTGACCCGCTCGGTATTTGTCCCGCCCCCGGCCGAGATGCTGCCGGTTACGCCGGTGATCACCGTGCCCGTCGCGGCGTCATACCGAGCGATCAGCGTATCGTTGGCGGCGCCGAACAGCAGGGATCCGTTGATCGTGCCCTGGCCCGAATCGACCGTATTGCCCAGGCCATAGCTGTCGCCGGTCACCACATCGCCGGTGATCGTCCCGGCGTTGACCAGGCGGAAGTCGCCGGTACCGACGATCGCGATTGATCCCGCGCTGCTGATCAGGCCTCCAGCGAGATTCTGGATGCTCATCGAGGACCCGCTGAGCGCCGGCCCGGTGCCGCTGTTGGCGATCGTACCGCTATTGGTGAGCGTGCCAATCGTCGAGGACAGGAGCGTGGCAGCGGCACTGTTCGACTGGATGGTGCCGCTGTTGGTCCAGCTACCCTTATAGATCAGGTAGGGCGAACCGACCCCCGCGGCGCCGGGCGTGAACGCGCTGTTCGAGCCGCCATCGATAAGGCCCGCATTGTTCAGCGTGCCGACCGGGCCGACGATGCTGCCCGAGATGACCCCGCCTGCACGATTGGAGATCGAGCTGAAACCGCCCGCGCTGGACGGATATTGAACTTGCGTCAGGATGTCCCCGCGCAGCGCCACGCCGGACGTGCCGCTGAGCGTCCCGGCATTGTCGACATCTGCGACAACCAGGCCGTAGCTGTTACCCGCCGACAGTCCCAGGGTCAGCGCACTATCGCCGCTGATGGAAGCGCCCTGATCGACGCTCAGCGCAAGCCTAGCCGTCACGCCGCTGTAATTGGTATTGGTGCCGCTACGTACCGCGATGCCCGCCTGCGTTCCGCCGTCAATCTGCCCGCGGACGTTGATGGTTGCGTAATTCGAGTAATAAACGCCGTTCGTCACTTCCATCGTGACCGCGGGGGCGCCGCTGTTGGTAACCAGGGCACCGCCGTCCACCGTCAGCGTCGACCCCGAAGTCGTGATGCTGACGCCGTTCGAAATAGTACCGGTACAAATCGTTGTGCCATCGGCGACGGTCGGATTCGGCGCGCATTGCGCCTGCGCGGTCGCCGGGAGGAGTATGCCCCACACGAGCGCGCTCGTACCGAGCGCAAGCGAACGCCGACGGCTACGCCGCGACGACACAAAACCAACCATCTTCTATTCCCCCTTATCGGCGCGAACGCCGATGCCGATAAAGTGAAATATTGCGGAGAAGTCCAGACATTCCAGGCGATATTTTGCGTTTTGATTGCGGCTGATGCAAAGCGCTATGCTGCTCGCTCGCCGATCTTGCTGCGCCGCGAAACGCGGCCAGTGAGGCGGACGCTGCCGAAAGAGGGACGCAAGGCCACGCCGCGCATCGGCGCGATATCCGATCGGGCATTACGTCGGGCTGCGGGCCGGCCTATGCGTTCCAGGCGATGAGCGCCTCCAGGATCGCGCCGGTTTCCGCCGGATCGCGCACGCGCACGCTGTCGATGCCCGCCGCTCGCACCGGATCGTCATTGCCGCCCGGATAGATGGCGTCGCCAAAGAAGAGGATCGCCCCGCGCCGAACCCCGGCATGTTCGACCAGCCGCGCAATGGCATAGGCCTTGTCGACGCCCGCACGCGTTATGTCGATCGACGTCGTGCCCCCGATCCTGATCGAGAAGCCGGGCAGTTGGGCGGCCAGCGTCCGTTGCAGCGCCGTTCGTTTGGCCTGATCCGGATCCCACGCCTTTTTCGCCTCGACCGGCGCCTCCTGCCCCAAGGCCGAAAAGGTGATTTGCGTGCCGCGATCCTCGATCTGCTCGCCCCATAGCCGCTCGGGCACGATGCCCGATTGCGCCACGGCTTGCGCCAATGCCGTCAAGATCTGCGTGCGTTCCGCGGAGGTGAACGTCTCGGCATAGATTTGCCGCCAGCTGCGATCGACGAAGCGGTAGAGCTTCGCGCCCGTGGTCGGCATGATGAACAGCCGCGCCAGATCGGCATCGGCCGGCAATCGGGAGACGACCTGCCGCTCGAACTGCGTCCAGTCGCCGCCCGAGATCACCGCGACCATGGCCAAATCGAGCAGGGAGCGCAGACGCGCGGCCATGTCCGCTTCGAGCGGCTGCTTGCTTTCGGCCAGTGTGCCGTCGAGGTCGAAGGCGATCAACTGCTTCACGCGATCCTCCTACAGTAGCGTGTCACGCGTCATCGGCAGGTCCCGACCCCGCCTGTCCGCGGCATGCCGTTTCCCGCTCGCAGGGTAGCACCACGCGGAAGGTGGAGCCCTGGCCCACCACACTTTCCTTCAGCACGATCGTGCCCCCGTGCAGCGTCACCAACTGCCGGACCAGCGCGAGACCGATCCCCAGCCCGTCCGATGGTTCACCGCCGCGCTCCACCTGAGCGAACAGATCGAAGACCTGCGCCTGCATCTCCGGCGGAATGCCGAGGCCCGTATCGGTCACCTCGATCACAGCCTCTCCTGCGTCTGCCCGCACGCGGAGGATGATGGCCCCTCCCGGCGGCGAGTATTTTGCGGCATTGGACAGGAGATTGCTCACCACCTGAGCAATACGGGCCTGGTCCGCGTGCAGCCAGATCGGTCCCTCGGGACTGTCGATCGTCAGGCGGTGCTCCCGTGCCTCGATCTGCGGGCGGCTGAGCTCGATCGCCAGGGCAACCGCATCGGCCAGGTCGATGCGCTCGGCGCGCAGCACGATCTTCCCCTGGTCGATTCGGGCGACATCGAGCAGATCCTCGATCAGGCGACTCATGTGATTCACCTGTCGTTCCATGCGCTGGCGCACCGGCTCCGCGGCCTCACCGTCGGTCCTGCGCCGGAGAAGATGCAGCCCGGCGCCAAAAGCCATGATCGGGTTGCGCAGCTCGTGCCCCACCATCCCGAGAAAGGCGTTCTTGCGGCGATCCGCCAGCCGGAGACTTTCCGTCAGCCGGGCGAGTTCGTCGCGCTGCGCGATGATCTGGCGGCGCTGCTCGTAGAGATCGAAAAAGACGTTGCTCTTCGAACGGAGGATGCCGGCGTCGATCGGCTTCTGGAGGAAGTCGACCGCGCCCGCCTCATAGCCGCGAAAACGGCGCTGGGCATCGGCGCTGCCGGCGGTGAGGAAGATGATCGGCACATGCCGGGTGCGCTCGTTCCCGCGCAGGAACTCGGCGAGCTCGAAGCCGTCCATACCGGGCATCTGCACGTCGAGCAACGCCAGCGCGACGTCGTGGACCAGCAGCAGCTCGAGCGCCTCGTCGCCCGAGCGCGCCTTGAGGCATTCCAGGCCGTCGCGCCGCAGCAGCGCTTCCAGCGCCAGCAGATTCTCGTCGAGATCGTCGACGAGGAGGAACTTCACGGGTTGGGGGGCGGGCATTCAGCTCAGGCCAATCGTAGGAGGTGTGGGGCGATCGCGTCGATCGCCAGGCGGGTTGCGCCCGGATTGGCGGCGAGGCCGGCGGCAGGCATGGTAGGTACGCGGGCGGTCGCCGGATTCTCGACGATCGCGGTCCCGCCGGTGCGGGCGACGGCGCGCAGGCCCTCGGCACCGTCTTGGTTGGCGCCGGTGAGCAGCACCGCGATCAGCCGGCTGCGGAGCGCATCCGCGGCGCTTTCCAGCAGCAGGTCGATCGAGGGGCGGCTGTGGTTGACCGGCTCGTCGGCAGACAGCGCCATGCTGCCGTCGGGCTCGACGAGCAGATGGTAGTTGGCAGGCGCGAAATAGATCGTGCCGCGTTCGGGGACCTGCTTGTCCTCAGCCTCGCACACCTGCATCGCGCAGCGCGACTGGAACAGCGCCGCCAGACCATGGTCGTGATCGGGCGGCACATGGACGACGATCAGCACCGGGCGCGGGAAGTCTGCCGGAAGGGCCGGCAGCAGCGTGAGCAGCGCCTGGACGCCCCCCGCCGACGCGCCGATGACGACCATGCCGCTCATCGTTCGCGCCGCTGGTAGATCTTTTCCTCGCGGACAAAGTCGGCGAAGCCGGCGGCATGATCGGAGAAGCGCAGGCTCTCCTTGCGGCCGAGACCGAGGAAGCCGCGGCGGACCAGCGATTCCTCGAACAGCCCGACGGCGCGTTCCTGCAGCGCGCGATCGAAATAGATCAGCACGTTGCGGCAAGAAATCAGGTGCATCTCGGCGAACACCGAGTCTGTCGCCAGGCTGTGATCGGAGAAGACGACATTGGCGCGCAGGCTGCTGTCGAAGATCGCCCGGTCATAATCCGCCACATAATAGTCGGAGAGCGAGGTGCGCGCGCCGGACTTCTGGTGGTTCTCGGTGAACTTGCGGATCTGGTCGAGCGGATAGACCCCCGCCTCCGCCGCCTTCAGCGCCTTGGGATTGATGTCGGTGGCGTAGAAGATCGTGCGCTGCTCCAGCCCCTCCTCGCGGAACAGCATCGCGAGCGAATAGACTTCCTCGCCGTTGCTGCAGCCGGCGATCCACACCTTGAGCGAGGGATAGGTGCGCAAATGCGGGATCACCTTCTCGCGCAGCGCCCGGAAATAGCTGGGGTCGCGGAACATCTCGCTCACCTGGACGGTGAGATAGTTGAGCAGCTTGGCCAGCATGTCCGGATCGCGCAGCAGCCGCTCCTGCAGCGCGGAGAAGCTACTCACCCCCAGCCGCCCGCGCGCCTGGATCAGCCGCCGCTTGATCGAGGCGCGGGCATAGTGCCGGAAGTCGTAATGGTAGCGCCGGTACAGCGCCTCGAGCAGCAGCTCGATCTCGATATCGTCGATATCGGGTTCCGGAGTTTCTTCATTCATCGCGGCATCCAAACGCGGACGAGCGACAAGAGTTTATCGACGTCGATCGGCTTCGCCATGTAATCGCTGGCGCCCGCCTCGATGCAGCGTTCCTGGTCGTCGGGCATCGCCTTTGCGGTGAGCATGATGATCGGCAGCTTGGCCCAGCGCGGATCCTGGCGGATGGCGCGGGTGGCGGTGAGGCCGTCCATCACCGGCATCATCACGTCCATCAGCGCGAGATCGACTCCCTTTTCGGGATCGCCCGCCGCCTCCGCGAGGGCGTCGAGCGCCTCCTGGCCGTTGCGGGCGATGCGGACGAGCACGCCGCGCGGCTCCAGCACACTGGTCAGCGAATAGACGTTGCGGACGTCATCCTCGACGATCAGCACCCGCCTGCCCTCCAGCACCGCATCACGGCGGCGGGCGGCCTGGATCATCTCCTGCTGCTCGCTCGGCAGCTCGGAGACTACCTGGTGGAGGAACAGCGAAACCTCGTCGAGCAGCCGCTCGGGCGACTTGGCGCCCTTAATGATGATCGAGCTGGAATAGCGCCGCAGCTTCTGCTCGTCGTCGGCGCTGAGATCGTGGCCGGTATAGACGATGACCGGCGGGAAGCTGTGCGAACCGTCCTCCGCGCTCAGCGTCTCGAGCAGCGAATAGCCCGAGGCATCGGGCAGCGACAGGTCGAGCACCATGCAGTCGAAGGTCTGGCTGCGCAGCATCTCCAGGCACTCGGCGGCAGTGGCGACGCCGACCGTCTCGACATCGTCGGTCTGAAGCAGCCGGGCGACCGCGTCGCGCTGGACGGAATCGTCCTCGACGATCAGCACGCGGCGGACGCGGCTGGCGGTGCGCTCCTGCAGGTTCTGCAGCACTTCGGCCAGTAGCTCGCGCTTGATCGGCTTGATGTGATAGCCGACCGCGCCGAGCGAGAGCGCCGTCTGGCTCTGGTCGGCGGCGGAGATGACGTGGATCGGGATGTGCCGGGTCGCGTCTTCCTGCTTGAGCTGGTCGAGCACGATCAGCCCGGACTGGTCGGGCAGCCCCAGATCGAGCACCACCGCGCTCGGACGGTAGGTCCGGGCGAGGTGCAGCGCCTCGTCGGCGGTGCTGGCGACCAGACACTGGAAGCCAAGCTCGCGCGACAGGTCGCAGACGATCGACGCGAAGACGGGGTCATCCTCGATCACCAGCAGATGGCGGCCGCCAACGACCAGCGCGTCGCGATCGTCCTCCAGCACCCAGTCGGCCGCCGCAGGGGCGCGACGCGGCGGGCTCGGGGGCGTCACCGGCGCGGGCGCGGCAATGGACTTTGCCGGGGCGACCGGCGCGAGGGGAAGCGTGCGCGGCGCCACCCCGTCCGCATCGTAATGGACCGGCAGCGTCAGCGTGAAGGTGCTGCCCTCGCCTGCCCGGCTCTCCAGCGTGATGCCGCCGCCGAGCAGCCGCGCCAGTTCGCGCGAGATCGACAGGCCGAGCCCGGTGCCGCCATAGCGCCGGTTGATCGTCCCGTCGGCCTGGTGGAAGGCCTCGAAGATCATCTTCTGCTGTTCGGGCGAGATGCCGATGCCGGTGTCGCGCACCGCAAAGGCGATCCGCTCGCCCTCCGCGCGTACCTGCAATCGCACCGAGCCCTTCTCGGTGAACTTGAGCGCGTTCGACAGCAGGTTCTTGAGGATCTGCTCCAGCCGCATCCGGTCGGACTCGATGCCCTTCGGCGCGGTTTCGTCGAACAGGATCTCCAGCGCGATCCCGCGCTGCTCTGCCACCGGCTGGAACACCTGGCGCAGATCGGTGCCGAGCCGTGCCAGGCTCACCGGCTCGGGGCGGATATCGACATGGCCGGCCTCGATCTTCGACAGGTCGAGAATATCATTGATCAGCGTGAGCAGATCGTTGCCCGAGGATTCGATCGTGCGGGCGAACTTCACCTGCTCGGCGGTGAGTGTGGCGGGACCATTGTCGCCGAGCAGCTTGGCGAGGATCAGCAGCGAGTTGAGCGGCGTGCGCAGCTCGTGGCTCATGTTCGCCAGGAAGTCGCTCTTGTACTGGCTGGCCTGCTCCAGTTCGCGCGTCTTGACGAGCAGCGCGGCGCTGCCGCGTTCGAGCTCGTCGCGCTGGTTCTCGAGCGCCTGGGTCTGTTCCTCCAGCTGGCTGTTGGTCTGTTCCAGCTCGACCTGCTGCTGCTCCAGCATCGCCTGGGATTCGCGCAGTGCCCGGCCCTGCTCTTCCAGCTCCTCGTTGTTGACCTGGAGCTCCTCGCTCTGGGTCTGCAGCTCCGCGGCCTGCCGCTGGGTTTCCTCCAACGCGTCCTGCAGCTGGGCGCGGAAGCGTGCGGAGCGCAGCGCGACGCCGATCGCGGGCGAGGCGCGCTCCAGCAGCTCCAGCATCATCGGGTCGGTCGGGTAGAAGAAACCGAGTTCGATCACGGCATTGACCATGTCGTCGGCCTTGGCGGGCACGATCATCAGGTGGCGCGGCTTGTCGCTGCCGAAGGCCGAGCCGATCTCCAGATAATGGTCGGGCACATCGTCGAGCAGGATCGGCTTGCCCTCGGCGGCGACGCGGCCGAGCAGCCCCTCGCGCAAGCCGAACGCCTCCGGCACATCGGCGTCGCCGGGCACGCCCAGCGTGGCGACGCGGCGGAACACCCCCGCCTCGCCCTTGAACAGCGCGCCGGCCTGGAACCCGAGCTTGTCCGCCAGGTAGCCGAGCACCGCCTCGGAGATCTCCTCCACCGTTCGGTCCCCCCGCACGGCGGCCGAAATGCCGAGCAGGCCGTTCTGCAGCCACTCCTCCCGGGCGCGGGCGCGCAGGTTGCGACGCACCAGCACGAAGATCATCAGAGTCAGCGCGGCCCCGATCAGGCTGGAGATGAGCCCGCTGGCGATCGCCGCCCGCGACGCCGCTGCCATGTCCTCGAGCCGCTCCTGGCGCAGGCGTCCTTCCTCGACGGCCATGACGGCAAGCTGGGCGCGGATCGCGTCCATGCTGTTCTTGCCGACGCCGGTCTCGACGACGGCGAGCGCTTCGGAAAGCCCCTGGGTGCGGCGAAGATCGATTGTCTCGCGCAACTCCGCCAGCTTGACGCCGACCTCGCGGCGCAGCTGGACAATGTTGTTCTGCTGGACCGCGTTGTCGCTGACCAGATTCTGGAGGTGGTCCAGCCGGGCGTCGAGCGTTTCGGTCGCCTTGGCATAGGGCTCGAGATAGCTCTGCCCGCCGGTCAGCAGAAAGCCGCGTTGGCCGGTCTCGGCATCCTGCACCGTGGAGAGCAGCTCGTCGAGCGCGATCAGCACGGTGTGGCTGTGGCGGATCGCAGCGTCGCTTTCCCCAAGCGCCACCACGTTGCGATAGGCGAGCGCACCGCTGATCAGGAAAAACGCCAGGCCGACCACCAGCCCGGCGGTCGTCCAGGCGAAACGCCCACCGGAGTCGCGCAACAAATTCCGACGCTTCATGCACCTGATCCCAGAATAGGCCCCAGGATCCGCATACCGCGCTGCGAGAGGAGAGCAATAGTCCTCGCGGACAGGGCGGGACAGGCAAGCCGCCTGTCCCCCAAGGAGTTAGAATACGAAGTTCACCGCGAGTGCGTAGGTCCGCCCGAAATAGGCGGTGTAGAGCGGATCCTGACGGACCGTGTCCACCGTCAGCCGGTTGGTCTCGTTGGTGATGTTCTGCACCTCGGCGATCAGCTTGATATGCTCGCTGAGATTGTACGAGGCCGAGGCATCGACGAAGATCGAACGGGAATTGGCCGTCGAGTCCGCATCGACCGATCCGCTCGGCACCGCAGTGAGGAAGGACGAGCGGTAGTTGACCGTCGAGCGGATGCTGAACTTGCTGTCTTCATAGTAGAGCGTACCGCTCGCCGTCTCGGGCGACAGGCCGACCAGCGGCGCGGTGCGCGAGAGCGTGGGCGAGATGATGTAGTTGATGTTCGACCGCACCCGCGTGAAATTGCCCAGCGCGCCGAAATTCTTGAGCACGCCCGGCAGGAAGGTGAAGGGCAGCTGCACGTTCACTTCGAAGCCGCGCAGCGGGCCGCCCGGGGTGTTGTTGCTGCGCTGGACGGTGAACTGGTCCGTCGGGCGCAGCTGGGTGCCGTTGAGCAGCGAGAGCGGCAGGCCGATCTCCTGGAAGGGCAGGCTCTGGCTGGTCGTCTGGATATAGGTCTCGATGTTCTTGTGGAAATAGGCGACCGATAGCAGCGATCCGGGCCGGAAGTACCATTCCAGCGCCGCGTCAAAGGTATTGGCGCGGATCGGATCGAGGAACGGGTTGCTGAACGACGCGGTCTGGATCGCCAGATTGGCCGAGCCCGCCGGGATCAGCTGGCCGTAGGAGGGCCGCGACATGACCCGCGCCGCCGAAACGCGTGCGATCAGGCTGGGCGTGATGTCGAGCGCGAGGTTCATCGACGGCAGCCAGTCCTCATAGGAGCGGCTGACATTGGAGATGACGAAGCGCGACGGGTAGAGCGATCCCGCCGGCGAGGCGGTGGTGATCGGGCCATAGGTATCAAGGCTGGTGCGGACATAGCGCACGCCCGCATCGCCGCGCAGCGCGAAGGGCAGGATGTTCGCCGTGTCGAACTTGGCCATAAGATAGCCCGAGGCGTATTTCTCGTCGACGCCGCCATAGGTGCCCTTGGCGCATTCGATGCTGCAATAGACATAGTTGTCGAGCCCGGTGACCTGGCGGAACTTGTCCGGATCGATCGAGACGAAGTCCTGCAGATTGCCGCCGAGATTCTTGCCGATGCCGGTGGTGACGAAGCTGAAATTGGCGATCGAGGCGCCCGCCGGCAGCGCCAGCGGGGTGTTGGTGGCGAGCTGGCGTTCGCGCGCGGTGTATTTGTTGGTGCGATACTGGCCGCCCGCCTGGATCGAGAAGCCGGGCGTCACCTTCCAGTCGGCATTGAGCTCGAAGGTCTTGCTGGTGATCGTGTTGCGGCGGATGAAGTTGGACAGCTGGCCGCGCTGGTCGCCATTGGCGAGTGGCGGGCCGTACTGGAACACCGCCGGATTGGTGGTGTCGATACCGTAGCCGATCTTCGGGATGTTCGGATTGTCGCGGAAGTCGATCGACCAGTTCCGTGTATCGTTGGAGTCGATCGCCACCTGCAGGCGGTTCACGTCGAGCGTCGACTGGTTGATGCCGGCCAGGCCGAACAGCCGGAAAGCGTCCGAGAAGCGGTGGTCGAAGTTGAGGTTCGCCTGCTTGTATTCGGAGGTGAAGCGCTCGTCCTGCATTTCCGAGCGGAGGTCGACCCCGTCGAACAGGCCGTGGATCAGCGAGCCGTTGCCGTCGACCTCGATCTCGCGCACCGAAGTGAGCGGCTGGCCGTTGTTGGAGATGGCGCGGCCGAACGAACGCGCGTCGAACATCGTGTCGAGCCGTTTGACCTTGAAGCGCGAATAGAGCCCGTCGAGCGAGATGTCGGTATTGTCGTCGGGCTTGAACTGGAAGGTCAGCGAGCCGGCGAGGCGCTCCTGGTTCTGGCTGCCCTTCACCGGGCGCGGCAGGCGCGGCAGGTAGACGCCGCCGCCGGGCTTCCCGTTCACGCCGGTACGGCTCATGATATAGTCATACGCCGCCTGGGTGCCGGTGCGCGGGTTGTTGGTGCTGCAATTGTTGGCGTCCGCGCCGATCGCGGCGCCGCTCGGCTGGGTATAGCCGGGCACCGGACTGTTTACCGGCGCGCCCTTGTAGATATAGCCTACGGGGGTGCAGAAGGGGAAGATCACGCCCGCATTGGCCGTGCCCGCCGGCTGGGCAAGGCCGTAAACGGTCGTCGGCACCACGTCCGCTGCCGAATAGGCATATTCGTCGATATGGCGCTTCGAGTAGGCGATGCTGCCGAGCACGCCGAAGCTGTCGCCGAACTTCTTGGAGACCAGCGCGGAGAGGCGCGGATCGACGTCCTTGCGGATGTCGTTGTAGATCCCACGCGCCGTGGCGGAAAAGACGAAGTCCTTCTTCTGGTCGAACGGCTTGGGCGCGCGCAGATCGACCGTCGCACCCAGCGAGCCCTCCTCGACATCGGCCGAAGTCGTCTTGCGCACGGTGAGCGCCGAGAAGATCTCGGTCGGGAAGGTCACGAAGTCGAAAGAACGGCCGGTGGCGACGCCGCCGCGAATGTCGCTGCCGCTGACCTGCGACACGCCTTCCATGCCGTTGATCCGCACGCGGGTGAACTGCGCGCCGAGGCCGCGAACCGAGATGTTGCGCCCCTCGCCGCCGTCACCGCGCGAGAGTGCCACGCCCGGGATGCGCTGCATCGACTCGGCGAGGTTCGAGTCCGGAAACTTGCCGATATCTTCCGCAACGATACTGTCGACCGCGGCGGTCTCCGAACGCTTCAGGTTCAGCGCGCTGTTGAGCGAGGCGCGGAAGCCGGTGACGACGATTTCGTTGTTCTGCGCATCGCTCTCCGGCGCAGAGGCAGGTTGCTCCGGTGCGGTCTGTGCGGCGGCGGAAGTTGCGATCAGCGCGGCGAGCGCACTGCACGATGCGAACAAGGCGCGTTTGTGGCCACGATAGGTGCCCATTTCCCCTCTCCCATTTTCGCGCGCACCTGTGTCTACGTCTTTTGATGCGCGGGTGGTGTCGCCCCCGTCTTCGGATGTACGACCTGCAATAATGCGTAACAGGCGGCATCATGTCTGGCAACTGTGCCTGACCAATTTGCCAGATAGCGTTGTCAGACCATTGTCGTGCCAGACAAGGTGCTTGCAAGTGGCCCGACCACGTTTTACGCCTAGCGCATCAAGAGCTTTTCGCCGCAAGCCTTTAGGAAGCGGACGAGGCCACTTCATGGATGAGGGGAGAGACTGTGGTTCGCACACTCGCACTGTTGGCCTTTGCCGTCCTGCCGGCAAGCACACTTCCCCTCGCCGCGGCACCGCCCGCCACCACCGCCCCCGCCGACGCTCCCTGGCGCAACCTCATGCCCAAAGGAGACCTTTCCGGCTGGCATCGCACCGGCGGCAACGCGACCTACGAAGTGGTGGGCGACGAGCTGGTCGGCCGCGCGGTGATCGGCAAGGGCAATAGCTGGCTGGTCTCGGACCAGCTCTATGGCGACTTCATCGTCGAGTTCGACGCCAAGACCGATCCCGCGCTCAACTCGGGCATGATGATCCGTGGCCAGAGCCGACCCGACTACCGGAACGGCGTGGTGTTCGGCTATCAGGCGGAGATCGACCCCTCGCCCCGCGCCTGGAGCGCCGGCATCTATGACGAGCAGCGCCGCCAATGGCTGTTCACGCTCGGCCGCAACGAGGCGGCGCGCAAGGCCTTCAAGCCCGGCGACTGGAACCACTACCGCGTCGAGGCGATCGGCAACCGCATCCGCACCTTCCTTAACGGCGTGCCTGCCGCGGATATCATCGACGATACAGATGCGCGCGGCTTCCTCGCCTTCCAGGTCCATGCCCTGCCCGACTCTGTCGCGGCCAAGGGCCCCGAGGTGCGCTTCAAGAGCCTGCGCATTATCACCGACTCCCCGGCCCGCTATGCGCTGCCCGAGACCAAGGTGGAGCAGCAGGGCTGGCAGCCGAACCAGCTGACCGCCGCCGAGCGCCGCGCCGGCTGGACTCTGTTGTGGGACGGCCGGACGGCCAAGGGCTGGCGCTCGGCCAAGGGCGGCGCCTTCCCGACCAAGGGTTGGAGCATCGCCGACGGCATCCTGACGGTCGAGAAGAATGGCGGCGGCGGCGACATCGCCACCGCGGCCAATTATCGCAACTTCGAGCTTTCGGTCGATTTCCGGCTGAGCGAGGGCGCCAATAGCGGCATCAAGTACCTCCTACCGCCGCTGCAGAATGGCGGCGTGTCCAATATCGGCTTCGAATATCAGCTGCTCGACGATGCCCGGCATCCCGATGCGAAGATGGGCCGGGACGGCAACCGCACGCTGGCCTCGCTCTACGACCTGATCCCGGCGCGCAACCTTTCCGATCCGTCGAGCCCCGGCAAGCGCGGCAACCCGCCGGGCGAATGGAACCGCGCGACGATCCTCGTGCGCGGGACTCATGTCGAGCATTGGCTGAACGGCTTCAAGGTCGTCGAGTATGAGCGCGGCTCGGATGCGCTCAAGGCGACCATCGCCGAGAGCAAGTTCGCCAAGATCGCCGGGTTCGGGACGACCGCCGAGGGCGCGATCCTGCTGCAGGACCATGGCGACCGGGTCGATTTCCGCTCGATCAAACTGCGCCGTTTCTGAGGAGTCCGCGCCGCGCCATTGTAATCACGACTATAAAGAACAGAGGGGAAGCACTGCCATGTTCGACCGTCGAACGATGATGAAGGGCGCCGCCGCGACCGGCGCACTGGCGATCAGCGCCAGCAGCTATGCGCGCATCCTGGGGGCGAACGATCGCATCCGCGTCGGCATCGTCGGCGTCAACGGCCGCGGCCAGGCGCATATGAGCGCCTTCGCCAAGCAGCCCAATGTCCAGGTGACCCATTTCGCCGACGTCGACTCCGCCGTGCTCGCCAAGCGGGCCGGCGAGTTCGCGAAGCGGCACGGTAACACGGTGGAGACCACCGGCGATTATCGTAAGCTGCTCGATACCAAGGCGGTGGACGTGATCACCGTCGCGACGCCCGACCATTGGCACGCCAAGGTCGCGATCGATGCGATGAATGCGGGCCGCAACGTCTATATCGAAAAGCCGATCGGCATCGCCCCGGCCGAAGGCGAAGCGCTGATCGCCGCGCAGAAGCGCACCGGCCGCGTGCTTCAGGTCGGCAACCAGCAGCGATCGGCGCTGGAGACGCGCCAGCTGCTCGACCTGATCCGCGCCGGCGAACTGGGCGACGTCTACGAGGCGCAGACCTGGTACGCCAACAACCGCAAGTCGATCGGCAAGGGCCAGATCGTGCCGCCGCCTGCCAATCTCGACTGGAATATGTGGCAGGGGCCGCGCCCGCGCGGGCCGTACCGCTCCAACCTCGTCCACTATAACTGGCACTGGTTCTGGAAGTACGGCACCGGCGAGATCTGCAACAACGCGATGCATGAGCTCGACATCGCCCGCTGGCTGATGGGCGTCACTTATCCCACCACCGTCACCGCACGCGGCGCCCGCCGCTTCTACCAGGGCGACGACTGGGAGATGTACGATTCGCTCGCGCTGAACCTCGGCTTCGACGGCGGGCGCACGATCCGTTGGGACGGCGAGAGCTGCAACGGCATGCTCCGCTATGGTCGCGGCCGGGGCACGCTGCTGCTCGGCACCAAGGGCTCGGCGGTGGTCGATCGCAACGGCTTCGAGCTGTACGACCTGGCCGGCAAGAAAACCCGCGAAGTGAAGGCGGCAGCGGAGTCGGAGACGACCGGTACCGTCGGCGAAGGTGCGCTCGACATCTACCATGCCGCGAACTTCCTCGGCGTGGTCCGCGGCACCGAGACGGCGCTGCACTCGCCGATCCAGGAGGGGCATATCAGCACCACGCTCTGCCACCTCGGCAACATGGCCTATCGCACCGGCGGGGCGCTGACCGTCGATCCCGCGACCGGCAAGCCCAAGGAAGCCGCCGCGCTGAAGCTCTGGGCGGTCGAGTATGAGCCCGGCTGGGAGGTGCGCGGCTGAGATGACGGACATGGAGGCGAGCGTGGCGCGGTTCGCCGCCATGGGTACGCGGGTCGAGCTGCACCTGTTCGGCTGCGACGACTCCGCCGCGCTCGCCGCCGCCAAGGCCGCGATCCTGTCGGTGGAGGACGCGCTGACGATCCACCGCCCCTCCCCCGCCACGGCGCTCAACGACGCGCTTTCCACCGGCGCGAGCGCGGTGGTGGAGGACCGGCTGCTGTTCGGCGCGCTGCTACAGGTGGACACCCTGTCGCGCGAGACCGGCGGGATGTTCGACCCCAGCCTCGGCCACTGGTCGGCACTCACGATCGACCGCGCCAGTCGCCATGTCTCCAGCACCCGCCCGCTGACCCTCGATTTCGGCGGTTTCGGCAAGGGCTATGCGCTCGACCACGCCGTCACTGCTCTCCGCGCGATGGGGGTGGCCTCCGCCCTGCTCTCCGCTGGCGAAAGCTCGATCGCCGTGCTCGGCCAGCACCCGCTCGGCGGCGGCTGGCCGCTTGCCGTGCCGCACCCTGAGGACGAGGGTGCATGGCTCGTAGAACTCGAGCTGCAGGACGCGTCGCTGTCGATCTCGTCCACCATCGGTGCCGGGGCCACCAAGCCGGGCCGCGCCGCAATAGTCCGCCCGACCAACGGCGCGATCGTCACCACCCCCGCCACCGCCGTCGCGGTCGCCGCGACCGGCGCCGAGGCGGAAGCGCTGAGCACCGCGCTGCTCGTCACCGACCCCGCCGCCCGCGAGCGGCTGCGTGCGGCCGCCCCCGATCACCGCTTCCTCTTTCCCCATGCCGCGCCCGTCGGCGCCGAGCGAGCACTGGAACCTACCGCATGACCGACGATGATTTCGCGCTTTCCCGCCGTACCTTCCTCGATCGCGTGCTGCTCGCCTCCGCCGGCGTCGGGATGAGCGCCGCCGCGCCCTGGGCTGCCCGCGCCGCCGAGGACATCGCCAAAGGCCAGCGCGTCCGCATCGGCGTGATCGGCACCGGCGATCGCGGCCGCACGCTGATCCAGAACCTCAACAAGACGCGCAACTGCACCGTCGCCGCGCTGTGCGGCAATTTCGAGCCGCACATGACCAAGGCACGCGCCTATGTGCCAGCGAACACGCCGATCTTCACCGATCACCGCAAGATGCTGGAGGCCCGCCAAATCGACGCGGTGGTGATCGCCACCCCGCTCGATCTCCACGCCCGCCACACGATGGACGCGCTCGATGCCGGCTATCCGGTGTTCTGCGAAAAGGCGATGGCGCGAACAATCGCCGATTGCAGCGCGATGGTCACCCGCGCCCGTGCACGCGGCAAGATCCTCCAAATCGGCCACCAGCGGCTGTTCAACCCGACCTATCTCAATGCGCTCAAGCGCGCCCAGGCCGGCGAGATCGGGCCGATCACACAGATCCGCGCCAGCTGGCACCGCAACCGCAGCTGGCGCCGCCAGATCCCGCCCGGCGGCACCGAGCGCGAGATCAACTGGCGGCTCTATCGCGATCGCTCGGCCGGGCTGATGACCGAGCTGGCGACGCACCAGCTCCAGGTCGCCAACTGGTTCATGGGCGGGCTGCCCACCCGCGTAATGGGCTCCGGCAGCATCTGCTTCTGGAAGGACGGCCGCGACGTCTACGACCAGGTCGCGCTGATCTACGATTACTCCGATGGCCGGAAGGTGATCTACACCTCCATGCTCAACAATGCGCGCTATGGCTGCGAGGAGCAGATCCAGGGCAGCAAGGGCACGATCGAGCCCGAGCTCGGCCGGATCTACCAGGAGGTCCAGCCGGGCGCCGTTCCCGCGCTCGCTCGCATGCGCGCCGACGTACAGGCCGGCCGCAAGAACACCGTGCCGATCGGCGGCGCTACCTGGTTCCCCGAACTCCCCGTCACCACCCCCGGCGATTCGCTCGGCTGGGGCGAATATGACGAGACGATGCTCCAGTTCGAGGGCTTTGGCGAAGCGGTGCGCAGCGGCAAGGAAGTGCCGGGACTACTCGCCCAGGCCTATCACGCCAGCGTCGCCTCGCTGCTCGGCGAGCAGGCGATCGATCAGGGCAAGGCGCTCGCCTGGCCGACCGACCTCGTCACCTTCTGACCTTCTCCCAAAGGGATAGCATCATGGACATGATCGATCGCCGCCTGCTCCTCGCCAGCGCCGGCCTTATCGGCGCCGGCCTCGCCGGCACGGCCCGCGCCCAATCGACTGCGCAGGGCAACGGCGTCTCCGCCAATGCCGCGCCGACCGGGCCGGACCCGAGCGCCAAGGACCGCATCCGCTTCGCCGTCATCGGGCTCGACCATTCGCACATCTATGCGATCACCGATGCGCTGATCCGCGGCGGCGGCACGCTGGTGGCGGTGCATGCGAGCGATCCCCAGCAACTCGTGCCCTTCCGCGCTCGCTATGGCGACGTGAAGGTGGCGCGCAGCGAGGCCGAAATCCTCGACGACAAGAGCGTGCAGGTCGTCGCCAGCGCCTCGATCCCCAATCTCCGCGCGCCGCTCGGCGTCCGGGTGATGCGGGCAGGCAAGGACTTCCTCTCGGACAAGCCCGGCATCACCAGCCTCGCGCAGCTCGCCGAGGTGCGCCGGACGATCGCCGAGACGAAGCGCAAGTTCGCGATCATGTATTCGGAGCGGCTCGAAGTGCGCGCGGCGGTTAAGGCGGGCGAGCTCGTCCATGCAGGGGCGATCGGCCGCGTCGTCCAGACCATCAACATCGCCCCGCACCGGGTGAGCGCGCCGAGCCGCCCCGAATGGTTCTGGGACGTCGCCAATTATGGCGGCATCCTCACCGATATCGGCAGCCACCAGGCCGACCAGTTCGTCTTCTACACCGGCTCCACCGAGGCGCAGGTCGTCGCTTCGCAGGTTGGCAACTTCGCCACGCCGAACCACCCGAAGTTCCAGGATTTCGGTGACATGATGATGACCGGCAATGGCGGCACCGGCTATGTCCGCGTCGACTGGTACACCCCCGACGGCTTGCCGACCTGGGGCGACGGGCGCGTCTTCATCCTCGGCACCGAAGGCTATATCGAGCTGCGCAAGTACGTCGACATCCAGGGTCGGCCCGGCGGAAACCACCTGTTCCTCGCCGACCGCAAGGGCACCCGCTACATCGACTGCAACGCCGTGCCGCTGCCCTTCGGCCCCCAGTTCGTCACCGATGTGGTCCAGCGCACCGAGGTCGCGCAGAATCAGGCCCAGGCGCTGCTCGCCGCCGAGCTGGTGCTGACCGCGCAGGACAAGGCGCGGACGCTCGCGGGCGGGCAGCGGCCGCCGGTACAGGGCGGCTGATGCAGCGCTGAGGTTGGAAGGGAAAGTCTGCTCCGCAACGGTCCTTCGCGACCCACCCGACGGCAGCGCCGCCAAGCGCCTGACGGGCTTCGAAATAGCGTTGCGATGACCCAACGCCCGTGCGGGCATCGGGCGATGCTGTTGTGCGAATGCATGCCCGCTACCCCTCCGTTCCGGACCAGCTTCCCCTTTGCCTACCGCCGGCGCTCGGCGATGAAGGGGCGAACATAGCGGAAACATGCAAACCCTCCGCGCTATCACCGCCCGCCGATGTTTTCGGCTGGCGTGCGTATCGAGCGTGCGAAGCGCCGGAGACACTCTGGTCGAGGATGGGTGCACATGCCGACGGTCGGACACGATGCCTTGGAAGATGTCGCGCAGGGCCTGGCCACCGCGCCGACCGACGCTGCACGGCCGACGCAGCAGCCCCATCGCCCCGCACCGCCCCCTGCACCGTCGCCCCCGGAGGCGCCCGACGCGCACACTATCATCGTCGCACGGGCCTTGGCCGTGTTGGAGCGTGCCGGCGCGGAGGGCGAAGAAACGCTGCCTTCGGGCAACCCGCAGGCGCCGAGCTTGGACGCGGTCGGGACGCGCGACCTGTTTGTCCAGATCCTGATCGCCGATGCGCTGCTCGACACCGATGTCGAACCGCGGCATCCGGTCATCCAAGCCACGCTGCGGCAGATCGCGCGTCGCCGGGCGGCCGACCAGGCGCGAAAGAGTGGGCCGGACCGCTATTATGATCTCTCCGGCGACGTCGGCGAACTCGCGCAGATCCTGCTGCTGTTCGCGCGGCTGAGCAGGCGCGACCTGATCGCCGCGCATTGTGCCCCGCCGCTCGCCATATTGCTCGCCTATGCCGAGGCGGACGGGGTGCTGCCCACCTGGATCCTGCCGAACAATGCCGCAGCCGACGCGGTGGAGACGGTCGCCAGCCTCGTCTATGCGCTCGCCCGTTGGGACGCGCGGCGGTTCCTCGGCATGATCGTCGCCGGCGCCCGCTGGGTGGCGGACCGCCAGCAGCCGGACGGCAGCTGGTGCTCCGCCGCGGGGATCGATCCCTATCACGGCACCTGGCTGGCATTGCGGCTGCTGGGCGCGGTGATGCCCAACCATCCCGCCGTCGCACGCGGTACCGGATTCCTGCACGAAAGCCGCCGCCCCGGCCGCGGCTGGGGACGCGACGGTAGCGATCCGCTCGCCACCGCGCTGGCCGTGCTCGCGCTGCGGGCGACGCGGAGCGAGTTCCAGCACGCATTGCCGGGCGAAGCGCGCGCCATCCTGATGCCCGGCCGCGAGGGCTGGCAGGCTCGGCCGCTGCTGCGCTTCGCCCGTACGGCCACGGGCCTGCCGGCACTGGTCGATCACGGTAGCAGCACCGTGACGGCGCTGTTCGCCTTGAAGGCAAGCGATGCGCTGGAGTCCAGCCGCCTCCGCTGATGCACCGCATAACAGCTTAGCCGGGCGGCAAGACTCCGTCGAAACCCCGAGGCGACGTTCACCGAAATTTATGGCTCTTTCGGCAAACCAGGCAGCCAAACCAAAGCAAAAGCTTGGAAAAAGAGAGGAGCCGATATGTCGAAATGGGCATTGTTGCTGTCCGCTGGCGTCTGCGCCCTTGCCGCACCGGCGGCAGCGCAGGATCTGCGCGGGTCCGCCGCCAACACGCCGCCCACGGCGGAGAACGAATCGCCCAATTCGGCGGACATCGTCGTCACCGCCACGCGCCGTTCCGAGCGGCTGTCCAACGTGCCGATCGCGGTTTCCGCCTTCGGGCAGGCGGCGCTCCAGAATTCAGGCGCGACCGATATCCGCCAGATGACGCAGATCGCGCCTTCGCTACTGGTCTCCTCCACCGGCTCGGAAGCCAATGCCTCGGCCCGGGTCCGCGGCATCGGCACCGTGGGTGACAATCCCGGCCTCGAAAGCTCGGTCGCGGTGTTTATCGACGGCATTTATCGCAGCCGCACCGGCTCCGGCCTCAACGACATGGGCGAGATCGAGCGGATCGAAGTGCTGCGCGGGCCGCAGGGCACGCTCTCCGGCCGCAACTCCTCGGCGGGTGCGATCAGCATCTACACCAAGGTCCCTGAGTTCAAGTTCGGCGGGTTCGCCGAGGCGACCTATGGCAATTTCAACGCCGTTCGCCTGTCCGGCGCGCTCACCGGCCCGCTGGTGAAGGACGTGGTCGCCTTCCGCCTCGACGGCGTCTATTCGAAGCGCGACGGCTATCTGCACGACGTCGTCAACAATACCGACTATAACGACCGCAACCGCTATTTTGTCCGCGGCCAGCTGCTGTTCACGGTCAACCCCGATCTCGGCATCCGCCTGATCGCCGACTATACCCATCGCAACGAGAAATGCTGCGGCGCCGTCTATATGGACACGCGCGAGAAGCTGGACCCGACGCCCGGCAAGCCCGGCGACTTTTCGATCAACCCGGCGGGCAACCGCATCACCGCCATCCTGCGCAGCCTGGGCGGGGTGCTGCCGAGCGAGGGCAATCCCTATAACCGCCAGATCGCGCTGACGCCCGGGCGCGCCTATGCCAACCTCACCACCGATTACGGCGTCTCGGCGCGCGTCCGCTGGAACCTCGGATCGACCCAGCTGACCTCGCTCACCGCGTACCGCGAGTACAAGTCGGCAGGCGCGGGCGACATCGATTACGGCAATGTCGACATCGCGTACCGCCCGAACGACGGCAATGCCTATCGCCAGTTCCACACCTTCAGCCACGAAAGCCGCTTCTCGGGCACGATCCTCGACAACAAGCTCGACTGGCTGGTCGGCGGCTATTACGCGCACGAAAAGCTGCGCGTGGCGGACAATCTCCGCTTCGGCACCCAGTACGGCGCCTTCGCCGCCTGCCGCATGGTGGCGACGATCAACGCAGCCGCCGCGCTGCGCGACCCCACCCGCCCCGGCTGCCTCAGCACCGCCGGCCGCGCGGTGCTCACCCCCGCGGTGGGCCCGCAGATCATCGGCGGCATCGATCGGCTGAGCACGCTCAACGATCTCGGCTCGACGCTCGATCTCTATGATCAGACCAGCGAGAACTGGGCCTTCTTCACCCACAATATCTACAAGCTGACCAAGACGCTGAGCTTCACGCTCGGCGGGCGCTACACGCATGAGAGCAAGTCGCTGAAGGCCTCGTTCGCCAACAACAACACCGTCTGTCCCGCGCAGCAGGCGGCGATGGCACCTTTGCTCGCCAGCACCAACGCGACGCTCCAGTCGCTGGCCGGCGGCATCGTCACGCTGACCTGCACCGGCAACTCCACCTCGGCGCTGACCGGGGCGCCCTTTGCCGACAAGTTCAAGGAAGGCCAGGTCACCGGCACCGCGGTGCTCTCGTGGAAACCGGCGGAGAGCACGCTGTTCTATGCCTCCTATGCGCGCGGCTACAAGGCGGGCGGGTACAATCTCGATCGCTCGGACCTGTCGGCGACGGTGTTCGCCACCCCGCGCCCGTCGGCCGTAACCAACCTGCGCTTCGATCCCGAGACCGTGAATGCCTTCGAAATCGGCGCCAAGTACAGCGCTCGCCACATCACCGCGAACCTGGCGCTGTACCGCTCGGAATTCACCAACTTCCAGCTCAACACCTTCAACGGCACCAGCTACATCGTCCAGAATATCGGCGGTTGCAGCACGCCGCTGAACGGCGCCGATCGCGACAACAGCTCGGCCACCGGCGCCTGCACCGGCAGCGTCGGCAAGGGCGTGGTGACGCAGGGCGTGGAACTGGAGCTCGGCTTCTACCCGACCTCCAACTTCACGGTGAACCTCGGCTACACGCTGGCGGACGCCAAGTATCAGCACGACCTGGTCGGCTCCAAGGCGGGCGAGCCGCTCAATGCGGCGCTGTTCCTGCTGGCGGGCAGCCAGATGTCCAACGCGCCGCGCAACACGGTGACCAGCGCGGTCACCTGGACGCCGCCGCTCGGCAGCAACGGCATGACCGCGCTGTTCTATGTCGATGGCCGCATGACCAGCGACTACAACACCGGATCGGACCTGTTCGTCGAGAAGCTGCAGGACGGCTTCGTCACGATGAACGCCCGCATCGGCATCCGCGGGCCGGACGAGAAATGGGCGGTGGAGCTGTGGGCGCAGAACCTGCTCGACACCAACTACCAGCAGGTCGCGTTCAACCTGCCCTTCCAGGGCGCGGGCAGCCGCTCGCAGGTCCAGGCGTTCGGGGCGCCGAGCTTCGCGGCGGGCAACGCGATGTTCGGCTCGTTCCTGGCCGAGCCGCGCACCTATGGCCTGACGGTCCGCACGCGGTTCTGAGGAGCGAGGCGGGGCGCAGGCGTATCCTCCCCCTGGCGGGGGAGGATACGGCCTGCCTCCTACCCCGCCGACCGGCTGGTCCTCGCCCCCCGCCCCGGCTACAGCCTGCCCGATGCAGCACCAGACCCGCCGATGAGCGAGACCGCCCCGACCGCCCCCCGCCATGGCGGCTGGATCATCGCGGCGTGCATGTGCGCCTCCAGCCTCGCTTTTCTCGACGGTTCGGTCACCAACGTCGCGCTGCCGACGATCGGCAGCACGCTCGCCGCCGATCCGGCGACGCTCCCCTGGATCATCAACGCCTATCTCCTGCCGCTCTCGGCGCTGCTGCTGTTCGGGGGCGCAACGGGCGACTATTTTGGCCGACGCCGGATGCTGATCCTGGGCGTGGCGATCTTCGCCCTGGCCTCGCTCGGCTGCGCGCTGTCGAAGGGCACCGAGCTGCTGCTCGCCTCGCGCGCGCTGCAGGGCATCGGCGCGGCGATCCTGATGCCCAACAGCCTCGGCCTGCTCGGCAGCAGTTTCCATGGCGAGGCGCGCGGCCGGGCGATCGGCACCTGGGCCTCGGCCGGCGCCATTGCTTCCGCCGTGGGACCGCCGCTCGGCGGCTGGCTGGTCGACGCGGTCGGCTGGCGCGCGATCTTCTATCTGAACCTGCCCTTCGCGGCCGCGGCGATCGCCATTGCCGGGCGCTTCGTCCCCGAGAGCCCGCGCGGCAAGGGCGGGCTCGACTGGCTGGGCGCGGCACTCGCCACCGCCGGGCTGGGCAGCCTCACCTGGGCGCTAACCCTGTGGTCGAGCAGCCATGCCGTCTCCACCCCAGCGACGATCGGCCTGGTCGGCGGCGTGGCGCTGCTCGGCGGGTTCGTGCTGCGCCAGTACCGGCTGGGCGAGCGGGCGATGATGCCGCTGGCGCTGTTCGGATCGGTGCCGTTCGTCGGGCTGACCGTGCTGACCCTGCTGCTCTACGGCGCGCTGGGCGCGCTGATCCTGCTGCTGCCTTATCTGCTGATCGTCGGCGGCGGCTATCCGCCCGCGCAGGCGGGGCTGGCGCTCCTCCCCTTCTCGATCGTGATCGGCGTATCCTCGCGCTTCGCCGGACGGCTGGCGGCGCGGATCGGCGGGCGCTGGCCGCTGTCGATCGGGCCGATCGTGACCGGCCTGGGCTTCTGGCTGCTCTCGGGCGCGGACCCGCAGGCAAGCTACTGGACGAGCATCCTGCCGGGGATGCTGGTGCTGTCGCTGGGCATGGCCGGCGCGGTGGCGCCGCTGACCACCGCGGTGCTTGCCTCGGTCGACGACCGCTTCACTGGCACCGCCTCGGGCTTCAACAGCGCGATCGCGCGGACCGGCGGGCTGGTCGCGACCGCGCTGGCCGGCGCGGTGCTGTCGCAGACCGGCGCGGCATTGGTCGGCGGGTTCCATGTCGCGGCGCTGGTATGCGCGGGGCTGGCGGCAGCGGCCGGCGTGACGGCGTTCCTGATGCTCAAGCGGTGATATTGATTAGCAATACAGCCTCCTGTCCCTCCGTCATCCCGGCGAAAGCCGGGATCCAGACCCCACGCGGTCGCAGCAAGAGCCGAACGGGAAACCCCAATGGGTCCCGGCTTTCGCCGGGATGACTGTGGAGGGGGAGGACTTTCCCCTACCCCAGTGTCTCCCAAGGTAACTCCCCCATTGCCGCGCCGGCAGCGCCGCTCCATCCTCCCGCAAGCATCACCGGAGGAAGTCCATGCGCCCGCACCGCGAACAGCATCTCGTCGCCCGGATCGGCTGGCTGCGCGCCGCCGTGCTCGGGGCGAATGACGGCATCGTCTCCACCGCCAGCCTGATCCTGGGCGTTGCCGCCTCGGGGGCCGAGCGGCCGGCGCTGCTCGTCGCGGGCGTGGCGGGGCTGGTGGCGGGCGCGATGTCGATGGCGGCGGGCGAATATGTTTCGGTCAGCTCGCAATCCGATACCGAACGCGCCGACCTCGCCCGCGAGCGGCTGGAACTCGCGACCGTCCCCGAGGCCGAGCTGCGCGAGCTGACCGAGATCTACATCGCCCGCGGCGTCGATGCCGCCACCGCCAAGGCCGTGGCCGAGCAGATGATGGCGCATAACGCGTTGGAGGCGCATGCCCGCGACGAGCTCCACATCACCGAGATGACCACCGCGCGGCCGGTGGTCGCCGCGTTCACCTCCGCGGCGACCTTCACCGCGGGCGCGGCGCTGCCGCTGCTGCTCGCCGCGCTGCTGCCGATGGGCTGGATGGCGGCGGGCGAAGCGGCGGGATCGATCCTGTTCCTCGCCCTACTCGGCGCGCTGGGCGCGATCACCGGCGGGGCCAAGCCGCTCAAGCCGGTGGTGCGGGTGGTGTTCTGGGGCGCGCTGGCAATGACGCTGACCGCGGGGATCGGGCGGGTTGTGGGGACGAGTGTTTGAGGAGATCAAACCTGCACCGATGCCCGTCATCGCTTAGTTCACGGGTGCGGATAGCGCCAGAAGTACCAAGTAGCCAAAATCGCAACAGCCGCGAGCAACGCACCCAATCCTCCGAAGATTGTGCCCCAGCGCGTCCACCAGCTTTCGTTGCTTTCCACTGGTTGATTGTTGCTAACCCCGGGGCCCGCGACTGGCGCGTAGAAGTGGTTGATGTCTCTACCAGCCACCTGCGACGAGGTGGCAATCGGATCGGACGCAGCCGTTGCACGCTTTTCGGATGTAATAAGAACCCAAAGTGTCGGGCACGGTATCAACCTGTCTTGGTCCAGTTCGTCAGCGTCCGTGAATATCCGTTTGGTATCCCAATCAACCTCAAAAGCGTCGGCGTTTAGCGCGAGCAGGATCCTACTTAGCGCGCTCTTGTAAGCGTCACTGTGAAGGCGCACGAAAAATGAGCCAGCGTTCGGGCTCGTTTTAACGAGCCCTTGCCGTCGCAGGTCCGTAACGATGCTGTTGAACAGGCGCGTGTCGACGGTGGTACTGTAGTCCGTTTGGAAGTCCTGCCGCGACATAGACCGACGGTCCGGGCGATGTGAATCGATGAACATGCTGACCAACAGCCGATGTTCGGCCAGCTCCACATTGTTCACACCCGCCCCCTTCAAGAACAGCTACGACGAACTGCTGACTACCCTCAATACCCCTCCGGCGCCAGATCGCTGAACTTGGTGAACTGCCGGTCGAAGCGCATATGCACCGAGCCCGTGGCGCCATGGCGCTGCTTGGCGATGATCACCGTCGCCTTGTTGGCCACTTCCAGCTGCTTGGCCTGCCATTCCTCATAGGCCATGCGCTCCTCGGCGGTCTCGGTGCCGTCCGGGACCTTCGTGGGCGCCTTGAAGTCGTGGTAATATTCGTCGCGATACACGAACAGCACGATATCGGCGTCCTGCTCGATCGAGCCGGATTCGCGAAGGTCGGAAAGCTGCGGGCGCTTGTCCTCGCGGCTTTCCACCGCGCGGCTCAGCTGGGAGAGCGCCAGCACCGGGACGTGAAGTTCCTTGGCCAGCGTCTTGAGGCCGCGCGAAATTTCCGAGATTTCCTGCACGCGCCCGTCGCCCGAGGCCTTGGCCGAGCCGGTGAGCAGCTGGAGATAGTCGACGATCACCATGCCGATCTTGTGCTGGCGCTTGAGCCGCCGCGCGCGGGTGCGCAGCGCTGCGATGGTGAGGCCCGGCGTGTCGTCGATATAGAGCGGCAGCCGCTCCAGATCGCCCGCGGCGCGCGCGAACTTCTGGAACTCGGCATTGCTCAGCTGGCCGGTACGCAGCTTTTCCGAGACGACTTCCGCCTGTTCGGACAGGATACGCATCGCCAGCTGGTCGGCCGACATTTCGAGGCTGAAGAACGCCACCGGCGCGCCGATCGACTTCTCCTCGGCAATGCCGGCGTCGAGATCGTCCATGTAGCGCTTGGCGGCGTTGAACGCGATGTTGGTGGCGAGCGAGGTCTTGCCCATGCCCGGTCGGCCGGCGAGGATCAGCAGATCCGATCGGTTGAAACCGCCGGTCGAGGCGTTGAGGTCGCTCAGCCCCGTGGTGATGCCCGAGATGCCGCCGCCCGAGTTCATCGCCTTCTCGGCCTGCTTCACGGCGAGCGTCGCGGCGCGGGTGAAGGACTTCACGCCCGCTTCCGAATCGCCCTGCTCGGCGACCTGGTAGAGCCGGAGTTCGGCCTGCTCGATCTGCTTGGAGGGGTTGATGTCCTGGCTGGTGTCGAGCGCGCCCTCGACCATGCCGCGGCCCACGTCCACCAGCGCGCGGAGCTGGGCGAGATCGTAGATCTGGTCGGCGAAGGAGCGCGCGCCGATCAGGCTGGCGGGGTTGCCGGTCAGCTGGGCGAGATAGGCCGGGCCGCCCAGCTCCTTCATCGCCGGATCGTTGGCGAACAGCGGGCGCAGCGTCACCGGGGTGGCGAGGCGGTTGTCGCCGACGAGATGGGCGACCTGCTCATAGATGCGGCCGTGCAGCGGCTCGAAGAAATGCTCGGGCCGGAGTTTCTGGAGGACGTCTTCCGCGACTCGGTTGTCGATCATCATCGCGCCGAGCAGCGCTGCTTCTGCCTCGACATTCTGGGGGAGGCTGAGGCCCTCTTGGGGCTCCTGGGTGGGGAAAGGGATCGGCTGTGCCATCCCTCCCTCATCGGCCAATGCGGAGGCGACGGCAACCGGCATGGCTTGTGGAAAACGGGGAATGCTTCCAAAGCTGGGACCTATGGCCGATCCGCGGATCATCGACGTGACCCTCGACGAGCGCACCATCCTGTGGCGCTCGGCGGATATCGAGCAGGAACGGCGGATCGCGATCTACGATCTGCTCGAGGACAACCACTTCGCCCCCCAGCGCGCGCATGCCGATGGCTATACCGGGCCGTACAAGCTGCACCTCAGCGTCGAGGAAGGCCGGCTGGCGCTGGCGATTCGCCGCGCGGACGATACGCCGCTGGAGACGATCGTACTCGGCCTCGCCCGCTTCCGCCGCCCGATCCGCGACTATTTCGCGATCTGCGACAGCTATTACCAGGCGATCCGCGCCGCGACGCCCGCGCAGATCGAGACGGTCGACATGGCCCGGCGCGGCATCCACAACGACAGCGCCGAGCTGCTCCGCACTGCGTTGGAGGGCAAGATCGACGTCGATTTCGATACCGCGCGGCGGCTGTTCACGCTGATCTGCGTGCTCCACATCAAGGGATGAGTTTCATGACCACGGACACACGCGCGCTGATCGCAGCCGCCCGCACCGCTGCGCGCCACGCACACGCGCCCTATTCCAACTTCGGCGTGGGTGCCGCGGTGCTGCTGACCGACGGCACGGTGGTGACCGGCGCCAATTTCGAGAATGCTAGCTACGGCCTGTCGCTCTGCGCGGAGACGGTGGCGCTGGCGACGGTCTCGGCCCAGGGGCGGCTGCGCGACGTGGCCGAGATCGCCGTGATCGGCGGGCCGATCGGACCGGACGGCGTGCCCACCGGCACCGCCCCGGTCAGCCCCTGCGGTCGCTGCCGACAGGTGATCAACGAGGCGGCCCAGCTCGGCAAGCGCGACCTGCCCGTCCATTGCGGCGCGGCCGAGGGCGATGCGGTGGCGAGCTACCGCCTGTCCGATCTGCTCCCCCAGGCGTTCGGCCCGGGCGATCTCGGCATCAGTTGAGGGGCTCGTTTCACCGCCGACTTGCCAGCGTCATCTTCCGCGCTTAGCGATGGAAGATGACTCAAGCCTCCGATATCGTCGCCGACCTCGATCGGCTCTATCGCGCCTCGGTCGAACGACTGCAGCAGGCGCTCAACCGCTACATCACCGATGGCACCACGCCCGATCCCGAGACGCGGACCGACGGCAGCTTCGCCTATCCGGAGCTCCGCGTCACCTATCGCGGCGGCGTCAACAAGCCTATCCCCCGGCGCTCGTTCGGGCGGCTGGTCGAGGCGGGCGACTACCGCATCTCGGTCACGCGCCCGGCGATGTTCGCCGAATATCTCACCGAGCAGCTCACCTTCCTGATCGAGGATTATGACGTCGAGGTGCATGCGGTCACCGGGCGGCAGGAAATCCCCTTCCCCTATGTGCTCGATCCCAACACGATCCTGAGCCTGGACGATGTCTCGGCGACCGAACTGGGCCGCCATTTCCCGGCGACCGAGCTGTCGCACATCGGCGACGAGATCGCCGACGGGATCTGGATCAGCCAGGACGAGACGCGACCGCTGGCGCTGTTCGATGCGCTGCGCACCGACTTCTCGCTGGCGCGGCTCAAGCACTATACCGGCACGCCGGTCGAGCATTTCCAGCAGTACATTCTGTTCACCAACTATCACCGCTATGTCGACGAGTTCGTCCGCTGGGCCTGCGCGCAGCTGGGGCCCGGCAGCCGCTTCACCGGTGTGTCGGGCGCGGGCGGGATCGTGATCGAGGATGCGGCGGACGCCGACCGGCTGGTCAGCGACGGCGCCTGGCGGCGGCACCAGATGCCCGCCTACCACCTGATGGCCGAGGGCGGCACCGGGATCACGCTGGTCAATATCGGCGTCGGGCCGTCCAACGCGAAGACGATCACCGATCACCTCGCGGTGATCCGCCCCGAGGCGTGGCTGATGATCGGACATTGCGGCGGCCTGCGCCCCAGCCAGCGGATCGGCGACTATGTGCTCGCCCACGCCTATCTGCGCGACGACCATATCATGGACGACGTGCTGCCGCCGGAGATCCCCATCCCCGCCATCGCCGAAGTCCAGCAGGCGCTGGCGCGGGCGGCGGAGACCGTCTCGGGCCAGTCCGGGGACGAACTCAAGCAGCGGCTGCGTACCGGCACGATCGTGACCACCGACGATCGCAACTGGGAGCTGCGCTATTCGCAGTCGGCGCTGCGCTTCTCGCTGAGCCGTGCGGTGGGCGTGGACATGGAGTCGGCGACGCTGGCGGCACAGGGTTATCGCTTCCGCGTGCCCTATGGGACGCTGCTCTGCGTCTCGGACAAGCCGCTCCACGGCGAGCTCAAGCTGCCCGGCCAGGCCAACCGCTTCTACGAACGCGCGATTGCCGAGCATCTCAAGATCGGCATCGAGGCCTGCGAGGAACTGCGCCGCGAGGGCGCCAAGCTCCACAGCCGCAAGCTGCGCGCGTTCAACGAACCACCGTTCCGGTGATCCGGAGGGGTGCCCCGGCTCCGGCCGGGGCACCCTCGATCAGAATACCGTTTCGAGCAGCACCACGCTGGGATCGCCCTCGACCTCGCGCGCGACGAAGCCCATCTCGCGCTCCAGCTCGATCGCCAGATGGTTCTCGCGGCTCTCGATCGACTGGAGCCGCTTGACGCCGCGCGCCTTGGCTTCGGCGGTGATGTAGTTGAGCAGGCTCCAGCCCACCCCCTGCCCCTTGCGGTCCGCGCGGACCGAGATCGCGACTTCGGCGGTCTCCAGCGTGTCGTCGCAGGCGAGCATGCCCGAGCCGACCAGTTCGCCCTCGGCGGTAAACGCCAGATAGCTCTCGGTCTTCTGGTGGTCGACCTCGATCAGCGCCTTGGCCTGATGCGGCTGGAGCTGCGGGCTCGCGGTGAAGAAGCGGAAGCGGCGATCCTCGTTCGAGACGTGATCGAAAAAGTCCTTGAGCAGCGCCTCGTCGTCGGGACGGACGGTGCGCACGTCGATGACGAGCCCGGAGCGGGTCGGCAGCTGGACAGGCTGTGCGGTGGTCGCGGTCATGACGAAATCTCCCGGTGTTTGCTGGCCTGCCCGTACCATGGCGGGCCGGATCGGCCATCCGTAAACGCCCCATGGCTGGCAATTTCCACGAAAAGGCCTATGTGCGCGTCCAATCATGGCAACGCGACTCCCCGAAGCCCCCAAGGTGGGCATGGTGTCGCTCGGCTGTCCCAAGAATCTGGTCGACTCCGAGCGTATCCTTACAAAGCTCCGTTCGGACGGCTATGCGCTGTCGCCCGACTATGCCGGCGCGGACGTCGTGCTGGTGAACACCTGCGGCTTTCTCGACAGCGCCAAGGAAGAATCGCTCGAGGCGATCGGCGAGGCTATCGCCGAGAACGGCCGCGTGATCGTAACCGGCTGCATGGGCAAGGAAGCCGAGGTCATCCGCGCCCGCTTCCCTAACGTGCTCGCGGTCACCGGCGCGCATCAATATGAGGAAGTGGTCGGCGCGGTGCACACCGCGGCGCCGATGCCGCCCTCGCCCTTCGTCAACCTGGTGCCGGACAGCGGGCTCAAGCTCACCCCGCGCCACTACAGCTATCTGAAGATCTCGGAAGGCTGCAACCACCGCTGCAGCTTCTGCATCATCCCGTCACTGCGCGGCGACCTCGTCAGCCGCCGCCCCGACGCGATCCTGCGCGAGGCGGAGAAGCTGGTCGCGGCCGGCACCAAGGAACTGCTGGTCATCAGCCAGGATACCTCGGCCTATGGCATCGACATCCGCAAGGAGCCGCGCGCCTGGAAGGGCCGCGAGGTGGTGCCGCACATGACCGATCTCGCCCGCGAGCTCGGCCAGATCGCGCCCTGGGTGCGGCTGCACTATGTCTACCCCTACCCCCATGTCGATCAGGTGATCCCGCTGATGGCGGAGGGGCTGGTGCTCCCCTACCTCGACATCCCGTTCCAGCATGCAGCCCCCAATGTTCTGCGCGCGATGAAGCGCCCGGCCAACGAGGCCAAGGTGCTCGAGCGGCTGCGCGCCTGGCGCGAAATCGCCCCGGACATCACGATCCGCTCGACCTTCGTCGTCGGCTTCCCCGGCGAGACCGAGGAAGACTTTCAGTATCTGCTCGACTGGCTCGACGAAGCCCAGCTCGACCGCGTTGGCGCGTTCCGCTTCGAGCCGGTCGAAGGCGCCTCGGCCAATGACCTGCCCGGCGCGGTGCCGGAGGAAGTCAAGGAAGAGCGCTACGCCCGGATCATGGAAAGGACCGCCGCGATCAGCGCCGCCAAGCTCCAGGCCAAGATCGGCCACAAGCTCGACGTGATCATCGACGCGGTCGACGAGGACGGCGGCGCGACCGGCCGCAGCCAGGCCGATGCGCCCGAGATCGACGGCGAAGTCTTCCTGCGCGACGCCGGGCATCTCGAACAGGGCGATATCGTACCCGTGCTGATCGAGGACGCCGACGAACACGATCTTTACGGCGTACCGATGGGCTGATCGTCGTTGGCAGGGTGCGCCGGCAGCGCTAAGCCTCCGGGACAATCTCCCGGAGGCCCGATGTTCCGTACCGCTGTTGCCGCCACCCTGCTGATCGTCACCCCCGCCGCCGCCCAGCAGCTCACGCCCGAGCAGACCGCCAAGGTCGATACGATCGTCGCGGATGCGCTGAAGAGCAGCGGAGTCCCTTCCGCCTCGATCGCGATCGTGCGCGACGGCAAGATCGTCTTCACCAAGGCCTATGGCGACCAGGGCCCCGGCATCGCCAAGGGGCCGGACGCGAACGCGAAGTACCAGATCGCGTCGATCTCCAAGCAGTTCACCGCCGCGGCGATCCTGCTGCTGGCAGACGAGGGCAAGCTCAGCCTCGACGACAAGGTGTCGAAATGGGTGCCGGACGTTACCGACGCCGACAAGATTACCATTCGCCAGCTGCTCAGCCACACCGCCGGCCTGCAGGATTACTGGCCGCAGGACTATAGCTTCAAGGCGATGGAAACCGCGGTGACGCCGCAGCAGATCGTTGATCGCTGGGCGAAGAAGCCGCTCGACTTCACCCCCGGCACCGCGTGGCAATATTCGAACACCGGCTATGTCGTGGCGGGCATGATCATCGAGAAGGCCTCGGGCAAGAAGCTGCTCGACTTTCTCCAGTCGAAGATCTTCAAGCCCCTGGCCATGCAGGCGATCGACCAGGACAAGGCAGTCGGCAAGGGCTTCCCGCAGGGCACGCATCGCTATGCGCTGGGGCCCGTGCGCCCGGCCAAGCCGGCGGCGGACGGCTGGCTGTGGGCGGCCGGCGAGCTGGCGATGAGCGCCGCCGATCTCGCCAAGTGGGACATCGCCCGCATCGATCGCAAGGTGCTGACGCCCACCGACTGGGCGGTGCAGGAAACCGAGGTGAAGCTCGCCGATGGTGCCCCCACTCATTACGGTCTCGGCGTGTCGCTGGGCGAGCATGGCGGCAAGAAGCAGGTGTCGCACGGCGGCGAGGCGGTCGGCTTTCTGTCGAGCAACGTCGTGGTCCCGGAGGAGAAGTTCGCCGTCGTCTCGCTGGTCAGCGCCGATTTCGGCGGCGCACAGGACGTGATCGCCCAGGGCATCCTCGATCTGCTGCTGCCCGTCACCCAATCGCCGGCGGCGCTGACGCTCGACCAGCAGCGCGACGCCCTTGCGCGGAAGCTGTTCGACCAGCTCCGCGCCGGCACCCCCGATCGCAGCCTGATGACCGACGACGCCAACTATTATTTCGATGCCACGGCACTTGGCGATTACCGCACCAGCCTGGCTCCGCTCGGCGAGCCTACGTCCTTCACCCCCATCGGCAAGGCGCGGCTGCGCGGCGGCTTCGTCAACCGCAACTACATGATCCGCTACAAGGATCGCATGCTGGTCGCGGTGACCTATGCCGAGCCCGGCGCCGACGGCAAGTTCGAGCAGTTCCTGGTGATGCCGCGATGAGCGACGAAGCCGAAAGCCGCGCCAAGGACCGCGCCGAAGCAGCCAAGGTGCGGCGGCGGTGGATCACGCTGGGCGAGGTACTCGGGGTCGCCGCGGTGCTGATCTCCGGCCTTACCCTCTGGAACAACTGGAACGATCGCCGCGAGACCAAGGCCGAGAAGGCGGCCACCGAGCAGCGCACCTCCGCCAAAATTGCCAAGCTGGTGCTGGTCGCGGCCGATGGCGGCAAGCAGACGCTGGCGCTGAAGCCCGCCGCGCCCGAGCAATCGGTGCAGAGCCAGACCATCCTCTTCCCGACCGCGCTCGGCGTCTCGCCCGCGGCGACCACCGGCGAGCCGCGGGTCGAGGGCGGCTGGTTCGAGCACGCACTGGTAAAGGCGCGTGAGGCTGCAGGGCTGCCTGACAACAGCCGCGGCGACGAGCGGCTGCCGGTGGTGATCGTCACCCAATATCTCGCCGACGGCGATCCGCACGAGGACGTGGCGCTGTACGATGTCGGCTATACCATCTCGGGCAAGTTCCTCGGCGGGCACAGCGTCACCCTCCGCGGCATTTCGCTGGTGTCGAAGGTGAAACGCGACCATGCCCAGGCCCGGCTCGACGCGCGGTGGAAGACGATGCTGCCTGTAGCGAAGTGATCCGGCGCCCCCCTGGCCAAAAAACCAGGGGCGTCCGGGCTAGGCGCGGGGCGCTCGGCGTCCTAGATCAGGCGCATGACGGATCTCAACACGCTCGTTCAGCCCGATCGCGGCCAAGCCGCTCGCACCATCCACCTGATCGACGCCAAGGGCTATGACGCCTGGCTCGCCGCGCAGCCGCCACGCCACCGAGCCGCCGCCGCCGCGCAGAAGCTCAGCGGCTCGGCCCATTCGAGCGCGATCCTGCCCGGCGATGCGCCCGAGGACTGGTCGGTCGTCTCGGTCGTCGCCAATATCGAGAAGCTCGGGCCCTGGTGCCTCGCCAAGCTAGCCGAAACGCTGCCCGAGGGCAGCTACCGCGTCGAAGGCGTGGAGCCCGGCAAGGCGATCTATGGCTGGCTGGCTGCCCAGTACAAGTTCGATCGCTACAAGAAGGCCGATCCCAAGGCGCAAGGCCCGCGCGTGCTGCTCACCGCCGATCCGGTGAAGATGGAAGAGGCGGTGCGCATGGCCGCCGTCGCCTTCAAGCTGCGCGACCGGATCAACACCGGCGCCAACGACATGAGCCCGGCCGATCTGGAAGATGCCGGCGCCGAGCTCGCCAAGGCCTATGGCGCCACCTTTTCGGTGGTGAAGGGCGACGCGCTGGAGCAGGGCTATGGCATGCTCCACGCCGTCGGCCAGGCCGCCGGCAAGGGTCGCGAGCCGCGGCTGATCGAGCTCGAATGGGGCAACCCCGAGCATCCGCGCATCGCGATCATCGGCAAGGGCGTGTGCTTCGACAGCGGCGGGCTCGACATCAAGCCGGCCAGCGGCATGCGGCTGATGAAGAAGGACATGGGCGGCGCCGCACACGCGCTCGCGCTTGCCGAACTGGTGATGCAGAACAAGCTGCCGGTGCGGCTCCACATGCTCGTCCCCGCCGTCGAGAACTCGATCTCGGGCGAGGCGACGCGTCCGGGCGACGTGATGATCTCGCGCAAGGGCATCACCGTCGAGAACAGCAACACCGATGCCGAAGGCCGCCTGATCCTGGGCGATGCGCTTACCAAGGCGGAGGAAAAGAACCCCGAGCTGGTGTTCGACTTCGCGACCCTCACCGGCGCCGCGCGCGTGGCGTTGGGTGCGGACCTCCAGGCGCTGTTCGCCAATGACGATACACTGGCCGCGGAAATCATCGCAGCCGGCGAGGAAGAGGCCGACCCGATCTGGCGGATGCCGCTCTACGATCCGTACAAGGATCTGCTGAAGTCGGACGTGGCGGACATGGTCAACGCTGCCGAGGGCCCTTTCGGCGGCGCGATCACCGCCGCGCTGTTCCTCAAGGAATTCGTGCCGGCCAAGGCCCAATGGGCCCATTTCGACATCTTCTGCTGGAACGGCAGCCCCAAGCCAGGCCGCCCCAAGGGCGCCGAGGCGGTGAGCCTGCGCGCCACGTGGAAGGTGCTCAAGGACCGTTACGGCGGATAAGCGCTTCGGCCGCCGGCGGCATCACGCCGTCGGCGAGCCAGAGCTGGACTTCTTCCTTGTCCATCGGACGGCCGAACAGATAGCCCTGCCCCTGCGCGCAGCCTAGCGCGCGCAGCAGCTCGGCGGTCTCCAGCGTCTCGATCCCCTCGGCCACCACCGGCAGCTCCAGCGTGTTCGCGAGGCCGAGGATCGCGCGGACGATCCGCAGCTTCTCGGCGCTTTCGCTCAGCGAATCAACGAAGGAGCGGTCGATCTTGATCTTGTCGAACGGCAGCATGCGCAGGTGCTGGATCGAGGCATAGCCGGTGCCGAAATCGTCGAGCGCTAGCTGGACGCCCTGATTCTTGAGCGACTCGATCGCGTGATGCGCCTTATCCGCATCGACGATCAGCGCGTTCTCGGTGATCTCGACGGTCAGGCGCTGCGGCGGGAAGCCGGTGCGTGCGAGGACCGACAGGATCTTGTGGCTCAGCCAGTCGTCGCGAAGCTGGCCCGGCGAGATGTTGATCGCGAGGCCCGCCGGCACTTGCCAGTCACGCGTCTCCGAACAGGCACGGTCGAGCAGGTCGAGCATCAGCGTGTTGAGCAGCCCGCACTCTTCGGCGATCGGAATGAACTGGTCGGGCCCGATCTCGGCATCCTCGCGTCGCCAGCGGGCGAGGAGCTCGAAGCCGGTCACCTGGCCGGTGCGCAGGTCGATGATCGGCTGGTAGCGCGGGTAGAACAGGCCCTGGGTCAGCCCGTCGCGCATCTCGGCCTCGATCGTCGAGCGACGGCGGATCTCGGCGTCCATTTGGCTGGCAAAGGCGCAGTAGCAGCCGCGACCGGCCTCCTTGGCCTGGTAGAGCGCGACGTCGGCGCGGCGCATCAACGTATCGGCATCGAGCGCATCCTCCGGATAGAGCGCGATGCCGACGCTGGCGCCGATATGGTGCATCCGCTCGTCGATCAGGAACGGCCGCGCCACCTCGCGGACGATAGCATGCGCCACGCTACGCACCCGGTCCAGGTCGTCGTCGTTGAACGGCAGGGTGATCGCGAACTCGTCGCCGCCCAGCCGATAGCTGCGACCGCCTTCGCCCACCACCCAGCTCAGCCGACCCGCGACCGCGCGCAGCAGCTGGTCGCCGATCGGGTGGCCATGGACATCGTTGATCGACTTGAAGCGATCGAGGTCGACGAGCATCAGCCCGAATCGGTGCGGCTCGGCGCCGCGGAGATATTCGGTGAACGCGCGGCGGTTCGGCAGGCCGGTCAGCGGGTCGTGATAGGCAAGCTGGTGGGCGCGCTGCTCGGCCAGTCGCGCGCGGCGCTGGCCCGTCGCCATTTCGGCACGCGAGGCGAGCACTTCGACGAAGCCGGCATGGCTTGCCCCGATCATCCGGAGAATCACGGCCGATACCAAGATGATGTTGATGCCAAGCGCAACGAGGTATCGATCGCCGGAAAAGAGCAGGCAGACGATCACGGGCGAAGCACCGCACCCCATCACCAGCCATCCGCCGACGGGAAAGGTCTGCAGACAGTAGCAGCAGGTTACCGCACCGATGAAGATATAGAGGGCAATGCTGGCGCGACGGGAGATATCTGCGTCGGTGAACAGAACCAGCGCCCAACCTCCAAAAGCGAGGCTGAGCACCACGGCCGCGAGAATCGTGCCGATCAGGTATCTGCGGATCCGGCGCAAACTGGGCGCGTCGTCCTTCCGCCGCGTGACCCAAAGCACGCTCCGCACCGCCGCCGCGAGACCAAGCAGGATCGGCGCTCCCACGCTCAGCCGCGTCGACACCGATCCGTAGGAGGCGAAGCCGAGGAACACCGCGTCCATGAAAACGAGCATGTACATCAGGGGAATCTGCTTCCCCAGCACCCGATATTGTTCGGTCAGGATCGCCCGGTCGAGCTTGGTCCTTCCCGAACGTACGAGGTGAATCCGCGGCAGCATGGAGGCCTTGTAGCGCCAGACCCCCGACAACAGGTTAATCCCCCGTCGCTATTTGCGCCGCCGCCTCGATGATCGGCACGAACTTGGCGGCAGTGAGGCTGGCCCCGCCGACCAACGCGCCGTCGACATCGTCCACGGCAAGAATGGACGCGGCATTGGCGCCGCTCACCGAGCCTCCGTACAGGATCCGCATGTCGTTGGCAGAGGGGCCGATCATCCCGCGCAGCTTGGCGCGCAGGATCGCGTGCATCGTGCCGATCTCGTCCAGCGTCGGGGTCTTGCCGGTGCCGATCGCCCAGCGCGGCTCATAGGCGATGGTCAGCCAGTCGGGCGCGGCGCCGTCGGGCAGCGACTTCTCGATCTGCGACTGGACGATGCGCTCGGCGCGGCCGGCATCGTGCTCGGCCTCCGTCTCGCCGCAGCAGAGGATGACGTTCAGCCCGTGCCGACGCGCGGCAGCGGCCTTCGCCCAGGTGTGGTGGCTGGTCTCGGCATGGTCGGCCCGGCGCTCGGAATGGCCGACGATCACCACCTTGGCACCCGCCTCTACCAGCATCGGTGCTGAGATGTCGCCGGTATGGGCACCCTGATCACTCTCGTGCACGTCCTGCGCGCCGATCGTGAAGTCGGCGGCGATGTCCGCCGCTGCCGCGATCAAGGTGTAGGGCACGCAGAGCAACGCGTCGACCTGAGGATGCGCCCGTGCCGCGGCGGCGATCGCTTCGATCTCGCCCAGATGCGAACGCATGCCGTGCATCTTCCAGTTTCCAGCGACCAGCTTGCGGCGCATCCATCACTCTCCGAATGTTTCGGCACAGTCGATACCGATTGCGTCGCGCGGCACAAGCTTGAAGGCGCGCGGCACCGGCCCTAAAGCGGGCCCAAATTCCTCGAACGAACGGCTCTCCATGCTCAACGCCTTCCGGAACTTCACCAAGTCGCGCTACGGCCTGATCATCGTCTTCATCTTCCTGGGCCTGCTCGCGATCGCCTTTGCGGCGAGTGACGTCACGGGCATGCGCCAGGGGATCACCGGCAGCAGCGGCGCGCTGGCGACGGTGGCGGGCGAGAAGGTGACCGAGCAGCAGGTCCGCGATCGGCTGGAGCGCTATGTCCGCAACGCGCAGGCGCAGGGCCAGAACCTAACGATGGCGCAGGTGCTGGCACAGGGCGGGTTCGAGGCCGCCCTGAACGACGCCGTCAACACCGCCGCGATCGAGGCATTCGCAAATCAGAACGGCATGGCGGTCGGCAAGAAGCTGATCGACACGGATATCGTCAACAATCCGCAGTTCGCGGGCATGGACGGCAAGTTCAGCCAGCAGACCTTCGAGCAGCTGCTCGCGCAGAATCGCCTCACCCCGGCGCAGCTCCGCGAGGGGATGACCACGCAGCGCTACGCCGCCTGGCTGGTCGGCCCGGTCACCCTGCGCGCCCCCGCCCCCGCCGGCGTGGTGACCCCCTATGTCGCGACGCTGCTCGAGCGCCGCACCGGCATCGTCGGTTTCGTCCAGTCGCTGGCGATGGATCCGGGCGCCGCGCCCGACGCCAACACGCTCGCCGGCTATTACGCGCAGAACCGCAGCCGCTACCAGGTGCCCGAGCGCCGCATCGTCCGCTACGCCGTCGCCCAGCCCGACGCGCTGAAGGCGCAGACCACGCCGACCGAGGCCGAAATCGCCGCCGCCTACAAGAAGGACGCCGCCAAATACGCCGCCAGCGAAAAGCGCGGCGTCGAGCTGGTCCAGGCGATCAGCCAGTCGGTCGCCGCTAAGGTTGCAGCAGCCGCCAAGGGCGGTGACTTGGCCGCAGCCGCCAAGGCGGCCGGCCTGGAAGCCCGCACCATCGAGGCGAACGACAAGGCCGGCCTCGCCAAGCAGGTCTCCGCGCCCTTCGCCGACGCCGCCTTCGCCGCCCCGGCGACCGCCCTGCAGGGCCCGGTCCAGCTCGGCGGCGCCTGGTTCGTCTACCGCGTGAGCAAAGTCGAGAAGATCGCCGCCCGCAGCCTCGACCAGGTCCGCACCGGGCTCACCGAGGAAGTCGCCAAGCGCAAGCTTGCCGCGCTGCTCGCCGATTCGCGCCAGGCGATCGAGGACGCCGTCGGCGACGGCGCGACCTTCGACGAAGCCGTTGCCAAGGCCAAGCTGACCGCGGTGCGCAGCCCCGCGCTGATCGCCAACGGCACCGATCCGGACAACGCCGCCTATCAGCCCGACGCCACCGTCACCGCGGTGATGAAGGCCGGCTTCGGCTTCGAACAGGCCGGCGACGAGCCGCAGGTGGTGCCCGTGGGCAAGGACGGCAGCTTCGCGCTCGTCTCGCTGGAGAAGGTCGTGCCGGCCGCGCCGCGTCCGCTCGCCCAGATCACCGAGAAGGTGAAGGCCGACTATCTGCTCGACCAGGCGCTGGCCAAGGCACGTGCCGCGGCCACCGCGATGCTGCCCAAGCTGCAGAAGGGCGTGCCGATGGCGCAGGCGCTGGCCGAAGTAGGCGCGAGCAAGGGTGCCTCGCCCAAGCCGTTCGACTTCAAGCGCAGCGAGCTGCGCGGCAAGGAGAACTTCATCCAGATGGCGTTCGACATGCCGGCCAAGACCGCGCGTCTGGTCGAGGCCCCGAACCGCGCCGGCTATTACGTCGTCTATGTCGACACCATCCAGCCGGGCAGCATCGCAGGCGATCCGCAGGGCCCGCAGATGCTCCAGTCGATCACCCAGGCGCTGGGCCAGGTGGGTGCGCAGGAATATGAAACCCAGTTCGCCGCTTCGCTGGTGAGCGCGCTCAAGGTCCGCCGCAACGAGGCGGCGATCGCCCGCCTGCGCGCCGACCTGCAGCGCAGCGGCGGCCAGTGAATCGGCCGGTGAACCGGGCTGTGATCCAGGGTATCGACGCCGCCCACGCAGCCCTCGCCGCCGGCCGCCCTGCGCTGGTCTGGCGGCAGCAGGTGGCCGATACCGAAACGCCGGTTGCCGCCGCGCTCAAGCTGATCGAGCCCGGCCGGGGCGACTTCCTGCTCGAATCGGTCGAAGGCGGGTCAGTCCGCGGCCGGCACAGCCTGATCGGGCTCGCGCCGGATCTGGTGTTCCGCGCGACCGGCACCCGCGCCGAGCTCAACCCGCACTGGCTCACCGATCGCGCCGCGTTCGAGCCGCTGTCGGACGACCCGCTGGCGGCACTGCGCGAACTGGTCGCCGACTGCCGGATGGATGTGCCGGCCGAGCTGCCGCGCGCGCTCGCCTGCCTGGTCGGCTATTTCAGCTACGAGACCGTCGGGCTGGTGGAGAAGCTCCCCCGCCCGCCGCAGAGCCCGGTCGGCGTGCCGGACATGATCTTCGTGCGGCCGACCGTGCTGCTGGTCTTCGATCGGCTGGCGGATACGCTCTTTTTCGTCGCCCCCGTCTGGCCGGGCGCCGATCCCGAACTCGCTGCGGAGCGGATCGACGCGGTTGCGGCGCAGCTTGCCAGCGCGCGCCTGCCCGCCCCCGTCCGTGCCGATCCGCTCGCGATCGAGCCGGCCCCGGTGCTGCCGGAAGGCCGCTATGGCGAGATGGTCGCCGCGGCGAAGGAATATATCGCGGCGGGCGACATCTTCCAGGTGGTGCTCGCCCAGCGCTTCACCGCGCCCTTCCCGCTGCCGCCGTTCGAGCTGTATCGCGCGCTGCGGCGGATCAACCCCTCGCCCTTCCTCTACCATCTCGACCTCCCGGGCTTTGCGCTCACCGGATCGAGCCCGGAGATCCTGGTCCGCGCCCGCGACGGCGAGATCACCATCCGGCCGATCGCCGGCACGCGGCCCCGCGGCCGAACGGCTGCCGAGGACGAGGCGCACCGTACCTCGCTGCTCGCCGATCCCAAGGAGCGCGCCGAACATCTGATGCTGCTCGATCTCGGCCGCAACGACGTCGGCCGCGCTGCTGCGCCCGGCACCGTCAAGGTGACCGACAGCTATACGGTCGAGTTCTACAGCCATGTGATGCACATCGTGTCGAACGTGGTGGGCAAGTTGCGCAAGGATGCGGACGCGATCGACGCGCTGTTCGCCGGCTTCCCGGCGGGTACGGTGAGCGGCGCGCCCAAGGTGCGCGCCTGCGAGATCATCGCCGAGCTGGAGGCGGAGACGCGTGGGCCCTATGCGGGCGGCGTCGGCTATTTCTCGCCGGATGGTTCGATGGACTCGTGCATCGTGCTGCGCACCGCGCTGGTGAAGGACGGGGTGATGCACGTGCAGGCCGGCGCCGGCATCGTCGCCGATTCCGACCCGGTCTCTGAACAGCGCGAATGCGAAGCCAAGTCCGGCGCGCTGTTCGCCGCCGCGCGCGAGGCGATCGCGCGGGCCAGCGAGGCGGGCTTCGGCCAATAGGCCGGCCCGCCTTTCTCGCTCAGGGGACGCGCGAGGCCTTCGCCTCCTTGTCCAGCTTGTCCTGATACCATTGCTGCAGCATCTGCCGGGTGCAGCCGGTCTGTCCGCCGGTGCCGACGGTCGAACAGCTGTTCGGCATGCCGCGGCTGTTCACGTTCTCCACCACTTCCATGCGGCGGGTCCAGCTGGTCGAGGGCGCATCCTGCTTCGGCTGGTCGCGGAAACGCTTGGGGATGCGGTACGGCGATTCCCCGGCGTTGGAGCAGACGACGATCTCGTCCGGGTTGGCCGGCTTCGGGCAGCTTTCCTGGCCATAGAGCAGGATACTGCGCACCCGCTTGGGCGGGCCGTCCTGCGCCGTCTGGTCCTGGGTCTGCGCGAACGCCGGCGCGGCGAGCAGGGCGGTGGCAAGCATCAAACGGGCAAGCATGGGAATACTCCTGGAAGGTGACACAACGTCCCTGACCCGCCAGCGGTGCCGCCGCAGTGTGGCGCGCGCAAGGCCGGATTGTGCAAGCGCGCGGGAGCGCCTAGGTCTGCGCCCATGATCCTCGTGCTCGACAACTATGACAGCTTCACCTGGAACCTCGTCCATTATCTGATGGAATTGGGTGTGGAGGTGCAGGTGGTACGCAACGATGCGCTGACCGCGAACGACGCGATCGCCAGCAATGCGCAGGGTTTTCTGATTTCGCCCGGCCCCTGCACGCCGAACGAAGCGGGGATCAGCCTGGATCTGGTCGCCGCTTGTGCCGATCTCGGCAAGCCGCTGCTCGGCGTGTGCCTGGGGCACCAGGCGATCGGCCAGCATTTCGGCGGCAGCGTCGTGCGCGGCGGGCTGATGCACGGCAAGACCTCGCCGGTGCGCCATGACGGCACCGGGCTGTTCACCGACCTGCCCTCGCCCTTCACCGCGACGCGCTATCACTCGCTGATCGTCACCGACATTCCGGACAGCCTGGTGGTCAACGCCACCGCCGAGGACGGATCGGTGATGGGCTTCCGGCACGCCTCGCTGCCGATCCACAGCGTGCAGTTCCACCCCGAAAGCATCGCCACCGAACACGGCCATGCGATGCTGGCCAATTTCCTGCGGCTGGCGGGCATCGAAGCGACCGCCACGGTCTAACTTTCGTCAGGCTCGGTTCATCGCGGATGTGCTAGGGGTCGCGCCATGAAGATGACCCTCGCCACCCTGCTCGCCGGTGCCGCGTTGTTCGCGGCGCCTGTCGCCAACGCCCAGCGCCACCGCGCCACGCCCGAGGAGAAGCTGGCCAAGCTGCTCGACGGCCGAGTCGCGGGCAAGCCGGTCGACTGCATCAGCCTGAGCATGACGGGCGCGAGCCAAGTCATCGACGGCACGGCGATCGTCTACACGCTGGGCAACACGCTCTACGTCAACCGCCCGCGCGGCGGTGCCGACCAGCTCGACGACAATTCGATCCTGGTGACCAACGCCTTCGGATCGCAGCTGTGCAGCATCGACACGGTGCGGCTGATCGACCGCACCTCCTATTTCCCGCGCGGCTTCGTCTCGCTTGGGGAATTCGTGCCCTACACCCGGCCGAAGAAGAGCAACTGAAGCGTCCAAGCAGGATTTGCTCGACAGGCTGGCCGCGCCCCGGAATAGAGGCGGCGTGACCAGCCTGAGCCTGCTTCCCGATCCGTCCTCCCCGCTTGCCCGCGAAACCGCCGCGCAGGCCTTCGCCGACATTCTCGACGGCACCGCGCCCGAGGCGGAGATCGAGGCCTTCCTCATCGCGCTCTCGCTGCGCGGCGAAACCAGCATCGAAATTGCCGAGGCCGCCCGCGCGCTGCGCAACCGGCTGATTCCGATCACCGCCCCCGAAGGCGCGATCGACGTGTGCGGCACCGGCGGCGACGGGCACCATACTCTCAACGTATCGACCGCGGTGAGCCTTGTCGTCGCGGCGGCCGGGGTGCCGGTGGCGAAGCACGGCAACCGCGCCGCTTCGTCCAAGGCGGGCGCGGCGGATACGCTGGAGGCGCTGGGGCTCAACCTCGATCGTGCCGCAGCGCGGGCCGAGGAAAGCCTCAACGAAATCGGCATCGCTTTCCTGTTCGCCCAGCACCACCATCCCTCGCTGGGGCGCATCGCGCCGATCCGGCGGCGGATCGGTCGGCGGACGATCTTCAACCTGATGGGTCCGCTCGCCAACCCGGCGCATGTCCGGTACCAGCTGATCGGTATCGCCCGGCCCGATTACGCGCCGGTCTATGCCGAGGCCCTCGAGCAGCTTGGGGTCGAGGCGGCAGCGGTCGTTTCCGGCGAGGATGCGCTGGACGAGCTGTCGACCGAGGCGGCGAGCGTCGTCGTCAATGTCGGCCGCGCCAGGCTGCCGACCCGGATCACCCCCGAGGATGCCGGCCTGCCGCGCCACCCGCTTGCGGCGATTCGCGGCGGCGATCCCGAATACAACGCCCTTGCGCTACGCCGCCTGCTCCAGGGCGAGCACGGCGCCTATCGCGATGCCGTGCTGCTCAACGCGGCTGCCGCACTGATGGTCGCGGGCCGCGCCGATGACCTACGGGACGGGGTGGAGGAAGCCGCCGAGATGCTCGACAACGGGCTTGCCAACGCCCTTCTCGACTGCTGGATCGCCTTCGCATGAGCACCATCCTCGACACGATCATCGCCACCAAGCGCACCGAAGTCGCCGCCCGCAAGGCAGCGCGGCATGCCCGGCCGACGCCCACCGCGCCCCGCGGCTTCAAGGCAGCGCTCGACGCGCGCGCTGCGGCCGGCGGCTATGGCCTGATCGCGGAGATCAAGAAGGCCAGCCCCTCCAAGGGTCTGATCCGCGCCGATTTCGATCCGCCCGCCCATGCCCGTGCTTATGCGGCGGGGGGCGCCGCGTGCCTCTCGGTGCTAACCGACGCTGAGTATTTCCAGGGGCACGAAGATTATCTGATCGCCGCGCGCGCCGCCTGCGACCTGCCGGTGATCCGCAAGGACTTCCTGATCGACCCCTGGCAGGTCGAGGAATCGCGCGCGATCGGCGCCGACGCAATCCTGATCATCGTTTCGGCGCTGGACGACGGCCAGATGGCCGAGATCGAGGCAGCGGCGATCGAGCAGGGCATGGATGCGCTGGTCGAGGTCCACGACGCCGAGGAACTGGAGCGCGCGCTAAAGCTCAAGTCGCGGCTGATCGGGGTGAACAACCGCAATCTCAAGACCTTCGAGGTCAACGTGCAGAATACGTACGATCTCGTCCGCCATGCCCCGAAGGACTGCACCTTCGTCGCGGAGTCCGGCCTCAACAGCCGCGCCGATCTCGATGCGATGGCCGAGCACGACATCCGCTGCTTCCTGATCGGCGAGTCGCTGATGCGGCAGGCCGATGTCGAGTCAGCGACGCGGGCGCTGGTCGGTTGAGCGGGCTTACCCATCTCGACGAAACCGGCGCGGCGCACATGGTCGATGTCGGCGGCAAGGCGGTCACCGCGCGCGAGGCGGTGGCGCAGGGCCGCATCACCATGTCGGCAGTGGCGGCCGCGGCGATCCGCGCCGGCAGCGTCAAGAAGGGCGACGTGCTCGCCACCGCGCGCATCGCCGGGATCATGGCGGCGAAGAAGACGTCCGAGCTGATCCCGCTCTGTCACCCCCTGCCCCTCACCCGCGTGGCGATCGACCTCGACCTCGACGAGACCGGCGTCACCGCCACCGCCACCGCGGCAACCGAGGGCAAGACCGGGGTGGAGATGGAAGCGCTCACCGCCGTCTCGGTGACGCTGCTCACGCTCTACGACATGGCGAAGGCGCTCGATAAGGGCATGGTGCTCGGCGACATCCGTCTGCTGACCAAGACCGGCGGCAAATCCGGCGACTGGCGCGCCCAAGGCTGAGGCGCCGGCGGCAAAGAATCCCTTAGCCGCCCCAAACCGTTCCTCCATTGCCCCGCAGCGGCCCTCGGGCCATGTGCGACATCATGGCAACGCTTCTCGACCCCCATTCCCGTGGCCGCGTGATCCTCGTCGGCGCGGGCCCTGGCGACCCCGGCCTGCTCACCGTTCGCGCGGTCGAGGCGCTGAAGGCGTGCGACGTGCTGGTCCATGACGGGCTGGTCGACGACCGCGTGCTCGATCTCGCCCCCCAGGCGCACCGCATCTCGGTCGCCAAGCGCCGCTCGAAGCACACGTTGCCGCAGGAATCGATCAACGCACTGATCGTCGCGCATGTGAAGACCGGCGCGGTCGTCGTCCGCCTCAAGGGCGGCGACCCGTTCATCTTCGGGCGTGGCGGCGAAGAAGTGGAGGCCGTGCGCGAAGCCGGGCTGCCGGTGGAAGTGATCCCCGGCGTCTCCGCTGCGCTCGGCGCCGCCGCCGAGGCGATGCTGCCGCTCACCCATCGCGACTGGTCGAGCGCGGTCAGCTTCGTCGCCGGCCAGTGCAAGGGGCTGACCGACCAGGACTGGTCGGGCCTCGCCGGCAAGGGCCGCACGCTGGTGATCTATATGGGCGTCGCCACCGCCTCGGCGATCGCCGACAAGCTGATGGCCGATGGCGTAGCACCCGACATGCCGGTGGCAGTGCTCGAGCGCGCCACGCTCGAAGGCCATCGCGCGATCCGCACCTTGCTTGCCGATCTGGGCCCGATGGTCGAGCGCGAGGAGGTCCAGAGCCCCGCGATCATCGTCGTCGGCGAAGTGACTCTGCTGGCGGACGCCGAGGACAAGCTCGCCCGCTGGGCGCGCACCGCTGAAACGCTGGGGGAAGACCAGGCATGAAGCTGCTGACGGGCAACGATCTTTCGACCGGCGACGTGGTCTGGTGGACCGGCGAAAGCTGGTCGCGCCACCTCGCCGAGGCCGTCGACGTGGGCGACAAGGGCGACGTGCTCGCCGCGACCGAAGAGGCCGCGCGCCGCGTCAACGTACCCTATGTGATCGACGCGCAGGCGACGCCGGAAGGCCCCCGCCCCGCGCACATCAAGGACCGCATCCGCGCGCTCGGCCCCACCGTGCGCCCGGACCTGACCCTCAAGCCCGCCGACCCGCAGGCCGGAAGCTGGGTGATCTGAACCATGTACAAGTACGACGAATATGACGCCTCGATCGTCGCCGCGCGCGTCGAGGAATTCCGCGACCAGGTCCAGCGCCGCCTTGCCGGGCACATGACCGAGGACCAGTTCAAGCCGCTGCGGCTGATGAACGGGCTCTATCTGCAGCTGCACGCCTATATGCTGCGCGTCGCGGTGCCCTATGGCACGCTCAACGGCCGGCAGATGCACCTGCTGGCGCACATCGCCCGCAAGTACGATCGCGGCTATGGCCATTTCACCACCCGCCAGAACCTCCAGTACAACTGGATCAAGCTGGAGGACGCACCCGACATCCTCGCCGAGCTGGCGACGGTGGAGATGCATGCCATCCAGACCAGCGGTAACTGCATCCGCAATATCAGCTCGGACCAGTTTGCCGGTGCCGCCGCCGACGAGATCACCGATCCCCGCCCCTGGGCCGAGCTGCTCCGCCAGTGGAGCACCTTCCACCCCGAATTCAGCTACCTGCCGCGCAAGTTCAAGATTGCGGTGATCGCCAGCGACACCGATCGCGCGGCGATGCGGCTGCACGACATCGGCATACAGATCGTGCGGAACGACGCGGGCGCGCTCGGCGCGCGCATCTATGCCGGCGGCGGCATGGGCCGCACGCCGATGATCGCCTCGCTCATCAAGGAGTTCGTGCCCTTCGCGGACTTCGTCAGCTATCTGGAAGCGTGCCTGCGCGTCTACAATCGCCACGGCCGGCGCGACAATATCTACAAGGCGCGGATCAAGATCCTCATCCATGCCCTGGGCGCCGAGGAATATGCTCGTCAGGTCGAGGAAGAGTTCCAGGCGGTAAAGGCACTGGGCATCGATCCGCCCCAGGCCGAGTTCGATCGCATCGCCGCCTATTTCGCGCCGCCGGCGTTCGAGGCCGACGCGCCCGACACGGTCGACCGCAGCGATCCCGATTTTACCGTCTGGCTCGACCAGAATGTCCACGCCCACCAGGCGCCGGGCTATGCCGTGGTCACGATCAGCCTCAAGCCGATCGGCGGCATCCCGGGCGACGCCTCGGCCGACCAGATCGACGTGATGGCCGATCTCGCCGAACGCTACAGCTTCGACGAGCTGCGCGTCACCCATGCCCAGAACATCGTGCTGCCGCACGTCCGCAAGGCCGATCTCTACGCGATGTGGACCGCGCTGCGCGAGGCGGGGCTGGCCGAGGCCAATCTCGACCTGATCAGCGACATCATCGCTTGCCCGGGCCTGGATTATTGCAGCCTTGCCAATGCCCGCTCGATCCCGCTCGCGCAGAAGATCAGCGAACGCTTCGCCGATCCCGCCCGCCAGCGCGACCTGGGCGAGCTCAAGCTCAAGATCTCGGGCTGCATCAATGCCTGCGGCCACCACCATGCGGGCCATATCGGCATCCTCGGCGTCGACCGGAAAGGTACCGAGAATTACCAGCTGCTGCTCGGCGGCTCGGGCGCAGAGGATGTGAGCCTCGCCGACATCACCGGCCCCGGCTTCAGCGAGGACGGCGTAGTCGACGCGATCGAGCGCGCGACCGACCTCTATGTCCGCGAGCGCACACCCGGCGAGCGCTTCGTCGACACCTATCGCCGCATCGGCATGGCACCGTTCAAGGAGGCCATTTATGGTTGAGTTCCTGCGCTACCGCGACGACGAGGCGCATGACGAACCGGCCGTCACCCTCGACAGCTTCTTCGGCCAGTCGAACGCGACTGCGGTGCGGATCGAAGCCGGCGAGGATGCCCGGGCGCTCCTCCCGCATCTGGATCGCATCGCGCTGGTCGAGGTGAGCTTCCCCAGCTTCCGCGACGGCCGCGGCTATTCCTCGGCCCGCATCCTGCGCGAGGCCGGGTACAAGGGCGAGCTGCGCGCGCAGGGCGACGTGCTGGTCGACCAGATCCCGCTGATGCGCCGCTGCGGCTTCGACAGCTTCGCTCCCAATGCGCCGATCGACGCGGCGACGCTGGAAGCCGCGCTCAACCGCTACGACTTCCGCTACCAGCCGGCGGCCGACACGATCGTGCCCGTCTGGAAACTGCGCCATGGCTGAACCCGCGCGCCAGATCGACCGGATCGACGTGACGCCCCGCTTCACCGAGGCGGATGCGACGCGGCTCAACACCCGGTTCCTCGGCGTGCCGACGCTGGAGATGCTGCGCACGGTGCTGGCCGAGAAGCTGACCGGCGAGACGGCGATCGTCTCGTCCTTCGGTGCGGAATCGGCGGCGCTGCTGCATCTGGTCGCCAGCGTCGACCGTTCGGTGCCGGTGCTGTTCCTCGATACCGGCAAGCATTTCCCGGAGACGCTCGCCTATCGCGACCTGCTGGTCGAGCGGCTAGGCCTCACTGATTTCCGCAACCTCCAGCCCGATCCCGAGCTGCTCGCCAAGCGCGACGGCACCGAGCTGCGCTGGTCCTACGATCCGGACGGCTGCTGCGAAATCCGCAAGGTGCTGCCGCTGGAGGCGGGCCTGGCCGGCATCGACGCGACGATCACCGGGCGCAAGGCGTTCCAGGCGAGTACCCGCGCCGCCCTGCCCCGGTTCGAGCTCGACGGCGACCGGCTCAAGATCAATCCGCTGGCGGATTGGACCAAGGCCGATCTCGACACCTATTTCGCCGCGCACGACCTGCCGGTGCACCCGCTGGTCGCACAGGGCTATCCCTCGATCGGCTGCGCACCTTGCACCAGCAGGGTCAAGCCCGGCGAAGACCCCCGCGCCGGGCGCTGGCGCGGCTGGGACAAGACCGAGTGCGGCATCCACACGCCCACGAGCGACGACGACGCCAACCAGCCGGTATTCTGACGCCGCCTCAGAACCCGCCGTGGAACCGCACGGCGAATATATTGGCCGGCCCCCGATCACGATTATATCCCGGGTTCGCGATGAACTGATAATCGAGCGTCACGTCGAAGCCCTTCCGCGGCTGCCAGTCATAATAGGCCTCGGCGACCGCCTCGCTGCCCGGGTGGGGCAGCGTGCCGTCGCCGACCAGCACGCCCACGCCTCCGGCATCGAGATAACGCTGGTGCTCGCGCGAGATGCCGTTGACGATGCCGACCAGCCCGACGCGGTCGTTCGCCCGCCCCCATCCGGCGCCGTTCAGCGACGCGCCGAGTTGGGCGGTGCGATCGATATCGGTAAAGTCATAGGGCTCGATCGATCCGTCGGCGAAGCCCGCTCGGGCGAACAGCCCCAGCGTCGACGTTACAGCCTGCTCCGCATTCACCCCCAGACCCATGCGCGTGGTGCGCTGGCGGACCAGCGCGGTGTCCGCCGGCTGCCCCTGCGCCGCGCCGAGCGCCAGGGCGTCGTCGAACCGCCCGAACTGCCCGCGATTGCGGAAAGCAGTCACGCGGATCGCGCCGGGCTGGCCGCCGAGCATGTGGCGATGCTCGACCTCGACATCGACCTGATACTGGCGGAAGTCGCGCTCCAGCGTCTCGCCATTGGGCACCTTCGAGAGGTTGAACAGCCCGGCGCGCAGCGTCCACGCCCCTTGATACCACTCCGCAGCCACGCCGGTGGAATAGCCCCAGGCATCGGCGGCATAATCGAAGCTGCCGGTATCGACCGCCGACCAGTTGAGGAAGTCGCCGCGCGGATCATGCGCGTAGCGGTTGGTGTCGAACACGTCGCCGACGCCGAACTTGCCCAGCGTCAGCACCAGCCGATTGGCGGTCTGGGTGCCGCCCAGCACGTTCATCGCCGGTGCCACCGCGCTCGTCTCCCCGCCCAACCCGATCGTCTGGCGGAAGAACAGCCGCTGGAGCCGCAGATAGGGCTCGTCCTTGCCGACCTTGTACGCCTCGGCGCTGGGAAAGCCCGCCACGCCGAGCGTGTTCGACAGGCCGAAACCCTGGTCGATCTCCGGATTCACCCACAGCTCGCCGCCTTCCCAGGGCCGCACCCCGGCATAGAGCGTGACGTCGATCGTCTCGCGCACCTGCTTGGGCGTCAGGCTGTTGGGCCCGCGATAGGGATCGGTGAAGCCGCCCACGCCCTGCACCACCATCGTCGCCTGGCCATGCACCGCGAAGGTCTGCGGGTCGCCCGTGTCCTGCGCCTGGGCTGCAACCGGCAGCAGGAAGAACAGCGCGGCCGCGGCGGCGGCCGACTTGGGGAAGGCGTGGATCATGGACGTGCACCCCGAAATCCGGCGGAGATCGCCGACTCGACGGGGGCGCCCGTATACCCTAGGGGGGTATCAGGCAAGTAGAACGGAACGACGCAGAATGGGCCATGTCGCGCGCGAGAAGCAGAAGCTGCTCAACCGACTGAAAAGATTGCGCGGGCAGGTCGAGGCGATCGAGCGCGCGGTCGAGGCGGACACCGAATGCGCGCGCGTCCTGCAGCAGGCGACCGCGTGCCGCGGCGCGCTGGACGGCTTCATCGCCGAAGTGATCGAGGATCATATCCGCGAGCACATGCTGGAACCCGGCGCCGCCGCGGACGATCCCAAGGTACAGGCGGCCGAGGAACTGGTCGCGATCGTCCACCGCTATCTCACCTGATCGGAGCACCGCATGCAGACCAGCCTCGCCGATCGTGCCGCCGCGCTGCTCGGAGTGCCAGTCCTGGGTGCGGCGGCGCTCTCCGGCGGGGATCTTTCCGCGGTCCACCGGTTGCGGCTCGCCAATGGCGGTAGCGCGATCGCCAAGCAGGGGCCGCTGGTTTCGGAAGAAGCCGAGATGCTGATCGCGATTGCCGCGAGAGGTGCGCCGGCACCGGCGGTACTCGCGGTGGGCGAAGACCTGCTGCTCATCGCGGAAATGCCGAATGACGGGCATCTCGGCACCAGCTGGGACAGTCTCGCCACGGTGCTGCAAACCCTGCATGCGGCATCCGGCCGCGCCTATGGCTGGCCCGCCGATTACGCCTTCGGCCGCGTCGCCATCCCGAACGGTACTACCGATGACTGGCCGAGCTTCTGGGCCGAGCGACGGCTTCGTACCCACCTGCCGCACGTCCCCGCGCCGCTCGCGCGCCGGCTGGACCGGCTGGCGGATCGCCTCCCGAACCTGCTGCCGATGCACCCCGCGCCGTCGCTGCTGCACGGCGACCTGTGGGGCGGCAATGTGCTGACCTCCGGCGGCCGGGTGACCGCGCTGATCGATCCCGCCTGCTATCATGGCGACCGCGAAGTCGATGCCGCCATGCTCACGCTGTTCGACGCGCCGCCCACTCGCTTCTACGACGCGCTCGCGCTGGCGGCCGGATGGCAGGAGCGGCAGCCGATCTATCGGCTATGGCCGCTGCTCGTGCATCTGCGGCTGTTCGGCAGCAGCTATATCGGCGCGGTGGAAGCGGCGCTGGCGGCGGTCGAGTAATTCAGCCGAACAGCCGCGCGAGGCTGCGCTCCAGCATGACCAGCTGCCATAGCGTGCGGCCATGCTCGGCGCGGCCGGCGCGGTGGTCTTCGGCGAGCCGGGTGATCGTGCGCGGCTCGAACCAGCCGCTCTGGAGCAGCAGCGGCGAGCGGGCTAGCGCCGCCGCCTCGTCGGCCAGCGCGTGCCGGAACCAGGCGCTGATCGGGGTGACGAAGCCCATCTTGGGCCGGTAGAGAATCTCGCGCGGCAGCCAAGGCTCCAGCGCCTTCTTCATCAGCCACTTGCCCTGCCCGCCCCGGATGCGGAGCGAGGGCGGCAGGCTCGCCTCGAACTCGACCAGCCGGTGATCGAGCAGCGGCTCGCGCGCCTCCAGCCCCACCGCCATGCTGGTGCGGTCGACCTTGGTGAGGATGTCGCCGGGCAGCCAGTGGCGGATATCGGCATATTGGGCGCGGTCGAGCGCGTCGCGCGCAGGGGCGTTCCGCATTGTCTCGACATAGCGTATCTCGGCCCGATAGCCGTCGAGCGCGGCCCGTGCCGTATCGCTGTAGAGCTGGTTGCGCAGGGCCGGCGTGGTGACGCCGACCGCCTTGGCATAGGCCTCGGCCCCGTCCTCGGCGAGCGCGAGCAGGGTCGTCTTGGCGCGGAACGGGCGCGGTGCCCAATCGGCCTTGGGATAGAGCGCCCCCAGCCGCCCGAACACCCGCGCCCGCATGTCCGGCGGCAGAAGGCCACGGACACGCTCCTCGCCGGCGAAGAAGCGGTGGCGGCGGTATCCGGCCAGCGCCTCGTCGGCCCCGTCGCCGGAGAGGGCGACGGTCACGCTCTCGCGGGCGAGCTGGCAGACGCGGTAGGTCGGCAGCGCCGAGGCATCGGCGAAGGGCTCGTCGAAGGCGGCGACCAGCGTGTCGATCAGGCCGTAATCTTCCGCACCGACAGTGCGGGTGCGGTGGCTGGTGGCGAAGCGTGCCGAGACCTTTGCCGCATGGGCGGTTTCGTCCAGGCCCGCCTCATCGAAGCCGATCGTGCACGTCTTCACCGCCGCCTTGCTGCGCTCGGCCATCAGCGCGACCACCGCCGAGCTGTCGACGCCGCCAGACAAGAACGCGCCCAGCGGCACGTCGGCGATCATCCGCGAGCGGACGGCGGTGCGCATCCGCTCGATCAGCTCGGCCTTGAGGTCGCGGGGGCGGCCGGTGGCGCGGCGGGTGAAGTCGATATCCCACCAGCGCACCGGCTGCGGCACCGGGCGGCCGCGCTGGAGCAGCAGGAAATGCCCGGCGGGCAGCTTCTGCACACCCGCGACGATGCTGGCGTCATCCGGCACATAGCCGAGCGCCAGATAATCCTCGACCGCGCGGAAATCCGCAGCGCGGCGGAGCAGCGGATGCGCGAGCAGGCCCTTCAGCTCGGAGGCGAAGGCGATCGCGCCGTCTGCCAGCTCGGCATAATGGAGCGGCTTCACCCCGAACCGGTCGCGGGCGAGGAACAGGCTCTGGCTGGCCGCGTCGTAGAGCGCGAAGGCGAACATCCCGTTCAGCCGGGCGAGCAGGTCCGGCCCCCAGGCGCGCCAGCCGTGGAGCAGCACCTCGGTGTCGCTGTCGGTCATGAAGCGCGCGCCCAGCGCCTCCAGCTCGGCGCGGACCTCGCGGAAATTATAGATCTCGCCGTTGAAGGTGACGGCCAGGCTCTGGTCGGGCAGCGCCATCGGCTGCACGCCCCCTTCCAGGTCGATGATCGCCAGCCGGCGATGGCCGAGCCCCACCCCCGCCACGCACCACACGCCTGAGCCATCGGGACCGCGATGCGCCTGCGCGTCGCTCATCGCGACGATGCGGGCGGGGTCGATCGGCTTGGGAAGGCCGGGATAGAAGAGGCCGGCGATGCCGCACATCAGCGCAGGCCCTCGCGGCTGCCGATCCCTACCCGATTGTTGCTGTCCATCCTTCGCATCGTGGCGGGGCGGTACCAAGCCGAACGCCGCCGCGCCACCCCGGCGGTGCGCCCGCTCATGCCGATCCGGCGAGCAGCGCGTCGAGCGGCGCCAGCCGCGCATCCCAGCTGTAGCGGGCGATCACCCGCGCGCGGGCGGACGCACCCAGGGCCGTCGCGGTATCAGGATCGTCGAGGAGGCGCAGCACCGCATCGCCGAACGCATCCGCGCCCTCGGCGACGCAGAGCGTACCGGCATGGTCGATCCCCTCGGCGGCCGCCGGCGAGGCGACTACCGCCCGCGCCATCGCCATGCCTTCGAGCACCTTGTTCTGGATGCCGCGCGCCAGCTGCAGCGGCGCCACCACCAGTGCCCCCGCGGCAAGCCAGTCGCGCACATCGGGCACCGTGCCGGTGACGAGGACGCCCGGCCGCTCGGCGAGCGCGTACACGGCGGGCGTCGGCGCGCGGCCGACGATCGCAAAACGCGCCTCGGGGTGCGCACGCCGAATGCGGGGGAACACCTTGTCGGCGAACCAGGTAACCGCCTCGATGTTCGGGCGGTAATCCATCTGGCCGGTGAAGACGAGCAGCGGACCCTTCCCGCCGATCGTCTCGAACCAGCCGGAGGGATCGTAGAAGACCGTGTCGATGCCGTTCTCGATCGCGTGCACGCGGTCGGCGTTCGTATGCGTGCGGAACAGCGCCGCTTCGGCCTCGCTGACGAACAGGCTGGCATCGGCCGCACCGGCGACGCGGCGCTCATGGGCAAGCAGCAGCGACGCCTCGCGCTTGTGCACCAAGGCCATCGGCCCCCGCGCGTCCTTGGCATAGGCGGCGAACTTGGCCGAATCCATGTCGACAAAGTCCATGATCACTTGCTGCTTTGGCTGCGGCGGCAGATATTGCGCCATCTGGCTGGAGAAGAGGAAGATCGTGTCGATCGGCTCCGCCGCCAGCAACGCATCCACCGCGCGGCGCACCGCGGGATCGGCGAAGGCGACGAGCGACACCGGCCGGTGCTGCAGCAGCGCGCGTGCGCCTGTCCACACGGTCGGCGCGTCCCGCCAGACGATCGTGCGCGTTGCAGTGTAGGGCGTCAGGCCGTCCTGATGCCGCAGGTCCTCAGGGTCGTCGGCGAAGGCGACGAGGTGGACGCGGTGGTTCCGCGCGAGATGGCGCAGCAGGTGATAGGCGCGGATCTTGTCGCCGCGATCGGGCGGAAAGGGGATGCGATGCGCGAGGAACAGGATGTCGCCCATCAGCCGAGCCCGCGCGACAGCAGCGGGCCGATGCGGTTGGCCGCCCAGAGTGGCAGCCGCTTCCACGCGGCGATCTGCAGGCGGTACTTCGGGTCGAGCGGGTTGATGCTGCGCGGCGCCATGCCCTCGGCGTGGCGGGAGAAATAGATCAAGGGCTCGGGCGTGAAGCCCCAGTTCTTCTTGAACGCCGCGGCGCCGGTGCCGACCTTGGAGCGTCCGAAATCGAAGCGTGAGCACCCGCGCGCGCGGGCATGCGCCATCAGCGCGAAATACATCCGGTCGTTGGCGCGCAGCCCCCGCGCCGCCTCGGTCCCGCCGCCCCAATAGGGATAGACGGTGCCGCGCCAATAGAGGCTGAGCACGCTGGCCACCGCGCGGCGCTCGTGTCGGATGGTGAGGATATCCGCCTCCGCTCCAAACGCTTCCAGCACCGCCGCGAACAGCGCCGCCGGGAAGACCGGCGTGCCGAGATTGCGGACGCTTTCCGCATAGACGGCGTAATGGGCGCGCCGCGCGGCCCGATCCGCGCCCGTCTCCACCGTCAGCTCCGCGGCGAGCGCCTTGCGCAGTTCGGCGCGCTGCTTGCGCGGCACCGCGAGCAGTTCGGCCTCGTCATCGGCCGCGAGCCTGCGGACGAAGCCAAGATAGGTCGTGTCGTCGCGCACCCAGTCCTCCCCCGGACAGGGCCCGCCGCGCAGATCGACGCTGGGGCACCGCAGACGATCGGCGAGTTGCCATGCCGCCTGGCCAAGCGCCATGACCACAGGACCAGGCTCGGCAAGAATGCCGCCCCCCACGCCGAAGCCGGTGGACACCAGCGCCCGGCCGAACAGCGGGGAGGCGATCGCGGTGAGCGGCAGCACGCCGGCAATCCGGCCACCCGCCCCTTCCGCCACCAGATAGTGGCTGCGCTGGCGGCAGCCCTTCGCCACGGCCATGCTCCATTCGGGGAGGTGGAACGGCGTGCCGCCCGCCTGCGCATCCACCCAGGCCGCCAGCCGCCTGCGCTCGGTGCCATCGTGCAGATCGGCGGTGCGGACGGACAGGGTCACGCCAGCCGCTCCGCCGCCTGTGCGGCGATCGCATCTACCCGGCCCCAGTCGTGCGCCCCGAGCAGCGTCCGGAGCTTGCCCTCCATCGCGCCCAGCCGGGCATAATGGCGCAGGCGCGACTTGAGCGGTGCAGCACGAACCCGCGGCTGGCGCGGATCGATCTCCCACGGGTGGAAGTAGAACATCGCCGCCTCGCCGCACGCGTTGGCGGCGCGGATGGCGCGGTCGGTCACCCGCTGCGGCAGCAGCCGGAAGAAGCCGCCACCCGCGGTCACCTCGCGCCCCAGCACCCGCGCGATCGTGATCGGCAGCTCGATCAGCCGCGCATCGGGCAGCGGCCGGTACGGCGTTCGTGGCGCGTCCGGCCAGCCATAATGGTCGTGCGCGATCGGCGCGATGCTCGACGAGTAGCAATAGCCCGCCTCGGCCAGCACCGCATGCGCCCAGGGGGTGCGGCGGTCGATCGAGAAGCTCGGCGCACGATAGCCGTTGACCGCGACGCCGGCGGCATCCTCCAGCACGGCACGGGCGCGGGAAAGGTCGGCGCGGAACTGGTCGGGGGTCAGCGTGAAGACGCGGGCATGGTCCCAGCCATGGCTGGCGACTTCGTGCCCGGCCTCGGCGATGCGGCGGATCAGCTTCGGGTGCCGCTCCGCCACCCAGCCGAGCGTGAAGAAGGTACCCTGCACCCCCGCAGCTTCGAACAGCGCCAGCACGCGATCGGTATTGGCCTCGACGCGCCGCTCGAGCCGGTCCCAGTCGCCACGCGCGATCGTGGTCTCGAAGGCACCGACCTGGAACCAGTCCTCGACGTCGACCGACAGCCCGTTGCGCACGTCCATGGCTCAGGCAGCACTGCCGCGCAGGGCGTCGAGATCGATGCCGCTGCGGCCCTCGTCCTTCTCCACCCAGTCGACCAGCAGCGAGAGCACGCGGCGCAGCGCGTCGGACTGCGAGGCGACCTGCGCCTCCAGCTCGGCGACGCGGCGTTCGAGGGCGCGGGTCTCGGCCGAGCCTTCCGGCACCGCGCGCAGTTCGGCGACGCGACCCGGGCGCACCGGCGCGGGCTCCGGTGCCGGCTCGGGCGCCGGTTCGATCACGTCCTCTTGCTCGATATCTTCGATCACCGCCGCGACATCGGGCGCGCCGAAATTCTCGATCTGCTCGACCGCGCCGTACAGCAGCACCCGGCTCGCCAGCTGGTTGAGCCGGCGGGGGATGCCACCCGACCAGCGGTGCATCGCGGCCAGGGCATCGGCGGTGAAGCGCGGACGGCCGCTCCAGCCGACCAGCATCAGCCGGTGCATCAGATAGGCCTCGACCTCCTCCACCTCCATCGGCGCGAGATGGTGCATGGCGATCACCCGCTGGCGCAGCTGCTCGAAGGCGGGCTGCTGGAGCACGAGGCGGAACTCAGGCTGGCCGAGCAGGAAGATCTGGAGCAGCGGATAGCCGCCGGCCTGGAAGTTGGAGAGCATGCGAAGCTCGTCCAGGCTCTCGCCCGGCAGCGCCTGCGCCTCGTCCACCACCAGCAGCGTGCGGCGCCCGACCCGGGCGACCTCGTGCAGCCCGCGCTCGATCGCCAGCAGCAGCGCCGCCTTGGAGAGGTCGTCCCCCGGCAGCCCGAGCCCCTGCGCCACCAGCCGCAGCATGTCGTCGGCGCGCAGATGGGTGGAGACGATCTTGATCACGTTGAGCCGTTCGCCGTCGAGCTCGGCGAGCAGATGGCCGAGCAAGGTGGTCTTGCCCGCCCCCGGATCGCCGGTGATGACGACGAAGCCCTCGCCCTGGCTGAGACCATAGCCGAGATAGGCCATCGCCTTGCCATGGGTCGCGGTATCGAACCAGAAGCGCGGATCGGGCGTCAGCTGGAACGGCCGGCCGCGCAGCCCGTAATGATCGTCCATCATGCGTGCAGTCTCTCAAAAACCATAGCGCGCTCCGATCAGCGCCTGTGCCGATGCCTGGTCGGGCCCGTCGCGCATCGAGCCGTAGAGGCCCGCCGTTGCCGTGACGCTGAGGCGCCCGAGGCGGCGGGTATAGGCAGTGTTGGCGCCCCAACCGAACACGGCGGTGCTGCCGGGGGTGTCCCCGTCATAATAGCTGGCGAGCAAGTTGAGCCCGATCGTCCTGTCGCGTCCGGCAGCGAGCGCGGCGAAGGCCTGGGCGTAGAAGCTTTCGTCCCAGCTGCCGCCACCGGCGGTCGCGGCGACGGGGGTGAGGAAGTCGCGTCGGGCGAAGCCGCCGCCGACGCCGAGCCGAGTGGTGCCGCGGCTCCACACCGCATTGGCGGTCATCCCGCGGCCGCGATAGGCCGCCGTCGCCGCGGAGGAGAAGGCGCCGGCGATGCACCCGCCTGCCGTAGCGCCGCTGGTCCCGTAGATGCAGGCACCGGCCTGATTGCCGAACGGATCGGCGGTGGTGACGAAACCCACCGGCAGCGCGGCAAGGCTTCCGCCGACCTGCTGGCCATAGGTCTCGACGGTATCGTAGACCGCGACCTGGATGCCGCTGCCGTTGTTGCGCTGGAAGGTGAAGCTGCCGGTATAGCGCATCGCCCCGTAGCGTCGGCCGATCCGCACCTCCAGCATGGTCCGCTGGCTCGGCCGCCAGAGCACGCCGCCGTCCCAGAACATGCCCTCGAAATCATAAGCGATCCGCACGGGCGATGCAGGATCGGTGACATAGCGCCCGGCGCCATCCACCACCGGCTGGCCGCCGGCACCAAGCAGCGGATCGCGCTGGCGCACGGTGATCTGCTCATACCCCGCCCCGCCGACCAGCGCGACCGTGCGGCTGATCGGCGCAATCGCGTCGCCGCGCCCCGAACTGCTGGCAAAGCGCTGGTCGAGCTGGCTGGCATTCTCGCGCACCAGCCCGCCGGTGACGCTCAGCCCGATCGGCAGCACCGCGCCGGGCTTGGCGCCGATGCTGGCATTCACCGCGTGCGACGTAGACTGATCGAACCGATCGACCTGCGGCAGCGTCGATGCCACGCCGGTCGCGCCGCCGTCATCCACCTTGGTGAAGCCGAAGCGATAGGCGCCCTGCACGAACAGCGGCCCGGCATGGGTATCGAGCTTGGGGCCGAGATAGCCCGAATAGAGCTGGCTGAGGTTGCGGGCAGTGGCGGTATTGCCGGTCAGTGCATCGCCGCGTGCATCGGTGCGGGTCCGCGTGGCGACGGCGCCGGCCTCCAGCGTCAGCCCGCGGGCGACCGCGATCCGCGCCTGGGCGAGACCGTTATGACTGTCGCCCGACTGCAGGCTGCCCTTTTCGGTGAAACGGTGCTGATATTGGTAGCTCACCTGCACCTGCACGCGGCGGGTGCGGATGCTGCCGTCGAGCCCGGCGCCGAGCTGCGAATAGGTCAGCGTCTCGCCGCCGTTGAGCTCGGCGGTGGCGACCTGGCTCACCTCGAGATAGGGCGTGACGGTGGCGCGGCGCTGGGCGGCCGCGGGCACAATCGCGGCGGCGCAGACGGCCAGCACGATCGCGCCGCGGATCACCGCCCGGCCTGCGCGTAATAGCTGCCGAAGCGCCGGCCCGAAGGCTGGAACGACACCGCATTGAGGACGAGCTGGATATGCTCGCACCCGTCGAGCGCGGCGACGGCGGCGCGCAGGTCCTCCTCGCTGGTGCGATCGGCGCGAACCACCATCATCGTCTGGCCGACATGCAGCGCCAGCACCGAGGCGGGCGATGCAGCCAGGGCGGGCGGCGAATCGAAGATCACGATGCGGCGCGGATTGGCGGCCGCCAGTCGATCGAGCATCGCCCGCGCGCCGTCGCTCGCCAGCAGCTCGGTGTCGCTGACGCTGCGGGTGCCGGCGGGCAGGATCGCTAGCTGCGGCACATCGGTATCGACGATGCAGGCCTCGACATCGATCTGGCCGGCCAGCGCGTCGAGCAGCCCAGGCCCCTCGCCCATGCCGAGCCGCTTGGAGACGTCGGGCTTGGCGAAATCGGCGTCGACCAGCAGGATCTCGACATCCTTCTCGGCCGACATCGAAAGCGCGAGGTTGATCGCGCAGAAGGTCTTGCCCTCGTCGGGCTGGGCCGAACAGACCAGGATCATCCGGGCGCGATCGGCATTGACGCCGGCGACGCCGCGCGCGGTGAGCAGCAGCTGCCGCTTCACCATGCGGAACTCCTCGGCGAGCGGGGTGATCGGGCCTCCGGGCACCAGCATGCCGGCGGCGGCAAGCCGGGCGCGATCGACCGGCACGATCGGACGATCCTGTACGGGGGCCGCCGCCTGCACTCGGGCAGACGCCGCCTCCGCCGGAAGCGCTGGCATCATCGCGATCGCGCGCTGGATCAACGAGCCGGTGAAGCGCTTGGGGCTATGCTCGTTCATTGCTCAGGCCCCCGCAGCGTGGTGGAGCATGCCGACCAGCAGGATCGCGGCATAGGCAGCGCCCAAGCCTGCGACGCCGCCGAGGAAATGCTGGAGCTGCTTGCGGCGCCGCGCCCGCTGGCGGGGCGTGACCACCTCGCCGATCGAGCCGATCACCGGCATGCCGCTGGCGCGTTCGAGCCGGCTCGCGGTGTCGAAAGTCGTCCGCAGCTTGGAGAGCAGGAACGCCGCCGCCACGCCCGCACCCGGCCCGGCGACCAGCACCGCGGTGATCAGCATCGGCCGGTTGGGCGAGCTGGGGCTGCGCGGTTGGGTCGGCGGGTCGATGACGCTGAACTTCACCGCATCGGTCTGGCTCTGTGCCTGGCTGCTGATCCGCAGCTGCTCGCGATCGGCGAGCAGCTTGGCATACTGGTCTTTGAGCACCTGATAGTCGCGGTCGATCTGGCCCTGTTCGGAGGCTGCCTGCGGCGCCTGGGTGAGCTTGGCGCTGAGCGCGGCGAGATCGCCCTGGATCTGCGCGCGGCGCTGGCTGAGGGCGGCGACCTGCGCGGCCTTGTCGGCCTGCATCGAACGCAGGCTGAGATAGAGTGGATTGGCGAAGCTGCCCCCGGTCCCCCCGCTGGTAGGCTCGCGCGCCGCGGCGGCTTGCGCCCCGGCGATCTGCCGCTTAAGCGCGACAACGTCAGGATGCGCCTCGGTGAAGCCGCGCGCGCGGGCGTCCGAGAGCTGCGCCTGCAGATCCGCTAGACGGGCGCGTGCTGGTCCGGCACCGATGGGAACCCCGCCCTGCCCCGCAACATTAGCCGGCGTGCCAGCCATCTGCGCATTGACCGCGCTGAGGCCGCTCTGCGCCGCGGCGAGATCGCTTTCGATCTGCTGGATCTGCTGCTGCGCCGCGCCGATCCGGTCGTCGAGCGAACCGGTGCCTGGCAGGCTGCCCAGGAAGCGCGACTGGAATTCGGCGCGCTTGGCCTCGGCTGCCTGCAACGCCTGCTGGCGCTCTGCGAGCTGCTGGTCGAGAAAGGCGAGCGACTGGCTGCTCTCGTCGCGGCTGTCGGCGAGATTGTTGTCGCGAAACAGCGCGATCAGCTTTTCCACCACCTGGCGGCAGATCGCCGGATCGGCGCCCGTCACCGCAATCTCGAACAGATTGTCCTGCTGGGCGGTGAGCTTGATCGCCTTTTGCAGCCCGGCGATGCGCGCGCCGAGATCCGCGGGCTTGGTGATCGTCTTGGCGAGGTCGGTACCGCGGACGACCTTTTCGAGGTTCACCGAACTGGTCAGCGTCTGGCGGATGCGATCGATGTCCTGCTGCTGGCCGGCAGCCGCGACGCCGCCATCGTTCGGCAGCATCTGGCGCAGCTCGACGAGTATGCGGGCCTTGGATTCGTAGCTGTCGGGGATGCGCGACACCGCCACCCAGCCGACCACGCAGACCGCCCAGGCGATCGCCAGCGCCAGCGTGCGGCGCATCCAAACCGCGTGGATCGCGCTGCGGACCTCGTCGAACAGGCCGCCCATCAGAACATGCTCTGCGGGATGATGATCACGTCGCCCGGCTCCAGCCGGACATTGGCCGAAGTGTCGCCATTCTTGAGAAGATCGGCGAGGCGCAGCTTGAATTCGCGCTGCTTGCCGGTCTGCGGATCATAGCGCACCAGCCGGGCGCGGTTACCCGCGGCGAATTCGTTGAGACCGCCCACCGCGATCATCGCGTCGAGGATCGACATGTTGGCGCGGTACGGCAGCGAGGCCGGCTTCTCGGTGGCCCCCACCACCCGGATCTGCTGGTTGAACGTGCCTGAGAAATTCTCGACGATCACCGAGACGATCGGGTCCTTGATATACTCGCTGAGCGCGAGCTTCAGGTCGTCGGCGAGCATCGCGGGCGTCTTGCCCACCGCCGGCATGTCGTTGATCAGCGGGGTGGTGATGCGGCCGTCGGGGCGCACCTGCACCTTGGTCGAGATCTCGGGATTGCGCCAGACGAAGATGTTGAGCTGGTCGAGCGGGCCAATGACATATTCATCGCTCGGGGCTTCCTTGGCGCCGACGAAGCCCGCCGCGGGCAGCTCGGGACGCGGTCCACCGCCGCCGCACGCCGATAGCTGCGCCATCAGCGCCAGCGTCGCCGCCGCTTTCATCCCGAACGAAACCGCCATTGCCGTGCCTCCAAGCGGCAGCGAGGCGGCGTGTCGCGCACCCGTGCCGGACGGCGAGCTATGGCGCAGGACGCGTAAATTTAGCGTTAGGCGTCAGACTCCTGCCAGAACCTCGCGAACCGGCGGGTGGCCGAGGAAGGCCTGCGGGCTGGCGCTGGCGCCATAGGCCCCCGAGGCGAAGATCGCGATGAGGTCGCCCACCTCTGCTCGCGGTAGCGCGACACGGTCAGCCAGCCGGTCCAGCGGGGTGCAGAGCGGGCCGACCACGGTCACCACCTCCTCGGGCGCATCCAGCATTCGGTGGGCAACGGCGACGGGATAGTTGCGGCGCACGACGGTGCCGAAATTGCCGGTCGCGGCGAGATGATGGTGGAGCCCGCCGTCCACGACGAGAAAGGTCTCCCCCTGGCTTTCCTTGCGGTCGATAACCGGGGCGAGATAGATCCCCGCCTCGCCGACCAGCCAGCGGCCGAGTTCGATTGCGTACTGCGTATCGAGCCGGTCCAGTTCGCCCGCCAGCGCTGCCCCCACCGCCTCGACGTCGAGCGACACGTCGCCGGGGAAATAGGGGATGCCGAAGCCGCCGCCGAGATTGATCAACGGCGGCAGCGCCCCCGCTTCGTCCGCCAGGCGCGCGGCGAGACCGATCGTCGCGGCCTGTGTCTCGATCACCGCCTCGGCCGAAAGCGCCTGCGAGCCGGCATAGATGTGGAAGCCGCGCCAGTCGGCGCCGGCCGCGATCAGCCGCCGGACGAGTGCGGGCACCCGTGCGGCGTCGATCCCGAAGGGCGAGGCACGGCCGCCCATCTTCATGCCGGAGCCACGCAGCTCGAAATCGGGGTTCACCCGCACCGCCAGCCGCGGCGTGATGCCGAGCCGATCGCCGATCGCCAGCGCGCGCTCGGCCTCGCCCTCCGATTCCAGGTTGAGCGTCACCCCCGCGCAGATCGCCGCTTCCAGCTCCGCGTCGCGCTTGCCGGGTCCGGCGAAGCTGATCGCCGAGGCGTCCATCACCGCCAGCGCCTTGTCCATCTCGCCTGCGGAGGCGACGTCGATCCCGTCGACCTGGGGGGCGATGGCGGCGATCAGCGGCGGAAACGGATTGGCCTTGATCGCATAGTGCAGCGCTACCCGCTCCGGCATCGCCGCGCGGAAGCGGGCGATCCGCGCCTGCACTGCGCCTGCGTCATACAGATAGAGCGGCGTACCGGCCGACGCCCAGTCGGCGGCGCTGCGGCCGGCGACCTGCAGCACCGGCTGCCCGGCATAGTCGGCTGGAATGGGCCCGGTGGGCTTGGCGTTCATAGGATCTCCGTCTTCAGCCCGGACCGGTCGAGCTTGCCATTGGCGTTGCGCGGCAGGCTCTCCCGCCAGACATAGCGGGCAGGCTGCTGGAAGCTGGGAAGCTCCCGCCGCAACCGCGCGCGCAGTTCGTCCTCCCGGCTGCCGTCGCCGCGCGCGACGACGAGGATCGCCTGGCCGAGCCGGGGATCGGGGATGCCGAACGCCACCGCCTCGCTGGTCTCGCCGCCGGCGACCACAGCCTCCTCGATCTCGGTTGGGCTGATGCGGTTGCCGGAGGATTTGATCATTTCGTCGTCGCGGCCGACGAAGCGGAGCAGCCCCTCGGCGTCCTCCGCGACCGTGTCGCCCGACCATACCGCCATGCCCTGGTGCTCGGCGAAGGCCGGTGCAGGACGGAAACGCAGCGCGGTCCGCTCGGGATCGTGCCAATAGCCCTTGGCGACCAGCGGCCCGGCATGGACGAGCTCGCCTTGTCTGGCCCGCTGCCCTTCGACATCGACGATCAGGATTTCGGCGAAGGGAACGGCGCGGCCGATCGAGTCCGGGTGCGTGTCGACCAGCGCCGGATCGAGATAGGTCGAGCGGAATGCCTCGGTGAGGCCGTACATCGGGTAGAGGTCGGCGCCCGGAAAGCGGCTGCGCAGCCCCTGCACCAGCGGCCGGGTGAGCGCCCCGCCCGAGTTGGTCAGCCGCTTGAGCATCGCCGCCGTTTCCGCTGGCCATTCGGTCTCGAGCAGCTGCACCCAGAGCGGCGGCACGCCGGCTAACGTAGTGATGCCGAACCGCGTCACCGCCTTCACCACGTCGCGCGCCGTCAGATAGTCGAGCGGCACCACCCGCGCGCCTGCCGCCCAGGTCGAGAAGAGCTGGTTCTGGCCATAGTCGAAGCTCAGCGGCAGCACGCCCAGCACGCGATCCTCGGGCGCGATCTTGAGATAATGCGCGACGCTGACCGCCCCGAGCCAGAGATTGGCGTGGCTGAGCATCACCCCCTTGGGTCGCCCGGTCGAACCCGAGGTGTAGAGAATCGCCGCCAGTGCATCGGGGTCGCCGCTCGCGGGCGGCAGCCGATCGGAGCCGGCTATTTCCTCCTCGGTGACGATCCGGCAGTCGGCGGGCACGTCCCCCGGCTCCAGTGCGGCGAGCCGCGCCTTCTGCGTCACCAGCAGCCGCGCCCCGCTGTCTGCGAGGATATGCGCAACCTGCGCGCGCTTGAGAGCGGGGTTGATCGGCACATGGACGAGGCCGGCGCGCGGCCCGGCCAGCGGCAGCACACACGCCGCGCGCGTCTTGGGCAGCCAGCTAGCCACCCGCTCGCCCGCAGCAAGGCCGTGCGCGGCCAGCGCATGCGCCATGCTGCCCACCGCCGCCTCGAGTTCAGCATAGGTCAGCGTGCCAGCCTTGTCTTCCAAAGCAACGGCGTCCGGCGCGCCACGGAGCGGCAGCGCGTCTATAAGATGCGGGGCGGGATCGAGCGCGATCATGCACCACCCATAGTCTTGGCAGCGCCGCCGCCAAGCCTTACGGAAGCGCAAATTTCTTGCAGGGGAACCCCATTGCGGCCTGAAGCCATGCTCGACATCGAAACCACCGTCCGCGGCGTGCTGCGCGACGTGCTGGGGTTGAGCGACGATCGCGTTGCCGCGTTCGACGAGACCACGCCGCTGTTCGGCGCCCTGCCCGAGCTGGATTCGCTTGCCGTCGCTGGCGTGCTGACCGAGATCGAGGATCGCCTCGGCATCCTGATCGAGGACGACGAGGTCGACGGCGAGATGCTGGAGAGCTTCGGCACGCTCACCCGCTTCGCCGCGCAAAAGGTATTGGGGTGATCGAACCCTATGACTGGGCAGGCGGCCGCGAAGCGATGGTACGCTTCGGTCCCGGCAGCGGCCCCGTCGTCATCGCGGCGTTGCCGCTGTTCGAGGAGGCGAACCGCATGCGCGGATTCGCCGCGACGATCTTGCGGTCGCTGGCGGACCATCACGGCATCGCGGGCGTGCTGCCCGAGCTTCCGGGCACCGGCGAGAGCCTGATCCCGAGCGAACGTCTCGCCCTTTCGGACCTGCGGGCCGGCTTTGCGGCAGCGGCGCGGACGGCGGGCGGCCGTGCCTACTCGATGGCGCTTCGCAGCGGTGCGCTGCTCGACGGCAGCGTCGTCATCCGCCACCGCTGGCATTTCGCGCCGCAGCCCGGCGACGCCCTTTTGCGGGCGCTGCGCCGCCTCCACCGCACTGGCGACGCGCCCGGCTATGGCGGCCACCGCCTGCCCGACACCTTCCTGGAAGAGCTACCGGACTGCCATGTCGAGCCGGCGCGCACGCTGCGGCTGGAAGGCGATACCCGCCCGGCCGACCGTCTCGTCCCCGGCCGCGCGCTGTGGCGCGAACCGACGCCGGACAACGACCTCGCGCTCGCCGCGCTGCTCGCCGACGATCTCGCCGCCTGGGTGCGCCTGTGCGAAGCCTGATCGGCTTCCCCTGCCTTGGGGAGATGCTGGTCGGCACGCTGGACAGCGCGTCGGGCGCTACCGGACTGCTGATCGTCTCGGGCGGCAACGAGATTCGCGGCGGGCCGCATCGCAGCATGTCGCAACTGGCGCACCGCATCGCCGCGGCCGGCTATCCGGTGTTCCGTTTCGACCGCCGCGGTGTAGGCGATTCGGCCGGCACCAACCAGGGTTTCATGGAGAGCGCGCCGGACATCATCGCCGCCGCCAGCATCTTCCGGCGCGAGGCGAAGCTGCGCCGCGTCGTCGCGTTCGGCAATGGCGACGCGGCCACCGCGCTGGCGCTGTTCCACGCCCAGGCGAGGATCGATGCGCTGCTGCTCGCCAACCCGGTGGTCACCGCCCCCATGCCCCCGCCGGAAGCGCCTGAAGAGGGGGAAGCGAGGCGCGGCTGGATGCGGCAGATGATCGGCCGCGTGGCGGCACGCCCGACGGAAACGCATCGCAGCCTGGCCGGCGACCTCGCCGCGGCGTTCACCGCGGCGGAAGTGCCGATGACCGTGCTGCTCGCCACCCGCGACAAGATCGCCGCAGACTTTGCGGAATTCCTGCACAAGCCGGCCTCCGCCGCCGCCGGCACGCGCGTCCGCCGCAAGCAGTTCGATACCGCCAGCCACGTCTTTGCCGGCACTGCCGACAAGGCCTGGCTCTACGAGCGCGTGATCGAGGCGCTCGCTGAGCAGCAAGCGCCCTGACCTTTCGTTACTCGGCGGCCTGCGCCACCGTCTCGAAATCGGCCGCGGCGAGAAAGCGCTCGGCGTCGAGCGCGGCCATGCAGCCGGTGCCCGCGGCGGTAATCGCCTGGCGATAGTGCTTGTCCATCACGTCGCCGCAGGCGAACACGCCCGGCACGCTGGTGTTGGTCGTGCCCTTCTCGACCTGGATATAGCCATCGTCGTCGAGCGCGATATGGCCGCGGAACAGCTCGGTCGCCGGGTGGTGACCAATCGCGACAAAACCGCCATCGACCTCGAGCGTCGAAAGCTCGCCGGTCGCCGTGTCCTTGAGCTCGATGCCGACCAGACCCTCGGGCTGGCCGCCGCCGATGAAGCGTACGACTTCCTTGTTCCAGGCCATGGTGATCCGCTCGTTGGCGAACAGGCGCTGCTGGAGGATCTTCTCGGCACGCAGCGAATCGCGGCGGTGGATCAGCGTCACGTCATGGCTGTGGTTGGTGAGGTACAGCGCTTCCTCGACCGCGGTGTTGCCGCCGCCGATCACCGCCACCTTCTTGCCGCGGAAGAAGAAGCCGTCGCAAGTCGCGCAGGCGCTGACGCCCTTGCCCTTAAGCAGCTCTTCCGAATCAAGGCCCAGCCAGCGCGCCTGCGCGCCGGTGGCGATCACCAGCGTGTCACCGGTATAGACGGTGCCGCCGTCGCCGATGAGGCGGAACGGGCGCTGGCTGACGTCGATCTCGACGATCGTGTCCCACATCATCTGCGCGCCGACATGCTCGGCCTGGGCCTGCATCTCCTGCATCAGCCACGGGCCCTGGATGACCTCACGGAAGCCGGGATAATTCTCGACATCGGTGGTGGTCATCAGCTGGCCGCCGGGCTGGATGCCCTGGACGACGATGGGAGCGAGGCCCGCGCGCGCGCCGTAAATGGCGGCCGAGAGGCCAGCGGGGCCCGAGCCCAGGATCAACATGCGGGTAGAATGGGTGGCGGTCATGGTCTGCTTTCCGACGAATCTTCGATGCCGCTTCTAGAGACAGGGCATCGTCGGAAGCAACATGGCGTCGCGGGACACATCTGCAACGCCGTGCCGCAACGGAAAAGCTGTTACGGCACCAAGGCGAAGTTGCCCGCCGTTAGCGGAGAATCCACACGGCGACGCTGGCCCAGAACAGCACGCTGCCCATCGCCATGATCAGCAGGCTGCGCGATGCGGCGGGATCGACACCCCGGCCTTCGACCTGCTCCGGCGGCAATTCATGTAATGCACGCATTATACGGCGACTCCGTTCAAGCGACCCTCTTCCTGTTCGTCGTTATAGACGATCCGGAATCGCGTGCCGTTCCGGTATTATGCCTAATTTGTTACCGTGAGCGCCGGGTACAAGTCCAGCGATGGAATCGGTGACGGTGCATCTTCCGGGCGGATAAATCCGATCACCCTGTCCTCCGGCGCTTCCCCGACCAGTATCAGCATCGTCGGGGTGAGCGCGACATTCTCTGCGAAGGAATGGAAGACCAGCAGCCGCGTCCGCGTCGCGCGGCCGCCATTGTCGAGCACCAGCGCCAGCCGGTCCGAGGCGAGCCGCAACAGCATGCCCGGCGGATAGAGGGCGATGCTGCGCATGAACTGGAACAGCAGTTCGCGATCGAAATGCCCGTCCCAGCTCCACATCGCACCTAGCGCCCGCGCGGGAAGCCAGGCTTCCTTATAAGCGCGGTGCGAGGTGAGCGCGTCATAGACGTCGCAGATCGCCCCCATCCGCGCCGGTAGGCTGATATTGTCGGCCTTCAGCCCGTGCGGATAGCCGTTGCCGTCCCAACGCTCGTGATGGTGGAGACACACCTCCACGGCCAGCGGCGGCATGGTTTCATCCTGCCGAAGCAGCGCTACGCCTTCCTCGGGATGGGTGCGAACCAGCGCAAATTCCTCGGCCGACAGGCGACCCGGCTTGTCGAGCACGGCATCGGGAATCGCCACCTTGCCGACATCGTGGAGCAGCCCGGCAAGGCCGAGGATGCGGACCGCCTCCGCATCCATTTCCAGGTGGCGGGCGAGATTGACCATCAGGGTGCAGACAGCCACCGAATGGAGATAGGTATATTGGTGCTTGCTCTTGAGCTGCAGCACCCGCAGCAGCGCCGAGGCGTTGCGATCGAGCTGGCCGGCGATGTCGTCGACCAGCGCCGCAACCCTGCCGTGCGCGACGGCGCGCCCCAGCCGGACATCGTCAAAGGTATCGCGGACGGTGTCCAGCGCGCCCGCCACCAGCGCCGCAGCCGCCGCCTGGTGGGCGGGAAAGCTGAGTGCCGCGGGTGCGCTGATCGGCGGCTTGGCGCGTCCGGCCACCAAGGCGGCAGCGGCCTCCACATTGCCCTTGTCGTCGGAGAGCTCGGGATCATTCGCACCGTCTTGCGACCGTGCGACATCGATGATCACGCCGCCCGGGAAAGCCCGGAGTTTCTTCAGATCGTCGAGATCGGTAAGCAGGAAGCGGGTTCGCCAGAAGGGATGCTTCCACCAGGATCCTTCGAAGCCGCGGATGAACATCCCGATCCGAACAGCCGCGGACGGAATCGTCTTCAGCGCGGCCATCGCGCGCCACCCGCATTACCCCAACCGAGCGCCCTGAACGGGCGCGAATCCCCCGACACGTTACCAAGCCTCCTGAAGACTTATGGTTGCCACAGGCTATGCGGCGATCCGCTAAGCGTCGATGTCCAGATATCGTTAGCCCAATGCTAACGCGCACCGCCCGCCCCACGGCCGGATCGATAAAGGGCAGCGCAGAACCGCCGTCGGTCCACGCCCAAGCCATCGCCTCCAGAACCACCAATGGTCGGCACCCGGCCACAATAGCGCGCGGCCTCTGGCGATCGAAAGCCCCTTTTTTCATGGCTTGAGAAGCAGACCTCAGAAAAACCCACCAACGCGCCTCTGCCAATGCAAGCATCGGGAGAGACCGGATGGACACGGCCTTCACGCCGTTGACGAATTCTTCACCAACGGCGCCCAATAGGCAGCTCCATCCATCAAAATCCGCTGCACATCCACTTTCAATGACAATAATAAGTCATTGTCTCCGAAGCAGTATTTTTAAACCCTCCTTAACTTCGCCGATGATAGCGGGCGCCCTCGCAGCGTCAGGTCCGGGGCCTGGTTGGAAGCGACGCAAAGTCGCCGCTGCGCAAAAAGGGAACAGCTTCATGATTTTGTTGGATTCGGCGCGTTTTCTCAACCTGCGATATGGTATTTCTACCGCAGCGCTGCTGACGGCGATCGCCGCTCCGGCGCATGCGCAGACCGCCGCTCCCGTCGCCGCGAACGACGCCGCCGTCAGCGCCGTGGAAGCATCGCAGGCGCCTGCCGCTACCGATGCGCAGGACCAGTCCCCGCCCGCCGACCAGGCACCGATCGTCGTTACCGGCACGCTGTTCCGCGATTCGAACGCCAGCTCGATCTCGCCGGTAACCGTGCTCAGCGCAGCGACGCTGCAGCGGGCGAACATCACCACCGCGCAGGACGCGATCCGCTCGGTCTCCGCCGACAGCGCCGGCTCGATCTCGACCGGCTTCCGCAACGGCTTCTCGGCCGGCGGCGCTGCCGTGTCGCTGCGCGGGCTCGGCGTTTCGTCGACCGTGGTGCTGATCGACGGCCTCCGCTCGGCCAACTTCCCGCTCAACGACGACGGCCACAATGCCTATGTCGACCTGAACTCGATCCCGTTCAGCATCGTCGATCGGATCGAAGTGCTGAAGGACGGCGCGTCCTCCACCTATGGCGCGGACGCGATCGGCGGCGTGGTCAACCTGATCAGCAAGAAGCAGTTCAAGGGCCTGGAAGGCTCGGTACAGGGCGGCACGACCGGCCATGGCGACGGCTCCCACTACCGCGCGACGATGACCGGCGGCGTGGGCGACTATCGCGAGCAGGGCTGGAATTTCTATCTGAACGGTGAATATACCTATGACGGGTTCATCACCAACCACTCGCGCGGCTACCCCTTCAATACGCTGGACCTTCGCCCGAGCGGCCTCGACGATCGCAACCGCAACGACGATTCGCTGACCCAGGCCAATCCCCAGGCGGTCGTGACCCGCGTGGCGCAGACCGATCTCAACAATCCGCTTGCGGGCCAGGTCGGGCAGCCGACGAACCAGTACCAGCTGCTCAACCCCAACAGCTGCCCCTTCGGCACCTTCACCGTGAACACGAAGGACGCCCAGGGCACCGGCTGCGCGCACAACATCCCGGACGAATATTACATCATCCAGCCGAAGCAACAGCGCTATTCGGCCACCGGCCGCCTGAGCGTCCGCCTGGCCGATAACTGGGAAGCGTTCGCCACCGGCAGCTATTCGCATTCCGAAGTCACCATCACCGGCGCGCCGTCTGGCATCCGCCAGACCCAGCCATTCGGCGGCTCCGCCTCGATCGCTTCGAGCAACCCGGGCATCGTGCTGCCGTTCTACGTCTGCGCCTCGGGCGTGAACTGTGCCACCGCACCCGATCGCCGGCTGAACCCGAACAACCCCTATGCCGTTCAGGGCGCTGATCCCACGCAGAATGCCGCGCGCATTTATTATCTGTTTGGCGACATTCCCGCGGGCAGCTTCCGCTATGTCGACGTGTTCCGCACCTCGGCGGGCATCTCGGGCGACCTCGGCGATGGCTTCAAGTTCCGTCTGAACGGCGTCTATGCCCGCGACAATTTCAGCGTGACGCAGCATGGCTTCATCAACGTCCAGGGCCTGCTGAACGCGATCAACACGGGGTCCTACAACTTCGTCAATCCGGAGCAGAACACCGCTGCGGTGCGCAACCAGATCTCGCCGGATCGCACCACGCCGTCCTATTCGACGGTCGCGACGATCGGCGGCTCGCTGATCAAGTCGCTGATGGAGCTGCCGGGCGGCACGCTCAACATCGGCGGCGGTTTCCAGATCCGTCGCGAAACGCTGATGAACCGCAACCAGAATGCGGACCTCGCCTATTACGCGCTGACCACCTCGTCCGCCCAGGGCCGTCAGACGGTGACCGCGGGCTTCTTCGAAATCGACGCGCCGTTCACGCGCACGCTCGATCTCAACGTGTCGGGCCGCTACGATCACTATTCGCAGGGCTATAGCCACTTCTCGCCCAAGGTCGGCGCGAAGTTCAGCCCGATCGAGCAGGTCTCGTTCCGCGCCACCTACTCGCAGGGTTTCCGCGCACCGACCTTCGCCGAATATAACCCGGCGAGCAGCTATTCGGGCTTCACCACCTTCACGCCGCCGGCCAGCTTCGTCGCTGCACATCCGGGCAACGCCGCCTATTCGGGCAGCTACAGCATCGGTGCCGGTTCCAAGGGCAACCCGGACATTCTGCCGGAAGTCTCGCGCAGCATCACCGTGGGCACGATGCTGAAGCCGACCCGCTGGTTCAACATGACGGTCGACTATTACAACATCAAAAAGTCGCACCTGATCGTCAGCGGCCCGCTGCAGGCCGCGGCGATCGACGCCTATTATCGCCAGAGCAACGCGACGGCAGGCTGCGCGGCGGTGGCCGCGGTGGGCGCAGGCTACCAGTGCAAGGTCGTCGACGGTGTCGATCCGAACAACCCGAACGCCCTGCCCCGCCTGCTGGTGCTCGACGTGCCCTACGTCAACGCCAACTATCAGGTAAGCTCGGGCCTCGATATGCAGGCGAGTGTCGACCTGCGCGTAACCGATAGCGTGCGCCTGCTCAGCCGCGTCGACGTCACGCGGGTGCTGCGCCTCGATCTCGTCACGCCGGCGGGCGTGGTGCAGAAATATGCGGGCACGCTCGGGCCGTACAACCTGTCGTCGGGCGGTGGCACGCCGCGCATCCGCGGCAACTGGCAGAACTCGGTCGAATTCGGCAAGTTCTCGCTCACGGCAACGACCTATTATGTCGGCCGGATCAAGCAGGTGGCGGCCGATACGATCACCCCGGTCGACGGCGTGATCGATCTGTCCTGCGCCAACACCAAGGCGGCGATCGTCAAGGGCAGCGACAAGAGCAACCAGTGCTACATCCGTCCGTTCATCTATGCGGACCTCAACGCCGCGGTGCAGGTGAACGACCAGTTCCGCTTCTTCGTCAACGTCCAGAACGTCACCAATGCACGCTCCCCGCTTGCATCGGGTGCCTATGCCAGCAATCCGAACTATCTGAGCAGCTGGCACTATGCCGGCCTCGTCGGCCGCAACTTCAGCGCCGGCGCGAACTTCAAGTTCTGATCGCACGTAGCTGATCATTGTGCATCGGAGGGGCGATCGCCCTTCCGATGCGCAGTGCAACCCCTCGAGCTGACGAAGACTTCTCGCGCACGACCATCCCCTGCGCGAAATCGGTACCGGGTGCAGGACGTACCCGCCGCCGACGACGGCGATCCCCCCAACACACCCTGCCCGCCAGCCAGGCGCAGCCCGCGGCTTCGGCTGCAGTCTTCAGGCAGGTTCGGCCTGCCCTCCAGGAGGGCTCAGGCGCCGCGCAAGCGTGGAGCGGCGTACCCACTGGACGATCCCGGGCAAGGCATCCTTGAACGCGAGGATGCGCTTCTCGATCGCGTGCCAGGAAAATACCGCGAAGCACACCATCGCCAGCAGCGACAAGGCGAGCGTCTCGAAGAACTTGCCCGGCCCGATCAGGTGCACCACCGTCTGCTGGATCGGATAGGCATAGAGATACAGACCGTAGGAATAGTCGCCGCCGAAGAGCAGCTTCGGGCGCCACATCCGGTTGCAGCCGAATGCCGCGATCGCGCAGGCGGCGGGGAAGCTGGCGAGATATTGCGCGTTCGGGAAGTATAGCAGCAGACACGCCGCGGCGAAGGCGGCGACGGCGACCGCGAAGCCGCCCGGCAGCACGTAGCGGAAACGGTACACCACCATCCCGGCGACGAAGCTGAGCGTCAGGTTGAACTTGTCCACATTGAACCAGGTCGGCGCCCCGGTCGCCATCTGGTGCCACGTCAGGACTGCTACCGCGACCACATAGGTGGCGGCGAGCAGCTTCGGCCGCTTCGTGAACCCGATCAGGAACAGGACGCTGATCGTGATGTAGCATTCCAGCTCCGACGGCACCGTCCAGAGCGAGCTGTTCACGACGCCGGACACGGGGTTGTCGAGGAACACACCGGGCAGCCGGAAATGGATCCAGCCTAGAATGTTGACCAGATATTCGAAGAACTCGCGGTGTGTGAAATAGGTGGCGAGCGACACGCTGGTCAGCAGCGGCCCGAGGATCAGCGCGGAGAGCAGCACCTCCACCGTCAGCGCCGGGAAGATGCGCAGCACGCGGTGCCACAGGAATACGCCGAGGTTCGGCGCGCGCTCCAGGCTCGACGAGACCAGGAAGCCGCTCAGCGCGAAGAACATCGGCAGGATGACACGCACGAGCACCATGACCGGCGCATCGACATAGGACATCAGCGCCTCGGTCGACATCGTCACCGGAAAGCTGTGCCAGAGCACCACCGCCAGCGCGAGCAGGAGCCGCGCATAATCGAAGCCGCTCGTCACACGCGCGGCGAACCGTTCCCCCAAACTGGTCATTTGTCGCCCCTTCCCCCCGGTCAGCCGATCCACCGGCTGACGAAAACGTGCCATCCACGCGTCGGATGTACCGATGATATCGGGTTGGGGCGCCCAGGCGGACCGAAGAAGGTCCGGAACGGATCATTGCGCGATCTTCCCCGTCCGGGGTCACGCTATGCTCGCGATCGCTGCTGGCGTTGGGCAGCCTTCGAGGACGAAGGAGGAGCCATGAAGGGCAGTGAGAACCCAAGGAGCGCCGCTTCCCAGGCGGCATGGTATCTGCTTGCCGCCTTCGGCATCGCGATGCTGGTGAACTTCATGATCACCGACCTGCTCGGGATCACGTCACACGATGAGCCGAGCACCGCCTACGCATCCCTTCTCGAAGGTTCATGATTGCGGCCGCGGCGCTGATGCGCATTATCTCCATCGCGATCAGCGCCTCGCCGATTCAGCGATCACGAAGCTCGAAAGCGGCTGATTTCCCAAATAAACGCCCAACCGGCGCAGTCGCGTCGTCCAAACGCATCCGTTCAACTGGGAAACTTCGCAGCTAAATCAGATGCTTGGGGATGGTAGCGGAGGAGGGACTTGAACCCCCGACACGCGGATTATGATTCCGCTGCTCTAACCAACTGAGCTACTCCGCCCCGAAGCGAGAGCGGCCATCTATGTCGGTGGACACGATCCGTCAAGCGAACATGTGACGAGAATGCAATTCCCATGGACCGCCGCGATACCACCAGCTCGCAAGCCCCGAAATTTCCACGGTTTTGGGCGAAAAATCCGCTTCCAGCGCGCGCAGCAAGGCCTTGGCGAGCACCGGCCGCACCTTGTTCTGGATGGTCACATGGGGCCGCCAGCGGCCCGCATCCTGGGGGGTAAGCAGACCTGCAAAGGCGTGGAGCAGCCCGGCTCGAATCGCGTCCAGTTCCGGTGCCTCGATCCGGTACGCCACCCCTTGCCCCAGCGACATCAATCCGCTCACCCGCGCGCGCGGCGCACGGATGCCGCGGGTCTCCTGGGCGAGACGATGCTTGAGCTCCTCCGCCACCGAGGGCGGCAGGTGGTGGAACAGCGTTAGGTGCGCATCGAGCTGGTTCCGCTCGGGCGGGAAATGCGCGCGGCGGAGCGAATCGAACGAGGCCTGGTCCTGTTTGCCGAACAGGGCAGTGACGATCAGCGGCGCAGGCAGCGGGGCCGGAGCCCCGCTCAAATCTCCACCTGGCTGCCCAGCTCCACCACGCGGTTCGTCGGCAGGCGGAAGAACTCCATCGCGCTTTCGGCGTTGCGCAGCATCCAGGCGAACAGCTTCTCGCGCCAGATCATCATCCCCGGCCGCGACGAAGGCAGCAGGGTCTGGCGGGCGAGGAAGAAGCTGGTCTCCATCATCTTGAACTCGGCGCCGCAGGCATCGACCGACTTGAGCGCTGCCGGCACGTCCGCCTCCTGCATGAAGCCGTAATAGAGGATCATACGGTGGAAGCCCTTGCCGAGATCCTCCACGACCAGGCGCTTCTCCTCCGGCACGTAGGGCACGTCGCTGATCTTGACGGTCAGCAGGATCACCCGGTCGTGGAGTACCTTGTTGTGCTTGAGGTTGTGGAGCAGCGCGTGCGGCACGCCGTCCGGCGTCGAGGTCATGAACACCGCGGTGCCGCGCACGCGGGTCGCGGCATTGGCGGCCGATTCGATGAAGATCTGGATCGGCATCGCGCTCTCGCGCAGCCGCGCGATCATCAGCTTGCGGCCCTTGGCCCAAGTGGTGAGCAGGGTGAAGACGATGAAGCCCACCATCAGCGGGAACCAGCCGCCATCGGGCACCTTGGTGAGGTTGGCCGCGAAATAGGCGAGGTCAACGGTGAAGAAGATCGCGAGCAGCGGAATCGCGTAGCGCTTCTTCCAGTGCCACAGGTTGAACAGCACCACCGCCAGCAGGCAATTGTCGATCAACATCGCGCCGGTGACGGCGATGCCGTACGCCGCGGTGAGGTTCGACGAGGTCTGGAAGCTGAGCACGAGCAGGATCACCATGATCATCAGCGCCCAGTTGATGATCGGAATGTAGATCTGCCCGGCGGTCGCGGCGCTGGTATGGTCGATCCGCAGGCGCGGCACGAAGCCGAGCTGGATCGCCTGCTGCGTCACCGAGAAGGCGCCCGAGATCACGGCCTGCGAGGCAATGATCGCGGCGGCGGTGGCGACGAACACCAAGGGCAGACGCAGCGCCTCGGGGGCGAGCAGGTAGAAGGGGCTGCGCAGCGCCTCCGCATCGCGGATCAGCAGCGCGCCCTGCCCCATATAATTCATCATCAGCGCCGGCAGCACGAACCACAGCCAGGAAACGCGGATCGGATTGCGGCCGAAATGGCCCATATCGGCGTAGAGCGCCTCGGCGCCGGTCACCGCCAGCACCACGGAGCCGAGCGCCAGGAAGGCGCGCAGCGGGTCCAGCATGAAGAAATGCACGGCATGGTGCGGCGACAGCGCCTGCAGCACGTGCGGGGTCTGGATCATGCTGATCACGCCCAGAGTCGCGATGACGAGGAAGTAGAAGATCATCACTGGGCCGAAGAACGCGCCGACACGCGCGGTGCCGGTCCGCTGGATCGAGAAGAGCATCACCAGGATGACGACCGCGATCGGCACCACCAGCCGGTGGAAGCCAGGCGCGGCAACGGCAAGGCCCTCCACCGCCGACAGCACCGAAACCGCCGGGGTGATCATCGAATCGCCGTAGAACAGCGCGGTCGCGAACACGCCGAGCAGCACGATCCCCTGAGTCCAGCGGCGCTGGCCGCCCCTGCCCGAGATCAGCGCGAGCAGCGCTAGGCTGCCGCCCTCGCCCTTGTTGTCCGCCCGCATAATGATCGTGACGTATTTCAGCGTCACCACCACCATCATCGACCAGAACATCAGGCTGATCGCACCCAGCACATGCGGGGTGTCGAGCGGCAGCTCGTGATGCTCGTTCGCGAAGGTCTCGCGAAACGCGTAGAGCGGACTGGTACCGATGTCGCCGAACACGATGCCGATGGCACCGAGCGCGAGTTTCCACGTCGGGTCTTGGCCGTGCTGGCCATGACCGACATGCGGATCCGATTCGGGGAGGAGCGCGGCAGCGTCTCCGGTCGCGGCGGTGTTCACCGATGCGACTGACGCTGAGAGTAGCGAACCGACCTGGCCATAGAGACCTGTGTTCTCATCATCATCAGGATGCGGGCAGTTAGCATGTGCAACATGCCCTATCAACAAGCGTGTCCAGGGGCGCTAGACGCACCAGCGCCGCGCCCGTTCCAACATCCCCCAAGATAGTCATCGCGCGGCGCCGAACAAGGCGTCGCCTTCCCCCCTGGTCGGCACCTCGCGCAGGACGAAACTGCTGTTGATCGTCACCACCCCGGGCAGCCGGCCGAGATGTTCGCGGTGCAGCCGCTCATAATCGTCGAGGTCGCGACACAGGATCTTGAGCCGATAATCCTGCCCGCCCGAGACCAGCGCGCATTCCACCACCCCGTCGATTCGCCCCACGGCAGCCTCGAACTGGGCGAGATCCTCCTCCACCTGCGTGCCGAGCGTGATGTCGACCAGCGCGGTGACTCGGAAGCCCAGCGTCCGGTAGCCCAGCCGCGCGCCATAGCCGCGGATCAGGCCGTTTGCCTCCAGCGCCTGGATGCGCCGGGTGCACGCCGACTGCGACAAGCCCACCACCGCGGCGACCTGACTCACCGGCGCGCGCGCGTCCATCGCAAGCAGTTTGAGGATTGCTGTGTCGATTCGATCCATTCCGCATGGAATGCGCGCAATGGCGTAATAAACGCAAGATCCATGCGTGCAGCGCTCGCCCGCGCTGCCTGCTTTGCAGGGATTCGCACCGCCATCTGCGATACAGTGCCGCATCCGAACTTAGGAGAGTTCCCATGCGCATCGGCGTTCCCAAGGAAATCAAGAATCACGAATATCGCGTCGGCCTAACCCCCGCCTCGGTGGCCGAGCTGGTCCATGCCGGCCACAGCGTGCTGGTCGAGACCAAGGCCGGCATGGGCATCGATTTCGACGATGCCGCCTATACCGCGGTCGGCGCGCAAATCGCGCCAGACGCCAAGACCGTGTTCGCCCAGTCGGACATGATCGTGAAGGTGAAGGAGCCGCAGCCGCAGGAAATCGCGCTGCTGGAGCCGCGCCACCTGCTGTTCACCTATCTCCACCTCGCCGCCGACAAGCCGCAGGCCGAGGGCCTGATGCAGTCCGGCGCGACCTGCATCGCCTATGAGACGGTGACGTCGAACTCGGGCGCCCTTCCCCTGCTCAAGCCGATGAGCGAAGTCGCCGGCCGCATGTCGGTCCAGGTCGCCTCGCACTATCTCGAGAAGGAACAGGGTGGCCGCGGCGAGCTGCTCGGCGGCGTGCCGGGCGTGGCACCGTGCAAGGTCGCGATCCTCGGCGGCGGCGTCTCGGGCATCAACGCCGCGCAGATGGCGACCGGCCAGCGCGCTGACGTAACGATCTACGACATCAACAACGAGCGGCTGGCCGAGCTCGACATGCATTTCGGCAGCCAGATCAAGACTGCATATGCCAGCAAGGCCGCGATCGCCGAGGCGGTGCGTACCTCGCAGGTGGTGATTGGCGCGGTGCTGGTGCCGGGTGCCGCGGCGCCCAAGCTCGTCACCCGCGACATGCTCAAGACGATGATGCGCGGTTCGGTGCTGGTCGACATCGCGATCGACCAGGGCGGCTGCTTCGAGACCAGCCGCGCGACCACCCATGACGATCCCGTGTTCGAGATCGACGGCGTGATCCATTATTGCGTGGCGAACATGCCGGGCGCGGTCGCCCGCACCTCGGCCTTTGCGCTCAACAACGCCACGCTGCCCTTCGTGCTGAAGCTCGCCAACCACGGTGCCGAAGCGGCGATGCAGGCCGATCGCCACCTCGCCAACGGCCTCAACGTCTCGGGCGGCAAGATCCGCCACCAGGCGGTGGCCGACGCGCTCGACCTGCCGTTCGAAGCCTGGGCGGGCTGAACCCCGCCCCTCCCGCCCGGGCTCCGGCCCGGGCGGCGCTACTCAGGCGGCCGCCGCCTGCTGGGGCAGATAGTCGACCAGATTGCCCAGGATGGCACGCGGCGACCGCAGCCGCGGATCGGCCATCGCCGCCAGAAAGGCGCGGAACTGCGGATGGGTCGGCGTAAACACCGCCTTCTGCGCATATTCTTCCGGCGAGAAAGTGCCCCAGTTGGTCATCTTGCCGAAATAGAGGCCCGTGACGCCGAGGCTCTCGGCCAGATCGACAGCCGCGCCCATCTCGTGGAAATTGTCCACCTGCACGGTGAAGCTGAGATACAGCGACTCCACCATGCCCTGCGCCAGCAGATCGGCGGCAAAGCGCAGATTTTCCTCCATCACCTCCCAGCGTGCGCCGCGGCGGAGCAGCTCGTGGGTATGCTTGGAGGCGCCGTCGATGCTGATCTGGAGCGACTGGACGCGCGCGTGCAGCGCCGGAAACTTCTCCCATTCGCGCGGCGTGAACAGCATCGCGTTGGTCATGATGCGGAAGCGCAGATCGGGATAGTCGTCCGGGGTCAGCCGCTCCATCAGCTGGCGGAAATTTTTGCTGGCGAAGGGATCGCCCGATCCGGTGATGAACACCGACTTGGCCTCGCGCAGCATCGGCAGGATCGCGCGCTCCTGCATTTCCGCATAGCGTTCGCGCGTGGCGGCATCGGCGGCCTGCTTGGTGGTGCGGCAGCTTGGGCAAGAGAGATTGCAGGTGACGTCATAGGCGAGGTTCACGTCCTCCGGACCGCCTGCCATTTCCGTTTCGCGCGCGGCAATCAGCGCCGCCAGGCCAGGCCACCGGGCCATTGCCTGCTGCTTCGTCGGCAGGGTGCCGGCCTGGATGTCGGGACAAGCGGTCTTGTTGCAGTGGCGATAGCTGCCGTCGTGGATGCTGGCGCGCACCGCCTGCGCCGTCGGCGAATTCCACACGCTTTCCCAGCTCGACGCACTCAGATCGCCCGCCGAGGTCGGCAGCCAGTTCGCGCAGCATTGGTGCGTGGTCCGCTCCAGGACATGGAGTTCGGTGAAGGGCTTCACGCAGAAGCGCTCCTCCAGCCGGTATTTGGGGTTGGCGGGATCGGCCAGCCCCTGGACGTGGAACAGGGCGCCCTGGAGCAGCAGCGAATTGCTCTGCATCGTGGCGGCGCGGGTCAGCCGCGCGACGGCGGCGGGCACCTGCCCCTGGTGCGCGTCGCACATCGCGACGAGGATCTCGAGCGCGATCGCCAGAAACAGGTCGATCTTGGGATTGCTGCGCATCGCCGCGGCGTGCGTATCGCGGATCACCGTGGAGAAATGCGGCAGCGCCTGGAGGAATTGGGGAAAGGCTGCCCAGATTTCCGGCCGGTCATCGATCTGGATCAGATCCTGCAACATGGTGTGCAGCATGTCCTGCGCCTGGCTGCGCGCGGCCTCCTCGGCCTTGGCGGCCGCTCTGGCGGCAGCATTGTGCACGGTCTTCTTCATGGCAGTCATCCGTCCCTTGAAGGCGCCGACGCGACGGCGCTCCTTCCAGTATAGAGGGTTGCCGAAGAGTCAGGGTTTGGCGGCCTGCGCTGCCGCGGCGAGCCCGGGATCCAGCTTCAGCATCACGGCGACCATGTCATTACGATAGCTCGCGGTCGGCGGCACCAACCGCAATGCCTTGCCCCATGCCTGTCTCGCCGCGTCAAGATCGCCGGATCGGGCAAGCGCAACACCGCGATAGAAGGGCGGTCCGGGATGGATCGGCGCGAGCGTCTCGGCCCTGTCGAAGGCGTAGCGCGCCGCCGGGGAGAGCTGGTCACCGTCATGCTCGGCAAGCGCGAGGCCGAGCCCGGACCAGAGCCCCAGATCGTTCGGCGCCTTGCGCACCGCGCCCAGCATGACCGTCGCGGCGAGCTGCGGCGCACCGGCGCGGGTCATCGCATCGGCGGCCATGAAGTAGCTGTAATCGAAGTTGAACCGGCCGAAGAGCCCTTCCCGTGCCGCGATCAGATCCGGATCGAGCGGGCGCACGCTGGTGACGCCTTCCACCGGATGATCAGGCAGGCCCGGCTGTCCCTGCCACGCATAGCCCGCGGCCGCGAGCATCACCGCCATCGCAGGCACCGTCCAGAAGCGCCACGGAAAGCGAATGAGTAGCAATAGCGCAATTGCGAGCAGCACAAAGCCGCTGAAGACCAGCCATCCCGTCATGCCGTCTTCCTCTTGAACAGGCGGCGCGCGATCAGCAGCCCGAGGGCGAGCAACGCCAGCGGGGCGATCCACAAGGGTGCGGTGATCCAGCTCAGCGGCGGGTCGTAGGTGACGTAGTCGCCATAACGCTCCATCAGCCATTTGCGGACCTGGGCGGGCGGCTCGCCCGCAGCGATCCGCTGGCGGACGAGTGCGCGCATTTCGCCGGCTATGTCGGCATCGCTGTCGGCGATGCTCTGGCCCTGGCAGACGAGGCAGCGCAGCGTCTCCATCAGCGCCTTGGCCTGGGCTTCCTGGTCCGGGTCGGGCAGCTGGGTATAGGCGAGCGGCGACGCCGGCAGCGTCGAATCCGCCTGCGCCGCGCCTGCCAGCAGCAGCGCCACGGGCAGCAGCGCCCGCCTCACTTGGCTTTCTCCAGTGCGGCGAGCAGCTTGGGCACGTCCTCCGCGCGGATGTCGCCGATATGCTGGTCGACGATCACCCCGCGGGAATCGATCACGAAGGTCTCCGGCACGCCCGAGGAACCGAGCGAGAGCTGCGCCCGCATTGCCGCATCGTCGCCGATCCGCGCATAGGGGTCGCCGTTGCGCGCGAGGAAGGCCTGCACCTCGGCTGCGGTGTCGCGCACCGCGATCGCATCGATCTGGGCGCCGGCCTGCTTGAGCTTGAGCAGTTGCGGCGCCTCGGCGACGCACGGGATGCACCAGCTGGCGAAAACGTTGAGCAGCCGCGGCTTGCCCTTGGGCCAGGCAGCGGTGTCGATGCCGGGCTTGCCCGGAACGATCGCGGGAAGCTGCAGCGTGGGCAGCGGCTTGCCGACCATCGCCGAGCGCACGATGCGGTCGCTCGGCTGGATCAGGCCGTTCACCACCAGCACGAAGACGAGGACGAAAAGGGCGAGCGGCAGCCAGATCAGCAGCTTCTTCATGCCCATTCCTCCCGCTCGCGCGCCTCTCGGCGGGCGCGGAGCACCCGCCCGAGCAGCGACAGAATGCCGCCCAGGGCGATCAGCCCGCCGCCCGCCCAGATCAGCGTGACGAACGGCTTCCACCAGAGGCGAAGCTGCCAGCGCCCTTCCCCGTCGGCGGCGCCCAGCACGGTATAGACCTGCCCGTCCCACAGGGTGGCGATCGCGGCTTCGCTGGTGTTGGTCGGCGGATTGGCGAAGAAGCGCTGCTGGGGGATCAGCTCGAAAGGCTCGGCGGTCCCGCGCTGCACCTGCAACCGCGCTTCCATCGCCGACCAGTTGGGGCCCACGGTGGGCCGTACCTCGGCCAGGGTGACCTTGAACGGGCCGACGGTGAGATTGTCGCCGATTGCGACGGCCGCCAGCCGCTCCTGCTTGAACAGCGTGTCCGCGGCCATGCCGGCCAGGCTCACCGCCACGCCGAGATGCGCGACGACCATGCCGTAGATCGGCAGCGGCGTGCGGCGGAGGTTGCGCTTCCACAAGGGCGCGACGCTCGCGGCGGCCAGCCCGAAGGCGAGCGCCAGCACCAGCACCGCGATCGGCGAGGTGAAGCCGGACAGCGCAAAGAACAGCGCAAAGGTCACGCCCGCCACGGCAACCGGAATGGTGAGGCGTGAGAGCAGCGCCTGGGCGGAGTCCTTGCGCCAGCGCAGCAGCGGTCCGGCGGCCGTGCCCGCGACCAAGAACAGCGCGATCGGCACCGCGGTCTTCTCGAAGAAGGGCGCGCCGATCGAGAGCTGCACGCCCATCGCCTGCGCAACCAGCGGGTAGAGCGTGCCGATCAGCACGATGCCCAGGATCACGCTGAGCAGCAGGTTGTTGAGCACCAGCGCCGCCTCGCGGCTGACCAGCTGGAAGGTCGCGCCTTGCGTCACCGTGCCGACGCGCGCGCCGAACAGCGCCAGCGCGCCACCGATGTAGATGCCCAGCAGCGCCAGCAGGAAAGTCCCGCGCGTCGGGTCCACGGCGAAGGAATGGACGCTCACCAGGATGCCCGAGCGGACCAGGAAGGTGCCGACCATCGACATCGAGAAGGCGACCACCGCCAGCATCAGCGTCCAGGCGCGCAGCCCGTCCCGCGTCGCCAGCACGTTGACCGAGTGGAGCAGCGCGGTCGCCGCCAGCCACGGCATCAGCGAGGCATTCTCCACCGGATCCCAGAACCACCAGCCGCCCCAGCCGAGTTCGTAATAGGCCCAGTAGCTGCCCGCGGTGATGCCGATCGTCAGGAAGATCCAGGCCGCCAGCACCCAGGGCCGCATCGCCTTGGCGAAGGCGGGGCCCACATCGCGCATCAGCAGCGCGGCGACCGCGAAGCTGAACGCCACCGAAAGCCCGACATAGCCGAGATAGAGCGTCGGCGGATGGAAGGCGAGGCCGGGGTCCTGGAGCAGCGGGTTGAGCCCCTGCCCGTCCGTCGGCGCGGGGTTGAGCCGTGCGAAGGGGTTCGAGGCGAAGGCGAGGAAGGCATAGAAGCCGATCGCGATCGCCGCCTGTGCGGCAAGCGTGGCGGAGAGCGTCTCCGCCACCAGCCGCCGCTCGAACAGCGCCACACCCGCACCGGCGACCGCCAGCACGGTCACCCAGAGCAGCATCGAGCCCTCATGGTTCCCCCAGGCGCCGGCCACCTTGTAGAGCATCGGCTTTTGCGAATGGCTGTTCTCCGCCACCAGCAGCACCGACATGTCCGAGGTGACGAACAGCCAGATCAGGATCAGAAAGGCCAGCAGCGCGAACAGCGCCTGGACCAGCGCGATCTTGCGGACGCCCGGCAGCATCGCGCCCGGATCGCCCGCGCGCGCGGCGGCGGCGCCCAGCAGCAACTGCGCGATGGCGAAGGCAGTGGCGAGCCACAGCGCCGCAAGTCCGGCTTCGGCGATCATGGCTCCAGCGACTCGCTCTTGTGCATCTTCCCCGCCATCTGGGGCGGCATGTAGCGCTCGTCATGCTTGGCGAGCAGATTGTCGGCGGTGAAGCTGCCGTCAGGCTGGAACTGCCCCTCGGCGACGACGCCCGATCCTTCGCGGAACAGGTCCGGCGTCACGCCGCGGAAACGCACCGGCACCACGTCCTTGCCGTCGGTGACCTTGAAAGCGATCGATACCCCGTCCTTGGCGCGAACCAGCGAGCCCTTCTCGACCATGCCGCCCAGCCGCACCGCCTTGCCGAGCGGCAGCGGCTTGCCCGCCACATCGCCGGGGGCATAGAAGAAGGCGGCCTGGTCCTTGAGCGCCGAGAGCGCCAGCAGTGCCGCGCCGATGATCGCCGCCACCGCCAGCAATGCGAGCGTCAGTCGTTGATGCTTTGCCTTCACGCGCGGCGACCCAGTGCGTCGGCGGTCGCTTCCGCGCGGCGCATCGCCCACCAGCTAGCCGCGGCGATACCGCCGGTGCCGAGCGCCACCACCAGATAGGCGGCGGTCACGAACCACCAATGGTTCATTGCGCCGCCCTCCGCCGCAGCCTGGCCTCGACCTTCTGACGTGCGAGCAATGCGCGCATCCGCATCAGCACGATCGCGCCGAACAACAGGCTGAAGCCCGACAGCGTGAACCACAGCGGCCAGAGCATCGAGGCATCGATGCTGCTGCGGGTGAGCCCGATGCTCTCCCCCTGGTGCAGCGTGTTCCACCACACCACCGAATAGCGAATGATAGGCAATAGCACCGTTCCCGCGACGCCGAACAGCGCCGGAATGCGCCCGTCGCCGCTCCGCTCGGCATCGGCGCGGGCAAGCGCAATCCAGGCGATATAGACGAAGAACAGCAGCAGCATGCTGGTCAGCCGGCCGTCCCATTCCCACCAGGTGCCCCAGGTCGGGCGCCCCCAGATCGAGCCGCTGATCAGGCACAACGCGGCGAACACCGCCCCCACCGGAGCAATCGCGCGCGCGGCGATGATTGCCAGCGGATGCCGCCAGATCAGATAGCTCAGGCACGCCAGCGCCAGGCTGCTCCACCCGCCCATGCCAAGCCACGCGGTCGGCACATGGATGTAGAGAATGCGGACGCTGTCCTTCTGCAGATAGTCGGCAGGCGTCTGGGTAAGACCAGCCCAGGCGCCGAACAGCGTCAGCGTCAGCCCGACCCAGAACAGGGCGGGCGTGAGCGGCCGGGCGATCTTGAGGAAACGCGCCGGATTGGCGAGGGCGTGTAGCATCGGCACGGCGCTGGAGTAGCCGGGTTTCTCCCCCAATTCCAAGCAGCGATTGCACGTCCCCGCCCCTCCTGCGCCTAGGGTTGCAACGCCGTGCAGGTTCCGCTACCCGATCCGCGTCATCTGGGGAGTAGCCAGCCGGTGCCGCGCGCACCGGGCGCCCGCGTCAACATACTTGGTCGAGAGGCCATGGCGCAGGCGGAGCCGCAAGGTTCGGGCGAGACCAATGGCGTCGCATCTCCGCTCGTGCCGGGCGGGGAGATGCGATGTCGTTGGATTCGCATCCGCCCGGCCCCGGAGATTTTCTTGGAAGCCCTGCTCACCTCCACCGCGGTGGTCGCGCTCGCCGAAATCGGTGACAAGACCCAGTTGCTGGCGATCCTGCTCGCGACCCGCTTCAAGCGGCCGGTGCCGATCATCTGCGGCATCTTCGTCGCGACGATCGCCAACCACTTCCTCGCCGCGCTGGTGGGCGCCGAGGTTGCCGGGCTGCTCGACAGCATCTGGTTCCGCTATGCGATTGCCGCCTCGTTCGTCGCGATGGGCCTGTGGACGCTGATCCCGGACAAGCTGGACGAGGAGGAAAGTACGAAGCCCGCGCGGTTCGGCGCGTTCCTCACCACCGCGATCGCCTTCTTCCTGGTCGAGATGGGCGACAAGACCCAGGTCGCCACGGTCGCGCTCGGCGCGCGCTTCCATGCGGTGCTGCCGGTGACGGCGGGGACGACACTGGGGATGATGCTCGCCAATGTGCCGGCGGTGTTCCTCGGCAAGGCGGTGATCGACCGGGTGCCGCTGACGACCGTGCACCGGATCGCCGCGCTGCTGTTCGTCGCCATCGGCCTGTGGCTCGTGGCACAGACGGCGGGGTGGCTCTGATAGCAAAAGACCCTCCCCGTGATGGGGAGGGTCTTTGAATTACCGCCCGATCAGGCGCTGGGCGATGCGGTCGGCGACTTCGCTCGACGGATCGCCGGTCGCGGCGCTTTCGTCCCACACCTGGTTGAGGCGCACCGGGATCTTCTCGACCCGGGCATCGACCTCGGAGCGGTCACCCTGCCCCAGATATTCGAGCGCGACGTTGATGATGCCACCCGCGTTGATCACATAATCCGGCGCGTAGACGATGCCGCGTGCGTGGAGGCGATGGCCGTCCTCGCGCGTGGCGAGCTGGTTGTTCGCACCACCCGCAACGACGCGCACATTGAGCGCCGCGATCGACGCTTCGGTGAGGATCGCCCCCAGCGCGCAGGGGCTGAGAATGTCCGCTTCGTGCGTCAGGATCGCATCGGCGTCGATCGCCTCGGCGCCCAGCTCGGCGGCCAGCGCCTTGGCGCGGTCGCCATGGACGTCCGCGAGGGTCAGCTTGGCGCCGTCCGCCGCCAGCAGCCGGGCGAGCCCGCCGCCGACCGAACCGACGCCCTGGATCGCGACGCGCACACCGGCCATCGAATCGACGCCCAAGCCACGCTTCGCCGCCGCCTTGACGCCGAGATAGACGCCGCGCGCGGTCACAGGACCCGGATCGCCGCCCGCGCTGCCCGCCGCCACCGGCAGGCCCGACACGTGCTTGGTCTGGGTCGCGACGACCTTCATACGGGCTTCGGACATGCCGACGTCCTCGGCAGTCACATAGCGGCCATGGAGCGATTCGACCGCACGGCCGAACGCTTCCAGCTGCGCATGGGTGACTTCCGCACCCGGCTTGTCCGCCAGGATCACGCCCTTGCCGCCGCCCATGGGCAGATCGGCCATCGCGTTCTTGTAGCTCATCCCCCGCGAGAGGCGGAGCGCATCGGTGATCGCGGCGCGGTGATCGGCATAGTGCCAGAAGCGCACGCCGCCGGCAGCCGCACCCAGCGCGGTCGAGTGGACCGCGATGATCGCGCTAAGGCCGGAAGCCCGATCCGAGAAGAGGTGAACGCCCTCGTGGTCGTCGAAATCGGGAAAGCCCCAGTCGGTGATCATGGATGGATCCGCGCTGCTATGAAGGGGGAAAGTGGGGCGACCAACGGGGATTGAACCCGCAACCTCTGGTACCACAAACCAGCGCTCTAACCAATTGAGCTATGGTCGCCGTGAAGGAGTGCGCGCTTAGCGGGCCCCGAAGCGGAGCGCAAGATCCTTACGCACCCTGCCCGCGGGAAATTTTCACCGCCTCCTCCGGCGTCGTGACCCCGGTGCGGGCAAGATGCCGCGCCGCGGAGCCGAGATTGGGGGTGCTGACAAAGGCGTGGCGGGCGAGAATCGCCGCGTCGCCGCCGTCATTGATCAGCCGGCGGATCGTCGCGTCGCCGCGAATCGACTCGAACACCCCCGTCTGCCCCGCGAATCCGGATCCCCCGCACACGACGCACCCCGCCGAGGCGTAGACGATAGCCCCGGGATCGAAGCCGAGCAGTGCCGAGACCGAGCCGGTGGCCTGCACCGGCTCACGGCATTCGGGGCACAGCCGCCGCACCAGTCGCTGCGCGATCACCAGGCTCAGCGCAGAGGCGAGGTGGAATGCCTCCACCCGCCAGGCCCGCATCTGCTGGATTGCCGCCACCGAATCCTGCGCATCGATACCCGCCAGTACCAGCCGCCCCGCCTGTGTGGCCTGCACCGCCGCCGCAGCCGTCGCGCGATCCTCCAGCGAATCGATTATTAGGATGTCGACATCCTGTTCGATGCCCGCGCGCAGCGTTTCCGCCGGGGCAACGACCGACGCGTCCGCGCGGCTAACGCCCGGCATTTCCGGCATTGCGCCACTCGCAACCGCCAGCGCAGGGCGGGTGCGTGACGCGGCAAGCGACAGCAGCGCCCGCAGCGTCGTGCTGCCGCCATGGCCCGGCGGGGCCGCCACCAGCACGAGTCCGGGCCGCGCCAGCACCATGCGCGCATGGTTCGCCAGCGCCGCGCTCATCCCCAGAGCCTCGAGCTCGCGGTGCCCGGCCTGGCGGGGCGCACGCTGCACCACCACACGCCGCCCCCGCACGACCGGCAGCACGAAGATGTCGAGCACCTCGCCTTCCCATCGCATCTCCCCGCGCTGCGGCAGCACGGCGTCGGGCGAAAGCCGCGCGGCGGCGACGATCTGCCGGAGTAGCGCGTCGCCTTCGGCTTGGTCGAGCGCACGAAAAGGATGGAGCAACCCCGCAGTGCGGAACGCGATCTCGATCCCCCGCGCGGTCGGTTCGAAATGGAGGTGGGAGGCCTCGATCTGCGCGGCCTCGGCGAGCAGCGCCGCCAGTTGCAGGGCGCCGGAAGGCGCTCCGCCTGCCGCTTCGGGATGCCGTTCGATGTCGGTATGCACTGTCATCCCTCTGCTGGATAAAGCCCGGCTACGCAGGCTTTGTGACAATCGACCTGCAGATTTATGACGGTCGCGCGTCCCGCTGGCATGCGCTGCAGGGTTTTGGCAGAAGTGACGCCATGCATGCACCCGTCCTTCCGTCGCTCGGCAGCGGCCACCCCTCCGAACCCGTCGTCGCGCGCATCCTATCCTATCCGGGCGTCCAGAAGGTGCCGAACCCGAAGGTGACGCTGTTCATGGTGCGCAACTTCCTCGACGCCGCGCAATGTGCGGCGCTGGTGGCGCGCATCGACGAAAAGCGCCGCCCCTCCACCCTCGCCAACGCCGGCGACGATTACGCCTTCCGCACCAGCGAGACCTGCGATCTCGCCGCCGAGGATCCGCTGGCGATCGACCTCAAGGCGCGCATCCTCGACTTCATCGGCCTCGACGGCGCGCATGCCGAGCCGATGCAAGGTCAGCGCTACGCCATCGGGCAGGAGTTCAAGGCGCACACCGATTATTTCGACTCCGACACCGCCGACTTCTACAAATTCTGCAATGTCTCCGGCCAGCGGACCTGGACGGTGATGCTCTATCTCAACCCGGTGGAGGCCGGCGGCGCCACCCGCTTCAAGGCGATCGACAAGGTCGTCCAGCCCGAGCCCGGCAAGCTGCTCGCCTGGAACAATCTGCGCCCCGACGGCACCGTCAATCCCGCGACGATCCACCACGCGATGAAGGTGCGTGCCGGCACCAAATATGTGATCACCCAGTGGTTCCGCGAGCGCCCCTGGAGCTGGTAACCTTGTCTCTCGAACGCCCGGAGGAACGTCCCCCGGGCGTTGCGATCGTAAGACCGGCGGCGATCAGAAGGTGGTGCTGAGGCCGATGCTGAAAATGCGGCCCTGCACATAGCGGTTGGCATAGACGATCTTGCCGCTGTCGAACGTCTGGCGCTCGCTGAAGCGCGTGCGGGTGAGGTTGCGGGCCTCCAGCTTCAGCTCGAACTGCGCGCCGCGGATTCCGAAGCCCTGCCGTCCGACGATGTCGAAGCGCACGCCCGGCCGCTCGATCACATCCGGCTGGAAGCCCGTGCCGGAAAGGTTGGACGGGCCGCGATTGGTCACGCGGTCGCTCGCATAGTTGAACAGGAAGGTCAGCTGGGAAAGCCGGCTGGTATCCTCCAGGCTCAGCTGCAGGTTCACCAGGTGATCGGACTGCCCGGTGAGCGGCGCGCCGTCGCGGAACTGGAGCGATGCCGGGCCGAAGCCGGCCGGACACGATCCGATCGTCTGGTTGAGCACATTGGGCGCGCAGCTGCCGTCCGCGGTGATCGCCGAATGCGTATAGGTGTAGTTGGCGATCGCGGTGATCCGGCGCGTGGCGAAGAAGGCGCCCTTCAGCCCTTCCAGCGGGATGTACTTCTGCACCTCGACCTCGCCGCCATAGAGCGTCGCCTTGGGCAGGTTGGTGAAGCCGGTCTGCAGCCGGTCGTCCGAGCCGGTGTAGAAGCCGACCTGCTCGATCGGGTTGCGGACCCGCTTGTAGAAGCCGGCGAGCGTGAAGCGCTGCTCGCGCGCGAAGAACCATTCGTAGCGCGCCTCGAAATTCTGGAGCGTCGAGTCGCGCAGCAGCGGATTGCCGAAGAACAGGCGGTCCGAGTCCGGATCGCGGAACTGCTGCGGCGCCAGCTCGCGGAACTGCGGGCGCGAGATCGTCTTCGCATAGCTGCCGCGCAGCTGCATGTCGGGCGCGAAGTTCCAGGTGAGCGTCAGCGCCGGCAGCCAATAGTCGTTGTCAAGGCGCGTCGACGGGCTGTCGACCGGCGTGACGAACTGCTTGCCCTTCTCGTAGCGCACGCCGCCGACGACCCGCAGGCCGTCGATCGCATCGGTCTCGGCCTGGAGATAGCCGGCATGGATGCGCAAGCCCGCGTCATAGGCATAGGCGCCCAGCGGCGTGTTGAACTGCAGCTGGATCGTGCACGCGCCGGTGCCCTGCTGCGGGCAGGCATTGTTCACCACGTCCGGGCTGAGCAGATAATCCGGGCGCAGCAGGTTGTACGGATAGCCCGGCGCGGTGCCGCCGCCGGTGCTGGTCTGGTAGTTGAACTGCAGGCGCCGCGAAAAGCGCTTGGTGTCCGAGTAGTAATAGCCGGTCGACAGCGTCAGCGGGATCGCGTCGGGCTTGTAGAAAAGGTCGCCCTGCCCGGTCCACAGATTCTCGTTGAGATCCGAGAAGATGATCGAGGCGAAGGGCGAGAAGCGCTGGGTCACCTGATAGGCGCCGTTGCACTGGAAGCCGCTCGCGCCGTTGCCACCGTCATAGGAAATCGGCTGGCCCGTGGTGGTGGTCGCCGAGCAGAGATAGTCGAACTGGCGCTCATAGGGCGCATTGCGCTTCGAATTGGCATAGGCGCCGCGCAGATCGAGCTTCACCCCGGTGAACGGGCGGAGTTCCGCCACGCCCTGCGTCTCGAACAGCTCGCGCTGGAACCAGTTGGTGTTCTGCTGGAAGCGCAAGCCGCTGGCATTGTTGTACACTTCCGCCGCCGCGCCGCGGCCCTGCTTCAGGACGTCGCGGATATAGACGTTGGTGATGCGAATGGTGTTCTCGCCAAAGGCATAGCCCAGGCCGAGCAGCCCGTTGGCGATCACCCGGTTGTCGGTCAGCAGCGTGCGGAAATCGTTGCGAAGGTCGCCATTGGTGTTGACGCTGTCCTGCTGGGTGATCAGCCGCGTGCGCCAGGTGTTGCTGTAGCCGAGCGAGGCGACGATGCCGAGCTGGTCCGCCCCCAGGTCGAGCGCCCCACCCCCGCTGATCTCCGCCGACCAGTTCGCCGGCAGCTGCGCGTTGCGCTGGAGCAGCGTGGTCGAGGCGTTGGAAAGCTGCAGCACCTGCTCGGCCGGGATAATGCCCGTGCCCTTGGGGGCGTTGCGGATGAAGTCGGGCACCGAGCGGGTGCCGTCGTCGAAGCCCAGCCAGTCGTGCTTGCCGCCATAATAGGTATAGCCGAGCTCGCTGGTGGTCGCGTCGTCGGCAGCGAGCGAGCCGCCGAAGGTGAGGAAATCCTTCTTCGGGATCGCCTTGGTGGTGAGGTTGATCACGCCGCCGCCGAACTCGCCCGGATAATTGACCGAATAGGTCTTCTGGACGAGCGCCGAGCCGACGATCGTGGTCGGGAAGATGTCGAGCGGTACCGAGCGGCGCAGCGGCTCGGGGCTCGGCAGCGGCGAGCCGTTGAGCAGCGACGAGGAATAGCGGTCACCGAGGCCGCGGACATAGACGAAGCCGCCACCGACCACGCTGAGGCCGGTGACGCGGCTGAGCGCGCCGGCAATGTCGCCTTCGCCGGTGCGGGCGATGTCCTCGCTCGACAGGACCGATACGACCTGCGGCGTCGCGCGGACGACGTTGGGAATGTAGCGACCGGTGACGACGATCTCCTGCGGCACGGAGCCGTCGAAGCCCGGCGCGGAGACCTCGACCGGCGGCTGCGCGTCCTGCGGCTCGGTCGTGTCCTGCGGGTTCGCCGCAGGGGCTGCCGGGGTCAGCGCGGGCGCAGCCGCGCTTTGGGCGAGCGCCGCCGCCGGCACGAGCTGGGACGTCAGAAGAAGAAGCGTGGCGTAGGCATGGCGTCGCTGCATGGCCGGGTCATCCAGTCTTGAAAGGTCGTGCGATGCCGGGGTGGTGGCGCGCACCACCCCGGCTCGGGTTCGCGGGTCCCTGCGGCCTCAGCGGCCGTTGCAGGCGAAGAACACCGAGTTGAACACCGGCGGGCCCTGGTCCTGCAGCGCGTCGTTCTTGGCGCGGATCGTCGAGCGATCGGTCGCGCTGGTCTCGCCGGCGACGAGATTGACACAGGCGACGTTCGACGGCGTCTTCACCACACCGTTGACGAAGGTCATGTCGGCGCCGCCCCGCAGGCGGATCGCCGCCGGGGCGTTCGCGGTCTGGAGGAAGGTGAAGTTGGCGTAGCGACCCCAGGTGCGGGGCAGCAGGTCTTCGGCGTTGTTCGAATCGATTTCGGTCGAGAAGGAGTCGGCCGTCGCGCCCGAAACCTTCTGCGCCGCGATCATGAACTGCATGAAGCCGCGCCAGCCATTGTCGACGTCGAAGCCGTCATCGTCTGCGCCGGTGACCGCGATGTACTTGATGTTCGCCGCGCCGCCGAAGATCTCGATGCCGTCATCGGCCGAGTTGTGGCTCTGGATGTGATCGAGCACCGTGCCCGAGCCCACCGCGCCGAGTGTCAGGCCCTGCAGCTCGTTGCCGTCCGAGATGGCGATGCCCGAATAGCGGATCTGGACATAGGACATCTGGCCGCTGCTGTCGGCATCGTTGGTACCGCCGTAGAAGCGGCCGGTAACGCCTTCGATCGCCAGCTGGCACGGCGTCGGATTGGTCCCGCCGGTGCCGGCGGCGCAGACCGCGGTGCGCGCGCGGCCGAGCAGGATGATGCCGCCCCACTGGCCCTGGGTCGCATCGCTCACGCCGTTGGTGGCGAGGTTCTGCTGCGAGGTGAAGATGATCGGTGCCTCGCGGGTGCCGACCGCCTGGATCTTCGAACCGCGATTGACCAGCAGCAGGTCGTTGGTCGCCTCGCTCGAATCCGCGGCGATGACGACGCCGGGCTCGATCGTCAGCGTCACGCCCGTGCCGCCGCTCGCGCCCTGATCGGTGCCGACTTCGGTCTGGCCGCGCAGGCGGTAGAACACGCCGGCGACCTTCGGCAGCGTCAGGTCGCTGGTGATCGCCGCCGGCAGACGGCAGGCGCGGAAGGTCTGCACCAGCCCGTCGTCGGTCGTACCCGTCGGGCAAGCCGCTGCAGAACCGCCGGTGCCGACCGCCGGCACCGCGGTACAGGCGGCACCGGTACCGCCGAAGTTCGCGGTGGTGGAGTTGCAGGTCCATTGCTGGAAGGCGGTGTCGGTCGGGCCGTTGAGCGCGCCAACATAGTTGGTGCTGGTGAAGAAGCTCCCCAGCGACGAGGGATCAAGCGCGGCAGAGAGCGAGGTGGCGGTCGCCGGGAACAGGCCGGTGATACCCGTGCTCGTGCCGTTCACATTGTTGTTGGTGCCGCCCTTCACCAGCGCGAGCTGCTCGTCGGCGGTGATCGAGATGCCGTTGACGGTGGTTTGGGCGGCGAACTGCGCTGCGGTGATGTCCGCGGTCGGCGCAGGGGTTGGCACGGGGGTGGGCGTCGGCGTCGGTGCGACGATTACGACGCTGCCTGCTCCCGGCGATGCCACATTGTCCGCGCCGTTGCAGGCGGAGAGTGCCGCCGTCGCGGCTGTCGTCATGAACATGAGGCCGTAGCGCTTGAAGCTCGCCATCGCGCAATTTCTCCCGTCTTCGTTGTGAACCGGGCGCGTGGCGATGCGTGCGATGCCCCTCTTGCGCCCAAGCGGGGCACTAGACGGAGCAAATGACTCGATGATGCGGATATGATGACAGATTGGAGACGTTAAAATTACACGTCCGCGACACCCGCCGCTTGCCGCCGCGCGGCGCGGGACGGCGCGGGACGGCGCGGGACGGCGCGCCGACATCGCCATCGCGGCAATGTTCAACCCAAGACGGTCGGCCTCCGCAAACTCAAAGCCCGGCGGTAAGTACCACGCCGATACAGACCGCCAGCCCTGCGATCGCCTGCCGCATGCTGAGCGCCTCGCGAAACAGCCGATGCCCGGCAACCGCGGCGATCGGCATTTCGACAACGCCGAGCGAGCGCACCGCTGCCGCCGGTGCCAGGTTGAGCGCGAAGAACCAGCCCGACGAGGCCAGCGCCCCGAACAGCCCGGCACCCAGCGATCCGCGCCATCCGGCGATCACCGCGCGCAAGGCGGCCGGATCGCGCCATAGCAGGAAAGCGACGAGGCCAACGGTCTGCACCGCCTGCACCAGTGTGACGCTGGTCATCGCCGCGAAGAAGGGGTGCGCCGGCTCCAATGCAAGCCCGGCATGGCGGAAGCCGTTGAGCGCAAGGCCGAACAACAGGCCGGAAAGCGTCCCGAACACCACGCCGGGGAGCAGCCTCCCCTCCCCGCCGACCTTGCGTGGCCAGACCAGCACCGCCAGCCCTGCGGTCGTCACCGCCACGCCCAGCCAGCCGAGCGCGCTCAGCGTGTCCCCGAACACCAGCAGCCCCGCCAATGCGGCGAGCGGCACCGAGCTCTGCTGGAGCGCGGTACCGACCGCGAAGCCGGCATGGTGCATCGCCTGGAGCAAGGCGGCGGTGGCGAGCACCTGCGCCAGCGCGCCGAGCAGCGCCGGCCACCAGAAGGCCCAGCCGAGATGCGGGTGGAGATTGGCCGGGCCGGCGAAAGCGATGGCGCCCAGCATCAGCGCGGTCGAAAAAGGCAGCCCGAACAGGAACCGCACCAGCGTCGCCCCCCAGGGTCCGCTGGACGCCATCATCCCGCGCTGAAAGGCGTTACGCGCCACCTGGAAGGCCGCCGCCGCAACCGTCGCCCCTGCCCACAACATCGAAACCGCCTCCTCCGCATGCCCCGCGCAGAGGTCGATAGAACCGGCGATCGGGTATGGAAGAGCGCCTAACGCTGCCCGTTGCACTGCACAACGAAAAAGCCCGCCGAACCTAGGGTCCAGCGGGCTTCTCTACATGGTGGGCGCGGCTGGGATTGAACCAGCGACCCCTGCGGTGTGAACACAGTGCTCTACCACTGAGCTACGCGCCCATTGGCCTTTGGGTGAAACCCTGCGGCCGAAACGGGAAGCGGGCCTTTACGGTGCCGATGCGGGCCTGTCCAGCCCCGTTTCGCACTCCGCTCGCAAATTTTTCGGTGCTTAGTTGACCGAATCCTTCAGGACCTTGCCCGGCTTGAACTTGGGCTGGTTCGAAGCCTTGATGGTCATTTCCTCGCCGGTGCGCGGGTTGCGGCCGGTCGAGGCCTTGCGCTTGCTGACCGAGAAGGTGCCGAAGCCGACGAGGCGGACTTCATCGCCCTTCTTGAGCGCGCCGGTGATCACGTCGAATACCGCTTCGACGGCCTTCACCGCGTCGCCCTTGGCCAGACCCGATACATCCGCGACCTGACCGATCAGCTCTTGCTTGTTCATGCTGGTGCAAACCCCCTGATATTGTGCGGGATACCGCGTTGATTGGATTGGATAGCCGAATGAGTCGCGGCGGCTGCGCTGGCGTGCGAGTCAGCACGGGCGAGCCGCCGGAGTCAAAGTCTTTCGGCGCGAATTGCGTCAGAAAAGTTACGTCATGTCAATGATGCAAAGCATCTCCGATCGCCGGCACGCCGACGGGCGGCTGGGTAGCGAGTTCGTCTGCATCGGACCAGTCGATTGCGGTAAGCGGCTCGGTCAGCGCAAGCCGCAAAACCTCATCGACGTGCGAAACCGGGACAATCTCAAGGCCTTCTCGGATGTTCGCCGGGATTTCCGCAAGATCCTTCTCGTTCTCCTCGGGGATCAGCACCATCTTGATGCCGCCCCGCAGCGCCGCGAGAAGCTTCTCCTTAAGCCCGCCGATCGGCAGCACGCGTCCGCGCAGCGTCACTTCGCCGGTCATCGCCACATCCTTGCGGACAGCGACGCCGGTGAGCGTCGAGACGATCGAGGTGACCAGACCGATACCCGCCGACGGGCCATCCTTCGGTACCGCGCCTTCGGGCAGGTGGACGTGGATGTCCTTCCGCGCAAACAGGCTCGGCTTGATGCCATAGCTCGGGCTGCGCGCGCGGACGAAGCTGAACGCGGCTTCCACCGATTCCTTCATCACGTCGCCCAGCTTGCCGGTCGTCTTGATCGCGCCCTTGCCGGGTACGGTGACGCTCTCGATGGTCAGCAGCTCGCCGCCCACTTCGGTCCAGGCGAGGCCGGTGACCGCACCGATCTGGTGCTCCTCCTCGCCCACGCCGAAGCGGTACTTCCGCACACCGGCATAGTCGGCAAGGTTCTCGGGGGTGATGGTGACCTGGGTCTCCTTGCCCTCGAGGATCTTGCGCAGGCTCTTGCGGGCGAGCTTGGCGATCTCGCGCTCCAGCGTACGCACGCCCGCCTCGCGAGTGTAATAGCGGATCAGGTCGCGCAGGCCCGCGTTGGTGAGCGTGAACTCACCGTCCTTCAAACCATGCGCATCGACCTGCTTGGCAACCAGATGGCGCTCGGCGATCTCGACCTTCTCGTCCTCGGTGTACCCTTCCAGCCGGATGATTTCCATGCGGTCGAGCAAAGGCTGCGGCAAGTTGAGCGAGTTGGCCGTGCACACGAACATGATGTCCGAAAGATCGATGTCGATCTCCAGATAATGGTCGTTGAACTTGCTGTTCTGCTCCGGATCCAGCACCTCGAGCAGCGCAGAGGCGGGATCGCCGCGGAAATCCTGGCCGAGCTTGTCGATCTCATCAAGCAGGAACAGCGGGTTCGAGGTGCCGGCCTTTTTCAGGTTCGACACGATCTTGCCCGGCAGCGAGCCGATGTACGTACGACGATGGCCGCGAATCTCGGCTTCGTCGCGCACGCCGCCCAGCGACTGGCGGATGAACTCGCGGCCCGTCGCCTTCGCGATGCTCTTGCCCAGCGAGGTCTTGCCCACGCCCGGCGGGCCGACGAGGCACAGGATCGGCCCCTTCAGCTTGTTGGTGCGCGCCTGGACCGCGAGATATTCGACGATCCGGTCCTTCACCTTCTCCAGGGCATAATGGTCCTGGTCGAGCACGCCCTGCGCCTCGGCGATGTCCTTCTTCAGCTTGGACTTCTTGCCCCAGGGCAGGCCCAGCAGCACGTCGAGATAGTTGCGCACGACGGTGGCCTCGGCCGACATCGGCGCCATCGTCTTGAGCTTCTTCAGCTCGCCCTGCGCCTTGGCGCGCGCTTCCTTGGAGAGCTTGAGCGTGGCGATCTTCTGGGTGAGTTCGGCGACCTCGTCGCCCTCGCCCTCTTCGCCCTCATTGCCCAGCTCGCGCTGGATCGCCTTGAGCTGCTCGTTGAGGTAGTATTCGCGCTGCGTCTTCTCCATCTGGCGCTTGACGCGGCTGCGGATCTTCTTCTCGACCTGCAGCACGCCCAGCTCGCCTTCCATGAAGGCGAACACCATCTCCAGGCGCTTCTGGGGATCGTTCTCGACCAGCAGCGCCTGCTTGTCGGCAACCTTGACCGAGATATTGGCGGCGACCGCATCGGCGAGGCGCGACGGATCCTCCAGCTCGCCCAGCTGCACCGCGGTTTCGGCAGGCAGCTTGCGGTTGAGCTTGGCGTAGTTCTCGAACTGCTCGACGACCGAGCGCATCAGCGCCTTCAACTCGGGGCTGAGGTCCTCGGGCTTCAGGTTGGAAACGGACTCGTCGACGCCTTCCTGGGCGACTTCGAGCGAAGTATCGCCCGCTTCCACCGCCTCGACATGGGCGGTGAGATAGGCGCCGGTCTCCTCGATCGAGAGCAGGTTGCCGCGCTCCTTGCCGGCGACGAGCACGCGCACGGTGCCGTCGGGCAGCTTGAGCAGCTGGAGCACTTCGGCGGAAACGCCGGTATCGTAGAGATCCTCGCGGCCGGGATCGTCCTCGGCCGGATCGAGCTGCGCGACGAGGAAAATCTCCTTGTCGGCAGCCATCGCCGCTTCCAGCGCCGCGACCGACTTGTCACGGCCGACGAACAGCGGCACGATCATGTGCGGGAAGACGACGATGTCGCGAAGCGGCAGGACGGGATAGGACTGCTTCATGAAAACTCCGGGTCTGCCCCGAGAAGGGGCACCATAGACCTTATATATGGGGCCTGGAACGAGCGCATCAATCGCGTGGCGGCATTAACCCAGATTGCGGTGGAAAACGCCAGCCTGCAAGCGCACTTCCGCCCCTCGCGTCGCGCCGTCGCATCGCTATCATGCCCGCCGATGAGCGATTCGCGGCTGGAACGGCATCGCGTGTTTCTGGGGGACGTGTTGAAAAGTTCGAGGATTGCGATTGCCGTGGCTGCGCTCGCGGCGACGATCAGCCAGGCACAGGCGCAGAAGCGCGGCGAACCGATTACGCCGACGACCCAGGCATCGGGCGGCGTGATTGCCCCCGAACGGGCCGCACTGCGGCTCGAGCATGTCGATCTCGCGATCGAAATACTGCCGGCCAGCTACGGCCTGCGCGGCACCGCTACGCTCACCCTGCGCACCAGCGCCCCGCAGCGCGAGCTGCTGATCGACCTCGACCGCAACCTGCCGGTCAGCGCGATCAAGGTCGACGGCAAGCCGCTGGCACCGGCGCAGTGGCGCAACCCCGAAGGCCGGCTATTCATCACCCTGCCCCGCCCGCTCAAGGCGGGCGACAAGGTGGTCGCCGAGATCGCCTATGGCGGCACGCCACATGTCGCGGTGCGCGCGCCTTGGGACGACGGCCTCGTCTGGGCGACCACGCCCGGCGACAAGAAGCCCTGGATCGCCACCACCGCGGAAGGCTATGGCTGCGATCTGTTCTGGCCGTGCCTCGATTTCCCCCAGGGCGAGCCCACGCTGGTCGACCTCCACATAACCGTGCCCGCCGGGCTGAAGGCCCCCTCCAACGGCAAGCTGTTGCGGGTGGAGACGCTTGCCGATGGCCGCACCACCTGGCACTGGCGCGCGAAGAGCCCCAATCCCTATGACGTAGCGCTCAACATCGGCCCCTATCAGGAGCTGACCGCCGAATATAAGAGCCGCTTCGGCAACAGCTTCCCGCTGCACTATTGGTACCTGCCCGGCCGCGAAGCCAAGGCCAAGGCCCTCTTCGCCGAGTTCGCGCCGACAGTCGATTTCTACGAGAGCATGATCGGCCCCTTCCCCTGGGGCGACGAGAAGCTCGGCGTGGTCGAGACGCCGCACATGGGCATGGAGCACCAGACGATCAACGCCTATGGCAACAACTACCGCAAGACGCCGTCCGGCTTCGACGAAATCTTCCAGCACGAGCTCGGCCATGAATGGTTCGGCAACCAGCTGACCGCGGCCAACTGGGACGATTACTGGCTCCACGAGGGCTATACCCAATATATGCAGCCGCTCTACGGCCAGTGGCGCGAGGGCGATGCCCGCTATGCTGCGATGATGGACCAGTATCGCCTGGCCATCCGTAACAAGGCGCCGATCGTAGCGGGCAAGATCCGCACCGAAGAAGAGGTGTATGAGGAAGACAAGGGCGGCCCCGGCCAAGATATCTATTACAAGGGCGCCTGGGTCCTCCACACGCTGCGCTACCTGATCGGCGACGATCAGTTCTTCGAAGCGACGCGGCGGATCGTCTATGGCCGACCAGACCCCAAGCCGGGAAATTTCCAGCCGCGCTTCGGCACCACGCCTGAATATATTGGCATCGTAAAGCAGGTGACCGGACAGGACCTGCAATGGTTCTTCGACGCCTACCTCTACCAGGCCGACTTGCCCGAGCTGGTGAACGAACGCACCGGCAACCGGCTGACGCTCCGCTGGAAAACGGCGACCGGCCGGCCGTTCCCGCTTCCCGTAGACCTGGCCATCGACGGCAAGCTGCAGCGGGTGGCGATGCTAGGGGGAACCACGACGCTTACGGTGCCGGCAGGCGCGCATGTGGTGCTCGATCCGAACGCACATATTCTCCGCCGCTCGGAAGCGGTGGAGGCCCTCCAGCACTGGACGAAAGAACGATGATCGCGATCGTGGCGCCCGCGCCCATCGGTTTACCGGCACTGGTCACGCTGCTGGTGGGGCTGGCAGGCTTCGTCGCGGCACTGCTATTCGTCCGCTTCCGGCGATATCGGCGTGGCGAGGCCGGGGCGCGGGTCAGCAGCCGATCTAGCCGGGGAATCTGGCTGCAGGGCGCGGGTTTCTTTCTCGTCGCCTTCGGCCCCTTGCGGCCGACGCTGCTGGCGGCATCGGCCGCCTCGCTCGGTCAGGCGGTCGTGGTAGCCTTGCTCGTCGGGGCCTGTATCTGGCTGTTCCTGTCCGCGGCGGCGGCGATGGGCAGCAACTGGAGCTTCGCGGCCAGAACCCGGCGCGACCATGATCTCGTCACCTGGGGGCCTTTCGCCATCATCCGGCACCCGATCTACACAGGGCTGCTGGCAATGCTGCTGGCGATGGCGACCGCCTTCGGCCACTGGCGCGGACTGATGCTCGGTCTGCCTCTGTTCGCCTGGGGCACCTGGATCCGCATGGTCGAAGAGGAAGCCCTGCTGCACGCACGGTTCGGCCCCCAATATGAAGCCTACGCGGCCCGCGTGAAGCGCTTCGTGCCCCGCATCTTCTGACCCAACCGGCATGGCTCCGCTTGCAACCCACGCGAGCCTCTGCGACCTTCGGGCGCGCGCAACGAGATGCGCATGACTGCTGGGGTGACGAATGACACTGCTTCGCGGCCTGATTCTGGGGCCCGCCCTGATGTTCGCGGCGCTGCCCGCCCGCGCGCAGGAAGACCTGCGCATCGAGGGCGACTGGACGCACTCCGCCAGCGGCATGACCTTCCCCGAGCGGCTGGGGAACGCGCTGCGAACCCGCATCCACGCCTATGATGCCGAGCAGCTCGACGTCAGCGCCGGCTATTCGCTGCGTCGAGGCGGCGAGCTCGGCTTCGTGACGCTGTACGTCTACCCAGCCACCCCGGATCGCGATTGCGCCGAATCGTTCGCCGAGATCGAGCGCAACGTCGCTCAAAACTATTCCGACGTGAAGCTGGTGGCGCAGGATCGCTGGCCCTCGCCCTCCGGCCACACCCCCGATGTTGCCTATCACGCCCACTTCAACATGACCGGGACGCTCGATGGCAAGGAGCAACCGTTGACGTCCGAAAGCTATCTGTTCTGCCCGGCCGGCGGCACCTGGCTAGTGGCCGCGCGCGCCAGCTGGGCGCGCTCGGCGAAACTGGAAGGAGCGTTCGTCGAGCTTCTGCATGGCTTGGACTGGCCGCTGCAACTGGACGACGCGCGAGCGACGCCTTCACCCGAGAAATAGGCTTCGTTCGGCCAGTCCCTCTCGTCCACGATCGGCGTCGCAGGCATTACAGCTGCCGACATTGTCTCATAAGCGAACAGCATTCTTACATATGTGAGAAATTTGTTCAGCATAAAGAACTTCTTGGCGTTGTAAGATCATATCCCCCTCCCCTAAAGCCCGATCAGCGGGCCGGGCTCCGGCCTGCTCGAACAGGGGGGATACAAGGATGAAACCAGCGCAAGGAGGGTCGCCCGAGCGCATCTATGGCATGGACGTTTGGCGTGGCGCACTGTTGACCACGGGACTGATCGTTCATTGTGCCGCGCTCTCGGACATCACCGCGTTCAACATGATCGAAGACGCATCCCATCTGTGCAGGATGGAGGCGTTCTTCACGATTTCCGGTTTCTTCGCCGCGCTGACGATCGGCAAGGCGGAGCCCGCCGACTGGATTCGACGCCGGCTGGTGATGCTGCTGGTGCCGCTGGCCGTGGGGCTGGCCGCGGCGGTGCCGCTGTCGCACGTCCTGATCGCCGATCTCGCGAAGCAGCCCGGCTTCATGGGGGGCTATCTCCCCTGGCAGCCCAGCGACTGGCACATGCACATGTGGTTCCTGATCGCGCTCGCGCTCTACGTACCGCTCACCTTCGCGCTGCAGGCCCAGGACCGGCGGGTAGAGGCGTTCGGGCGCTTCGCTGCGCGCCGGCCGCTTTCTACCGTTGCCGCGCTCTGGGTGGCAGGGCTAGGCGCTTCGCTGGCGATATGGGCAACGGGCAAGGCGCTGCACGTGGTGGGATTGCAGTCCATTGCCTTCCTGCTGCGCCAGACCACCTATTTCTGCTTCTTCTACGCGCTGGGCCACGCCGCGTTCCGGGTGCAGGCGGTGCGTGATCTGCTCCTGTCCCCGCCCCGTGCGGTCTACGCGGTCGCGGTGATGCTGGCGATCCTCGATCTCGCGGCGGTCGCAGTGATCGCCGACGGCAAGCTGCGGATGCTGATCTTCTTCGTCGCGCGGCCAATCGTCGGTTTTGCCGTGACCTCGCTGGTGTTCCGAAGCGCCTTCTCGCTGCGGCACTGCCACAAGTGGCAAGCGGACCTGTCGAACGCCAGCTACACCATCTATCTGCTGCACGTACCCGCGATCCTGGGGCTGCTGTGGCTGCTCTATCCCACCGGCATCGGCCCGTGGCAGGCGATGGCTGTCATTGCACCGGTCGCGCTGCTGATCCTGTATTACTTCCACCTGCTGGTCGTGCGCCGATCCAGCCTGTTGCTGCTGCTGCTGAACGGCCGGCGCAAGGCGACGCGCAAGACGGCGACGGCACGCTGACAAAAAGAAAGCGCGCGGGTCTCGTGACCCGCGCGCCTTCTGTTGGATAGCCCGTTGGAAGGATCAGGCGGCGCTGCCGGCCTTTTCCTTCTTGGCGTAGATGCGAACCGGCTCCTTGCGGCCCTCGACCACGTCCTTGTCGACCACCACTTCGTCGACACCGTCCATGCTGGGCAGATCGAACATCGTGTCGAGCAGGATGCCTTCGAGGATCGAGCGCAGACCACGCGCGCCGGTCTTGCGCTCGATCGCCTTCTTCGAGACGGCGGTGAGCGCGTCGTCGGTGAAGCCGAGCTTGACCGCCTCCATGTCGAACAGCTTCTGATACTGTTTGACCAGGGCGTTCTTCGGCTCGGTCAGGATCTTGATCAGCGCCTCGACGTCGAGGTCTTCGAGCGTCGCGATCACCGGCAGACGACCGACGAATTCAGGGATCAGGCCGAACTTGAGGAGATCCTCCGGCTCGGTCTGGCGCAGCAGCTCGCCGGTGCGGCGCTCGTCGGGTGCGGCGACATGCGCGCCGAAGCCGATAGACTTGCCCTGCAGACGATCGCCGATGATCTTCTCGAGGCCCGAGAAGGCGCCGCCGCAGATGAACAGGATGTTGGTCGTGTCCACCTGCAGGAATTCCTGCTGCGGGTGCTTGCGGCCACCCTGCGGCGGAACGCTTGCAGTCGTGCCTTCCATCAGCTTGAGCAGTGCCTGCTGCACGCCCTCGCCCGACACATCGCGCGTGATCGACGGATTCTCGGCCTTGCGGCTGATCTTGTCGATCTCGTCGATGTACACGATGCCGCGCTGCGCCCGCTCGACGTTGTAGTCGGAGGCCTGGAGCAGCTTGAGGATGATGTTCTCCACGTCCTCGCCGACATAGCCGGCTTCGGTGAGCGTGGTGGCATCCGCCATGGTGAACGGCACGTCGAGGATGCGCGCCAGCGTCTGCGCCAGCAGCGTCTTGCCGCAGCCGGTAGGGCCGACGAGCAGGATGTTCGACTTGGCGAGCTCGACATCGGCACCCTTGGCGCCGTGGTTCAGCCGCTTGTAATGGTTGTGCACCGCGACCGAGAGGACGCGCTTCGCCTTCTTCTGGCCGATGACGTAATCGTCGAGCACGTCGCAGATTTCCTGCGGCGAGGGGACGCCCCCGTCCTTCTTCGATACCAGCGAGGACTTGGTTTCCTCACGGATGATGTCGTTGCACAGCTCGACGCATTCATCGCAGATGAACACGGTCGGGCCGGCGATGAGCTTGCGCACCTCGTGCTGGCTCTTGCCGCAGAAGGAGCAATAGAGCGTGCTCTTGGAGTCACCGCCGCTGAGCTTAGTCATTCAATCCATCCTTCGCGCCTCGGGCGCGTAACGCTCGCCTGCCATCCTACACGCAGGCGAAATTCCGGCAATCCATAAATCGCCCCGCCCGCCTGACGTTCCATGCACCGGGAATCATCAGGCGGCCGAGGATAGGGATATAGTGTTAATTTGCCGCTGCCGCATCCTCGCTCGGCACCGGGCGCTTCTCATACACCTCGTCGACGATGCCGAAGGCCTTGGCCTCCTCGGCTTCGAAGAACGAATCGCGGTCCATCGTCGTCTCGATCTTCTCGATCGGCTGGCCGGTATACTTCGCATAGAGCGCGTTCATGCGCGCGCGGATCCGCAGGATTTCCTTGGCCTGGATCTCGATGTCGGACGCCATGCCCTGGGCACCGCCCGAGGGCTGGTGAAGCATGATGCGGGCATTGGTCAGCGCCACGCGCAGGCCCGGCTCACCCGAGGCGAGGAGGAACGAGCCCATCGACGCCGCCTGGCCGATGCACACCGTGCCGACGCGCGGACGGATATACTGCATCGTGTCGTGGATCGCCATGCCCGCCGTAACCACGCCGCCCGGCGAATTGATGTACATCCAGATGTCCTTCTTCGGATTTTCCGATTCGAGGAACAGCAGCTGGGCGGTTATCAGCGAGGCCATATGGTCTTCGACCTGGCCGGTGACGAACACGATCCGCTCCCGCAGGAGGCGCGAATAGATGTCGAAGCTGCGCTCACCGCGGCTCGACTGCTCGATGACGATGGGAACGAGTGCGCCGGTAACGGGATCGATGGTCATCTGACCGGAAAGCGGATGCATGTGGGATGATCTCGTGGTTGTTTATTGCCCGCGACTACATCGGCGCTCCGGCTGCCCAGCGCAAGAGGGGCTTTGCCGGAGCGGCGGGCTCAGGCCGATTGCAACGCCTCGGCCCCCTGCCCGGCTCGCTGGATGCGTTCGAGCACTTCCGGCGCGGTGGCGAAGGCCTGCAGCGCAGCGTCCAGGCTAGGCATGCGCTGACTGGCGAGCGGCACATGGCGAGGACGCGCGGCCTTCCAGCCGAGCGTGGCGCCGGGGATCGCATCGACGAGCCGGGCCGGCAGCCCGCAGGCTTCGGCTACCCACATGGCAAAGTCCGCCCAACTCACCGCCCCGCCGTTGGCGAGGTGCAGGATTCCGCTCGTTCCGTCGATCAGTTCGTCAAGCACAGCGTTGCAGAGGTCGGGCACATAGGCGGGCGACACGATCTGGTCCTCCGCCGCCGCGAACCGCCGCCCCGCCGACAACGCCTCCACCGCGTGAACCGCGAAGTTATGCTGGTCCCAGGGGGAAAAGAACGCCGCCGTCCGCACGATCAGGTGACGACCGGAAAGGGCGCCGATCGCAGCCTCCATCGCCGCCTTGCTGCGGCCATAGGCACCGAGTGGAGCGCAAGTATCTGCTTCGGTGTACGGCCGGTTCAGCGCTCCGTCGAACACCAGGTCGCTGGAGAAACTGACCGTCGCGATGTCGTGCGCGGACGCCGCTATCGCGAGCGCGGTCGCGCCCAGGCAGTTGGCGGCGAAACACGCCGCCTCGTCGTCCTCCGCGTCGTCGACGCGCACCCAGCCGGCGGCATTGATCACCGCCCAGGGCCGATGCTTTTCGAGCGCGGCGGTGATCGAGGCTTCGTCGCTCAGGTCGAGCATTCCGCGATCGGTGAGGACATGGGCGAGCCCGCGGACCTCGCAGCTACGGGCGAGCGCCTGCGCCAGCGTGCCGGTCGCGCCGGCGATCAGCAAGGGGCGCCGCGATCCCGCCTTCCTTCCAGGGCGCGTGCGGGGCTCGGGATGCGGCCTGGGATGATGGGTCACGCGCAGCGCGCGCCGCCACCACCCGGCACCGTCGAGCGCGGGATGGTCCTGCCGCTCGCCGCGGGCCAACGCCTGTAGCAGCGGCACCATCGCCGTCGGCCGAGGCTCGCCTCCACGCATATCGAATACCCCGGGCTCATACACGCCCGGCGCGGTGAGCAGCGTGTTCCAGCCCGAGGCGCCGAACAACGACCAGGCCGTCACCGCCTCCACCTCGACGCCGTCGCCGCGCGCGGCCTCGGCATCGTCCCACGCGTCCCGCATCCAGCGCATCTGCTCCTCGCGGGTGCAGCCGTTATGGACTTCGGTGATCGCGATCGGGATGCGGTAGCGCGCCCAGGCTTCGGCCAGCGCGTTGGCAAGTCCGTCCGGCGCCGGGTCGAGTACCCGCACCGCCTCGGTATCGACATAGGCAATGCTGCCGTTGCCCCCGTGCATCGCCGGCGGATAGGCAGAGACATTCTCGTCCAGGAATCTGTCGCTGGTGAGATAATGGTTGATGCCGATCACGTCCGGCGGACAGGGCGCGTCGGCGAGCATCTCCAGCTTCTCGGCAAGTCCGAAACCGGCCAGCCGCTCCCACAGCGCATGGCCGGGGACGACGCGGCCGCACAGCAAGTCCCACCCCATCCAGCGCCGGTCATTATCGAAGGCGACCTGCGCCTGCGTGCCGGGTGTGCCATAGGTCTTGCCGAGATCGTCGGTCTGGATCAGCCGCGCGTCCGGCCGCACCGCCCGCACCGCCGCCATGGCGCAGACCACACCTTCGACCTGGTGGACCAGCGCTCGCCAGAAGCTGCCCTCGTCGCGGGCGTGCGGATACCAGTGGCCATAGAGCGCAGCGAACCTGGCGGTAGTCAGCGGTTCGTTCACCGGCGTCCAGTCCGCGATCCAGGGGTAGCGTTCGGCGACGCGCGCCGCATAGTCGCCCAGCTTCACGCCGAAATCGGGATCGAGCAGATCGGTGCGCCGCGGGCCGCTGCCATGATGGACCAGTCCGGCGATCGGCCGCATGCTGCGTTCGCGGATCCGCGCCAGCCGGCTGTCGGTCCATGTCCAGTCGCAGCGGCCTGGATCGTCCGGGCAGACGCGCTCCCACAGCAGCGGGAAGCGCAGTGCCGCCACGCCCAAGGCGGCGACGCGATCCAGATCCTCCAGCCGATCATGGTGTCCGGTCTCGATCATCTGGTCGCGGAATTGGTCCCCGACCCGGTTCACGGTGCACTCGGCACCGCCCCAGAGTTCGAGTGGCGGCATGGGCGCGCTCATCGACGCCCCCGGCGGCAAAGCGCCGCTCGCGACCAATCTGGGTTAGTCGGCCGGCTCGGCTCGTCGCAAAAGCGTCCCACCTCCCTCCGAAGAAGCGCGTAGCGGGTACATCCGCAATTCACTTCTCCGCCTATAAAAATCACATTGTTATCAAGGGTTGTGAAACGATGTCGGGACGGGTGTTGACGGAGTTCGAGGCGATGGCTGGTCGTTGGACGGAAACCGAAGCGAAAGCGTGGTTCGCGCAGCAACCCTGGGCGATGGGTTGCAACTTCACGCCCTCGAACGCGATCAACCAGCTCGAGATGTGGCAGGCAGCCACGTTCGACATCGCGGCGATCCACGCCGAGCTGGCACTGGCGGCCGACGTCGGCATGAACGCGGTGCGCGTGTATCTGCACGACCTGCTCTGGGCCGAAGACCCGCAGGGCTTTCTCAAGCGCATCGACACGCTGCTGGCCGTGGCGGAGGGATATGGCATCCGGGTGATGCTGGTGCTGTTCGATTCCTGCTGGCATCCCGATCCGGCGCTCGGGCCGCAGCCGGCGCCGACGCCCGGCGTGCACAATTCGGGCTGGGTGCAGTCGCCCGGCATCCCGGCGCTGCGCGATCCCGCCCAGCGGCCGCGGCTGGAGGGCTATATCAAGGGCGTGGTCGGCCGTTTCCGCGCCGATCGCCGCGTGCTCGCCTGGGATATCTGGAACGAGCCGGACAACGGCCCGGAAGTCTCGCTCTGCGACGCCGGCGAGCTTGGCGCCAAGGCCGATCTGGTGCTGCCGCTGCTGGTCGACGCGTTCGACTGGGCGCGCAGCATGCGTCCCGTCCAGCCCCTCACCAGCGGCATCTGGCTGGGCGACTGGTCGTCGCCCGAGCTGCTCACGCCGCTGCAGCAGGCGCAGACGGGTCTGTCGGACGTGATCTCGTTCCACAATTACGGCACCGCCGAGGATTTCGCGCAGCGGATCGACTGGCTGAGCGTGTTCAACCGGCCGATGTGGTGCACCGAATTCATGGCGCGCCCGGCGGGGAGCACCTTCGAGGCGATCCTGCCGGTTGCCAAAGCCAAGCATGTGGGTGCCTTCTGCTGGGGCCTGGTGCGCGGCAAGACGCAGACCCACCTGCCCTGGGCGGCCTGGGAAAACCCGAATCTCGCAGGGCTCAAGGACAAGTGGTTCCATGACATCTTCGACGCCGGCGGCGTCCCCTATGACGATACCGAAGTCGAGTTCCTCCGTCTGTTGCGCACGCTCGACGACAAGGCGCCGCACTGGCCGATTATCGCGGTAGAGAAGGGCAAAGACCGCCCGAGCGCATCTGATGGCTCGGCGAAGGCGGCGTAACGCGCCAAACGCACCTCCCGCCTTCAATCCCCCCCTCCCGCAAGCGGGAGGGGACTTGCGGGCGGGAGCATTCAATCACTCCGCCAGCGCCGCGGCCTTCAACGGCGCGGGCTCGCGCTCCTCGGCGATGTGGCGGCGGTAGGTGGCGAGCGCCTGCCCCACCACCTGGTCCATATTGTAGTAGCGGTAGGTCGCCAGTCGGCCAACGAACAGCACGCCCTGGGTCGCCTCGGCCAGGGCCTCGTACTGCTTGAACAGCGCCTGGTTCTCCGGCCGCGGGATCGGGTAGTACGGGTCCCCTTCCGCGCTGGGATACTCATAGGTCAGGCTGGTGTTCGGCGCCTGCTGGCCGGTCAGGTGCTTGTACTCGGTTACCCGGGTGTACGGCACCGTCTCGTCCGGATAGTTCACCACCGCCACCGGCTGCGCCCATTCGCGGTCCTCATGGACATGCTCGAAATGCAGCGAGCGGTAGGGCAGCTTGCCGAAGCGGAAGTCGAAATATTCGTCGATCGGCCCGGTATAGACGATCTGATCGAAGCTGAACCGGCGCTTCGCCTCCTCGAAGGTCACGCCCAGTTCGAGGTCGATGTTCGGATGATCGAGCATCTTGGCGAACATCGCGGTAAAGCCGTCGCGCGGCATCGCCTGGAAGCGATCGGTGAAATAGCGGTCGTCGGTGTTCGTGCGGGTCGGCACCCGCGCGGTGACGCTCTTGTCGAGCTCCGAGGGATCGATCCCCCATTGCTTGCGGGTATAGCCCTGGAAGAAGGTCTCATAGAGCTCACGCCCTACCGCCGAGATCACCACATCTTCGGAGCTGCGGATCACCGTCACCGGCTCGGCACGCGCCGCCAGGAAGTCGGCCGCCTCTTCCTCGGTTTCCAGCGAGAGGCCGAACAGCGCGTTCAGCGTCGTCCGGTTGATCGGAATCGGCACCAACTGCCCACGCACCTCGGCGAGCACACGGTGTTCGTACTGCCGCCACTCGGTGAAGCGCGACAGATACTCGAAGATATCCGCGCTGTTGGTGTGGAAGATGTGCGGGCCGTATTGGTGGATCAGGATCCCGGCCTCATCCTTGTGATCGAAGGCGTTGCCGGCGATGTGCGGGCGCTTGTCGATCACCAGCACGCGTTTGCCGGCATCCGCCGCCAGCCGCTCGGCCATCACCGATCCTGCAAAACCGGCGCCCACCACCAGATAGTCGTAGTGGTCGCTGCGCACCGGCTTGAGCAGCGGCCGATCGGGCTCGGCCACTTGGAGGATCAGCCCCAGCATCCGCGCCGCGACCTGATCCCAGCTCTGCTCGGCAAGCAGCGTGTCCGCCTCGATGCGCCAGGCGTCGCCGGTGCGGCGCAAGGCCAGGGCCTGGTCGCAGGCGTCGACGAACGCCGCCGCGCCATCGGCCACGAACACACCCGCGACGTCGCCATAATGGCGGATCACGTCGACGATCGGCGTCGAGACGACCGGCAGGCCCGCCGCGAGATATTCAGGCGTCTTGGTCGGGCTGATGAAGCGTGTCGCTTCGTTGATCGCGAACGGCATCAGCGCCACGTCCCAGCCGCCGGCATAGAGCGGCAGCTCGGCATAGCTCTTCGAGCCCAGCCAGGCGATATTGGGCCGCTGCGGCAGCTCTGCCGGATCGATCTTCACCACCGGGCCGACCATCACGATCGTCCAGTCAGGCCGCGCATCGGCTAGCGCGGCGATCAGCCCGAGATCCATCCGCTCGTCGATGACGCCGTAGAAGCCGAGACGCGGGCGCGGCAGACCGGCCTGGTCGGCGACATCCTGCACCAGCGCGCGCCCTTGGGCGAAATGCGCGGAATCGACGCTCGACGGGAAGGGATGCACCGACGCATGGCTCTCGCGCTTCGCTTCGTAGAGGCTGTAGCCGCCGGTGAAGACGAGGTCGGCCAGGCCGAACAGCTCCTGCTCCAGCGGCATCAGCTCGGGCGGGGCGAAGCGGAAGTTCTTGAGCTCGTCCATGCAGTCATAGACGGTGCAGGCCGCAGCCAGATGCCGCGAGAAGGGCAGCATCATCGGCGTGTAATACCAGCGGATCAGTTGCGCGCCGACGCCCGCGACATGATCGTCGAGCAGCGCACGCAGCGCCGCCGTCCGCGCATCGCCGCCCATGCTGCCCGGCAGATGGGGCACGGCAACCGTCACCCCTGCCCCTTCGTCGCGCAGCTCCAACCACGGCGTAGGGCTGTCGTCGTCGATCGGCTCCTCCCAGAACAGCACGTCCATGTTCCGCGCAAAGCGTGTCATGAGATGCTGGGGTCGCTGGAAGACAAAGTTCCAGCGAAGATGCGAAAAGCAGATCAGCGCGAAGTTGCTGCTGGGGCGCGTGGTGGCGGCATGGTTTTTCAAGGACGGTTTCCCTGTTGCGGTTAACAGAGACAACCCGCCCATGCTTCCTGCCGTTCCAAGACGACAGCAACAATTCTTTCTAAATCAGCATGATGCAAGTTAATGCAATTTAGTGTGCAGCAGGCATTGCGGGCGGCACCGAAGTACCGCCCGCCTTGTGTTCAGGCCGCGTCGACCATCACGATCTCGCTGTCTTCGATCGCGGTGATCTTCACCACTTCGGCATCCTTAATCGCTGCGCCGTCGCGGGCATTGACCCGCACGCCGTCGATTTCCACCGCGCCGGTGGCTGGCACCAGATAGGCGCGGCGATCGCTGCCCAGCGTGTATTCCGCGGTCTCGCCGGCGCGCAGGGTCGCGCCCACGACCCGAGCATCCGTGCGGATCGGCAGTGCATCGCCGTCGCCCTCGAAGCCGCTCGCCAGCACCACGAACTGGCCGGCACGATCGGTCTTCGGAAAGGGGCGCGTGCCCCAGCTCGGCTTCTCGCCGCCGCGGGTCGGCTGGATCCAGATCTGGAAGATGCGGGTGGTCTCGTCTTCCTTGTTATATTCCGAATGCGCGATGCCGGTGCCCGCCGACATCACCTGCACGTCGCCGGCGACGGTACGGCCGTGATTGCCAAGATTGTCCTGGTGGGTGATGGCACCGTCGCGGACATAGGTGATGATCTCCATGTCGCGGTGCGGGTGCGGCGGGAAGCCGGACTGCGGCGCGATCGTGTCGTCGTTCCACACGCGCAGATTGCCCCAGCTCGTCCGGGCCGGATCATAATAGTTCGCGAAGGAGAAATGGTGCTTTGCGTCGAGCCAGCCATGGTTGGCGCCGCCGAGGCTCGAAAAGGGGCGAAGTTCAATCATCTTGGGTCTCCCTGTGAGGGTGCGCCGGGCTGCGGCGCCGTTTCGATGACCGGGATATAGGCGGGCTCGACTTCTCCAATCAGTCGGATAAGTTTGGCGCAAACGTTCCAGGAATTAGAAATGTCAAACCCCGGCACCCCCACCTTCGACCAACTCCGCATCTTCCTCGCCGTGGTGGACAGCGGCAGCTTTGCGGGCGCAGGCCGCCAGCTCAACCGCGCGGTTTCCGTCATCAGCTATGGCATCGCCAATCTCGAGGCGCAGCTGGGCGTGCTGCTGTTCGACCGCGAGGGCACCAAGAAGCCCCGCCTCACCACTGCGGGCGAGGCGGTGCTGGCCGAGGCGCGGACGGTGGCGCAGGGCATCGACGGGCTGCGCGCCAAGGTGAAGGGCCTGCTCGACGGGCTGGAGGCGGAGGTGAACCTCGCCGTCGACGTGATGCTGCCCACCCGTCGGCTGGGCGAAGTGCTCCGCGCCTTCCGCGCCGAATTCCCGACCGTGACGCTGCGGCTCCATGTCGAGGCGCTGGGCGCGATCACCAGCCTGGTGCTGGACGGCAAGGCGGTGCTCGGGATTTCCGGGCCGCTGGCGCAGGGCGTGAACGGCATCGAGTGCGAGGCCGCGGGATCGGTGCCGATGGTGCCGGTGGCGGCGCCCGATCACCCGCTCGGCCGGATGAACCCGATCCCGCCCGGTGCGGGGCGCGACCATGTCCAGCTGGTGCTTTCCGACCGCTCGCCGCTCACCGCCGGCCGCGACTTCGCGGTGATGAGCCCGCGCACCTGGCGATTGGCCGACCTGGGCGCCAAGCACGCATTGCTCCGCGAAGGCATCGGCTGGGGCAACATGCCGCTGCCGCTGATCGAGCCCGACCTCGTCGTCGGCACGCTGGTGCGGCTGGCGATGCCGGAGAGCCCCGGCGGCATGTATCGGTTCGGCGCGATCTGGCGGCGGGATGTGCCGCCGGGGCCGGCGGCATCGTGGCTGCGGGCGCGCTTCGTCGACGTGGGGCGTGCGGACGCGGATCTGGACGGGCTTGGCGAGGCCTAGGCCGGGATCGCATCGCGTACCTGCAGCGGATGAAGGAGTGCTGTGCAGACGGGTTGCCGCCGACCGAAGTTTAGGAAGTTTAGGCCCGCGCGCGTTTCGACAGCTCGTTTGACAGGGCTGTTGGGGGACGCAAAGTTTACGAAGTTTAGGCTCGTGCAGATTTGCGCGCCCACGTCACCTGGGTAGAGCGCCCGAGACGTGCCGCCTCGCGCGCGGAAGGACGATATCGAACGCGATCAAAGAGCGACCGCCCAGAGGCGGCGGGGCGGAAACATATGGGGAACAATGCAGCGGGCGCAAGGAGGGCACTGCTGGGCACAGGCGAGTATCGCCGTGATCGACGGAACGCGACGGACTTCCGCATTTTCGCTCTCGGGGCGCGCGAAATCCGCCGCTCAGATCGATGACGCGGTGATATAGGCCCCAATCGCGATCACCACGCCGGCAAAGCCACGTTCGAGCAGCCCTTTGCGGTTGCCAAGAACCTTGCCCAGCGAAATGCCGACGATCGTTCCGACGATACCGCCTGTGACGAGCAGCGCGGTCACGCCCCAATCGACCAGACCCGACAGGGCGTAGGAGGTGGCCGTGGTCAGACCCAACGCGCTCACGACGACCAGCGACGTGCCGATCGCGAAGGGCAGCGGCATCGCGGTCGCTAGAATCAACCCCGGCACGATCAGGAACCCGCCCCCGATCCCGAAAAAGCCGGCGGCAAGCCCGACACCCAGCCCGATCGGCACCAGACGCGGCAGCAGCGTCGCCGCGCTGTCGCGGGTCAGGCGCACATCGGGCGCTTCCGCCGTGCGACGCTTGCGCAGCATCGACAGACCCACACCGATCATCAGCAGCCCGAACAGGACGAGCAGTCGCTTTCCGTCAAACGCCTTGCCCAGCTCTGCCCCCAACGCCGCACCGATCATCCCCGACAATGCGAAAACGCTGGCACACCGCCACTTCACACGGCCGGCACGGGCATGGCCGATCAGGCTGGCCAGGGCGTTGATCGTGACGGCGACGGCGGCCGTCCCGATCGCAGCGTGCGGCGATCCAACCCCCACGACATAGAGTAGCAGCGGCACGGCGAGGATCGACCCGCCCCCGCCGACCAGGCCGAGGATCAGACCGATCACGCCGCCCGATACAAGACTGGCAAGGGTTGTAGCGGCGTCCATGATTGCCTCAGGCCGCCGCTCGCCGGTTCCACGGCATGACGCGCAGCAGGTTGGCCATACCGCACCATCCGGTCACGCCGGCGAACACCAGCCCCGCCCCGACGAACGCCGACAGCCCGAAGAAGCCAGGGGCGACGAACATGCCGAGCAGCACGCCGGTCAGCACCAGGGCACCGGCCGTGATCTGGACCTGCCGCATGATTTCCAGCGGCTGGGATCGATCGGTGACGGTAGGATGCCCAGCCTGCCGCCACGCATCGATTCCGCCTTCGAGAATATAGGCCGGCGCACCACCCGCTGCCTCGCCGAGCTGTACCGCATTGACGGCGGTTCGCATCCCCGATTTGCAGTGGAAGACCACCGGCCCGCCGTCGCACTGCAGGTCGCGGAGCCGATCGAGCGGCACGTTGATCGCGCCGGGAATGCGCTCGCGCGCGTGTTCGTCGGACCCGCGAATGTCGATCAGGCGCGCACCGGCATCGATCGCAGCGCGCGTGTCGGCGGGGGAAAGGGGCGCAAGCGTCATCGCGTCATTCCTTGCAGTAGAGCTGGTAGAGGGTGGCGAGCAGCGTTTCGACGCGTGCGTCGGCAATGGCGTACCAGAGCGTCTGGCTCTCCCGTCGGAAGGTGACGAGGCCTTCCTCGCGCATCTTCGCGAGATGCTGCGAGCAGGCAGACTGCGACAGCCCCACGTCGCGCGCCAGATCGCCGACCGTAACCTCGCCATGCTCGACCAGTTTGCACAGCAGCATCAGCCGACGCGCATTGCCGATCGCCTTCAGCGTATCGGCAACCTGTCGGGCCTTCGCCTCGAACTTCGCCAGGTCCATCGGCGGTTTGAGCATCGTCGCTACTCCATTAGGTATTGCTTATGTAGTACTGTCTAATATATTAGCAAGCGCTACCGGAGAAAATCATGACCCAGCCCTTCATCGAGGCATTTTTCGACGAGCCGACGAACACGATCAGCTACCTCGTCGGCGATCCCGCGACCCGAACAGCGGCGGTGATCGACCCGGTGCTCGACTTCGATCTGGCGAGCGGCGTCGCCGATACAGGCTCGGCCGAACGAATCCTCGCCTTCGCCAGCGCGCAGGACTGGCGAATCGCGATGATGCTGGAGACGCACGCCCATGCCGATCACCTGTCTGCCGCCCCCTTCATCAAGGCGCGCACCGGCGCATGGATCGGGATCGGCGTGCATATTCGCGACGTGCAGAAGATCTTCCGCCCCGTCTTCGCGATGGACGACCTCAAGACCGACGGATCGGACTTCGACCGGCTGTTCGATGATGGCGACCGCTTCGCGATCGGGGCGCTGGACGTAGAGGTGCTGCACGTCCCCGGCCATACGCCGGCCGATGTCGCCTATCGGATCGGCGATGCGGCCTTTGTCGGCGATACGCTGTTCATGCCGGACTATGGCACCGCCCGCGCCGACTTCCCGGGTGGGGATGCCCGCACGCTCTATCGGTCGATCCGCCGACTGCTGGCGCTGCCTGACGCGACCCGGCTGTTCCTGTGCCACGATTACAAGGCACCGGGCCGCGACGATTATCGGTGGGAGACGACGGTGGGTGAGCAACGTCGATCGAGCGTCCATGTCCATGATGGCGTGAACGAGGATGCGTTCGTCGCCATGCGGGAGCAGCGTGATGCTGGGCTATCCGTACCCAAGCTCCTGCTGCCCTCGATCCAGGTCAACATCCGCGCGGGTCATTTCGCTGAGGCCGAAGCCAACGGCGTTACCTATCTGCGTATCCCCGTGAAGTGGAAGGATGGGTAAGGGCTGCCGCGTTTGGCTATCTCGTTCGAGACACTCGCGAATGGCGGCTCTGGTTCGAACCCGCCGTTCGGCGAGGTCGCTGCGGGTGGCTGGTCCGCCCCAGCCCCCGACTTTACGGCCGCTCAAGTAAACGGGCGCTTTTGGGATTAGGGACCGATTACGATGGCGTCTGCGTTTCGGGCGAAACCCGCCCTCACCCGCGTCCGCCAGCTAGAACAGCACCGCCCCGCCCGCGACCAGCCGCAGGTCCGGCGAGTTGTGGTTCAGCCCGGCGACCGCCAGCAGATCGAGCTGCAGCACCTTGGTCGGCTTCCACGCGGTCGACAGCGCCGCGAGGGCATGGGTTTCATGCCCCTCGGGATCATTGTCGCGCTCCAGCGAGAATTCCGCGGTCGTGGTCACCTTTTCGCTGAGCTTGTAGCGCAGGCTGGTGATGCCGCTGACCGCGAAGTGCCGCCCCTGCCCGCTTTCGTTGGCGGCGGCATCGGCCTCGCCGGTAAACGCCACGGCGAGCTTCTCGGTCAGATCATATTGCACCGGCACGATCGCGCCCGCGGACCAGGTGCCGTCGCCGATCGGCGACTTTCCGGTAGGCGCGGTCACGAAGCCCTCGACGCCCGCGGAAAACGGCTTGCCCTTCTCGCCCGCGAGATGCTGGCGGATCGCGAAGCGCAGGTCGCCGGTGCCGGTCACCCGGTCAATTGCGCCGCCGGCCTTGTCACGGGTGCGGTCCTGGCCATAGCCGGTCCAGCCCAGCTGCACCTCGGTCTTCGAGCCGACGCCCGCGCGTACCAAGAGGTCGGCGGTGACGATCCGGTCCTCGCGCTGGTCGGCGGTGTCGTCGCGCTCCCAGTCGACGAACGAGGCCTCGACATGGACGCGGCCCGGCTCGGTGGTGCAGCTCGATCCGCCGATGCTCGGCCGGGTCGGGCAAAAGCGCGGATCATCGTCCGCGAAGGCATTGCCCGCCGCGAGCAGTGCCGTCGCGACGCCAAGGATGCGTGCAGTTCGAGTCATGTCGTTCCCCCATATTCTTGTGGAGGGCCCAACGACGGCATGTCAGAAATGTTTCGAAACGATTCTCAGGCGTCGCGGATCGCATGCTCCAGATCGGCAGCATGGGCGGCGGCAGGTTCGGTGGGCGCGGCGGCGTCGGCGAGTTCGGTTTCGACACGCGCGCCGCCGGTGAGCGTGCGGTGCACCGGACAGCGATCGGCGATCTCGAGCAGTCGCGCGCGCTGGACGTCGTCGAGGTCGCCCTCGATCTCGATCCGCCGGGTGAACAGGTCTGCCGGCTGCACGCCAGCCTGGCGCTGGTGCCCGGCAAGCGTGCGGATGCCGGTGACCGGCCAGCCCTTCTGCAGCGCGTACACCCGCAGCGTCATCGTCGTGCAGGCGGCGAGCGCCGAGGCGAGCATCTGATAGGGCGTCGGCCCCGATCCCATGCCGCCGACCGACACCGGCTCGTCGAGCATCAGCGCCACGCCCGCGACCTGCACCGCCACCTGGAACTTGCCCGCGCCGGTATCGCGCGCGATCGCGTCCAAGGCCACTTCGCTGCTCATGCCGTCTGCTCCGCCAATTTGGTCTCGATCGCGATACCCTGCTTCAGCGTCAGCGTCACCGGCGTACGCTCGGCGATCTCGGCGAGCCGTGCCTTGGCGGCTTCGTCGGGGCCCGCGATCGTCAGTACGCGCTTGATGTGGCGGTCTTCGGGCTTGCCGAGGATGCGCAGGTCGACATCGAGCGCATCGATCCGCCAGCCCTTGCGATCGGCATACATGCGCAGCGTCATCGCCGTGCATGCGCCGAGCGCGGCGAGCAGCAGCTCATAGGGTGCGGGGCCGGCATCGGTGCCGCCGTTGCTCGGCGGCTCGTCGGCGAGGATGGCGTGGGTACCGGCCTGGATCTGCGTCTCCATGGCTTCGGCGCCGATATGGGCGGTGGCGTGCAGCATGGTTTTGGTCCTCAGATCGCCAGCAGCGCGATCGCTTCGATCTGCGCGGGGTTGAAGCCATGATCGGCGAGCACCGGCACCAGATGCGCGGCGGGCTGGCGCTGGCGGCGGGTGGTGCAGACGAACTGGCGGATCGCCTCCAGCCGCGGATTGGCGAGCGGCGTCGGGCGGCGCGCACCGAACAGTGTGTCCGCGACCCGGCCGAGCAGCGAGGGCTTTTCAGTTGCCGGGACGGTGCTGCAGCCGCAGGCCGCCGCGTCCTGAAAGGCGACCGAGACGGCGGCCCATTCGGTCTGGCTGAGTACGGGTGCTGTACGACGATCCATCGAAACCTCCTGTGTTGGGCCGTTTCTAGCCGGGCGCCACACTTCCGATCAGCCGGATAGTTTCGACGCCATCGTTCGAGGGAGTTGAACAGTCGCTTTTCTATATCGTCGAACATATGGGACGACTTTATTCCAGTTCTCAGGCCATATCGCCCGGACCATCTTCCGGTCACCAGGCGAGGCAGATCGGTCCCCGCCCTCTTTCGGAGACACATCATGGCTACCGCACCCTATCCGCACACCGCCACCCCTACCAACGTTCAGTCGGCCCTGCCGCTGGTCGGCCGCATCGGCATTGCCGCGATCTTCCTGCTCAGCGGCCTGTCGAAGCTTGCCGCACCGACTGCCACGATCGGCTATATCGCATCGTCGGGCCTGCCTTTGCCGCAGCTGGGCTTCGCGATCGCGCTGCTGATCGAGCTGGGCGGCAGCATTGCGCTGATCCTCGGCTATCGCACCCGCATCGTGGCCGCGATCCTCGCCGCCTTCTCGGTTGCGACCGCGCTGGCCTTCCATTCGGCGCTGGGGGACCAGAACCAGTTCATCCACTTCTTCAAGAACATCGCGATGGCGGGTGGCCTGCTGCAGGTTGTCGCGTTCGGCGCCGGCGGCTGGAGCCTCGACGCCCGCCGCTAAGTCTGAATGATGTTAGTTAAAAAGGGGTCGCACCACCGGTGCGGCCCTTTTGCCACCCCATCCACATGTACAGGCGATCTGCCGCACCGGCTCGGCTAGGAACGGCCCCGGAGGAGATCGCCATGACCCGCTGCACGCACATGAATTCGGAAACGGTCCGCGAAGTTACCCCCAGTGCCAAGGGCTGCGAGGAGTGCCTCAAGACCGGCAGCTGGTGGGTCCATCTGCGGCTGTGCCGGGAATGCGGCCATGTCGGCTGCTGCGACCAGTCGCCCAACCGCCACGCCACCGCGCATTTCCACGAAACCGGCCACCCGATCATGGAAGGCTATGACCCGCCCGAAGGCTGGGGCTGGTGCTATGCCGACGGGATCGAGGTCGACCTGCCCGACCAGACGCCGCAGCTAGGGCCGATCCCGCGCTTCTTCTGACCCCGTCCCGTGGACAGGCGCGGGCGGCGCGTTAAGACGACGGCGATGATCGCCTTTCCGTCGCTCCGATGACCCCGCCCGCCCCTGCCTCGCGCGCCGCGCTGCTGCTGTTCGGCGCGGGGGATTTCGCGTTCAATCTCTACTGGCAGGCGGTCAATCTCTACCTGCTGTTCTTCTATATCGACACGCTGCGGCTGGCCCCGGCGCTGGCCGGCACGCTGTTCCTGGTCGGTGCGACCTGGGACGGCGCCGCGGACTTCGTCGCGGGCGTGGTCGCCGAGCGGATGCGGCGCCCCTATCGCTGGCTGATCGGCTGGGGCGCCGTGCCGCTGGGGCTCGCCTTCGTCGCGATGTTCGCGGTGCCGGTGGGCGGCTGGGCGGCGGCGCTGGCAGCGCAGTTGGGCTTCCGCACGCTCTACGCCTTCACCAACATCCCCTATGCGGCCTGGACCACAAGGCTGGCCGGCACCAGCGCCGAGCGATCGCTGCTGGCAGGGCTGCGAATGATCTTCGGCGCCCTCGCCGCGACCTTGGTGGCGGGGACGATGCCGGGGCTGGTGCGCGCGCTGGGCAGCTATGGGGCAGCGAGCGCGCTGCTCGCGTCGCTCGGCGTGCCGCTGCTGCTGGCGATCGCGTGGAAGGTGCCCGAGCGGCGGCCCCCGACCGAGGCCGCCACCCGCCTCGCGATCACCCCCGCCCTGCTGCTGCTTGCCCGCAATCGCGCCTTCGTCGCGCTCAACTTCGCCGCGGCGGCGGGTGCGGCAGCGTCGGCGCTCACCACGCAATCGGTGCTCTATTTCTTCCGCTACGTGCTCGCCGACGATCCGGCGGGGCCGCGGGCGCTGGCGGTCATGGCGTTCGCGAGCCTGGTGGCGACGCCGCTCTGGACGATCGCCGCGCGTCGGGCAGGCGCGCGGGCTGCGTGGCTGGCGGCATGCGGGCTGGCGCTCGCTTTGCCTGCCGGCTTCATGCTGCTCCCCGCGCCGGGCGTCGGCGCGGCGACGCTGTTCCTGCTGGGCATGCAGGTCTCGTTCGCAGGCTTCGGGCTCGCCGCGTGGACCTTGCTGCCCGACAGCGTCGACTGGGGTGCGGCGCGGAGCGGCGTGCGGGTGGAAGCGATCGCCTTCGGCACTTTCGCGCTCGCCCAGAAGGCGGCGCTGGCGGCAGCGGGGTTCGCGATCGGCGCGATCTATCAGGCGAGCGGGTTCGTCGCCGGGGCACCGCAGGCGGCGAGCAGCCTGGCGGCGATCCGCTGGCTGATGCTCGCGGGACCGGCGGTGCTGCTGCTTGGCGCTCTGGCGGCGGTGCTGGCACTGCCGCTCCGGCGGGATACGCTGGCTTAGCACATCCTCCCCCGCCAGGGGGAGGTGGCGCCGAAGGCGGTGGAGGGGGAGGATGCCAAAACCTCTCGGCCGGCGTGCTTCCTCCCCCTCCGACCCGCTATCGCGGGCCACCTCCCCCTTGCGGGGGAGGATAAAGCACGATCACACCAGCTCGAAGCTGCCGGACACGCCTTCCGCCTCGGCCGAAGGCGCGATCCAGAGCTGGAACTTGCCCGGCTCCACCGTCGGCTTGAGCGCCTGGCCGATGAACAGCAGGTCGGCGCGGGTCAGCGTGAACTGCACCTGCTTGCGCTCGCCGGGCTTGAGCGCGACGCGGCGGAACGCCTTCAATTCGCGCACCGGGCGGGTGACGCTCGCCACCACATCGCGGATGTAGAGCTGCACCACTTCCTCGGCCGCGCGCGACCCGCTGTTGGCGATGGTGGCGGAGACGACGAGCTTGCCGTCCCCGGTCAGTCGGCCGCCACCAAGATCGAGGTTGCTATAGGCGATCTCGCCATAGGTGAGGCCGTGGCCGAACGGGAACAGCGCCTGGTTCGGAAACTCGCGATAATGCGTTTTGTATTCCTGCAGCGGACCCGCAGGATTGGGGCGGCCGGTCGGCTTGTGGTTATAGTGGTAGGGCTCCTGCCCCGTCGCCTGCGGGAACGAAACCGGCAGCCGCGCCGAGGGGCTCACCGCGCCGAACAGCACATCGGCGATTGCCGGTCCGTCTTCGGAACCCAGGAACCAGGTGACGAGAATAGCCGGTGCCTTGAGCACCGCGCCTTCCAGCGCCAGGGCGCGGCCGTTGCGGAGCAGCACCACCACCGGCTTGCCGGTCGCTGCCACCGCTTCGGCCAGCGCCATCTGCGCCGGGGGCACGACGATGGCGGAGCGCGACTGCGCCTCCCCCGACATGCGGGCATGCTCGCCGACCGCGAGCACCACCACGTCGGCGGCCTGCGCCGCCGCCACGGCCGCCTCGATCCCGCCCGGGATCGGGGCGTCCAGCCCGGCGCCTTCGGTAACGCTCACCAGCGACGGATCCTTGACCAGCGCCTTAACGCCGGTCGCCAGGTCTACCGCCTCGGCATCGGTGCCATAGACGTTCCACGGGCCGATCAGATCGTGAAGCCCGCTCGCGAACGGCCCGATCAGCGCGATCTTCTTGCCCGCGCGCGGCAGCGGCAGCAGGCCACCCTCGTTCTTGAGCATCACGATCGAGCGCGATCCCGCCTCGCGGGCCAGCGCCAGATTGGCGCGGGTGCGCACGCGCGCCTTCTCGCGCGCCGGATCGATGCGGCGGAACGGATCGTCGAACAGGCCAAGCTGCGCCTTCAGCGCCAGCACCCGCCGCACCGCCTCGTCGAGCCGCGCCGTCGGCACCTCGCCCTTGGCGACCAGATCCGGCAGGTGCTTGATGTAGAAGCCGCTCTGCATGCTCATGTCGACACCGGCCATGAAGGCGAGCTTGGTCGCCTCCCGCGCATCCGCCGCGAAGCCGTGCGCGATCAGTTCCTCGTCGGCGGTATAGTCGGAGACGACCAGCCCGTCGAAGCCCCATTCGCGGCGGAGGACTTCCGTGAGTAGCCATTCGTTGGCGGTGGCCGGAATGCCCGACAGCTCGTTGAACGACGCCATCACCGTCGGCGCCCCCGCGGCCAGCGCCGCCTGGAAGGGCGGGAAATAGATTTCGCGCAGCGTCCGCTCGGAAATATCGACCGTGTTGTAGTCGAGCCCCGCCTCCACCGCGCCATAGGCGACGAAATGCTTGGCGCAGGCCGCCACCGCGTCCGCTGCCTCCAGACTCTTGGCGCCCTGAAAGCCGCGCACCCGCGCCGCCGCCATCAGCTTGCCGAGCAGCACGTCCTCCCCGGCGCCCTCGACGCCGCGGCCCCAGCGAGCGTCACGGGCGATGTCGACCATCGGCGCGAAGGTCCAGTCGATGCCGGCCGCCGCCGCTTCCACCGCCGCCACGCGGGCGGTGCGCTCGGCAAGATCGGGATCGAAGCTCGCCGCTTCGCCCATCGGCGCGGGAAAGACGGTGCGGAAGCCGTGAATCACGTCGGCGGCGAAGAGCAGCGGGATCTTGAGCCGCGATTCGCGCGTGGCCACGGTCTGCATCCGCTTGGCCATCGCAGCGCCGTTGCCGTTGAACACGCCGGTCAGACGCCCGGCGCGCACCTCTGCCAGCTGCCCGTCGAAGTTCGACGAGGCGCCTGCGGGATTGAGCGTCACCGCCGCACCGCCCGACCAGGCGGCGGCCATCAGGGTGAGCTGGCCGGCCTTCTCCTCGACGGTCATCTTGGCGAGCAGCGACTCGACCGCAGCGGGCAGTTTTCTCGCCCCCGCCTGGAGCAGCATCGCGCGCGCAGGGCTTGCCGCCCAAGCCGCCGCCGCGCTCGCGCCGATCAACACCGCACGCCTCGAAATCTGGCCGTCCTTCACGCATTTCCTCCCACAGCGCGGCCCTGTATCGGCCACCGCATCATCAATCTTGCAACCCGCTATTGCTTCATGTAACCGGTTACATCAAGAGCTTGACGCCAAGACCGGCAAACAAGCCGTTGCAACCCAGACCCAGGAGGGGACGAAGACCGCCATGCCGAACGCCACGATCCGCGATGTTGCGCGCGAAGCGTCGGTGTCCGTCGCGTCGGTTTCGCGTGCGCTGAACGGCGCCACGAACATTCGCCCCGAACTGCGCGATCACATTCGCGATGTCGCCAATCGTCTCGGCTATGTGCCGCATGCCGGCGCCCGCAACCTGAGCCTCGCGCGCTCCTCCACGATCGGCGTCGTCGTTCCCGATCTGCACGGCGAGTTCTTCTCCGAATTGCTGCGCGGCATGGATCGCCAGGCTTCCGAGCTTGGCCTGCATCTACTGCTGATGGTGATGCATGGCGAGGCCGATCGCGGCGTCACCGCGCTGCATGCAATGCGGGGGCGCGTCGACGGGCTGGTGGTGATGGCCCCGCAGATCACCTCGGACGAGCTGTTCCAGCACCTGCCCCGCACGATGCCTTCGGTATTGGTCAACTGCGCGCCGCACGACGGCGTGCGCCCCGAATTGCGCGTAGACAACGTTGCCGGAGCCGTCGCGATGGTCGAGCATCTCGCCGCGGGCGGGTGCCGCCGTCTCGTCCACATCGCCGGCCCCGAAGCCAATATCGATGCGCAGGAGCGTCTGCGCGGCACCCGCGAAGCCTGCGCCCGGCTGGGCGTGGACCTGCGCGTGGTGCAGGGCGACTTCAACGAGGACAGCGGCACCGCCGCCGTCGCCACGCTCCAGGCCGAGCGCGCCGCCTATGACGCGGTGTTCGCCGCCAACGACATGATGGCGGTGGGCGCGCTGATGGCGCTCAAGCGGGCGGGTGTCGCCGTGCCCGAACAGGTTTCCGTGGCGGGCTTCGACAACATTCCGCTGACCCGCCTGATTTCGCCGGCGCTCACCACCGCCAGCATCGACATTGCCGAATTCGGCGCGCGCGCCGTGGTGCGCCTCGCCGGACTGATCGACGGCGCCGCCGACGACACGCTCGAATGGCGTGCGCCGATCGTCATAGCGCGGGAATCAACCCGCCAACTACCTTAAAACAAAACAGAAAACCCGATCCGCCGGGGAGATAGAGAGTAACCATGAACAAGCTAGTTTTGCGTACCGCATTGCTGACGATGACCGTGCTGGGCAGTGGTGCCCTGCTCGCCCCCGCCCCCGCCATGGCCCAGGTCGGCCAGGCGTCGCTGCGCGGCACGATCACCGCGCCGGCGAACAACCCGGTCACCGAAGTCACCGCGATCGAAGTGTCGACCGGCATCCGCCGCAGCGCGACCGTCGGCGCCGATGGCACCTACAACTTCGCCTCGCTGCGCCCGGGCACCTATCGCCTGGAGATCAAGCTGCAGAACGGCGTGCGCAATTCGGATGCGTTCACGTTGCGCGTCGGCCAGAATGCCGGTCTCGACCTCGACCTGTCGACGACCGCCGCCGCGCCGGCCGCCGATGGCGCCGCCGCACCGGCGGGTGACGACACCGCCGCGCCCGCGACGGGTGACGAGATCGTCGTTACCGGCAACCGCATCCGCTCGCTCGACGGCGGCCAGGTCGGCATCAACATCACCCAGCGGCTGATCGAGCAGTTGCCGCAGAACAACCGCAACTTCCTCGCCTTTGCCGATCTGGCCCCGGGCGTGCGCTTCATCGAAGGCGCCAACGGCACGTCGAGCATCAAGGGCGGCGCGCAGGACAGCCGCAGCGTCAACGTGTTCATCGATGGCGTCAGCCAGAAGGATTACGTCCTCAAGAACGGCATCACCGGCCAGGACAGCTCGGCCGGCAACCCGTTCCCGCAGCTCGCGATCGGCGAGTATCAGGTGCTCTCGTCCAACTACAAGGCGGAATTCGACCAGGTCAGCTCGGTGGCGATCACCGCGGCGACCAAGTCGGGCACCAACGAGTTCCACGGCGAAGGCTTCATCGACTATACCAACCAGAACCTGCGCGCCCGCCGTCCGACCGAGCTCTTCCCGGTCGAGCGCGACAAGGTGAATTCGAACAACAAGCAGTTCGGCGCTTCGCTGGGCGGCCCGATCATCCAGGATCGCGCCCATTTCTTCGTGACCTACGAAGGCAAGCGGATCGACAGCCCCTATGACGTGCGGCCCGAGAACGGCTTCTCGACCAGCATCTTTCCGGCCCAATATCAGCAGTATTTCGGCACCTTCTCGCAGCGCTTCAACGAAGACCTGTACTTCGGCAAGATCGACCTCGAGCCGAGCGACAAGGACCTGATCGAACTCACCGGTAAGTATCGCAAGGAATCGGGCTCGCAGATCGCCACCGGCGTCAGCGCGTCGAACACCGCGACGCTCAACAAGGTCGACGAGAAGCGCTTCATGCTCCGCTGGCAGCGCAGCGAGGGCAGCTGGATCAACGACGCCCGCGTGTCCTACCAGGATACGAAGTGGGCGCCGACGCCGGAGACCTTCGGGAGCACCAGCTTCTTCCAGGCCTCGACGGTGAACAACGGCAACTTCACCCGCACCGATCTGCTGCGCTTCGGCGGCGGCGGCAGCCAGCAGGACAAGGGCCAAAAGGGCTGGACGCTGCAGGACGACTTCACCTTCACCGGCTTCAACGGCCACACCATCAAGATCGGTACCAAGGCGAGCTTCATCCGCCTGCGCTCGATCGAGCAGAACCGCGCCAACCCGCAATATACCTACGATATCAACGCGTTCAGCCCGACCGGCTTCAACGACCAGGTGCCGTATCTGCTGGAATTCGGCGTACCCACCGGCAACGGCCCGGTCGACATCCGTTCGAGCAACTTCCAGTTCGGCGTCTATGCGCAGGACGATTGGGACGTGACCTCGCACCTGACGCTCAACCTCGGCCTGCGCTGGGATTATGAGCGCACCCCGGCCTTCGTGAACTATGTGACTTCGCAGGAGAATCTGACCGCGGTGTCGCCGGCCAACTATCCGAATTTGGATAAGGCCGACTACAACATCAACGATTACATCTCGAACGGCCACAATCGGAAGACCTTCACCGGCGCCTTCCAGCCCCGCCTCGGCTTCACCTACCGGATTGACGAAGCGGGCCGGTTTGCGGTGTTCGGCGGCTATGGCCGCTCCTATGACCGCAACCAGTTCGACTTCCTCCAGCAGGAAGTGAGCCAGGACGTCTATGCCGTCCGTCGCTTCTACTTCCAGGGCGCGGATTCCAATCCGAACAATGCGTGTGTGGGTGCCGATGCCTCGACCTGCGTTCCCTGGAATCCGGTGTATCTGACGCCAGAGGGCCGCCAGCAGCTGCTCGCCGGTGCGGCCGGCGGCGGCCGCGAGTTCCGCTTCCTCAAGAACGACCTGAAGGTCCCCTATTCGGATCAGTTCAGCCTCGGCATCCGCGGCCGCTTCCAGCAGATCGGCCTCGAGCTCGGCTACAGCCATGTCGCCAGCCGGGACGGCTTCGTGTTCCTGCTCGGCAACCGCCGGCCGGACGGCAGCTTCTTCTTCAACGATCCGGCGAACCCGACCGACACCCCCGCGGCGCCGTTCGGCTTCTCGCCGAAGGGCTATAACAGCATCATCCTCGGCACCAACGGCCTGAAGACCAACGCGGACTCGGTCTATTTCAAGGTCACCAAGAGCTACACCCAGGCCTCGCCCTGGAGCCTCGACGCGACCTACACCTATACCGAAGCCACCGAGAACCAGCTGGGCGAAACCTATCTGCTCGATTTCCCGTCGGTCAGCGATTACCCGATGCTGCGTTCCTCGGGCGTGCCGCGGCACCGCCTGGTGATGGCGGGCAGCGTCGACCTGCCGCTCGGCTTCGCGCTGTCGTCGAAGTTCCAGATCGAATCCGCCGAGTATGAGAAGGCGATCCTCAACCAGTCCAACCCGTTCCAGCGCGTGGTCGTCGGCCGCGAGGTCGATGGTTCGGGCGGCGGCTGGGGCCGGCGCCAGCTCGACCTGGCGCTGACCAAGTACGTGCCGATCCACTTCATCAGCGATCAGACCCGCCTGCGCTTCCGCGTCGACGTGCTGAACGTGTTCAACGATTACAACTACATCACCTTCAACAACGACCCCGCCTCGACGAACTGGGGCGCTCGCAGCAGCTATGACGTGGGCGGCAACCCGCCGCGCACCTTCAAGCTGTCGGTCGGCTATTCTTTCTGATCCCTCCTACTGGGGCGGCGCATTTCCCGTGCGCTGCCCCATTTTTTTCAGGACCCGTTTCATGATCGATCGCAGGCAACTGCTCGGCTCCGGCGCACTGGCGCTGGCGGGCCTCGCGGGCGCATGCTCGCAACCCGGCACCCGCATCGGCGGCCCCGGCCCCGCGCCGGGCGCAGACCCGCTGATCCGCGATCTGCAGGAACGCACCTTCCGCTATTTCTGGGATACCACCGATCCCGAGACCGGCCTCGCGCCCGATCGCTGGCCCACCCCCTCCTTCGCCTCGATCGCCGCAGTAGGCTTCGCCCTCACCGCCTATCCGATCGGCGTCACCAACGGCTGGATCACCCGCGAGCAGGCGCGCACCCGCACGCTGGCCACGCTGCGCTTCTTCGCCACCGCGCCGCAGGGTGACGGCCAGAGCGACGCCAGCGGCTACAAGGGCTTTTTCTACCACTTTCTCGGCGTCACCAAGGGCCGCCGCTTCGCCCGCGCAGAGCTGTCGACCGTCGACACCGCGCTGCTGCTGGGCGGCGTGCTGTTCGCGCAGAGCTGGTTCGATGCCGACGATCCCCAGGAGGCCGAAATCCGCAGCCTCGCCGACCAGCTCTATGCCGCGGTCGACTGGACCTGGATCACCCCGCGCCCGCCCTTCGTCTCGATGGGCTGGCACCCCGAGAGCGGCTTCATCCCCTCGGACTGGAACATCTACAACGAGGGGCTGCTGCTATACGTGCTGGCGCTCGGCTCGCCGAGCCATCCGCTGCCGCCCGAGACCTGGGCTGCCTGGACCGCGCGCTTCGATGCGCAGTGGAGCGACAAATGGGGCGAGCCGCACCTCCATTTCGCGCCGCTCTTCATCCACCAGTACAGCCATTGCTGGATCGATTTCCGCGGCATCCGCGATCCCTATATGGCCGCCAAGGGCATCGACTATTTCGAGAACAGCCGCCGCGCAGTGCGGGCGCAGCGCAACTTTGCGATCGCCAATCCGGGCGGCTGGGCCGGCTATGGCGAGGGCGTGTGGGGCCTGACCGCCTGCGACGGTCCCGGCGACTTCCAGCAGCGCATCGGCGGCCGGACACGCGAATTCTTCAGCTATTCGGCCCGCGGACCGGATGATCGCGATGACGGCACGCTGGCCCCGACTGCGGCGGCGGGCTCGATCGCGTTCGAGCCGGAACTGGCCGGCCGTGCGGTGGCGACGATGCATGCGCGCTATGGCCGCGGCATCTATGGCCGCTACGGCTTTCTCGACAGCTTCAACCCCACGCTGACCCGCGCGGAGAAGCCGCTCAAGCACGGCAAGATCGTGCCCGGCATCGGCTGGGTGGACGGCGACCATCTCGGCATCGACCAGGGGCCGATCCTGCTGATGATCGAGAACCTCCGCACCGGCCTGGTGTGGGAGGTGATGCGCCGCAACCCGCATATCCGTCGCGGGCTGCAGCGCGCAGGCTTCAAGGGAGGCTGGCTTTAATCGTCCTGCCGGTCGGTCTTCTTGGGCGCGACCCAGACATGGACCGGCACGACGACCTTGCCCGGTGCGGGCTTGCCGATATCGACACGGCTGGCCTGGACCAGTTCGCCGTTCGAGAGGGTGAAGGACGCCCAGGGCTTGGGCATGCGGTTGAACGTCATCTTCTGGATGGGTTCGCCGGTGTTCGAATTCATGATGGTAGCAATGACTGGCATGCGCCTGCCGCTATTCGGGCGGGCGCCGGGCTGTCCAGCGGGGGCGCCGACGAATCTGTGGATAGCGCCCCTTCCCCGCCGCGCGATCGGCGCTAAAGCCGCGGGCGAGACACCGGCATAAGGGAGCAGCCCATGATCATCCGCAGCGACGAGACCCAGGACATCGAAGTCCCCGGCGGCGGCACGATGCGGATGCACCTGTTCCGCCCGGCGGTGGAGGGACGCTTCCCCGGCGTGCTGCTCTTTTCGGAGATCTACCAGGTGACCGCGCCGATCCGGCGGCTGGCAGCGATGCTGGCGGGCAACGGCCTGCTCGTCGCGGTGCCCGAGGTCTATCACGAATATGAGCCCGCCGGCACGGTGCTCGCCTATGACCCGGCGGGCACCGATCGCGGCAATGCGCTCAAGATGACCAAGCCGGTCGCCGCCTTCGATGCGGACGCCACCGCGGCGCTGACCGCGCTCGCGGGGCACCCCGCCTGCTCGGGGAGGCTCGGCACCTTCGGGGTGTGCCTGGGCGGCCATCTCGCCTATCGCGCCGCGCTCGATCCGCGCGTGTCCGCGGCGGCGTGCTTCTACCCCACCGACATCCATTCGGGCACGCTGGGCGAAGGCCGCAGCGACGACAGCCTCGCGCGCATGGCCGAGCTCAAAGCCGAGCTGCTGCTCGTCTGGGGGCGGCAGGATCCGCATATCCCCTTTGCCGGGCGCGAGGCGATCCGGGCGCGGCTGGAAGAGGTCGGCGCATCCTATGCCTGGCACGAGTTCAACGGCCAGCACGCCTTCCTGCGCGACGAAGGCCCGCGCTTCGATCCCGCGCTGTTCCTGCAGGCGATGGCCCTCACGCTCGATTTCTACCGGCGGACGCTGGGAGGCTCGGTATAAATCCGGGTGATGCATTTGCATCCATGCGATGATCTTGATTGACAGGCCACCGCCGTGCGAGTGGTATGACCAATAAGGCGACGCCCGAGCGATCGCCATGGGAGAGACATCGCGATGCGCACCCCTTCTGCTCTTGCCGCCCTGCTGCTCTCGTCCGTCGCGATCGTGGCGCCGGTTTCTGCCGAGGCGCAGACCAGCGCCGAACCCCGCGCGACGATCGATCTCTCCACCGGCTGGCGCTTCCATTTCGGCGATGCCGACGCGGCCCCCGCCGCTCCGGGCTTCGACGATGCCGCGTGGCAGCCGGTGACGGTGCCGCATACCTGGAACAAGGTCGGCACCTATGCCCTCACCCGCGCCGCCGATGCCGACATGCGGCAGGGCCAGGGCTGGTACCGCCGCAGCCTCACCGTGCCGGCGGCGCTGCAGGGGCGGCGGCTGTTCCTCGAATTCGACGGCGTCTCCAAGATCGCCGACATCTGGGTGAACGGAAAGCATCTGGGCAACCATGCCGGCGCCTTCGGCCGCTTCCGGATCGACGTGACCGGCGCGCTCAAGTCCGGCGCCAACAGCCTCGTCCTCCGCGCCGACAACAGCGCCGCCGCGCCGGGCAGCAGCACCGAGCATGTCATCCCGCTCGGCGGCGATTTCTTCGTGCAGGGGGGCATCTATCGCGGCGTGCGGCTGGTCGCGGTGGAGGATGCGCATATCGACCTCACCGATCATGGCGGGCCGGGCGTCTATCTGCGCACGCCCAAGGTCTCCGCCGAGCGCGCCGAGGTCGCCGCCAGGACGCTGCTGCGCAACCTCGGCACCCGCGCCCGCACGCTGACCCTCACCACCACCATCCAGGACGCAACCGGCAAGCCCGTCGCCACCGATCGTGCGCCGGTGGCACTCGCGCCGGGCCAGGCGCTGGCGGTGGAGCGCAGCCTCACCGTCGCCAATCCGCACCTCTGGCAGGGCCGCGCCGATCCCTATCTCTACCGCGTCGTCAGCGAGCTGCGCGACGGCGCCCGCGTGATCGACCGGCAGGTCCAGCCGCTCGGCATCCGCAGCTTCTTCTTCGATCCGAACCGCGGCCTGATCCTCAACGGCAAGCCGACCCCGCTCCACGGCGTCTCGCGCCACCAGGATGTCGGCGGCAAGGGCTGGGCGCTGACGCCCGAGGACCATGCCCGCGATATGGCGTTCGCGCTCGAGCTCGGCGCCAACACGATCCGCCACGCCCATTACCAGCACGCGCAGGAATGGACCGACGAGGCCGACAAGGCGGGCATGGTGGTGTGGGCCGAGCTCCCCTTCGTTCATGAGGCCAATGTCGAGCCCAGCCTGCCGCCGGCGCCCGAGACGATCGCCAATGCCGAGGAGCAGCTGCGCGAGCTGATCCACCAGAACTACAACCACCCCTCGATCCTGCTCTGGTCGGTCGGCAACGAGGCCGATATCGGCGCGGCGATCGACGCGATGCGGAAAGGAAGCGGCAAGCCCGCCCAGTCGCGCGCGATGCTGGAGCAGCTCGACAAGCTGGCCCGCGCGGAAGATCCGAGCCGCCCCACCGTCTATGCCGATTGCTGCGAGGACACGCCCTCGGTGCTGTCGATGCAGGGCTCGCCCAGCCTCAACGGCGTCACACAGGTGATGGGGCTCAACCGCTACTATGGCTGGTATTATGGCGATCTGGACGGCGTCGGGCCCGCGCTCGACGCGCTCCATGCCAAGCATCCGACGCTGCCGATCGGCCTCAGCGAATGGGGTGCCGGCGGCGCGATGACCCAGCACAGCGACAATCCGCGCGGCGGCCCGGTCGCTTCCTATGGCCGCCCCCAGCCCGAGGAATATCAGAGCCTCGCGATCGAGGAGAATTGGAAGCAGATCCGCGCGCGGCCCTATCTCTCGGCAAGCTGGCTGTGGAACCTGTTCGACTTCGCCACGACCATGCGCAACGAAGGCGACGCGACCGACATCAACACCAAGGGCCTGGTCTCCTACGATCGCAAGACGCGCAAGGACGCCTTCTATTTCATCCAGGCGAGTTGGTCGGATGCGCCGGTGGTGCACCTCAACGGCCGCCGCTATGTCGACCGCGCCTATGCGGTGACCGACGTGCGCGGCTATTCCAACGCCGATCGGGTGTCGCTCTCGGTCAACGGCAAGTCGGTGGGCGATGTCACCTGCCCCGACCGGATCTGCGTGTGGCCGGGCGTGGCGCTGGCGCCGGGCGCCAACCACCTCGTCGCGACCGCCACCATCGGCGGCAAGCAGGTCAGCGATGCGATCGACTGGACCGCGCCTGATCCGCGCAAGGGCGTGTTCATCGATTCCGGCGCGCTGGTCGGGGGCATGATGGGCGGCGACCGCTATGGCTCGGACGATTTCTTCCGCGGCGGCACGGCCAAGGTCCTCGCCGGCCGCTCGCCCTTCGCGCCGCCGCCCAAGGTAGAGGGGACCGACAGCCCGGCGCTGTTCGGCAGCTACCGCGAGGGCAAGTTCGGTTATGAGATCCCCCTGCCCGACGGCAGCTGGACGGTGACCATCGCCAGCTTCGAGCCGGATGCCGCCAAGGGCGCCGCGCGCAGCTTTGCGGTGCTGGCCGATGGAAAGCGCGTGATCGATGGCTTCTCGCCGATGCAGGCGGCGGGCGGCGCCAACAAGGCGACCACCCGCAGCTTCCAGGTGAAGAGCAGCGGCGGGCGGCTGGTGCTGGCGTTCGAGCCGGTCGGTGGCGACGCGGTGGTGGCGGGGATCGCGATCAAGCCGAACTGAGCGCCCGCTTTGACCTTTGCCGCGACATTGCCCACAAGCGTGGACGATGCCGGAGCCATTGCGCAGCGTTGCCTTTGAAGGCGTTAGCAAATCCTATGCGAAGGGCGCGCGGGCGGTCGACAGCGTTTCGCTGGAGATCGCCGGCGGCAGCTTCGTCGCGCTGGTCGGCGCCTCGGGCTCGGGCAAGTCGACGCTGCTCAAGATGGTCAACCGGCTGATCGAGCCAAGCGAAGGCCGGGTCCTGATCGACGGAGCGCCGGTCGACGCCGAGCCGCCGCACCTGCTGCGCCGGCGGATCGGCTATGTCTTCCAGAATGTCGGGCTGTTCCCGCACCTAACGGTCGGCGAGAATGTCGCGATCGGCCTCAAGCTCGCTGGGACAAAGGATCGACAGGCACGCGTCGCCGAGTTGCTGCGGCTGGTCGACCTGCCCGAAACCATGGCCGCGCGGTTGCCCGATGCCCTTTCCGGCGGCCAGCGCCAGCGCGTCGGCGTCGCCCGCGCGCTCGCCACCGCGCCCGGGCTGCTGCTGATGGACGAGCCGTTCGGCGCGCTCGATCCGGTCACCCGCGATGCGCTCGGCAAGGCGATCCGCACGCTACACGAAGCCATGGGGCTCACCACCATCCTCGTCACGCACGACATGGCCGAGGCGCTGCTGCTCGCCGACCGCATCCTCGTGATGGAGGCCGGCCGCGTCGTCGGCGATGCTTCCCCACGCGACCTGCTCGCCGGCAAGGGCGGCGCGGCGGCCGATGCGCTGGTCGCCGTCCCGCGCGAACAGGCCGAGCGGCTGGCGGCGCTGACCCGATGAGTGGCGCCTTCGCCCGCGTCCCCGAATTGCTGGCGCAGCATCTGCTGCTCGCCTTCGCCGCATTGCTGCTCGGCATCGCGATCAGCCTGCCGCTGGCGGTGCTCTCCGCCCGGCATCGCGGCGTCGCCCGGGCAGCGCTGGGCCTGGCGAGCCTGATCCAGACCATCCCCAGTCTCGCGCTGCTCGCACTCTTCTATCCGCTGCTGCTGTCGCTCTCGGCGCTGGTCGGCGGGGGCATCCCGGCGTTGGGCTTCCTGCCCTCGCTCTTCGCGCTGACGCTCTATGCCCTGCTGCCGATCCTGCGGAACGCGGTGACCGGGCTGGTCACGCTCGACCCGGCGGTGCGCGAGGCGGCGGACGGGGTCGGCATGACCCGCTGGCAGAAGCTCCGTTTGGTCGAGGCGCCGCTGGTCGCGCCGATGGTGATGGCCGGCATCCGCACGGCCGCGGTGTGGACGATCGGCGCGGCGACGCTCTCCACCACCGTCGGCCAGCCGAGCCTGGGCGACCTGATCTTCGCCGGGCTGCAGACCCAAAACTGGGCGCTGGTGCTCGCCGGCTGTATCGCCGCGGCCGGGCTGGCGCTCGCAGTCGACGCGCTGCTCGGGCTGGCCGAATGGGGCATCGCCCATCGCCGCCGCATCCTGGTGTGGCTGAGCCTCGGGCTGCTCGCCGCCGGTGCGCTCGCCGCCCTCGCCCCCGCCTGGCCGGCGAGCCGCGGCGTGGTAACGATCGGCGCCAAGGGCTTCTCCGAGCAATATATCCTTGCCCGCCTGATCGGCGCGCGGCTGGAGGCTGCGGGCTATACCGTCCGCTACCGCGAGGGCCTCGGCTCGGGCGTCGCCTATGGCGCGCTGGCGAGCGACGCGATCGACGTCTATGTCGATTATTCGGGCACGATCTGGACCAATCAGATGCACCGCACCGACGTGCCGCCGCGCGCCGCCATCGTTCGCGGCGTCGCCGATTGGGCGAAGCGCACCAACAACGTCACGCTGCTGGGGAGCCTCGGCTTCGAGAATGCCTATGCGTTCGTGATGCGCGGCGATGATGCCAAGCGGCGCGGCATCACGACCATCGCCGATCTCGCCAAGTTGGCGCCGTCGCTCAAGCTCGCCACCGATATCGAGTTTCTCGAACGCTCCGAATGGAAGGCGGTGCAGCGCGCCTATGGCCTGCGCTTCGCCGAGGCGCATCCGTATCAGCCGACCTTCATGTACCGCGCGCTGACCAGCGGCACCGCCGACGTGATCCCCGCCTTCTCCTCCGACGGCCGGATCGCCGCGCAGGGCCTCACGGTGCTGAAGGACCCCAAGGGCGCGATCCCCGGCTATGACGCGGTGCTGCTGATCGCTCCCCGCCACGCGAACGACGCGCGCTTCCAGGACGCACTGCGTCCGCTGATCGGCGCGGTGCCGGTCGAGCGGATGCGGCAGGCCAATTACCTGGTCGATCGCGATACCGACAAGCAGAGCCCGGATGCCGCCGCGCACTGGCTGGCGACGCAGCTGGGCCGCTAGTCCAGCGCCGCGTGCTCCGACGGATCAGAGGCAGCGCGGATCGCGTACCGGGGCGTCGCCGCCGCGGGTGAGCCAGCGGCCGTCGGGCGCGCGATACTTCTCGCCCGGCGCAGTGCGCAGGATCAGGTTGCAGCCGGTGACGAACGCCATCTGCTCGACGGTCGAGCTTGCCGCCGCCTGCTGGGTGTATTGGCGCTTGCGCTGGATGTTGATGTTGTTGACGATCGCCTGCAGCTCGGGCGACGCCGCACCGACGATGCCGAGATAGCCGTCGGGCTGTTCGCCTACCTTACCCGCCTGCCGCGCCGCCTGATAGGCGGGATCGCGCTGGGCGAAGGCCGGGGCGATCACGCCCGCCGCGATCGCGGCCGCCATGCCGAAGGTCGAGAGCAACTGTCGCATCAGAAAATCCCCGGATGTTCTTGGATGATGGCTTTCGCCTTGTTGTCGAGGCGATAGACCACTTCCTGGGTGATCGAAATATTGAGGTTGATCACGATCGGCTTGTCGGGCGCGTTCACCGTGACGCAGCCGCCGAGCAGCGCCAGCGGCGCGAAGCCGCAGGCACCCAGCCGAAGAGACAAACCCTGTTTCATGCTTCCAAGCTCATAGACATGCCTTTCATGGACGGGTTGTGCTTTCGGCGGGCTGAACGGAGCTCTGACCCGCTTCCTGCGCACGTTTCTGCTCCTCGATCAACGCCGGCAGGTTACGCTCAATCAGGCGGCGCGGGTCGTACCAGGACTGCACGGAGTCGAGCAGCTGGCGGAAGGGCGCGTTGATCCGCACGTTGAACACCAGCGGCAGCTTGGCTAGCCGGCGGAAGAGGAAGTTGGACTTGGCGCCCTGCCCCTGGCTGAGCCCGGAGAAACTGATGTCGGTGATCATCTCGCCCGCCAGCGGCCCGTTCATCCGGATCGTCAGGTTGCGATAGTCGAGCGACTTGAGCGCCTGGAACGCCATGTTGCCCCACGTGCCCAGGTTCTCGCGCGAGACCTCGCCGACATAGGCGATGTGCCCTCCCTTGCGCGCGCGCAGCTCGCCGCCTTCGATGCGGCCGCCGCTCTCGTCGAAGATCATCGGCAGCGTGCCGTCGAAGGTGCCGGTGGCATCGAGATTGTCGAACGCCATTTCCTTGAGGAACAGGGCCGCATCGACGCCCTTCACCTGGAAGGTCATGCGGCGCTTGCCCGCCTCGTTGAAGTCCAGCGTGGTCGGCTCGAGGACGAGCTCGCCCCCGGCGAACGGCCAGCGCGCGCCCTCCACACGCACCCGGCGGCTGTCGAGCAGCTGGTAGCGGAACACGCCGTCGCGCACCGGCACGCCGGGGTTGATCTCGGTGACCTGCGCCACCTGCCCCGGTGCGGTCCGCGCGTTCAGCAGATCGGTGAAGTTGAGCTCGGTAGTAAGCCCCTGCACCGGGCCGAAGGCCGCCGCCAGCGCGACGTTGGTGGCGGTGAAGCGGCCGGTGCTGGTCACCGTCTCGCTGTCCCATGCGATCTTCCCCGAGCCCGCAACGGTCCCGTCGACATCGGCGATCACGCCCAGGGTGAGCGGGGTGAGGTCGATCGGCTGGAGCCCATCGGTCTTGAAGCGGATGCCCGGCACGTCGAGCAGCGCCTGCCCCTCGCCCTTGCCGAGATCATGGGTGATCGAGACCTTGGCCACCTCGACCGGCCGCTTGGTGCCGATCAGGTCGGCCTGCGCCTCGATCCGGTTGCCCTGCAGCGTCAGCCGTCCTGCCGGGGCGAGCAGCGGCTCGAAGCGGGGGCTGGCTTCGGCATCGGCCAGACGGAAGCCGCCGAGCAGCGTCAGCCCGCCATCGGCGACCTGCCAGCTGCCCTTGCCCTGCGACAGCACCAGCGGCACCGCGCCGATCTGCCCGCCCAGCGCATCGAAGCTGCCGCCGAGCGTCTTTCCGAACCTGCCCTGGAGTTGGCCGACATCGAGCCGGGTCGGCCGGTCGGCGCCCATCCGCACGGCAACGCCGGTAAGGTCGAACGCCTGCTGCGCCAAGTCCACGCGGGCATCGCCGGCGGCGAGACTGAGCGGGTTGCTGCCCATGCTGCCGGCCAGGGCGATTGCGCCGGTGCGGACGCCGCCGGTCAGGCGCTTGCCGTTCCATGCCAGCATCGCCGGCCCCTCTGGACACAGGCGCTGACGATGGCGGCGCAGCACCATGCCGGCGGCGGCGATCCGCGCGAAGCCGATCGTCTCGCACGTCGGGTTGACCAGCACGCTCGGGCCGTTCCAGCGGGCGACCAGCGGCACGGAAAGGTCGTCGATCCGCCCGCCGCCGATCGGGCCGGACAGCGTCGCCACGGTGCTCGCCGTCCCCGCCCCGCCGCGGGTGGTGAAATAAAGGTTCGCCAGCGCCAGCCGCGCGCCGCCGGCCGCATAGGGGCGCAGCGTTCCGGTGCCCTGGAGCTGGTCGCTGCCGGGACGTTGCAGGAGATCGAGCGCAAGGTCCGGCATCCCGCCGCCACCGAGCGACAGCGTGCCCGCGAGCGCGACCGCCCCCTTGGGGAAATCCAGCACCGCGCCCTGCTCCCCCGCAAAGCGAAGGCGCGCGCCGGAGCGCGCGGTGAGGTCGACGGCGTTCACCCGGATCGTCGCCCCGCTCCCGCGGGTCGCGACCCCCAGCGTGGCCGAACCGTCGAAGCGTCGCCCTGCCGCATCCACCGCCGACGCGGCCTTCGCCGCCAGCGGTCCCGCCGGCGTCGCTGCTAATGCTTTGCGATAGCCGCTCATCTGCGAGCGTATTGCTGGAGAAATCGCGGCGCCCTGCACTCCGATGTGGCCATCAAATGCCATGACCGCGCCGAGCGCATAGCGTCCGGAGGCCTGGATCATCTGGGCGCCGCCAAAGCGGGTCGCCGCACCGGTAGCGTGGAGCGTAAGGGAACCCGCCGTGCGGGTACGATCGCCTGCAAAGTCGAGTTGCGCATCGCTCCGGCCAAGCGCGCCATAGGCCGAGCGCAGCGACGCCAGACCGAGACGCGCATCGCCCTTCCAGCCGGCAAGCGACGGGTCCAGCGTCACGCGCGCATCCCCCTGCGGCTGCCGGACCTTGATATCGCCGCACGCCAGCCGCTGCGCGGCTAGCGGCCCGGTCAGGCTCGGCGCGCCGTTGCGGATGCGGACCTGCATTTCGGCGCCGAGGCCGAACAGATCACAGCTTCCGACATGCAGTTGCCCGGACTGCGCGCGCGCCGTCCCGGCAAACCCGTCGGTCAACAGTCCCTTGCCGCGCAGGCCGAGTACGACCAGCCCGGCATCGCTCGCCAGCCGCAACTGCGCATCCGCCACCTCGACGCTGAGCTGCGGCAGGGAGAAGGGTTTGCCCGAAGGCGGCGGCATCAGCCGGTCGAGCGACCCGAGCGAGAGCGCCCCATGCACGATCCGCCCCTTCACCCGCACCGTGCCCGCCTTCGCCACCAGCAGTTCTGCGCGCCACGGATACAGGGCCGTGCGCAGCTCGATCCAGTCGGCGGTGAGGTCGGGGTTGCGCGGATCGCCGATGGAGACGTTGGTCAGCCGCTGGCGCCAGGGGGAAAGCTGCGCGATGGTGTAGCGCGCGGGCACGCCGCGCCGCGCCAGTTCGCGATCGACAAAGCCTTGCGCGATCGTCCGCCGCTGCAGCCACACCGTCGCCACGCTCGCCGACACCAGCACGAGCAGCGCCACCGCGACGCGACGCCGTCGCTTCGCCCGCGCTCTTGCACTGCTCCGCCGCGCCTCGGCGTCGGTGTCGTCTTCGCTCCGGTTCACGCCCGCTCCAGCCGCCGTACCGTGCGGCCCTAGCGATAGCTCTCCGATCCCGCAAAGGTTCCCTGAGACTCGCCGCGCTCAGGCGAGGTCGCGGGTCATCTCCACCATGGTGCGGTGGAAGCCCGCCGAGGCGAACAGCCCTTGCGCCTCGAGGTTGCGCTCGGCGGTGAACAGCACGAGCCGGGGCAGCGCATGCGGCGCCAGCGCCGCCATCGCCGCGTCGAGCAGCGCGCGGCCGATGCCCTGGCGCCGCCGGTCGGGCGCGACGATCAGGTCGTAGATCACTCCTGCGGGCCCGCGCAGCGCCATATAGTCGCTCCCCTCGACCCCGGCATAGACATAGCCGAGCACGGTATCCCCCGCCGCCGCCACGCGCAGCACGGACTCGAGCCTTCCGATCTGGCGAATGAGAAAGCCGCCATAGGCCACGGGCGTTTCGGGCGTCGGCGCGATGAAGCGGCGTGCGTCGAAGCCGTGGTGCACCGCGACCATCTGCGCGCCGAGTTCGCCGAGCTGCGTCCGGTCCGACGGCACTGCCGGCCGGATCGTGAAGGATGCGGGCTGCGGATCGGTCACGAATCTTCTCCCGGGCCACGGATTTCGGCGCCTTCGCCCCCTTGGAACAACGCACCAAGCTCCTCAAGATCGAGGTCACGCTCGAGATCGTGGAGCACTTCGTCCTCGATCTCGCCCTCCCGATGCAGGCGGAGCAGCTCCTTGCGACCGGCCGCCACCGCCGCCAGCACGATGTCGAAATGCGCGCGGATGCCGGGCATGTAGGTGCCGGCATCGCCGGCATAGCGTTCGGTGACGTGGTCGCGCTTGCGATATTCCTCGAGCAGCCGCGGATGGGCCAGCGCGCCTTTCTCGTCATAGGCGCGCGCCTCCACTTCGACGCGCTTGGCGTGCGCGATCGCCGCCTCGGCCTGCACCAGCGTGACCTTCGGCGGCGGATCGCGATCCTGCGGCGCGATCATGTGGATCACCCAGCGCAAACTGGCGCCCTGCAGGACGACAGTGGCCAGGATGACCGCGAAGGACGCCACCAGCATCAAGTCGCGGCCCGGCATAGCGTTGGGCAGCGACAGCGCGACGGCGAGCGTGACCACGCCGCGCATCCCCGCCCAGGAGAGGATCGTCGCCTGCCGCCAGCCGAGCGGCCGCACCTGCGATACGCCCGTTCGCCGGAGCGTACCGAGCAGCAGCTCGCTGCCGAACACCCACAGGAACCGGGTGAGCAGCACCGCAACGACGACGCCGATCACCGGCAGCGCCATCGAGGTGAACACCCGCTCCAGCCCGACGCGATCGAGCACCGCGCGCAGCGAGAAGCCGATCAGGATGAACACCAGCGCTTCGAGGCTGAACACGAGGGTCCGCCAGAAGGCCGTGCCCTGCATCCGCACCCGCGCCGGCAGCACCTCATGCTGGTGCCAGCCGAGCACGATTCCGGCAGCAACTACCGCGATCACGCCAGAGACGTGCAGCGCCTCGCCGGCGAGATAGGCGGCCCAGCTGAGCAGGGTCGCGGTGGCGACCATCAGGGTCTGGTCCGGCAGGCGCAGCAGGACGAACGTGCCGGCGAAGCCGACCGCGGTGCCGACCGCCACACCGCCGATCGAGAGCAGCGCGAAACTCGTTCCCGCGTCCAGCGCGTTGAAGCTGCCGGTGAGCGTCGCGGCGACGGCGAAGCGGAACAGCACCAGCCCGGTCGCGTCGTTGATCAGGCTCTCGCCCTCCAGCAGCGCCTGCAGCCGGCGCGGCAACTGCACCCGCTGCAGCACCGAACGCGCGGCGACCGCATCGGGCGGCGAGACGATCGCTCCGAGCGCGAAGCACGCCGCCCAGGGCAGCCCCGGCACCAGCAGGTGCAGCACCAGCCCGACGACCAGCGTAGTGAACAGCACCGCACCCACCGCCAGCGACAGGATGCCCGGCAGATGGCGCCGCAGCCGGCCGAACGCGGCATAATAGGCGCCGTCCATCAGCAGCGGCGGCAGGAACAGTACCAGCACCAGCTCGGGATCGAGCGACACCTTGGGCAGGTTGGGCAGAAAGGCCAGCGCCCCGCCGCCGAGCAGCAGCGCCGCCGAGGGCAGGAACGACAGCCGCTCTGCCGCCCAGTGCAGCGCGATCACTGCCGCGAACAGCACCAGAACCAGCTCAAACGTATCGACCGGATGCATCCTATTCCCCTGCGGTCCGCAGCGCGGCCGTGTTCTATAGCCACCGCGCGGGAATAGGTTCCCGTTTACCCCGCCGCGGCGGCCGGCCGCAGCCCCAGCCAGCGCCGCGCACCGGGCAGGCGCATCAGCACCAGCCGCTCGACCGCTAGTACCGCGAGCAGGCTGATCCCCATCAGCGGCAGGAACAGCCCGAGCGCGAGGACGAGTAGGAAGAACGCCAGCGCAGCCGGTCGCGGCTCCCCTGCCCGCGGTGCGCCGAGCACGCCTTCGGGTCGTCTCCGCCACCACAGCACCACGCTGCTCACCGCGAGCAGGATCAGCCCCAGCGCGGTCAGCAGGTTGAGCAGCTGGTTGAGCCAGCCGAACGCCTGCCCCTCATGGATCGCCACGCCATAGCCGACCAGCCGGTCGACCAGCCGCCGCTGGGCAAAATCCTTGCGCGATAGGAGCTTGCCGGTTGCGCCGTCGAGGGTCAGGTCGGTGCGCAGCGGCCGGTTGGCAGCATCGGACTTGGCGGTCCAGGGCTGGCCGGGTCCGGTCGGCGGCGAGACCAGCACCGGCGTCGCCAGCCGCAGCGGGCCGAGCGTCGCGATCAGCCGGTCGAGCGGGACATAGGAGACCGCCGGGTGCGCCATCGCCATGCCGTGATGCTCGGCATGCTCGCCCATCATCGCGCGGGTCCCGGCGTCGGCGGCGGCCCGCTGGCGCAGCTCGTCGGCGCGGCCGGTGGTCCAGTCCTGCTTGACGGGGTGGCTCTCCACCACCCCCCGCACCGCCTTCAGATAGCCGCCCCAGCTGTTCGCCCAGGGCAAGCCCGAGATCAGCAGGAACAGCGCGAAGGCCGAGACCCAGAAGCCGGTCACCGCATGGAGATCCCGCCAGAAGCGCCGCCCGCCCGCGCCCAGCCGTGGATAGACGATGCCGCCCAGACCGCCGCGGCGCGGCCACCACAGGAACAGGCCGGAGAGCAGCATCACGATCGTCCAGGAGGCGGCCAGCTCGACCAGATACGAGCCCAGCGTGCCGGCGAGCAGCTCGCCGTGCAGCCGGAACACGATGCGCATCAGCCGCTGGTCCTCGTCGACGGTCTTGAGCACCGCCAGCGTCTGGGGATGAACATAGACGCGCGTCTCGTCCTGCCCCTTGCCGACGATGATCTGCACCGCCTGACGATCGGTCTCGGGCAGCTGGTAGCGGTGGAGCACCGATCCCGGCACCGCCCGCACCGCCGCCGCCGCCTGATCCGCCGCCGAAGCGTGCGGGCCGGTGATGACGAGGTTGGCATAGGGCGCGTCGATCAGCGCCTCGACCTGCGGGCGGAACAGGTAGATCGAGCCGGTGACCGCCAGCCACAGCACGAAGGGAATGCAGAACAGGCCGGCATAGAAATGCCAGCGCCAGACGGTCGCGGTGTTCGGCCAGCGCCGACGACGGGAGTGTTGCATATGTCCCTCCCTCTCAGAACCGGGCCTTTACGCCGGCATAGACCGTGCGCGGCTGCCCGGCGTAGACCGAGCCGGTGGTATTGGCGAGCACCGCGGCCGAGACTTCCGCGCCCGTCGCGGTCAGGCTGTTGGCGATCACCGAGGCGCCGCCCACCGTGGTGACGTCGAACAGGTTCTGCACCGAGGCGTAGAAGCTGAGCCGTGACAGCGGCCCGCTTCCCTTGGGCGGGTCGTAGTGGAGGTTCAGGTTGACCAGGGTCGCCGCGGGCATCGCCAGCAGGTTGCTGTTGTCGACGAAGAAGCGGTCGCGATAGCCGAGCTCGGCGAAGCCCCCCAGTCCCTGCAGCGGCCCTGCCGGCTGGTCGTAGCCGGCGCGCACGTTGAGGAAATGGGGGATCACGCCCGGGATCGCCTTGCCATCGCGGTCGAGCACGGCGGACACGGTGCCTGCGGTCAGCCGCTCCTGGAAGTCGGTGTAATATTGGTCGTTGTAGCTGTAGCTCGCATCGAGCTTGGCGCCGGGCAGCAGCCCCGGCAGCGGCTTCCAGCTCACCCCCAGCTCGATGCCGCGATGCACCGAGCGGGGCACGTTGGAGGTATAGGCGAGCAGGTTTACCCCGGCCGACTGGCTGACCAGCTCGTTGGTGAACCACTCGTAATAGCCGGTCAGCTCGGCCTTGAAGTTGCCGCCCAGCGCCACCTCCGCGCCGAGGTCGACGCCGGTGTTGCGCTGCGCCTTGAGGCTGGCGTTGTTGCCAGCCACCCCTGCGGCCGTGACGAACAGATTGCCGGCCTGCGGGATGCCATAGCCCGTGCCCACCCGTGCATGCAGCCGCACCGCATCGACCGCCTGCCAGAACAGCGCCGCCTCGGGCGCGACATTGGTGAAGTGGCGGTCGGCGGGGATATAGGCGAGCACCGGGTTGGCGCCGACCGGGTAGGTATAGGCGGTCTGGCGGACGTCGAGGATCGAGCGTTCGGCGCCGATCCCGGCGATCGCCTGCAGCCGGCCGGTGAGCTGGAGCTCCTCGCGGGCGCGCACCCCCAGGTTCCGCACGTCGCCGAACACCGTCTGGGTCAGCGCGCCGAAGCCGTTGCGGCCGGCAGGCGTCTTGTTGAAGCTGTAGCTCTGATTATCGAGATAGTTGTAGAACACGCCCACGAAGCTGGTGGACTCCATCCCAACAATCCGGCCGTGATGGGTCACGTCCGAGGTGAGGTTGTAGCTGTCGAGCGTGCCCTTGAACGGCGTCGCGCTGGTCGGCTGGTTGACCACGCGGCTGTCGAAGGTCGCCTGGGTGCGCCAGGTGGTGTTCGGGCCCAGATCATGCTCGTAGCGGGTACCGATGATCGTCCGACGATCGTTGCGGGCGAGATTGCCCTCGTCCGCGGTCTGCGCGATCCGCGCGCCGTTGATGCCGTTGACCAGCACCGAGATGGTGCCGCAGCCCGGCGCGGCGCTCGCGGCCGCCCGGCAGCCCTGCTGATAGGGGTTGGCGAGATACTGGTTGTACGACAGCCGGGTCGACAGGCGGAAATCGCCTTCGTTGTAGATCAGCTTCACCGCCACCCGGTCGCTGTCGCCCAACTCGAACTTGGCGAGCGCGTTGAGCGTGCCGGTCTCGTAGCCGGTATGCCCCGTCGCGCCGTCGCCGCGGACATAGCTGCCGAACACGGCGATATCGTGCCCCGCCGTCGCGTTGCCGATCGTCGCGTAGAGATTAGCATAGCCGTCGCCGCCGGCGTCAAACCCGGCCTCGACGCCCTGGATCTCGCGGCCCGAGCGCGTGCGAAAGTTGACCGCCCCGCCCAGCGCGTAATTGCCGTATCGGGCGGAGGAAGGGCCGCGCACCACGTCGACCGCGCCATATGCATGCGGGTCGGTCAGGTCGAAGCGGGCGAGACCGTCGGGTTGGGTGACCGGGAAATCATCCTCGAACACCTGCAGATTGCGCGCGCCGAAGCCGTTGCGCGCATTCGAGCCGCGGACGGAGACGCCGACGTCGCGCGGTCCGTTGCCCTGGGTGACGGCGATGCCGGGCGACAGCCGAACGATGTCCGCGATCGTGGTCGCAGGCGTGTTGCGAAAGGCGGCAGCGTCGACGGTGGTCACCGTCTGGCCGCTGACCTGCGTGGTCAGCGACAGCGCCTTGCCGGTGACGAAGATCTCGTCGGTGCCGGGCGGCATAACGGCCACGGGTGCCGCTTGTGCCTTCGGCGCGGCGGCATCGAGCCTGGCCAGCTCGGCATCGATCGCCGCGCGCTGACGGAGCAGTTCGGCGCGGCGCGCGTCGTCCTGGGTCTGCGCAGACGCGGCAGATGCGCAAAGGACGGCCGAAACGGCCGCCGAAAACAAGTGCTTGGACATGAAATCTTCCTGATCCGGGCGCGCCCGCGCAACTGCGCGAACGCTTGAAAAGGTAACGAGGGATCAGGCGGCGCGCGGTGGCCCGCGCAGGGGTGGCCGGAGATAGACGCGGACGATCCTGGGCAGGATCGTCGCGGTGCGGATCGCGCGTTCGAGGACGAAGGCGATCGCGAGCGCCAACAGCGCCGGGTCGACCGCGGCAAGGCCGGGCATCGCCAGGCCGGCAAAGGCGCACGGCATTTCAGTCTTGGGCTGGTGCTCGTCGGGGCTCGAGCGGTCTTCCTTCATCGGCATGGCCATCGGCATCGCCATGGGCGTCGGCTCGTATCCCGAGCAGAAGCCCAGCACGATCGTGCCGCCGCGCTGCATCGGCATGAACCCGGCCGGCAGCACCGCCTTCATCAGCAGCGCGGCCGCGATCAGGCAGCCGCACAGCAGGCGATGCTCAAGCAGGAGGCGGCGCAGGACGGACACGGGCATTGTGCCTACGCGGCCAAGCCCGGATTGTCGAACGGTTCTACGTGAGGGCTATGCAGCACCCGCATAGGCGGTGCCGGCCAGCGCCGCCTCCACCCCGGCCATGCCCTTGTCGATCAGGGCCAGGAAGAGGCGGTTGGCGGCGTCGAGGTCCTCAGTTTCCGCGAACCGCTTGTGCGCTTCCATGAACGCGACCGTCCAAGTGGCCGCGATCAGCCCCGCGGCAAGCTGCGCGTCCGGATCGTTTTCGGGGGCCGCCGCATCCTCTACCAGCGCCACCGCCAGCAACTGGACGAAATCGTCGCGCATCTGCCGCGCCCGCGCCTTCAGCGCCTCGCTGGCCAGCGCGGTCTGGACGAAGCGGCAGGTGCCGTCGAACAGCGGGAAGGTCGGATCGGGGGTGTCGATCAGCCGATGCGCCAGCGCACGGAGCGCCTCTACGGGAGAGCGTGCCCTGTCCCGCATGCGAAGGGCGGCAAGCGCGGCATCGCGGATGGCATCCTCTCGATCGAAGAACAGGTCTTCCTTGCGCGGGAAATGGTTGAACACCGTCATCCGGCCGACGTCCGCCGCCTGGGCGATCTCGTCGATCGTCACCCGGTCGAAGCCGCGCTCGAAGAACAGCCGCGTTGCGACGTCGGAAATCGCCTGGCGGGTCATCTGCCGCTTGCGCGTGCGGCGTTCGACGGCGGGATCGGGCATGGCTTGCTTTCTATACTCAGTATATTTATGTACTAGGTATATTTCAATGCCTAGCGAGGTTCTCGTGGCCGATCCAATGCGTGTTTTGATCAGTGGTGCAAGCTTTGCCGGGCTCGCGACGGCGTTCTGGATGACCCGGCTCGGCCACGCGGTGACGGTCGTCGAGCTGGCGCCCGGCCTTCGTCGCGGCGGCACCCCGGTCGACATCATGGGCGAGACGATCCACATTCTCACCCGCATGGGCCTGCTCGACGCGGTGATGGCGAAGGCGCTCCCGCCGCGCGGCTTCGCGTTCAAGGACGAGGACGACACGACGATCGGCGGCTTCCCCGCGGAAGCGGGCGAGCAGGATCCGGCGCAGGCGCGGTACGAGATCCACCGCGACGATCTGCTCGACATCCTGTTCGCGGCGGTCGACGGCGCGGTCGACCTGCGGTTCGGCCGCTCGATCCGGCAGCTGTCGGAAGGCCCTGCGGGGGTGACGGTCACCTTCGACGACGGTGTGGAGGAGACCTACGCGATGGTGTTCGGCTGCGACGGCAATCGCTCCAACACCCGCGCGCTGGTGTTCGACGATGCGGAGACCGCCGCCTATTTCATGGGCGGCTATTTCTACCTGCGCGTGGTGCCGGAGACCGGGCTGCTGCCGGGCGACACCTCGCAGCTGTTCAGCGTCCCCGGCAAGGGCGCGATGCTCAACGGCTATCCCGACCGCACCGACATCTGCCTCGCCTTCCGCGCGGATCGGCCGATCGACTATGACTTTCGTGACAAGGCGGCGCAACGTGACCTTATCCACCAGCACTTCGACGGGCTCGGCTGGAAAGTGCCGGCGATGCTCGCCCATGTCGATGCCGAGGGCGATTTCTATTTCGACCAGGCCAACCAGATCCGCATGCAGACCTGGTCGAAGGGAAGGATCGCGCTGGTCGGCGACGCGGGCTACTGCGTCTCGCCGGTAGCGGGCATGGGCGGATCGATGGCGCTGATCGGCGCGGCGCATCTGGCCGATGCGCTCGCCCGGCACCCGGGCGACCATGTCGCCGCCTTCGAGGCGTATGAAACCGGCCTCCGCCCGTTCGTGGAGGAGGTCCAGGAACGGGCGGCGACGACCGGCATGTCGATGCTGTTCCCCGCCGACGACGCAGAACTGGCGGCGCGCAACCGCCAGCTACGCGAAGGAACGATCGCCCTGTAGCGGGCGGGGGCTCAGCCCCTGCCCTCGATCCATGCAGCGGCGGCCGACAGGCGGGCACGCACCCGCTCCGGCCCCATCACGGACATCACCTCGAACAGGTCGGGCGTGTTGGGCTTGCCCGCCAGCGCCAGGCGCAGCGCACCGGCAATGGCGCTAAACTGGCCCTGATAGCGCTCCGGCTCGGCCTTGTACGCCTTGCCGTTGGCGGCATAGCCATGATTCTCGCCGATCGCGCGGACCCAGTCGAGCCACGCATCGCGATCGACCGCCGGGTCGAAGCCCTCCGCCACTTCGCGCAGGATTGCGGCAAGGCCGGGCGCGAGCGCATCCCACAGCGGCTGGTTGGCCTCGTCGCGCGGCACGAAGAGATCGTCGAAGAAATAGCCGGTGTCGTTCGGCACGTCCGACCATTTGACGATGTCCTTGCGCGCCCGCGCCGCGCCGCGCTCGATGTTCAGGATCGCCCGGACATAGTCGGCATGCGCGGCGAGCCGCTCGGCGAAGGGCTGGTCATGAACCTGCGCCCAGGCCAGCGCCGCGTCATAGACCTGCGCCGCGGTCATCGCACCGATCACCTCGCGGCTGATGCTCGACAGCTTGACCAGGTCAAATAGCGCGCCGCTGCGGTTGAGACGCTCGACCTGGAGCGGGAAGCTCTCCGAATCCGCGGTCGGATTGGCCTTGCGCCAGTCCTCGAACTTGCCGTCGGCGAGGTTGAGCAGATACTCGATCACCGCCTGGCGCGGATAGCCTTCGACCGAATACCAGTCGACCGCCGCTTCCGGATCGTGGCGCTTGCTGAGCTTGCGGCGCGAGGAGCCGACATTCTTCTCGATCGGCGCGATATGCGCATAGCGCGGCCGCTGCCAGCCGAGCAGGTCGAACAGCTGGGCGTGCACTGGATAAGACGAGAGCCACTCGTCGCCGCGGATCACGTCGGTGGTGCCCATCAGGTGATCGTCGACGACATGCGCGAGATGGTAGGTCGGCAGTCCGTCTGCCTTGAGCAGCACGATGTCCTGGTTGTTCGCCGGCACGTTGAGCTTGCCGCGGATCAGATCGGGCAGCTCGACGCGGCCATTGCCCTCCGCCGCCGGCGCCTTGAGCCGGATGACGAAGCTGCGGCCTTCGGCGAGCGCCGCCTGGACGTCCTCAAGGCTGCGGTTCCGCCAGATCGCCCAGCTGCCATAATAGCCGGGCGGGATCTTGCGCAGGTTTTGCTCGGTGCGCATCGCCTCGAGTTCCTCAGGCGTGGCGAAGCAGGCATAGGCATGGCCGCGCACGAGCAAGTCGCGGACGACGCTCTGGTAGAGTTCCTGCCGCTCGCTCTGGCGATACGGCCCATAGGCGCCGGTCTCGGTGCCGGCCAGCGAGGGGCCTTCGTCGAACGCAATGCCGAAGTCGTTGAGCGCCCCGAGGATCAGCTCGACGGCACCGGGCACCTCGCGCTTGCGATCGGTATCCTCGATGCGCAGGTAGAACAGCCCGCCCGACTGGTGCGCGGTGCGCTCCGAGATCAGCGACACATAGAGGCCGCCGATATGGATGAAGCCGGTCGGGCTCGGGCCGAAGCGCGTCACGCGCGCGCCTTCGGGCAGCGACCGCGCCGGATAGCGCTGGTGGATCTCGTCCATCGACAGCGTGGCCGACGGCGTCAGCACGTCGAGGGGAAGCGCAGTTTCGGTATTCTGATCGGTGGTCGATGACACGCGGAGCAACTTTCAAGGAATTCGGTTGGGTCGCCAGATCGCTCGCTCAGCGGCCGGCGTCGACATCGCCTCCTATCGCCTTCTCCCCCAAACGGGAAGTACCCAGGGTGCCAGCAACTACCGCCGGCAAGCCGTTGCGCCCGGCTCTGCAGGCTCGTCAGGCCCGGCCTGCTGTGGTAGCGACGCGGAATGCCTCCGTTTAACTGCGAGTTGATCGATCTGCGCGCGCTCGTCGCAGTAGCGGACGGCAAGAGCTTTCTGCGTGCCGCCGAACGCCTCAACTTGTCGTAGCCGGCGCCTATTGCAACCCGGTCAAGACCGAGGGCTGGCCGGTCCATCTCGGCCGATGGGGCTTCCAGGAAAAGATGGCCGGCGACGTGATGCGCGCGATCCGCAGCGTCGCGCCCGGCGCGGCACGGCGGCGACGTTGGGGATGAACGGGTATCTCACCAATTTCGTGCGATTGCAGCTGAACGCGATCGACTGGACGATTGTCAGTCCGGACGCCAAGGGCGTGGTCGTCAACGATCACGGCCAGAGCGTCGTCGGTCGCGCGCAGATCGCTTTTTGATGCGCAGGACAACGGAAGGATGCGTGGAACGGCATGCGGTGGAGACGACGTAATCTGGCCTCGATGAGCGCCGATGTCGGTGACGGCCTCGCGCCTGCCGTCGAAGCAGTCACGACCCCGGTCAAGACCGCGCCCGGCAGCGGCAGCGGCTATCGCGCGATCGCGCTGGTCGTCGCTGCCGCCTTGTTCATGCAGCAGCTCGACGGCACCGTGCTCACCGTCGCACTGCCGACGATGGCGCGCGACCTCGGCACCTCCGCCACCAGCCTCAGCCTCGCGCTGACCAGCTATCTGCTGGCCCTCGCCCTGTTCATCCCGGCGAGCGGTACGCTGGCCGACCGCTTCGGATCGCGCACCATCTTCTGCGCGGCGATCGCCATCTTCCTCGCCGGCTCCATCCTCTGCGCGCAGGCGGGCACGCTGCCGATGCTCGTCGCCGCCCGTTTCCTGCAGGGGATCGGCGGCGCGATGATGGTCCCGGTCGGCCGGCTGGTGCTACTGCGCAGCGTCGCCAAGGAAGACATGGTCCAGGCGCTGTCCTGGCTGGTGATGCCCGCGCTGATCGGGCCGATCCTGGGGCCGCCGCTGGGCGGCTTCATCGTCACCTGGCTCGACTGGCGCTGGATTTTCTACCTCAACCTGCCGATCGGTATCGCCGGCATCATCGGCGCACTTCTGCTGGTGCCCGAGATCCGCGGCGACGACCGTCCGCGGTTCGATACCAGCGGCTTCTTCCTCTCCGGCGTGGCGCTGGGCTGCTTGTTGTTCGGCTTCGAGCTGTCGAGCCGCCCCGGCACCGGCCGGGTGGCCCTGGCGCTGCTCGGCATCGGGCTGGTCTTCGGGCTCGGCTATGTCCGGCACGCGCGGCGCACCCGCGACCCGATCCTCGATCCGCGACTGATGCGGATCGACACCTTTCGACTATCAACCATCGCCGGCTCGCTCACCCGCATCACCCAGGGCGCCCAGCCCTTCCTGCTGCCGCTGATGTTCCAGATCGGCTTCGGCTTCTCCGCCGCGACCACGGGCACGATCACCATGGTCGGCGCGATCGGCGCGCTGGCGATGAAGGCGCTAGCGCCGCGCGTCCTGCGCCGCTGGGGCTTCCGCGACAGTCTGATCGTCTCCGGCGTGGTGAGCAGCCTTGGCTATGCCAGCTGTGCGCTATTCCGCCCCGATTGGCCGGTGCCGGCGATGATCGCCGTGTTGGCGCTATCGGGCTTCTTCACCTCGTTCCAGTTCACCGGCTACAATGCGATTGCCTATGCCGATGTCGAGAAGGAGGAGATGAGCGCGGCGACCAGCCTCTACGCCACCTTCCAGCAGCTGACCCTGTCGCTCGGCATCTGCATTGCCGCGACTGCGCTCGAGCTGGGGCCGCGGCTGGCGGAGCGCACGCAGCTCCACCTCGGCGACTTCTCGCTGGCCTTCGTGATCGTCGCCGGGATCTCGGCCTCGGCGCTGTTCTGGAACCGGCGTTTTGCCCACGACGCGGGTGCCGCGATGAGCGGCCATCGCGGCAAGGCCTAGCGAGCGGGCGGCCGACTCACGCCAGGGCCTCGCCTTCCCACACCTCGGTATCCACCTGCGCCTGCGCCGCCTGAGCATAGCGTGGTCCGGCAGCAGCATTGGGCGGGAACAGGGCATCGACGGCGGCCAGCGCGTCGCCGGAAACCGGAGGGTCGAAGGTGCCGAGCAGATCGTCGAGATGGTCGATCCGAGTGGTGCCGGGGATCGGGACGATGAAGTCGCGGCGGGACAGCAGCCAGGCCATGCAGAGCTGCGCCATTGAGCAGCCAGCCGCTTCGGCAATCGCGCGGAAGCGTGCGGCCATTTCCAGGTTGCGCGCAAGATTCTCGCCCTGGAAACGCGGCATCCCGCCGCGCAGGTCACCCTCCGGCACGCCTTCGGCCGCGACCCCGCCTGCCAGCAGCCCGCGTGCGACCGGCGAGAAGGCGACGAAGCCCGTGCCCAGCTCGGCGCAGGCATCGAGCACGGCGATCTCCGGGTTGCGCGTCCAGGGCGAATATTCGGTCTGCATCGCCGCGATGGGATGCACTGCATGGGCGCGGCGCAGCGTCGCCGCCGACATTTCGGAGAGCCCGATCGCGCCGATCTTGCCCGCCTCCACCGCGCGGGCGAGCGCGCCGACCGACTCTTCCACCGGCACGTTCGGATCGAGCCGGTGCATGTAATAGAGGTCGATATGATCGGTGTTCAGCCGGCGCAGCGAATCCTCCAGCGTGCGGGTGATCGCCGCCGGGCTGCCGTCGATCCCGCGCTTGCCGTCCGATCCGCCGAGCACGCACTTGCTCGCCAGCGTGAACTCGGCGCGTCGATGCATCACCGTGCGGCCGAGCAGTTCCTCATTGGCGCCGAAGCCGTAGAGCGCGGCGGTATCGAGGAACGTCACCCCCGCATCCAGCGCGTGGAGCAGCAGCCGTTCCGCTTCGGCGGCGTCGGGCCGCGGCAGATAGGCGTGGCTGAGTTTCATGCAGCCGAGTCCGATCGCCGAGACGGTCAAGGGGCCAATCTGGCGGGTGGGCAGCGTCGTCATGGTGAGAGCGGCAATCCTACATAGTTTTCGGCGATCGTCGTCTGGGCCGCGCGCGACGTGGCGATATAGTCCAGGTCGGCCAGCTGCATCCGGCGATCGAACGCATCGCTTTCGGGGAAACGATGCATCAGCTTGGTCAGTTGCCACGAGAAGCGCTCGGATTTCCAGACCCTGGCGAGCGCCTTTTGCGAATATCCGCCGATCGCGTCGTGATCGCCGCGCTTGAAGTGGCCGACCAGCGCCTCCGAGAGATAGTGCACGTCCGACGCGGCGAGGTTGAGCCCCTTGGCGCCGGTGGGCGGCACGATGTGCGCGCTGTCGCCGGCGAGCAGCAGCCGGCCGTGGCGCATCGGCTCGAACACGTAGGAGCGCAGGGGAGCGATCGACTTTTCCAGCGCCGGACCGCGCGTGAGGTTCGCAGCCGCCTCGGGCCCCAGCCGCACCGCCAGCTCGTCCCACAGCCGCTCGTCGGGCCAATCCTCGACCTTCTCGTCGAGCGGTACCTGGATGTAATAGCGGCTGCGCGTCTCCGATCGCATCGAGGCAAGCGCGAAGCCGCGGTCGTGGTTGGCGTAGATCAGTTCGTGATGGCAGGGCGGCACATCCGCCAGGATGCCGAGCCAGCCGAACGGATAGACCTTCTCGAACGCGGTGCCGACGCTGGCCGGAACCGCCTTACGCGAGGGGCCGTGGAAGCCGTCGCAGCCGCAGATAAAGGCGGCGTCGATCCGGTGCCCCTGCCCGTCCTTGATGTAGGTGACATAGGGCGCATCGCTGTCGACATCGTGCAGCGCGACATCGGCGGCCTCATAGATGACCTGCAGGCCGCGTTCCGGGGCGGCGTCCATCAGGTCGCGGGTGAGTTCCGTCTGGCCATAGACCAGGACATGGTGGCCGGTGAGCTCGGTCACGGGAATGCGGATCAGCCGGTCGCCGTCGGCCAGCGCGAAGCCGTCATGTGGCAGGCCCTCACGTTGCATGCGGTCGGCGATACCGACCCGCTCCATCAACATGGTGGCGGTGCGTTCCAGCACGCCGGCACGGATGCGGCCGAGCACATAGTCCGGGCTGGCGCGCTCGACGACGACGACCTCGATCCCCTCCGCCCGCAGCAAATGGCCGAGCAGCAGCCCAGCGGGGCCCGCTCCGATGATCGCAACCTGGGTACGCATCCGCGCCTCTCCATCCTTGTTCGTTGGACGTGATGCTGCCCCGCCCGCCCCGTCGGCGTGAGGGAGAGGTCAACCTTTTATTTGGACGATTCAACCGGTCGTGCAATGCTCGGGCATGCGCGAGCGCAGTCCCGTCCCTGCTTTTTATCTTTACGGCGAACCGCAGCGCAGCGTCGCCGAGGGCTTTGTGCACGTCGAAAGCCTGGACGATCGTTCACGGCCGAGTGAATGGACGATTCGCCCGCACCTCCACCGCGATCTCCACCATGTGATCCTGATCGCGGAGGGCGGCGGCTCGATGACCGCGGAGGCGGACACGGCCCGGTTCGACGCCCCCGCGCTGCTGCTGGTGCCCGCGGGCATCGTCCATGGCTTCACCTGGCATTCGGAATCCCGCGGCTGGGTCTGCACGATCGCCGACGCCTATTTCGCGCAGCTGGCGACCCGGGACGCGGCGCTGGAGGCGCTATTCCGCACCCCCAAGGCGCTCAGCCTGGGCCCGGCGGAAGGCGGCGGCATTGCGACACTGCTCGACGAGATCCGGCAGGAGCTGAACTGGTCCGCGCCCGGGCAGCGGGCCGCCGTGGAGGCCGCGCTGCTTGCCATCCTGGTCCGCAGTCTGCGCCACACGCGGCCGGCGGACGGCGGCGGTGCGGGCAGCCGGCGCGAGGCCGAGGTCGTCGCCCGGCTGCGGGCGCGGATCGAGGCGCGCTTCCGCTTCCGCGAGCCGGTGGGGGTCCACGCCCGGGCCCTGGGCGTGAGCGTCACCGCGCTGCGGCTGGCCTGCGCGCGGGTTGCCGACAGCAGCCCGGCGGCGATGCTGGATGCCCGCGCGCTGCTCGAGGCGCGGCGGCTGCTGCTCTATTCGAACCTCTCGGTCGCCGAGATCGCCGATGCCGTCGGCTTCGAGGATCCGGCCTATTTCTCGCGCTTCTTCGCGCGGCATGTGGGGGTGTCGCCGCGCGGCTTTCGCGAGCGCGCGGCGACGAAGGCTTAGCCCGCCAGCTGCGCTTCCAGCTCGCCGAGCACGCGGTAGCAATCGAACACCTTGGCCACCGAGCTGTTCGGCTCGCGCCCCTCGCGGATTGCGGCGATGAACTCGCGGTCCTGCAGCTCGATGCCGTTCATCGACACATCGACCTTGCTGACGTCGATCGGCGCTTCCTTGCCGTCCACCAGATCGTCGTAGCGGGCAATGTACGTCCCGTTGTCGCAGATATAGCGGAAGAACGTCCCCAGCGGCCCGTCATTGTTGAAGCTGAGCGACAGGGTGCAGATCGCGCCGCTCTCGCTCTTCAGCTGGATCGACATGTCCATGGCGATGCCCAGCTCGGGGTGGATCGGCCCCTGCACCGCGTTTGCCTGGACGATCTTGCCCGCCTGATAGGCGAACAGGTCCACCGTATGCGCGGCGTGGTGCCACAGCAGATGGTCGGTCCAGCTGCGCGGCTGGCCCTTGGCGTTCATGTTCTTGCGACGGAAGAAATAGGTCTGCACGTCCATCTGCTGGACGGCGATCTCGCCCGCGGTAATGCGGTTGTGGACCCATTGGTGGCTGGGATTGAAGCGGCGGGTGTGGCCGACCATGCAGACCAGCCCGGTTTCCTGCTGCTTGGCAAGTACCGCCTGCGAATCCGCCCAGCTGTCCGCCAGCGGAATCTCGACCTGGACGTGCTTGCCGGCATTCATGCAGGCGATCGCCTGTTCGGCATGCATCTGGGTGGGCGTGCAGAGGATCACCGCATCGACATCGTCGCGGGCCAGCGCATCGGCCAGCTCGGTCGAATGATGCTTGGCGCCGTATTTCGCGGCGACGGCGGCAGCCTGCTCGGCAGTGCGGCTGATGATCGAGGTGATCTCGACGCCGTCGATCTTCTGCAGGCCGTCGAGATGCTTTTCGCCGAACGCGCCGGCACCGGCCAGGGCAATACGCATGGAGTTCTCCTGTAAGTCTTGGATCAGCGGACGGGTTCGAGCACGAGATGCCCGACCGCGGTGTTGGAAGCCGGCACGTGGTAATGGCGGTGCAGCGCCCGCACGTCGCGCCCCAGCGCGCCGCGCATGATCAGCCACATCACCATCTCGATCCCCTCGGACCCGGTCTCGCGCAGATATTCGATATGCGGAATGGCGCGGAGTTCGTCGCCATGCGGCCCGCTCATCATATCGAGGAAGCGATTGTCCCATTCGGCATTGATCAGCCCGGCGCGGGGCCCCTGGAGCTGGTGGCTCATGCCGCCGGTGCCCCAGACCTGCACGTTGAGGTCCCCGGGATAGCTTTCCACCGCCCGCGCGATCGCCTCGCCGAGCAGCCAGCAGCGATTGCCCGAAGGCGGCGGATAGGTGACGACGTTCACCGCCAGCGGCACCACCTGGACCGGCCACGCCTCGGGCTGGCCGAACATCAGGCTCAGCGGCACGGTGAGGCCGTGATCGACCTGCATCTCGTTGACGATGGTCAGGTCGAACTCGTCGAGAATGCAGCTTTGCGCGATATGCCAGGCGAGATCGGGATGGCCGATCACGTCCGGCACCGGGCGTGGGCCCCAGCCCTCATCGCAGATGCCGTAGCGCTCGGCGCACCCGATCGCGAAAGTGGGGATGATCCGCATGTCGAACGCCGAGGCATGGTCGTTATAGACCAGGATGACGACATCGGGCTTCTCGCCCGCGATCCATTGCTTCGACCAGTCGTAGCCGGCGAACACCGGCTGCCAATAGGGCTCGGCGGTCTTGCCGAGATCGAGCGCCGCGCCGATCGCGGGAACGTGGCTGGTCGCCACGCCTGCGGTAATCCGTGCCATCAACGCTTCTCCCGGATCGAGCGGACGCCCTGCGGGCTACGGCCGCCGGCGACCATCATCGCCTGATAGTCCTCAGGGCGCATCCCCGTCATCGTGCCCACCGCCTGCAGGAAGCTGAGGCCGTCGGTGGAGAAGAGCTTGGCGAGGAAATAGATGTTGCCGCCCAGATCGAGGCAGCGGTTATAGTCGCGGTCGAGCAGCGCCTGCTTCTGATCCTCGCTCAGCGGCCAAGCGTCGAGATAGGCGCGCTCGTCGGCCTTGAACTTTTCGCGATTTTCCGCCGTCATCAGGCTCATCGCGAACTGGTTCATCCAATAGCCCTGGCGTGCCCGCGCCGCGGTGTAGACGCGGGTGCCGGGAATGTCGTCGAACTCCGCCAGATAGGCGTGGATGTCGCGGGCGCCGCTCACAGCCCGCGCGCCTTCAGCCTGGCGTCGAGCCGCGGGAAGACGCGGCGGGCATTGCCCTCGAAGATCGCATGGCGTTCCGCCTCGGGCAGCGCAAGCGCGTCGACATAGCGCTTGGTGTCGTCGAAATACTGCCCCGTCGTCGGATCGATCCCGCGCACCGCGCCGACCATTTCCGAGCCGAACAGGATGTTCTTCTTGTCAATCACATCGGCCAGCAGGTTGATGCCGGGCTGGTGATAGACGCAGGTATCGAAGAAGATGTTGTGCATCAGATGCTCGTCAAGCGACGGCTTCTTGAGCATGTCCGCCAGGCCCCGATAGCGCCCCCAGTGATAAGGCACCGCGCCGCCGCCATGGGGAATGATGAAGCGCAGCGTCGGGAAATCCTTGAACAGATCGCCTTCCAGCAGCTGCATGAAGGCAATCGTATCCGCGGCGATATAATAGCCGCCGGTCGCGTGCATTGCCGGATTGCAGCTGCCCGAGACGTGGATCATCGCCGGCACGTCGAGCTCGACCATCTTCTCGTAAAAGGGATACCAATAGTGATCCGTCAGCGGCGGGTGGGTGAAGTGGCCGCCACCCGGATCGGGATTGAGGTTGCAGCCGATGAAGCCAAGCTCGGTGACGCAGCGCTCCAGCTCCTCGATCGAGCCCTGCATATCGGCCTTGGGGCTCTGCGGCAGCATGCACACGCCGACAAAGGTTTCGGGGAACAGGCCGACCACGCGCGCGATCAGGTCGTTGCAGCGCCTCGCCCATTCCTTCGCTACGCCCTCGTCGCCGACATGCGGGGCCATCGCCGAGGCGCGGGGGGAGAAGATCGTCAGGTCAGCGCCGCGCTCCTGGATCAGGCGCAGTTGGTTGGCCTCGATCGTCTCGCGGATCTCATCGTCGCTGATGTGCGGGTATGGCGGCGGAGTCTCGCCCGCCTTGAAAGCGGCCTTCTGCGCCTCGCGCCAGGCGTCGTGGGCCTTGGGCAGCACGGTATAATGGCCGTGGCAATCGATGATCATCGTCATTGGGATTTCGTCCTCTCCTCGATCGCGGCGAGCTTGGGCGCGAGGCCTTGCGGCGGCGTGCCCAGCCCGAGCGTGCCGAGCGCGCGCTGGCGCTCGACCGTGCCGCGGGTCATGGCGGCGCCGGTGCCCAGGGCCTCCAGCGTCTTGACCACTTCCTCCATCTCGGCGGCGCGGCGCAGCCCGTGGATCAGCATGCGGTCGAAATTATAGTCGGCGCGCGCTTCCCAGGGCCGCGGGCGCTCGCTGGCGTCGAGCGAGGCGAGCACCGCGTCGCGCACCCCCGCCGCCTCGGCCGCGAGCATGCATTCGGCGGTCAGCGCCTCGATGCCCTTCACCATCACGGACCGGATCATCTTGATCGACGAGGCGCGGCCGACGGGATCGCCGACGATGTCGATGTTCTGAAAACCGAGTGCGGCAAGCATGGTCGCCGCTGCCTCTGCCTGCGCTCCGCTCAGCAGCAGCGGGACGGCAAGGCGGGCGGGATCAACGGGCGCGAGGATGGCGAGGTCGACATAGTGCGCGCCCGCCGCCTCCACCGCGCGCGCGGCGGCCTGCTTGGTCTGCGGCGCGACGCTGTTGCCGTCGCAATAGAGCGCACCGGGGGCCAGATGCGGCGCGGCGGCTTGCGCCACGGCGAGCGCCTGGTCGGCGGTGACGAGGGAGAGGACCAGCGGACGGTCGGCCAGCGCCTCGGCCAGCGTCGCTGCGCCGTCGACGCCTGCCTCGGCATAGCGCGCGCGCATCGCGGCGGCATCGGGGCCACCGGTCTTGCGGTCGAACACGCGTGCGTCGGCTTCCCAGCCGCCTGCACGGGCGAAGGTCGAACCCGCCTCTCCAAAGCCGATCAGGGCGATCCTGTCTTGCATGGCCCCGGCATGGCCGAGCCAGGCGAACGCGACCAATCGAATCCGCCGCCCGGCTATAAGTTTTTACGTATAGAGTATCGCCGCCGACGCGCGGAGCGTCGCCAGGAACGCCGCCTGTGCGCGGGTCGGCCGCCAGTCCGCGCGGTGGGTGACCCCGATCGTGCGCATGACCGTGCCGGGCGCCGGCCCCAGATCGACCAGCAGCCCGCTGGCCAGCTCCACCGACAGCTGGTCGATCGACAGCAGGGTCAGCTCGTCCCCGGCCTGGAGCAGCTCGCGGATCGTCATCACCGATCCGCATTCGATCGGCACCGGCGGCAGCGGTCCCCCGAGTTCGGCGAACAGGTTGCACCACAAGGTGCGCAGCGGGGTCCCTTCGGGTGGGACGATCCAGCCATACAGATGCAGCGCCGCGAGCCGGTCGGGCACAGCCGCCAGCGGATGCCCGGCGCGGGCGATGATTGTCGGCCGGTCGTCGAACAGCCGGGTCTGCACCAGATCCCCGCCCAGCGTTTCGGGATCGCGCAGCGCGCCGATCATCAGGTCGACCTCGCCGTCCCGCAAGGGTCCCACCAGCTCGCCATGCGCGCCTTCGTGGATCAGCAGGTCGATACCCGCATGCGCGCGGCGGAAGGCGTTGATCGCATGAGGCAATAGCCGCGCGCGGCAGAGCGGCATCGCGCCGATCGAAATGCGGCCGGACGCGCGCCCGAGCAGCTCGCCGAGATCTTCGACCCCCGCCCGCAACTCGGCGAGCGCCAGCCGCAGCCGCCGCGCCACCTGCGCCCCGTGATGGGTGAGGACGAGCCCCCGCCCCCGCCGGTCGACCAGCCGCTGCCCCAGCGCCAGCCCCAGATCGCCGACCGCGCGGTGTAGCGAGGAAACCGTCACCCCCGCCCCTTTCGCCGCCGCCGGATAGCTCCCCTGCTGCGCGAGTGCCACAAAGGCGCGGAGCTGGGCGGCGGTCACCCGGTTGCTGCCGATCAGCCGCAGCGCCGCCTCGACGCGGGGCACCAGCCGCAAGGCCGCCTCGGTCGGCGCCATGCCGTTCGCGCGGCGCTCGAACAGCGCGATACCCAGCTGCGCCTCCAGCTTGGCGATGCCCTGGGTGGCCGCCGGCTGGGTGAGATTCACCGCCTCCGCCGCGCGGCTGACGCTGCCGAGCCGCACCGCGGCGGCCATGGCGGCAAGGTGGCGGATATTGAGCTGATCGACCTGCACACACCACGTTTAGCAAAAACTAATGGCCTCGCCATCCTTCCGATTGGCTCGACCGGGCCGAGGCGCGCACCTCCACCGGCAAAAGAAAGAGGAGCTGCCATGTCGGGTATCGTCGTCCAGAACATCGAACGCGCCGATTCTGCGGTGATCGACGGCCTCGCCCATGCCGGCGTGGCGACCGTCCATGAGGCGCAGGGCCGCACCGGCCTGCTCGCCCCGCACATGCGCCCGATCTATGTGGGCGCGCGGATCGCGGGCAGCGCTGTTACGATCTCCGCGCCGCCGGGCGACAATTGGATGGTCCATGTCGCGATCGAGCAACTGCGCGAAGGCGACATTCTGGTGCTGGCGCCGACCAGCCCGTGCACCGACGGCTATTTCGGCGACCTGCTCGCCACTTCGGCGCAGGCACGCGGCTGCCGCGGGCTGATCATCGACGCAGGCGTGCGCGACATCCGCGATCTGACCGCGATGGGCTTCCCGGTCTGGTCCAAGGCGGTGCATGCGCAGGGCACGATCAAGGGCACGCTGGGCTCGGTCAACGTGCCGGTGGTGTGCGCCAATGCGCTGGTGAACGCAGGCGACGTGATCGTGGCGGACGATGACGGCGTGTGCGTCGTGCCCCGCGCGCAGGCGGCCGCGGTGCTGGAAAAGGCCCAGGCCCGCGAGGCGCTGGAGGAGGCCAAGCGCAAGCGACTGGCCGCCGGCGAACTGGGGCTCGACATCTACAACATGCGCCCGCGCCTCGAAGAAATGGGCCTGAAATATGTCTGAGCAGACCTCCGCCCGAGTAATGTGGATGCGCGGCGGCACCTCGAAGGGCGCCTATTTCCTCGCGGAGGACCTGCCCGCCGCCACCGCCGAACGCGATGCCTTCCTGCTGCGGATCATGGGCTCGCCCGATCCGCGCCAGATCGACGGCATGGGCGGCGCCGACCCGCTGACCAGCAAGGTGGCGGTGGTGTCCAAGTCGAGCCGCGAGGGCGCCGATGTCGACTATCTGTTCCTCCAGGTGTTCGTCGACCAGGCGATCGTCTCCGACGCGCAGAATTGCGGCAACATCCTCGCGGGGGTCGGCCCGTTCGCGATCGAGCGTGGGCTGGTCGACTCGCAGGACGGCGAGACCCGCGTTCGCGTCTATCTGGTCAACACCGGCCAGCAGGCCGTCGCCGCGGTGCAGACCCCGCAGGCCCGCGTCACCTATGCCGGCGACGCCCGGATCGACGGCGTGCCCGGCACCGCTGCCCCTATCCCGCTCGAGTTTCGCGATACCGCGGGCTCGTCCTGCGGCGCGCTGCTGCCCAGCGGCAATGCCGTGGACGTGGTGGAAGGCGTGCCCGTCACGCTGATCGACAACGGCATGCCATGCGTGGTGCTGAAGGCGGCGGATGTCGGCGTCACCGGCTATGAGGATCGCGACACGCTCGACGCCGACACCGCGCTCAAGGCCCGGATCGAAGCGATCCGGCTGGCGGTGGGCGAACGCATGAACCTCGGCGACGTCCGCGAAAAGTCTGTCCCCAAGATGATGCTCGTCGCCCCGCCGCGAAACGGCGGCGCGGTGACGGTGCGCAGCTTCATCCCGCACCGCGCGCATGCCTCGATCGGCGTGCTCGGCGCGGTGAGCGTCGCCACCGCCTGCCTGCTGCCGGGCTCGCCCGCGGCCGAGGTCGCGGTGGTGCCCGAGGGACAGCGCAAGACGCTCTCGGTCGAGCACCCGACCGGCGAGACCACCTGCGTGATGGAACTGGACGAACGCGGTACGGTCGTCACGGCTGCGATGCTGCGCACTGCGCGCAAACTGATGGACGGAGAGGTTTTCGCATGAGCCGGATCACCAGCTGGCACGCCGATCCCAGCGTGCCGCGTTTCACCCCGCCCCCCGGCGCGGTGGACGCCCATTGCCATGTGTTCGGGCCGATGGCGAAATTCCCGTTCAGCGCCAAAGCCAAGTATCTGCCCGAAGATGCCGGCCCCGAGATGCTGTTCGCGCTACGCGACCGGCTCGGCTTCGCGCGCAACGTAATCGTCCAGGCGAGCTGCCATGGCACCGACAATGCCGCGACCCTCAGCGCCATCGCCAAGTCGAGCGGCCGCGCGCGCGGCGTCGCCGTGGTGGATCCCGCGATCGGCGATGCCGAGCTGGAGGCGCTCCATGCAGGTGGTATCCGCGGGGTGCGCTTCAACTTCCTCAAGCGGCTGGTCGACGATGCGCCCAAGGACAAGTTCCTCGAGATCGCCCGCCGCATCCAGCCGCTCGGCTGGCATGTCGTCGTCTATTTCGAGGCCGACATCCTCGCCGAGCTCCGCCCGTTCCTCGATGCGATCCCGACGCTGCTGGTGATCGACCATATGGGCCGCCCGGACGTGGCGCAGGGCGCGCACGGCCCCGACATGCAGGCGTTCCGCGCGCTGCTCGACAGCCGCGACGACATCTGGACCAAGGTGACCTGCCCCGACCGGCTCGACGCCAAGGGCCCGCCCTGGGACGATTTCGCCGCGGCCGTCGCGCCGCTGGTTGCCGACTATCCCGATCGCGTATTGTGGGGCACGGACTGGCCGCACCCCAACATGCAGGATGCGATCCCCGATGACGGCGCGCTAGTCGACATGATCCCCCGGATCGCCCCGACGCCCGAGCTCCAGCACAAGCTGCTCGTCGCCAATCCGATGCGGCTATACTGGCCCGAGCAAGGCTGATCGACGCCGGCTCCGCGCCAGGAGGAACCACGTCGCTTGCCGAATTCCCCCACATCGAGGCGGCATGGGCTTGAAGATCGTGGCTGGACCGGACTAGTCGCTGCGGCCAGCAGGGGAAGATCATGGCCGCGGAAGACGACAACATCGCGCTCGGCGCGCTCGACACCTTTGTCGGCTATCATATGCGCCGCGCCTCCGCGCTGATGGCGAACGACTTCAACGCGGCGATGGCCGGCACCGGCGTGCGCCAGGTGCTGTTCGGCGTGCTGTCGGTGATCGCGGCCAATCCCGGCATCAACCAGGGGCGCATCGGTGCCGCGCTCGGTATCCAGCGCGCCAACATGGTGACGCTGATCAACGAGCTGCTCGAGGCGGGCTACATCCTGCGTACCGTCTCCCCCGAGGATCGCCGGGCCTTCGTGTTCGCGCTGACTGACTCGGGCGAAGCGATGGTCGAGGAAGGGCTGGCACGCATTCGGCGCCACGAGGACCGGCTGCTGGCGGCGCTCTCGCCCGACGAGCGGGACGTGCTGATCGCGCTCCTCAAACGGGTGGAAACCGCCGCGCCGGAGTGAACGAAACCGGCTTGCACCCTCCTCGGCATTAAGTTATGCCACATAACAATAAGAGGAGAGGCACGATGTCGATGGTCATCGAGCAACCGGCGGAATCCGCCACGTTCGACCGTTTGAACCCCGTCACCGGGGAAATTGCATCCACCAGCCCCGCGGCCAGCATCGCCGATGCGCACGCAGCGGTGGAACGCGCCGCCACCGCCTTCACGCTTTGGTCTGCCCTGGGACCCACCGCCCGCCGCGCCGCGCTGATGCGCGCCGCCGACGCGCTGGAGGCCCGCGCCCCCGCCTTTGTCGAGGCGATGATGGGCGAGATCGGCGCGACCGAGGGCTGGGTCCGCTTCAACCTGATGCTTGCCGCCAACATGGTGCGCGAGGCTGCCGCCCTCACCACCCAGATCGGCGGCGAGGTGATCCCCTCCGACAAGCCTGGCTGCATCGCCATGGCGGTGCGCGAGCCGGTGGGGGTGCTGCTTGGCATTGCGCCGTGGAACGCGCCGATCATCCTGGGCGTCCGCGCCCTTGCCGTGCCGCTCGCCTGCGGTAATACGGTGGTGCTGAAGGCCAGCGAGCAATGCCCGCGCACCCATAGCCTGATCGCCGAGGCCTTTGCCGATGCCGGCCTGGCCGAGGGTACCGTGTCGATCGTTACCAATGCGCCGGAGGATGCCCCCGCAATCGTCGGCGCGCTGATCGACCATCCGAAGATCCGCCGCATCAACTTCACCGGCTCCACCCATGTCGGCAAGATCATCGCCCAGCGCGCCGCCGGGCATCTGAAGCCGGTGCTGCTGGAACTGGGCGGCAAGGCGCCGCTGATCGTGCTCGACGATGCCGATCTCGACGAGGCGGTGAAGGCCGCCACGTTCGGCGCGTTCATGAACCAGGGCCAGATCTGCATGTCGACCGAGCGGATCATCGTGTTGGATGCCGTGGCCGACGCGTTCGTCGAGAAGTTCGCGGCGAAGGTGGCGACGCTGAAGGTCGGCGATCCGCGCGAGGGCACGGCGCCGCTCGGCGCGGTGGTCGATCGCAAGACCGTGGACCATGTCCAGTCGCTCGTCGCCGATGCGGTGGCGGACGGCGCGGTGCAGGTCGCCGGCGGCGCGGCGGACGGCGTGCTGATGCCCGCCCATGTCGTCGACCGGGTGACGCCCGCCATGCGCCTGTTCCGCGAGGAGAGTTTCGGCCCCGTCGTCGGCATCGTCCGCGCCGCCGACGAGGAGGCCGCGATCGCGCTCGCCAACGACAGCGAATACGGCCTGTCTTCCGCGGTGTTCACACGGGACACGGCGCGGGGCCTGCGGGTCGCGCGGCGGATCCAGTCGGGCATCTGCCACATCAACGGCCCGACCGTGCATGACGAGGCGCAGATGCCGTTCGGCGGCGTCAAGGCGAGCGGCCATGGCCGCTTCGGCGGCAAGGCCGGCATCGATTCCTTCACCGAGCTGCGCTGGATCACGATCGAGACCCAGCCCGGCCATTATCCGATCTAAGCCAACCAAGGACTGCACATGACCGAGACGAGCAGCAACGGCGTCGTGGCCTACGACGTCGAAGGCGGAATCGCGTGGGTACGCTTCAACCGCCCGGACAAGCGCAATGCCATGTCCCCCACCCTCAACCGCGACATGATGGAGGTGCTCCACGCGCTGGAGTTCCGCGACGATGTCGGCGTGCTGGTGCTGACCGGCGAGGGCAGCGCCTGGACCGCCGGCATGGACCTCAAGGAATATTTCCGTGAGACTGAGGCGGGCGGCCTGGGCGCGGTGCGCCAGGCGCAGCGCGAGAGCTATGGCTGGTGGCGCCGCCTGCGCTGGTACCAGAAGCCGACCATCGCGATGGTCAATGGCTGGTGCTTCGGCGGCGGCTATGGCCCGCTGTTCGCCTGCGACCTCGCCTTTGCGGCGGAAGAGGCGCAGTTCGGCCTCAGCGAGATCAATTGGGGCATCTTGCCCGGCGGGGGCGCGACCAAGGTGGCAGTGGAACTCACCTCGTTCCGCAACGCCATGTACCATGCGATGATGGGCGAGAATATCGACGGCAGGAAGGCCGCCGAATGGGGCCTGGTCAACGAGGCGCTGCCGCTCGACCGGCTCAAGGCCCGCGTCACGGAAGTCGCCAACGTGCTGCTCAAGAAGAACCCGGTGGCGCTGAAGGCGACCAAGGACGCGATCCGCCGCGTCTCGATCATGAGCTATGACGATGCCGAGGACTATCTGGTCCGCGCGCAGGAAGCCGCCAACAGCTACGACAATGAGGGCCGCAAGGAAGGCATCCGCCAGTTCATCGACGAGAAAAGCTACAAGCCCGGCCTCGGCGCGTACGACAAGGATCGCCCCAAGGCCTGATCCCTTCCCTACCCTTCTGACAAACGGACGCCAGCAATGGATCTCGCGCGCCTGCTCACCCCCCGTTCAGTCGCCATCGTCGGCGCTTCCGAAAAGCCCGGCGCGCTCGGCGCGGCGGTGCTCGCCAATCTCGTCCGCCACGGCTTTGCCGGGGACATCCACCTGATCAACCCCAAGCGCGATGCGATCGAGGGGCGCCCCTGTCTCGCCTCGATCGCACAGTTGCCCGAGGGCGTCGACGCCGCCGTGCTCGCCATTCCCGGGCCGGGGGTGCTGGACGCGATCCGGGCGCTGGCGGCGCGCGGAGTGGGTGCGGCGATCATCTTCTCGGCCGGCTTTGCCGAAGGCGGCGAGGAAGGGTTAGCGGCGCAGGCCGAAGTCGCCCGCATTGCCCGTGCGCATGGCATGGTGGTGGAAGGACCGAACTGCCTCGGGTTCACCAACTATGTCGCGGGCGTGCCGCTCACCTTTGTCGAGATGCCGCCGATACCCACCGAGGACCGGCCCTGTGTGGGCATCGTCTCGCAATCGGGCGCGATGGCGGCGGTGCTCGGCACCATGCTGACCGGCAAGCAGCTTGGCATCTCGGCCTGGATCTCGACCGGCAACGAGGCCGCCTCGGGCGTCGAGGACTATGTCGCCTGGCTGATCGACGAGCCGAACACGCGCGTGATCGCGATGATCGTCGAGCAGTTCCGCAAGCCCGCCCGCTTCCTCGAGCTGGCCGCGCGCGCCAACGCGGCGGGCAAGCCGATCGTGCTGCTCCACCCGGGCACGTCGAGTGCCGCCCGCGAAAGCGCCGCAACCCATACCGGGGCGATGGCCGGCGACTGGGCATTGATGAAGACCAAGGTCACCCGCGCCGGCGTGGTGGTGGTCGAAAGCCTGGAGGAGCTGGGCGACGTTGCCGAGATCCTCGCCCGCACGCCCCCGCTGCAGCAGGGCGGCGTCGCGGTGCTGGGCGAATCCGGGGCGTTCAAGGCGCTGACCCTCGATCTCGCCGAGCGGATCGGACTGCCGCTCCCACCGATCGGCGGCGACACCCACGACGCGATCCGCGCGACGCTGCCGGACTTTATCGGCGTCTCCAACCCGATGGACCTGACCGCGCAGGCGCTGGTCGATCCCGATCTCTATCGCCGCACCTTGGCGCCGCTGCTGGCGGACCCGGCCTATGCCGCGGTGGTGCTGGGCATCATCCAGACCGATGCCGGCACCTGCGCGCGCAAATTCCCGCCGATCACCGAGGCGGTGCGCGCGCTCGCCCCCACCAAGCCGCTGATCTTCGCGGGGCTGGATGAAGGCGCGCCGGTGCCGCCGGAGATGATCGCGGCGCTGCACGCCGAGAAGGTCCCCTATTTCCCCACCGCCGACCGGGCCTGCCGCGCGCTGGCCCGCTTGCTCGACGCCGAACGGCACCAGGCGAGCGAGACCATCGCGCCGGAGACGCTGGCACTGCCCAGCGGCGTGGTGCCCGAATATCGGGCCAAGCAGGCGCTCGCCCCGCTCGGCATCCCCTTCCCTGCCGGCGGCTTCGCCCAGACCCCCGACGAAGCCGTCGGGATCGCGGCGCGGGTCGGCTATCCGGTCGCGCTCAAGGCGCAGGCGGCTGCACTCAGCCACAAGAGCGACGCGGGCGGCGTGCTGCTCAACATCTCCGACGAGACCGCGCTGCGCGCCGCCTGGCGCAAACTCTATGCCAATGTCGCCGCCTATGACGCCGGCCTTGCGCTGGACGGCGCGCTGGTCGAGGCGATGGGCGAACGCGGCGTCGAACTGATCGTCGGTGCGCGCAACGATCCCGACTGGGGGCCGGTGATCCTGGTCGGCCTGGGCGGAGTCACCGCCGAGCTGATGAAGGACGTCTGCCTGCTGCCCCCGGATCTCACTCGCGACAGCATCGTCGCGGCGCTCCGCCGGCTGAAGGGTGCCGCGCTGTTCGACGGCTATCGCGGCAGCCCCGCCGTCGACCTGGAAGCGGTAGCCCGCATCGTCCAGGCGCTGGGCCGCCTGCTCGCCGGCAGCCCCGACATTCGCGAGATCGACCTCAATCCGGTGATCGCCCGGCCCGACGGCGCGGTGGCACTCGACGCGCTGATCCTCACGGCATGAGCCACGCGCTGCCCTCAGGCATCGGGCTCTTCGGCCGCGATCAGGCCTTGGGCCGCGGCCCAGGCGGCGATCGCCGCGGCCGTCGCGTCCGGTGCCTCGATCGGCAGCATGTGCCCGGCGCCCTCAAGGATGGTGAGCGTCGCCTGCGGCGCGAGCGCGTGCATCGCTGCGTGCTGCGCCGGGGGCGACCAGCGATCGCGTTCGGCGGAGAGCAGCAGGACCGGGCCGCCATAGCCTGCCAGCACCGGCCCGGCATCGGCCCGGCCGAGCAGCGCCGCGATCTGGCCGAGATACGCTTCCAGCGGATAGGCTTCGACCATCGCGCGCAGGCTCGGCATCAGCGCCTCCACCCGCGTCGGTTCCGCACCCATCATCGGCGGAATCCAGGCATCGGCCAGCGCGGCCATGCCCTGGGTGCGGGCGATGTCGGTCAGCCGCTGCCGACCCGCCGCCTCGCCCTCGGCCGGGGGATGGACGCCGGTATTGGCCAGCACCAGCCCCGCGATCCGCGCGGGCGCCTGCCGCACCGCTTCCAGCGCGACCCGGCCGCCCATCGAATGGCCGACCAGCACCAGCGGGCCCTCCACCGAGGCGAGCACCGAATCCGCCATGGCGGCCAGCGTGTCGAAGCCAGGAAATGCCAGGATGCGTCCGGGAATCCGCGCTGCCACCGGCTCCCACACCCGCGCGTCGCTGAGCAGGCCGCAGAGAAAGACGAAGGTCGGCGGGGTGTCGGGCACGGGCATCTCTCCTCCGGCACCGTCATCGGGAACGGTACCTTCCACACGTCAATTCGTATGCCAACGATACAGTAGAATGCAACCGACGGAGAGTCTGCGATGATCACCAAGGACGGCGTTTCCTACCGCGTCGAAGATCGCATTGCCTGGGTCTATTTCGCCCGGCCGGAAAAGCGTAACGCGATGAACCCCACGCTCAACCGGCGCATGGCGGAAATCTTCGACGAGCTTGAATATCGCGACGATGTCGGCGTGCTGGTGCTGGGCGGCGAAGGCAATGCCTGGTCGGCGGGCATGGATCTCAAGGAATATTTCCGCGAGACCGAGGCCCAGGGGCTGGCCGGCATCCGCAGGTCGCAGCGCGAAAGCTATGGCTGGTTCCGCCGGCTGCGCTGGTTTCAGAAGCCGACGATCGCGATGGTCAACGGCTGGTGCTTCGGCGGCGGCTTCGGGCCGCTGTTCGCCTGCGATCTGGCGGTGGCGGCGGACGAGGCGCAGTTCGGCCTCTCCGAGATCAACTGGGGCATCCTGCCCGGCGGCGGGGTGACCAAGGTCGTCGTCGACCTGCTGCCGATGCGCGACGCGATGTGGCTGACGCTCACCGGCGACCTGATCGACGGCAAACAGGCCGCCGCCTGCCGGCTGGTCAACGAAAGCGTGCCGCTCGAACGGCTGGAGGCGCGCACCCGCGAAATCGCCGAGATCCTGCTCAAGAAGAACCCGGTGGCGCTCAAATTCGCCAAGGATGCGGTGCGCCGCGTGGGCAACCTCACCTATGACGAGGCCGAGGACTATCTCGTCCGGATGCAGGAAGCAGCCAACTTCCACGACAAGAGCGAGGGTCGCAAGGAAGGCATCCGCCAGTTCATCGACGAGAAAAGCTACAAGCCGGGCCTCGGCGCCTATGACCTCAATCGCGGCTGAGCGGCGCGTGGATCCGGTGGAGCAGCTGAAGCAACGTGGCGCGTTCATCCGCGTCCAGACCGGCGAGCAGCGGCGCCTCGGATTCGCGCAGGCATGCGATCATCCTGGGCAGTTGCGCCTCCCCCTCCGCGGTCAGGTGCAGCGCGTGGCTGCGCAGGTTACGCCCGGGTCGGCGCTCGACCAGGCCGCGCTCGACCAGCTGGTTGACCAGCTTCATCGCGCTCGCGCGATTGATCGACAGCGCCCGCCCCAGCGCCGACTGGTCCAGCCCCGGCTGCGCCCGGATCAGCGACAGCGCGGTCACCCGCGCCGGCGAGATGCCATAGGGCGCCAGCGCCGCATGCGCGGCCTCCATCACCCGCAGACGCGCCATCTGCAGCTGATAGCCGATCAGCGTGTCGAGTTCGGCGTCCGGGGAAGGCGGCTGGGTCATCTTGTCCGGTCGGTATCCCTGGGATACATTTTTGGCAAATCATATTGGGCCGCGGCGAGTCGTGGTCTGTCTTAGGAGAATGGCCTTGGAACGCACCTTCAAGCTGTTGATCAATGGCGAGGCCGTCGACGGCGCATCGCAGTTCGACGTGATCAATCCCGCCACTGCCGAGCCGTTCGCACGCTGCCCCAAGGCGGATGCCGATCAGCTGAACGCCGCCGTCGCCGCGGCCAAGGCCGCCTTCCCCGCCTGGGCCGCGACGCCGATCGAGGAACGCGCGGCGAAGGTCGAGGCGGTCGCCGCGCGGCTGCAGGAGCGGCTGAGCGAATTCGCCAGCCTGCTCACCACCGAACAGGGCAAGCCGCTCGACCAGGCCACCGGCGAGGTGATGGGTACCGTGTTCACGCTGCGCGCCTTCACCCAGATGCGCCCCGAGACCAAGGTGCTGCGCGACGAAGGCGGCAACCGCGTCGTCGAACATCGCACGCCCCTGGGCGTGGTCGCGGCGATCACGCCGTGGAACTTCCCGATGATCCTGGCCGCGAACAAGATCGGCCCGGCGCTGGTCGCGGGCAACACCATGGTCCTCAAGCCCGCGCCGACCACCCCGCTCACCACGCTGCTGATGGGCGAGATCTTCGCCGAGCTGCTGCCCCCGGGCGTGATCAACATCATCTGCGACCAGAACGACCTCGGCGCGCTGCTCACCACGCATCCGGATGTCGCCAAGATCGCCTTCACCGGCTCCACCGCGACCGGCAAGAAGGTGATGGCGAGCGCCGCCGATGGCGTGAAGCGCGTGACGCTGGAGCTGGGCGGCAACGATGCCGCGATCGTGCTCGACGATGTCGAGCCGGCACTGGCCGCCAAGAAGGTCTTCCAGGGCGCGATGTACAATGCCGGGCAGATCTGCGTCGCGGTGAAGCGCGCCTATGTGCCCGAGGGCATGTATGAGGAATTCTGCGCGGAAATCGCCGAGCTTGCCCGCAACACGGTGGTGGACGACGGCGCCAAGCAGGGCGCCAAGGTCGGCCCGGTGCAGAACGCGATGCAGTTCGAGAAGGTGAAGGCGCTGATCGAGGATGCCAGGCAGCGCGGCACCGTGCTGGCCGGCGGCGACGCACTCGACCGTCCTGGCTATTTCATCCCGCCGACGATCGTCCGCGATCTCGACGACGATGCGCCCCTGGTCCGCGAGGAGCAGTTCGGTCCGGTGCTGCCGGTGCTCAAATATCGCGACATCGACGAGGTGATCGCGCGCGCCAATGATTCCGACTATGGCCTGGGCGGCACGATCTGGGGCCGCGACGTCGCCCGCGCGACGGAAGTGGCGATGAAGATCGACAGCGGCACGGTGTGGGTGAACCAGCACCTCGCCATCGATCCGCGCATTCCCTTCCGCGGATCGAAGCAGTCGGGGCTGGGCGGCGAGCTCGGCCAGGCGGGGCTGCACGAATATACCCAGGCCCATATCGTTAATTCGGTCGAACTGGAGCCGGCCGCCTGAGCGCGGTCGAACATTTCACCACCCAGGCGGTGCCGCTCCAGCGGCGGCACCTCTTCTGGCGCGACATCGTCGCCGAAGCATTTCCGGGCATGACTGCCATCGCCCCGGAAGGCATCCGCGCCGATCTCGCCCGGTGGCGCCTGGGACCGGTGGGCCTTGCCCGTGCGCGGAGCGCGCGGGCGCAGGTGCGGCGCGAAGGCAATCGCGACGGGCATCATCTGCTGCTCCATCTCCAGCGGCGCGGGCGGCTGACGATGCTGCACGGCGATGCGGCGGTGTCGGGCGGGATGGGCGACATTCTGATCGCCGACGACAGCCGCCCCTATGCGATCGATATCTCCGACGCGAACGAATGCCTGATCCTGCAGGTGTCGGCCGCGCTGCTTGGCGACGGGATCGGCATTGGCAATCTGCACGGCCGGCTGCTGCCGGCGCAGGACCCGCATGTCGCCTTCCTCAACCATATGCTGCTCGGGCTGTGGGACCAGCGCGCGATGCTCGGCGGTGTCGACGACGGCGTCGGCGAGCTGCTGGTCGATGCGACGCGACTGGTCTGCCGCCAGCAGCGCCACGCGCCGTTCGGGGCGACCGGGACGGAAACGCCGGTCGCCTATGCGCTGCGCCATCTCGGCGATCCCGAACTCGGCACCGCCACGCTGTGTGCCGCGACCGGGCTCAGTCCGCGCGCGGTGCAGAAGGCGTTCCTGCGCGAGACCGGCCTCACGCCCACCGCCTTCGTCACCGATCGTCGGCTGACTCGCGCGGCGGAACTGCTGGTGGCGGAGCCGGGCCGCAGCGTGACCGACATCGCCTTTTCGCTCGGCTTCAACGACGCCGCCTTTTTCAGCCGCTGCTTCCGCCGTCGCTTCGGCACCACGCCGCGCGAATGGCGGTGCAGGGGTGCGCGTCCGTCCTGATCGCGGTGCGCACCCGTCCAAGACGAGGCGCCGCGGTCGCGCTAGCCTCCTCCCATAAGGCGCCGAAAAGGCGCTCCATCGGGAGAGGGAAATGCGCATTGGTCTCGCCACGGCCCTGCTTGCTTCGGCGGCATGGACGGCACCTGTCTGGGCTCAAACCACCGAACAGACTGCGCAGCCGGAAGCCAAACAAGATAGCGGCATCGCCGAAATCGTCGTCACTGCGCAGAAGCGCGCGGAAAACGTCCAGGACGTGCCGATCGCCATCTCCGCTTTCGGGGCGGATACGCTGAAGGAGCGCGCGGTCGGCAGCGTCGCCCAGCTTTCCGCCATCGCCCCCAACGTCAATCTGGATGCGGGCACGCCGTTCTCGGGCTCGCCCGCGGTGCTCTCCGCCTATATCCGCGGCATCGGCTCGGACGACTTCGCCTTCAACATCGATCCCGGCGTCGGCCTCTATCTTGACGGTGTCTACCTCGCCCGCACGGTGGGGGCGAACCAGGACCTGATGGACGTCGCCCGCGTCGAGGTGCTGAAGGGGCCACAGGGGACGCTGTTCGGCCGCAACACGATCGGCGGCGCGATCTCGATCGTTACCCGCGATCCCGGCAAGGAATTCCGCGTCCAGGGCGACGTGACCACCGGCAGCTACAAGCGACTGGGCGCGCGCGGATCGGTCGACATCCCGATCACCGACGAGCTCGGCACGATCCTCAGCTTCGGCGTACAGTCGCGCGATGGCTTCCTGACGCGCATCCCCTATCCGGACCAGCGCGCCAACAACACGCCCTCCTACACCGCCTTCTCCGCCGCCGGATACGGCAATTCCCCCCGCGAGGGCGGCAACGACAACTGGAACCTGCGCGGCAAGGCGAAGTGGTCGAACGGCGGGCCGCTCACCCTCACCCTCTCGGGCGACTATAGCCGCGACAAGGGCACCAGCGCCAACAAGCTGCTCGGCACCGCCGAGAATGTCCCCGGCAATTTCGCCGGCACCAGCAACCTGCCCGGCACCGCCTTCGACCCAACCGGCACCACCGGCTTCAACTTCGCGGGGCTCTATAATTTCTGTATCAGCGCGACGTCGGCGCAGATCGCCGCTCGCAATGCCCAGGCACTGTGCGGCACCTCCGGCACCCAGTTCAACCCGCGCTTCCAGGTGCCGAGCTATGCCGGCGTGAATGTCGACGATAACCCGTCGAACAACCGTCTGCCCTGGGACAGCCGCTATGTCCTCGCCGATCCGGACAAGAGCTATGCTACCGGCAACAGCTTTTCCGACCTCAAGAACTGGGGCTTCTCGGGCGTCATCGACTATGACCTGAGCGACACGATCGCGCTCAAGTCGATCACCGCCTATCGCCAACTCGACTGGGCCGCCGGGCTCGATGCCGATGGCTCGCCGCTCAACTTCCTCCAGCTCAGCTTCACCATGCACCAGTGGCAGTTCAGCCAGGAAGTGCAGCTGCTCGGCAAGGCGCTCGACAACAAGCTGAACTATGTCCTCGGCGGCTATTACTTCAAGGAAGCCGGCAACCTCCACGATTACGTGACCTTCGCCGAGGGCCAGGTGCAGGTGGACGGACCCAACCGGCTGGAAACCGCCAACTATGCCGCCTTCGGCCAGATCGACTATCGCCCCACCGCGTGGCTCGGCCTCACCCTCGGCGGCCGCTACACCAACGAGAAGAAGCGGTTCGAAGGCGGCCAGCAGGACCTGAACGGCTTTAGCTACAAGCTGTTCGGCTGTTCGGATGCGAACGGCAACATCACCCCGAACGGGCCCTTCCCGCTCGCGCCGGTGACCTGCCAGACCGGGCTCGGCTATCCCGATCCCAGCAATCCGGTGCGGGTCTATGTGCCTGGGGTGAACCGCAAGAAGTTCAGCGACTTCTCACCCAAGTTCGGCCTGCAGCTGCACCCGAACGACAATGTCATGGTCTATGGCAGCTGGTCGCGCGGCTACAAGACCGGCGGCTGGACCACGCGCCTCACCAACCCGCAGGGCAATGTCGCACCTGACTTCAACGAGGAGACCGCAACCACGACCGAGATCGGCGTGAAGTCGACGCTGCTCGATCGCAAGCTCCAGCTCAACGCCGCCGCCTTCAACACCGAATACAAGGGCATCCAGCTCAACATCCAGATCGGCACCTCGCCGACCATCGCCAATGCCGGCAATGCCCGGATCCGCGGCTTCGAGCTGGAGGCGATCGCGGCGCCGGTGCGCGGCCTCACCGTCAACGCGTCGGTTGGTTATATCGACGCCTATTACACCAGCGTCTCGCCTGCCGCCGCGGCGGTGGGCGGCCCCAACCAGTTCCAGGCCGGCACCGTGGTCGGCGCGGCCTTGCCCAAGACGCCCAACTGGAAGACCAACATCGCGCCGCGCTACGAAACCCGGATCGGCAACGGCGCGTCGCTGATCTTCCTCGCCGACTGGACCCATGCGAGCAGCGTGTGGAACGATACCCAGCGTACCTACATCCTGCGCCGGGGCGCGATCGACCAGGTCAACGCCAGCATCGCCTATCAGGAACCGCACGATCACTGGACGCTCACCCTGGGCGGCACCAACCTGACCGACAATCGCTACCTCAGCTCGGGCGGCTCAAACATCGCCGACGGCACCTTCTTCGGCACCTATAACCGCCCGCGCGAATGGTATGCGCGCTTCGGCTTCAAGTTCTAACGGGAGCGCACTCATGGACATACAGGCAGCCGTTACCGAGGCGCCGGGCGGCACCTTCCGCATCGAGACGCTGCGGATCGATGCGCCCGGGCCCAGCCAGGTGCTGGTGCGGATCGTCGCCTGCGGGGTCTGCCACACGGACATGGTGATGCGCGACGGCGCGCTGCCGGTGCCGTTCCCCGCCGTGTTCGGGCATGAGGGCGCGGGCGTGGTCGAGGCGGTGGGACCGGGGGTGGCCGGCCTCGCCCCCGGCGACCATGTGCTGCTCAGCTTCGACAGCTGCGGCGCCTGCCCCGCCTGCCACGATCACCAGCCCGGCTATTGCCCCGAATTCTTCCCGCGCAACTTCCTCGGCACGCTCGGGCCGGATCAGGGCGGACTCTGGCGCGGCGAGGACAGGATCGGCAGCAACATCTTCGGCCAGTCCGCCTTCGCCACCCATGCGCTCGCCCATCCGCGCAACGTGGTGAAGGTGGATGCGGACCTGCCGCTCCACCTGCTCGCCCCGCTCGGCTGCGGCATCCAGACCGGTGCGGGCACGGTGCTGGAAACGCTGAAGGTCGATGCCGGCCAGTCCATTGCCGTCTTCGGCGCCGGCGCGGTAGGGTTGGCCGCGGTGATGGCCGCCGCGATCGCCGGTGCCGATCGGATCGCGTTGCTGGATCGCCATGTGCACCGGCTCGATCTCGGCCGCGAACTGGGGGCGACCGACACCGCCACCAGCCTTGATGCGCTGTCGGGCCCCTTCGACCATATCGTCGATACCACCGGCGTGCCGGCGTTGCTGGGGCAGGCGATCGGCCTGCTCGCCCCGCGCGGCACGCTGGCGCTGGTCGGCGCCTACCCTTCCGACCCCAAGCTTTCCATCGACGCTTCCGCGATCATGAGCCTCGGTCGCCGTATCGTCGGCGTGGTGGAGGGCGGCATCGATCCGCAGCGCTTCGTGCCCGAACTGATCGAGCATTACCGTGCCGGCTGGCTACCGATGGAGAAGCTGGTACGCACCTACCCGTTCACCGCCATCGATCAGGCGGTGCATGATTCCGAAACCGGGGCGGTCATCAAGCCGGTCCTGCTGATGGAGCCGAATGCATGACAGACACCGCGCCGCGCCCCGACGTTGCCGCCTTCCTCACCTATCTCTCGGAAAATGCGGCACCCCCGCTTTCGGCGCTGCCGGTGGAAGCGGCGCGGCTGATGATGCGCGCGAACGGCGCGGTGGCCGATCTGCCGCCGGTGCCGATCGCCCGCGTGCAGGACTGGACGGTGCCCGGCCCCGCCGGTCCGCTCGCCGCGCGCCTCTATGATCGCCGGCTCGATCGCATGTCCGGGCCGCTGGTGCTGTTCTTCCATGGCGGCGGCTTCGTGATCGGCGATCTCGGCACCCATCACAGCTTCTGCACCTGGCTTGCCGACACGCTGGACCTGCCGGTGCTGGCGATCGACTATCGCCTCGCCCCCGAACACCCTTTTCCTGCTGCCGTGGACGATGCCGAAGTCGCAGCGCGCTGGGTCTGCACCGCAGCGGATGTGTTCGGCTTCCAGGTGACCGGCCTGATCCCCTGCGGCGACAGCGCCGGGGGCAATCTGGCGATCGTGACGACTCAGCAGCTGGCGCTGCGCCCCGCATCCCTGCCGGTTCTGGCCTGCTGGGCGCTCTACCCCTATGTCGGCGGCGGCACGGACTGGGCCTCGCACCGCGCCTATGGAGAAGGATTCTTCCTCCAGGCGGACGACATGGCCTGGTTCGATCGCCAATATGCCGCCATCCCCGGCGATCCGCGTCATGACTGCCTGGACGGGCCGGTGCCGCCGGTGCCGCTGCTGGTCCACACCGCCGGCCTCGATCCGCTGCGCGACGCGGCGCGGGCCTATGCCGACCGCGTCGTGGCAGCCGGCGTTCCGGTGGAGCGCCTGGAAGCCGCCGGCATGATCCACGGCTTCGTCAACTTCCGGCAAGCGCTGCCCTCGGCGCAGCGCGACTGCATCGCTTTCGCCGACGCGGCAAAGGCGATGCTGGCCCTCGGAGTCGAAGGATAGGACGCTTGACTCCGCGTGCGTTTGACTCTCTATTGGATCCAATAACTGGAGAGGACCGATCATGATCGGGCAAAACGCTACCCCGCCTGCCACCGTGCAGCCCTGGCCCACCCAGGCCTGGTATGTCGCCGCGTCCAGCGATGAACTCACCGATCGTCCGCTCGGCCGAACGATCTGCGGACAGCCCATGGTTTTCTTCCGCAATGCCGCCGGCGAGGTCTCGGCCCTTGAGGACTTCTGCCCGCATCGCGGCGCCCCGCTGTCGCTCGGCTTCGTTCGGGAGGGCGAGCTGGTCTGCGGCTATCACGGCCTGACCATGGGTTGCGCCGGACGAGCCACCTCGATGCCCGGCCAGCGGGTGGAGAAGTTCGCCGGCATCCGCCGTTTCGCAGTGATCGAGCGCTACGGATTCCTTTGGGTCTGGCCCGGCGACGCTGAAACCGCCGATCCGGCGAAGCTCCACCATCTCGAATGGGCCGAGAGTCCGGAATGGGCCTATGGCGGCGGCTATTACCATATCGCCTGCGATTATCGGCTGATGGTCGACAATCTGATGGACCTCACGCACGAGACCTATGTCCACAGCACCAGCATCGGCCAGAAGGAGATCGACGAGGCGCCGGTCGAAACGCTGATCGAAGGCGAGCAAGCCGTCACCCGCCGCTTCATGGACGGGATCGAAGCGCCGCCCTTCTGGAAGATGGCGCTGCGCGGCGCCGGGCTTCCGGACGACCAGCCCGTCGATCGCTGGCAGATCTGCCGCTTCTCCCTGCCCAGCCATGTGCTGATCGAGGTGGGCGTGGCCCTTGCCGGCAAGGGCGGCTATCATGCCGAGGATCGGTGGAAAGCCGCCAGCATCGTCGTCGACTTCATCACCCCCGAAACCGAGACGTCGCACCATTATTTCTGGGGCATGGCGCGGCGCTTCGCCGTGGCGGACACGGGCCTCACCGACACCATCCGCGCCGGCCAGGGCAAGATCTTCGGCGAGGATCTGGAGATGCTGGAGCGGCAGCAGGCCAATCTGCTGCGCTATCCCGAGCGCCGGCTGATGAAGCTCAACATCGACGCCGGCGGCGTGCGTTCGCGGCTGATGATCGACCGGGCGATCGCTGCGGAACGTGCCCCGGCGGTGGAAGCCGCCTGAAATCAGCCCCTTGGCCCGCCGCGCCGGCAATGCTTTAAGCCGATGCGATGGAAAAGCCTGCCAAGCCGGGCCAGCAGGTGCTGGTCGCGCTCCGCCGCATGATTGCCGACGGCACGATCAAGCCCGGGGACCGCATCGCCGAGATCCCCACCGCGGAGGCGCTGGGCGTCTCGCGCATGCCGGTGCGCACGGCGCTGCGGGCACTGGAACATGAAGGGCTGGTGGAGAAGCTCGGCGCGCGCGGCTACACCCCGCGTGCGGTAGACGCGGCCGCGATCACCGGCGCGATCGAAGTGCGCGGCGTGCTGGAAGGCCTCGCCGCCCGCCGGGTGACCGAGCGCGGCCTGACGGCGGGGGAGCAGGCCCAAATCGAAGCGATCCTGGACGATGGCGACGCGCTGTTCGCCAAGGGTCATCTGGCCGATGGCGATCTGGACGGCTTCTACCGGTACAATCTTGCCTTTCACGACAAACTGATCACCGCCAGCGGCAACCCCTCGATCGCGCTGGCGCTGGGCCGCAACAACCACCTGCCCTTCGCCTCGGCGGCCGCGCTGGCGCTCGACTGGAACGACCTGGACGGCGAATATCACCATTTGCTCCGCGCGCATCGCGAGCACCGCGCGGTGTTCGACGCGATCCGCGCGGGTGACGCCGGCAAGGCGGAACAGCTGATGCGCGGGCATGCAGCGGTGGCAGTCGCCGACCGCCGCGCATTCCGGATGCTGCCGGACTGATCTTCAGGGCGCCGCGTCGACGACCGCCTCATGTTCCTATCTTTTGACCCGGCGTTCCTCGGCCCTCGTGCCTTGGTCATGAAGGACGCATGTCTGGCAGTTCGAGCTCGGCAGCTATGGAGCGTCATGCGGCCCTCGACCGCGGTGCAACGATAGACCAGATCTTCGCCGGCAGGACAGTGCCAGCCGTTTTCCTGCTCCAGATACCACGGGCTTGCGCCAGATGATCGCTCGGAGGGCGCTGCAAAGCCGGCTTCGGCCTAACGGCTTGGAAGCGTCGGTGATGCTGCACCGTCCGTCATCACGATCGCAAGAAGACTGCCATCCCGCCCGTAGCGAATCCGATCAATGGCGATATCGCGCTCGCCACGGTAAGGACCGGGACCAGGCCGCCGTTCCCAGCGATGATAGACGATCAGCCATTGTCCGCGCGACGTGCGGACGAAGCTGTGATGCCCGGGCCCCTGATGCCGCGCATCGGCGGTGAGGATCGCGCCGCGGTAGGTCCAGGGCCCCATCGGGGACTTCGCGGTGGCATAATGGACCGAATAGTCCGGACCGTTCCAGCGGCCATGGCTGTAGGAGAGATAATAGATGCCGTTCCGCACATGGACGAACGCGCCTTCGGTGAAGTTCGGCGGGGTGGCGACGGGGATCTCGCGCGCGATGCTGGTCATGTCCGCGCCCAGTTCCCACACGCGCAACTTCGCACCGGCGCTGCCGCCGGCATAGAGAAAGGCCTTGCCCGACCTTGGATCAACGAAGACCATCGGGTCGATGGCCTCGAAGCCGTGGCCGCCATCGGCGATCAGCGGATGGCCGATATCGCGATACGGACCCTCGGGCCGATCGGCGACCGCGACGCCGATGCGGCTCGGCGTCGGGTTCTGCGGCCCCACCGAGAAATAGAGGTAGTAGCGGCCGCCGCGGTGCGCGATCGCCGGCGCCCACAGGAAATGGACGGGGGCGCCGTCGTCCTGGATCCAAGCGATCTGGTCGCGGCGGATCAGCTCGCCCCGCACCCGCCAGTGCCGCAGGTCGCGGGACGAGAAGGCGCCGAAGCGATCTGGCGCCCAGCTGCCGCCGGGCCCGCCGGTGGGGAAGATCCACAGCTCGTTGCCGATGAACACGGCATGCGGGTCGGCGCCGGTGAATTGCGGATTGTCGGCGAGCGCCGTGCCCGCAAGGACCGCGGCCAGGCCGCAGCCCAGGATGAAGCGTCGCATGCCCTGTCCTCGCCTGTTACGAATGTTACGAAGCAGGGCGCGGCCTCCTGGCCGCGCCCTGCGAACTTCCGCGCGCCTGGTCAGAACCGGAAGCGGACGCCCAGCGAATAGGAACGCTCGATATAAAATACTTGGCGTCGATAGCTTTCGCCCGTGTCAAAGGCGCGATCGCGCTGCACGGGATTGCCCAGCACGTTCACGATGTCGAAGGCCAGCGTGACGTTGGGTAGCGGCGTCACCGTGGTGGAAAAGTCGAGCTGTCCGCGACCTTTCTCGATCGTGGGGTGCGCGATAGGATCAAAGGTCTCCAGCGTGTAATAGGACACGAAGTCGGAACGGTAGTTGTACGCTACGCGAGCCGAGAATTGCGGCCGCTCGTACAGCGCGACGAGATTGTAGGACCATTTTGACACGCCGGGGAAGCGCTGGCGCTGGTTGCCATAGGTCGCCGCGAAATTGGGCTGCAGATCGCCCTTCGCGTCGATGTAGGTGCCGTTCGCCTGGATGCCGAAGCCTCTCGTCCACTCCGGCAGTCCGGCAATATCCAGGAAGCTGGTGAACTGCACTTCGGCACCCTGGAGCCGGGTGCTGCCGAGATTGACGGGCTGATCAATCGACACCAGTCCATAGGTGGTGTCGCGGTACACGTTGTTGACTGTAGAAAGGAAGCCCTTCACGTCGTGGCGGAAGATCCCGGCAGTCAGCGACCCGGTGGGCGAGAAATAATATTCGAGGCTCGCGTCATAGTTGTTCGACGTCAACGGGGTCAGGTCGGGATTGCCTTGCGAGCCACCGCGCGCGCAATTTCGACTGTTATAGGTGCTGCTCGTGGGGTCCAGGCACGGGCTGCCTGCCGGGAAGGTCGGCGGCGTTCCGAGCGACAGGTTCGGCCGCAAGTCGATGAAATTCGGACGGGTGCGGGTCTTGGTATAGGCTAGGCGGAGCTGCAGCTTGTCGCTGAACCTGATCCGCGCGCTGCCGTTCGGCAGATAGTCGGTATATTCGTTCTCAGCCGTGTTCGGCGCCACGACGCCATCGATGTTCGTCGTGACATTGATCCGGGTTTTGGTTTTGACCACGCGTAGGCCCGCAAGCCCGTCAATCGTGATGCCGCCCAGATCGAAGCCGTATTTCAGCTGCGCGTAGCCTGCATAGGACTTCTCGTTCGCCAGGAAGCGCTGCAGCGGATCGAACGCGACGGTGCCGGCGGGCTCCCTGAAGAAAGCGCGCAGGGCCGGCAGGTTGTCACGGATGCTGTCGCGGGTCATCGCGGCATAGGCGACATTGGGCTGCGCGTTGTTGAACGTGAACCCAGGCAAGGTGTAGCGCACGTCCGCACCCGGCAGCGACGCCAACGGAATGCCCTGCGCCTCATACGTGATATCGGGAGCGCCGTTGGTGCCGGGCACGGCTACATTGTTGTAGACGTTGCCGAAATCGCGTGCCGCGTCGCGATCGTCGTAGCGCACGCCGACCTGCAACCGCTTGAGGAAGCCCAAGTCCAGATCGTAGGCGACGTCTGCGCGCGCCTGCCAGTCCTTCCCGCTGACGACGGTGCGCTCCTGATACAGACCGCGCGCGAGAAAATTGGCGGGATCGGCGATCGAATAGTTGAGGAAAGTCTGCGATGGTCCGCCGTCCTGGTCCTCCGACACGTTGAAGTTCGAGAAGTGCGACGGAACGCCGCGCGTGGCGTAGTCGACGTTGACCAGGTCGGCGGTGTAGGTGCTGTCGGTGTATGCCACATCGGCCGATACTTGCAGGCGGTCTTTCTTCCACTTTATGCCGGTGCCACCCTGGTAGGTATCGGTCTTGCCGTTGAACGAACCTGTATAGCCATCGGGGCGCACCGCGCCGCTGATGGTCGCGCTCGCAATCCGGTTCGTGCCGGGGATCGTTGTGATGTTGGACAGGGTGATGTCCCCGAAATTGGGGATGAACATCCAGCGGTTATAGTCTTTCGAGCGGAAGCCCTGGTACAGCCCATCGGCGTAGATTTCGAGCTCGGGGCTGGGCTTCCACTGGAATGCCGCATTGGCGGACGGGCGATAGCGCGCACCATAGCCCAGGAAATTGCCTTGCGCGTCGGGATAGCGCAGCCCCGCCTGCCCCGCTGGGGCGTTGGCTGCGGTCGTCGTGGCGATCACCACCGACTGCTCGCGGGAGGAGTCCATGAAATTGATGCCGACATAAGACGCGTTCAGCAGCAGCCCCATTTCGCCGATGCCGGTATTCCAGCGATCGCTGATGAGCAGGTTGCCGTTCGGCACGATCTTTTCCGACTGCTGCGAGAGCACGCCGTTCAGCGAACCCGAGAGTTCGAATCCTTTGAAATCGAACGGCATACGCCCGCGCACGTTGATCTCGCCGGCGATCCCCCCCTCGATCTGGTCAGCAAGGCCAGACTTGTAGACCTCCAGCGCAGCGACGGTCCCCGCAGGAAAATCCTGGATCTGGACATAGCGGCCCTCGGCCGTGAAGATCTGCCGGCCGTTATAGGTGGTGGTGAGATCGGGCAGGCCGCGCACGGTGACGCCGGCGGATTCGCCGCCGCCACGGGTGACGTTGACGCCGGCGACGCGCTGCAGCGCCGAGGAGGCGAAGGTATCCGGCAGCTTGCCGATATCCTCGGCGACGATCGCATCGACGATGCCGTCCGAATTGCGCTTGATCGACTGGGCGGACTGGAGGCTGCGGCGCAGCCCGGTGACGACGATCGCGTCCTCGGCACTCGCACCCGTCTCCTGAACGGCGGAGGCTGGCGATGCCGGGTTGATGCTGTCGGTGCTGGACGTCTGCGGCTTGGGCGACTCCAACGCGGTTTGGGCGAGTGCCGCGGGTACCAGCGCCATGCCGACCACGGCCGAGGCGGACGCGCACAAGAACGGCTTCATCTTCATGATATTCCTCCCCGTTTTCACTCCGCTCGAATGGCGGGCTTGTTCGTGATGCGGAGATTATATAAGCCTGACATCGCAAGCAACATATTTATCATATTTTTAACGAAGCGCCCTGCGCGCAGCACGAATCGCAAGAAAACATTGCTTGGGAGGAGAAGGATGATGAAGGGTGCAACGGCGATCTGCGGCCTTGCCGCGCTGGTCGCACTTTCGAGCCATGCCGATGCCGCGACAGCCAGACGGGGTAGCTTCGGCAAGATGGCGGACGGGCGCGCCGTCGCCTCGGTCACGCTCACCAACGGTCGCGGAGTCTCGGCTACCGTCGTCGCGTACGGCGCCATGCTCCAGTCGCTGGTGATGCCCGATCGCGCTGGCCGGAAGGCAGACGTGATCCTCGGCTATGACAACATGGCCGACTATCTCGCCAAGGGGCAGTATTTCGGCGCCACCGTTGGCCGCTTCGCCAATCGGCTGGCCGAGGGGCGCTTCCGGATCGACGGCCGCAGCTTCCAGGCGCCGGTCAACGACGGCAAGAACGCGCTGCACGGCGGCACGGTCGGCTTCGACAAGCTGCTGTGGGAGGTGGTGTCGGTGAAGGACGGCCCCACCGCCTCTGTGACGCTGCGCGCGGTCAGCCGCGACGGCGACCAGGGCTATCCGGGCACGATGACCGTCGACGCGACCTACGCGCTGGACGAGCAGAACAACCTGACGATCACCTACACCGCGACCACCGACGCGCCGACGATCGCCAACATCACCAACCACAGCTACTGGAATCTCTCCGGCGAGGGCGCGACGGGCGGCGCGATGGGGCACCGCGTCACCATCCCGGCGCAGACCTATCTGCCCACCGATGCGGGCGCGATCCCCACGGGCGCGTTCAAGAACGTCGCCGGCACGGTGTTCGACTTCCGCACCCCGCAGGCGGTGGGCGACCGGGTCCGCGATGCGCGCGACCAGCAGATCATCTTCGGCCGGGGCTATGATCACAACTGGGTGATCGGCCGCGAGGTGACGCGCGACCAGCATCTGATGGCGAAGGTGTACGACCCGGCCTCGGGCCGCGGCTTCGAGCTCTGGTCGAACCAGCCGGGGCTGCAATTCTATTCGGGTAATTTCCTCGACGGCACCACCCACGGCAAGTCCCAGCGGATCTACCGTGAGGGCGATGCGATCGTGATGGAGCCGCAGATCTTCCCGGACGCGCCCAACCAGAAGGGCTTTCCCAACGCGCGGCTCGATCCCGGCCAGACCTATCGCAACGTGATGACCTATCGCCTGACCACCGGCCAGGCCGCGGCGCCGAAGAAGCGCTGAACAAACTAGGGGAGCAGACCATATGATGATCCGCCGAAGCTTTCTTCTCGCCGGCGCCGCGCTGGCGATCGCCGCCACCATTCCGGCGGCCGAGGCACGCGACCAATGGACCAAGGCGCAGGCCAATGGCTGGTATGCCCAGCAGCCCTGGATGGTAGGCGCGAACTTCACGCCCGCGACCGCGATCAACCAGCTCGAGATGTTCCAGGCCGAGACCTGGGATCCCAAGCGCATCGACCTCGAACTCGGCTGGGCCGAGAAGATCGGCATGAACGTGATGCGGGTGAACCTGCACCATTTGCTCTGGGAAACCGACGCGCCGGGCCTCAAGCGCCGCATGGACGCGTTCATGACGATCGCGGCGAAGCACCACATCAAGACGCTGTGGATCTTCTTCGACAGCTGCTGGGATCCCGATCCCCATGCCGGCCCGCAGCACCCGCCGATCCCGGGCGTCCACAATTCCGGCTCGGCCCAGTCCCCCGGCGCCGCGCGGCTCAAGGATGCGGCGCAATACGTCAAGCTCGAAGCCTATGTGAAGGACATCGTCACCACCTTCGCCAAGGACGAGCGCGTGCTCGGCTGGGACGTGTGGAACGAGCCCAACAATGGCGGCGGCGGCAATTATGCGCCGACGCCGGACAAGAACAAATATGTGGCCCTGCTGCTGCCGCGCATGTTCGCCGCGGCGCGGTCGGCCGATCCGATCCAGCCGCTCACCTCGGGCGTGTGGATCGGCGACCATTGGGACGACCAGAGCAAGTTGGACGCGGTCGAGAAGATCCAGATCGCCCAGTCCGACGTGCTGAGCTTCCACGATTATAGCTGGCCCGAGACGTTCGAGCGCCGCGCCAACCAGATGCTCGGCTATGGCCGCCCGGTGCTGTGCACCGAATATATGGCGCGCGGCAACGGATCGACCTTCGACGGCACGCTGCCGATCGGCAAGCGCCTCAACATCGCCATGTTCAACTGGGGCTTTGTCGACGGCAAGTCGCAGACCCGGCTGCCCTGGGACAGCTGGAAGAAGCCCTATACCTATGAGGAGCCGACCATCTGGTTCCACGAGGTCTTCCACGGCGACGGCAAGCCCTATCGCCAGGCCGAGGTCGACCTGATCCAGCGCCTGTCCGCCGCGCCCAAGGGCGTGGTGCCGGCTGCCCGCTGAGCGATGCCCGCCGGGGCCGGTCGTCAGCGGGCGACCGGCCATCCGTCCCGCGTAAAGTCCAGCCGCTGGATCCGCAGCGTGGGCGTGCCGCCGCGCTGCGTATCATAGGCGTGGTAGACGATGAAATCGCCGTCGCGGCGCTGCAGGATCGAGGCGCTACCGCGCCCGACGAAGCGGGTCTCTTGTCCGTTGCCGAGGGAGCATCGCGCGGGCTCATGCACCCCGGCGACCGCGCCCTCCACCTCCAGCGCCGCAGGCCGCGGTCCGCTGGCTGCGGCTCCACCCGGCTGCGAGCAGCGCCAGCGCGAGCGAAGCCGAACGCTTCAAGCCGAGACAGCGGGCCGTTGGCGACCGGCGCGCCGCAATCGGGCGCGCCGTCAGCGCAGTAGCCGAAAGACTGCGTGCGGGTGTGCCGGTTGGGTCGAACAGCGGATCGCCCTGGATCTCGGCATAGTCCCGCGCATGGTAGACCAGCACGTCGCGGCCGCGCTCGTCGGCGGTGAAGCTGTTGTGCCCCGGCCGGAAGATCTTGTGCGCGGCCCGGGTGTGGAACACCGGTACCGACGATTTCGACCGGCTGGTCGCATCCATCAGGTCCGCATCGGCGCGGGCGGTGAGCATGCCCAGGCAATAGCGGGCGTCGGTCGCGCTCGCCGCATAGGTCAGACTGTTCCGTATATTGGTTCGACAAATGGTGCTCGTCGTCAAATCATAGCCCGCTATGACCCGGACTAAACGCTTGCCTGGCACGTCGTGAAAGGCAGTTAGCGAGGTAAGCCGTCGCTCCCGCGAGGGATCCAAACGTCGCATGCTGGTCGAGAGCGGCCCGGCGGCATTCGGGCGAGTATCCGCGCCTTCAGGGCCGCGATAGGGCCGGCAAAGCTTCTGCCGCTCGCGCAATGTTCGACCGCAATGCCGTCAATTGGCGTAGGTTCTCTTGAACCTCGACCCCTTCGATCAAGGGATTGTGATCGCCGGGGCGCTCACCTTGGCCATCGAGCACGGCGAACCAGCTCGCGTCGCGGAACAGCTCGTCGCTAGACAAGACGATGCGGCCCGAGTGTCGGAAGTGGGCGAGACGTTCGGTGAGCGTCTCGGGGATCGCCATCGCCTGCCGCTCGCGCCACATCGGTTCCTCCCGCCCCGCCGTGGCATGATAATGGAAGATCAGGAAATCGCGGATGTCGAGCATCTCCTGCCCGAAAATCCGGTTGAATTGCCGCGCCAGCAGCGGCGAACAGTCAGCCGCCGGAAAGAGCGACAACAGCTTGGCGATGCCGCTCTGGATCAGATGGATGCTGGTTGATTCGAGCGGCTCGAGGAACCCACTCGACAGGCCGATCGCCACCACATTGGCACGCCATGACTCACGCCGCATCCCTGGCGTGAAACGGATCAGGCGCGGATCGGCAAGCGGCGGTCCCTCCATCGCGGCCAGCAGCGAGGCGCGCGCCGCCGCCTCGTCCTGAAAGCCGCTGGCGAAGACATAGCCATTGCCGACCCGGTGCTGGAGCGGGATGCGCCAGCGCCACCCCGCCTCGGCCGCCGTCGCGCGGGTGAACGGGGTAAGGGGCTTCTCCGCTGCGCTCGGCGCCGCCCAGGCGCAGTCGCAGGGCAGCCAGTGCGACCAGTCGTCATAGCCGACGCCGAGCGCCTGCCCGATCAGCAAGCCGCGCAGCCCCGAACAGTCAACGAAGAGATCGCCTTCGATGACGCGGCCGTCGTCCAGCATCAGCGACCGGACAAAGCCGCTTTCTCCGTGCTGCTGGACCGAGCCGACCACCCCCTCGATCCGGGTCACGCCTGCCCGCTCGGCCAGCCCGCGCAGGTAGCGCGCGTAGAGGCCCGCGTCGAAATGATAAGCGTAGCCCAAGGTCGACAAGAGCGACCGGCGATCGGGCACCGGCCGCGCAAACCGGCCCAACCACGCCGCCTGCGCGGTGAGCGAATAGGCCTCGGTGGGCGCGGTATCGCCCGCGGCACGTCCTCGGATCAGGCGGTGGAGGAACATCGTGCCGTCGCCGGGCGGCCCGAACGTGCCGAAGGGGTGGAAGTATCGGCTCCCCTCGCCGTTCCAGCCGACGAATTCGATGCCGAGCTTCACCGTCGCCTTGGTTTCGGCCAGGAACTGGCGCTCGTCCAGCCCGATGATCTGGTTGAACCAGTGAATGGTTGGGATGGTAGCCTCCCCCACGCCGATCGTGCCGATCGCGTCGGACTCGACCAAGGTGATGGCGACGTCTTGCCCGGCCAGTGCGCGTGACAAGGCGGCGGCGCTCATCCAACCCGCCGTTCCCCCGCCCAGAATCACGATCCGGCGAATGCGTTTGTCCATCATGGCCTCCGTTTAGCCGCTCGGGAACATCAACGGCCAGTACAGGCTATCGTCGGGCCCGCAGGTCGGTGAAGCGCGAGGTAGACGGTGCTCCAGAGCTGTGCCGCATTGGATTCGTCGACATCCGCTCCCGCCGCGCCGAAGGGCACGACCTGATACCCATCATCGGCGTACCGCCAGGACCAGAGTTCGGAACTCTGCACGCTGCGCGTCTTCTCGATCCCGTCCCACAGGCAGGACTGCGCCCGGGCGACCTGGTGGCGGACGTCGGCGGGCAAATCCTTGCGTTCGAGCTGCCGCGCCAGCCCGGCGGCGACGAGTGCCTGCTGCCAGCTCCAGATCACCGTGCCGTGATAGGCATTGGGCGAGAATTTCCGTTGTATGCCCGCGTCGGCAAAAGCCGGATTGGCCACCAGCATGCCTGCGTCCGTGCGCAGTCCTGCCGGGAACGCATCGATGAGGCTGGTCGTCATGACCCCCAGCGCCGCTGCGGAAGGCTTTTCGAACAACAGCGCGAAGCCGGGATCGCTGTTCTGCACGGGAATAGGCCGCCCCTGCGCATCCAGCGCGATGGCAGGGAAGCGGACCGGCTGGGCACCGATAGAGGCCAGCGCAGGTGCGTCCGGCACGCCCAGCGTGCGCGCATAGTCGCTGATGGCGCGCCGTGCGGATGCGGCCTGTACGGTCACGTCGAACAAGGGGGGCGCCTTGGCACGCCAGGTATCGGCGATTGCACGGGCTTGCGCGAAGACCGCCGTGTCATCCGCGGCAAGATAGGGGCGAAGCAGCCCGCTCGCCTCCAACGCCGCTGCAGCCTCAAGCGCGGCGGGGACGAGCACGGCGTTCACGTCGTAGGGCAGACGCCCGCCCGCCAAGCCGTCATTGCTGTCGCGCCACTCACCTGCATCCATACCGGGCTTGAGCGCGACCAGATGCGCAGCAATGGGATCGCGCGCAAAGGGCGCCGCCTGTTGCAGCACGAAACGCAGGTTGCGGACAATCCGCGCGCCCATGGTCTCGCTGTCGATGCGCTGCGCCAGAAAGGCCTGCGCCCGCGCACGGCCGCGCGGATCGTCCAGCAGCCACGCCTGCGTGACCGGTGCCAGCATATAGTCGCTGTCGACCATGTTGTAGTTGTAGACCGGCTCGTCGGACAGGGTGCCGTCGGTGCGTTGATGATCAAGGATGGCGAACTCGCCGATATCCTCCTCATGCGCCACCTCCCCGCGTGGCGATAGGCGCGCCAACACCGATGCCAACCCCGTCTCCACCGCCGCGGGCTGGAGCGCAGGCATCAGCAGCCGGACAGACATCAGGGTGTCGCGCCCGAAATAGGTGTCGAACCGCCAGGATCCTGCCAGATACTTCTCGGCGTAGCTGAGGAAGGTGAGCGCATTGCGCGCACCCGAATCGACTTGCGCCTTGGCGTTGAGGAGGTCGCTACCGCCGCGCGGCGAGAGCGGCGTCTCGCCCGTCACCGCCGTCACCGCGAGGCGTATCTTCCCGTCCTGACCGGCGAGAATGGTGCCGCCGGCAATGCGGCCGCCGATGACGTTCATCGCAAGATCATAGCCGGCCGCGCCATCGAGCCGATCGCGTGACCACCGGATGCCATCACCTGTCGTCCGAGGTGCGGTCAGCACCGCGGCGGGCGCCTTGCCCAGCGCCTGGTAATCGCGGATGACGCGGATACTCGACAGCACCGCCTGGTGCGGGACCAGGCGTTCGGCGTCGATCGTCGCGACGAAGCGGACGCCGTGAAGCGGCCGACCCTTGGCGTCGCGCAGCGTGATCGGGCGGGGGGAGCCCTCGATACGCCATTCGGCATCTTTCGCGAGCGGCTCGAACCACAGCGCCGTGCCGCTGTTGCCAGCCGGAAAAGCGACGAGCAGTCGGGGCTGCCGCCCCGACCGCAGCACGACATGTGCCGCGACCGGGCCGGCACGCGTGAAGCTGTTGAGATTCAGCCCCTCGCGCATCGCATATTGCTCGACCTGCGTGGCGCCGAAGGCGGCACCGGTCAGCAGCAACGCCGCCACCAGCCCCAGCGACGGTCGCAGTCCCGCCTTCAGCTTCACAGCTTGAGCGTCGCGCTGATCAGCGCGTTGCGCCCGACGATCGCGCGGCCGTAAAAATAGCCGTCGACGATCGACTGAGTTTGGCCCTGGCGTGGGTTGCCCTCGGTAAAGCCCTTCACGTTCGTCAGGTTGTCGACGCTAACCGACAGGTTCAGGCGCGGCGTGACGTCCAGGCTCGCCCCGATTGAGAACACGCCATAATCGGGTAGCGCGATGCCATTGCCGCTATCAGCGAAGATCTTGCCGACATATTTGTAGCGGCCATAGATCTCGCCCAAGCCGCCCGGCAGTATGAAAGACGGCGTGACGGTCAGCAGCTTCTTGGGCGTGCGCTCGGGCGTGTTGCCGTCATATTGCGGTTGCGCGACGCCGTCGAAGCGCAGATTGCCGAGCTTGGGCTCCTGGTACACGCCTTGCACGTTCAGGCTGAAGAACTGCACCGGCCGCAGCGTGGCATCGAGTTGCACGCCATTGGTGGTGTTGTCTGCCAGCGCGTTGCTCGCCTGCGCCGGGTTGGCCGGGTTGACGAACTGGTAGGACTGGTCGCGGAATTCGGTGCGGAAGCCGATGATCGAGGCGTTGAAGGCGGCCGCCTTGAACCGCACGCCGCCTTCATACAGCGTCAGTTCGGTCGGCTTGTGGGTCCCGCCGGTGTCCCCGCCGTTGGTCTGGAACCCGCGCGCACCCCGAACATAAAGCGCGACATGGTCGGTGAGTTCGTAGTTGAGGCCCCCGGTAAAGGCCCAATCCGAATAATTGGCACTCTGGGGCGTATAGGTGCCGTTGAACGTGCTGCCGACATTGTCATACAGACCGACCGTGCCCGCCGGCACCGGCGCGTTGACAGTCGCGGTATTGCCGATGTTGACCCGCACATGCTGGTGCTCGTAGCGCGCGCCGAAATCGACGTGCAGCCGCTCGCCGATGGTCAGCTCGTCGTTGAAATAGGCGGAGAGCGAGGTGACCTCGTCGTTGAACAGGCCCTGCCCCCAATTGCCGTAATTGACCATGCCGTTGTTGGTCAGCGATCCCAGCACGCCTCCTGCCGCATTCAGCGCAACCATGTCGTACACGTTGGAATCGTTGCGCACGTCGTTGAGGACGGTCGCCACCGCCGACTGATCGTTCCGCCGGCGAACATCGTAGACCATGCCGCCCACGGTAAGCGAATTGTCGAGGTTGCTGCCGCTCGCGTCCCATTTCACCCCGAAGTCGCTGCCGAAATCCTTGGTCGCGAGCGTCTGGTGGTTAAGGACGGTCTGCTGGAGCAGGCCGTTGCCGTTCAGGCCGTTCAGCGCCGCAGTGTTGGAGGCCGCGATCACCTGGCCCGTGCGGATGTTGCGCAGCCCATATTGGGCAACACCCGGGAAGCGCTGCGCCGCGACCTGGAAGTAGGTCTGCGACGATCCCTGGAGCGGCGTCAGCCCGGCGAGCGGCGAGAGGGCGGGCGTCAGATAGTTGAGCGCGGGGGTCAGCCCCGCGGTGCCCGATCCGCTGCCGGGAAAGATGCCGTTGAAGTCATAGGAGCCGTCCAGATAGCGCGCCCGGGCAAACAGGCGCACGCTGGGGCTGACCGGCATTTCCAGGTCGACGCGGTAGGTGGTCGACTTGACGTGGACGCCGTCTGCGGAGCTGAATCGGCGCAGGCTGGTGCCGGTTGCAGGTGCGTCGGGGACCAGAAACTCGGTGAAGCCTCGCCCCCCGACATCGTCACGCTTCAGATCGAGCCCGGGCACGCTGCTGATCGTGCCATTGGGGGCGACGCGGAACGGCATGTCTGCATAATAGGGGAAATGCTTGTCGCCATTCTTGATGGTGAAGCGGAGCAAGCCGCCATTGGAGAATTTCTTCTCCAGCATCGCCTTCACGTCATAGGCGTTGAAGGTGAAGGGCGTGCGCCGCACTCCCTTTTGCGAGGTGACATAGCCGCCGACATTGAACGCCCAGCCATCAGCGATCGGTGCCGAGAAATAGCCGTCGGCACGCAGATCGCCATAGGTCGCACCGGTGAAGCGCACCATTGCGGTCGCCTGGTCGTGATTAGGCTTCATCGAGATGAAGTTGATCGTTGCCCCGGCGCCATTGGGAGCGAGTACGCCCGAGGTGCCGCCTTCGACCGCTTCGAGGCGATTGATGGTGATGTCGTTCTGAAAGTAGAAGTCCGCACCGCCGCCGCCATAGAGGATCGGCATGCCGTCTTCCTCCAGCGTGATGAAGGTCTGACCGCCGCCACGCAGGCCGCGCACCGAATAATTGTTGGAGATAGGCCCGGCCGTACCCTCCACGAACACCCCGGGAACCAGTTCCAGCGTATCCGCCGTGGAGCGCGGCGCTTTCCGCTGCAGGTCGGCGGCACTGGCCAACGTGACGTTGGACGAGGAGTTGAACAGCGTGCGCTTGTCGGAGGTATTGCCGGTAACGATGATTTCGTTCTCTGGGCTGTCCTCGGCCTGCGCCTTCTCGGTCGCGGCAGCGCTTGTCTGTGCGCCGGTGTCCCGCGGCGCGCTATAGCCGGCAGTGCGCGCGGCAACTGGGCCCACCGCCGCAATCACCGCGGTGCGGCCATCGAACGAGACCAGCCGCAAGTGGCTGCGCGCGATCAGCCTGCGCAGACCTTCCTCGATGCTGAACTGGCCCTTCACCTCCGAAATGGTCTGACCGCTCGTCGCCTCGCCGGGCGCGATGATCTGAATGTTCGCCTGCTGCGCGAACCGCACCAGCCCGGCGGCGGCGGGCTGGTGCGGCACGTTGAAGTCGCGGACGGTCTGGGCGGCTACGGCAGGCGTGGCGAGCACGGCGGCGATCGCCACCAACGAAACGCTGCAAATCTGGCTGTGGCGCAAGGTACCTCTCCCTGGAATGTCGAACGCGCTTCGTATGGCGCTGATCCAAGGATGCGCGGCCCTGCCACTTCCGTCGGCGAGACGAAAATTTTTAGGGCAGTATCCGGGTGACCTCCCCTTCCCCCGGTCGCTCGGCCCGTTCGACGCGCCCGCCGACCATCGCGGCAGTGGAGGCGGCGAAACCATCCACATCGTCGATCCGGAACCAGCCGACCACGCGCCTGCCGACGAGCTGCGGCGCAACCTCCAGCCGGGTAACGTTATAGCGGTTAAACTCAGCCGCCGCCTCGCCCAGCGTCATGTTGTCGAGCACGATCCTTCGCTCGCGCCAGGCCAGTTGCTGATCGGATGCCTGAAGGCGCATCGCCCTCGTCGCAATTGCCTTGCCGGGCTGCAGCACCGCCCATTCGCCCGCAGCAACGCGCCGCGCCGGTTCGTCGCTGTCGACCGACCATATCTTCACCACGCCGGTCGTCACGACGACCCGCGCGGCTTCGCCCTCCCGTCGAACATCGAAGGCGGTACCGACGGCCTGTACACGATAGGGGCCGCTGGCGACAATGAACGGCCGTGCCTTGTTGTGCGCGACCTCGAACCACGCTTCGCCCTTGGTCATCTCGACATGACGCTCGGCCCGCGTGAACGACACGCGAAGCCTAGTCCGGCTATTGACGACAGCAACCGATCCGTCGGCCAATTGCATGCTGCGGATCTCCCCCACCCGCGTGTCGATCAACTCCCCGCGATTGACCCACAAGCCGACGCCCCAGGCAGCGACAAACACCGCCGCAACCGCACCGGCGCTCACCGTCCACCAGCGCCGGCGGCGGGGCTGAACCGGCAATGGTTCTTCCCAGTCGGGCAGCAGATGTCGCTGATCGAGCAGGCTCATCGCTGCCTTGGTCCGCAGCAGCGCGCCGCGATGCCGCCGATCCTCCGCCAACCAGGCCGCGAGCTCGGCCTCTTCCGCGTCGCTCAGCCCGCGATCGATCGCGGCGGCCCAGCGGCAGGCGATCTCATCGATCATCGCCGCCCTCCGGTTTCGCGCCGCTTGCCGTGCCCGGCCGCCCGCGCGGCGCGACGGCGGATCGGCAGCTCCGCCTTCTCCTCCTCGCTCAGTTGGTCAAGGATACGGAGCAGTCCACGCGCGACGTCATTCTCCACAGCGGTTTCCGGGATGCGCAGCCGCAAGGCGATGTCGCGTTGTGCCATGCCGTCGATCTTGCGGAGCCGGAATACCTGTCGCGCGCGATCGGGCAGCGCATCGATCAAACGCTCGATCCGGGCGATCATGTGCCGACCCGCGACGATCTCTTCGGGCGACTGGGCGGGATCGGGCGCGTTGTCCAGTTCCGCCAAGCCGCTGGCGGCGCCGATGCTGACCACACGCTCGCGCCGGATCTGCTCCAGCACGACATTGCGCGCGGCGCGAAAGAAATAGCTGCGCGGGTCGTCGATATGCTCGAACTGTTCGAGCCCGCTGATCCGGCAATAGGTTTCCTGTACCACGTCATCCACATCCACGGACGGAAACGCCGCACGCAGCCAGACCCGCAACTGCCGCTCGTGCGGCAGGATGTGGCGACCGACCCATACGACTAGCTGATCTGAACTCACAGGCTTCCCTCACCCCCTTAGATGCAGCAGCACCGCAGTTCCGTCGAGCAGCCTGTCGTATTTCGGTGCTGATCGTGATCCTGTCGCGCAGGCTTCTCGGCAAAAGCAAGGGCAAGGCGCTCCGGCAGCCGGCTCCAGGAAACTGACAGTTCGGCAAAGCGGCTCCAGCTGAAGCCTGCCTGCCAATATGCGATGTGCACCGCGCTGCATATGTCAAAGCTCTTCCCGCCTGAGGGGAAGCGTCGGTCCCGAGCAGAACGCCGGACGAGAGCAGAGCATCGGAATTGTGCGCGAGCAGGAAGACGGCTGACTTGCCCCCATTGGTCCCGCGGTCGTCGAAAGCCCCCCGGTTTTCTGAAGGTCCCCCGGTTTCTCATCCAGCCTGGGCGTGAGTATGCAACCCGATCAGATTCCACTGCCGGATGCCCAGCGACCGACGCAGATCATCAATGTCGTCTGCGACCTCGGCGGAAGTATAGCCGGCGAGATCGACCCCCGCAGCGACCAGCGCCGCACGTCAGCGTGCGGCTGCCGCCGTCTGTACGGCGGGCTGCGCGTTCCCAGCGCGAATAGCGTTTATCTCAGGGCTGCCGAGCGAAGGCCGGCCGAACTCGTTGCCCCGGCCTTCCAGAAGGACTTGGTCGCGTTTAGCGAGGAAGGGATTCCCTTTCTCGGTCGTGCGTCCGTCGATGCTGCTCAGACCCGCCTCCCATGGAGATAGGTGACCGGGTCAGGTGCGCAAGCGGTGGCCGTGCTGCTAAAGATCATCATCGGCAGACTGATCGTACGGCTTCGAGTCTTTCGCCCGCCCTCGCCTACAAGCAGCAGTTCGGCGACAACCAGCCAATGCTGCTCTAGCCGGACAGCTTGACCGCCTTCTCCGGCGACGCCGTCGCCCGCGCGCTCGCCCCTCGCGCACTAAACGATGAGCAGTGATGATGCAGTCCCGCCCATCTCCATAAGCTGCATTTATGCATTTTCATCAATCTTTTTGCCGTTGCCAGTCAGGCCACAGGTTGTGATTGGTAAGGCCAATAACAATACAGGAGAGGTTGATGCGCGCGATCGCGTTGCTGGCGGGCGCCAGCATGTTGGGTTATGGAGCAACGGCTTGGGCTCAGGATTCTGCCCCGGCAATGGGCTCCCAGACACCCTCGTCCGCAGCCCAGGATCATGGCGGCCTCGAAGAAATCATCGTCACCGCCCAGAAGCGCGAGCAGCGATTGCAGGACGTGCCGGTCGCGGTGACCGCACTGACCTCGGAGGCTCTGCAGAGCCGCGGCATCAACGACGTGGCCGCAGTCGCCAACGCCGTTCCCAGCCTTACCATCACCCAGAGCAACAGCCCCGCCAGCAATAGCATTAACATTCGCGGCATCGGTACCAGCGCCTTCAGCACCGGTGTTGAACCTGCCGTTGCGGAACGGTTGATACGGGGATCGGGCGCCGCTAACCATCGGTGGCGCTCGGAGCGGACGCCCGTCACTTTGAACGGTCGAAACTGGGGGCGTGTCGCTGCCACACGCCGTCCATCACACAGGCGGCAGGTTCGATCGAAAGCTGCCGCCCCACGCGCCTCCGGCGAATGGCTGTGGTTGGTCGGGAGCTGCCACCAACAGAGCGAACTACGTGGTCATTTCCCAGCCACAGCCAAAGCGACGGCTTTCTCTATGAGGTACCGGTAATCGCCATCACAGATCACTGCTGTCCGGCTGAAAGGCCGAATTAGAATAGTTTTGTAGCTTAACCCGCCTCGCCAGGCGGCCGAAGATGTGTTCGCCGCCTAGCGCGCTCAGGATGGGGCATCGATGATCGCCGGGCAAGGTGCCGTCGCCCATTGAATGCATGCTGTGCCCACTCACGCTCGGTCGCCCGCCCGGCGGGATTAGATTCGAAACTGCAATACCATCAGCTACGCTGGCCAATAGTGCATGAGCGAATGTAATGCGGCGATCCGTTCGGACGAGATGAAGATCCTCCGGGTGCAAAGCGAACACGGCGGAGCGGGCAATCTGGCCCCGCTCGATGCGCGACAACTGGGACGCCGACAAGCCACTGCGCCGGGCAAGTTCGGCTAGGGTCCAACGAAGCTCCCGGCGCCCTTGGCGCAGAGGATCGCACAAGTTCGCCCTCTGGTTCTCCTGCCAGGTATTGGGCGTTCTCGAACTCACGCCGGGATTTGGCCCTCGTGCTCCGACCTCAGTCCAATCTATCTCGAATGCACTCATGCTACGGTATACCGTCTCCGGGCCCGGCCACGGCCGTCCATTCTCCATCCTTGATAACGCGCCCCTGCTGATCCCGATATCGTTGGCAAAGATTTTAGGGGGAATCTCCTGTGCCCCGCTCCCCGCGCCGGTTAGGCTCGGATAATCGCGCAGAGATCATCGCGAAGGCAGCGGAAACCTTTTTGGCAGTCGCATTCGGCAGGGCGGCCGATGTTGTCTCATTCGGACGATCTAACAAATCGTGACGTTGGTGCACGGTTCAAAAGCGTTATCCCAAAACGGCTGCATGGCGGTTGTGCGTATCAGATGGGTGGAAGACGAGGAGACGCAGCAAGCACTGGCGGAGCTCGTTCGGCTGCTCAATCGAGAGGCATCGCGACGCCAGGACGAAAGACGCGGTATCCCGCACGCTCGAAAGTGTGAAACAATAAGCCATGCTGACAAACGCGCCTCGCCGCATCGCTCTTTAAGGCCGTCACTCTACGACCCTGCAGACCGCAACCTCTGGCGCGGATCAGGTCGCATCGTGCGCGAGCCTCGTCGCCTATCTCGGCGGCACCGTGGTAGGGACCTGGCTCGACCCCGAGGTGTCGGGGTATCGCCGCGACCGCGCGGGCCTGAAGAGCCTGCTCGCGGCGGTGCAAGCGGGTGAGATCGACACCATCGTCTGCGAGTCACTCGACCGGCTCGCACGCGACGCGGAAGATGTCGCGTGGTTGGGGAAGAAGCTGTCGTTCCATATGGTACAGCTCCACACCATCAGCGAAGGCCATGTCGACGAGATCAAATTCGCTGTTGCCGGCCTTCTCGGCGCGATCTTTCTCAAGCACTTGGTCGACAAGACCTTGCGCGGAATGCAAGCGGCTATCCTTGCGGGCAGAACGGCAGGCGGCCGCGTTTATGGCTACAAGCGGGTAGTCCGGCTTGGCGCAGACGGCGAGCGCATTCGCGGACTCATCGAGATCGACGAAGGACAGGCATCTGTCGTGCGGCAGATTTTTCAGTGGTTCGCCTCCGGGCTCTCTTCGATCCAGATTGCCAAGCGGCTGAACGAGAAAGGCGTGCCTGGTCCGCGCGGCGGCCAATGGAATGCGTCTACCATCCGGGGCGACCCGGCGAAGCTAGTCGGCATCCTCAACAACCCGCTCTATGTCGGCCGCTTGGTCTGGGGACGGCGTCACTGGCGGCGCCCCCCTGACAGCGAAAAGCGGGAACGCCGCTATCGCTTGCGGGACCAGCCCGAGTGGGTCGAGATTGCGGTTCCCGATCTCCGCATCGTCGATGATGCACTATTCGAGGCCGCTCAGGCGGAGATCAGAAAACGCAAAAGGGCGTCATCGGCAGCCTCCCCTGCCGGACGGAACCGCGCGAAGCACCTGCTTTCGGGTCTCATCCGATGCAGCCGTTGCGGGTCCAACTACACGATCAGCGGAAAGGACTATTATCGCTGTGCGGGGCAGAAGGAGCGCGGCACCTACGGGAACGAAATCTCGGTGCGCAAAGGCCCACTCGAGACGGCAACGCTGGCCATTCTCCAGGAACATCTGCTGACCAAAGACCATGCGCGGCTGTTCGCGGAAGAGTTCGAACGTGAAGCGCGTCGACTGGGGCAGCGGGAGGGCAGCCACCAGGACGCTGCCGAGGTGCGATTGAAGCAGCTCAAGACCGAACTCGCCAATCTCTACCAGAACCTGCTCGCGGGCCTGGCGAGCCCGGCACTGCGTTCGATGATCGCGGATAGAGAGGCGGAGAAATCGCGGCTGGAAAGCAGCTCCGGCGGATCTGCGCCTAAAGGGAATACGGCTCCAGCTGTTCTGCCGCCGAACGGCGAGCTGCGGAAACAGTTCCGCGCTAAGGTGGCGGAGCTGCGAGCGTCGCTCGATGACGATGCCACGCGACCGGAAGCTGCGGAGATTTTGTCCCGGCTCATCGAGAGCGTGACGATCTACCCCGACGAGCCGGAGTGGCCCGCAGGCGGAAGTGGTCGCGAAGATGGAGGATCTGGTGGCGTATGCCACAAACGACAACGCCGCCCGTGAGGGCGGCGTGTGGCGTTCTACAGCGGTGGTTGCGGGGGCAGGACCATCTAGGAGATCGCACACCTTATAACCACTTGACTTATAGAGGCATTTTTCATCCCAAAAGTTATTGTACCCCTGATGATACCCCAAGTTTTCGTGAATTCGATGTAGCGCCCGCGACGCGCGACGAGCTGCCACAGGTAAACATAACTAAGTCTTTCGTTCACCAAAATTTTTTCAAATGTAAGCGCAACGTGGAAATGGGACATCTCCGCTAAATAGAAACGGGACACCCTCCGTTTCGCGGCGGCTCGATGCCATGCAGTCCTCGGCAACGAGGATGTGCGCACGATGACGGTAATCGCGATGAGCGCTGCGGAAATCTCACGGTTTGAAACGCTGATGCGCGTTCAGCGCGGCGAGCTTCGGGTGGTCGATGCGGTCGCGCAGCTCGGGCTGCAGCGTAGCCAGGTGTACCGGCTGCTGGAGCGCTTGCGGGACGAAGGCGCCCCCGGTCTCGTGTCCCGCAAGCGCGGGCAGCCGAGCAACCGACGTTTCAGCGATGCCTACCGCGAGCAGATCCTCGGCATCGTCCGCGAGCGCTACGCTGATTTCGGCCCGACTCTGGCGGCCGAGTATCTCGCGGAGCGCCACGGCATCACGATTTCGCATGAGACGCTGCGGCAGCTGATGATCGGCGCCGGCCTGTGGAAAGCCAAGGCCACCAAGCGCGCCAGGCTCCACCAAACCCGCAACCGGCGCGAGCGCCGCGGCGAGCTCATCCAGGTCGACGGCTCGGACCATGACTGGTTCGAGGGTCGCGGCCCACGCTGCAGCCTGCTGGTCTATATCGACGATGCCACCAGCGAGCTGATGCACCTCGAGATGGCGGAAAGCGAGAGCGCCCTCTCCTACCTGCAGGCGACACGCACCTATCTCGAGCGGCACGGCAAGCCGATCGCCTTCTATTCGGATAAGCACAGCGCCTTTCGGAACAACCGCGCGACGGCCGACGGCGACGGCATGTCGCACCTGGGCCGTGCGCTCGACAAGCTGGGCGTCGAGATCATCTGTGCCAACTCCCCCCAGGCCAAGGGGCGGGTCGAGCGGGCCAACAGCACGCTCCAGAACCGCCTCGTCAAAGCGATGCGGCTCGAAGGCATCTCCTCCATCGAGGAAGCCAACTCCTTCCTCCCCTCTTACCTCTTGCGCCACAATGCTCATTTCGCCTGCCCACCTGCGGATCCTCGGGACGCCCATCGGCCGCTTGCCCCGCACGAGAATGTGGAAGCCGAGATGGTCTGGCGCGTCGAGCGCTCCGTCACCGGCGCTCTGGCGCTCCACTACAACAAGGCGATGTTCATCCTGGAGCCGACTCCGCTGGCGCGGACGCTGGCCCGGAAGCGCGTTCACGTATGCGAATTTCCCGACGGTCGCATTGAGGTGCGGCACGGCGAAGCGGTCCTCCCCTACCGCGTCTACGACAAGATGCAGCGGGTCAACCAGGCCGAGATCGTCGAGAACAAGCGGCTTGGAGCTGCCCTGGCCATGGCGCAGGCCTTGCAAAGCGCCAACCCGCACCACCGGCAGCGAAACAACAATGCGCCAGCTCGCAGCTCACAGTCGGTGGGAGTTTTCGCTACGCCGCGGGTGGGTCTGGATGATGGTCGTGTGGGGAACGAGGCCCCAAAGCGGCGGGGAAGACCGCCCCTCCCACGCGTCAAGCGTCAGCTGGACACCGCCGCCGGGGAAAAGCAAACTGTTTGCTGATGATGGAAAAGCTGCCGGTCCGCTCCCGCCCCAATAGCGGAAGCCGGGATAACAGGCTATTTCCACGGGATGCAATACGTCCTGATGATCGCCTCGCGGAAGCTAACCTTTCCGGATTTGGTAAGAAGCGCACCGGATATGCTGGTCCAACTGACTGACTCTGATCCAGACAACTTCGTGTTCGTCCGGATCCACCCATCTTTAAACGTTCGCATCGAACATATGGGTCGAGACCTGTCAGACTGGGCGGACGAGCCCCAGCATCTCGAGATGATCAGCGCACTGGGCGATGCGGCAGAGGTTTATGCGGTTCACTTCGTGCAAGCGCAGGCATTGCGTGAGGTCCTGTATCGCGTGGCTACAATTCCCAACCTTCTAATCGACGATGATTTCGACATGTTTGTCGATGGGGCAGAGTTCCGGCGGCTATGCGATGACAATCCCGGCACCAATGGCTGGTGGCTGGGGGGCGAACACGCCAATTGAGGCCTGTCCGCTAACCACCCAATCTCGGCCGTTCAGGCGAGCGGTCGTGTCAAAAGACGCCATTCGCTGCTCACCCTAGGGAAACGTCCGCTTTCAGCTCGAACCCTCCCGGCGACGGCCGAGATTGGGTGGAAAGCCGACATCCGAAAGAACATTTCCGCTGACCGCCTATGGCAACTTGCGCTCCCAGTCCTCACGCTGTTTATCCTGCTCTTCGAGCGGAGGAACGCCGCTCGCTCTGCGGACAGCGTCCGGAAGCAGATCCCTTCGGTAGGGCTCCTGCGTCCATTTTTGTTTGGGCGGATGCCTGAACTGGGTGCCGTAGATTTGCGGCTGCCCAATGTTTTGCAAATAGCGGTCGAGCGTCGCCGCAGCGATCCAAGTCGCCTCCCCCTTACCACGAGCAACCGCGACGACTGCTAGTGCATGGGCTTTAAGAAAATCGGTGGAGTCCTCGCCGTGCTGGAAGACGTAGGCAGCGTGATAAAAGTCATCACCGCTGTTCAATGCTCCCCGATCGAGCAGTATCTGGGTGCGCGCTTTTCTTTCCTTGTCCGCGCGATCCAAGGCCTCCCAGTCAATGTTGGCAGGGTTGTCGCGGGCAGCTTGGTCCGCTTTGAAGATAGCGGTCATTTCCGCGTTTGTGATTCGATCGGAGTTCTGTGCGGCACCTTTGGCCGAGACTGGGGCTATGCAGATTAGCGCCATCGCTAAGAATGAGACTTTCATCCGTTTCTCCATCACGGTGTGCGACATGCCGCGGCGGCGAGGATTTAGGAAGGACCTCTCACGAAATCGACTGTTCGAATGCCAACTGACTCCGGCTTTCCCGTGCAGCCCACGAGAAATGCAGCACGTCCGCTATTGGGCGGGAGCAGACCGACTGCTTTTCCATCCGAAACGGAACGGCAGCTCCTGGGTCAGGCGCGGCGCTGAGCGGCTGAAAATGGGTGGAAAGCGGACGTTGAGCGGTCCTCCGAGGCGCTACTTTCTCCGATCGCAAGTGCGCGTGCGAAAACCCCGCCAGTCGCCATTTCAACCCCGGAGGTTTAACTTTTCGGCACCGCCGCCCGCAGCGCGTTGTCGGGGTGGCGGCAATTTAGCTGCAATCCGCACATGTCCGCAAGTGGGCGGGAGCAGACCGGCTGCTTTTTCCTCCGAAGCGGACCGGCAGCTCCTGGCGCCTGCGGGGCGCTGAGCGGCTGAAATTGGGTGGTTAGCTGCCGTTCCCGTTGGTCCCGCAACTCACCCAAAATGTCGTGCTTCCGCCGGGCCCTGCGAACTGCATCACGCCCCAGAATGCCGCCTTACCAGTCCAGCGGTCTGCTGGCTGTTTGGGTGAGAATGTCACCATCTGATCGGTATCGAGTAGTATAGTGAGTAACTCGTAATCCGGATTCACCGTTCTCTTGTGCTGGTAGACTATTTTTCCGGAGACGTTCGGAACGATCTTCCCCTCGTAAATCCCCGACATGTCAAAAGAATTTTCTTTGAAGTCGAAGGTCCAGCGCGCCTTCGCCCCCACTTCCTTTTCCGGAGGGCGACATAGACCATCATCCGCGCAGCCCTGATAAATGGCATCAGTGCAAATCAATTTCGTCGGCCACTCCATCGCGGACGCCGGGCTGGGCATTAGAGCGCAGTAGAAACTGAGAAAACAAATGCCGTAGAGCGGTTTCATGGACCGATCATCGCACTCCGATCCAACGTCCGCAACTGGGCGCGAGCTGCCTGTCCGCTTTCTCCGCCGAAGCTGCCGTCGACGCCCTACGCGATAGCACGACCTGCATCGTTGAGGCGGTGTGACCGGGCCCACTGCGTGCGCAGCGGGTCCGGGGACAGGAGCCGGGAGTGTGGGGCATCAGCGGGGGCAGCGCTGCGCTATGAGGAGGGCTCCACGCAGCCCCCGCTGCCGGCGGCGTTGTGCCATTTCTATTTTGCTGCGGAATGTGCCTTTTCTAACTGGCGGCAACAAAAATTTTTTCAAATGTAAGCGCAACGTACAAATGGCACAGCTCAGCAAATTAGAAATGGCACAATCGTGCCTTCGCTGAGGCGATCGTGTCCATGGGCGCCCTCGACAATGAGGGTGTGCAGCGATGGCGGTGCTGGCGATGAGCGATACCGAGATCCACCGGTTCGACACCTTGATGCGGCTCGAGCGCGGCGAGCTTCGGCCGGCACGGGCTATGGAGCTGCTTGGACTGGAGCGCAGTCAACTATATCGGCTGCTCCGCCGGCTACGCGCGGACGGCGCTGCTGGCCTGGTATCGCGGAAGCGAGGCCGCCCCAGCAATCGGCGGTTCAGCGATGCCTTCCGCGAGGATGTCGTTGCCATCGTTCGCGAGCGATATGCCGATTTCGGCCCGACGCTCGCGGCCGAGTATCTCGCCGAGCGCCACGGCATCACGCTGTCGCACGAGACGCTGCGCCAGCTGATGATCGGCGCCGGCCTCTGGAAAGCCAAGGCTGCCAAGCGCGCCAGGCTCCACCAGACCCGCAACCGTCGCGAGCGCCGCGGCGAACTCATCCAGGTCGACGGCTCGGACCATGACTGGTTCGAGGGTCGCGGGCCACGCTGCAGCCTCCTGGTCTATATCGACGATGCCACCAGCGAACTGATGCACCTCGAGATGGCGGAGAGCGAGAGTGCCCTCTCCTACCTGCAGGCGACACGCACCTACCTCGAGCGGCACGGCAAGCCGATCGCTTTCTATTCGGACAAGCACAGCGCCTTTCGGAACAATCGCGCGACCGCCGACGGCGACGGCATGTCGCACCTTGGCCGCGCGCTCGACAGGCTCGGCGTCGAGATCATCTGCGCCAACTCGCCCCAAGCCAAGGGGCGAGTCGAGCGGGCCAACAGCACTCTCCAGAACCGCCTCGTCAAAGCGATGCGGCTCGAAGGCGTCTCCTCCATCGAAGAGGCCAACACCTTCCTCCCCTCTTACCTCTTGCGCCACAATGCTCAGTTCGCCTGCCCACCTGCGGATCCTCGTGACGCCCATCGGCCGCTTGCCCCGCACGAGAATGTGGGGGCCGAGATGGTCTGGCGCGTTGAGCGCTCCGTCACCGGCGCTCTGGCGCTCCACTACAACAAGGCGATGTTCATCCTGGAGCCGACGCCGCTGACGCGGACGCTCGCCCGCAAGCGCGTCCACGTTTGCGAATTTCCCGATGGGCGCATCGAGGTGCGGCACGGCGAGGTCGTCCTGCCCTACCGGGTCTACGACAAGATGCAGCGGGTCAACCAGGCCGAGATCGTCGAGAATAAGCGGCTTGGCGCGGCCCTTGCCATGGCGCAGGCCTTGCAGAGCGCCAACCCGCACCACCGGCAGCGGAACAACAATGCGCCAGCTCGCAGCTCACAGTCGGTGGGCGTTTTCGCTACGCCGCGCGTGGCTCTGGATGACGGTCGATTGGGGAACGAGCCCCCAAAGCGACGGGGAAGACCGCCCCTCCCCCGCGTTAAGCGTCAGCTGGACACCGCCGCCGGGGAAAAGCAGACTGTCCGCTGATGATGGAAAAACTGCCGGTCCGCTTCCGCCCAATCCAATTCGTTCAGCGTCGCATTTGCTGAACTCGACACCTGCCGTTTGTTCACCTTCGACGGCGAAACCTGGAATGACGATGCATAAGACGAAGTGGTCGTCCCGAAACGGCTTGCTAAACGACGATCTCTGGCGGGCAGCCTTGTTCTCACACCCGAAACCCGTCGCGGAATTCCTCTGCCAGATGATCAACGAAGCTCCTGACCTTCAGCGTGACATATCGACTGGTGGGGTAGACGGCATGGATCGCCAGATCTGCGGTCTCGCTGCCCGGCAGTAGCGATACCAACCTGCCGAAGGCGAGATCTTCGTCGAAGACGAAGCTAGGCCCGTAGGTGATGCCGAGGCCGGCGCGTGCGGCGGCGAGCAGCATCTTCATGTTGTTCGCCCGCATTCGAACGGGTCCGTCGATCCGGTGTCGCCCCCCATCGGAGGAAGCGATGGTCCAGTCGTCCCGGGACACCGCGTCGCTGAACACCAGCCGGGGCGCACGCCGCACCGCCTCGATGGTTGGTAGAAGCGCGTGCCGCTCGATACAGTCTGGTGACGCGCAGAAGACCATCTTACACGGTGCGAGACGACGCGCGACCAGATCGGAGTCGCGGAGCTGACCGATCCGGATCGCGACATCGATGCCTTCCGCCAGCAGATCGGCATACCGATCGTCTAGCATCACCTCGATCGACAGCTCGGGGTGCAGGGCCATATAGCGTCCGACGGCCCCGCTCAGGTGCATCTCGCCGAAGGTGACCGGCGCAGCGACACGGAGCACGCCGCGGACCGTCTCCCTCGCGTCCGAGGCTTCGCGTCGCGCATCTTCGTACGCTTCCAGTATCCGCTTGCTCCGATCGTAATAGGCGCGCCCGGCCTCGGTCAGCGCCAAGCTTCGGGTGGTTCGCTGCAGGAGGCGCACGCCAAGGTCGGCCTCGAGGGCCGCAATGTGCTTGCCTGCCATCGAGGCGGACAGTCCAAGGCGCCGCGCTGCAGCGATCAGGCTGCCCTCCTCCGCAGCGGCGACGAATACGCCCATGCTGGCAAGCCGATCCATCAGGCAACGATCCTATCCAATTGTTATTAGCTGATGATAGAAATTGATGGATTATAGAAGATTCAGATAGGCCATACATCGCTGAGGGCGGCAAGGCGCCGCAGCAACAAGATGAAGGCACATCCATGAAGGTCGCATCCAACGGCATCCACATCAACGTCGAGGTTCAGGGCGACGGCGAGCCGGCGCTGGTCTTTCTTCATTATTGGGGCGGCTCGGCTCGGACGTGGCGCCACGTCGCGGCAAAGCTCGCCCCCGCCTACCGCATCGTGGCGACAGACCATCGCGGATGGGGAGACTCCGATGCACCGCAAAGCCGATATGCGCTGGCAGATCTCGCCGCGGACGCGCTGGGCGTGATCGACGCCCTTGGCCTCAAGCGCTATGTCCTCATCGGACACTCGATGGGCGGCAAGGTGGCCCAGTGGATCGCGGCGCAGCGCCCGGACGCGCTGATCGGCCTCGTCCTCGTCGCACCCGCGCCGCCGACGCCGATCGTCTTGCCCGATCTCGCCCGAGAGATGATGGCGAGCGCCTATGATTCCCGCAGCAGCGTGGAGGCAACGATCGATCAGGTCCTCGCCGGAAGCCCGCTTTCTCCGGTAGATCGCGCCCAGGTGATTGCCGACAGCCTGCGCGGTGCGCCGCAGGCGAAGAAGGCTTGGCCTGGCGCGACGAGCCTGGAAGACATCACGGCGTTGGTACACCGGATCGACGTGCCGACCCTAGTTATCAGCGGTGCGCTTGATCGCATCGACACACCCGCGACGCTGGAGGCCGAATTGCTGCCGCGCATCCCACATGCGACGCTTCATATCTTGCCGAATGCGGGGCATCTGTCCCCGCTGGAAGCACCCGCGGCTCTCGCGACGCTGATTGCGGGCTTCGTCGATCACTTGCGTTGAGGCCCAGAGATTTGCCTCTGCGCTAACGGTAAGCGCCCGGTGGCGGCCGTCGGTCAAAAAATTGAGCGTCGGTTTCCGCCCAATCCACGTCGTTCAGCGTCGCATTTGTGGAAACCGAAACCTGCCGTTTGTTCATCTCCGGCGACGAAGCTTGGAATGGCGAGGCCTGGGACTTTGCTGCCATCCCCTAGCAGCTCGGTGAACGACTGTTATTGCCAGGAGCAGACGGCGTCGTCCGGACGGCGAGCCGCGAAGCCGGCACGGAACGGCTGGAAAGCGGCGAAGCAGCTTTCGGGTTGAATGGCGCGAAAGCCGCCGATCTCAAGAGCATGGGCAATGAGGGTAAACGCATGTGCAGGAGAATTGAGCCTCCGAGTGCGCCTCAAAGCCCCCTGCCAAAGCGGAGACGATCCGCAATGGCGGCCACCGTCAAAGCTCAGCCAGCAGCCCCGAAAGAGTGGGTCGCAGCCGCCGAAGCTCCGCACGGTGCTCTTCGGAAAGCGACTGCAGCTTGGCCTTCCCCACCTCGGTCAGGTCGAGCTCGGTTCGGCGGCGATCCTTCGCCGAAGGACGGCGCTGAATCAGCTCCAATCGTTCCAGCCTGTCTGCCAACCCGCTCACGCTATGGGGGCGAAGGAGGAGTCTCTCTGCGAGTTCTCCAACCGTCATACCGCGCTCAGCGCGGATCGCAAGGAGTGCCTGATGTTGCTGGGGGGTGAGTCCAGCTGCCTCGGCTGCTTGCTCACTGAAGTGCGTGAACTCGCGCAAGGCACGGCGGAAACCGGCCAACGTCTGGAAGTCTGTGTCACTAAGTTCCTCGGTTTTCACATGCGCTCCATCAGCTTGTTGAAATGTATCGCAGTGCGATATACCTGTCAGTCGCTTCTACGCCAGCAGGAACCTCCCTTGTCATCTCCCCTTCCGTCTCATGTAGCTCCAGGCCCGCGCCTTGCCGACCATAGCGCCGATCAGCGCATGCTCCTCCTTGCCGCTATGGCCGTCGTTGTCGGCAGCGGCGGGGCCGCGGCGGCATGGTTGCTGCTCAAGCTGATCGCGCTGGTCGCCAACCTTGCTTGGTTCGGGCGCGTCTCGACTTCCGCTGCAAATATCGCCGACGCTGCATCCAGTCCCATGGTTATCATCATTCCGGTCATTGGAAGCATCGTGATCGGACTGATGGCGCGGTTCGGGTCAGAAAAAATCAGAGGCCACGGCATCCCCGAAGCGATTGAAGCGATCCTATTCGGTCAAAGCCGGCTTTCCGCCAAAGTTGCGGTGCTCAAGCCCTTATCCTCTGCGATATCCATCGGCAGCGGAGGCCCCTTTGGCGCTGAGGGTCCCATCATCATGACCGGCGGCGCTATCGGGTCCTTGTTCGCGCAGTGCTTTCATTTGAGCGCTGCGGAACGCAAGACGCTCCTGGTTGCCGGCGCTGCATCGGGGATGACGGCAATTTTCGGAACCCCCCTCGCAGCGATCTTGCTGGCAGTCGAGGTGCTGCTATTCGAGTGGAAGCCTCGCAGCTTGGTCCCCGTCATTGCGGCTGCGCTTACCGCATTAGGCTGGCGGCCCCTGCTGATCGGGGTCGGCCCGCTGTTCCCGTTTACCGGCCACGTCGCGACCGGCGCTTTGCCGCTCGTCGCTGCGGCTGGTCTTGGCGTCACCGGCGGGATGTTAGCTGCGGTGCTGTCTAGCACGCTGTATCGGATTGAAGACCTGTTCCATCGCCTGCCGATCCACTGGATGTGGTGGCCAGCCATCGGAGCCGTTGTCGTCGGGTTCGGTGGCCTGGCCGACCCAAGGGTTCTCGGTGCTGGCTACAACAACATTCAGGATTTGCTGAACGGCCCTACGGTTGGGCAGGCCCTCGTCCTGCTGTTGGTAGCCAAGGCCTGTGTGTGGCTGGTCGCACTTGGATCGGGCACCTCAGGGGGTGTGCTGGCGCCACTGCTGATCCTCGGTGGAGCTCTAGGGGCGCTGGTTGGAACTTTGCTCCCAGGCGACACGGGCTATTGGGCGCTACTCGGGATGGCAGCGGTAATGAGCGCAGCCATGCGTGCACCACTGACGGGAGCTGTATTTGCCATAGAGCTAACGGGGCGGCTCGACGCCCTCCCCGGCACCGTAGCCGCCGCAGCGGCGAGCTACGCGGTTGCGGTGTTAGTTCTCCGTCGCTCCATTCTCACCGAGAAGATCTCGCGGCGGGGTCGCCACATCCTCCAGGAGTATGCCGTAGACCCGCTAGCCATCACCCAGGTGGGGCAGATCATGACCCAGGACCCGGAGACACTGCCCGCGGAGATGCTGGCGAGCGCGGTTTCGGAATTCTTCGCGAGTGACGCCCGTCACCGGAGCTACCCCGTAATCGACAACAATGCTCAGGCTGTCGGCATGGTCTCTCGCTCCGATGCTTTGCGGTGGCAGCTGACCGAGCCTGACGGTAGGTCTACCTTGGGTGAGCTCTTGTCGGACCGATCGCTCCCATTGGCTTACCCCGAGACGCCATGCTCGACAGTGGCCGAGCTGATGGTAGCAGAGGATACCGGTCGCGTGCCGGTAGTGGACCGGCAGAGTGGTCGGTTGGTCGGCATTGTCGCACGTCGGGATCTGCTTCAGGTGCGGGCCGAACAGCGGCGCGACGAGCATGAACGAGCTCGCTTCGTGCAGCGGACCCGGCGAGTGGACGCAAGCGTATGAACTGGCTCCGTAGCTTTCTCCCGGAGCAGGTGCCCACCACCTACGCAGAACGGCTGCGGGCGAGCGTTGGAGCGTTCCTTGGGATCGCTGTGACCGGCATCCTCTCCACCGCTTGGTACGGCCACTCTACCGCGGCCCCGTTGCTGATCGCGCCCATGGGCGCATCCGCGGTGCTGCTGTTCGGTGTGCCAGCGAGCCCCCTTGCCCAACCATGGTCGATCTTAGGCGGCAACCTCGTTGCCGCGCTCGTCGGTGTCGCCGCTGCGAGAGAAATTGGATCGCCGCTCGCGGCCGCCGCGGTAGCGGTTGCAGGAGCGTTCGCGGTTATGTCACTGCTCCGCTGCATTCACCCGCCCAGCGGCGCGGTGGCGCTAACTGCTGTCCTGGGAGGGTCGCATGTGACGGCCGCCGGCTATAGCTTCGTCCTCCTCCCGGTTCTTGTGAATTCCGCGGTACTCGTGGTCGCAGCGCTGGCCTTCAACAACTTGACCAAGCGCTCCTATCCTCACCGCCCACACGCGCCCATTCATCCTCATCCTCCAATCAGCCGCCTTCGGCTGACGAGCGAAGACATCGAGGATGCGCTCACGGACTATGGTGAGGCTCTCGATATCAGCAGGGATGACCTCCACAAGCTATTTCACGAATTGCTCGGTCGCGCACAGCGCCGCGCGATCGCGGAGTTGTTCGAGCCGTGAGGCAGCTCCGAACAGAGCGGAGGTAGAGAGTGCGGATAAATGCCTGACTTTGAAGGGAGCCCGCTATGATAAACGACCGTGATTCTGAACTTCATCACTCGCTTAACCTCGCTGGATTTCGAGCCTTGGCTACGGCGGCTGGGCTCCTGCAGTTATGCAGAGAGTTGAAGACTGCGGGCACCCTGAATGCTGAAGCCATCGACCGTATTCGCGACGCGATGTTCAAGGAGTTGATCGAGGGCGCTGCTCCGTCCCGCAGGCATGACCCGGCATTTCGCGACCACCTCAGCCACCGGCTGGAAGGTCTGTTTTCTGGTGCCGAGAGCCTGAACGACACGCCGGTTGTACCAAGCCGCTAAGCGTGCGCCGTGTCCGCCGGTCATCTTCATTGCGTAATGGCCTCCGCATTGAGGAACTCGCCGTGATGACAAGCGTGATGGTGAGTGCAAAAAATCGGGAAATAGGCCGCAAAGCCGTCGAGATAAGGTAGCTGCAGCGTTGCCGCCCACGATGCACATATCAATATGATCCAAGTAATATGCTGATCAGGGCTTCAAATGCGCGACTTGAATCACAAGGAAATTGCCCTCCGACGTGCTGGCGGCAGTCGTGGCAGCGACGCGCGATCACCTTCGCGCGCTGCCTGAGCGCGACCGCCGATAATGAGGTCTTGCGCAAGGGCAAAGGGCGGCGATCTCACTCCCATCCCAAACACCCGGGGTGGTCGGCTCCCGTCCGGCAAAGCCGTGAGCGTTGAATGCCTGCGCCTGTCGAAACCCGCCGTTTAAGCGGGCCCGGCCGAACGTCTTGAGTTGGTCGCGAGCTGCCGGTCCGCTTTCTCTGCCGAAGCTGCTGTCGACGCCCTACCCGATAGCACGAGCACCGGCGGTTGAGGCGATGTGACCGGGCCCGCTGCGTGCGCAGCGGGCCCGGGGACGGGAGCCGGGGGTGCGGGGCATCAGCGGGGGCAGCGCTGCGCTATGAGGAGGGCTCCACGCAGCCCCCGCTGCCGGCGGCGTTGTGCCATTTCTATTTTGCTGCGGAATGTGCCTTTTCTAACTGGCGGCAACAAAAATTTTTTCAAATGTAAGCGCAACGTACAAATGGCACAGCTCAGCAAATTAGAAATGGCACAACCGTGCCTTCGCTGAGGCGATCGTGTCCATTGGCGCCCTCGACAACGAGGGTGTGCAGCGATGGCGGTACTGGCGATGAGCGATACCGAGATCTACCGGTTCGACACCTTGATGCGGCTCGAGCGCGGCGAGCTTCGGCCAGCCCGGGCTATGCAGCTGCTCGGACTGGAGCGCAGTCAGCTATATCGGCTGCTCCGCCGGCTACGCACTGACGGCGCTGCTGGCCTGGTATCACGGAAGCGAGGCCGCCCCAGCAATCGGCGATTCAGCGATGCCTTCCGCGAGGATGTCGTTGCCATCGTTCGCGAGCGCTACGCCGATTTTGGCCCGACGCTGGCGGCCGAGTATTTGGCCGAGCGGCACGGCATCACGCTGTCGCACGAGACGCTGCGGCAGCTGATGATCGGCGCGGGCCTGTGGAAAGCCAAGGCCACCAAGCGCGCCAGGCTCCACCAAACCCGCAACCGGCGCGAGCGCCGGGGCGAGCTCATCCAGGTCGATGGTTCGGATCATGACTGGTTCGAGGGTCGCGGGCCACGCTGCAGCCTGCTGGTCTATATCGACGATGCCACGAGCGAGCTGATGCACCTCGAGATGGCGGAAAGCGAGAGCGCCCTCTCCTACCTGCAGGCGACCCGGACCTATCTCGAGCGCCACGGCAAGCCGATCGCCTTCTATTCGGACAAGCACAGCGCCTTTCGGAACAACCGCGCGACTGCCGACAGCGACGGCATGTCGCACTTGGTCCGTGCGCTCGACAAGCTCGGCGTCGAGATCATCTGCGCCAACTCGCCGCAGGCCAAGGGGCGGGTCGAGCGGGCGAACAGCACGCTCCAGAACCGCCTCGTCAAGGCGATGCGGCTTGAAGGCATCTCCTCCATCGAAGAGGCCAACACCTTTCTCCCCTCTTACCTCTTGCGCCACAATGCTCAGTTCGCCTGCCCGCCTGCGGATCCTCGGGACGCGCATCGGCCGCTCGCCCCGCACGAGAATGTGGAAGCCGAGATGGTCTGGCGCGTCGAGCGCTCTGTCACCGCCGCTCTGGCGCTCCACTACAACAAGGTGATGTTCATCCTGGAGCCGACGCCGCTGGCGCGGACGCTGGCCCGAAAGCGCGTTCATGTCTGCGAGTATCCCGATGGCCGCATCGAGGTGCGGCACGGCGAAGTGGCCCTGCCCTACCGCGTCTACGACAAGATGCAGCGGGTCAACCAAGCCGAGATCGTCGAGAACAAGCGGCTAGGCGCTGCCTTGGCTATGGCTGCGGCAATCCAAGCCGTGACGCCCCATCATCGGCAGAGGAACAACAACGCGCCGGCGCGCGACTCCCGCTCGGTTGGCATTTTTGCCCCTAACCCTCCGAAGGAAGCAAAGGTCGACCGACGAACGCTCTGTACCCCTAAACTGAAGCGTGTCCGGCGGGCTGAAGCCGGGGAGCCAATCGTCAAAGCGGCAACGTAGCGGCGCCAGGCAGCGACGGCAGCTCTGGCCGAAAAAGCAGCCGGTCTGCTCCCGCCCCAATGTCGGTCGTTCAGCGTCGTGATCGGAGCACCTGAAAGCGGTCGTTCGTTCATCTTCGACTTTGAACGTCATTTTGACGAGGTTTGGGACAGAGCCGTCGTTCACGGATCTCCACTTGAAGGACGGCTTTCGGGCAAAGCAGACGCTTCAGTGTCGCACGGACGCCCCCGTGAGCCAATCGGCAGGCCGTTACGGATCCAACTGATCAACACAGCCTACCGCCCAGGGAGCGAGGGCTGGTTCAGCACGCAGCTGGCGTCCCGGAAAGCATCCTTGCAACAATGGAAGAGTGTTGCAACCCGCCGACATGATCATGACTAGCTTTGCGACGAACATAGCGAATCCCGCTCGTCAGACATCTAGGGCGCACAGACACACTTAGCCCATTAAAAAGATCCTCGATGCGAACACATCTTTGCCGTCAGCCTACCTCCGCTGACATCATGCTGTCGGTTCTTCCGGAAAAGCCGCTTTTGATTCTACAAGATCAAGGGATTCATCGCACTAGATGCGATCAGCAGCGTTCCGAGCTGACGCCCTATCAACTATAGCCTGGTCCCGACTGATTCGACTTTAGCCGGCACTACAATTTACTTTAAGCAAGATCAGCGAGAATAGCGGCTGCCCGCTCTTCAGTGCTGTCTGACCGAAGCAGGAAGATCAGGGCGCGGTGGTAGCTTTCCCGTTCAGACCATCAATCGTCACCTTGCCGTCAGCGGCGACAAGCACGCTCACGCGCCGCACGCCTTGGCTGTCGATCAGCACCATGCCTGAGACGCCGGCATTGTTGAGGAACAGATAGGACGAGGCGCCGCCCTCCCGATCGAACTTCACATGCGCGCCCTTGTCGTCAATTTCGATCGCGGCAGTCGGTCCGCCCGCCACGGGGTTGGCAAGTTTAACGGAAGGACGACCCTGCTCGTCGAGCTGCACCGTCACAGCCGGCTTGGCATCGCGGCCGGTCAGCACGATCGACGGCGTCCCCTTTGCCGCAGACATCAGGATGCGAGGCGCGCCAGCTGCATCGACAATGCGGACCTCGGAAGTGACAATAGGCGGCGGTGGAGTGTGTTGCATACAGTGCTCCTGAACATCAATGATCGGCAACAGCCGCGCTGAATGCGGCAACGGCGTGGGAGAAGCGCGGCGCCCCCACGTCGAAGGACCAGCTAGAGAGCGAAGTGCGCTGGACGAGCCCGATTGCCTGCAGCCGCGCTTGCGCATCGAGGGTCGCCGCCAATCCCGCCACCATGGCCTTTGGCGCGCCGCTCGTATGGTCGGGCTCCAGGCCGCTATCCAGCATGCTCGGTGCCAGCGCGCCCGAGCCGGCGCCCAGCGCCAGGGCAGTCGAGACCGCCAGCCGCACGGCAGATGATAGCGCCGACGCGGACCAGCCGATCGGCGAGCCCATGCCTAAGATCAGCAGCGCGCGTGCGGCTACCGTTGCGGGCGGCTGGTCGATATAGAGCGTTTCACCGACATTGGCGCGAAAGATGCCCTCGCCCCGCAGCCGCAGCCGCAGCAGCGTCCCGCCAAGGGCATGATCCAGATGGGCGAGCCCCCCGGTCGGCGGGCCACCGCCGAGTTCGGCCTCGAACATACAGGCGCAGGACAGGTCGACTTGCGCCGCGCTGCCATCCCACGCAGCGACTTCGATGGCGACGCCGTGCAGTGTTCCAACAAGCTGGCGCTGCGTCATGGGTGGATCATGTCACGGGCATAATCGAGCCCGATGCCATAGCCGCCACCATGGTCGACGACGATGCCGCGCGCTCCCTCATAGGTGTCGTGCCGGGTCCAGTCGCGTTGCAGTTCGAGCAGGAACTGGAGCCAAGAGGTCGGCACCGCGCCGGCCTGCGCCAGGCGCTGCAATGCCGCCTCATGGCTGGCAGGCGTGAGGCCGCCACACGCATCGGCCACGACGCGCACCGCATAGCCTTCGGCAAGCGCCGAGAGGACGGGAAAACTGACACAGGCCTCGGTGAGCAGCCCGGCCACGACCAGCGTACGGCGCCCGGTCGCGATCACGGCGGCTTTGGCCGCTTCGTCCTCCCACAGATTCATGTTGCGCCGCTCGATCGGGGCGACCTCGGGCAGCACGGCGCGGAGCGGCGGCATCAGCGGCCCGCTATAAACCTTTGAGGCGGAGGTGCTGACGATCACTGGGACGTCGAACACCTTGGCGGTCTTAGCGAGCGCGACGAGGTTGCTGCGAACGCTCTGGCGGTCCCCCGACCCCGTGGCGAAGGCAAGGCCTGCCTGTGCGTCGACGATCAGGACCGCACAATCCTGCGGAGTAATGAGGCTGGCAGCGGTCATCGGCGCGATCTCCATTGGCAAAGCAGGCCCAGCTAGCCCGGGTGACGCTCCGAGCGCTTGTCGATTCCGCTGCCTTTTTGGCGGTGTTTGCCGCGGGCGAAGCGCGGCGGAACCTCCGCCGCCAGATGTCCGAAACCGACAAAAGATCGGACGCAGCGCCAATCCGGCTGGCCGCGACGCCGCCATGGTGCGGCGCCGCGTTCCCAAGGATTTCGCTCGATGATCACCTCCGCCGGCCATATCCTCCGTGCCAACGGCATCCGTCAGAACTATATCGATGCCGGAGCAGGCGCGCCGGTGGTGCTACTCGACGGCTTTCCCGAGGCCAATTTCGCTTGGCGCCACCAGATCCGGTGCTCGGCGAGTTCTATCGCATCACCGCGCCGGACCTGCGCGGCTATGGCGAGACCGACAAGCACGCCGGCGGCCATGACAAGCGTACCATGGCGCGCGACCTCGCCGAACTGCTCGACGCGCTCGGCTCGGCATCGATCGCATCGCACTGCTAGGGTATGATCGCGGCAGTCCCTGCTATGGGACGGGATCAGAGGCAGTTTTGATCATGGCCCCAACGCTGGGATGCCGACGTAAGGGGTAAGTGATATTGGCGTACCGGTCTGGTCGGGCAGTTGCTCGCCGCATCCTTGCCGCGGTGGCTCTCTTCGCTAGTATAACGATTTTCAGCGCAGGCGCTAAACCGACTGGCACTGCTCCTGCGCCTGCCTACCGACTTACGCGATGGTCGTTTGCCGACGGCGCGCCAGCCGGCATTCGCGCCATTGCCCAGACCCTTGATGGCTTCCTGTGGCTGGGCACGTCGAACGGCCTTTACCGCTTCGATGGCGTTACGTTCGAGCGAATAGAAACTGACGACCGACGGCCCAGTAGGTCCAGGCAAGTCAACGCACTGCTCGCAACCCCGGATGGACAGCTTCTGGTCGGCTACCAGAAGGGGGGGATAGACGTCTATCGCGGGGGGCGGCTCGTTGATTTGCGATTGCCGGCTCAGGTCGTGGGATATGCCGCTCAATTGACGACAAGCCCCGATGGGAGCGTCTGGGCTCTGCTCCAAGGCCCGGACATGGCGTGGTTGGGCCAGCTCCGCCAGCGGCGATGGCGCTGGTTCCACTCGGGCACAACGCTACCAAGTCAACCCGGCCAGTCGGTTTTGCCCGTGCGCAACGGTGACACCTATCTCGCCATGTATCCCTCGATCCTCCGCCTCCGTCGCGGCGGGGTTCGGTTTGAAGTGCTCCCGACCAGGGTTGGCCTTGGCGCAAATCTTCTGGAGGATGCCGCCGGCCGGGTCTGGATCGTTGATGAAACTTCGATCCGGAGCGTCCTCACGCCAAGCACCGGCACCAAACTGCCTCCGTTTCGCTTCGACAACCAGCCCCGGCCATCAACCGTGCTGCAATCTGGCGAAGTATGGATCGGTGCCGATAACGGCCCAGCACTACGTTACAATCCGGACGCCATCACGTCGCCGCTGGCTCCCATGCCAACCCAGTCGCTCCCCGCCCCGTCTGGTTCGGGACGGGCGCGAACGCTGTCGATATTCCAGGACCGTGAAGGCAACATCTGGACCGGCCGGGTTACCGGCCTGGAGCGGTTGACACGTGGGGGGCCTGCAATCCTGTCACCGGATCTCGATTTGACGACCGGCTTTGTCAGGGCCGGACGAGCGGGTGACATCTACGTCGGAGCTCGAGATGGCCTCTATCGCCTAAACCGGCTCGGCGCTGCCCCCTCACGCATTCTCCTGGCAGGCAGGCAGATCTACATGCTCTGCGGGGCTGAAGATGGCCGGTTGCTCGTCGCAGACGTCGACCACACCTACCTTATTTCACCAAAAGCCCCTCCCCGGCTGATCCGCCAGAACAACGAGTTCACGCCGCAATCGTGCGCAGTTGATCGGCAGGGCCGGTTTTGGGTCCAGAAGCACGGGCTTTTCTTGGTCCAAGAGGATCGCTTTGTGACGGCGCCAGACTCGCTGGGTCCGCAGCAGCGAGGACGCGTGCTGCGGACGCTCGACGCAGCGCTGATCAACTACAGTCCCCGCCCCTACATCGTTACAATGCAGGACGGTCGCACCACCCAGCTCTGGAGTGGCAAAGACATCGTCATCGGTACCGTCCAAGCGATTGTCCCGTTCGATACCGGCTTTATCGCGGCGGGCGAATACGGACTTGCCTACCACGACAGCACAGGCTTTTCCGTCCTGGATGCGCGACGCTACCCGTTCCTTGGAGCAGTGACCGGTCTGACGACTACACAGGATGGGCGGACGTGGCTCATCGGGCGCGAGGGCATCTTCTCTTTGGCGACGAGCGATCTTCGCAGCGCCTTCAAACATTCGGGCGCACCGATCCAGGTCTCGCGTTTTGGTCACGAGCAGGGTCTGCAGTCTCGGCTGTCCAGCGACGAAGCGAACGACGTCATGCAAGATGCTGACGGCAACATCTGGTTCAACACAAATCAGGGACTGGCCTGGATCGATCCGACGGCCCAACTCGGGGCGAAGGTGGGTCCGAACGTCGTGATCCAAAGTCTCGACGCGGCGGGCAGACACTATCCGGGCAGCAGCGCGGTCATCGCGCTACCAGTCGGCACCACGGACTTGCGGTTCGACTTCACGGCGCTGGGCCTCACCGATGCCGGTTCCAATCGCTTCCGTTATAGGCTCGACGGACGGGACCAAGCATGGACCGACGCTGGTAACCGTCGCGAAGCCTTCTTCACGAATCTTGGTCCGGGCCGATATGTGTTTCGGGTGAAGGCGGCCAATAGCGCTGGCATATGGAGCCCGACCGACGCCACTCTCTCCTTCGCCATCAAGCCGGCGTTCCATCAAACCATATGGTTCATTGTGCTGATCGCGGGCCTAGCCTGTGTCGCGCTCTGGCTGCTGTACCGCCTTCGGCTCGCGGTGGTGGGGGAACGGTTGAGACAAAGGATTGAGGGTCAGGTCGAAGAGCGGGAGCGGATCGCGCGGGAACTTCACGATACCTACCTGCAAAGCGTCCAGGGCTTGATCTTGCGGTTCCAAGCCATCGCGGAAGGCATCCCCTCCGGGTCCAGAGGCCGCCTCCAAATAGAGGAGGCGCTCGATCGTAGTGACGAAATCCTCGTTGAGGGACGAAAGCAAGTCCTGAATTTGCGCAACATCGGCGCAGTGGCAGACCTCGAAGCGCGCCTGCTCCCCCTGCTCGAGAGTCGCGAGACCCTGCATACGGTTGGCCGTCAACGCCTCGTCTGCGCGCCCATCGTGGAGCAGACCGCGGCAATCGTCCGCGAGGCACTCCTGAACGCGAGACGTCATGCGGCCGCCACCGGCATAGACGTGAGCATCACGTGCCGCAGACGCGGATTGACGGTCGTGGTGCGAGACAATGGTGTGGGAATTGACACCGCGACAGCGACGGACGGGCGCGAAGGACATTTCGGATTGTGCGGCATGCGTGAGCGCGCCGAGAAGATGCACGCCCGGCTCGTCATTCAAGGAACCCCGGGAACTGGAACGATCGTTCGCCTGGAGATTCCCGCACGCACTGCCTTCCGGGCGCCATCACGGTGGTTGCGCCTGATCGGCTAAGCACCCCGTAACCCCCGCCAGAGAATGGTGGCGAACATATCAGAGAGGGGCGTCTGGCTCCGGATCGTCCAAATCGACCGCCGGCACGCTTGCCGCGATCGCAGCCCCTACCCCCGCGATAAGCGCAAGCAGAACGAAGACCCAACGAAAGGCGGCGAGCACGTCGGAAGCGGGCAAAGCTGCCGAACCAAGACCCGCGCTTCCCACGCCGCTGAACTTGGCTTCGATCAAGAGGATGGCGCCGGGTACACGGTATTCCAGCACCCCGATAAGGACGGCCGAGGTGATCGCCGTACCAAAAACGCCGCCGATCGACCGCGCGAAGGACAGGGTCGCCGTCGCGACGCCGAGGCGCGCCTTGCCACCGGACCACTGCACCATTGTCTGTGCCGCGGGCATCGTCGTCCCGAGCCCCAGGCCGAACAGGATCGAGGCGCAACCGATCGCCCAACCGCCATGCTCCACGGTCGCGGCCAGGACCGCGAAACCAAGCGCTGCCAATGCCAGCCCCCACACAAGCGGCCCTCTGGGCAGCCCCGTTACCGAGATCCGCAACCCCGTCCAGGTGGAAACAATGACCTGCGCGAGCGTGAACGGAATGAGCAGCAGCCCGGCCAGACTTGGACTCATTCCCAACGCCAGCTGAAGGAAAAGCGGAACCTGCACGACCGCGGCAAAGAGCGTTGCCGCGAACAGACCAGTCACGAGCGTCAGGCGCCAGACGATGGGTTGCTGGAGCAGACCTGGCGAAATCAAGGGTGCGGAGACCCGCCGCTCTATAGGCAGCAGCGCGGCGAAGGCGACCACGCCGATCGCGCCTAGCGCCAACACTTCGGCGGACGTCCAGCCCAGTTGATGTCCGAGCGTCAAGCCGAGCAGGAAGCAGATCGTCCCGACGGCAAATGTCAGGGTGCCAACAATATCGAAGATGAACTTCCCCGCGCCCTTCTCGGCAGACATCGCCCAGGCGGCAGCCGTCGCGCCAAGCCCTAGCGGCACGTTGATCCAGAAGATCCAGCGCCAGCCGGCATGTTCGGAAAGCACACCGCCGAGGAGCGGACCGATCGTGCTCGCGAGCGCGAACAAGGCTCCAAACCAACCTTGGAAACGCCCGCGGTCCTTTGGCGCGACAGCCTCACCGATCAGAGACTGCGACAGCGTCATCAAGCCGCCGCCGCCAAGACCTTGCGCGGCACGCGCGACGACGAGCGTCGTGAGGTCGGGTGCGACGCCACAACCCAGCGATCCGACGATGAACATCGCCAGCGCGCCAAGAAGCGCCGTTTTACGCCCCACTGCGTCACCGATGCGGCCATAGATCGGCGCCGCCACGGTAGCGGCGAGCAGATAGGATGTGACGATCCAGGAGACGCTCGTGAAATCGTGCAAGGCCGCGGCGATCGCCGGCAATGCAGTCGATATGATCGTCTCGTCCAGGGTGCCGAGGAACATCGCCGGGGCGACGCTGAGGAACACGCCGCGAAAGGCCTTGCTCCTCGCGGTTGTATTCGCCGGCGTAGACTTAGGTGAGGAAGCCATGGCCTGCCTCACGCTATGTTCTCTATCTTAAGTATCGGCGCAGTCGCCGCACGGGTAGCGCGGCATGCTTCGGCATCCAGGGTAAGGTCGATTCCGTACGTGGGAATGATTGCCTTAAGCGCCGGCAGCCACGCGTCGTCGGTCAGTTTCTCAGGAAAGCATTTCTGCAGCACCTCAAGGGCGACGAACGCAGCCGTCGATGCGCCTGGTGACGCCCCAAGGAGTGCCACGAGCGATCGGTCGCCTGCGGCCACCAACTCGGTCCCGAACTCCAGCACGCCGCCCCTATTGGCGTCGGGCTTGATCACCTGCACGCGTTGGCCTGCTACTGCTTCCTTCCACTCGAGCCGCTTGGCATTGGGAAAGAACTGTTTCAGCATCTCGAACTGGTGTGCGCCCGTCTGAAGTACCTGGCCGACAAGATACTCTGTCAGCTTGGCATTGTCCTTTGCGACTTCGAGCAGCGGCACGATGTTGTGGGGCGTCACCGATCGGAACAGATCTGTTAGCGAGCCGTGTTTGAGGAACTTGCTCGAAAAGCCGGCATAGGGACCAAACAGCAGCGACGTCTTGCCCTCCACCACGCGGGTGTCGAGATGCGGGACCGACATCGGCGGCGATCCCGTCGATGCCTTGCCATAGACCTTTGCGTGATGACGTGACGTTACGGCGTCGACCTCGCAGCGCAGCCATATGCCGCTAACCGGGAAGCCGCCATAACCTTCGCCCTCCGGAATACGCGATTTCTGGAGGAGTTCGATCGAAGCGCCGCCGGCGCCGATGAAGACGAAGCCCGCCGAGACCGATTGCCGCGTGCCGTCGAAAGTGTCCTCGATCTCCACCCGCCAGCGCCCGTCAGCTTCACGCGACAGGTCAACCACCTTGCGGTTATAGTGGATCGCGACACTTGGCTGCACCTGAAGATGCCCAACGAGCAGATGCGTCAGCGCGCCATAGTCGACGTCTGTCCCGGTGATCATCCGGGTCGCCGCGATCGGTTGACCTTCAGCACGGCCTTCCATGATGAGCGGTGCCCATTCAGCTATCTGCTTACTGTCCTCGCTATATTCCATGCCATGATAGCAATGGTGTGCCGACATCGCTTCAAAGCGCGCCCTGAGGAAGGCGACGTTGTCCTCGCCCCAGACGAAGCTCATGTGCGGGCAAGGATGTAGGAACGCGCGCGGATCGGGGATAGCCCCCTTGCGGACTAGATAGGTCCAAAGCTGCCGTGACAGATCAAACTCGGTATTGACCTTAAGCGCCTCCGAGATGTCGATGCTGCCATCTGCGCGCTGCGGCGTATAGTTGAGCTCGCAATTGGCCGCGTGACCGGTGCCGGCGTTATTCCATGCTTGCGAGCTTTCCTGACCGCAATCGTCCAAGGTTTCGAAGATCGTGATCGACAAGGTCGGATCAAGTTCTTTGAGGACAGTGCCGAGCGTCGCGCTCATGATCCCGGCGCCGATCAGCACGATGTCCGGACGGTTGTTCTGCGTGCTCATCGATCGCTATCCTTCTTGACGAATTGCAGGTCGGCGCCCTCCTGGTAGACCACATAGGCACGCCGCCACGGCGCATCGCCGATCAGGCGCCAGCGGTGACCGGTGCCACTATTGTCTTGGGCAAGCAGGACTTCACCCGGGTTCAGCGTGAAGGTCGCACCCGAGACAGTCTCGAATTCGATGGTGCCAGACAGCATCAGCACGAACCGAGGCACGGGATCCTGGTGCCAGGCGAAGGTTCCGCCAGCTTCCGTTTCCTGAAATGACAGTGCCGAAACGTCAATCGATTGGCCCACACTGTCTCCCCGCGTGCCGGGCGACAGGTCGATCATCCCTTCTTCAAACAGCGAATTGCCATCGCTACCCGTCCACATTCGCACGCATCTAATCATCGGACGCCCTCCTTGTTGGGGATCCGCAGCGCCGATTGACCGGCGCCGCGGCGGATACCATTTGCCGTGCGCCGATCTCAGGCGCCTGCGACGCCGCTGCCGACCAACGCCTGCGGGTTGACCACGCGGTCGAAGGTGGCCGCATCGACCCTGCCAGACTTGAGCGCAGCATCGCGCAGCGTTGAGCCGTCGGCATTGGCGGCCTCGGCGATGTGGGCGGCATTGTCATAGCCGATCACCGGCGACAGCGCGGTCACCAGCATCAAGGATTGGTTTACGCTCTCGTCGATCCGCTGGCGGTTGAGTTCGGTACCCTCGATCGAGAAGATTCGCATCTTCTCGCACATGTCGCCGAGGATACGGGCGCAATGCAGCACATTGTTGATGATGATCGGCCGCATCGCATTCAACTCGAAATTGCCTTGGCTGCCGGCAAAAGCCACGCTGCAGTCCTCGCCGATCACCTGGATGCAGACCATCACCATCGCCTCGCACTGGGTAGGATTAACCTTGCCCGGCATAATCGAGGAGCCCGGCTCGTTCTGGGGCAAAAGCAGTTCGCCAAGGCCGCAACGAGGGCCGGAGGCAAGCCAGCGCATGTCATTCGCTATCTTCATCAGCGCAACGGCAAGTCCACGCAATGCCGCGGAAACGGCCACCATTCCGTCGAGCGATCCCTGAGCAGCGAACTTGTTCGGCGCCGTGACGAATGGCTTGTGGGTCAACGTTGCGATCGATTGGGCGATATCGATCGAAAAGTCCTTCGGCGCGTTGAGGCCGGTGCCAACGGCGGTGCCGCCGGCTGCGAGCCGGTAGATGCTTGCCATCGAACTCCGCACAACCGCAATTGCATCGCGCACCTGCGCAGCATAGCCCGACCATTCCTGGCCCACGGTGAGCGGCACCGCATCCTGAAGATGCGTGCGCCCTGTCTTCACCACGTGCATCCACTCGTCGGCCTTTGCTTCGATCGCGGTGGCGAACTGTTCGGCTTGGGGCAGAAGCACGTCGTCGAGCTCGAATATGACGGCGATGTGCATCGCGGTCGGGAAGGTGTCGTTTGACGACTGGCCCATATTCACATGATCGTTCGGGTGTACCGGGGCTTGGGTGCCGAGTTTCCCGCCGAGCAACTGGATCGCGCGGTTCGAGAGCACCTCGTTGACGTTCATATTGGACTGGGTGCCCGAACCGGTCTGCCACACGTAAAGAGGGAAATGCTCGTCCAGCTTGCCGGCAATGGCCTCCTCCGCAGCGCGGATGATCGCATCGGCGCGCCATTGCTCCAACCGCCCGGCCTTCGCGTTCACCAGCGCCGCCGCTTTCTTCACATAACCATAGGCGTGGTAGACTTCCTTCGGCATTTTGTCGTTGCCGATCGAGAAATGCTGCAGCGAGCGCTGGGTCTGTGCGCCCCAATATCGATCCGCTGGGACATCCACGGTCCCCATCGAATCGAACTCTTGCCGGTCGCCGGTCGCGTTTATCCCGATGGGGATGTCGTGAAGGGTAGGCGCGGCGGCAGGATCTGCGCTGGCATGGTCGAGGTTGGTCATGTTGCACTCCTGTTGTCGAACGATTCGACGCGTTTTCAGCAGGTCAACAGGTTCATAGATTGTCGGATTTTGCGCCGCAGCATGCTGAGCGCGGCGATTTGTATATTCTTGATGCTGAATTTGGCGAACCAGCTTCGCGAACGTCCTGTGCATGTATGCTTCTTCAGCAAGGAGGGTGCGGTATGCTTCAGGATCAGAAGGATGCGAGCGGTGAACTGGTCGCAGTACTGCATGCAAATGGCCAACAGACCGCGGAAACCGAAAGGATCCTGCACCGGCTCACACGGACGTGGGGTGAACCTTCGGTCCTGCTGCCCGGCTGGCAGAGCAGTGCGATCACGGCCTCGTCGCTGACCACGGGTACTGTGACGATGCTCGCGGCAGTGCCCGACAGCGTCGCCATGAACCGGGTAGCAGCTGCGGGCAGAATTGCGGAGGCCGCGCGCGTCGGACAACTGAACCCAACGCAGATGGTAATCGAGCTTCAGTCGGCCCGGAACTTGCCGCTTGCGTCCGATACGGCGTTCGCGCTGGCAAGCGCGCTCGGAGCCGCCGCCCTGGCGCTCAGTTTCGGAGCGGTTCATTGGCTCACCTTGCTTGTCGTCAGCCTAAGCGCCGGCTGCGGTGGGGTTTTGCGCCGCCGGATCGGTCGCGCGGGGGGGTCAGCCCTCCTGCAGGTCTTCCTGGCGGCCCTGCTCGCCGGGATAATCGGCGCGATCTGCGTCCGACTGGGCGTGAGCTCCGATCTCCGGCTGATGGCGGTGTGCCCCTGCATGGTTATGGTGCCCGGACCACATCTGCTGAACGGTGCCCTCGACCTTCTCGATAACCGGCTTCCGCTCGGCGCCTCGCGCCTGTTGTTCGCAACGCTTACCCTGTCTGCAATTGCTACGGGCCTGCTGTGCGGGCTGCTGGCGCTGAACGTCACGCTCCCCCCTGCCCCTCCGGGTCGCGACGTCCCACTCGCGATCGTAGTAATCGCAGGCGGGGTCGCGGCAGCGTGCTATTCCACCTTTTTTTCGCTGCCTCGACATCTGCTTGGCTGGCCGGTCTTCGCCGCGATGCTGGCCGATGCCGCACGATGGGCGGCGATGACGATCCTGCATCTCAGCCCTGCGGGTGGTGCCGGCGTCGCTGGACTGATCGCGGGCCTGTTGTTGGTCCCCGTTTCACGGCGATGGCATGTCCCGTTCGCCGGGATTGGCTTCGCCGCGATCGTATCGCTGATGCCGGGCGTTTTCGTCTTCCGGATGGCAGCAGGGATCGTCGCTCTGTCGAGTGCGCCTACGACATCCGTACCCGCCCTGATTGAGGCAGTCGCGCTGGACGGGCTGACCGCAGCGCTCATCATCGCCGCGCTGACGCTCGGCATCGTCATTCCCAAACTTTTCTATGACGCCTTGGCTCGCGATCGGGGGATATCGGCATGAGCGCTGTCCCCGCACCTACGAGTGACAACTCGGTTGAGCCAAACTCCGCCTGGCTGGCCGGCACCCTCAGCTGCATCGCGGGAACGGTGGACGTAATCAGCTGGATCACCCTGTCGGGCCTGTTTACCGCGCACGTTACCGGCAATCTCGTCGTGATGGCGGCCGACGGCGTGGCCGGGCGCGAGATGCATCTGGCCGCAGCGATCGCCGTGCCGTTGTTCATCGCTATCACGGCCACCATCGGTGCAGCGGTTCAGATCCTGCAGCCGCCGGGACAATGCAAGGTACAGCTACTGCTTGCGGGACAGTTCGTATTGCTGGCGGCATGCGCTGCGTTTGTGTCGATCGCGGGGTCTTCCGGCGACATTTGGGTAGCGGTACTGGCCATCGCCGCAATGGCAACGCAGAACGCGCTGCTCCACCTCAGCGTGACTCCAGTGCCGACAACAGCTGTTATGACCGGCAATATCGTATCCGCGACGCTGGCCATGGTCGCCCTTCTACTGGCGAAAGGCGCCTTGAGGGATGCCGCGCAAAAACAATGGCGTCAGGCGTCGCCCATTCTGTTGGGCTTCGTCGTGGGTTGCGTGGCGGGCGCTGGCGCCGCGGCGTGGCTGGATCGTGGCGCGTGGTTCGTGCCCGCCGCACTCTCGGCGCTCTTGTGGGCCGGTGTGGGCGGGAGCGGTTCATCCAGGTTCAAAACCGGGGGAATTTGACAAGGGGTTGGGAGGAATGATTGCTGGGCGACAAAGATCAATCTCGCGCCAACCAGCCAAAACGCCTCGGGTTCTTACAAGAAATTGCCGTGGACAGGTCGCTACGCAGCCAGAAAACCGCGATTGGCGCCGAGATGCGGAGGTTCGTTCCGTCTCGGGAGCCGGGCGAATGGCTGGGAGAGCGGACAGATGACAGCGATTTTGCTGGCGACCAACGATGCCTTGTTGGTCGGGGCGTACCGCGATCTGCAAATTGCCGTTGGACCGCGAGACTCGGTTACTGCCGATGTCGAAGTTGCCGTGGTGGGAATGTTCACCCGTGAATTGGCTGAGGGGCCAATCGGCGGGCTCCTACACTTGGATCGTACGATGGGAAACGCAACGACCCGCCTGCGCCGAGATGGTATTTTTCGCGCCGCCCCAGGCGAATTACTGGCTCTTTCACCGATTGCTCCGCCTATCAAGGCGTCAACAATTCTCCTCGTCGGTCTTGGTGATCCCGTACACTGGACACCCGCCATCCTCGGGATCGCACTGCAGTCCGCGGCGAGGGATGTGCGTCGACGTGGCGCAAGTTCCGCAAGTTTCGCGCCGAGCCTGCTTGATAGCGGCATTGAGGTCAACGACCCCGACATGGTCGCTGAACAGATGCTCGAGGGCCTGTTTCAATGCGCCACCGTGCAGCCAAAGGCGGAGGCGACGCTTTGGTTATTCTGTGCTGACTCAGCGCACCTGACCGCAACGCACGCTGCGTTGAGCCGCACCTTTGTCAAATACGCTGCTCGCTGAACTGGCCACTCCCAAGCTTGCAAACGCATTGAGGAGCGCCATAGGTGCTACTTCATTGCCCCGTTGAAGGTCTTGCCTTGTCAGCACTCGCAGCGATACGCATTCTCATCGTCGACGATCACCCCTTCCTGCGCGAAGGTGTGCGCAGGGTCATTGAGACTCAGGAAGATATGGTCGTGGTCGGTGAAGCCGGTACGGGCGAGGCCGGCGTTCAGCAGCACGCCGCGCTGCTCCCGGACATTGTCCTGATGGACCTTCAGATGCCGGGGCTCAACGGAGATGAGGCAATCACTGAGATTCGGGCTCGATCGCCCAGAGCCCGTGTCATCGTCCTGACCACATATGAAGGCGATGCGCACGCCGTTCGCGCACTGCGCGCCGGGGCATCAGGCTATCTACTCAAGAGCAGCCTTCGCAAGGAACTGCTGCAGGCGGTCCGCTCGGTTCATGCCGGGGGCAAGCACATCGACGCACAGGTCGCGACCAACATTGCGATGTACATCGCGTCGGAAACCTTGACCGAGCGCGAAATCGCCGTGCTGTCGCTTGCTGCAAAAGGTAATCGAAACAAGCAAATAGCGTTTCAGCTCAGTATCTCGGAGGATACCGTTAAAGGGCATTTGAAAACCATGTTCGCAAAGCTGGGTGCAGCCGATCGCACGCACGCTGTGACGCTGGCGGCAAAGCGCGGGCTGATCGAACTGTAGCACGCAACTTACTCAAAAGAGGGTGATGCGGCTTACCCCACGGGGATCGTTGCCGGCCTGAGCGGCACTACAGTCGCCAACATGTTCGAAACCCGTTCCGAACCGGAAATAACAGAACGTGCGGCCCGGCAGGCACCGGCCCTGCCCGCGAGTTCCCTGGTTCTGCACGCAACGGCGCGGCGTAAGCGTGGCCGGTAGGCCGCCTTGCTATTGTGCTCGGCTTTTCAGGTAGGCGATCTTCCCGGCATGGCGGCGGCCCGCGATGGCGGCGACGGCGCGTCGGGTGAGGCGTTCGTCGATATCGTCGGGATTGTAAGGGCCGCCGTACCATTCACGTAGACGATGGTGCTCCTCGTGGGTCGGGTCGGCCATGGCATCGAGGAACATCTCGAAGCCGGGTAGCCCCCCGACATCCTCGGGCGGACAACGTCGCGCGCCATCGACAAAGCGCGGATATTGTTGGTCCGGCTCACCGGAGCCGATGCTTTCGACGGTGATGGTGTGCCGCCAGTCATCACCCATGTCGTAGGTATAGAGGAGTTCCCGTACGCCGCGGTCGAGGAGCACCGCGAGCTTGACGTTCCGCGCCGCAGCCATGCCGTGGTCCGGCCATGCCGGGTCGGGCACACCGTAGCGCCGGTCTCCGGCTTCGAAATGCCACAGGTGGTAATGCCCCCAGCCCATGGCGGCCTGGATGATGTCATGGAGCATCTTCAGGCTGGCAGTGACCGGCACGTCGACCCGGCGCCAGATGGCGGGTTCGATGTCGTTCAGGACAATATGGAGGCGGGCGATGGTTTCGGCGCTCATGCCGCCATTTTGGCAGGTTCGCCTACCCAGTTCCACGGCAGGAGTTCATCCCAGCGACTGGCCGGCCAGTCGCTGGCGATTTTGGCGATTACATCGGCGATATAGGCCTGTGGGTCGACGCCGTTGGCCTTGCAGGTCTGGATGACGGTGTAGATGGCGGCGGCGCGTTCACCGCCCACGCGCGAACCGGCGAACAGCCAGTTGCGGCGGCCGATGGCGACGCCGCGTAGCGCGCGTTCCGCGATGTTGTTGTCGATCTCCAGCCGGCCATCGTCCAGGAAGCGCGACAGCGCCGGCCAGCGCTTGGTGCCATAGGCGATCGCCTTGGCCATGTCGGACTTGGGCGACAGGCGACGCAACGCGGCATCGAGCACCGCGCGCAGCGCCTCGACCAGCAGTTTGCTGCGTTCCTGCCGTGCCCGGTGCCGAATATCCGGCGGCTGGCCGCGCACCTCGGCCTCGACGGCGTAGAACGCGCCGATCCGCTCGAGGATGTCGGTGGTCAGCGGCGTGGGCGTACGTTCGTGCAGGTCGAAGATCTTGCGCCGGAAATGCGCCCAACAGGCAACCTCAGTCACGCCGCCCCGATACAGCCCGTCATAGCCAGCATAAGCATCGGCCTGGAGGAACCCGCGAAAGCCGGCGAGATGTGCCAGCGGGTGGGCGGCGGTGCGGTCCGGCGTGAAGCGATACCAAGTCGCACGCGGCGCCGTGCTGCCCGAGGCCTGGTCGTCGGCCGCGTACACCCATAGCCGTCCCGTCGCGGTCCTGCCGCGGCCGGGGTCGAGCACCGGCACCGGGGTGTCGTCGGCATGGATCTTGTCGGCCTTGAGGACTGCGTCGCGGATACGGGCGACGACCGGATCGAGCAACGCAGTGGCCTGTCCGGCCCAGCCGGCCAGCGTCGAGCGGTCGATATCGAGCCCCTGCGCCGCCATCATCTCCGCCTGACGGTACAGCGGCAGATGGTGCTCGAACTTCGAGACCACGACATGCGCCAGCGTGGCGAAGCTGGCCTTGCCGCGCGCGACGGCGCTGGCCGGCGCAGGCGCCTGGACAATCTTCTCGCAGACCCGGCAGCTATATTTGGGGCGGATGTTGCGCATGACCCGCCAGTGCACCGGCACCACGTCAAGCATCTCATGCGCATCCATGCCCAGCCGGCGCAACGCGCCGCCGCAATCGGGGCAGGTGCAGGCGCCCGAGGCCGGTTCGTGGAAGACCTCCTCGCGTGGCAGGTGCGTCGGCAGGCTGCGGACCGGTGCCGGCCGCGACGCCGTCTCGGACAGGCGCTCCCCTACCGGCGCCGCGTCGCGCTCGGCTTCCAGCTCTTCCAGCGCCAGTTCGAGCTGCTCGATCTCGCGGCCCAGCTTCTCGGACGAGGCGCCGAACTGCATCCGCCGCAGCCGGGCGATCTGCCCGCGCAATCTGTCGATGAGCAGATCGCGGGCAGCAAGCGCGGCATTGGCCCGGGCCAGCAACGCCTCCAGCGCGGCGATCCGCGCGGTGGCATCAGCAGGGGAAACGGGCGCTTCCGACACCCGGATTTCCTAGCAGATCGCAGCACCACAGGCGAGCAAAAGCAACGCAAAACCGCCGGTTTCAGCCCGCCAGCGTCGGCGTGTACGTCCGCTCAGGGCGGCGCCAGTCGATGCCCTCCAGCAGCATCGACAATTGCGCCGGCGTCAGCACCACCGTGCCGCTTGTCGTCACTGGCCAGACGAAACGGCCCCGATCGAGCCGCTTCGAAAACAGGCACAGGCCTTGCCCGTCGAACCACAGCAGCTTGACCAGATGCCCGCGCTTGCCCCGGAACGCGAACAGCGCGCCCGAATGCGGGTTTTTCGCCAGCACCTGCTGCACCAGCACCGCCAGCCCGTCGAAGCCCTTGCGCATGTCGGTCACGCCGCACGCCAGATATACCCGCGTCGGCAACGGCGCCGGGCTCACCGCAGCACCGACAGCACCCGTGCCAGCGCCTCCGCATCCACCCCGCCGTCGACACTGATCCGCACGCCGCTGGGCAGCGCGATGTCGATGCGGCCCGACGAACACGGCACCGGCGGCGACGCGGGCACCACCGGCCGGGCGAGCCGAACCTCGGCAAACACCGGCAGCGACGCTGCCGCCCCGGCCAGCTTGCCGGCCCGCAACTGCTTGCGCCACGTATAGATCAGGCTGCTCGAAACCTCGCGCCGGGCGATCACATCGCAGACCCGCACGCCAGGCTGGAACGCCTCGGCCAGGATCTCCAGCTTCTCCGCATCCGACCATCGCCGCCGGCCCGACACACGGCCGACGACCTCCATGCGACCAGTCATACGACTGCTCGTAGGACTGCTCGTAGAACCCGAAACTCCCTGCACCACCACCGCCCTCGTTAAAGGCGGCAAGCATCCCGGCTATCAACGATGCCGCAAGGCGGCCTGCAGGCCGCGCTTAC